>JAUISW010000001.1:1902500-3297500 GCA_030434875.1 Lachnospiraceae bacterium C1.1 | reverse complement strand
GCCTTGCAAGCAGGGGGTCAAGAGTTCGAATCTCTCCATCTCCACTAAGAACTTGAAAGAGTTCTTAAACACCGGACTTTGAAAACTGAATATCGAACCAATATAAAAAATCTTAACTAAAGAAAAGAGTTAAGACATCCGAGGGATGTATGATGAAAGTCATGCATCAAAAAGAAAAAGTCAGGAAGACGAGAGTCTGAAAGACAACGCAAAGCAAAAAAGCAAAGCGAAAGTTCGTAATCAAGAGCGAGAAGCTCGAGAGAACAGCGACCGAGTGACGGAGCAGAGGAATCTGCGAGGTCAAGCAAAGAAGGGCGCAGGACGGATGCCTTGGCACTGAGGGCCGAAGAAAGACGTGATAAGCTGCGAAAAGCTGTGGGGAGGAGCAAATATCCCGTGATCCACAGATATCTGAATGGGGAAACCCGGCGGACGAAGAGACCGTCACCGTATGCTGAATACATAGGTATACGGAGGGAACCCGGTGAACTGAAACATCTAAGTAGCCGGAGGAAGAGAAAACAAAAGTGATTCCGTAAGTAGCGGCGAGCGAACGCGGAAGAGCCCAAACCATCGTGCGTGCATGATGGGGTTTAGGACTGCATAAAGCAACGATAGGACAGTGGAACAGTTTTGGAAGAGCTGACGAGAAAGGGTGAGAGTCCCGTACACGAAGTCCGACAATAGCCGGCAGGATCCAGAGTACCGCGAAACACGAGGAATTTCGTGGGAATAAGCGGGGACCACCCCGTAAGGCTAAATACCACTCAGTGACCGATAGCGTATAGTACTGTGAAGGAAAGGTGAAAAGGACCCCGGGAGGGGAGTGAAAGAGAACCTGAAATCCTGTGCCTACAAACTGCGGAAGGACGTCAAGGTCTGACCGCGTACTTTTTGTAGAACGGTCCGGCGAGCCGCGGTATACGGAGAGGTTAAGCAGTTAAGCTGCGGAGCCGAAGGGAAACCAAGTCTGAACAGGGCGAAAAGTTCGTATGCTGTGGGCCCGAAACCGGGTGACCTATCCATGTCCAGGATGAAGACACCGTAAAAGGTGTTGGAGGTCCGCACGCACATCCGTTGAAAAGGGTGGCGATGAGGTGTGGATAGCGGAGAAATTCCAATCGAACCCGGAGATAGCTGGTTCTCCCCGAAATAGCTTTAGGGCTAGCCTTATAGGAGAGTTTCCTGGAGGTAGGGCACTGAATGTCCGCGGGAGCTGCATAAGCTTACCAAAGACTATCAAACCATGAATGCCAGAGAAATGTTCCATAGGAGTCAGACCGCATGAGATAAGTCGGGCGGTCAAAAGGGAAAGAGCCCAGACCATCGGCCAAGGTCCCGAAGAGCGCGTTAAGTGGAAAAGGATGTGGGATTTCGAAGACAGCTAGGATGTTGGCTCAGAAGCAGCCATACATTCAAAGAGTGCGTAATAGCTCACTAGCCGAGAGGTCCTGCGCCGAAAATACACGGGGCTGAAACGCGCCACCGAAGCCATGGGATCAGTTGTACCTGCGGGTACAGGTGATCGGTAGGGGAGCATTGATGCAGGAGCGAAGCGGTACGGAAACGGGCCGTGGACTTGCATGAAGAGAGAATGCCGGAATGAGTAGCGAGATGAAGGTAAGAATCCTTCAGGCCGAATGCCAGAGGTTTCCAGGGTAAAGCTGATCTTCCCTGGGGAAGCCGGGACCTAAGCCGAGGCGGAGACGCGTAGGTGATGGACATCAGGTTGATAATCCTGAGCTCCGGATGGTCAGAAATGTGGGGACGCAGAAAGAAAGCTTCAGCCGGGAATGGAAAAACCGGTAGAGTAAGGAGCCAGCCATGGGTTAAAATACATGGGAAAAGGCTGCTTATGAAGGACCGAAAAAAAGTAGGGAAGGAAGCGGACAGGCTGCCGGGAAAAGCCACTATTGTGCCATACGGACCCGTACCGCAGACCGACACAGGTAGGCAGGGCGAGGAGCCCAAGGCCGGCGGGAGAAGCATTGTTAAGGAACTCGGCAAAATGTCCCCGTAACTTCGGGAGAAGGGGAGCTCCAGAGATGGAGCCGCAGAGAAAAGGTTCAAGCAACTGTTTAGCAAAAACACAGGTTTATGCGAAACCGAAAGGTGAAGTATATGAGCTGACGCCTGCCCGGTGCTGGAAGGTTAAGAGGAGAGGTCAGGAGCAATCCGAAGCCTTGAATTCAAGCCCCAGTAAACGGCGGCCGTAACTATAACGGTCCTAAGGTAGCGAAATTCCTTGTCGGGTAAGTTCCGACCCGCACGAAAGGCGTAATGATTTGAACACTGTCTCGACAATGCACCCGGTGAAATTGAAGTACCAGTGAAGATGCTGGTTACCTGCGCCAGGACGGAAAGACCCCATGGAGCTTTACTCCAGCTTGATACTGGGATCCGGCAGTGGATGTACAGGATAGGTGGGAGGCTAAGAACCGGGAACGCCAGTTTTCGGGGAGCCAATGTTGGGATACCACCCTTCTGCTGCCAGCTTCCTAACCTGCGCCATTGAATCATGGCGGGGGACAATGTCTGGCGGGGAGTTTGACTGGGGCGGTCGCCTCCGAAAGAGTATCGGAGGCGCTCAAAGGTCTCCTCAGGATGGTCGGGAACCATCCGCAGAGTGCAAAGGCAGAAGGAGGCCTGACTGCGACACCGACGGGTGGAGCAGGTACGAAAGTAGGACTTAGTGATCCGGTGGCAGAAAGTGGAATTGCCATCGCTCAACGGATAAAAGCTACCCTGGGGATAACAGGCTGATCTCCCCCAAGAGTTCACATCGACGGGGAGGTTTGGCACCTCGATGTCGGCTCATCACATCCTGGGGCTGTAGCAGGTCCCAAGGGTTGGGCTGTTCGCCCATTAAAGTGGTACGCGAGCTGGGTTCAGAACGTCGTGAGACAGTTCGGTCCCTATCCGGCGCAGGCGTAGGATATTTGAGAGGAGCTGTCCTTAGTACGAGAGGACCGGGATGGACGGACCGCTGGTGCATCTGCTGGATACCAAATCCACGACAGAGTAGCCAAGTCCGGATCGGATAAACGCTGAAGGCATCTAAGCGTGAAGCCGACCTCAAGATAAGATATCCAGGTGACTCCGGTCATGAGAGACCCCCTGAAGAGTACAGGGTAGATAGGATGGAGGTGGAAGTGCAGTGATGCATGGAGCTGACCATTACTAATAGGTCGAAAGCTTGTCCAAGAAAAAACGTCGTGAGGATGAAACCTCGGAAGGTTCGATGTTCAGTTTTCAAAGTCTGGAACATAAGTGTAAAACACGAATGATTTGGCCCAGTGGCTCAGTTGGTTAGAGCGCCGCCCTGTCACGGCGGAGGCCGTCGGTTCAAGTCCGTCCTGGGTCGTTCGTGGGATCTTAGCTCAGCTGGGAGAGCATCTGCCTTACAAGCAGAGGGTCACAGGTTCGAGCCCTGTAGGTCCCACTTAAAAATTAAATTGCCGATGTGGCTCAATTGGCAGAGCAGCTGATTTGTAATCAGCAGGTTAACGGTTCGAGTCCGTTCATCGGCTTTATGGATGGTTTCCCGAGTGGCCAAAGGGGGCAGACTGTAAATCTGTTGCAACTTGCTTCGATGGTTCGAATCCATCACCATCCACTTTATAAGAATATAAGCTGCACTGTTTTGACGCGGGGTGGAGCAGTCTGGAAGCTCGTCGGGCTCATAACCCGAAGGTCACAGGTTCAAATCCTGTCCCCGCTATTTCATCAAAATGCCCAGATAGCTCAGTTGGTAGAGCAGAGGACTGAAAATCCTCGTGTCGCTGGTTCGATTCCGGCTTTGGGCACTATCTACCCCGGGTACATTAAGTATCTGGGGTTTTTTGTATTTCAAAAATATCAAATGATAAACAGTGATAGTATTTATATGTAATCATACGGAATCCACATTAAAATCAGATTCTTACAATGAAGTGATCAAAACATATATAATTTGAACAATGTTACTGTTCACACGCTTTCAGCGTGCTCCAGTAACGGGTTTTGCCATTTAAAATTGCCTACGGCAATGGGCAAAACCCAGTGTTCAGTCAAAGTTATTGTGGCATAACTGCGCAGCGGAGTGCGCAGTTTGCCTGTGAACAGTAACTGAACAATCTCATAAAAGTTTGATATTATGGCGTTTTCTTGCCTTTAGAATGAATCTTTGGTAAAATTAGGCAGGATTGCGTCATTACAATGATTGAGAGGATTTATGAAGTATATTATATTGGGAGCAGGACCTGCAGGACTTTCATTTGCCAGGTCGCTTAAAGATAAGGGAGAGAATGACTTTCTTATTATAGAGCAGGAGGCAGAAGCAGGGGGTCTTTGCAGAAGTGCTGATGTTGATGGTTCTCCATTTGATATTGGAGGAGGTCATTTCTTAGATGTCAGAAGACCTGCAGTTGATGAATTCTTATTTAGATTCATGCCAAAAGATGAATGGGACAGATATGAAAGAGATTCGAAGATCGTAGTTGGTGATAACACGATCAATAGTCCTATTGAGGCAAATATATGGCAGATGAAGATTGATGATCAGGTTGAATATCTGAAATCAATAGCAAAAGCCGGATGCAATACAGGCAGTTCAATGCCTGAAAGATTTACTGACTGGATAAACTGGAAGCTTGGAGATAAAATTGCAGAGGATTATATGATTCCATATAATCAGAAAATGTTCGGAGAAAATCTTGATGAGCTCGGAACATATTGGCTGGATAAACTCCCTGATGTATCATTTGAGGATACATTAAGAAGTTGTCTGGAACATCGTGCATATGCAAAGCAGCCGGGACATGCAGAATTCTTTTATCCAAAGAAATATGGATATGGTGAAATCTGGAAGCGAATAGCTGAATCTATGCCAGATAAGATCGTATATAATACAAAAGTAGAAAGTTTGGATATAAATAATAATATAGTAAATGCTTCTTATAGAGCTGATATAATTGTTACAACTATCCCTTGGACTTCTATAAAACAGATTGAAGGAATAAATGACGAAGTCAGGAAGGATATTAAAGCTCTTAAACATACAGCAGTTGTAACAGAGTATCATCCTGAGATGCTTGATACGAAGGCACAGTGGATATATTATCCAAACCCTGAGCTGGATTATCACAGAATTCTTGTAAGGCACAATTTCTGTCCAAATTCAAAAGGATATTGGACTGAGACAAATGCCATAAGATTTAAGGATACTGGTAAAATTTCATTTATAAATGAATATGCTTATCCTCTTAATACCATAGGTAAACAGGAGGCCATAGGCAGAGTTCTTGAATATATGAAGGAAAAGAATATATATGGACTTGGAAGGTGGGGAGAATGGCAGCATTTCAACTCTGACCTTGTCGTAGAAAGAGGAATGAATCTGGCAGATAAGCTTGCTTAATCTGACAGGATCTATGGAGGAATTCAATGAAGGTACTGGTGTTGGGTGGAACCGGAATGGTTGGTTCCCATTTCATGAAGAGCTATAAAGATGATGGATGTGAAGTTTGGGGTCTTGCAAGAAATTCAGCTTCAAGCAGAATGGCAGCCATTCAGGACGATTCAATCATAAGATGTGATATCATGGAACGTGATGCGCTGATGCGCGTATTTAAGGATATCAAACCTGATATCATAATACACATGGCAGCTCAGGCGTTTAATGGAGATTCCTGGAATCTTGAGTATGTAACGCATCAGACAAATTATATAGGAACATTAAACGTGCTTTATTGTGCGCATGAGGTAGTTCCTGATGCTAAGGTGCTTTTAGCATGTTCTTCTGCAGAATATGGTAATATAACAGAGGCTGACTGTCCTCTTAAGGAAGAGAGACTTCTGAAACCTCATACTCCATATGGTGTTTCTAAGGCCGGAGTAGAGAATCTTGGACGTCAGTACGCCCTTAACTATGGCATGAAGGTATTTCTTCCAAGAATGTTCATTCATGTTGGTACAGGTCATCCGCCGGCAACTGCAATACAGAATTTTGCAAGACAGCTTGCCCTTATTAAAAAAGGCGTGCTTAAAGATGAGATACATGTAGGAAACCTTGAGACTTACAGAGATTACATTGATGTACGAGATGGTGTAAAAGCCATGAGAATCCTCATGGAAAAGGGTAATGCCGGTGAACCTTATAATATCTGTAATGGAAAAGCATATCAGATAAGAGAAATTCTTGATATGCTGATAGAAATTTCAGGAACAAAGGCAAAGGTTATTTCTGATAAAAAGCTTTTTAGAGTAGCTGATGAACCACTCTTGCTTGGTGATGACAGCAAGATAAAGGCTCTTGGATATACCAGGGAATATTCTATGTATAAGACTCTGGAAGATGTATTTGCTGATTGGGAGTCAAGGATATAATGGCTGATAAGTTTGAAAATGTTACAATACTGCTTCCTGCCATGGATGAAACCTATTCATTAAGGGAAACAGTAGATACAATAGCAAGAACCTGTAATAAAGAGGATCTTGCAGAATTTATTATTTTACTCTGTGACAGAACCAGTGCAGAATCAAGAAAAGTTGCAGAGGAACTTGTTGAAGAATATAAGGGTAATATTCCTCTCTATATACACGATCAGAAGCTTCCTTTTGTTGGAGGGGCGATCAGAGAGGGAATACAGCTTGCAAAGGGTTCGCATGTTGTTATGATGTCATCTGACCTTGAGACTGATCCTAATATTATTCAGAAGTTTATTTATCTGTCAAAGAAATATCCAAACAGGATCGTAACGGCTTCGAGATGGAAAAAAGGCGGCGGATTCAAGGATTATAATAAGGTAAAGCTTGTATGTAATCTGATATTTGAGAGAGCGATAGGAATATTTTATTTTTCACCGCTTTCTGATCTTACATATGCATATAGAATTTTTCCGACAAAGCTTATGCAGAATATAATATGGGAAGAACTTAAACATCCTTTCTTCCTTGAAACAGCGCTTAAACCGCTTCGTCTGGGTGTAAAATTCGTTGAAGTTCCGGCTCACTGGACAGCAAGAACTGAGGGAGTATCACAGAACAGCTTTTTTGCGAATTTTAAATATTTTAAGACCGCCTGGCATAATAGATTTATAAAGAAATCAAAAATATTACGGAGATCTAATGTTTAACACTTTTAAGAATAAAACCGCTTCTAATAGCGGTTTATTCCGTTTTAAAACGGAATTGGATAAACTGAGATTTTTAACACTTGCAGGATTTATCCTTGTTGTTTTGATGCTTGCATGGCAGTCAGATGATGCATATCATGGCTACGTTATGGCAAAACATTTAGTAAATGGCGATGGGTTTGTTTATAATGCAGGGGAAAGATCGACTGCAAGTACCTGTCCGCTTTTCACCTTAGTGATAGCTTTTGCTTACTTTATAACCAGAGAGATGTATTTTACATCTATAATGGTATGCACGATTTTTTCTGCGCTTACTTATTATATTTTTGCATGGAAACTCTGTAGAACAAAAAATCAGCTTTTGCTGGGATTTGCGGCATTTGTAGGAAGCCAGGCATTTATAAGTTATACTACTTCCGGGCTTGAAAACAGTCTCCTCTTTTTCTTGAGTTCATTATTTATATGGAGACTTTCAAAATCAGAGAAATACAATGCGCGGGAAATGCTTTTGCTTGCAGTGATATTTTCACTATCAGCAATGACAAGAATGGATTCGGTACTGCTCTTTATTCCTGTGATAGTATGGATATATCTATTCAAGAGAGATGATGTTTCATTTATAAAAGCTGTAGGTTTGGGTATTCTCGGTCTTATGCCATTTATATTATGGGAATTGTTTGCAACATTTTATTTTGGTTTTCCGTTCCCGAACCCGGCATATGTAAAGCTTGGAACAGGAATTTCAGAGAATGAGTATATACAAAGAGGAATAGTTTACACAATTTATACAGCTTTTGATGATATAGTTGTGTTATTGGTGCCGATCTTATATATCTTATTGAGTATAATTTCTAAAAAGCTTAGATATATAATGGTTGCGGCAGGGGTCGTTCTTTACTGGATATATGTGATCCATATCGGCGGGGATTTCATGATGGGAAGACATTTTACAAATATGTTCTTCATCTCTGTTTCGATGGCAACGGTTCTTTTTAACAGTGAAGCATCAAATATTAAAAAGATTGAATCATACAATAAGGCTTTTACTTATATAACAATCTGCGGAGTTGTTTTTGCAGCAACTTTTGGAAGAACTGTGGGAAGTCAGTATCTGGCAGGACATGAATACAGCTCACAGATATCGGATGAAAGAGAGTACTATTTTGCAACTACCGGATTATATAATAATCTCAGATCTCTTATAAAAACTGGCAGGATATGTGTTTCAGATACCTGGAATCATCAGGCTACTGATGATATAAGAAATAACGGTGTCAGTGGAAATATTATTGAGAATGCTGCAGGAATTCTGGTATATGATAATTATGATTTATACTTAAATGATACTTATTGTCTGGGAGATCCATTCCTTTCCAAGCTTCCGGCAAAGTATAATCCTAATTGGAGAGTCGGACACATAAGACGAGAGGTTCCGGAGGGCTACAGAGAATCCATTGCTTATGGCGGAAACCGCATAAAGGATGAGGATTTACATGAGTATTATGAAAAGATCAGACTCATTACCAGAGGAGATTTATTTGACATGGAAAGAATCAAGGCTATAATAGATATAAATCTTAAAAAATATGACTATTTAATTGAGAATTATGAGAAAAGACAGGAAGGATAATGAATAATAGGCAAAAATCAGCGCTTACGCGTGTAATTGTAACTATTGTTGCCGTTCTTGCGGTAGTTTATTTTGCTTTTTCGATTTATTTTATTAAGCACTTTATTCCGGGAACCAGTATAAATCAAGATAAAGTTGCATTTATGAGTGTTTCTGCCGTAGAGTCAAAATTTACGGATGAGGCAAATGATTTTAATATTACAATAACAGGAAGAAATGATAAATCAGGATCGATCAAAGGCTCTGCCATATCACTTAAACCTGTTTTTGATGGCGAAATTGAAGAACTTTTGTCGAAACAGAATGCTTTTTCATGGCCGATAGGCCTGGTAAAGAAAACATCGCTTTCTACTGATTCGGTAGCAGAATTTGATGATCTCGCTCTTGAGACGGAATTCAATGCACTTGGATTTTACGAGGGAGAAGCAGAACCAGTCGATGCATATATAAGTGATTATACAGATGAGGGTTATACAGTTATAGCCGAAGACGAGGGATCTACACTTGATAAGACCAAGACTTTAGAGGCTTTACGATCGGCATGCGGTTCACTCATTGAAAATCTAGATCTTGATGAGGCAGGCTGCTATTTAAGACCTTCTATTTTTTCAGACGATGAAAAACTTAACGAGACAGCCCAGAATCTAAATCAGTATGTTACAAGTAAGATAACTTATACTTTTGGAGATGAGACAGAGTACCTCGATGGAGAGACTATCAAGGACTGGCTTAGTGTTGATGGAACATCTGTAAGCCTTGACAGGGCAAAGGCTAAAGAGTACGTCGATACACTTGCAAGAGCCCATGATACTTTTGGAGTAAGCCGTTCATTCAAGAAGACATCCGGAGAGACTATAACGGTTTCCGGCGGTGATTATGGATGGTGGATGGATCGTCCTTCAACTGTTGATGAGCTTGTAGCAGCAATAAACAGCGGCAAACAGGGAGAAATGGTTCCTGTATATTTCAGTACAGCGCAGTGTTACGGAGATAATGATATCGGTGATACTTACGTTGAAGTAGACCTCGATAATCAGCATGTATATTGTTATGTTTCCGGAAATCTTGTAACACAGACTGACTGTGTATCCGGAAAGGTTTCAACAGGTAATTTTACACCTGATGGTACTTATGCGATCACTTACAAAGAGCAGGATGCTACTCTTGTAGGAGAAACTTATTCATCACCTGTTAAATACTGGATGCCATTTAATGGAAATATCGGACTCCATGATGCAAGTTGGAGAAGTTCCTTTGGAGGAAGTATATATCTCACAGGAGGTTCTCATGGATGCGTAAATCTTCCAAGTTCGGCAGCAAAGAAGATTTTTGAAAACGTACACAAGGGAGAGGCTGTAGTCGTCTATGGCGGAAAGCAGTCTGTACCTAAGCAGGAGCCTACAGAAGAAGAACTTCAGCAGCAGCTTTTAGAGCAGCTCATGCAGCAAATGACTGATGCAGCAGCAGCCGGGGCTACAGGAGTTACAGATACAACAGTGGCTGCAGATGGCAGCACTACTACTGTGGATGGCGGAGCTGCAGATGGCTCAGCTAATACTGAAAATCAGGCGGAATAATATTTTATGCGAAACGGACATGTATAAAGGTTTAATATGTATAAAGAACTTAAAGATTTAAGCAAGTCGGATTATTATCCGTTTCATATGCCGGGACACAAAAGGCAGCCGTCGAAGTCTATCTTCGACGCTGCCTTTTCTTTTGATATCACGGAAATAGATGATTTTGACAATATGCATCATCCTGACGGGATCATAAAAAAGCTTCAGGAAAAAATGGCTGCTCTTTTTCATTCGGAAAAGGCCGACATTTTAATAAATGGTTCTTCATCGGGAATTTTGACTGCGATATCTGCGGCGGTAAAACGTAACGGAAAGATAATAATGGCAAGGAATTCTCATAAAAGTGCATATAATGCAGCTTTTTTAAGGAATTTAGAGACTGTCTATATATACCCGGGATATATAAATGAATATGCCATGAATGGAGGCATAGATCCTAGAGATATAAATGATGCAATAGAAAATAATCCTGACGCGGAAGCTGTATTTATAACTTCGCCTACATACGAGGGAATGCTTTCGGATATAAAATCAATAGCGGATATATGTCATGAGAATAATATTCCTTTGATCGTAGATGCTGCGCACGGAGCACACTTTGGAATAAATGAAGAATTTGACGGTATCTATGGCATCAGGACGGCAGCGGAATATGCAGATGTTACCATAATAAGTTTACATAAAACTCTGCCGACATTTACACAGACCGCAGCGCTGCTTTATTCAGGAAATATAATTGACAGAGATCTCTTAAGAGAGTTTTATTCTATTTATCAGACATCATCACCTTCTTATCTTTTTATGGCGGGGATAGATAACTGTATAAAACTGCTTGAAGATGAGGGCAAAGATAGATTTTCAAAGCTTATAAAAAATCTTAGAGATATCAGAGGAGAAAAATATGAGCATATAAAGATAATCGGTGATGAAGTTAAAGGCAGGGAAAATATATTGGCTTTTGACGGAACTAAGCTCTGTATAGCTTCTGATAAAATGACCGGAAGAGAACTTTATGATATATTAAGGAGTAGATATCATCTGCAGGCGGAAATGGCAGCTATGGATTATTGCCTTTTAATGACGGGAATAATGGATACTGATGATGCATTTAAACGTTTGAAGGCAGCTTTAAGAGAGATAGATAATGAAATTTCAGCAGGGAAGATTGGAAATGTGAAATCGACTATAAAGAGAGAATCCGGAAAAAGATTTTTGAAGCCCGGTATAGCTGTAAGGATACAGGAGGCTTTGGAATCCAAATCCTTAAAATACAGTTTTGAAAAGGCAGAGGGTAAGACCGCAGCTTCATGGGTATACGCATATCCACCGGATATTCCGCTGATAGTTCCCGGCGAGATCGTAAGCCGCGACTTAATAGAAGAAATTTCAAATATGCAGAATGAAGGAATAAATATAATAGGTGCCGCTGAGGGAGAATTCAGGATCTTGGCACGTTAAAGGCAGGAAAAATGGCTAATATATTTGTAATAATAGGGAAAAGTTCCACTGGTAAGGATACTGTTTACAGAGAACTTTTAACGGACAGATCATTAGAGCTTAAAAATTATGTTTCTTATACGACGAGACCTATGAGAGACGGAGAAAGAGATGGCTCTGAATATCATTTTGTCTCGGATGAAGAATACCTTAAATACAGAAAAAATAAGGAAATAATTGAGGAACGCTGTTATAATACTATTATGGGGGATTGGCATTATTTTACGGCTGATGATGGAAGCTTCGAAGCTGATGAAGATATCATAATGACAGGAACCTTAGAGTCATACAGCAGCCTTAAGGCATACTTCGGAATTGAGAAGGTTAAGCCGGTTTTTATCGATTGTGCTGACAGAAGCAGGCTTATGAGGGCTATTGCGAGGGAAGATAAACGTGAGATCCCACAATATAAGGAAATGTGCAGACGTTTTGTTTCCGACAGTGATGACTTTTCAGAAGAAAAAATAAAAGAATGCGGAATTGAGAGAATCTTTATAAATGAAGATCTGAAAAAATGTGTAAGCGAGATTTCGGATTTTATCAGAAATGAGCAGAAGCGGAACGCAGATTAAGGATAAAGACGGATTATAAAATTCGATTTATTCGGAGGGGTATATCGGAATTATGGATATAAAGGTCAATCAATTACAACAGGTTAAAGCTGCAGAAGAAGTTAAGGATACTCAGAATGTTTCGGGTGAAGATTTTAAATTTGCCCTGATGAGTAATATAGGAGAGAAGGATCTGCAGGAAAGACTCACACTGATGATGAATGAAATAACCATGCAGGGTGAGAAGATAAAAAAACGCAAGAATATAACGGATATGAGAAAATACCGGTCTCTCATAAAGGGCTTTATGAACGAGGTAATTAATCGTTCACATAAGTTTTCGAGAGAGAATTTCCTCGACAGGAGAGGCCGTCACAGAGTCTACGGAATAATCCGAAAAGTAGATGAGAATCTGGATAAGCTTGCGGAAGAACTCATGAAGGAGGAGAAGGATAATATCGTTGTGCTCGGACTTATCGGTGAGATAAGGGGCATGCTGATAGACCTTCTGATGTAGGATGTCGTCGTTTTATGATATAATTGGGCAGCAGACAGCTGTAAATTTCCTTCAGGGAGCAATAAGGGAAAAGAGAGTTTCCCATGCATATATTTTTGATGGACAGCCGATGTCCGGGAAAAGAACACTTGCAAGAATCTTTGCAGAGACTCTTCTTTGTGAAGAGGGAGGAGATAATCCCTGCGGTCATTGTCATTCCTGTGCAATGGCTAAAAGCGGAAATCATCCGGATATCATCACTGTAAGTCATGAGAAGCCGGCAACATTAAGTGTTGGAGAAATAAGGCAGCAGCTGGTTGGGGATATCGGTATCAAACCCTATACGGGAAGAAAAAAAGTCTACATAGTGCCTGATGCATCGTTGATGAATCCTCAGGCACAGAATGCACTCTTAAAAACTTTAGAAGAGCCGCCTCATTATGCGGTGATCATACTTCTTACAGATAATGAGATGAAGCTTTTGCCAACGTTAAGATCAAGATCTGTAACGCTTAAAATGAGACCGGTATCTGAAAAACTTATAGAGGATTATCTGAAAAACAAAGGTGAAATTTCAGAAAGACAGGCAAAAATAGCAGCGGCTTTTTCAGGAGGGTCGCTCGGAAGAGCAAAAGCCCTTATAGAAGATGAAGCCTTTGAGGGCTTAAAAAATGAGATCCTAAGGGTCGTAGAGGGGATAACAAAATTTTCCTTTACGGATATTAATGATTCGATTAAAAAGGCTTCGGAATATAAAGACAGGATAAATGATTATCTCGACATGCTTTTGTTATTTATGAGAGATGTGCTTTATACAAAGGCAGCGGGAGATGATGCAAAAATAGTATTTTCCGGAGAGGAACTACTGATAGGGACTAAGGCAAAGACCATGAGCTATGAGAAGATAAACACAGTCATGGAAGAGATAAATACAGTCAGAAGCAGACTTACGTCAAATGTAAATTTTGATATGACGATGGAACTTCTATTTCTGACGATGAAAGGAAACAGAGAGAATGGTTAAGATAGTATGTGTAAGATTCCGCATGGCCGGAAAAATATATTATTTCGCGCCGGGTGATCTTGATATAAAAAGGGGAGACAATATAATAGTTGAAACTGCAAGGGGTGTTGAATTCGGAACAGCGGTTTCAGATATCAGGGAAATTTCCGAGGAAGAAATAGTTTCCCCTCTTAAGGCAGTTATAAGAATGGCTGATGAGAATGACGTTGAAACGGAAAAAAATAACCGGGTAAGAGAGCGTGAAGCTTTTAAGGTATGTCAGGAGAAGATCCGCAAACATGAGCTTGATATGAAACTTATCGATGCAGAGTATACTTTTGACAGCAATAAACTTCTCTTTTACTTTACAGCAGATGGAAGAATTGACTTTAGAGAGCTTGTAAAGGATCTTGCAAGTGTATTCAGGACAAGAATTGAATTAAGACAGATAGGTGTCCGTGATGAGACCAAGATCTTAGGCGGATATGGTATCTGCGGAAGACCGCTCTGCTGTCACACATACCTTTCTGATTTCCAGCCGGTTTCAATAAAAATGGCGAAGGAACAGAATCTTTCACTCAATCCTACAAAGATATCCGGTATGTGCGGAAGACTCATGTGCTGCCTGCAGAATGAAGAGGAAACTTATGAAGAGCTGAATGCTGCCCTTCCTTCAATAGGCGATATTGTTACTGATAAGGAAGAGGGTATTTCCGGAGAAGTACAGTCTGTTAATGTTTTGCGACAGAAGGTAAAGGTTCTGATCGAGCAGGGTGATGAAAAAGAGGTCAGGGAATACGAGGTTAAGAATCTTGATTTTGTAGCTCATCATAAAAAAGGCACTTCAAACTGGGCAAAGGAAAAGCAGAAAAAAGAAAAAGATAAGAGAGAGAAAGAGGCTCTGAAGGAAGCTGATATTCCTGTGGAGGAGCTTGTGGAAGAGCTTAAGGAAGAAAAGCAGGAGCAGCAGCCTCAGAAGAATCAGAAAAACCAGAATAGAAATAACCAGAAGAAAGCTGATAAAAACAGAGATAAGTCCCAGAACAGGGATCAGAATAAAAATCAGGATAAGAACTCTGGAAACAATCAGGATAGAAGCCAGGAAAAAAATCCGGAAAAGAACCAGGATAAAAATAATAACAGGCGAAACTTTGATAAGAAGCCAAAGAAGAATTTTGACAAGAATCAGCGTTTTGATAAAGAAAAACGGGATGGCGGCAATAACTTCAAAAATAAGAAGCAAAAGAAGGACAATAATACTGAGAAGCCAAGCAAGATAAGTGAAAATGACGGAGAAAAGAACGATTGAATTAAAAGCCGGTGAGAGGATTGATGACCTTCAGAGAAACGGCTACGGGATTATACAGAATCCGGAAAAATTTTGTTTTGGGATGGATGCTGTACTTTTATCGGGATTTGCCGGCGTAAAAAAAGGCGGAATTTCGATAGATTTAGGAACCGGAACGGGAATCATACCGATCCTTATGGAAGCGAAAACCGAAGGAAGTCATTTTACGGGACTCGAAATCCAGGAAGAAAGTGCTGATATGGCACGAAGAAGCGTTGAATTAAATGCTTTAGAGGAAAAAATAGATATAGTTACCGGGGATATAAAGGAAGCAGCAAAGCTTTTTAAGAAATCATCATTTGATACGGTAACGACAAATCCTCCCTATATGACAGGAGGAAAGGCTCTGCTCAATCCGCATGAGCCCAAGGCGATAGCACGTCATGAGCTTTTGTGCACTCTTGAAGATGTAGTTGCTGCGGCATCGGCGCTTCTAAAACCACAGGGAGCACTTTATATGGTGCACAGACCTAATCGCTTAGTGGGAATTTTTGAAATGATGCGTAAGTACAGGATAGAGCCGAAACGCATGAAAATGATCCACCCTTTCGCGGATAAGCCGGCAAATATGGTTCTTATAGAAGGAAGACGCGGCGGCGGAGAGCAGCTAACAGTTGAAGAACCGCTTATTATATATAAAGAAGCCGGAAAATATACAGATGAAATTTATGATATTTACGGTTATTAAGATATGAGGAATTGTTAATGTCAGGACAGTTATACCTTTGCGCTACTCCGATAGGAAATCTTGGGGATATGACAGAGCGTGTTATAAATTGTATGAAAGAGGTTGACATAATTGCAGCCGAGGATACCAGAAATTCCAGGAAGCTTTTAACCCACTTTGATATACATACCCCAATGACCAGCTATCACGAATTTAATAAATATGAAAAAGCCGATGAGCTTGTAAGGATGCTTCTTGACGGCAAAAATATCGCCCTGATAACGGATGCGGGAACTCCGGCAATATCAGATCCGGGAGAAGTACTGGTTCAGAAGTGCGCTGAGGCCGGGATAATTGTAACATCATTGCCGGGAGCATCGGCGGTAATTACAGCACTCACTCTCTCCGGACTTTCCACAAGAAGATTTTCATTTGAGGGTTTTCTTCCGAGGGAAAATAAAGACAGAAAAATTATCCTTGAGGAAATTTCTCAGGATACAAGAACATTGATCCTTTATGAGGCGCCGCATCATTTAAAGGCGACACTGGCAGATCTTTATAAATATTTTGGAAACCGCAGGATATCGCTTTGCAGGGAACTTACAAAAAAGCATGAGGATATAATGCGTACAAATCTGCAGGATGCTGTGGATTACTACAGCGAGGCGGAGCCCAGAGGTGAATATGTACTTGTGATCGAGGGAAGATCAAGAGCTGAGATCGAGGCTGAGGCAGCGGCAGTTTTTGAAGATATGACCATTGAAGAGCATGTTCAATCGTATATAAATAAGGGAATGGATAAAAAGGAGGCAATGAAACAGGCTGCAAAAGATAGAGGAGTTTCTAAAAGAGATATTTACAATGCTCTTTTAAAATAAATCAGGAGGAGATTCGTATGAAAAAGATTATTGTAATGGGTTTACTTGGTGTGATCGCACTTTGCATTTGGGGATGCAGTTCTTCA
The DNA here is from genome assembly GCA_030434875.1 of Lachnospiraceae bacterium C1.1. Classification (NCBI taxonomy): domain Bacteria; kingdom Bacillati; phylum Bacillota; class Clostridia; order Lachnospirales; family Lachnospiraceae; species Lachnospiraceae bacterium C1.1. The sequence continues at coordinate 3,280,649 of JAUISW010000001.1, read as the reverse complement.
AAGAATAATTCTCAGGCAGTAGGAAAAGGAGAGGCATCTGATAGTTCAGCAGAGGCATCTTCTGAAGCTCAAAGCAGCGAGGCAGTTGAAACGGAAGCATCCGCTGAAAGCACAGAGGCTTCAGATGCATCAGAAGAAGGCGGAAGAGATAGTGCAGAATTAGCAGAGGCAGAAAGCATGGATGACAGTATTAAAAATGCAGTAAATAGTTTTAACTGGAAGTTATATAAGGCAGCGGGTGATGAAAATATCTTCTATTCCGCATACAGTATAGAATCTGCTCTTGCAATGACAGATCTTGGAGCAGATGGCGAGACAAAATCTGCTATGGAATCTGTTCTTGGAATTGAAGATCTTGAAAGCTTTGAGCAGCAGTATAAGCTTTTCAGAGACAAAGAGACCAGTGAAACTGCAAAACTTACTACAGCAAATTCTATATGGATTGATAAGTCTCTGACACTGGCTGATAATGCTGAGACTGATTTCTTAAAACCTGCTGAGTTTTACTTTGGCGGAGAATTAAAGACAGTTGATTTTAAGAATGGTACAGATGCTGTTAAGTCAGAGATTACAGAATGGGTAAATGAAAAGACAGAAAATTTAATTGAGGGATATGAATCCCAGGCAGACAGTGATACAGTTGCGGATATTTTAAATGCTGTATATTTCTATGGTGAATGGCAGGATAAATTTTCCGCTGATAATACATTCAAGGAAGATTTTAACGGAAGTTCTGAAAAGAGTTCTGTGGATATGATGCATTTAGATGATGGCTATTTTAGATATCTTGATGATAAGGACGGGGTTACAGGACTGGCAGTTCCATATAGTAACAGTAATTTTGAGATGGATATCTTTATGAGTTCGGATGAGTCATCAGATATTTCAAAGGTATTTACAGGAGATAATGCTGATGGAATTTTCGAGGCATTGGACAGTGCTGAGGAGACAGAGGTAGAGTTTGCTTTGCCTAAATTTACTATGGATCTTAAATTTGACGGGTTAAAAAAGGCACTTTCAGATATGGGCATGGAAGTTGCCTTCTCTGAAAATGCAGATTTCTCAAAGATTGCTGAAAATCTTATGATCTCAGACATAGCTCATCAGGCAAAGATCGAAGTAGACGAGGAAGGAAGCCGAGCGGCAGCGGTAACAGAAGAGATTATGAAAGTAACTTCCGCAATGCCTATGGAAAAAGCTGAGTTCAAGGTTAACAGACCATTCCTTTTTGTAATAAGGGATAAAGAAAGCGGAGTGATAGTATTTACAGGAAGAGTAAATAATTTATAAGGATATTGAACAGGCGGAATCAAAGATTCTGCCTGTTTTTTTGCATTATAGGAAATTCCGATGGAATTCCCCATAATGCAAAAAACGCACTGCGTGCGTATGATGCGTCAAGCGCGGATAGGAAGAGCCTGCGGCTCCCGCGCTTGCGCGGAGAATCCTGCGGAGCAGGATTCTTTATTGCCCTGATGAAGATGATTATTGAGATATTTCAGAAAAAGAATGAACAGATCTTATTTGATGCTTCAATATATTAAAAGATAAAAAATTTATAAAAACCCTTGACTTAAAGTTCACTTTAAGTGTTATCTTATCTCTAATGTTAAATTTAACGTAAGAAAATAACTCTGTAATCCGGCAGAACTTCTTGCCGAACATGGAATATCTGCTGAAAAACTTGCAGATGAGGCTCAGAACTATATTTAATACAGGGAGGTAGTTTTATGTCGTATTTGATTTCGGAAGTTGCAGAGATGATGGGGCTTTCACCATCTACACTCAGATACTATGATAAAGAAGGTCTTCTGCCAAATGTGAAGCGTGTCAATGGTATCCGGGTATTTGAAGATGAAGATTTCGAATGGCTGAAACTGCTTAACTGTCTTAAAAATACGGGCATGCCAATAAAGAAAATTAAAGAATATGTAGAACTTCAAAAGCTTGGAGAGGAGTCACTTGAGGAGCGTTATAAGCTGATCAAAGACCAGAGGGAATATGTTAAGAATCAGATCGAACAGCTTAAATATTATATGCAGGAGCTTGATTTCAAAGACTGGTATTACAGAACAGCTATGGAAAAAGGTGAGGCAGCGGTCAGGGAAATGCTCAAGGATTCTGAGAAATTTGAAACGTCAGATCTGAAAAAACCTTTAAGCTAAAGAATTATATAATAAACGTCGGATCCGCTATATTTTTAATATAGCGGCTTCGGCGCTTTTCTTAATTGCAGATATTTCTTTCAGCGTGTAAAATTATAAATTAGGCTGAAAACTGTTAATAAAGGGTGGTGGAAATGTATAGTATTATTTTAGTTGATGATGAGGCAGAAGTTAGAGACAGTATGGCTGAGGGAGTTGATTGGGAAAAACTTGGGTTTCAAGTCGCCGGCGTAGCAAGAAACGGTATCGAAGCCTGGGAATTGATAGAAGAAGAGGCACCTGACCTTGTCATGACCGATATACGGATGCCATATATGGATGGCCTTCAACTCACAGCTAAGATACGTGAAAAATTCGATGATATTAAGATAATAATATTCTCCGGTTTTGATGATTTCAGCTATGCCAGGGAAGCAATAAAATATAAAGTTGAGAATTATATCATGAAGCCTATAAATTCAAGAGAATTAGAAGAATCTATGGCTAAGGTAAAAAAACAACTCGACAGGGAAAGAGACAGTGAGAGAAATTTTGCTGAACTTAAGGAAAAATATGACAGAGGCAGATCAAGGATACTTGAAAGTGTGCTTCATCAGGTTATCAGGGGACAGATAACCGATGAGATAAAGCAGCAGCTTGCCGATAATATTCCGAAACTTTTATCATCCGGAAGCTGGATAGTTGCTGTTGCAGAGATGAGAGATCATTCTGAAAAAGCTGAATGGGAAGATGTAATTTATGAAGCCATTGACGAAGAACTAAGAGAAAAATACGGAGCGGCAATCGTCATAGAAAACAGAAAGGTTGACATAATATTTGGAGAGCATGATCCCGAGGAAACCATAAGAATTTGTGAAAATCTTGTAAGGAGCCTCAAACACCAGCTGGATATTGATATAGTCTGTGGAATAGGATCAAAGGCCGATATGCTTTCAGATATTACGAGATCCTTTAATGAGGCCTGCATGGCAGTAAATAAAATAACAGAAGATACAAATGCTGTGTACTATGGTGATATAAGTATAAAAGAGGAAATACAGGGAAATAGTCTTTCTAATAAAGCGCTGCGATATATCGAGGAAAACTATAGGGATTCTGAGCTTTCGGTGGAAACAGTTGCAGACAGTGTAGGTTTCAGTCACAGTTATTTTTCAAGTATTTTTAAAAAAGAAATGGGAGAAGCCTGCTCAAATGTTATTAACAGGATAAGAATGGAAGAAGCGGCAAGGTTACTTAAAGAAACAGATTACAAGACATATGTGATCGCAAAAGAAACGGGCTATTCGGATGTAGCTTATTTCAGTTACGCATTTAAGCGTTATTACGGGGTATCACCTACAAAATACAGGCAGAAATAAGATGGGGAATTTGCTTAAGACAATTTTGCTGAAAAAGGTCAGGGAACAGAGTTTCAGGAAGATGATCTATAAGATTTTTATTTTTTCGACTATCCTGGAATTCGTTATCCTGAACTTTTTTTGGATAATAAATCATAATACTCAATATGACCGCCTGGTAAGACAGAAACAGGAAATACTGCTGAATTCAGGGGCGAAGCAGCTCGAGGAATATATAAGCACACTTATAGACATTACCGATAATGTATATTTCAATATACTAAAGGATGACTTTACAAGCGAGGAGGAAAAGCAGCTCCTTTTTAATTATGCCTATAATTCAAACAGCAGGTATATAAAGGATATAGCCTGTTTTAACATGTCAGGTGAGGCAGTCATGACGGCACCGCAGATAAAAATTAAGGAGAATGTCAATGTCTGTGATGAGGAATGGTTCAGGGCAGCGGTCGGTAATCCGGAAAATATAGCGTTTTCAGAGCCTGTGGTAGATGATCTTTATGACTTTCCTACAGCAGATTATGAATGGGTGATTCCTGTCAGCCGTTATCTGGAGATATCTACAGGAAGAGAAAAATTTGAAGGCGTGATAGTCGTAAATTTTAATTACAGTGAATTAACACGTATGTGCAAGACATTGAGCAATTCAATACGCGAATACGTCTATCTGATGAATGATAATGGGGAAATCCTTGCCCATCCCTACCAGAGCAGGTATGAGGAGGGATTTAAGCCGGAAAATAATAAGGAGCTTGCAGATCTGAAAGACGGGAGCTATAAGATATCATTTCTTGGACAGAGGAATATTTATGCATTGAGAACCATTGGCTATACAGGATGGCGGCTGGTAAGTGTCTATACTGCATCGGCAGAGAAAGAAAATATGGCAAAGTGGCTGATACAGGTTCTGTTCATGATATCGGTATTTATGATAGTGATACTGAAGTTCAGCGAATTTATATCGGGAATGGTGTCCAGACCGATCGGTGAGCTGGAGAAAAGTGTAGGGGAACTGGCAGGCGGAAAGCTGGATACAGAAGTAAGGGTTTATGGAAGTATTGAGGTGCGCTCACTGGCAAAGAGCGTCAACAGGCTGGTCTGCCGGATAAGGTTCCTGATGGAAGAGGTAAGACGTGAGCAGAAACTCAAACGCAAAAGCGAGATGGATAGTCTTCAGTCACAGATAAATCCGCATTTTCTGTATAATACATTAGATGTTATCACCTGGATGATAGAAAAAGGAAGAAACAGCGATGCCACAGAGATAGTGACTGCACTGGCAAGGCTTTTCCGGATAAGTATAAGTAAGGGAAAAAATGTCATAACTGTAGAAAATGAAATAGAGCATGTGAGAAATTATCTTCTGATACAATCAAGACGTTACCGGGATCAATTCAGCTATAGTATAGATATTGAAGAAGACGTTAAAAATCTTTCTACTGTGAAGCTTATTGTACAGCCGATTGTTGAGAACGCAATATATCATGCCATGGAATTTATGGAAGATGAAGGAGAAATATTCATCAGGGCATATCGTAAAGGAGAGGATCTTTATATAAGCGTTCGTGATAATGGAATGGGTATGACGGAGGAACAGCAGGAGTCCCTGCTCAAAAAACCCGTAGAATCAAAGAGAGGAAACGGTATAGGAATATATAATGTTAATGAGAGGATCAGGCTTTATTTTGGTATAGAGTATGGAATCATCATAAACTCAGAGCCGGATGAGGGAACTGAAATCATACTTCACATGCCGGCTATAGAGTATGGGGATTGGAAAGAATGAATAGCGGACAAAAAGAAATTATAAGATTTTGGATATTTGCGGCTTTATTGCTGATGTTTATTTTGATCGCTGATTCTGCAGGGATAGGTTATAAGAGAAAAAATATGAAGATATCCGTGATCATGGATTGTTCTGACAGCACAATTCATGATGAACTTGAAAAAGGTATCTCAGAAGAAGCTTCAATTCAGAATCTTGATATAAATATAGAATTTCTACCGAAAGCCTATGATACGGATTTACAGAAAGAGATTATAAAAAGAGAAATAGATAATGGTGCGGAAGCACTTATAATTGTACCAACGGACGACAGGGAAATAAAGGAATGGATAAGGGATGAAAAATTTACACTGCCGATAACATATATTTATAATGACAGACTCGACAGAAGAAATGCCTTTTCTGCCGGATTTGACAGGGAAAAAGCTGGAAAGATCCTTGCAGAAAATATAGCTGTGGATAATGCTGATGCCCGGCTGGTTATGATCTGCAGACACAGCGATTCGAGCGAAATATTAAAAATAATAGACACCATAAAGGAATACCTTCCGGATAACCGGTTAATTGTCGAAGAATATTACATCCAGCCTGTGATAGCAACAAAACTTAAAAAAATAGCGGAAGACAGGAAAAAAACTGTTGTTATTACAGATGGACCTGAAGCGACTGAATCGGTTGTAAAATTCAGTAATTATTATAAAGATTGGGATCTGGGTATATATTCCATAGGGTCAGATAAAATGCTCTTAAAGAATATAGAGGATGGACTGGTCAGTGGAGCTGTAGAATGGAGCGACTATGCGATAGGGGTAAGATCTGTGAAGACTCTTATGAATTACTCAAGAGGATTTTTCAGTGCTTATGATATAGTTGAGGATCCATATTTTATAAATTCAGAAAATATTTTTGACAGCAGAGTGATCAGGAAGGATATATAAATTGAAAAAAAGACTGGTGATATTTATCATACTGTTATTTGCGGTTATTGCGGTATGTATGTTAGGAAATTACCGATTTGACGGGAATAAACAGCGCAGCTGTCATATAGGATTTTTAGCATATGACGGAACTGATACATTTATATCATCCATTACAGAGGAATTCAGGGAAGAGATCACAGAATATCAAAAATTGCATAAGGATTATAATCTGAGCCTTAATGTAATGGATGCAATGGCAGATCAGAACCGGCAGGATATGCAGGCAGAACATTTACTTGACTTAAATTATGATATTCTCTGCGTTAATCTGGTGGAAAGAAATAAGGCATCCAACATAATAGCCATGGCAGAAAAAAAAGGAGTTCCGGTAATTTTCTTCAATCGTGAGCCTGTAAAAAAGGATCTAATGAGAAATGAAAATTTATATTATGAGGGTTCGGACGCGAAGGAATCAGCGATACTTCAGGCTGAAATAATAAAAGATGCATTTGATAATAATAAAATTGATAAAAACAAGGATGGAATAGTTCAGTGTGCAGTTCTTGAGGGTGAAATCGGGCATCAGGATGCGGTTATAAGGAGTGAAGTAGTACTTAAATCCTTAGAGGAATCAGGGATAAAGCTTGAACTGCTTACAAGTGCGGTAGCGGACTGGGATCGTGATAAAGCCAGAATGACAACATATGCGTGGATGTCGGACAGTGAAATAAATAAAAATCTTGAAATCATAATCAGTAACAATGATGCAATGGCACTTGGCGCGATAGATACACTGGATGCATTGGGAATTGATTCTATACGCGTTGTCGGGATCGATGGTATCAACGAGGCATTAAAAAGTGTGGAGAGAAAAAAACTTCTGGGAACTGTATTGTGTGATACATCAAAACATGCAGAGGCATTAATGAAGCTTGTAGATGCAGTTGTGATGCATAAGGAAAAAATGAAGGATTTAAATCTCGATGAAGGAAAATATTATAGAATTACTTTGGAAAAGGTAGAATTTAATGATTTATCTGCGGGACTAATATTGAATCCGTAATATGCATTATGTATAGATAATAATAGACATGCTGGATTTTCTTTGTTGAATTATTATAGCGTACGATTTCTAAAACATATCATAACAAATCTAATTCTAAAAAAATGCTTAAGAAAATATAATTTTTTTAGAAGGTTTTATAAAAGATTTGTTATTGGAGGAAAGGTATGAGAAGAAACTATCAATGGAGAAAATCCATAGCAGGTCTCATGGCATCTGCAATGGTAGCGACCACTGTAGTTAGTGGCGCAGGTATTACATCACTGGAAACGGCATTTGCGGCAACAACTTCTACAGAAGTTACTGAACGTGAAAAAACAAATATGGAAATTTCAAAGACAGCAGCAACACAGGGTATGGTTCTGCTTAAAAATGAAAATTCTATACTTCCGCTTGCATCCGGTAAAAAAGTTGCTTTGTACGGAAGCGGTTCTGTAGTTACAATCATTGGAGGAACCGGATCAGGTGCTGTTAATCAGCGTGAATCAGAAACAGTAAGTATCTACGATGGACTTAAAGATGTATACGATATCACTTCTGCTGATTATCTTGAAGCTTATCTTGAAAGCTATGAAAATCAGGAAGATGGATATTATAAAGCCGGAAGCGGATGGTGGACTCCTGCATCGTCAGTAGAGAGAAGCCTTGAAACTGACGGCGCAGTAGATGATACTGCAAAAGAGGCAGATACTGCACTTTTTGTTATCAGAAGAAATTCTGGAGAAGGAGCAGACAGAGAACAAGAGGATGATTATGAACTTACAGATATAGAGAAAGCTAATCTTGAATATCTTAAATCTAATTTTGAGCATGTAGTTATAATCTTAAATGTTGGTGGAGTCATTGATACAGCAGAATTCGCGGACGATGAGGATGTTGAGAGTGTTCTCCTTATGTCTCAGGCAGGAATGAAGAGCGGTGAAGCTCTTGCTGAGATTCTGACCGGTGAAGTAACACCTTCAGGTAAACTGACAGATACCTGGGCTAAAGATTATGATGATTATCCGTCATCAGAGGATTTCAGTTTTAATGATGATGACACAGATACAGAGTTATACTCAGAAGGTATCTATGTTGGATACAGATATTTCGATACATTCGGAGTAGAACCTGAGTATGAATTTGGATTTGGTAAATCTTATACAGATTTCAGTATTGAAACAACATCAGTAGAAGCAGACGAGAATAATGTTACTGTAAAGGCAAAGGTTACAAATACAGGAAGCAGTTATTCAGGAAAAGAAGTTGTTCAGGTTTATTTCTCAGCTCCGTCCGGAAAGCTTGATGTTCCTTATCAGGAGCTCGCAGCTTATGGAAAAACTGATGAACTTGAGCCGGGTAAAAGCCAGACACTTGAGATTTCCTTCAAAACATCAGACATGTCCTCATACAGTGAAGATGATGCAGCATATGAGATGGCAAAGGGTGACTATCTGATCCGTGTTGGCAACAGCTCAAGGAATACACATGTTGTAGCCAAGATCAATATTGGTGATGATGTTATCACAGAGCAGCTCAGCAATCAGCTGATGGGTGATAATGATTATAATGATGTAGATGATGACTTGGCATCAGAAGCTGCATCAGCAGAATCCTACAGTTACACAAGTGAAGATTCTGAAATTTCATCAGCGAAAACAATTGCTGTATCAGCAGAAAAACTTAAGCTGATCGATGGAGATAATGCAAGTGATGTAGATGATGAAGTAGTTACAACCTATGTTTCAGCAAATACAGCTGAAGAAGATATTAATAATCTTCCGGGCAGCGGCAAGTATGAAGAAAAAGTTGAAAAAATCGAACTTAGCGATGATTACAGAGACAAGGATCTGATAGATGTTTATAATGACGATATAAGCATTGAAGAGTTTGTAACAGGACTTACAAACGAAGAAATGTCAAATATTGTCGAAGGTTACAGCAGCTCATCTACAGATGACCCTATTGTTGGAGCACAGGCAAACAGTGTTGAGGGTGCAGCCGGCGAAACAACACAGAATTATTATGAAAGCCTTGGAATTCCCAATACTGTACTTTCAGATGGACCTGCAGGTATACGTATTACTCAGGAATATACTGATGATGATGGTACTACACAGTATCAGTTTGCGGTAGCATTCCCTATCGGAACATTACTTGCCCAGACATGGGATGAAGAAGTTGTTAAAGAAGTTGGTGATGCGATCGGAACAGAAATGGCAGAGTTTGGAGTTACCGTATGGCTTGCTCCTGGTATGAATATCCACAGAAATCCTCTTTGCGGTCGTAATTTTGAGTACTATTCAGAGGATCCGTTCCTTTCAGGTACAACAGGTGCTGCTATTACAAACGGTGTTCAGTCTAATCCGGGTGTAGGTGTTTCAATCAAGCATTATGTTGATAACAACCAGGAAGAGAACAGAAGTGCAGTAGATAATCATATTTCAGAGCGTGCAATGAGAGAAATCTATCTCAAGGGCTTTGAGATCGCAGTAAAGACATCACAGCCGCTCACAGTAATGAGCAGTTACAATAAGACAAACGGTACATGGTCATCAGAAAACTTTGATATCCTTGAAGACGTACTTCGTTCAGAGTGGGATTACAAGGGAATGGTAATGACTGACTGGGGTGGAATGCATCATATTGAGGAATGTATGCATGCAGGAAATGACCTTGTAATGCCGGGAGGATCACCTGAAGAAGTTTTATCAGCAGTTGAAGATGTAGAGCCTACTTTTAGTGAAAACGGATATGTAACAACGACTTCATCATATAGTTGGTGGACAGGAAAAACAACAGTAACAGAAAACTGGAATGACTTTACCGCAGATAAAGATGGTGAAGCAGTAGTATCGACAGAATTTGACGCACTTGCTGAAATATCTGCTAATACAGTTGTGACAGATGGTGTTGATGGATACGATGAACTTCCTGACGAAATGAAGACAATGATCGAGGAAGGATCACTTACAGTAACAGCTGTTGATGAAGATACATGGCTTGCAGAGTATAAGGGAACTTATTCCGATAACGACATGTATCTCGGCGACCTTCAGAAGTGTACGATAAGAGTACTTAAGATGATAATGGCTTCAAGCCAGTTTGCGGATATGAATGATTTTAAGGCAGCAAACTATGCAGATACAATGAAGGATTATATTACAAGTGTTTATTCGGTAAATAAGTCAGAAGTTGAAACAGCATCTTCAACAGAAGCAACAAGTACAACTACAGTTTATACATCAGCTGACGGCACACAGTACACGATCACTGCACCTACAAACCTTCCTTTCAGCGGAAGAAAGATGAAGATCGGCGGTAAGAAAGGCCTTAAGGTTACAGTAAGTGTAAATGGAATGAATTATCTTGTTAAGAGTGCAAAGATGGCAAATTCAAAGGCAGCCGGAACAGCAAGCTTCACGATCAAGAGCCTTAACAGGGCAAAGGATGCAAACGGCAACAAGATCACAGATAAGAAGGCAGCAAAGGCAGCATCCAAGGCAATCAAGGGACAGACAATTTCATTTACAATTAAGCCTGTTGAACTTGAAAGCTCAAAGCTGTACGTAAAGGTTAAGTCAAATACCGTTAAGAAAGTAAAGGCTTCACTTTCCGATAATAACGGCAAGTATAAGAAATATGTCTTAAAGAAGGGAACAGATTATAATCTTTCAAGCGATGGAAAGACAATTGAACTTACAGGAAACTATAAGGGTTCAATAGCAGTAGACAGTGCTACAAAAATGTAAGATTATTTACAGATTATAAGCCGGAAAACAGAGCGTTTTGTACTTATAATCAAACAAATATACCTCTCTTTACACACCAAAGATCGGGGAGCCTCGTGCTCTCCGATTTTTAGCCTATTTTAGCTTATTTTTGTTGACAAATTCCCTAAAAGTGGGTATAAATAGATATGTGTCTTGCAGTCAGCATAGTTGCTGGGCAGGATAATAATAAAACTCATTCAGAGAGGAGTTATCATAATGAACAAAACAGAGTTAGTTGCAGCAATTGCAGAGAAGTCAGGTCTTACAAAGAAGGATGCAGAAAGCGCACTTAAGGCTTTCACAGATTCAGTTGAAGAGACACTTGTAAAGGGTGACAAGATCCAGCTTGTTGGCTTCGGTACATTCGAAGTTGTTGAGAGAGCAGCTAGAGAGGGTAGAAATCCTCAGTCAGGTGCTGTAATGAAGATCCCTGCATCAAAGGCTCCTAAGTTCAAGGCAGGCAAGGCTCTTAAGGATGCTGTAAACAAGTAATTGAATATCAAAAACTAATTGCAAAGCAATTCGTGATATTATAAATGTTTATTAGCAATGAGGATGTACACGCTTAAGGCTGTGTACATCCTTTTCAGTTTCAGGAGGTAAATATGCGTCTGGATAAATACTTAAAAGTCTCAAGACTTATAAAGAGACGAAGCGTGGCAAATGAAGCCTGCGATGCGGGAAGAGTTTCCATAAACGGAAAAGCTTCAAAGGCCGGCACAGAAGTAAAAGTCGGCGATACAATAGAGATCGCATTTGGAAACAAGGCTGTAAAGGTCGAGGTTCTTGCTATAGAAGAGACAGTAAAAAAGGAGCAGGTTAAAGACCTCTTTAAATACGTCTGAGTAGTGATTTTTACTGAAAAAATAGATGAAAAATTGTATACAGTTATATTGACTGGGCTTGTATTATACTGTATAATATATAGTGTGTTTTTGTCTTACGAGGAATCACAGATAGGGGTGAATTTATCAGGTATAAACCTAGGGTTGTTTAGGAGAAAAAAATGGGAAGGGTGCCGGCTTTTCAGAGAAAAAAACATAATAAGTTGAGTGTCCTTTGCATTATTATAGTAATGATAATGCTTCTTGGTGTTGTCGCCTATGACAGCTTCAGACTGCAGATCAAGCAGGAGCAGTATATCTCGAGGATCAATGAGCTCGAAAAAGGTATCGAGGACGAAAAAAAGCGCACTGAAGACTTAAAGGAATTTGAGAAATATACAAAAACAAGAAAATACGCCGAGGAGATAGCCGAAGATAAGCTTGGGCTTGTTCACGACGGGGAAATAGTTTTTAAGCCTGAAGATGAAGATAAATGACAGAGTTAAAAAATTTATAAAAGAGAATAATATGGTCACTCCCGGACAAAGAGTTGTCGCAGGGGTTTCAGGAGGAGCGGATTCTGTCTGTCTCCTTTTTTTGCTATATGAACTTAAAGAGGAACTGGGATACAGCCTTTCGGTAGTACATATAGAGCATGGTATAAGGGGAGAGGCCTCGCTTATGGATGCTGAATATGTGGAAAAGCTCTGCGAAGAGCTGGATCTGCCATGCAGAACCGTTCATATAAATGCACCGAAGTTGGCAGCGGAAAAAGGAGAAAGCCTGGAAGAGGCAGCGAGGAACGCTCGATACGAGGAATTTGAGCGTGAGGGGGCAGATAGGATAGCTGTTGCACATCATGCCTGTGATGCCGCAGAAACCATGCTTTTTAACCTTTTCAGAGGAAGTTCCATCTGGGGGATGGGAAGTATAGCCCCGGTCAGGGGAAAGATCATACGACCGCTTCTCTGTCTTACAAGGGAAGAAATAGAAGAATATCTGAGAGAGCGGAAGATAGATTTCAGAACCGATGAGACGAATTTTGATACCGAAATACCAAGAAACGCCATCAGGCATGAGATTATTCCGATAGCAGAGAAGATAAATTCCAATGCCGTAAAACATATTGCGGCAGCGGCTTCGGATATAAGGGACTGGAGCGATTTTATCTCGACAGAGCTCGACAGGCTTGAAAGAAAATATACAAGGGAAAGAAACGCTGAGATAGAGGTTGATCTGGCACTTTTAGAGAATGCACCGGAGATTGCAGTTTCAGAGATTTTAAGAAGAGCTCTCGGAAGGGCAGCCGGACGACTCAAAGACATAAGCCGCGTCCATGTAAGGGATGTAATGTCTCTTGCGGTAAAGACAAGCGGCAGCCGTATTTCACTTCCCTATGGAATTTATGCCGAAAGAGTATTTGACAAATTGCTTTTTAAGAGAGAAGATAAGAATACTTTTCGAAATTATTTTAAGGATTATCAGGAAGAAGCACCGCAAAACGGAGAGATAATTGCACCTGATAAAATGCAGTATACATTTAATTTGGATAAAATTAAAAACAGCGCCGGATTTCCGACTTCTTCGTATACTAAATGGTTTGATTATGATAAAATAAGATGTATACCGGTAGTCAGAACACGCAGAAATGGTGATTACATGGCGATTAAAAACGGACGTAAGAAATTAAAGGACGTTTTTACGGAGGCTCATATAGCGGCGGACAAGCGTGATGAGATCAGCCTTTTAGCTGACGGAGATCATATCATATGGATTCCCGGAATAAGGATGAGCGAGGCGTATAAAATAGATGGTTCAACTACGCGCATCTGGGAAGTTACGGCTTCTGACCGGAATAATACTCAGTGATTTCGAAAAATTATAAGGTTTTGCAAGGAGTAATGAAATTAGTTATGTCGAATAAGCTTGTAGAGATGTTCAGTGAAGAAGAGATCAACGCTAAGATCCGTGAACTTGGAAAAAAGATCAGCGAAGACTACGCAGGTCAGGAAGTAACACTTGTATGCATATTAAAGGGCGCATCAATGTTTACCTGTGAGCTCGCCAAAAGGATAACCATCCCGGTAAGATTTGAATTCATGCAGATTTCCAGCTATGGAAATGAGACAGAATCCAGTGGTGTTGTTAAGATCATGCAGGATCTTGATGAGCCCATAAGAGGTAAAAACGTACTCGTATGTGAGGATATCATAGACAGCGGAAGATCCATGCACTATCTTATGGATATCTTAAAAGGCCGCGGACCGGCTGATTTAAAGCTCTGTTCGCTTTTAGACAAGCCTGATCGCAGAGTTGTTGATGTAAATATCGATTACAAGGGATTTACAATTCCGGATAAATTTATAGTAGGTTTTGGCCTTGACTATGCTCAGGAATATAGAAATCTTCCCTATATTGCGGAGGTTATTCCGGAATAAATAAATAAAAAACAAAATAACATTTTTAAGAGGAGGGGAGCTTTGAATAATAGTGGGAGCAGGAACTTAATCGTTTATTTTCTGGCTATTGTAGCGGTTGTACTTCTGGTGCTGACCATGAGCAGCAGATGGCAGGTAAGGGATACTTATAATTACACCCAGTTCGAGAGCGATCTCAAAGAGAACAGGATCGATACCATAGAACTCCAGCCTAATGCTGAAACACCGACAGGATCGGTAGTGGTCACCTTTAAGGAGGACGGCTCGAGCCGAACACTTTATGTTTCGGATATCACAGCGATAGAGGATGAGCTTAAAACAGCTTTCCCTTCATATACACAGCGCGATGTATCCAGAGACAGTAAGGTATTTTCCTATGCGGTTCCCGTAATTTTGGGAATTGCGGTAATATTTATTGTTATGGCGCTGATGAATTCGCAGGCGGCAGGTTCTTCGGGCGGCGGCAAGATGATGAATTTCGGAAAAAGCCGTGCTACAAAGACTATGGCAGGGGATTCAAAGGTAACTTTTAAGGATGTTGCAGGTCTTGAGGAAGAAAAAGAAGATCTAGAAGAGATCGTTGATTTCCTCAAAGAACCTAAAAAGTATACGCAGGTTGGTGCGAGAATACCTAAGGGAGTTTTGCTTGTAGGCCCTCCCGGAACAGGTAAGACTTTGCTTGCAAAGGCTATCGCCGGTGAAGCCGGAGTTCCTTTCTTCTCGATATCCGGTTCTGACTTCGTTGAGATGTTTGTCGGTGTCGGAGCTTCCAGAGTAAGAGACCTCTTCGGAGAAGCAAAGAAAAACGCACCCTGTATCGTATTTATCGATGAGATAGATGCAGTGGCAAGACGCAGAGGCGCAGGTCTCGGTGGAAGCCACGATGAGCGTGAGCAGACACTTAACCAGCTCCTTGTAGAAATGGATGGTTTCGGTGTAAACGAAGGAATCATAGTAATGGCAGCAACAAACCGTGTTGACATACTTGATCCGGCTATCATGCGTCCGGGACGTTTTGACAGAAAGATCGGAGTCGGAAGACCTGATGTCAAGGGCAGAGAGGAAATCCTCAATGTTCACGCAAATAATAAGCCTTTAGGCGATGATGTAGACTTAAAGCAGATCGCACAGACAACTATGGGCTTTACAGGAGCTGATCTCGAGAACCTTCTGAACGAGGCTGCCATCAATGCAGCTAAGGAAAATAAGAAATACATCGTTCAGGAAGATATCAGAAAGGCGTTTATAAAGGTTGGTATCGGTGCAGAGAAGAAGAGTAAGGTTGTAAGCGAGAGAGATAAGCGTATCACAGCTTATCACGAGGCAGGACATGCTATCCTCTTCCATCTCCTTCCGGAAGTCGGACCAGTCTACACTATTTCGATCATTCCTACCGGAATCGGAGCTGCAGGTTATACAATGCCTCTTCCGGATAAGGACAATGAATTTGTGACAAGAAATAAGATGATCAGCGAGATCACAGTTGATCTTGGCGGTCGTGTGGCAGAGGAGCTTTTCTGTGATGATATTACAACAGGTGCTTCACAGGATCTCAAGCAGGCTACAAAAGAAGCCAGAAACATGGTTACACGCTATGGTATGAGTGAGCGTATCGGTGTTGTAAGCTATGACAATGGCGATGATGAAGTATTTATCGGACGAGACCTCGGACATTCCAGAATGTATTCGGACAAGACTGAGGGTGAGATCGACATGGAGGTCAAGGATATACTTGATCGCTGCTATAAGGAAGCCCGCAGGATAATCAATGAACACCGCAATGTTCTGATACGATGCGCTGAGGAGCTTCTGGTAAAAGAGAAGCTGACCAGAGATGAATTTGAAGCTCTCTTCGATGAAGAGAAGGTTGTATATGAGGCTAATGCCGCTGAAGAGAATCTGACCCCTGATCCTGTAGCAACCTGAAGATATGGGATGCAGATGGACGGAGATAGCTCTGTTACGGCGTTTAGAGAGATTTCAAAAATCTAGAGACGAAAAAATACTTGGTAAAAGTGTACAAAACATGATGGTATTTTTTGTAAACTTTGTGGAGTATAAATCTTGTTGATTTTTGGGACTGGTGCTATATTATAGGAGTACCCCCCAATACATGATATAGTTTAACAACTATACCCCATAAGAAAGAAATACCTTCTCCGAAGAACAGTCAGCATTTGCTGGCTGTTTTTCACTATACGGAGAAATATTATTGAAACTATTGATAAAGATATCTGATATAATGATTTTTATTGATAAGTCTTAGGGAGGTTAATATGCAGAGCGGAAGAGCACAGCTCACAGAGAGCGATGTAAAAAAGATACAGGCTGAGATAGATGACAGAAAGCTTAATCAGCGTCCCAAGCTCATAGAGGAAGTTAAAGAAGCCAGAGCACAGGGAGATCTTTCGGAAAATTTTGAGTATTATGCAGCAAAGAGGGCAAAGAATCAGAATGAGAGCCGGATCGGTTATCTTGAAAGAATGCTCAAAACTGCAAATATCATATCTGACAAATCAGAGAGCGACGAAGTTGGAATGAACAATTTCGTGGAAATCGAATTCTTAGATGACGGATCCAGAGAGAAATATAAGATGGTCACCAGTATCCGCGGAAATTCCCTTAAAAATTATATAAGTAATGAATCTCCGTTAGGAAAGGCCCTTATGGGTAAAAAAGTCGGTGATGTCTGCAAGGTTAAAGTCAGCGATGAAGTATCCTATGAGGTGAAGATCGTATCTATTGATAAATCAAATGATGATTCAGAGGATTCGATAAAATCATTTTAAGAAGAACCCATAAACAGGCTTTCCATAGGAGGGTAAGCATTTTTTTATGACAAGCGGTCAGTATTTCAGGAGGGGAATGAGGGATGGAATACCGATATGCTTAGGATACCTGGCGGTGTCTTTTGCGTTCGGGATTCAGGCAATGCAGGCAGGACTAACAATTTTTCAGGCAACGCTCCTTTCACTTGTTAATGTAACGTCGGCAGGTCAGTTTGCAGGACTCGGAGTAATGAGCGCAGGGGGAACGATGCTTGAAATGGCGGCTACCCAGTTCGTCATTAATCTGCGGTATATGCTCATGAGTACAGCGGTATCACAGAAGCTTAAGGAGTCTGAAGGAACTCTGCAAAGGCTTGCTGTGGGATATGGCATGACAGATGAAATCTTTGCTGTGAGTGTTTCACAACCCGGAGAGCTGTCCCCGCTTTACTCGTATGGATGTATTATCGTATCCGTTTTTGGCTGGACACTTGGTACTTTTCTCGGAGCATATTGCGGAGAAATACTTCCGGCCAAGATCGTAAGTGCGCTCGGAGTCGCTTTATACGGAATGTTCATAGCGATTGTCGTTCCAAGAGCAACAGAGGATAAAAAGGTACTGATCGTTGCATTATCGGCTGTTATACTCTCAAGTATTTTCGAATTTATGCCGATAGTAAATATGGTATCATCGGGATTCAGAATTATTATTGTCACTGTTGTTGTGGCCGGAGCTGCAGCAATTCTGTTGCCGGTGGAAGAGGAAGGTAAAAATGGATAACGTATATTTATATATTTTTGTGATGGCGATCGTGACATTTGCTATTCGTGCACTTCCTCTTACACTCATCAGAGGAGAGATCAAGTCGAAAAAGATCCGGTCATTTCTTTATTATGTACCCTATGCGACCCTTTCAGCGATGACATTTCCTGCGATATTATCTGCAACATCCGACATTCGTTCGGCTGCGGCAGGACTTATAGCTGCGCTTGTTCTGGCAGTTATGAAGCGGGGACTGCTTATTGTTGCTACAGGGGCTTGTATCGCGGTACTGCTCGTGGAGATGCTGCCTATATGAAAAATCTGCTTTTATATGTGCTTTCTGCAAAACAGGCGCTCGATTACAAGGCTCTTTATGCTGATATGACCGAAAATTATGTAGAGCCGATGGAACCCGAGCCAAACAGCATGGTAAAACTGAGGTTTAGAACAGCATATAAAAATGTCGATTCGGTAAAGTTCATAAGTGATGACTGGAGAGCTGAAATGAAGTTCTCTGAAAGTGTTGAGGACTTTTCCTACTATGAGACCGAAGTCTGGGTAGGAGAAGAGCCTTTGAGATACCACTTTGAAGTAAAAGTTGGTAGGGTTATTGCGGCCTATGACATGACCGGTGTTGTAAAGGTGAGCGAGGTAAATCACCCGTTTGTGCTCAATCCACACGTATCAACTCCGGATTGGAGCAAGGGCGCAGTCATGTATCAGATCTTTACTGACAGATTTTTTAACGGAGATGTAGCTAATGATGTTACAGACAGGGAATATCATTATATAAGCGGATATTCAAAGGCAATGTCAGGCTGGGATGCACCGCTTAATGCCATGGATGTAGGCGAGTTTTACGGCGGAGATCTGGCAGGAGTAATACAGAAACTTCCGTATCTGCAGGGATTGGGAGTAGAAGTTATTTATTTTAATCCGCTGTTTGTGTCGCCTTCCAGTCATAAATATGACTGTCAGGACTATGACTATATAGATCCGCATTTCGGGCGGATAGTCTGTGATAATATATCGCGGCTTCCGGAAGGAGATACGGATAATAAGGATGCGGCAAGGTATATTGCGAGAACTACGGACAGAAGAAATCTGGAAGAGAGCAATGCACTTTTTGCAGAATTGGTTGAGAAGGCTCATGATATGGGAATCAGGGTCATAATGGACGGAGTTTTTAATCACTGCGGTTCATTTAATAAATGGCTCGACAGGGAGTGTATTTATGAGGGACAGAGCGGATATGAACCCGGAGCCTATGTTTCAGCAGACAGTCCATACAGAAGTTTCTTCAGATTTGGAAAAGATGACTGGCCCTATAATGCAAATTATGATGGATGGTGGGGACACGATACGCTGCCGAAGCTAAATTATGAAGGCTCACCGAAGCTATACGAGTATATAATGAAAATTGCTGCCAAATGGGTATCTCCTCCATATAATGCAGATGGCTGGAGACTTGATGTGGCAGCGGATCTTGGATATTCTGCAGAGTTTAACCATAAATTCTGGAAAGATTTCCGGAAATCTGTAAAAGAGGCAAATCCTGATGCAGTGATCATTGCCGAGCATTACGGAGATCCTTCGGCGTGGCTTCAGGGTGATGAATGGGATACGGTAATGAATTATGATGCATTCATGGAGCCGGTATCCTGGTTCCTTACCGGAATGCAGAAACACAGCGATGAATACAGGGAAGACCTTTTGAATAACACCGAGGGCTTTTGGGGAGCTATGAGAGAACATTCGTCTCATTTCAGTATGGGTGAGCTGATGTGCGCCATGAATGAGCTTTCCAATCATGATCATTCGCGCTTCCTCACGAGGACCAACAGGAAGGTTGGGCGTCTGGACAGTCTGGGTTCAGATGCGGCATCCGAGGGAATTGATAAGGCAGTCATGAGAGAAGCTGTAATGCTGCAGATGACCTGGTTCGGCGCACCAACTATATACTATGGTGATGAAGCAGGTCTTTGCGGATTTACAGATCCGGACAACCGGAGAACTTATCCCTGGGGCGAAGAGGACAACGAACTTATAGACTTCCACAGGGCGTGTATACGATTGAGAAATGAAAATCCTGAGCTCAGATACGGAAGCTTAAAAAGACTTGATAGTCCTGACGGGGTGCTGGCTTATGCGCGTTTTACACGTTATGAAAAGAGCATAATTATCATAAATAACAATGATTATGAAAAGGCACTGAATTTCAGGGTGCTTGACGCTGGGATCGCAAGAGAGTGTATGCTGAAAAGAACGCTTTTAACCTATGACACAGGCTATACCACTGAGCCGTTCTTCTATGAAGTGAGACGTGGCAGGATTGAGATCGGAATGGGAAAAAAATCTGCGATAATATTGCAGAGACATATTCCAAATTGAATAATGAGCCTTGGGGTGGCACAATATGGGTGAAATGACCCTCGGGGACGGAGTTATAGGTTCATTTTGGAACAAAATGAACCTATAACTCCGTCCCCGAGGGTCATTTCCAACGGCTGAATCAGAAAAAAACTAATCCCCGTAGAAAATTTATCTAAAAAAATTAAAGAAACGAGGTGGGGGAGCATGTGAAATGCTCTACACCTCGTTTTGAATTTACTGCGATAAGTGCCATGTATATATTTAAGAAATAAAACACCTGAAGCCTGTCATAGTGAAAAAAATGAGAGTTTTGATATTTATAGAGTGAATCTATTAAGCAGCATTTCCTTTAATACCAGCAATTCCCCAAGATCATCAAAACTACTTTCGGGTGTGTAGAAAAGACCTGCCGCATATCTTGTAACTGCCGCAAACATCAGATGAAGGGTTGTGGAAAAAATCTTATCTTCCGGGATTTCAGTCCTGAGAGATTTATCCTCTTTTGCTTTCTCATATATCAGATGAAATTGCTTTTTGAGATTTTCTATGATTGTCTTATAAGGTTTAAGCGTTTCATCGTCAATATCTTCAGACTGTATATAAATCTCAAAATAGTGATTAAATCTTAGAAGGTCTTTGTGATTTTTATAGAGTTCTATAAAAGAATCGAGATAAAAATCAAAAATCTGAGCCGCAGTCATTCCCTCGAAGTTGACATTTGGTCTGCGTTTTTGATTCTCTTCGTAGAATTGTGACCATCGCCAACCGGCTACAGCGACTACAAAGCCCGGTTTTTTCTTAAAATAGCGGTAAAGCGTTGCTACACCATAATTACTGGCATTAGCAACATCGTTAAGAGTCACATCTTCTATACTTCTTTCTGAAAAGAGCTTGAATCCCGCCTGTAGGAAGTCTATTCTTTTAACCTCCTTATACGGTGCAAGTTTAGCCTTTTCTTTCATTGAAGTTTTCCTCACTATCATAATAAATTTATTAATTCCCTATTTATATGATTAATTTTATAATTTATGATTATTGCTGTCAAATATTGATTGGCTTTGTTTTGTGAAATGACCCTGGGGGTCATTTCAGATTCAAAAAAAGCTGCAAACCCTGACCAGATCAGAGTTCACAGCTCCAAAAGACTGCCGGCGACCGGAATCGAACCGGTACGGGCATCACTGCCCACGGGATTTTAAGTCCCGGGCGTCTACCTATTCCGCCACGCCGGCGTCTGTTCAAAAATAATGAACATTAGAATTATACATCAGTGATTGCGAAAGTGCAAGCAAAATATTATTATTAGAATAACGCAATGAAAAGAATTGCAATATTTTGGTAGATTAATCAGTGTAATAGAAATGAGGATTAAAATTGAGAATTATAAATGAAGATTTTGATTTAAGAAAGATAGCTGAGAGCGGTCAGACTTTCCGCATGAATGAGAGAGAAAACGGAGTCTGGGATATTTATGCGGCGGACAGGTATTTAAGGGCAAAGGAGACTTCGGACGGAGCGGATCTCAACTGCGGCGAGGATGAATATCACGATTTCTGGGAAAACTATTTTGATATGGAAACTGATTATAAAAAGATCAGACAGATGATCGACAAGGATGATCTTTTCTTAAAAAAATCGGCAGAGATCGGAAAGGGAATCCGTATTTTGAGGCAGGATCCTTATGAGATGCTGATAACCTTCATTATTTCCCAGAGGAAAAATATACCGGCGATAAAAAGCTGCGTGGAGAAGATCTGCGATATGGCAGGAAGAAAGATAGAGGGCTGCAGTGCAAAGACTTTTCCGACGGCAGCGGAGCTTAAAAGGCTTTCGCTCGAGGAGCTCAAAAGTTGCTCACTTGGCTACAGGGCAGAGTATATCTATGAAACGGCGAGGAAATTTGATTCGAAAGAATACAGCGTTGAAATGCTGGAAAAATTGAATGATGATGCACTTTTGGAAAGCTTAGAGGAGCTTAAGGGCGTTGGAATAAAGGTGGCAAGCTGTGCAATGCTTTTCGGATTTCACAGGACTGACGCCTTTCCTATAGATGTATGGATGAATAGGGTATTGGCAGAGCATTATCCCGATGGATTTGAATTTGAAAAATACAGACCCTATAACGGAGTCATGCAGCAATACCTTTTTGCTTACAGAAGGGGCGAAAATTAAGAATATTTCTTGGGTTCGTAGATTGTTCTGCTGTCGCGGACCTCTATTAAATATCCTTTTTCTTTGAGCGTTTCTGCAATTTCATCTAAAATTTCCGAAGAACGCGCCTCGATCGTATGATAGTGATATCCTTTTGTGAGATTCATTAAAGGTGACGAAACACCGCTTTCGAGGTCGTTAAGGAAATTTCTGACATCCCGTCTCGTTGAAATATTTAATGGCGCATTTACAGTGCCATAAACCTTGTGCTCAATAAATACATCAATGACAGTACCGCCGAGATCAATAATGGAATTGAGCTCGTCCTCCATTTCCTCAGAGGTGTGATTTACTTTGAATACGCGGCGGTTGCTGAGAGACTGCATAAGTATATATCCCTCGTTGGTAGCCAGGAGATCCGGGTGCGTAACCCTCAGGAGTGCGATATCGTTTACGATCACCTGTCGGCTTACATTTAAGGTCTTGGAAAGTTCACTTCCGGGGACAGGCTGAGATGCGGATGAAAGTATTTCCATTATGCGGTTTCTTCGTTCATTTCCGGACATTTTCATGACATAGTCCCCCTTTCCTTTTTAAAAATTTTTGCTGACTTTATTATCCTATCACAGAATGTGGTAAAATCAAAGATACAACTGCATATTAATAGGGCATTTGCGGTTACTGTTCACAGGCAAACTGCGCACTCCGCTACTCTGTACGCTATTTCACTAAGTGCTGAAGCACTAAGTGAAATAGCGTACAGAGTAGCGGAGTGCGCAGTTATGCCACAATAACTTTGACTGAACACTGGGTTTTGCCCATTGCCGTATGCGCATAATACTTAGCGAAGCAAAGCTGAGCTTAGTATATGCCACACAGAGGGGGCAATTTTAAATGGCAAAACCCGTTACTGGAGCACGCTGAAAGCGTGTGAACAGTAACCATTTGCGTATTTTTGAGACTATATATCAACAATTTGCCAATAAAGAAAGAGGATCAGTTTTTATGAAAATATTAGTAACAAACGACGATGGGATCAGGTCAGAGGGAATCAGGCTTTTAGCAGAGACTGCCAGAGAATTCGGAGAGACGATCGTGATCGGTCCTTCTGTACAAAATAGCGCTAAATCACACGGAATAACCTTAAATGAGCCTATGAAATTTGAGGAATATGATATAGGGATAGAAGGTGTCAAAGCCTACAGTCTCGACGGGAGACCGGCGGACTGCGTGAGAGCTTCTTATCTTGGGCTTTTTGATGGAGAAAAGCTTCCGGACATTGTTTTTTCCGGAGTAAATGATGGAGCTAATTGCGGATTTGACATTCAATATTCCGGAACGGTTGGAGCAGCCATGGAGGCGGTAAGTCAGGGTGCTCAGGCTATATGTTTCTCTGAGATGCATGGTGAGCATGATGATGTTTTAAGAAAGTATATAAAAGAACTTGCGGCAGAGTTCATAAATAAAAAGGCTCCGGAGGGATCTGTTTGGAATATTAATTTCCCCTCCTGCAGCCTCGACGATTACAAAGGAATTTTATATGACAGATTCCCGGCGCACGAGGCTTTTTTCGTAGATCACTATGTTAAAAAGACAAGCCCTGATGGGGGACTTTATGTAGATATGGAGTCTCATACAGTCACGGAAGCGGAAGAGGGTAGCGATATCCGGGCAATACTCGACGGATATATCTCGGTCGGCAGCGTGAGAAACAACATTATATAGATTCCTGTTTTTCCTCAGAAAAACGGGAATCGTATTGGACCAGGCTTCACCGGAAGGTGAAGGCGTGTCCGGCGAAGCCGGATTCTTGTGGGTCTTTTCCTTGATTGACCCACAAGAAGTCATAACTTTTCGTCACTGTGTGACTCAAAGTCATGCAAACAAGCTTGCTAAGCTCGAAAGAACCTCGCTAAGCAAACTTGTATGGTTCGTACTAAGCTCGAGAAAACCTCGCTAAGTACTCTACTCAAACAGGCCATTTAAATGCAGCTACGCTGCGGGCCTGTTTTTACATATGCTTCACTTTATCATACGGAATCCGCAGTAAATGCGGATTCCTGTAATTAAATTATCATAATACATATATTCAGAAAGAAGATAAAAATGACGAATGAAAAAAAGTTTATCCCGATAGTTGATATCGTGAAGGCGGCGGCCTGCATAATGATCTTTTTATATCATTGCAATACGATACTCCCGGCAGGTTGGAAATTCCTGACTGTTTTGGGGCAGGATATGGGAAATAACCTTTTCTTTATGGTGAGTGGTTTTGCGCTGGCACCGTCCATCAGAAAAACTCCGGGGAACGAATTTTTATCCTGGTATAAAAGGCGTCTCATCAGGATTTTACCGATAACATTTCTGGCTTATTTCGGTGCCTTTTTAATGGGATTTTACAGTCTAACGAGCCTTAGCCAGTTAGTTACGGTATTTATTTATCCGACTCTTTACTGGTTCGTTTCAGCAATATTGATCTATTATATTCTTCTTTTTATCATAGGAAAAATTACAAAAGGGCGGGAGCAGATCCTGATAGCCGGATTTATATTTATTCTTTTTGCAATATTTTCCGAAAGACAGGAAAAACTTTATCTCATAGGTCTGTTGGCTATGCTTTCGGGATTTATCTTAAGAGAGAAAATTGATGAAATAGATTTTAATGCTAAAGAAATTCCTAAATTTTTCAGCAGCAGATTTCTGATCTTTGGAATTTCTCTCATGGCTTTTATCATCGGAAAGCCCGGAAATATCAGATATTTTTCAAGTATCCTTACCGATATCGGCGTGATTGGAGTCGGGAGTTCGCTGCTTATGATCGGATATGGGAAAAATAAAACGCTTTCAGAATTTTTTACAGAAAATAAGGCGGCTTCGGCGGTTATAAAATATATTGGCGGGATGGCACTTCCAATTTATCTGGTTCAATGTTTCTGTTCCGGATATATAGGCTATATGATAAGCCTTCTTATCCCGTTTCCGAGGTCATTCCTTGTGAATTTTGTGGTCATATGGGGAATCGGAACGGTGCTTTATTATATAAGTAGATTTTGTACAAAGAAATTTTCAGCCTGAGATTTTAATGATGAGGTAAATGCTAATGGTAAATATGCTATACGACAGGCTTTTCAGCATGATAAGTTCCGCTAAGACAGGTGATGTGAATTCTATACTGGCAGAGTATGTCCTGCAGCATATTGACGAAATGGCGGATACGAGCATTTATATGCTGGCAAAAAACTGTGGGGTATCGACAGCTACAGTAACACGCTTTGTACAGAAATGCGGTTTTGACAATTATATAGAATTTAAGGATCGATGTTTCGAAGAAGCTGACACGCGGGAGATTGCGCAGAATTCACATCCTATCGAAGAAATGCCTTTCAGTTCGGGATTTGACGAAACTAGCAGAAATAATGATATGGATATGCTTTTTGAAGAGATAAAAATGTCGATAAGCGAAAAGTCATTGCAGCAGGCGGAGGAGCTTGCTGCAGATATGCATAAATATAAAAATCTTGTATTTTACGGGATGTCATATGTCCAGATTGTTGCACAGCATATTGGAAATGAGCTATTAAATCTGGGAAAATACTGTAAATATCTTACAGATATAGAGGATATTCCGTCGCAGGATAAGAAAGACAGCATGCTGGTGATAATTACGATGATGGGGCTGCAGCTGCCGTTTAGCAAAGAATTTTATAGAATGGCATCTGAACGATATGAGAGCATATGGGTGATCACGCAGAATCCCAGGGGAAAGATCCCCTGTAAGCTTTTGGAATTTGGTCTGTGCAGACATAGCACATCTAACTATATGTCCTGGATGCTTATGGCAGATGAAATAGTATATATGTACAAAAAATCTTTGAAAAACTTTAAAGTTACAGAAAATGAAACAATAAACAAATGACTGAATTGAAATGATATCATATGATTTGTCGAAAAGAAGACAAGTTAAAAATGGAGGATGGTATCATAATGAAAAGGTTTGGTAGGACTATGGTTTCTGCAATGGTTGTAGCAGCAATGCTTTCAGGCTGCGGAAGCACAGCAGCAACGTCGACGGAGACGTCATCAAGCGCAGTCGGAACAGAGGCGGCGTCAACAGAGTCTGCGTCTACAGCAGCGTCTGAGGCAGCTTCAGAAGCGGCATCAACAGAGGCAGCTGTAGAGAAGTCATCTGTAAGAACGACTGCTTATGGCGATGTAGAGGGAGCTCTGCAGGACGGTGTCGAGGTTTATTACGGAATTCCTTACGGCAAAGAGCCTGTGGGAGACCTTAGATGGAAGGCACCGGAAAAGCCTGACAGCTGGGAAGAGACAAAAGATGTCAGTGAGAAAGAGGATATGGCTATACAGCTTGCCACAGTAGATGGTGAGTCACAGGTCACAGGTACGACAGATTGCCTGAATTTAGATGTATATACAACTCCTGATGCTGAGAAGAAGCCGGTTATCGTATATATTCATGGTGGAAACAATCAGACCGGAAATGCACAGGAAATTCCGGGAACTGATATCGTTAAAAATGACGATGCGGTTTATGTATCGGTAAACTACAGGCTCGGATATCAGGGATTCAACTGTCTCCCGGCTTTGATAGATGATGAAAATAATACAGGAAATTTTGCAATGCTCGACCTTGCAGCATCGCTTCAGTGGGTAAGAGACAATATCGCTAATTTCGGCGGTGATCCGGAAAATGTAACTGTAAGCGGATTTTCTGCAGGCGGACGTGATGTAATGGCTATGCTCATCAGCCCGACTTTTGAGGGACTTTTTGACAAGGCTATCGCATACAGCGGCGGCATGACAGTATCTGATGTAGAGGAATCACAGAGAAAGATCGCTGAAAAAATGGCTCCTCTCGCTGTTGAAGACGGAAAAGCCGAGGATGAAGAGTCTGCAGCAGAATGGCTCCTTCAGGATACTGATGAGGTTAAAGAATATCTTTATTCAATAACAGATGAGAGACTTACATCTATAAGCCTCGGAGCAGGCATCAGAATGAGCGGTTTCCCTCATCTTTATGCCGATGATGTTGTAATTCCTTCTAAGGGATTTTCGGCTGAATATGTAAATGATGTGCCGGTACTTATGCTTACAGGAAGCAGTGAATTTACATTCTTCGGTTGCACTGATTCATATTTTGACAGCCTTGAGGACGATGAAAAGGGCGCAGCTATTGAATTTACAGATAAATACGGCAGTGATTTCTACAGAATTTTCAACACTCAGCTCAGTGCTGAAAAGATGGATCCAAATTATAATTCTGATATTTATATTGCTCAGATAAATTATGGCGGAAGAGATTCTGCAAGTAAGATCGATCTTTTTGGATCATTCCACGGTATATTTGTACCGATGCTCAGCAATACTCATGGATACAGCGGAATCTATGATTTTGAGTCACAGGATGGCTACCAGGATATGGCTCAGAAATTTAATGCTTACCTCAAGAACTTTATCAATACCGGTGATCCAAACGGTGAGGGCACAGACACAGAATGGAAGACCTGGACTTCTGATGAGAAAAATACCATGGTATTTGATGCTGATGAAACAGCCGGAAGTACAGAACTTAAGGATGTATTCAAGACAAATGCGGAGATCATTTCTGAAATCGATGCAGATGACAGTGTGAGCGATGAAGTTAAGACTTATATTGTTCAGAATATAATGAACGGAAGATGGTTCAGTGCCGACATGGATGAGCACTTCAATACACCGTCACTTTGGTAAAAAATAAAATTTTTGGCGCGGCGTAAATCTGCCACAGGCAGATTTACCATCCCGAACTGGCGCTCCAGAGCGCTGCGTCCGTACCCCAGAGGCGCAGGAATAAATTAAATGAATTCAACAAAAAAAGAACACCACAAGGGTGTTCTTTTTTAGTCGAAGCGACAGGATTTGAACCTGCGACCTCTGCGTCCCGAACGCAGCGCTCTACCAAACTGAGCCACGCTTCGTTTTCCTAAATAAAAAGCACCGACCCCATGGCTCCTAGTCCACAAAACCAGTGCTTTAGTGCGCCTCCAGGGACTCGAACCCTGGACACCCTGATTAAGAGTCAGGTGCTCTACCAGCTGAGCTAGAAGCGCATTTGCTTTTGTTTTTTGTCGCTCTCTCGCGGCGACAAATGTTATTATAGTACCCTCTTTAGTAAATTGCAAGCTTTTTTTGAAAATTTTTTAATTTTTTTTTGTAAACGCGGCCGAAGCCGCATAAATACTGGGCTTGTGATAATTAAAAATTATAGAAAGATACGATTGCAACTATGATTCCGAGTAAAAAACCAACTGCAACCTGCATAGGAGTGTGCCCTACGAATTCTTTAAGCTTTGTATCAAAACTTAGGGAAGGCTCTCCAAGATGGATAAATAACTCAGCCATTTCATTTAAGCGCTTTGCCTGCTTGCCTGTCTCAAGCCGGACACCCATGGCATCGTGCATGACAATTATTGCAAGGATCGTG
Organism: Lachnospiraceae bacterium C1.1; assembly: GCA_030434875.1. Classification (NCBI taxonomy): domain Bacteria; kingdom Bacillati; phylum Bacillota; class Clostridia; order Lachnospirales; family Lachnospiraceae; species Lachnospiraceae bacterium C1.1. The sequence continues at coordinate 3,251,810 of JAUISW010000001.1, read as the reverse complement.
GCTATGGCAAAGACGGGAGAGTTAAATCCGCTTTCAAACCCAGTCATCAATGCTGTTGCAGTTACCGTGCTGGAATGGCAGCTTGGCATTCCACCGTCACCGACCAGTCTGCGCCAGTCTAAGGTTCTCGTGGTGATCGTATGTATGATCATTTTTATAAGCTGCGCAACCGCCCAGGCGGCAACACCGGTTAACAATATACGATTAGCAAGAAGTTCGTTCATTTAAAATCCCCAAGTCAATACTATATTTATAAATCAACATAAATATTTTAACTCAAAATTAAGTGTTTGTGGGTATTAATTTAACTAATATGGAAAAAATTTGTATTAAAGAAACAGACAAAAAAGGATTATTGAAGTCAAATTAATAAGAAAATTACCCGCAATCACACGAAATGCACCGCATAAGCCTACGCTATTGAAAAAAGTGTCGTGGATTAGACAGCAGATAAACTGAAGCCCTCTTTCGAACGAGTAATTATAGGATATTTTATCACTAAAAAACTTAAAGGTAAAGTGAGACTCTATAGGTTTTCGGGGGGAGCTGAATCCCAAAAATGTACATTAAAAAAATCTAAAAGTGCATTGTATACCGGTTAAAAATTGATGATATTTATCCGATAAAAGTAGAAAGATTAATTTTCACTTATAAGGGGGGTTCAACTATGGCAGCTGACAAAAAAGAGATGAAGGATCAGAAAAAGATTCGCAAAAAGAAAGTTAAGAGAAGCATAAGTACGACACTTCTTCTTTGTCTTATGCCTATCATTATGGCGGGCGTAATAGGGATCATAGTTCTGCTTACTGTTAACGCAAAAGCGACAATTACTGAGGTTTCCTGCATGGATCTGCAGGCAGAGACAAATGCAAATGCGTATGAGCTGGGAACAGCATTTAAGATGCTGACGGCAAAATTTGGAGAATATTGTGACACAATGGAGCAGGTTCCTTTTAAGGATCATGACGCATTGCTTAAATATATCGAACCTTCGGCAGAATACAGTGCCATTAAAAATACAGGGCTTTATATAGGTTTTTCGGATGAAAGTTATATTTTTGCGAATCATACGGTTCAGGAGCCGACCTGGAAGCCTACCGAAAGAGGCTGATATCAGGCGGGTATTGGAAACGAAACCTTCGTAGAAACAGAGCCTTATATTGATGCTGCAACAAATGAACTCTGCGTAACTTTCGTAAGACAGAATGATTTCTATAATGGCGAATTTGGTGTTTGTGCAACAGACGTATTTCTCTCAGATCTTCAGGACAGAGTAAATGAACTTACACCGATGAAGACCGGTGCGTCTATGATTCTTGCCGGAGATTATATTATTTCCTATGTTGATACTTCTCTTAACGGTCAGTTGGTATCAGAAGCAGGAAATGACTACTTAAAGAATATCAAAGCTTATGTAGACAGTGGTTCAACTGATGTAATAACACTTTCAAAGGGCGGGTCATACGGCAAAGTCTATCTGGCTGCATCACCTATCCAGGGTACAAGCTGGACCCTTATTTCATCTGTGCCGATAAAGGATGTCGAAGCTTCAGCAAATAAATTTATGACCCTTGCAATTGTTGCGCTGGTAGTTCTTATTGTTGTTATCGCGGTAGTAATATCAGTAACAATAAATCAGGTGATCACAAGGCCTGTAAATGGGCTTTCCGAAGGGATTACGAAGATCTCGGGCGGAGACTTTACAACTGTAATGCCGGCAGATAAAGGTGATGAAATAGGTCTGATCTCAAAAGAAATGGGGCAATATGTTCAGATAATGAATGCTACGATCCATTCTATACAGGAAAAATCAGATCAGCTGCAGGCAGATGCCTCAGCTTCAAGAGATGCTTCAGCCAGAATGTCAGAAGAAGCTAAAGAGCAGTCAGAGTCAATGGGTCAGATTCAGAACACCATGGATGATATTTCGAATGCAGTAAGTGAGCTGGCTAATAATGCGACTCAGCTTGCGAATGCTGTTTCAGACCTTACTGACAGTGGAAACAATACTAATGAAACAATGCTTGAACTAGTTGAGCAGGCTGATGTCGGACATCACGATATGGACACAGTTCAGAACAACATGAAGCTTATAACAACGTCGATGAATGAGATGAATGATGTTGTTATAACAGTCGGAGAATCAGCGGATAAGATAACGGAAATCGTTAAGATGATAGAATCAATTTCGCAGCAGACAAACCTTCTGTCCCTTAATGCAAGCATAGAAGCAGCCAGGGCAGGCGAGGCAGGAAAAGGCTTTGCGGTTGTTGCTGATGAGATCGGAAAGCTGGCATTGAACAGCCAGGAAGCTACGAAAGAGATCAGCGCAATCATCATGGAGATAACGCAGCTTATACAGAATCTTTCGAATAAATCACAGATCAGTGTAAATGCGATCGGTGAGAATAGTGAGGCGGTATCGAAGGCAGGAACCAGTTTTAATAAGATTTTTGAAGATTTGAATTCTGCAGCCGGTGTAATGCGAAATATGATAGGAATGATGGGTGAGGTCAATAATATTGCTGCTTCGGTTGCAGCAATTTCAGAGCAGCAGTCAGCAAGCTCGCAGGAAGTTACGGCAACTGTTACTGCCCTAGCAGAGAGTGCACACGAAATCGCCAATGAATCCAAAGGAGTTGAGGATGCAGCCAATTCTGTATCTGATTCAGCGGCAGCGATCAATGACGAATTAGGTAAATTTACGATTGGGTGATTTTCGCCTGTTGCATTGTTCGGATTACACCTGTTACGCCGTTCGTCTCAAAGTTCCTACTTCAGATATTTCTGACTAACAAATAGGTCAAAATAAGGTGTATTATAAGTATCGCAGGCATCCCAATTACAAAATACCAATGTTTAGTTTTGTGTCGAAATACCTGCATACCTGCGATAGCTCCAATGCTTCCACCGATAATAGCTGAAAGAAATAAAGTGGCCTCTTTTATTCTCCACTCATGTTTTTTAGCTCTGTTTTTGTCTATTGCCATCAAGGTAAATGCGACAAAGTTTATAAGCAATAGGTATACGATCAATATCTTAATTAGCATTATCTTTTCTTCCTTAATATAAAATTATCGAGGTATTCAGGAGATAGTTTTACTCCCAAATCCTCGATAATTTTATCATTTTTGTGATAAAACAGCAAAACACATGACTTTTCGCCACTTTGTGCCTCAAAGTCATGCAAACAGGCCATTTAAATTCAGCTGCGCTGCGGGCCTGTTTGGCACTTGTTTTAACTTATCACACGGAACCCGCAGTAAATGCGGATTCCTGCAATTATGTCACCAAAATATATACAAATTTCAAAAAATCTATTGACATTCAAAAATAAGGTGTGTTATACTCGCATCTGTCAATTCGAGGAGCTGCCGTTCGGCAGATTTTTCCAAAGAAATAATTAAATAAAGACTTGGAGAGAAGAATGAGAATATTTATTCTTTTCTGGCTTCTTGCCGCAGGTTCGATCACAGATCTGCGATATAGAAGAGTTGAGAATCTATTGTCGCTTACGGGATTTCTGACAGGGCTTATGCTTGATATATTTTGTCTCGGACCCGCTGGAACAATAGATGCAGCGATAGCAGCATTTTTAGTTTTTATGGTGCTATATCCGATGTTTTCAATTCGACTGATAGGAGCCGGAGATATTAAATTTTTGATGGCTGTCAGTATGTTTCTGGGCCGGGATATGCTCATGGCAAGCCTGGTTCCGATCGCGGCCGCATCGGTTGTGATAATGTTGCTGATGGTATTCAGGAAAGGCAGATGGAAAGATCTGCAGATACCGATGACGATACCTATTAGTTTAGGAATTTTATCTACGGTAAAAATATAGGAGAAATTTTATGAAGAAAAATTTGTTGGCGATATGCGATAAGGATGAGGAGTATGTTACCAGACTGATGAATTTCATTCTTGAAAGAAAGACAATGCCGTTGGAGGTTCATTCCTTTACAGAAATTGAATATCTGAAAAATTTCATTAAAGAAAACAGCGTGGATATCCTGCTGATATCAGAAGACGAGCTGGATGAGGAGATTGAAGCGATCGCAAAACATGAGCTTATGGTGCTTTCGGAAAACGGAGGGATAACTGATAAAAACGGACACCGATCTATATCTAAATATCAGTCGCTCGAAAATATCATGAGAGAAGTTATGGATCATTATTCTGAAAAGAGCAGCCCGGTATTAAGGCTGGATAAAAGCTCAGCGACAGAATTTATCGGCTTTTATTCCCCGGTTCATCGCTGCGGAACCACATCCCTGGCACTTAGTATGGGACAGGCGCTGGCTGAAGAGAAAAAAGTACTTTATCTTAATCTCGAGGAGTATTCCGGGTTTCATCAGCTTCTTGGAGAAAATTACATGATGAATCTTTCAGACCTTCTTTTTTATATAGGACAGAAAAAAACAAATTTCCCTTGCAAACTGGCCGGAATGGTTCAGACAATAGGAAAGCTTGATTTTATTCCGCCCGTTATTTCGCCGTTGGATATAAAAAATGTGGATACTATGACCTGGCAGGGATTTTTTAAGGAACTGACGGATTGCGGTTATGATAGCGTTATAATTGATTTTGGTTCATGGGCGGAAGAAAGCATGAATGTTTTCAGAGCCTGCGGCAGACTCTTTGTGCCGATGCTGGATGACGAATTTTCAAGGGCAAAAATAGAGCAGTTTGAAGCTATTCTAAGAATTTTAGATAGCGAAGACCTGCTCGAGAAAATGGAAAAAGTAATAATACCCAAATTTAATAGCGCAGAAAATCCTTTATTGGAAAATGATGACAGCAAGCTCAGGCGTTATGCAATGATGCTTCTTGGAAAAGGACAAAAGTCCGGAGAGAGATCTTTGATAGGAGCTATTGCATGAGGGATTTAAAAAAGCTTAAAGAAAAACTTCATGATGAAATTCTTTTAAAAATAGACTTATCAAGAGAAGTTTCGGATGAGGAAATGGAGGAGATAATCAATGAATGTATTCTTAATGAGACCACGGAGAGCTATATTCCGCTGAGGGATAAGATCCGGCTGAGAACAGATCTTTTTGATTCCATAAGAAAAAAAGGAGTCATACAGCAGCTGATCGATGATCCGTCGGTAACGGAAATAATGGTCAACGGAACAGGCGGAATTTTTATCGAAAAGGGCGGAGGCCTTTTTAAATGGGATAAAAATTTCGAATCTAAAGAAGAATTAAACGATGTGGTACAGCAGATCGCCGCCTATTCCAACAGGGTCGTAAATGAGGCATCGCCGATCGTCGATGCAAGACTGGAAAATGGATCAAGAGTAAACGTGGTTTTGGATCCGGTGGCACTTAACGGGCCGATCCTTACTATCAGACGATTTCCGGAGCATCCTATTGAAATGGATGATCTCATCAGCTTCGGTGCCATTACAACTGAGGCAGCAGATTTTGTCAAAAAGCTTGTTATAGCAGGTTACAATATCTTTGTATCAGGCGGAACAGGCTCAGGTAAAACAACATTTCTAAATGCACTTTCACAGTTTATTCCAAAAGAAACACGAATAATTACAATCGAAGATTCAGCAGAATTACAGATAAACGGCATTCCCAATCTCGTAAGGCTGGAGACCAGAAATGCCAATGCAGAAGGTTGCGCAGGTATCAGCATCCGAGACCTTATCAAGAGCAGCCTGCGCATGCGGCCTGACAGGATCATAGTTGGAGAGGTCCGGGACGGAGCTGCATTTGACTTCCTGCAGGCAGCGAATACAGGACACGACGGCTCCCTGTCTACAGGACATGCCAACAGTGCACACGATATGATTTCAAGGCTTGAGATGATGGTTCTCATGAGTGGAATGGAACTTCCGTTGTCTGCTATCAGAAGACAGATTGCATCTGCGGTTGACATAATTATACATCTGGGACGACTCCGGGATAAAAGCCGAAAAGTTCTTGAGATTACCGAGATAAGGGGTTTTGAGGACGGAGAAGTGGTGACTGAACCCATATTTAAGTTTGACGGACATAGTCTGAAAAAAGTAAATGAACTGCGGTCAAAGATGAAACTTGAACGGAGCGGACTTTTATGAATTACAGGGAATATCATTTTTCGAAGACTGAGCTGGCTGTAAATATAATGATCGGGATTGCGATCACAGCACTTACGGCATGGGCTTTTTACAGAAGCTTTATAGCATTTTTTCTGATGCTGCCGCTGGTTTATTTCTATATAAAATTTAAGCGGAAAAGCTGTATCGAAAAGAGAAAAAGAGAACTGTCAATAGAGTTCAGAGAAGCGATACTTTCCGTACAGTCAGCGCTTAATGCAGGTTATTCCGTTGAGAATGCCTTTGTGGAGGCTGCACATGATATGGAGCAGATGTATGGCTCTGACGCCTATATTTCTATCGAATTAAAGGTAATGATGCGGCGTCTCCGCTCAAATGAAAGCCTGGAGAAGATACTAAATGACCTGGGTGAGAGAAGCGGAATAGATGATATCAGAGAGTTTGCCGGAATATTTTCGGTAGCAAAACGAAGCGGCGGAAATATGAACGGGATCATAAACCGCGCCGTCAGAATGATCGGAGACAAAATGGAAGTGAGCAGGGAAATAGAAACTGTTATCAGCGCAAAAAAATATGAGAGCCGGATAATGGACATAGTGCCCTTTGGAATTGTTATTTATTCATCTTTGAGCTCACCGGATATTTCCGAAGTGCTTTATCACAATCTGAGGGGAAATATCATAATGACGGCGTGCATCATAGTGTATGCGGCAGCGCTGATCATATCTGAAAAAATCGTAGATATCGAGGTGTGATCATGCAGATCGTTATTATAAATATTTTAATGCTGATCGCCTTTTGCATGGTTTTTATAGTCAGCAGAAATACAGAAACAGAAAAAAAAGGCAGCAGGATCGAGCTGATATTTTACCGTGCGGCTGCCTATATAGATAAATTTAAGGCTCCAACGGTAAGCAGAGATATGCTGAGACAGCAAAAACTCCTGCATCCCACGGGTAAGGCCGGGGATCTGGTCAGAGATTACAGGATAAAAAAGATTTCGGAATTTCTGATAATTATTTTTGCCGGAAATATTCTGGCACTGATACTTGCTCTTAATAGCGGAGATGCCGGAAAGGCGGTGGAAAGCCTTGAATTTAAGAGAAACAGCTTTGGAGAAGGCGTGAGGACAGAAAGTCTTGATATATTCGTAGATGGTAAAACGGCTGAAAAGAATTCAGAAATCGAGATATCGGAGAGGCGATACGATCCGGAGGAATTGAAGAAAGCTTTTCAGGAATTAAAAAAGATTCTTCCGGAAATTATAGTCGGAGAAAATGAATCGCTTAAAAAGGTGGATCATGACCTTTCTTTGCCGCTTAAATATGAAAATTATCCGATAGAGATAAGCTGGTACAGCAGTGATTACAACATCATGGACAGCTATGGCGTCATTGATGAGGATTTTTTTGAAAAGGATGGTGCAGAGATAGAGCTTACTGCGGCGCTGGACTATTACGGGGAACATGATGAACTGGTCATTCCGCTAAAGGTATATCCCAGGGAAATGAGTCCTGAGGAGGCGCTTAAAGCAGCTGTAAAAAGGGCGATAAAAGCCAATGATATGGCGGGGATATCTTCGGATTCGATAGTGCTCCCTGACGAAGTAGAGGGCAAAAGCGTAAGCTACAGCCATCCTGAGAGCAACGCCGGAATGACAGTATTTATCCTGGGAATTGTGGCAGCATTTGTCATTTTTCACCTGAGAGATGATGAGGTTAAGAAGGCTGTTGAAAAAAGAGATGCTCTGATGTCGGAGGACTATCCGGAGATCGTAAGCCGCCTGACACTTTTACTCAGCGCAGGTATGACGATAAGAGGAGCTTTTGAAAAAACAGCTCTTGATTATGAAAAAGACAAGGTCAGGGGAAAGTGCCCTGAACGATATGCCTATGAAGAAATGCTCGTTGCAGTAAGGCAGATGAAGAGCGGAAAAAGCGAAATGGCTGCGTATCAGGACTTTGGAAGCAGGAGTGCGTCTCCAAGATTTAATAAGCTCGGATCGCTTCTGAGTCAGAATTTGAAGAAAGGTTCGTCGGGACTTTTAAATATTCTCGAATATGAGACAAAAGATGCCTTTGAAGACAGAAAGGCAATTGCAAGGAGGAAAGGCGAGGAGGCCGGAACAAGGCTTCTGCTGCCGATGGGTATGATGCTCATGATAGTCCTTGTGGTAGTTGTGGTCCCTTCGATAATAACTTTCGCATAAATATTTGAAAACGCCATTGAAAGGAGGTGATGAAAGTGTTCAGAAGATTTCTTAAAGAAGAAGATGCCATGGGTACAGTTGAAGTAGTACTTATTATCGTAGTGCTGGTTCTCTTAGTAACTCTCTTCAAGAAGGCTATTAAGCCTGTAGTTGAGAAGGCATTAAAGAAGATAACAACTGATTCAACATCTATTATCGGTTAAATCAGTAAGAGAGGAGATGAAAAGCAGGATGAAATTCAGAGGATCGGTTACGGTTTTTTTAAGCCTGATCATGGGAATAATCATGTCATTGATTTTTATGACAGTTGAAAGCGCCCGTTACAGCACAGAAAAAATGAGAATTGAAATGATAAGCAGGATGGGGCTTGAGTCCATTTTCGCTGAATACAACCGTGAACTGCTTAAGGAATATGATCTGCTTTTTATTGATTCCTCTTATGGAAATTCAAGCTCGTCGTTAACAGAAACGAGAGATCATTTAAAAGAATATATAGGATATAATGTCAGACCTTCCAAGGGGATCATATCCCCGGGAAGTGGAGAAATATATGGCTTAAAGCTTAAAGGAGCAGAAATCGCCAATCCCTCTTACGCGACAGATAATGCCGGAAGCGTGTTTAAGCGGCAGGCAATAGAGGCTGTAAAAAACCGCTACGGTGTTGGGATTGCTGAAAGAGCACTTGAGCTTAAGAAAGAATACGAGGGCAGCGGAATTAAGAAGGAGGATGTTGAAAAAAGACGGGAAAAGATCCGCGAAGAGCTTAAGGATGCTGACCTCGGATCAAAAGGAAACAAGCTTAAAAAGGTATTTGATAAAAGAAGGGGAAATATAGCAAATATTGTTTACGGGGGATTCTTTAGTCCTAAGGAAACAGAACTGCAGCTTAAAGGGCTTGCATCTTATCGGGAAAACAAAACAGGAATAGGTCTTGTAAGACCGGATTATAATCCAAATGATTTCTTAAATGAAAGACTCTTTGAGCAGTATCTGCTTTGGAAATGCTCTGATTTTACAAAGGATCTGGGACACAGCAGCTGTAATTACGAACTTGAATATATCATAAACGGTAAGAATACAGATGCTGCAAATCTGCGCGAGACAGTGACGAAACTCTTTTTTATAAGAGAAGCAGCGGATACAATGGCAGTTTTTAAGGACTCAGGAAAGCAGGCGCAGGCTAAAGCGACGGCTCTGCCTATAGCAGCCGTCGTGGCTTTGCTGCTGCATGTTGATATAGAGGAAGCCCTGACAAATATGATACTTGTAAGCTGGGGATTTGCCGAGGCGGTCGTAGACGTAAGGGTATTACTCGGTGGAGGCAGGGTTGCTTTGGTGAAATCTGAAAAAGACTGGAATATCAAAACAGTTCTCGGGATACCTTTATTTATGACAGAAAAAGGTAAAAGTTCTTCGGTGGGAATGTCTTACAGGGATTATCTTTTACTTTTGCTTATGACCACAGGTCAGAAAAAGAAAGCCATGCGTGCCATGGATGTTATTGAGATGAATATGAGAACCAAAGCCGGAAATTCGCATTTCAGAATGGATGGGTGTTTTGAATATCTTGAGGCAGATCTGAAATTCAGGGACAGATCCGGCAGAAAATTTGAAATAAGACGTGATTACAGTTATATGAATGTCATTGAATGATACAAACGCTAAAGGTCGTTTTATCAAAAGAATGATCAAGTGCTTTTGCGGCTTGATCATTGAATAATGAAAAAGAAGGAGGTGATGACGGGTGCCCTTTTGCGAAAAAATAAAATTACATTTCAAAAAATATAGTAGAAAAGAACACTCTCCCTTGTGTTTTTATATAAATAAAAAAATTAATAATGAGAACTCGAAAGACAAAGCAAAGAGCAAAAGGGGATCCGTCAGCGCTTCCTTTTTTAAAAGAAAAGGAAGCCTTACTGTAGAAGCAGCTCTGGTCTTACCTCTCTTTCTCTTCGCCATGATAGCCCTGATTTACATGAGCGAAGCAATCAGGTTTTCCGGCAATCTGCAGGCAGCTTTGTCGGAGACCGCCAGAGAGGCTTCAGTATACAGTTATCCCTTTAAGGAACTTACGGGAAGAAGTTCGATCGGAGGGGCAGCGGGCTCAAAGATAATGGGCGCTGCGGGTGCCAAAGCGGTAGTTTTGGAACGCCTCGGCGGAGATTATATAAATTCGTCTCCTGTAAGGAAAGGAAGCGGTGGGATAAGCTTTATTCATTCAGATGTTTTGAAGAATGAAATGATCGATCTTGCTGCAGTTTGGGAGACAGATATACCTTTTATCCCGGATGAGCTGAAAAGCATAAAGATAATTGACCGTGCAAGGGTGAGAGCTTTCACAGGATATGATAATACACATGCATCTTCTTCAGATGATGACGAAGAAGACGAAGAGATTGTATATGTAACAGATTACGGAACTGTTTATCATAGAAATCGAAACTGCAGACATTTGAAGCTCAGCATAGAAAATGTAAAGAAGTCGGATATTGGATCTAAAAGAAATGAATATGGTGCTAAATACTACAAGTGTGAATACTGTGGATCGCGCGAAGCAGGGATTTATTTTATAACAACTGATGGTGATCGCTATCACAGCTCGGCGACCTGTCCGGGATTAAAAAGAACTATACATGAGCAGCTGCTTTCAGAAACGGATCTGCCGGCATGCTCGGATTGTGGGAGATAAAAATGCTTTCAGGAATAATATTGATCATATTTTTACTGCTTTCGACAGTGACAGATTTGAAAGAAAAGAAAATATACCTGAAGTTGTCAGTAATATTTTTTATTGCAGGTATTTTATTGGATTCTTTTAATCTGAATATCAGCCTGTATGATGCCATTTTTGCTATGACAATAGGCTTTGCGCTTATAGGAATTTCATTTTTGACAAGAGAAAAGATCGGCATTGGAGACGGGATTGTCTTTTGCGTAACAGGTGTATATCTTGGATTCTGGGGAAATTTATTTCTTCTGACAGCAGCTTTCTTTTTATCAGCCTGTTTTTCTGCCGGAGCACTGATCCTTAGAAAAGCTGACAGGACAAGTCGGATACCTATGCTTCCCTTTATCCTGATCCCGGCAATATATGAAATATTTGTCATGGGGGCATTATGAAATCAATATCTAAAAAAAGCTATAATGCCTATTTTACTGTGGAACTGGCACTGCTTTTTCCTATAATTTTTTCGGTGATCGTTTTGATCATATATACTGCTTTCCTTGTGCATGACAGAGCAGTTTTGGACAGCGCGGCGTATGAGGCTGCTCTCAGGGGAAGCGCCATAAGCTATAAAGGTGCAGATATTGAGGGAAAAGTAAAAAATGAAGCAAAGGATCTTTTGGATAAAAGGCTTTTTGTGACAAAAAATATCAAGATAGAGGTTGACATAACACAGAAAGAAATAAAAGTGAAATGCAGCGGAGATTTCAGGATCCCATCGGGTCTTATATGGGCCAGGGAGCTCAGAAATAAGGGAAAGCATATTGAAGTCACCGGAGTTGCAGAGAGATTAAATCCCGGACAGGTGATCCGGGATACAAGGATGATAAAAAACATAGCGGGTCTGGGAGGCGGCCATGGAGATTGAGATAAGAAATGAAAATCGTCGTTCGACAATGATCATAAGAAAAGAAAATTTTGAGAGGGCATTGCTTCAGGAAAAAATGCTCTTGAAGAACAGTATTGAAGGTGCAGCAAGACTGCAGCTGAGCTTCCTTAACGGAGAGGCTTTTTACAGGATAGATCTTAAAAATTATAAGAATCTAAAAGAGCTTTTTAAGGGAAGAAAGATGGATTTTTCGGATGTGGATCATTTATTGAGATCTTTATCCGGACTGATCGCAAGACTTGATAATTATCTCTTAAAAGCAGAAGAGATATTATTGGATCCGGAATATATTTTCTATGACGAATCAGCGAAAGAATGGATCTTTATTTGTCTTCCGTACAATGATGATAATTCGGGAGCTGAAAAGCTGGCGGAGTTTCTGGTGGATACGGTTGATGAAAATGATTCTGATGCGATAGAGCTCAGCAGTGATTATTTCAATATAGCTGCAGAAGGCGGGATTTCGCCGGCAGCTCTTACCAAAAAGGAAATGAAGTCCAAAAAATCCGCAAAGGCGGTAAAAAGAAAGAAAGTCATGCGGCATGAAATGAAAATACCGGAAATCCCCAGAGAGGAATACAATAATAAAAAATCTGCTAAAAAGACAGATGATCCAAATAGACAAAGAAATCTTTTCACAGGCATAGCTATATGTGTTCTTTTATCGCTGATGGCAGTCGGACTTTATATCATGGTGCTTATGAATCCTCAGCTGCTTTTTTATATAGGGCTTAGCGGAGATGATTATCTGGCGGCGGGGGCAATAATAGCCGTAGTTTTTGCAGCGGCAATTATAGGGGTCATACATTTCTTTAAGAAGAAAACGGATACAGATAAGAAAAGCGGATCGCTTCATACAGATCTGACAGAAGCAGATAATTTTTACAGAGATGATCATACGGATGAGGATTTTTATGAAATGGATTATCTGGATGAAGAAATAGAAAAAGCAAGATACTGCGTATATGAAAATGATGAATATGAAAGCTTTGGGGAAGATGAACCTGATAGATCTGGTCTGCAGAATGAAGAAGATAAAAGCTATATAAAAACATATGAAGAAGATGATGAAGAAGAAACTGTTCTTTTGACGGATTATAACAGGGGATCAGGCAAAAAGGCATCTCTTAAGGGGAGATTAAAGGGGGAAGAGCTTATATTCAATATAGGTGAAGAAGCATTTCTAATAGGAAAGATGAAAGGAAAGGCAAACGGGGTAATTAATGATTCCGGTGTGAGTCGGATACATGCGTGCATAAGAAAGACAGGAAACAGGTATTTTATAAATGATCTGAATTCGACTAACGGAACATGTCTGAATGAAAGGCGTTTACAGCCGGATGAGAATGCAGAGATAACTGACGGTGATATTATAAAGTTCGGACATGTTACAATGCGATTTAGTATATAAAATTCGAAAATCCGATAAAGAAGCTATTTAAGCGATTTTTAATTGACGTTAGTACGCCTGTTTACGCAAATGATAAAATTTGTGCGAAATTCACAATATGAATTGTTCATATTGTGGATTTATTTAAATATAACAAATCAATGACCGATTTTAAGCTTATTTTGTTTGCTATAAACAACAATGGTGAAACGATTTAACGAAAAAAACATAGTATTTATAATAACTTAAGGAGTGCAAAGTTACCTATTCCTAACCAATTAATTGCATTTATTTAAATAATTATATTGACAATTATTATCATAAAGTGCATAATAATTAAGCACTAAAATGATAATGATTATCAATGATGCTGTGACAAATGAAATTCAGACGCTTGCAAGTCAGCGCTAGGAGGTTACACATGATGCCTTTAACAATGGTTAATCCGGGAGAAGAGTTCACTGTACAGAAGGTTGGAGGGCTTGACGATACAAAACGTTTCCTCAACAATCTTGGCTTTACAGAAGGAGCTAAAGTAACGGTCGTATCAAAAATTTCGGAAAACCTTATAGTAAATGTTAGGGATTCAAGAGTAGCTCTTGATGCCGATTTAGCAAAAAAAATTATGGTCTGAAGAAGGAGGATGTTGAATTGCGTACAATGCGAGAGGCCAAGGTCGGTGAGACCGTCAAGGTTGTTAACATTAAGGGCGACGGTGCGTTAAAAAGACGTATCATGGATATGGGAATCACAAAAAATTGTGAAGTCTATGTCAGAAAGGTAGCTCCTTTAGGAGATCCTGTAGAAGTTACCGTCCGCGGATATGAGCTCACACTCAGAAAAGACGACGCGGAGATAATCGAAATACAGTAATTTTAAAGACTTTAAGTTAGCTAAATCTAACAACTTTGATTAAAACGGAGGATAAAATGGCAGTAAGAATTGCATTAATAGGTAATCCGAACTGTGGTAAAACTACCATGTTCAATGCTCTTACCGGAGCAAGCCAGTATGTCGGAAACTGGCCGGGTGTAACTGTAGAGAAGAAGGAAGGACATCTTAAGGGTGATAAGGATGTTATCATCACTGACCTTCCGGGTATTTATTCACTTTCACCTTACACACTTGAGGAAGTTGTAAGCCGTGACTATCTCTTAAAGGATAAGCCGGAGGCAATAATCAACCTCGTTGATGCAACAAACATTGAGCGTAATTTATATCTTACAACTCAGGTTCTTGAGATCGGTATACCTGTAGTTATAGCCCTCAACATGATGGATATCATCAAAAAGAGAGGCGACAGCATTGATGTTAAGAAACTTTCCGCAGAGCTTGGATGTGAGGTAGTTGAGACTTCAGCTCTTAAGGAAGACGGTCTTGATAAGGTTGTTGAAGCAGCAAAGAAGCTTGCAGCGGCACACAAGACATATATACCTGAGAAGAAATTCTCAGAGGAGACTGAGCAGGCTATAGCTGAGGTTGATGCAGCTCTTCCTCAGAGTATTGCAGGTGAGGCTCAGAGAAGATGGTATGCTATCAAGTTTATCGAGCAGGACAGCAAGGTTCTTGAGAGTACAAGTATTCCTGCAGATGCAGACAGCAAAATTAAAGAAGTTGTAAAGAGACTTGAGACAGCAAATGATGATACAACTGAAAGTGTTATCACAAACGAGAGATATGATTATATCGTTAAGGTTGTTGCAAGCTGCATCAAGAAGCCTAAGAATAAGGTTTCAACTTCTGATGCCATCGACAGAATAGTTACAAACAGAGTCCTTGGTATTCCGATCTTCCTTGTTATCATGGGATTTGTATATTGGTTCTCAGTAGGAAGCGGTATCGGTACAATGGGTACTGACTGGGTAAATGATGTACTCTTTGGTGAGATCATTCCTCCTGCAGTAGAGGGCGCACTTGTATCAGCAGGTGCAAGCGATATTCTTATCGATGTAATTGTAAACGGTATTATCGGTGGTGTAGGTTCCGTTCTTGGCTTCCTTCCTCAGATGGTAATGCTTTTCCTCTGCCTCTCAATTCTTGAGGACGTTGGATACATGGTTCGTATCGCTTTCGTTATGGATAGAGTTTTCCGTCATTTTGGCCTTTCAGGAAAGAGCTTTATACCGCTCATCATCGGAGCAGGATGTGGTGTTCCCGGAATCCAGGCATCAAGAACTATCGAGAATGACAATGACCGTCGTCTTACTATCATGACAGCAACTTACATCCCTTGCGGAGCTAAGCTTCCTGTTATTGCACTTATCGAAGGTGTTATCTTCGGCGGTTCATGGTATCTTGCAACATTAATGTATTTCATCGGTATTGCAGCAGTTCTTATCGTTGCTATCATCTTAAAGAAGACCAAGTATTTCCATGGTCAGGCAGCACCTTTTGTTATGGAGCTTCCTGCATATCATATTCCTGCAGCTAAGACAGTTCTTATGCATGTATGGGAGAGAGCATGGGCATTCATTAAGAAAGCAGGAACAGTTCTTTTCCTTGCCTGCATCGTAATGTGGTTCATTTCATCTTATGGATTTGAAGGCGGTGCATTTGGTCTTGTAGAGGATGCAAATAATTCGCTTATCGCAGCTATCGGTGGTGTGCTTGCTCCGCTCTTTATTCCTCTCGGATTTGGAACATGGCAGGCAGTTGCTTCTTCGCTTTCAGGATTTATCGCAAAGGAGTCGATCGTTTCAACGATGTCTATTCTTGCAGGTCTTGGTGAGGAGGCAGAAGAAGAGGCTCAGCTCTGGAGCGGGGTTCAGGCTTTCTTCCCGGCAGCTACCATAGCTGTAAGCTCATTTTCATTCCTTCTTTTCAACCTGCTTGATTCACCTTGTCTTGCAGCGATCACAACGGGTATGAAGGAAATGAACTCAAAGGCATGGTCAACATTTATGATCGTATTCCAGAATCTCTTTGCATACCTTGTATCATTCATGGTATATCAGATCGGATGCCTTGTAGTTTATGGAACATTCTCAGTTGGAACTGTAATCGGATTTATCATTCTGGCAGCACTTCTCTTTGGAATGTTCAGACCTGATCCTTATAAGAATTCTGAACTTCAGGCAAAGAGGTCTGTTGCGTAAGCAGAAAGACACGGAGGAGAGCCTATGAAAAGCTCTGAAGTGCTTGATCGTCTGAGGAAAAGCGGATGTCGTGTTACAAGACAGAGAAGACTGATAGTTGATATCATTTTGAAAAATGATTATACTACCTGCAAGGATCTGTATTGCCAGGTGGCAAGTGAAGACGATACTATCGGAGTGGCAACTGTTTATCGCATGGTACGCCAGCTTGAAGATATTGGAGTTCTGAGACGCATAGAGCGTATAGAAATTGCCGATACAGACGCATGACGCAGATAAAGCTGTGGAAACGGGAAACTGTTTCCACAGTTTTTTTGTTGTTATAAGACAGGTTTTAAGATATACTTAATCATATGAAGAATTATATTGTATTTGATCTCGAGTGGAACCAGGGTTCAGCACTTACGGAAAACCCGAATATTCCTTTTGAGATTTTAGAAATAGGCGCAGTCAAACTTGATGAAAACAAAAATATAGTTGATACCTTTAACGAATATATTCGTCCGCAGGTATATAAAAAAATGAACTTCATGACCAAGCAGGTAATTCACATGGAAATGGAGGAACTTGATGATGCGGAAATTTTCCCGCATGTGGTAAAGCGATTCTTAAAATGGTGCGGCGATGATTATATATTCTGTACCTGGGGGAATTCTGATCTTACGGAATTGCAGATAAATATGCGTTATTATGGTATTGATCCTCTTTCGGACGGACCGATAAATTATCTGGATGTTCAGAAATTGTTCAGCATAGTCTATTCTGATGGAAAGAGCCGCAGGGGTTTGGAAACCGCTGTAGATTTCATGCATATTGAAAAAAATGACATGTTTCACAGGGCAGACAGCGATGCCTATTATACAGCGATGATACTGAAAAAAATGGCCAGACCGGACGTTGAGGACTATTATTCGATAGATGTCTTCCACAGACCAAAGGATGCCGCATCAGAGGTTCATGCCAGGTTTAAGACATATTCAAAGTATATTTCCAGAGAATTTGCGTCTAAGCAGGAGGCGCAGAAAGAACCGGAGACCATATTGCTCAGATGCTATATTTGCGGAAAGGTCTTAAAGAAAGCAGTTCCGTGGTTTACGCTTAACAATAAGCATTATTATTGCGTGGGAAAATGTGAAGAACATGGGCTGATGCGTTCTAAATTACGGATTAAAAAATGCGAAAACGGTAATATTTATCTGGTAAAAACAGTAAGGACTGCTGTTAAGGAAGATATAGAAGTCTTAAAGAAACGCGAGAAGAAATCCAAGACGCAGGCGGCAAAGCTGGCAGCTATGGAGCAGAAGGTCAGAGGCAGAAATAGAAGAAAATCAAAAAGAAAGTGAAGCAGTAAGAAGAAAATGAGACTTAGAAATATTCCGGGAGCCAGAGAGGCTGTGGCTCAGGATAGAAGATGTGTACAGGACAGCGCAGAAACAAAGCAGGGATGGAACAGGATATTCGGAAATGATAATCCCATAGCAGTAGAGGTTGGAATGGGAAAGGGAAGATTCATAACTGATATGGCGGTCAAATATCCGGATATAAATTTTGTCGGTGTTGAACGATATGAAAGTGTCATGATCAAGGCACTGAAAAAACTGGATGAGATGGAGAATGAGCCCCGGAATTTAAGGTTCATCAGAATGGATGCGGCTGAAATAGGAGACTATTTTGCTGCCGGAGAGGTTTCAAAAATATATCTGAATTTTTCTGATCCGTGGCCAAAGGCAAGGCATGCAAAGCGGAGGCTGGAATCAAAAGAATTTTTGAAGATTTTTTCAGGCATACTGGCTAAAGAGGGCACAATAGAATTTAAGACAGATAATAAAGATCTTTTCGATTTTGCTTTAGAAGAGATAGAACCTGCAGGTTGTGAACTTTTATATATGTCGCGAGATCTGCATTCTGATGCAGAAGAGATGAAAGAAAATATTATGACGGAGTATGAGGAAAAGTTCTCTGCTAAGGGAAATCCGATTTATAAATACAGAATACGATTTAAATAAGAAAATGCACGAGGTAATCTGATTGCCTCGTGCATTTTTAATAGCATTTATTTGAAATCAAAATCATCAAATTCCGAACCGTAGCGACGGTTACGCTTTAATATATTTCTCCTGCGTTTATTGGAATAGCTGTTTTTCCTGAATAAAAGCCAGAATATCAAAATCAGTATGAGAAGAACTACTGTAACAGCGATTATTATAAATAGCATTTTTATGTTTACATAAATAATATTCCGTTCTTTTTCGTCTTCTTCTTTTATGTGCGATACAGGTTCTACATTGCCTGAAACAGAAGCTGTTCCGAAACTAAAATCACTGGTTTCGGGATCTGTCATTTTGAGGGATGTACCGCCTACATACACACCTTCGTAGCTGTAATTGATATCGGCGATGTCATCAGCATTATCAGTATCATAGCTTATGCTGTATTCCAGATCATCGAAATTAACAGTATTTGGAACTATACAGTATCCGGAGGAATCCAGTTCCAGGAGAGATTTTGTACTTCCGAATATAGAACTTTCAGTGTCAAAGAAATCCGATGAGTCCAGATCAAAGGCAGTTTCATTATCATCTACATAGAGTTTCTGGAAATTATTAAATCCGTATTCAAAGAGCTCTCTTGTATCCGTATACTGGTAGGGAGGCTCATCTTTCATAATGGTGCAGACAAGGTTCATACCGTTTTTTTCAGCACAGGTAACGAGAGTTTCACGAGCTACGTTAGTGTACCCTGTCTTTCCCCAGGTAACATATTCGTAAGCATAACTGTTGCCGGGATACATTTTATGATGGTTAGCCAGATCAAAGGCATCGGGCTGGGAAACCGAAGCCTCCATTTTGTAGTAATTTGTTCCGGCTATTCGTCGTAATGTTTCATTATTATTGAATGCTCTTGTTATAAGTGCAAGATCATGAGCTGTTGTCCAATGCTCTTCATTCGGAAGTCCGTTTGCATTTACAAAATGTGTATTTGTGCATCCGAGTTCTGCAGCCCTCTCATTCATCATTTTTGCAAAATTTTCGATCGAGCCTCCGACGTGCTCGGCTACAGCTGAGGCAACTTCATTTGCTGAAGCCAGCATAACACAGTAAAGTGCCTCTTCCATGGTCATTGCCTGTCCCTCATCGATACCTACATTTGAAGAGCCTCTGTCGATACCATAGACCGCTTCATGGGAAAAGGTGACTATTTCATCCAGAGAACAATTTTCAGCGGCTAAAAGGCATGTCATGACTTTTGTGGTACTGGCAGGATAGTGAACGACATCGGCGTTTTTGGAGTATAGGATGACTCCGGTATCCGCGTCCATAAGTACAGCGCTTTCAGCTGCTATAGCCGGAGAAGCCGGCCATCCGGGGATGGCATCCGAGGATGCGCTCATTGCCATTCTGGCAGCATTTATGTCATCACGTGTAAGCTCTTCGGCTAATGCACTGAAAGGCGCAGATACTAATTCGCATGCAGCGATAAAAACGGCTGTAATAACAAATAGTGTTTTTTTAAAATTTTTAAGCAAAACAAAGTACCTCATATATAAGCAAAACCTTGTAAGAAATAAAGGCTTATAAATCATTAATAAGGAGCTAACCTTTTTATCATACAATAATATCTGCTTAAATACCAGTGAACTTTTTTATAATTCTTCGGCAACACTTTCCCCAAGATAGTCGGCTGCATCGGGGTCGGTTATGATGTGAAGATTTTCATCTACGTCTAAAACTTCCGTGGAGCTGTCATCCTTTATTCCTGTTTCGATATATCGTTTTGCCACTTCTCCATCCTCTACGATGTAAAGATATGAACCATTGTCATCTGTGTAGATCAGGTCATTAGATACTACAGTTACGTTTTCGGCATTAGCTAATTCTATTGTTACATCTGCATCAAGACCTACTATCAGCTCATCATCAGTGTCGATCGAAACTTCTATGGCAACTCTGGATTTACCCACAGCATCTTCTTCTGCCGACTGTTTAATGAGGACAACCTCACCTTCGTACTTATCACTTCCAATTCTGATTGAAGCCTTCTGTCCTATTTCAACAGAAGAAATATCATATTTGGAAACCATGAGTTTAACCCTATAAGCATCCACAGACTGCATCTCGAGAAGTGCCGTTCCCTTCTCTACAAAGGCTCCGCTATCTACCAGACATCCTGTGATGATTCCATCTGCCGGTGCGACACTTCCGGAATTAAGCTTCTGGATTTCGTTTTCAGCTTTATTGACTTCTTTCTTTACCTGCTCCAGCTGCTGTTCTTCAGTGAGAGAATTTTTATTTGCAGAAAGCTGTGCCTCCAGTATTTCCTTTTTTGCTTTTGCATCATTCCATAATCTTGACACAGTTTCAAGATTATTTTGAAGAACGATATATTTTTTGTAAGTGTCAGGATTCATGCCTGTCTGGGAAAGAAGTGCTCCGGCTTCATCCTCATCAGCAGTCTCCATTCTTTTTCCAAGATTATAATCCTTTTTGTAATTCTCATCTTTCATGGCAAGCATTTTTGCTTCAAGAAAGGCATAGGTCTTTTCGCAATTCTCGATTTCAAGGTTTACCTGTGCCAGTTTATTTTTTATCTGAGCCCTATCCGTATTTACACTGCCCAGGATCTTATCAGCATATTCCTGATTCGTTTGAGCCTGATCAAGCTCCGTTTCCTGAATCTCATTAATAAAGCTGAATAGCCTGTCACCTTTCTTTACCCGTATTCCTTCTTCTATAAATCGCTCATCAATAATTCCGCTGACATTTGAATAAACCGTGATTTTTTTGCTGCCTTCGATTTTCCCGCTGACATTTATATACGGTGACACATTACCTTTTGCCGGCGTAACAACATTTACAGACTTCGGCATAAAGAAATAGAAAAGTCCACCTGCGACCAGTGCAATAACAATCAGAGTAATAACGATGTATTTTAGATATTTTTTCATGATCATTCCGTTCCCTTCAATGCTTCAACCATATCTATAGTCTTGATCCTGGATGAAAGAATATTATTTACAATAACCGATAATATAAAAGACAATAAAAAAGACCAAAGATAAGGGAAAACACTTACCTTGTAGATATAATCACTGTCAACGTCCAGATTTGACATTAACATTTTAAGTCCTGTTGGACCGAGCAGCAGCCCAAGTACCGTCCCCACTCCTGTTATCAGGATATTCTGCTGTTGAAAGATCCAGCGTATTTTCCCCACCGGAAAACCTAATACCTTTAGAGTTGCGATCTCGCGCTGCTTTTCAATAAAAGAAAGTACTCCGAGGTTATACATCACGACAATACCAACAATGATAGAAACAACCATAGTATAAAGAACTTCGTCACTCGTACCTGCCGATTTGTGGAGAAGTGCCTTTATAAGTCGCTCTTTTGATGTAACGCTTGCTATTTCATCCCGCTCATTCTGAAAAGACAGGGGAACTGTCATATTAGTATAAACAATATTTGGCTTGAATTCACACTTAAGCGACTCGAATATATTTCGCCTCATTGCAATGCCCTGAGTTCCCGGACTCTTATATATTGTTCTTATTCTGCCTCGATATATATTTTTTTCACCCGGAAACCTGAATCTGACAAAATCACCTACAGATAATTCAAGGTCTTCTGCTGCCTTGTTGCTCATTGCAATGCCATCATATGGAAGACTGATATATTCGCCATTCCCGTCCTGAAATCTGTAAAGATTACCCTGGTCTGGTACAGTAATGTTAAAGCTTTTTATACTTTCGCTATCATTGTCCGTATATAGGTATACCTCTGCTTCTTCAACCATCTGCCCTGAAAACTGTTTTGCATAATCATAAACCTGCGCATACCCGACACCCGACGAAAAGTTTATCGTATAATCGGCAGGGGTTAATTTACTGTATTCCCAACTTTCGGTATAGCGGTTTAGTTCATCTGCACCGAAAGACACAAACATTAGGCAGCTTGTGAGTATAATTCCAAAGATTCCGGCAATAGTTCTTCCCCTGTTACGGTTTATATCGCGGATATTCCAGCGACTTACGAAATCCAGGTATTTCCATATGAATGTCCTTTCAAAAAATCCAGCACCTGTTGACACGGGAGGCTCAGGGGCCAGGATTTCGGAAGCCCTTTGTGATAACAGCTTTCGACACGACAGATAGTTCACAGCAGCTGAAATAAAAGTGATCGACAGTATCGTAATAATGATCTTTGATGATATTTCAAGCTTTGCATATGGGTTAATGTAGAATTCATCCATATAATTCTTTACGAGATTTCCCAGAATGTTCCAGCCGGCAAATGCCCCACTGATTCCGGCAACAAGGGATATTACGACTGAATATGACATGTAATGCAGGATGATATTCATATTTGAAAATCCCAATGCCTTTAAGGTTCCGATCACGGTCCGCTGCTTCATGGTAAGTCTGGTCATGGTGGTCATGATCCCGAGAACTGCAATAAGGATAAAGAAAGCCGGGAAAAAAGTCTCAAGTACCATTTCGGACTCTATATCACTATGAACATCATAATATCCCGCATCCTTATCTTTGCAGGTTACAACAAGGGAATCTTTTGAAATGACGGTCATGAAGCCGGCTTTGGTCTTTTCCAGGATTTTCTTATCATCTTCCGTCAAAAACAGCTGATTTTCAACATCTGTCATATCCACATATATCGTATCAAAAGTCAGCTTTTTTCCGGGATATTCAGATGATGATAAAAAGGCATAAGCATAAGCTCCACGTTCAGGATAATCATAGGTTTCATCTATCACAAATGAAGCATGGTCGGGAGCATAAATAATTCCCCGAACCGTTTCGCTGAAATCAATCCCATCGCATACAAGTTCAAGACGGTCACCTATCTGGATTTTCTCGGTCTTTGCAAAATCATAGTCTATCCAGATACCATTGGAACCTTCTTCATATCTTTGTCCCTCTGAAAGCAGCATTTTTGAAATCTCATTCTGATCCAGATAATTAAATTCGATTTTTTTCTCAACTATCTTTGAACCTTCAGAAATCTTGATCCTGCCGTTTATCGCAGTTCGAAATTCTGCTTCTTTTACTCCGGTCTGTCTCTTGACCGTGATCAGATCATCCTCGGTAAAACCTTCGCTCCGTAGGATCATATCTGCATAATTTGTATCATGAAAATATTTATCAAAAGATTTCCCATTGCCTTCCGCAACCGAATCAAAACCCTCGAAAATAAACATTGCGAAAAAGCACATTATAAATATTGCGAGAAATTGAACGGCATTGCTTTTCAGATCTCGCAGCATTTTTCTCCTAAGAATCTTAGTCACTTTACCAGTTCAACTCCTCTGCTTTTTGGGGATTATCATTCAATTTAATATCTACGATGGTTCCATTTTTAACAAATACCACTTTATCGGCTATTTCCTGAAAAAGTGCATTATGTGTGACCATAACAACCGTTCTTTTATAAATGCTGCTCTGTTCCTGCAAAAGTTTCAGGACTTCTCTTCCTGTGTTTGTATCGAGTGCTCCTGTAGGTTCATCACATAAAAGAAGCCGTGGTTTCTTTGCGATCGCTCTTGCAATCGATACTCTCTGCTGCTGACCTCCGGACATTTGCGATGGAAAATTATTCTTTTTGTCAGCAAGACCGACAAGATCGAGTGCTTCGAGCGGATCCATTATTTTTATCCCCAATTCTTCCATCAGAGAAACATTTTCAAGTGCTGTAAGTGTGGGTATAAGATTGTAGAATTGAAAAACTATTCCAACAGCAGATGCGCGGAATTTAGATAATCTTTTTTCATCAAAGGAGGTTATTTCCTCGTCGCCAAAATATATCTTTCCCTTGCTGGCTCCATCCAGTCCGCCGACAAGATTCAGTAACGTACTCTTACCCGCACCGCTTGGTCCCAGAAGTACAACGAGTTCTCCTTCGTTTATTTCAAGATTTATATCATGAAGTGCTTCATATGTTATTGATCCACTTGTGTAGGTTTTTCCTACATTCTCAAAGCGGATCAACGTTTTCCTCTCCTCATTCATAGCATTCTCCCCTTATGTCTCACCCTTCTGCTCTTAATATTAACACATTGGATCAAAACCATGTGTAACAAAAATTAATACAAAAAGTGCTTTGGGGTACTGGAGTACGCCGCAGGTGTGTGAACCAGTGTCATTTACTTAAGCTTTGAAAAAAACTTTTTGACCGCATTTAAAAGATGATTTATGCGGCAAAAAGTTTTTTTCAAATGTCTTAAGTAAATGACATTGCATGTGAACAGAAATATAAACTCTTTAAGATCAGTTGTACTTGCATGTGCCGGTCAGGTTTTTTCCGGTGAAGGTGATTGTTTTGGCGGTTTCGTCGATAGTTACTTCGTTTTTCTTTGCTTTTACGGTTTTGCCCTCGGGGATGGAGACTTTAACTTTTTTGCCGGAAACTACAGAGGACACGATATCATTTGTGCGGACGGTATATTTAACAATTTCTATCGGTATTGAAAGATTTTTGAGTTTAGTACCGTCACTGAAAGTAATCTTTGTGATCGTTGCCGTTCCTACATTTTTCCCTTTTTTCAGGCGGATTTTTTTTATGGTCGTGGAACCGGATTTTTTAGAGCTTTCGGCATAGGTTACTTTTTTCTGGGTTGCGTCAGATTCCGTCAGGGCTGAAGCAGTTTTGTTATAACTCACGCTTAGCATGGCAGTTATGCGTTTCCTCTGGTTCATTCCTATATAGGATACGCTTGCCGGATAATTGAGGATATATCCGTTTCCGAGCTCAGCTGATACAATTTTATTCACGCTGCTGCTGGATGATGAAGAGCTGCTGTTGTCGTCACTGCTGTTGTTGCTGTTTTCTTCGCTTTCATCATTTGATCCCGAACTTATGGCTGCAAAATTAAATGCATAGATCGAGTATTTATCACTAAATACATGTAGGCGTCCATTGCTGCTGTCATCATAAAAGCTCCCGTCTGCAGGACTGGACGGATATGAGTCTAATTTAGTAAAAGCCTGAAAATCTGTGCCACCACTGTCTTCATGCCTCCTGAACACGGAATAATTTTCCCGCTTGCTGTTATCATATGGAATGATGAGCTCAAGGACACTGGAAGTTTCGCTGATGCTGCTGACCTCCCCGTTATATTCACTGCTGATGGAGAAGTCGATGAAATCTGTTCCGCCTGAGGCAAGCTCATAGCTTCTGCCGATTTCCTCGATTAGCTCTTTGTTTGCCGAATCGTCCGTTGATTTTTTTACAGTCATGTTTATGGTGGAGCCGGAATCCGCATTTCCCGCAAGGAGCTCCAGACCACCGACAAGTATATCTGAGCCGGTATTTTCATTGACATCAAGCGTGCAGGAGCTGTTAATGCCGGAGGGAAGACTGATGTCTCCGAGGCTGTCATAATCCTCCAGATATACAAGCATGGTGGTTGTTATACCGTCTTTTTCGTAAACAAGATTATAATAGCCGGAATCCGGGTCGCAAAAGATCATGCTGCCGTTTTCATCACTGCTCCCTGAGAATACGGTATTATCACCCTGGATCAGACTTATCGCAGCATCTTCCACGGGATTTCCTTCTGAATCCCTAAGAACAGCTTTCACAGTACCGTCACGGTATTTTGTCATGTCCATTTTGTCGGGATCCTGATAAATGGTTTCCTTTATCTTATCCGGATCGGAGGCTTCTCTAATGCTGAATTCTGCAACTGCGTAAGCTGAAAGATAGTTACCGGTCTCCTCGACAACAGCCCTGACACAATATTCGCCGCGCGCCGATGGCTTTTTGCTGCTGTATTCGCTGTCATCGGCATCCTTTGTTTTATAATAAAACTTTACTGCTCCGTTTCCTGTGTTTCCGCTTACTACGGGGGAAGCCGGGTTTTCTCCGGCAGCCCATGAGTCAATAGATACGGACAGTTTCGGACTGGCTTTTGAAACTGTCACGTTTACAGAACTTACCGAGCTGTCATTGTAGTTGCTCTGACCTATGGCCTTATAGTAGACGGTATAATCTCCGGCATTTACGGCAGTGGGTATAGCACTGTCGTAGCTGCCTGAAGCTTCAAGTGAATAATTAAAAACAGCATTCTGAACGCTGCCGGCCGTTATAAGCTTCTGGGCTGAACCGTTGTACACCAGACCTGTTAATGCTTTTGGCAGGGCGGTTATTGCAGGGTCAGCTTTGGAGATAACGGCTTTTATGGTTATCACATCAGATGAACCATAATTTCCGCTTCCGGTGGCCTTGCAGTAGACGTTGTAGGTTCCGGCTTCGGTTGCTTCAGGGATATTAGCCGTATACCCGGAATTTTTATCAAAACTGTAGGTAACAGTACAGTTTTTGGCAGAGCCGGGGCTTATAAGAGCCTGTGAACTGCCATTATAGACAAGCCCGCTTATAGCCTCGGGCAGAATGTCAAATTCCGGTTTCCCTTTTGTTATGTTAACTGTCAGGGAAGCAATACTGCTGTCAAAATGGTTGCTGTCACCCTGAACCATGTAATAAACACTATATTTGCCTACCTCTGTAGCAGTTGGAATCGTTTCGCTGTAGCCTTCATTTTGGCTGAGTGAATAGAGCATGGTTCCGTCTTTTGTGCTTCCTGCCTGAATGAGAGCCTGTGCTTTTCCTGTGTAGCTTAGCTTGTTTGCCTTAGGTGCAGTATAGGAAGGCGTGGCTTTGTTTATAGATACTGATATGCTTTTTGCATCGACACTATTGTAATTTTTATTTCCATCGACTTTATAGTAGACAGTATAGTTTCCGGCATCTGCTACAAGGGATAGGCTGCTGGAATAACTGTTACCATCAAGGCTGTAAAGGAGGCTGCCTCCTGTGGTTGAGCCATCCCGGATCAGCCTCTGCTTTTTGCCGTTGTAGGTGAGTGAATTTGCGCTGGGCGCTGTCACGACAGGGTCAGCTTTTTCGATGGTTACGGTTATTGGCGAAGCACTTTCATAATCGTTATGATTATTGTCTCCTTTAACCTTGTAATATATGGTGTATTTACCGGCATCAGTTCCTTTAGGTATGCTGTCTTTAAAATCGGTATTTGATCCGCCTTTATACTGCATGGTTCCACCCGTTGCGGAACCTGGAACAACGAGTTCCTGTCCGGAACCGTTGTAGACAAGATTGGTGCTGGCTGTAGGTGGAGTAACGCTATTAACGTCTATATCGGCTTTCTTAATAGTTGCTGTGACCGTGGCCTGTGATGAATCGTTATAACCTGCATTGCCTTTGGACTTATAGTAAATGGTATAGGTTCCTGCATCAGTTGCTTCCGGAATGTCAGAACTATAATTTTTATCGTCTTTGAGGCTGTAAACCATGCTGCCGTTTTCTGCAGTACCTTCAGTTATAAGAGCCTGTGAACTGCCTGAGTAGGTCAGGGTATTTGCCGTGGGCGGACTGGTGACTTTTGACTGTTTAGGATATATGATTGCTATTATCCTTTCTGGGTCAGTATTGTTGTAGTTATCATTTCCCTCTACTTTGTAGTATATAGTATAAGTTTTTGCTTCCGTACCGGTAGGCAGGTCAGAGCTGTAGCTTCCGGTTTCACTGAGGCAATAGACCATGGTAGTACCGTCTGTTGTCGTTCCGCCTTTTATAAGTGTCTGTGACTCTCCGGTATAGGTGAGATTCCTTATTGCTTCAGGCTTTGTAATTGTGGGAGTCGCCTTGGAGATGGTGAATGTTTTTGATTGTGCATTAAATTTATAATTACTGTCATTTAATGAGCTAACGGTAATGGTTCCTGTGCCTGCGTTTATATTATTGGAGTATGAAAGTTCGTAATCAGTTCCCTCGGTAAGGGTTATATTACCACTGTTAACGGACACAATCGGTTTGATCTCGCTGCCTGTGTAGGTATACTCGGACTGGTCTGTTGTTATGGTAAGACTGGACAGATTTTTCCTACTGATAGTAAGTCTCCAGCTGCTGAAAGTTACCGATGGGTAGTTGGCAATGGGGTTTGTTGTTATCTGCACACTATAAGTACCGGCATCTGTAGGAGCCTCTGTATCATAGTCGGAAACTTCATTATTTATAAGTTCTGCATATTTGATGATGAATCCGGCATTATTGACTTCGTTTATATTACAGGTTGCAGTAACGGGGTGGCTATTTCCATCGTATGTCACCTCGGTACCTGTAACGGTAAAATCAGTAGCATTGACCGACTGCGTGGATGAACTGCTGTCAGCAGCATAGACCGGCACAGTATAAAGATTATTAAGGAATATACTTGTAAAGGCGATCATGAATGCCAAGATCGATGATATGGATTTTCTGTTATAACGTGTATACTGCATAGTTCTCCCCCCCGAGTAGACCATAGGCTCTCGGAATCTTTAGCCCAGATTCCAAGGGCTTTTTCTTTATGCTCATTTTTCAAATCCCCCCAAATTCTCAAAAAATTTCAAGATTAGGGGTTGACAAACCCTCCAAAATCTGCGGCCGCTTCGCGGCCTATTGATTAAGAAAGTGCGTCATGTGCGGCGCCGGAAAAATCTTAATCGGAGGTGTTTGTTTATGTGTAAACCAATTAACATTGGCGGTCATGCCGCCTATCAGGCAAAGATGATATCTTTGCTCAAGCAATACTATCCTGATGCTTTCACTCGTTTCGGTCCTTCCCTCTGGAATACGATTGGCAAATTTTATTCCATGGACCTTACCCAGATTGATGTAATAATGCAGGACCGCTATTCTATATTCGGTCCAATCCCAAGACTTCCCTCAGATATGATTCGTTCCATGATGGTATCTCTGGTTATGCAGAAAACTAACTACACAACCTGGAGTGAAGAGTTAAAAACCAACCATCTTGCTGCAATCCTTAGTGGATTTCGTCCCGATGATACTCCCGGAGTAGGTACCTTCTATGACTTCTGTGACCGTCTTTGGATGTCCGATAAAGACAACTTATCAGATCACGCACAACCTCTAAAGAAGAGAGAAGTCGAAAAACCTAAGAACCCTGATGATAAAGCTGCTCCCGTAGAAAAAATCTCAGTGGAAGAACTCATCAATCAGCTTAAATCTACACCTTTATCAACTGACACTCCCTATGCAAGGCTCTTTCAGATATTCCATGATGTCTTCCTTAGGCATTCATCTGATCTTGGGCTTATTGACATGGATAAGCTCGTCCTTTCAGGTGATGGTACAGAAGTAGTAACTTCAGCCAGAAACAGATACCGGAAGCTTTGTAATTGCAAGGACAGAAACTGTTCCTGCAATCGCTGGTATTCCCAACCAGATACTGACTGTGGCTATGATTCTTCAAGGCACTTGTTCTACTACGGATACGATATGTACATGTTCACAGCCGCGGATTCTGAAAATGACCTCCCGGTATTTCCTCTTCTTAACAGAGCATCTATGCACGATTCCTTTGGGCTATGCTATACCTACCATGCCATGAAAGCATTTCTCAAAGAAGCAAATGTCACAGAGGCTCTACTTGATTCAGCACATGATGTTATGGCTATATACAAGTTCTGTCAGGAAAACTCCATTGCCGCAATCATCGACCTCAATGAAAGAGGAGGTCTGAATTTCAAGTACCGGGATACCTACACAATTGGCAAAGATGGCATTCCTGTTTGCCAAGCCGGACTTAAAATGATCCGTGATGGCTATGAAAAAGCAAGAATGCGATACAAGTTCAGATGCCCTAACTGCTATCATTGTGACGGCATACACTGTGATTATAAGTGTTCCGACTCTGACTATGGCCTTGTAGTCCATGTTCCCACAAAGGAAAATCCTCGTATATTTACTGTTCCGGCAAGAGATTCAAAAGAATGGAAGTTAGAATACAACAAGCGTACTTCTTCAGAAAGATGCAATAAGCGAGAAAAGATTGACTACCAATTAGAAAACGGCAGGCACCAATCTACAAAGATGTGGTACTGCCGCCTCTATTGCATCATGATGTGTCAGCATCTAGATGCCTGGGGCAAAGCTCAATCCGATAACCCTATCAAAGATATATTCGCTCAAGCCGCCTGATGTTTAGTTGATCAACTGATAATATTCTACCACATTGATCAAAAAAGTCACTCAAAACAGGTGCTGTGTTAAAGTACGCCTTTTTTAAGTCATATATCACAGAATCATCGCTTTCATCTTTCTTTTGTGGATAGTATTTACTTTACAATGTTCATTAGGGGCGAATCCCCTCTATTTATGGTCTAAATGCCCTTCAATTCCGAAAGGCTATGACCTTTATGCATGTCATTTTTACATATTATTAATCGGCAGTTAGGAGGGAATTATTAACTATGTATGAAATTTTAAGCATACTTATGAAAAATGAAATTTTAAGCTGTTATACCCGTTCACGGAATTAAATTCCATGAATGAGTAGAACAGCTTGAACTGCCTGGCGGAGTGACTCATGCCTTATCGAGTCCCTGCATATAGGCATCCATCGCATCTGCGACTTCTTTTGAATATTTCACTGCTTCGACAACTGTGCGTGCACCGCGGGTAACGTCTCCGGCTGCAAAGACGCCTTCCCTTGTGGTCTCGCCTTCTTCATTGATATTTACGAGACCCTTTTCGTTGGTTTCAATGCCTTTTGTTGTATTAACGATTTTGTCCTTAGGACCCTGTCCGACTGCTATAATAGTCGAATCTGCCTTACAGAGCTCTGTATCATCCGTAGGAATGGGTTTGTTTTCTTCGTCAAATTCCATATGGCGGAATACAGGACCTTCCTCTGTGATCTCTTCTATACGCATGCCATATCTGAATTCAACACCATCTGCGATCGCGTACTCAACTTCGCGCTCACTTGCTGCACATTTATTTCTTCTGACATAGACGGTTACATTTTTTGCACCATGTCTTACAACTGTTCTTGCAACATCCATTGCGGCATTTCCGGCACCGATTATCGCAACTGTTTCTCCGAGGTTATAAACATCAGGATTTACAAGATAATTTATGGCATAGTGGACGTTTCCAAGGCTTTCTCCCTTAAGTCCGAGCGCATGAGGTCTCCAGACACCTGTGCCGATAAATACTGATTTATAACCGTCTCTGAAAAGAGTATCGACATTTATAGATCCGCCGATAGTTGTATTCGGTCTTACTTTAACGCCGAGCATATCCAGCTTTTTCATATATCTGTCAAGTATAGTTTTGGGAAGACGGAATTCAGGGATTCCATATCTTAAAACTCCGCCGATCTTATCGCGGCTCTCAAATATTGTTACATCATAGCCCCTGAGAGCAAGGATTATTGCGATGGTAAGACCTGCCGGTCCGCTTCCGATTATCGCAGTTTTAATATGGTTTTTCTCTATTTCCTCAGCTGCAAAACGATCAAGATAGGCATCCGAGATATAGTTTTCTATACTTGACCAGTGGATCGGGCTGCCCTTTATTCCCTGGACACAATTACCTTCGCACTGGGCATCGTGATCGCATACAAGCGAACATACTACGCTTAAAGGATTATTCTTAAAAAGCTCTCTGCCGGCTTCTTTGCTTTTTCCTTCAAGGAAAAGTTTTATCATTTCCGGGATCTCTGTCGAAACGGGACATCCCTGTTTGCATCTTGGATTTTTGCATTGTAAACATCTTTGTGCTTCTTTTACTACGTGTACCGCCAATTTGAATTCCTCCTGAAGATATATCTTTTATAAAATATAAATCTTATTCTATACGCTGTTTATGCGGATTTCAAGCGTTATTAATTTAACGCACTAAAGTGAGCGAATTTGATTTAAATCATTTAATTTCCGGCGCTAATTTCGTTAAATAATAAGTTATTTAAAATGATATGTTTTATTGGAAAAAAACTATTGGAATGATATAATGTACCCATGAGAGAACACAGAAGAAAAAGGAGAGGAGCGGCACTTGCGGTATATTCGATCCTAATAACTTTAGCATCAGTATTACTGCTTTTACTGTCGCTTTTTCTTGTAAATATAAAAAATAAAAATGAAGAAAAAATAGCAGAGACCGACCATGTGCTCGAGGAGGTCTCTGATAACCTTGTTGCGCTCGAAAAAGAGAATGAGGAGCTTGAAGCGGACAATAAATTTTTGAATGAAACATCAACAGGTGCGAAATTTCGCGCTAAATTAAAGAGCATGTTTCAGTCCGGTTCTTCTACGATTCAGGTTCTTAAATATCTCTTTCCCGATGAAATTGTTCTGACGGACGAGGGCAGCTTTTATTTTTACGAAATTTCGGATGATCTTAAGAAGAATTCGTATAAAGATGAAAATTTCATATTGAATGACAGCAATGAGATCGAATATGCCGTTGATGGCGAAACGGTTTCAATAAAGGGCATAGATATTTCAAAACACAATGGCGAGATCGACTGGGAAAAAGTAGCTGCTTCCGGTGTTAAATTTGCTTTTATCAGATGCGGGATCAGGGGCTACGGATCAGGCGAGATAGTTGCCGATGACAATTTCCAGAAAAATGTTGAGGGGGCTGCAGCCAATGGAATACAGGTTGGTACTTATTTCTTCAGTCAGGCGGTTTCTGCAAATGAAGCCAGAGAAGAGGCAGAGTTTGTATTGAATTCGGTAAGCCAGCTCAGTATAAACTGTCCGATAGCAATAGATGTCGAAAAGGTAGAAGGGGTTGACTCCGTGCCGCGTACAAACGGGCTCAGCAGTGATCAGTATACGGAAAATGTGCTGGAGTTCTGCAATACGATTTCAGAGGCCGGATATACACCTATGATATACGGAAATATAAAGAGTTTTGCCCGCCTTTTGAATATGGATGAGCTGGAGGACATCCAGAAATGGTTTGCGGGATATGTTTCAGAGGACAGTATCAGTCCGTATTTTCCGTATGAATTCAGAGTATGGCAATACAGTTCAACAGGGAAAGTAGATGGCATAAGCGGTGATGTGGATATGAATATCGCTTTTTATTGAAAATTAGGGAAAGATACGAGAGATGTCAGACATAAATAATAACGAAAATGATGGGCTTGAAGAAAGAGAAGACCGTGAAGAACGCAGAAAACGCAGAAGAGAAGAAAGGCGAAGGATAAGACGCCGAAATAGAAAGATAAAGATAATCCTTACAAGATGGGTTCCCTTTGCATGTGTATGTATATTGCTGATTTTTCTTCTGGTCAAAGGGATATCAGCGGCAGCGGGACTGATCTTTAAGTCTGGGGATAAAGAAGCAGCTGCAACAGAAGAGATTGCCACTGAGGAGGCAGCTTCTGTCTCTCTTGATTCACTTTCTGCAGACGAGGCTGTTTCTGAGGATGAAGTGCCTGTGGAAGAGCCTAAAGAAATACCGATATTAAATGCCGAGGCAGATGAGCGCACAGGTGCCGTGCCCGGTGAGGTTGTGAGTGAACATGCTGTCTTAGTGGCATTGTCCGAAAACAGAATAGTAGCAGGACGTGACTATAGTTCAACGATAAATCCGGCATCTATGACTAAGGTGCTTACAATACTTGTTGCGGCGGAAACAATGGAAGAGCGCGGTGACAGCGTTGATGATAAATTCGAGATCACGCAGGAAATTGAAAACTATAGTTATGTCCATGAATGCAGTAATGTAGGCTTTTCCGTAAGCGAAAATGTTACAATGAATGATCTTTTTTACGGAGCCATACTTCCATCCGGAGGAGATGCAGCTTATGCACTTGCAATATATGCCGGAGGCTCCATGGAAGGCTTCGCGGATATGATGAATGCAAAAATGGCAGAACTTGGATGCTCAGACTCAGCGCATTTTACAAACAGTATAGGTCTGTATGATGAAAACCATCACTGCACAACATATGATATGGCTCGCATAATGTATGCAGCGATGCAGAACGATTACTGTAAAGAAGTGCTTTCAGCACATAAATATGTGACATCATCTACGCCTGAGCATCCGGAGGGAATCGAGCTTTCAAACTGGTTCTTGCGCAGAATAGAGGATAAAGACAGCGGCGGAACGGTGGTGGCTGCTAAAACCGGATTTGTGGTACAGTCAAAGAACTGTGCGGTAAGTTACGCGGAAGATTCATATGGAAACGGCTATATCTGTGCAACCGGAGGATCCTCAAGTGCATGGCGCTGCATATATGACCATGTTGCTATTTATAAGAAATATCTGCCTTAAGAATGCAGTGTACAGTTTTAAAAACAATTGTCCGACAATTAAACGTGTATACCAAAAAATACAATAAATTTTCTGAAGATTCTTAATTTTTTATAAATTTCTGATATAATATCTATAAAATTATTAAAGAAAAGGAGTTTCGAAAATGGTTTGTATCATGAACGATTGCACAGGCAAAAATGAGCGAAGTATTCGTTTTATGCGTGCGCATGCGATTTTTTTATTAGAATAGCGCTATGACAGACAGTTATGTTTGTGTGGCGTTTTTCTTTTTCGAAAATTCGCAAAATATCAGTTTGAATTGTTTTTGACTGGGGAGAAGAAGACAAAATTAAGAACTGGTATATTTAGGGAGCCAGCAGCTGTCGGAACATGCGTCAGCATGTGACATACAGATGCGGCATCCGACAGGCTATGTCAACATATAAACTTACATTTATAAAGGAGATAGTAAACAAAGGAGTATGAATTAGAAGGTTATCATAAATAGATGGATTTATCATAAATAAAAGGATATCTGTAGCTGCTGATCCGGCGCGATTAAGGGGAATTGATCAAATGCCTCCGGAACAGAAGACGCAGTTGACCTGAATGGGGGATCGTGCTTTTTATAACGCAAAAAAATTTTTGTGCGAGAATATTTACAGCTCAAGAGACAGGGGTGAATCAAGGGCATATCTATTCGTGGGGAATCGCATGAGTAAAAAGCTTATAAGGGCAGACGTGATTAATAATAAGATCAGTGCATAAGGTGAAATTGGGGAATTTCACTGCGCTATATAGGTCTTATTGACATGAGGGAGAAATAGTGTAAAAAATAATGAAACCCGATTCGTGGCTGGGGAGCCTTGAATCGGGTTTTTTGTTTTTAGATTAAAATCTTGAATTTTTATAAAAATTATTTAGAAAGCTTTACCTTAAGTTTAGCTTTATAAGCTTTGCTTCCGAAGCTGCCTCTGTAGCTTCGGCTGTCTCATAGCTGGCTGCCTCATTTGCAAGCTCTTCTCCGGATACAGCAGAAATGCTGCTGAAAGCAAGAACTGCAGAAAGCATGAGAGCCATGAACTTCTTTTCGTTTCTCATTTAATACCTCCTTAAAAAAATGTATTTTTATTCACACACACGTAAAAATTTTAACATGAATTTGCTTTTTTTTAAATACAAAAAGATTCTGCACTTTTGATAAAAAACGCAGAATCTATATATAATCTGGAAATATCGAGAAAAAATATCAATTAATCTAAAAGCATTTTTTTCTGGCCCATTGCGGTGCAGACAACACACTTGGCTGAAGAATCAAATTCCTTTATTCCCTTTAAGGCTTCAACACCGGTTTTTACCGGCATAGTCAGATCAAGTGTAAACATATCCGGACGTAATTCTTCATACATCTGGATAGCTTCTTCTCCGTTTGTTGCTTCTCCGGCGATAACGTAGCCGGCATTTTCAAAAAAATTTTTTTATATGTATGACTTTGAGATATGCTTTTATTTAAAACAATAAAAAATAGAAAAAATGACTTCGATTTTTAAGGGATTTAGAGTATTATTGAAATTTATTATCAACATTGCCAAAAATTTAACAATTTCTTGCTTGAAAAAAATTTTATATTATATTACAATAAAGAAACTGAAAATGGCTCAGTAAATTTTTTCAAAATGATTAGGAGGAAATTAATATGGCTCATGTAATTAGTGATGATTGCGTATCTTGTGGAGCATGCGAGTCTACTTGTCCTGTAGGCGCTATCTCTGCTGGAGATGGAAAGTACGTTGTTGATGCTGATACTTGCATCGATTGCGGTGCTTGCGAAGCTGGATGCCCGACTGGTGCTATCAAGCCCGAATAATTAATATTCGCAAAGCTAAACCCCTTAGGTCATTGACCTAAGGGGTTTTTTACGTTTACTTATGATTCATATTTTTTAAGTGAAACATCTATAAGATGCTGGCAGAGATCCTCAAAATTCATTCCGACTGCAGCAGCTTCCTGAGGAACAAGGCTTGTAGGCGTCATTCCGGGGAGAGTATTAGCTTCGAGACAGAAAACATTGTCATTTTCGTCTGCTATGAAGTCCATTCTTGCATAGCTCTCAAGTCCTAAAGCATTGTAAGCCTGAACAGCACATTCCTGAACCTTTGCTGTAAGTTCATCGGAAATAGGAGCAGGACATGTTTCAATGGTAGAACCGGCCTGATATTTATTTTTATAGTCGTAGAAACCGCTCTTTGGAACGATCTCAACTATAGGATAAGCCTTGCCGTCGATCACACAGCAGGTAAGCTCTTTTCCTTTGACATATTTTTCAACAATAACTTCAGTTCCGTAGTTAAAGGCATTTTTCATGCCGTCCGTAAATTCCTCATCAGAATTTACGATGTAAACACCAACAGAAGAACCACCGGCATGTGTCTTAACTACAGCAGGGTAACCGAAAGGTGAAGAACTTATGACATCTCCGCGTTTATAAGCTCTCCATTCAGGATTTGCAACTCCCTTTGCATCAAAAATAAGCTTTGTAAAGTATTTATCCATGGCAAGGGCTGAACCCATGTAGCCGGACCCTGTGTATTTGATACCGAAAAGAGTAAGTGCTGCCTGAACCCGGCCGTTTTCGCCATCACCGCCGTGAAGTGCCATGAAAACAATATCAGAGTCTCGGCAGATATGAATTACATTGGGACCGAAATAACTGTCTGATTTGTCAGCACGAAGTTTTCGAACCTCTTCAATATCCGGTGTTGCTTCCGAAACAGCTTTTATATCTGCAGCCCAGTCACGATCTGACTTGAAAAGTGCTTCTGAATCTCTTGCATCTTCTCCGTCATATCCCATAAAGACATCGAGCAGTATTACGTCGTGTCCCTTTTTCTTTAATGCTTTGTATACCTGTGCGCCTGAAACAAATGAAACATCTCTTTCTGTGGAGGTGCCTCCTGCAAGTACTGTAATTTTCAATTTGAGTCTCCTGTCTTTCTTCTATAGTTATAAATTATAATTGTTAATGATAACAGCCATGTCACAATTGATAAAATATCTGCGGCATGTTGAAGAACTGTTCCGCTGTAGCTTACTTTGATGAAATTTTCTCCGTTAAGCCATACGCGGGCTCGTCCGTTTTCACCGCTTCCGTCAATTTTTAGTGTATTTCCCTCTGAATCCTCAGCCTTATAACCTTTATAGTAAACAAATGGAACATCTATATATTCACCTTTGTAATTGCCGAGATCAACACTTAGACTGTTGCGGTCACGGATCACTTCGATTTTTTCATTGCCCACAGTATACGCCAGATTTGCATCATTAACAAGTCTGTTTCTGTTTTCAACGGTTGAAGGGAGCCATTCTCCGCCAATGATCTCAGCGGTATAATCCGCATAGTTAAAATAATCGTCTGAATAAGAATAATATCCTTCATCATTAACGGAAAAGTTGCTGATCGCAGAAAAGATCATGACAGCGATGACTGTGATCAGTGAAAGCTTTTTAAGCAGCCCCTTTTCGTTATCGTAGTTTTTCACAAACTCAGTTATGTAAACTCCTGATGAAAATGCCAGAAGAGGAAAGGCTATTATAAAAAGGCGCCAGGGAAACTGAATGAAAGTCAGATGACTTGCAAATCTTTTCCAAGGGAAAAAGCCGGTCGCACAGAGAGTGAAAACTAATCCTAAGAATAAATTTATATCGGCAAAAATGACTTTTTTCTCCTTATGCTTTATGAAGAGCACCGGGAGTAATGTCAGAAATACAGCAATTCCCATGGATTTATATTGATTTATGAAAACATCTTTAAGCAGAAGCTTTTCATAATTCAGATCAAATGAAACCTTGGTATATTTGAATGACGCCGAAGCCATCTGCTCTATCATAGGAAGCCAGTAAAATGCTGTAAGCGCAAGGCAGGCAAGGGCTGTCAGCATAAGTTTTCCAAAAAGGGCTGGTTTTTTGATGAGTTTTTTTATGTTAACTAATACAATAAATGCGCAAAGTGCAATAGAGAATAGCGTAGATAAAGTGTGGCAGAGAACAACGCCGGTCATTCCTGAGGCAAGGATCCAGGGACGACGCATATCTTCATAGGCAAAATCCCAGAGCCCTGCGATCACAAGAGGGATGAATATCAGAGCTGTATATTCTCCGACAGCACTTCTGGTATATATATCACCGAGATGATATTGGGCAAGAGTAAAAATGACTGCAGTTATCATAGAAGCATGTCTGTCGGAAGATACGATCTTTGCACTGAAATATGATGTTAAAAATCCCAGAACAAGGGTCATACCCACAAAAATATGATAAGAATTATTAATACTCAGCCCCATAACACGTAAAACTGCGGGAATATAGAGCAGGGTATCGGGATAAAAAAGTGAGCTTGCGTAGCCTTCGCCTCCGAGAAAAAGCATGTTTATGCGGAGAAAAGGCAGGCCGTTTTCTATCCCGGTCTTTAATGCTTCGATACGGAGCAGATGGTATATAACGTCGTGACCATTTATACAGTTAACGGTAAAAAGGGGAAGTGATGCGAAAAAAAGAGTCACGAAAAATACCGGCCAGAATCCATCCCGACCGGTAAATATCGTATTAATTTTTTCTCTTATACGTGCTTTCATCAATCACTCTTTCGACGTGCGAGCATGTGAATTTCAGATGCAAACTCATTTTTATCGATCACAAGCTGTAAGTCGTCAATCATAGCCTTAAATTTAGGTGCAAAATAATCTTTAAGTGCTCCGTTTCCGTTAGAATCAAGGCAAACGGAAAGCATTCTGTAAAGATCCATGATATCTGAACCGAATTTCCAGCTCTTATGAGCTTCAAATCCCATCTCATCGAGCATGTACGCAATAGAACTGTCAGAGAAAAGATGAGTATGGGTTCCGCCTGCATGACGGTTGTAACAGTTCTGATGAGCAGCCTCAAAAACGCAGCTCATGGAGAACATCGGTACAGAGAAATAAATATATTTAATATTCTTGTTTTCTCTTATGGTTGCGATCGTTTCATCAAGGTTGATGATGTGCTCGAGAACACCTATAAAAGAAATTACATTTGATTCTGTAGAGGCAATGATCGATGAAGCCTCTGAGCTTTCAACACTTTTGAGAATTTCCTCGCCCGCCATTGTATTTGCAAATTCAACCTGAGAAGGAGAAATTTCTATTCCCTTTGCATCGCAGCCAAGTGATCTCATGGCGCGTACAAAGTATCCGGAGCCTGCACCATCATCAAGGAGATGTATGTCATCTTTTGAAAGGCCATCGGCTGCAAGACCTTCTAAAAGAAATTCAGCCTTGGGAATATAGATGCTTTTCATCCTGTTCTCATAGGCTGCCCTGTCATCTTCTGAATAATTGAGTTCATAACGGTCTACAAGATAAACCCTGTCTGCAAAATCATTGGTATCTTCGTAGTCACTGTTAAGGTGACCACATTTAGGGCAAAGATGATAACTCATTCTCTGGCTTGTGTAGAGGGGTTCACCTTCGAGAGGGCTGTGGCAGATCTTACATACTTCTCTCTTGGGCTGGATCAGAAGCGCATCGGCCTGGTTTTCACTCATTTCGAGCATGGCCTGGTTTTTTTCAAAAAAATCACTCTTAATTTTAAGAACATCTCCGACGCTCTTACCGTATCTTTTATTTTCCATTTAAAATTTCCTTCTATATATAATCATTTCGTTTTTCTTACCTTAAAACATCTTAACACAAAAAGGAATTTACGCAAGTATTTAGTTATTGAGCGTTTTAAATCAAAAATTGTACATATACATATGTCAATTGAATACAATTTATTTTACAAAAAGTCGAATTTGCAAAAATTAAGGCATAATATGGTCAAAATTTAATGGGTGTATAGGATATAATGCATATATCGGAGATGGGAAATCTCAAATAACTATTCAATCTGAACAATATTCAGAATGGGTACAGCAGGATTCTTTTTTAAGGAGGATTAGTTTTATGAAAAGGAAAATTGTTTCCGTAGTATTGGCAGCCACAATGGCAATGACAATGCTTGCAGGATGCGGCTCAGGCGCATCAACAGACACAGCAGCAACAGGTGATGCAGGTGCAGCTTCATCAACAGAGTCAGCAGGCGGCGCAGCAGCATCAACAGAGGCAGCTGCAGGCGCAGATGTTGCATCTGAAGATGAGAATACACTTTCTGTATATGCATGGGATGCAAGCTTTAATATTCCTGCACTTCAGGCAGCAGCAGATGATTACACAAAGAACGTAAATCCTGATTTCAAGCTTAATATCATCGAGCAGTCACAGTCATCAGATGTTGAGAACGCTGTAACTCTTGCAGCATCAGCAGGTGATTATTCTACACTTCC
Source organism: Lachnospiraceae bacterium C1.1 (assembly GCA_030434875.1). Taxonomy (NCBI): domain Bacteria; kingdom Bacillati; phylum Bacillota; class Clostridia; order Lachnospirales; family Lachnospiraceae; species Lachnospiraceae bacterium C1.1. Next base: position 3,210,997 of record JAUISW010000001.1, on the reverse strand, counting down.
TGATATCGTTCTTTTCCAGGATCATTACATTCAGAAGTATGTTAGCGATTATCCGGATGCATGGAAGGATGTAAACGATGCAGAGATCAACTGGGATGACTTTTCACAGGAAAAACTCTCATATTCGACTATCGACGGTGTTCACTATGGTGTTCCGGTAGATAACGGTACAGTAATTTTCGCTTACAGAACAGATGTCCTTGAAGAGGCAGGTTACACGATCGATGACGTAACAGGCATCACATGGGATAAATGGGTTGAGATCGGTAAGAACGTATATGACAAGACTGGTAAATACCTTATGTCAATGGACGGTGACGGAAATGACCTTCCTTACATGATGCTTCAGGCTGAAGGTGATTCACAGTTTAAGGATGGCGTTCCGAATATCGCAAACAACGAGAACTTAAAGAAGATCGTTCAGGTTATCAAGGATGCAGTTGATGCAAAAGCTCTTTATCTTGCAAATGACTGGTCAGATTACACAGATCAGACAATCGTTGGCGACATGGTTGCAGGTGTAATGAACGGTAACTGGATCATTCCTACAATTAAGCAGGTAGATGCTAACTCAGGTAAGTGGGAGATCACTTCAATGCCTACACTTAACGGCGGCGAGGGTTATGCTTCAAACGGTGGTTCTTCACTTTACATCACAGGTAACTGCAAGAACGTTGACCTTGCTAAGGATTTCCTTGCAAAGACCTTCGGCGGCAGCACAGAGACTTATGATGCAGCACTTACAAACGGCGGCGTTATCACAACATGCATCTCTGCAGGTAAGTCAGATGTTTACAGCGCAGGCGTTGAGTACTTCAATAATCAGCCTATCTACTCAAAGATAGTTGAGATGGGCGCAAACGTTCCTACAGTTGAGCAGAACGATTATCACTATCGTGCACGTTCATTCGTAGCAGCTGCTATCATCAATGTTATCAACGGTTCTGATATTGATTCTGAGCTTCAGAATGCTGAGGATCAGCTCAAGTTTGAGATGGGAATCGAATAATTCAATAAAGAATTTATTGAGGCGGGGAATCGGAAAATTTCCGGTTCCCCCTTTTTAACTAAAATTGAGGGGGTTATTTATCTCTTAGCTTTTGGCTTTGGAGTTAAATGACCGAAAGATAGAAGCTAAAAGATAAATAAACGAGATCAAAATCTAAGGAGGACAATATCTTGAATAAGAAGAAAGGATTATCAGTTACAGCAAAGCAGCATTTCGCCGGCTGGGCATTTTTAACGCCTGCGAGCCTCTTAATATTTATACTGAGCTTTTACCCGATGTTTCAGGCACTGCTCACATCATTTAAGACAGGTTCCAGTGCAAATATGAAGTGGGCTGCACCACTCTTTAATTATAAGAGAATGTTTGCAGATAAGCTTTTCATGAGATCGGTGGGAAATACATTCCTTTACCTTATAATACAGGTTCCGATCATGCTTATTCTTGCTATACTTCTGGCACAGATATTGAATAATAAAGACTTAAAATTCAAGGGACTTTTCAGAACAATGGTATTCCTTCCCTGTGCAACATCGCTTGTTTCATATGCGTTGATCTTTAAGTCACTTTTTGCAACACAGGGTCTTATAAATCAGATCTTGCAGACGATCGGTATCACACATGAGAATATCAATTTCCTGGGAACGCCCGGAACGGCAAAAGTGGTCATAATCCTGGCGCTCCTATGGAGATGGACGGGATACAACATGGTATTTTATCTGGCAGGCCTGCAGAATATAGAATATCAGGTTTACGAGGCAGCAAAGATAGACGGGGCAAACGGCTGGCAGACATTCTGGAGGATAACGGTACCGCTTCTTAAACCTACGATTATAATGACATTCATTATGTCAATAAACGGTACATTACAGCTCTTTGATGAGTCTGTTAACCTGACAAACGGTGGACCTGCAAACTCGACCATTACTATGTCTCACTATATTTACAATAACTCCTTCGGAGAAGGTGTTGCGAACTTCGGATATGCATCCGCAATGTCATTCTTCGTATTTATCCTGGTAGCAATCCTCGCATTCATCAATCTGAAAGTAGGTGATACACGTGACTAAGAAAAATCATTCTGCAATACAGAGAAGACTTATACCAAGTTATATATTTCTAATAATTGTATCTTTTATTTCGGTATTTCCTTTTTATTGGATGATATCGGCAGCAACAAATACTACTGTAGAAGTTGCTACCGGTAAGATCACCATTGGTACCCACGCCCTGGAGAACTTTACCCACCTGCTCCAGGCGCAGGACCTTTGGAAAACAATGGGCAATTCATTCTTTTATTCTATTGTCCAGACAATACTCTGTCTTGTGGTCTGCTCACTCGCAGGCTATGGATTTGAGCTTTATCATGATTCGGGAAAGGATAAGCTTTTTGCAATACTGCTTCTTGCTATGATGATACCCGGTGTTGCAACAATGATACCTCTTTTCAGAATGGTTTCATCGATGCACCTTCTTAACTCTGTATGGGCATTTATCCTTCCGTCCATATCGACACCCTTCATGATAATGATGTTCAGGCAGAATTCAAGAAACTTTCCTGTTTCCATCATGGAGGCTGCAAGAATAGATGGATTGAGCGAGTTCAGGATTTTTATTTCGATGTATGTTCCGATAATGAAATCGACATATGCTGCTGCAACTGTTGTTACGTTCATGACCGCATGGAATTCTTACATGTGGCCGAAGGTAGTAATGAATGACAACCGTGCCCAGACGATGCCGATGCTTATAGCAAACCTTGCTTCGGGATATACAACAGATTACGGAATGCTTATGATGGGCGTGCTTTTCTGCTCGATCCCTACAATGATAATTTTCTTCGTATTACAGAAGAGCTTCGCAGAAGGACTTACAGGCGCTGTTAAATAATGCTTTGGGGGACGGCGTCCGATGGGGTGTGTCAACACACGTTATTAGAGGAGGAAAAGTCGTGAAGGACTTTGATATGAAAATAATAAAAAATCCTGAGATTTTTGAGGAAAACCGCCTGGAGCAGCACTCGGATCATGAGTGGTACGGCTCGGAAGAGGCAGTGGAAAAAGGAGTATCGGATTTCAAATATTTTTTGAACGGGAGCTGGAAATTTTCCTATGCAAAAAATACTGCCCTTGCACCTGAGGGCTTCGAAAAAGATGATTTTGATGTTGCGGGCTGGGATGATATCCCGGTTCCGGCACACATCCAGATGCAGGGCTACGGAGTACCCCAGTATGCCAACACCCAGTATCCCTGGGAGGGACACGAGAAGCTTAAGCCCGGAGAGGTTTCAACATATTATAATCCAACAGGATCATATGTAAGATTTTTTAATATTCCTGAAAATATGAAGGGTAGAAAGATATTCATATCATTTCAGGGAGTCGAGACAGGATTTGCACTCTGGCTCAATGGGAAATACATAGGTTACAGCGAGGACAGCTTTACACCTGCTGAATTTGATCTGACGGATGCAGTAAGAGAGGGTGAAAACCGCCTTGCAGTAAGGGTATTCAGATTTACATCCGCAAGCTGGTGCGAGGATCAGGATTTCTTCAGATTTTCCGGAATATTCAGAGATGTATATCTTTATACCGTTCCTGATGTACATATCAGAGATCTGAAGATCAAGACTCTTTTAGATGACAATTACAAAAATGCCGACCTTACGGTTGATATGAAGGGCAGCGCTGACGGAAACTACGAACTCAGTCTTTCAGATGAAAACGGCGATGTCGTTATTTCCGGAAATGGACAGCTCAGCAAGGATATCCATATTTCCGTTCCGGTTCAGGAGCCTGAGCTTTGGAGTGCGGAAAAACCCAACCTTTATACATTGAGGATCGAAGTCAGGGATGCAAAAGGAAATTTAAATGAAATAATTTCTGAAAAAGTTGGATTCAGAAGATTCGAGCTTATTAATAATGTAATGCATCTCAATGGAAAGAGAATAGTATTCAAGGGTGTGAACCGTCATGAATTCTGTGCTGAGTCGGGCAGGGTCCTTCCGGTAAAATATATCGAAAAAGATCTTATCACCATGAAGCAGAATAATATAAATGCTGTCCGTACCAGCCATTATCCTAACCAGACAGCATTTTACAGGCTCTGCGATAAATACGGACTTTATGTAATAGACGAGACAAATATGGAGACCCACGGCAGCTGGGATCCGATCATTAAAGGAAAAGAGCCGATTGAATATGCTGTTCCCGGAGACAGGAAAGAATTTCAGGCAATGGTTCTTGACCGAATTAAATCCATGTATGAGCGTGATAAAAATCATGCCTGCATACTTTTCTGGTCACTTGGGAATGAGTCATTTGGCGGAAAAGATATTCATGAGATGTCTAAGTATATACATAAGGCAGATGATACACGACTTGTACATTATGAAGGTATAGTCAATGACAGACGTTACCCTGACTGCTCAGATGTTGAGAGCACGATGTATACCCCTGTTGAGGACATAAAGAAATGGCTCAAAGAGCATAGGGATAAGCCTTATATAAATTGCGAATATGCTCATGCCATGGGAAATTCTAACGGTGCGATCTATAAATATACTGAGCTCACTGAAGAGGATGAACTTTATCAGGGTGGATTTATCTGGGATTATATTGACCAATCGATAACAACTCATGACAGAAACGGTGTAGAATTCCAGGGATACGGCGGAGACTTCGGCGATCGCCCCTGTGATTATGATTTCTCAGGAAACGGCATAGTTTACGGAAAAGACCGTGATCCGAGTCCAAAGATGCAGGAAGTGAAGGCAGTATACAGTAATATAGCTGTGAATATCGGAGAGAAAGAGATGGAGATCCACAATAAAAATCTCTTTACCGATACGGCGGAATTTGACTGCTTCATAAGCCTCGAAAAAGACGGAAGAAAGATAAAAGAAGTAAAAGAAAATATATCCGTTGCTCCTCTCAGCAGGAAAAAATTCGATCTTCCATTTACTCCGGAAAGCGATGATGCTGAATATATCATTACGGTTTCATTCCGTTTAAAAGAGGACAGAGCTTATGCAGTCAAGGGGCATGAAATAGCCTGGGGACAGAAGGTTTACGGAAGCTATAAGCATGCAGAGCCTGCAGCTGATAAATTTATCATCAGTGATGATTATAATGTTATCGGTGTAAGAGGACGTTCTTTTGAAATCCTTTTCTCAAAGCTTTTCGGAGGACTGATCTCTTATAAATATGCAGGTAAAGAGCTTCTTGCAGGAATTCCTAAGCCTAATTTCTGGAGAGCAATGACTCAGAATGATATTGCAAATCTGCTCCCTTTCAGGGCAGGACAGTGGAAGACAGCCAGCATTTATCTATCTCATAAATACGAACACGGCAGGAGATACAGCGAAGCTGAAGTAAGGGAAGAGGACGGAAAAGTTACAGTAACTTATACATATCACCTTCCGGTAAAACCTGAGAAAGACGCAAAGCTTGCCTACACAGTTTTTGCTGACGGCACAGTTAAAACGTCTCTGGAACTGGAGAAGTCAGACGATGTTGGAGAAATTCCGGCATTCGGAATGATTTTCCCGATGGATGCAGATTTTGAAAATGTAAGCTGGTATGGAATGGGTCCTGATGAGACCTATTGTGACAGAAAGCATGCAAAGATAGGAAAATATTCCAATAAGGCAGCCGATAACATGGCTAAATACCTCGTACCACAGGAATGCGGAAACAAAGAAGAGGTTCGTTTTGCATCAGTTACTGATGACAAAGGACATGGCATAGAGTTCTATATGGATAAGGAATGTTTTGGATTCTCGGCACTTCCGTATTCACCTCATGAGCTGGACAATGCCGCTCATCCGAATGAGCTTCCTGCATCGTTAAAGACATGGGTACGCGTAGGATGCCAGATGGGAATCGCAGGAGATGATACCTGGGGAGCACTTACACACCCCGAGTTTATGCTCGACAACAGTAAAAAGATGAAAATGGAATTTTATTTCAAAGGAATCTGATAGTATCAAAGAAAAACATCCGGCAAGATATAATTGTCGGATGTTTTTTAGTCTTTTTTAGTCAGTTCTGTTTTTCTTGCTTGCAACCTTCATTTCGTACATGCGCTGGTCTGCAAGTTTATATACGTCTTCGGCATTTTGCAGATCATCTTCGCTGTTTTTTGCAATGCCGTAGGAGGCATCTATATTTATTTTGCAGATTGCGGAATCTTCTTTCGACATTTCTTTCATAGATTCAATGGCATTATCAATATAATCAAAATTTTCTTTGAATATGACTACCATGAATTCGTCACCGCCCATTCGGACAGGAATGCCGATCCTCCCGAAACTTCTTTTTAAGATTTTTGAAAAAGTTACAAGAAGCAGATCGCCTTTTCTGTGACCATAATTATCATTTATTTTTTTGAGCCCGTTGAGGTCGATGGAAATTATGCAGTAATCCTGTTCTCCATCATTAAGTTCCTGCAGAAGTTCTTCACCTTTGGTACGATTATAGAGGCCTGTGAGTCTGTCATTATAGGCCATTTTTAAGAGCACTTCCTTTTCGGTTTCGGCTGTGACTTTTGCTTTCATATCAAGATATGAGCGCAGAAGATAGCTTGTAAAGAGGATCATTATAAAAATCAGCGTACCGTAAGGCATCAGCGGAAGACCAAGACTTGCATCATTTGCAGCGATGTATTTCTGGAAATTAAAGCGTATAAGATCCAAAGCAGCTATCAGACATAGTTCTATCATTCCGAACTGCATGATTATCCCATCGGCGTGTTTACGGTGATCAGTTTTTCGTATAGAAAAGTAAATTGTTATAAGCATCACGATAACCATTATATGGAAAAAAGTCAGAGTCGCAGGAAAATGAAGGATATCCGTAAAATGCAGAATAGTCGCCGTCAAAAGAAAAATACATGCCAGTAAGATAAGCAGGTTTATTTCGCGTCTGCTACCGCCGCTGTGATTTTTATCAAGGAGATAATAACGGACCAGAAAAAGTGCAGGAATGATCGAGGCATATAAGACGAAATATTCCAGCAATGTGATATCGATCAGTCGATGGCTGAAAAGCTGCATTAAATTTTCATAGCATAAGGACCATACTCCCATAAAGAAACTCAGACTTCCGATATGGATCAGAGGATCAGGACAGCGTTTGTAGACAGATATAAGTACACCTATTATAAAAGCGATTATACCCAGTGTTACAAGGAAAATTGCCACAAAAAGTGTGCTGCGGTTTTTATAGGCAAGTATAAAATATGCAATATCAGAACGTATGATATTGATATTTCCTATATTTGTGAAAGCATTGAGCTCGGAAGGATTGATCTCGATAACTATTATATCTCCCGCAGCTCTGTTGGGGAAAGGGATATAGTGATAACAGCTTGGAGCTGTTTTGTTGGCATTGATCTCATCCATGCCCAATGAATAAACGTCCCGTCCCTCGACATAAGCTTTTACACCACTTAACGATACAAGAAGCGAGAGGGAATAATTATCCGGAAGATCCTCCGGAAGAGTATTTCGTAAGATTATCTGGTCACCTTTCTTAATAACAGCCGGAAAATGAAAGCTGCTGATGTCATCTGTAAAATATTTTTTTCCGTTATAATAAACACTCCAGCCTGAATTGAATTCAGAGAAGATAACAGATGGAAGCTTTGGAGTGAAAAAATACTCCATGGTGACGGCAATAAGGATGATAAGGGCAGAAACTGAGATAAAGAGGTGTATCAGATATTTACTTATATTATTTACATCTCTCATTCTTTGTTTCTCCTAAAATCTTAAAATCAGTAAACTGAAATAGTATGGTCAAGCAGATATCTTCCGTTTGAAAGTTCCTGAGGCTGTATGCTTATATTAACGGCATCTGCATCAAGATCTGCAAGAACTCTTTCAAGAAGATCATTGTTGGCAGTCTTTGAATTGTAAGCATTCCTGAGTGTTTCGTAGAGCTCATCTCCCTCGATGACATCATAAATATGATAACTGCCTTTTCCTTTTGACATAATCTGTTCATAGGCATCGTCATAATAGGACTCAAGGTCTTTTAATACCTCATCTTCGCTGAATCCGTAATCCTCTATTCCCGGGAGGTCTTCATCTGAAGACTCTTCATCAATGCTGTCCTCGCTGCTTTCTTCTTCATCGGGTTCAAGATTGCGGTATTTTTCGCCATTGCATGCCGGAAGATATACAGAAAGCGTTCTTCTGGCATGATTTGAAGCATAATCGTCATCAGTTTTATTGAAATAATCATAATTACAGATCTTTTCATCTCCCGTATCGTCCCAGGTCACATCAACATTATAGTAGTCGTCTTCGAGTTTGATGATGTCCCAGGCGTGAGCCTCTCCGGCATATCCTGCACAAAAATAAGTCGGAACATCAAGCTCCTGCATAAGATACTGGAAAGCCCTGGCGTAGCCGGCGCATACTGTCGATCCGTTTACTAAAGAGCTGTAAGCCGATTGGTTAAGTGGTGCGGAAAGTGAATAATCATCGAGTTCCGCTAAAGAATCATGGACATATTTTTCTTTTTCATATTCGCTTCCAAGATTTTTTGCGTTACTTAAAATTTCTTCAGCTGCAGAATTAAATTTCTCTTTAGAAGAATCAATATTTTTTGCAGTAGAATTAAAGCTCAGGTCGATCGCAAGACAATCGCCGTTTTTTCGATAAGAAGCACTGTAGGCGGTATTCAGCCAGAAAAGTTCCGGATGGTCATAAAAAACCGCTTCAAATGCATTGCTGAGTTCCTTCCGGCTTATATCTTTATTTACAGCCTTAAACTGGCTGTTCTGAATATCTGCGTTAGCGTATATCTGCCTGTAAAGTGCCTTCGAATTATCGTCTATCATCTCGTAATAAGGATAAAATTCAGGATCAAAAGTGAGGTCATCGCCGGTGGGACCGGTGGGAAGCTCGTCCTCAATCTTGTCGGCTGTTTCATCATCGACTGTTTCAACTTCTTCTTCGATATCATCAAGCCCTGTTTTTTCAGCTACAGTATCGGGAATTTCCAGACTGTCCTCGGAAGGGATCGTATAATCTGTTGAAACGCTCTTAGAGAGTCCATCGGAATCAGTATTTTCATGTTCGTTTCTATCTTTATCGTTGTCCTCATCATCTGCGCTTTCGTCAGCTTCTGAAGAAACTGAATCATCTGAAACTGATGCGAGATCAAAAGCGGCATCATTATCACTCAACGAAGTCATTTCGCCTTGATCATCAGATTTTCCGAAAAGGGAAGGGTCTATGTTAAAAACAGAAGCTACGGTTTCCTGCATAGCGGCTTTCTGCTCGGGAGGCGCATTTATATAGCTTCCGATAAGAATAGTCGGCAAAAGAAGGCCTGCCAGAGAAAATAGCACGCCTAAGAGAGCCTTCGTCCCGCCTTTTTTCGACATGGAAAGTGCAGAAAGTGCAAGTCCTGCAGCGCTGAAAAGCATTCCAACGAGAAAAAAAGAGGTCAAAAAACCTATTATTCCAAGTATTAAACCAGCTGTGGCCATATTCACCGCCTTATCAGATAATAGCTATGATTGAGACTGTTTTATCCTGCGTCAGGTCAACTACAGTGTCACCGCACATTATAAGAGGTCTGGCAAGATCATTGCTGTTTTTCATAAAAACCCTGCCTTCCATTCCATTTGAAAGTCTCACGTAGCTTCCTATAAAATCATCTACAAGATTATTCAGGAAAGGGTTTACTGCATTTAAGTCGTATTTGTGAAGGGAATCCTCCTGAAAACGGGAAACTACCTGATAGACGCATAGCGGCTCTCGGTAGCTCCGGGCGCTGGTCATGGCTTCATAAACATCAACTATGGCTGCCATGGAGGCAAATTTGTCTATTTCTCCTGAAGACAGCTTTTGTGGATATCCGCTTCCGTCGCTTCTTTCGTGATGCTGAAGAGCGGCATTCAGGATATGGGGGTTTATGTTTTCCTGCCTGCTGAGAAGTACCTTGCCTAAAAAAGCATGGGTCTTTATAAGGTCGAATTCCAGATCGTCGAGTTTTGCGCTCTTATTGATAACTTCGTCCGGAAGCGCGTATTTTCCGATGTCATATAAAAAACCCGAGCGGGTCAGGATACAGCTCTCTTCCGGATCCATTTTAAGCCATCTTGCGTACATGCGGCATATCAGTCCGGAGTTGAACATATGGGATATCGTGATATATTCTTTTTTAGGACTGATAAGCATCAGATAGGCAAAAAGCAGTGAAGAACGCATATCTTCAGGAACCAGAGAATCAGCGATATCATCAAGGACTTTCCAGTCAATCGGGGTTTTATTTATAAGAAAATTGTCAATCTGTAATTTGAATGATTCTGTGTAAATATGATATTTCTGCTCAAATTCCTTAAATTCATCAGACTGACGAATGAGCAGATAATAAGTTGAGGAAGCTTCTCCTATTTCCATATTTAGTTTCCTTTCGCTAATAAGGTAAATGCATTAGAAAGCTGCTTAAAAAATAAACAAAAGGGCAAAATCTGCTATAATAAATAGATAACTAAATTATAGCATGAAGAATTGTCAGACATTGTACTTTTTCAGATTACACGAGGTGTGAGGATGCTTATAGCCATAGCAAATTTTATTCTCGGAATGAAGCTTAAAAGACCTGAGAAGAGAAACAGACGTCTTCTTCTAATATATGCTTTTTTTCGAAAACAAAACAGACACAGGAAAAACTGGTCATTCAGCTATGATATTTATAAGGGAGGAAGATTTCTGCATAAGGATATTGCGGAAAAACAGGATGAGAACAACCGCAGCAGAAATATTTCAAGATATAAAAATGAAAAGGGATTTATAGAGCATCAATGGGAAATAAAAGACCTGCTTTTCGGTAGATACCCGATGAGCTTTAACGGATGTGAGATAATAGCCAGTTATAATGCCATAAATTTCCTTAAAAATATGGGACGCCCGATAAGACGGCTTCCTGACCTGAGGGAACTGATCTCTGAATATTACGAGGATGGAGCTGCGCTTTCGGGAGAATTCGGAACAGATCCGGCAGCGGTAAGGGATTATTTTATAAGAAATGCTTACAAAGTAAAATTCAGTGAAAAACCGGATGAATTTGAAGGAATAGCAGCGGAGTCGGAAGTTACGATAATTACTATATTCAATGATAAAGACGATGTTGGGAAAATGGTTCATACCCTTTGCGTAACAAAAGAAAATGGAAAGTATACCGCTCATAATGCACCCGGAATAAGTGGAATGACAAGCGCAGTAACGATGGACGAATTAATACGCCGCTGCGGATTTTATGGAGAAAAGGGCAGCGGCGTATGTATAAGCGGGATCAGCTTATAAAAATTTCGATTCCTATGGCAATGAGAATGATACCTCCAAGTATAGAGGCTTTCCCGGCAAGGAGCATTCCGGCCTTACGTCCGATATAGAGACCTGATATGCATATACAGAAAGTAACAGCCGCAATTATCAGGCTTGCCGCAACAGCCAAGTTCAGCTCATAATTTGCAATGGTAAATCCGACTGAAAGAGCATCTATGGATGTGGCTATCCCCTGCAGTAAAAGTGCATGGGGGGTAAGCCGGATGATTTTTTCGTCATCGCATCCTTTTATACCTTCACAGAGCATCTGGACGCCGATAAAAAGGAGAAGGACAAGGGCTATCCAGGGTATAAACTTCCGGAAAGCATTAAAATAACTGGCGATCGCATGGACACAGAACCAGCCGGTCATTGGCATCAGAAACTGGAAGAAAGCATAGGTACCGGCTATGCATGCCATTTTTGAGTGTTTCATATGAGGCTCGTTCAGACCATTTGCACAGGATACAGAAAAAGCGTCCATTGCAAGGGCTACGCCAAGCAGGACAGAATTAACAATAAATTTTACCAACATACAACAACTTTCATGAATGTGACCATAAGTGTCCGGCCAAAGACAGATCACAGCCTATAAATCCCAATCTTTTAGTAGTCAGCTCATTATAAGCCGTAGGATGGTAATATGTCAAAACATGATTTCTACGGAATTTGCTTCTTTATTATCCGGATTGAAGGAATATTTCATGGACTGCACTGTGCTTTTGATAACAGATAACGATAGGGCATTGTCTGTATCGTTTATATCAAATCGTTCGCCCCTATAGCAGATATCCAAGAGATATTTCTGCTCCTGTTCAGAATATTCCAGACTTATTTTTATATATGGCTCCTTAAACTCCGGCAGAAGGATCTGCTGCACGATCTCTTCAATTACAAGCCTTACGAGGTATCTGTATTTCGGTATGATATTGTTTGTAAAAAGAAACCTGTCGAGTTCTGCACTGAAAGCTATAAAATCATGATCCCTGCGGTCAATCACAGTGTTGAAAACCCTGAGACCTTTGATAAACTGTCTGGTAAGTTCTCTTTTCGGGTTTCCGAAAATTTCATCCGGTGCTCCCTCTTCGTATATTTCCCCCTGATCCATATAAAAAATGCGGTTGGAGATAGTTTTCGCAAAATTCATTTCATGGGTAACTATCAGCATGGTCTTTTGTTACTGTTCACACGCTTTCAGCGTGCTCCAGTAACGGGTTTTGCCATTTAAAATTGCCTACGGCAATGGGCAAAACCCAGTGTTCAGTCAAAGTTATTGTGGCATAACTGCGCAGCGGAGTGCGCAGTTTGCCTGTGAACAGTAACGGTCTTTTTACTTTGCGCGAGATCGCGTATAACAGCCTGCACTTCAGAAACCATCGTCGGATCAAGGGCGGATGTAGGCTCGTCGAGCATGATTATATCAGGATCCATCGCAAGTGTCCTTGCTATCGCCACGCGCTGCTGCTGTCCCCCGGATAATTCATCAGGATAGGAGAGTGCCTTATCGACGAGACCTACCCTCTTCAGGAGCTTTATTCCGGAGTCATAGGCTTCCTGCCTGCTTTTTCCTAAAAGATCTATCGGTGCGAGCATAAGGTTTTCGATGACTGTAAGATGGCCAAAGAGGTTAAATGACTGAAATACCATGCCCATTTTCTGCCTTGCTTTTTTAATGTCTGTCCCGGCAGCGGTCATATCCGTGCCGTCCACAATAACAGCCCCGGAGCTTGGCTTTTCCAGCAGATTAATGCAGCGCAGTGTTCAGATCGGGATAGGAGCTGAAATAAAGATATTCACTGTCCGGGAAATTTTCGCTGGCAATGTCCTCCATGAGGGTTCCGGTAAGAACGCCTATCCTCCTGCCGTTATAGTCCTGCCAGTGAACCTCCTCTGCATTTTCGGCAGCATAAATGACGATCTGCAGAAACGCCGAAAAAGACAAGATCATAAAGAGCAGAAAAGAACAGAATAATTTAAATTTGATTTTCATATATATACCCCCCTTCATGTATCCATTAAACAACGTCTCTTTATCTGTCCTTGACTTTGAGACCTCTCAGATACTCCTTCTGTTCCGGTGTTATCCTGTAGCTCTCAACGGACTTCTGTATAGCTTTATTATGGGTCCATGAAGATAAACGTCTATTTTCTATAAACGGAAGCACCGTTTCATACTGCTTGGCAAGCGCCGTTGCGAAATACCATGCGATCATCATATTGATGTAGTATTCTTCCGACCTGACTGAAGCTACCATCTCAGGATACTTCGTATCATAATCCTCGTCCAGAAAATGCTCCATCAGCATTCCTATCCCGAATCTTACCGTATAAGTGTCTTTTGAACCTAACCAAAGCTCTATGTTTTCAAGAAGCTCTTTTCTGTGCTTCTTAAATATCTTCGGAGACATCTGATCGCAGGTAGCCCAGTTATCGACATATGGCAGGAAGCGTATCACTTCACTTATACAGCTCTCATAATCCTTTATTCCCGAAACAATAAAGGCATGAAGCTGATTTTCATCAAAATACATATGCGGCAGATCATCAAGAAAAGCGGATATATCCTCTCTTTTGAGGAGCTGGCCCGCATATTTCCTAAGCTGAGGAGTTCTCACACCGATAACCGTATCCGGTTGTGCGGTAGGAATGAGCTTAGCCTGAAAATCCCGGTACTTCTCATCCTGCATCGCAAACAATTCTTTTCTTATTTCATCAATTATCATAAACTTAAGCTCCTCTTATTTATCATAAGGCTACGGATCCCTTATGACGGTTCTCAGCTTTCATAATCTGCTTTACACAACCCCACCTGTAAAGATTATATCATGTGGAGTTTATACGGAAGGGGATATTTTTAGAAACAAAAAAATTAACGGTAACTGGTTACTGTTCACACAGCTCTGCGCACCTGCTGCGCTGAGCGTAAGACAGCATAAAACAGGAAATATGGATTTGCCCTATTGCCGCAGGCAATCTTAAAATGGGCAAATCCAGTTACTGTGAGCACCTGTAAGGTGTGAACAGTAACGGTAACTGTTCGGGGTACCTGAACAGTTACAAAAGATGTATAATTACTCTATAAGTCCAGTCTCAAAGAATAAATGGATGCGTGTTTACACGCAAAGCGCGGAGCCATGCGTAGGACTTATAGGCATGGTGACGCACGGCGCAAGCCGTGCATGAAAGTTTAGATTCATAGTACATATAAAAGGCTTAATGCTTTGGTACTTATCATGTCAGGATCTGACAGCTGAAAGGCTGGGGAGAGGTATGAAAAAAACTGTATGTTCTATTTTTGCAATTTTGCTTATCGGATTGACGGCAGTAACAGCAAGCTCTGGGAACCGGGCTGATGCAAACGCTGCAGGAAGAAGCGTTCAAGCTGGGACACGGCTTGCGGCAGCGGAAGAGCTCAGCACAGAATCCTTTGAATATTACAGTCCGCTGGATGAGCTTGGAAGGTGCGGACCGGCAGAAGCCTGCATAGGCGTGGATCTCATGCCTACGGAAGAGCGTGGAAGCATTGGGATGATCAAACCAACAGGCTGGAATCAGAATAAATATCCGGGGATTGTTGATTCAAATCCTCCATATCTTTATAATAGATGCCACCTGATCGGATATCAGCTGACCGGAGAAAATGCAAATGAGAGAAACCTGATCACAGGCACCCGATACATGAATGTGGAGGAAATGCTGCCCTATGAAAATAAAGTGGCAGAGTATGTAAAGTCCAGTGGAAATCATGTGTATTATAAGGTTACACCGGTTTTTACAGGAACTAATCTTCTGTGTGACGGCGTGCGGATAGAAGCCCATTCGGTTGAGGATTCCGGAAAAGCATTAAATTTTAACGTTTTTTGCGAGAATAAACAGCCCGGTGTAGATATAAACTATAGCGATGGGACAAATAAGATTTCGGCAGATGCAAAAATCAGTGAGAAAGCTGCCACGGCGGATAATTTCTCCCTTAAAAAAGAAACTTCCGGAAAGTTGCAGGCAGCTTCATATGTAGCCAATACCAATACAAAGAAGTTCCATTATCCTGACTGTTCAAGCGTTTCTGATATGAAAGAAAAGAACAAAATGTACTTTAATGGAAGCCGGGAGGAACTGATAAACCAGGGATATGTGCCCTGCAAAAGATGTAATCCATAACAATAAAAGCCATGTCAGAAGAAACTGACATGGCTTTTTCAGCGGAGAGTGAGGGATTCGAACCCTCGTGCCCCGAAGAGCAAACGCATTTCGAGTGCGCCCCGTTATGACCACTTCGATAACTCTCCAAAAGTTACTTTGCTATTATAGCCCCGATACACCCGTTAAGTCAAGCGCTGGCTTAAGGTTAAATCTGTTTACGTAAACCTTGAAATAAGTTATAATAGCAAAGACAAGAAACGGTATTACTCGCAAACTTGACAGTGAGGAGGTAGTATCTATGAAACGTATCGGAATGCTTACCAGTGGCGGAGACTGTCAGGCACTTAATGCTGCAATGAGAGGCGTTGTAAAATCACTGGTTTTCAGCGGAGAACAGATAGAACTCTACGGATTTTTAAATGGTTATCAGGGTCTGATATACGGAAATTATCGTATGCTCGATGTCTCTGACTTTTCCGGAATACTGACAAGGGGAGGAACTATCCTCGGTTCATCGAGGACTCCGTTCAAAACGATCCGTGAGCCGGATGAGAATGGTAAAGACAAGGTAGAGTCAATGAAGCATAGTTATTACAAGCTGAATCTTGACTGCCTCGTCATACTCGGAGGAAATGGAACTCACAAGACTGCGAATCTTTTAAGAAAAGAGGGACTTAACGTAGTTACTCTTCCTAAGACTATAGATAATGATCTTTGGGGAACCGATATGACATTTGGTTTCCAGAGTGCGGTTGATATAGCAACTAACGCTATAGACAATATCCATACAACGGCTGATTCTCACAGCAGAGTATTTATTGTTGAAGTAATGGGTCACAAGGTTGGATATCTCACACTGAATGCAGGAATTGCAGGCGGTGCTGATATTATTCTGATCCCGGAAATACCCTATGACCTGAAAAAGATAGTTTCAGCAATAGAAGCCCGGAAAAAACGCGGAGCAAAATTTACGATAATAGCTGTTGCGGAAGGTGCGATCAGTAAAGAAGACGCAAAACTTTCAAAGAAAGAATATAAAAAGAAAATGGCGAAACGCCCTCATTCTACCGTGTCCTATGCGCTGGCAGCGGATATAGAAAAGGTTACCGGTCAGGAAGTCAGAGTTACGATTCCGGGACACATGCAGAGAGGCGGAAGCCCTTGCGCATACGACAGGATATTTGCTTCAAGACTCGGGGCGGAAGCCGGAAAACTTATCCTTAAGGGACAGTATGGTATCATGGTTGGTTACAGAAACCGTGAAATAGTTAAAGTTCCTTTGGAACAGGTAGCGGGAAAACTTAAAAAGCTTGATCCCGATGCATCGATCATTAAAGAGGCAAAAATGCTCGGAATAAGCTTTGGAGATTAATATAAATTTTAGGCGGCTTTCATATCAAAGCCGACAGAGTGGGAACTAATGGCATATCAGGCATTATACAGAAAATTTCGTCCTGACCGCTTTGAAGATGTTAAGGGCCAGGACGCAATAGTAACTACATTAAAAAATCAGATCGGTTCGGAAAGAATAGGTCATGCCTATCTTTTCACCGGAACCAGAGGTACCGGAAAAACGACTGTGGCGAAACTTTTTGCCAAAGCCGTAAACTGCGAAAACCGTAAAGAGGATGGAAGCCCGTGCGGCGAATGTCCTACATGTAAAGCGATCGCAGCCGGTACCTCGATGAATGTCATAGAAATCGATGCTGCATCGAATAACGGTGTAGATAATATACGTGAGATCCGGGATGAGGTGGCATATCCGCCGACAGAGGGCAGATATAAGGTTTACATAATAGATGAGGTGCATATGCTTTCAATAGGAGCGTTCAATGCACTTCTGAAAACACTTGAAGAACCGCCCTCATATGTAATATTTATACTGGCTACAACAGAAGTAAATAAAATTCCGATAACGATCCTGTCGAGATGTCAGCGCTATGACTTTCATAGAATGACCATAGACACCATGGTTGACAGAATGAGAGAACTGGCTGATGCAGAGTCGATGAATGTCGATGATAAGGCACTTAGGTTTGTGGCAAAATGTGCAGACGGCTCAATGCGTGATGCGCTGAGCCTTTTAGATCAGTGTGCCGCATTCTATTTCGGTCAGGAGCTCACTTACGACCGGGCGCTTGAAGTGCTTGGGGCAGTGGACAGCTCCGTATACGGAAAATTCCTGGATGAAATACTTGACGGGAATGTCACCGGGGCGATCGGAACCATAGAAGAAGTTATAATGCAGGGAAGGGAGCTTACAGCTTTCGTATCGGATTTCACATGGTATTTAAGAAATCTGCTCCTTGTAAGCAGTTCCGATGAAAATATGGAAGACGTCATAAATGTTTCAACGGAGACATTGGAGAGGCTCAGAGAAGAGTCGAAACTCATAGACAGTGAAACACTTATGCGATTTATTCGCATATTTTCTGAGCTTTCGGGTAATATACGATATTCGAACCAAAAACGTGTATTGACAGAGATAGCAGTTATAAAGCTTATGAAACCTGAGATGGAAACGGATATTTCATCGCTTAAACAGAGGATAACGAGCCTTGAAAAAAAGGTTTCAGAAGGAGTCCCGGCAAAGGTTGCTGAATCTTCAAAGGTGAATACTGTTGTTGAAGAAGCTCATGAGAAAGTTCCGATGCCGGCAGCATTGCCCGAGGATGTTAAAAAAGTTGCGGATAACTGGGGCAAAATTTTAGCTAAAATGTTGCCTCTCTGCCGTTCTGAGGTTAAATTTGCACATCCGACAGTAAGAAATGATGAGCTTCATATAGTGTTTGAAGATCCGTTTCAATTTGCTTTTTTCAAGGATGAAAATCATTATGCAGATCTGAAAAAAGCGATAGACACAGTGATCGGTAAAGATGTAAAATTCAAAATGGTCAATCAGGAAGATGGGAAGAATTTTGATGAAAGCTTTCCGGATCTTTCGGGAATCATAAATTTCGATGGTATAGAAACTGAGTAAATGGAGGAAAAAACATGGCAAAAAGAGGAGGCTTTCCGGGAGGAATGATGCCCGGTGGAATGAATAACCTTATGAAGCAGGCGCAGAGAATGCAGCGCCAGATGGAAGAGGGCGTAAAAGAGCTTGAGACAAAGGAATTCAAGGCAGCAGCAGGCGGCGGAGCAGTTGAAGTTGTTGTAAGCGGAAAGAAAGAGCTCAAGAGCATAAAGATCAGCCCTGAAGCGGTTGATCCGGAAGATGTTGAGACACTTGAGGATCTCGTAGTTGCAGCAGTCAATGAGGCAATGAAAAATGCCGATGAGGCATCAAGCGCAGCTATGGGCAAGTTTACCGGGGGATTGGGCGGTCTGATGTAATATGGAGCTTTATTCCAGTAAAATAAATAAATTAATAGAAGAACTTGCTGCATTACCCGGAATCGGTGCAAAATCAGCAGCAAGGCTGGCTTTTTATCTTATAAATGAGCCGGAAGAACATGTTAAACGCCTTTCCGACACAATGCTTGATGCAAAGCGAAGCATTCATTATTGCAAAGAATGCTGGACACTTACAGACAGTGAACTTTGTCCTATATGCGCCAGTGCAAAAAGAGATCATGAACAGATCATGGTAGTTGAGACCACGAGGGACCTGGCAGCGTATGAAAGAACCGGAAAATATAACGGAGTTTATCATGTATTACATGGTGCAATTTCGCCAATGCTGGGAATAGGACCCGGCGACATAAAGCTTAAAGAACTTATGCAGAGACTTGAGGGCAATGTAAAAGAAGTTATAATTGCCACAAACTCCAGTCTTGAAGGAGAAACAACGGCAATGTATATAAGCAAGCTTATAAAACCGGCCGGAATAAAATGCACACGAATCGCGAGCGGTGTACCTGTGGGCGGAGATCTGGAAAATATCGACGAGGTAACACTTTTGCGGGCACTTGAAGGCAGGGTACAGCTTTAAGAGCTAAATAAAAAAGACAAAAGGAGAAGACATGAAGATCGAAAAGGAAAAGTTTGGGGAAACAAGGGATGGAAGAGACGTATTTATCTATACGCTCGAAAACAAAAACGGTTCAAAGGTAAAGATCTGTGAATATGGCGCGATCATCACATCTATAATAGTTCCGGATAAAGACGGAAATTTTGAAGATGTCGCTTTAGGATACGACAGCCTGGAACCTTATTTTACAAATGATGAGAATTTCGGTGCTACTATCGGACGAAATGCTAACAGAATAGCCGGAGCAAGTTTTAAGATTGACGGAGAAGTCATAGCGCTCAAGGCTAATGAGGGAAATAATAATCTTCATACAGATTTCGACAACGGATTTCATAAAAAGCTCTGGGTAGGTGCTCCTGACGAGGGAAGAAATAGTGTCAGCATGAGCTATACAAGCCCTGATGGAGAGAATGGTTTTCCTGGAAATCTTGCAATGAAGGTTACATTTACCTTTACTGATGATAACGAGCTTTCCATACATTACGAGGGAATTTCTGATAAAAAGACGGTCATAAACTGTACAAATCATTCGTATTTTAACCTTGCAGGACATGGAAAAGGAGACATTCTCGATCATTACGTGAAGATTTTTGCATCTGCCTACAATCCTGTGGGAGAAGGTTCTATTCCTACAGGTGAAAATGCAGCTGTTAGTGGAACACCTTTTGATTTCCTTGAATTCAGAAGGATTGGCGATGACGTGGATGCTGATAATGAACAGCTTAAGCTGACCGGCGGATATGATCATAATTTTGTTATAGATGTTCCGGGCGGACTTATTGCGGCTGCTGAGGAACGTGTATCCGGACGCAGAATGGAAGTTTATTCTTCACTTCCGGGAGTTCAGCTTTATGTAGGAAATTATATCCGTAACGGATTAAAGGGAAAAAATGGGGCGGTTTATAATAAACGCAGCGGATTCTGCCTTGAGACACAGTTTTTCCCGGACAGTGTAAATCAGGAAAACTTTGAGTCACCGATATTCAGCGCCGGCAAGAAATATGACTACACAACAATTTACAAGTTTACAGTTATCTGATAGCGGCAAATGAACAAATTTAGAATGCTTAACGGCACAGGAAATAAAACTGAAAAGGAAACGGATTACGATGCGGAGGTAACGCGTCATCGGATAAAAAGAGTCTTAAAATGGGTATTTATCATTGGACTGATCCTGACGGTGCTGATTTCGTTTTATAATTATCTCGACAGAAAGGTCTATACCGGATATACCGTCACTGCAAGGTCGGTAAGATCGGACTCTGAAACTGCAAGGTATATGCAGTTTAACGGACATATACTAAAATACAGTCAGGATGGTGCAGAGGCCTTTGACGGAATGGATAAAAGTCTCTGGAATATCACCTATGAAATGCAGAGCCCGAAAATTGCCACCTGCGAGGACTTTGTTGCAATAACAGACGAAGGTTCAACCAATATAGTAGTAACAGATTCAAGCGGAGTATCAACATCTATAGATACAAGACTTCCTGTAATGGATATATGTGTTGCAGGACAGGGCGTTGTTGCGGCAGTTCTCAGCGATAAATCAGCGACAAAGATCAATGTATACGATAAAGAAGGCAATCAGCTTGCCGGACTTAAATGTACAATGGTGCAGACAGGATATCCGCTGGATATAAGCCTTTCTCCCTCCGGAACACTTCTTGGAGTGTCTTATCTTCGGATGGATGCGGGAGAACTTAAATCTTCGGTTGCTTTTTATAACTTTGGAAATGTCGGAGAAAATGAAGTAGATCATTATGTCAGTGGATTTGATTATACGGATGCGGTATTTCCAAGGATCAAATTTTTGGATGACAGTTCTGTGATAGCAGTAGGAAATAATAAAGTAGTGACCTACTCCGGAGCACAAAAACCCCAGCTCATTTCTGAAAACAGCGTCGGGGAGGAAATCCAGTCCGTATTTTACGGAGATGATGAATATGCTTTGGTATTCAGAAATACAAGCGGTTCGGATTCTTACAGGATCGATCTTTTTGATGAAAAAGGCGTATTGAAGATGTCAAAGGAGTTTGAACTGGCATATTCAGATATACAGATAACAAAGCGGCAGATACTTATTTACAATGAATCAGAATGCCTTATAATGAACAAAAGAGGATTTGTGAAATACAGCGGCAAATTTGAGGATAGTGTCCTCTTAATGGTACCGGGAAAGTCTTTTGCAAGATATATCCTTATAAATCGCGATATAACCCAAACAATAAGGCTTGATTAGAGGAGCGGCTAATGACAGCTGAGTATATTCTTGCAGCCGTGGTGATAGTAATGTGCTATTTTGTTATAAATGGAGCGCGACAGGGCTTTTTGAGGGTGGTGTTTTCACTGCTGTCCTCAATAATAGCCCTGTTTCTTGTTTCGTATCTTACACCGACACTGTCGAAATTTATAACAAACCATACGGCTCTTTACAATATAATAAGCACGAAGCTTTACGGAGCACTTGGAAAATATGCCTCGTCTGCCGTGGGCACGGAAGCCCAGACGGAGACGATAAATTCCTTCTCTCTTCCGGCTGTTGTAAAAGAACTTCTTCTTATGAACAATACCTCGGAAGGATACAACAGTCTTTTTGCATCGGTATTTGAGGATTATATAGTTATCGCGCTTACAAAACTTATTATAAATGTATTATCACTGATAATAATCTTTCTTATTATCAAAATACTTATAAGATCAATAACATCGATACTGGATATAATAGACAAAATACCTGTTTTTCATGGGATTAATCGCTTAATGGGAGCGGCAGCGGGGTTTGCCGAAGGTTTCATAATAATTTCGTTCTTCTTTCTTGTAATGACATTGTTTACCGGAGATGAGATAGGAAGAGACTTTTATGAGATAGTTGGAAGCAATGTAATACTGTCTTTCATATATAATAATAATATATTTTTTAAATTGATAATCTGACCGCATGGACGAGGAGTGTTCATGCGGTTGATTTTTTGCTCTAAATGCCTGAATAGCGCTTATGTAAGAAGAATTTATAAAAAATTACGAAAAAAAAGAAAAATTATTAAAAAAACTGTTGACAGCCCTTTTTTAAAGTAGTATTATATAGCTTGTCGCTGCGAGAAACGCGGCAGACACAAAACTGAACCTTGAAAAACTAACAGCAATGCAACCCTGAAAATCCAAATGAGTTTTCTGAAAAAGAAAACGAAAAAGAGATTTCAGAAATGAATGAAAAAACCAACAGTAATAACGGTTAAAGAAACGCAAAGCAAAAAATAAGCTAGTGTAACTTGACCGGATCAAACTATAATCGAGAGTTCGATCCTGGCTCAGGATGAACGCTGGCGGCGTGCCTAACACATGCAAGTCGAACGGTTCTTATATAACGGAAGCCTTCGGGTGGAAGACTTATAAGAATAGTGGCGGACGGGTGAGTAACGCGTGGATAACCTGGCTCATACAGGGGGATAACAGAGAGAAATCCCTGCTAATACCGCATAAGCGCACAGCATCGCATGATGCAGTGTGAAAAATTCCGATGGTATGAAATGGATCCGCGTCCGATTAGCCAGTTGGCGGGGTAACGGCCCACCAAAGCGACGATCGGTAGCCGGCCTGAGAGGGCGGACGGCCACATTGGGACTGAGACACGGCCCAGACTCCTACGGGAGGCAGCAGTGGGGGATATTGCACAATGGAGGAAACTCTGATGCAGCGACGCCGCGTGGGTGAAGAAGTATTTCGGTATGTAAAGCCCTATCAGCAGGGACGATAATGACGGTACCTGAGTAAGAAGCCCCGGCTAACTACGTGCCAGCAGCCGCGGTAATACGTAGGGGGCAAGCGTTATCCGGATTTACTGGGTGTAAAGGGAGCGCAGACGGAATGACAAGTCAGATGTGAAAGCACAGTACTTAACACTGTGACTGCATTTGAAACTGCCGTTCTAGAGTACTGGAGAGGTAAGCGGAATTCCTGGTGTAGCGGTGAAATGCGTAGATATCAGGAAGAACACCGGTGGCGAAGGCGGCTTACTGGACAGATACTGACGTTGAGGCTCGAAAGCGTGGGGAGCAAACAGGATTAGATACCCTGGTAGTCCACGCCCTAAACGATGAATACCAGGTGCTGGGGATCAAAGGATCTTCGGTGCCGAAGCAAACGCATTAAGTATTCCACCTGGGGAGTACGTTCGCAAGAATGAAACTCAAAGGAATTGACGGGGACCCGCACAAGCGGTGGAGCATGTGGTTTAATTCGAAGCAACGCGAAGAACCTTACCAGGTCTTGAGATCCTGCTGGATAAGTGGTAATGCACTTAGGCCTTCGGGACAGCAGAGACAGGTGGTGCATGGTTGTCGTCAGCTCGTGTCGTGAGATGTTGGGTCAAGTCCCGCAACGAGCGCAACCCTTGCCTTCAGTAGCCAGCACGTCATGGTGGGCACTCTGGAGGGACTGCCGGGGACAACCCGGAGGAAGGTGGGGATGACGTCAAATCATCATGCCCCTTATGACCTGGGCCACACACGTGCTACAATGGCGGTCACAGAGGGAAGCGAGGGAGTGATCCGGAGCAAATCCCAAAAAGGCCGTCCCAGTTCGGACTGTAGTCTGCAACCCGACTACACGAAGCTGGAATCGCTAGTAATCGCAGATCAGAATGCTGCGGTGAATACGTTCCCGGGTCTTGTACACACCGCCCGTCACACCATGGGAGTCGGAGATGCCCGAAGCCGGTGGCCTAACCGCAAGGAAGGAGCCGTCGAAGGCAGAGCCGGTGACTGGGGTGAAGTCGTAACAAGGTAGCCGTATCGGAAGGTGCGGCTGGATCACCTCCTTTCTAAGGAAAAAGGAAGAGTAAGGGATTGTATTGCTGTCAGCTTTTCAAGGAAGAGCTGAAATTTCCTGTGGCGATGCGTACTGGGGACACACCCGTTCCCATACCGAACACGACGGTTAAGACCGGTACGGCCGAGGGTACTATTCTGGAGACGGGATGGGAGAGTAGGTGGCCGCAGGAATCCAAAAAAAGAAGAAACACCGGACTTTGAAAACTGAATATCGAACCAATATAAAAAATCTTAACTAAAGAAAAGAGTTAAGACATCCGAGGGATGTATGATGAAAGTCATGCATCAAAAAGAAAAAGTCAGGAAGACGAGAGTCTGAAAGACAACGCAAAGCAAAAAAGCAAAGCGAAAGTTCGTAATCAAGAGCGAGAAGCTCGAGAGAACAGCGACCGAGTGACGGAGCAGAGGAATCTGCGAGGTCAAGCAAAGAAGGGCGCAGGACGGATGCCTTGGCACTGAGGGCCGAAGAAAGACGTGATAAGCTGCGAAAAGCTGTGGGGAGGAGCAAATATCCCGTGATCCACAGATATCTGAATGGGGAAACCCGGCGGATGAAGAGACCGTCACCGTATGCTGAATACATAGGTATACGGAGGGAACCCGGTGAACTGAAACATCTAAGTAGCCGGAGGAAGAGAAAACAAAAGTGATTCCGTAAGTAGCGGCGAGCGAACGCGGAAGAGCCCAAACCATCGTGCGTGCATGATGGGGTTTAGGACTGCATAAAGCAACGATAGGACAGTGGAACAGTTTTGGAAGAGCTGACGAGAAAGGGTGAGAGTCCCGTACACGAAGTCCGACAATAGCCGGCAGGATCCAGAGTACCGCGAAACACGAGGAATTTCGTGGGAATAAGCGGGGACCACCCCGTAAGGCTAAATACCACTCAGTGACCGATAGCGTATAGTACTGTGAAGGAAAGGTGAAAAGGACCCCGGGAGGGGAGTGAAAGAGAACCTGAAATCCTGTGCCTACAAACTGCGGAAGGACGTCAAGGTCTGACCGCGTACTTTTTGTAGAACGGTCCGGCGAGCCGCGGTATACGGAGAGGTTAAGCAGTTAAGCTGCGGAGCCGAAGGGAAACCAAGTCTGAACAGGGCGAAAAGTTCGTATGCTGTGGGCCCGAAACCGGGTGACCTATCCATGTCCAGGATGAAGACACCGTAAAAGGTGTTGGAGGTCCGCACGCACATCCGTTGAAAAGGGTGGCGATGAGGTGTGGATAGCGGAGAAATTCCAATCGAACCCGGAGATAGCTGGTTCTCCCCGAAATAGCTTTAGGGCTAGCCTTATAGGAGAGTTTCCTGGAGGTAGGGCACTGAATGTCCGCGGGAGCTGCATAAGCTTACCAAAGACTATCAAACCATGAATGCCAGAGAAATGTTCCATAGGAGTCAGACCGCATGAGATAAGTCGGGCGGTCAAAAGGGAAAGAGCCCAGACCATCGGCCAAGGTCCCGAAGAGCGCGTTAAGTGGAAAAGGATGTGGGATTTCGAAGACAGCTAGGATGTTGGCTCAGAAGCAGCCATACATTCAAAGAGTGCGTAATAGCTCACTAGCCGAGAGGTCCTGCGCCGAAAATACACGGGGCTGAAACGCGCCACCGAAGCCATGGGATCAGTTGTACCTGCGGGTACAGGTGATCGGTAGGGGAGCATTGATGCAGGAGCGAAGCGGTACGGAAACGGGCCGTGGACTTGCATGAAGAGAGAATGCCGGAATGAGTAGCGAGATGAAGGTAAGAATCCTTCAGGCCGAATGCCAGAGGTTTCCAGGGTAAAGCTGATCTTCCCTGGGGAAGCCGGGACCTAAGCCGAGGCGGAGACGCGTAGGTGATGGACATCAGGTTGATAATCCTGAGCTCCGGATGGTCAGAAATGTGGGGACGCAGAAAGAAAGCTTCAGCCGGGAATGGAAAAACCGGTAGAGTAAGGAGCCAGCCATGGGTTAAAATACATGGGAAAAGGCTGCTTATGAAGGACCGAAAAAAAGTAGGGAAGGAAGCGGACAGGCTGCCGGGAAAAGCCACTATTGTGCCATACGGACCCGTACCGCAGACCGACACAGGTAGGCAGGGCGAGGAGCCCAAGGCCGGCGGGAGAAGCATTGTTAAGGAACTCGGCAAAATGTCCCCGTAACTTCGGGAGAAGGGGAGCTCCAGAGATGGAGCCGCAGAGAAAAGGTTCAAGCAACTGTTTAGCAAAAACACAGGTTTATGCGAAACCGAAAGGTGAAGTATATGAGCTGACGCCTGCCCGGTGCTGGAAGGTTAAGAGGAGAGGTCAGGAGCAATCCGAAGCCTTGAATTCAAGCCCCAGTAAACGGCGGCCGTAACTATAACGGTCCTAAGGTAGCGAAATTCCTTGTCGGGTAAGTTCCGACCCGCACGAAAGGCGTAATGATTTGAACACTGTCTCGACAATGCACCCGGTGAAATTGAAGTACCAGTGAAGATGCTGGTTACCTGCGCCAGGACGGAAAGACCCCATGGAGCTTTACTCCAGCTTGATACTGGGATCCGGCAGTGGATGTACAGGATAGGTGGGAGGCTAAGAACCGGGAACGCCAGTTTTCGGGGAGCCAATGTTGGGATACCACCCTTCTGCTGCCAGCTTCCTAACCTGCGCCATTGAATCATGGCGGGGGACAATGTCTGGCGGGGAGTTTGACTGGGGCGGTCGCCTCCGAAAGAGTATCGGAGGCGCTCAAAGGTCTCCTCAGGATGGTCGGGAACCATCCGCAGAGTGCAAAGGCAGAAGGAGGCCTGACTGCGACACCGACGGGTGGAGCAGGTACGAAAGTAGGACTTAGTGATCCGGTGGCAGAAAGTGGAATTGCCATCGCTCAACGGATAAAAGCTACCCTGGGGATAACAGGCTGATCTCCCCCAAGAGTTCACATCGACGGGGAGGTTTGGCACCTCGATGTCGGCTCATCACATCCTGGGGCTGTAGCAGGTCCCAAGGGTTGGGCTGTTCGCCCATTAAAGTGGTACGCGAGCTGGGTTCAGAACGTCGTGAGACAGTTCGGTCCCTATCCGGCGCAGGCGTAGGATATTTGAGAGGAGCTGTCCTTAGTACGAGAGGACCGGGATGGACGGACCGCTGGTGCATCTGCTGGATACCAAATCCACGACAGAGTAGCCAAGTCCGGATCGGATAAACGCTGAAGGCATCTAAGCGTGAAGCCGACCTCAAGATAAGATATCCAGGTGACTCCGGTCATGAGAGACCCCCTGAAGAGTACAGGGTAGATAGGATGGAGGTGGAAGTGCAGTGATGCATGGAGCTGACCATTACTAATAGGTCGAAAGCTTGTCCAAGAAAAAACGTCGTGAGGATGAAACCTCGGAAGGTTCGATATTCAGTTTTTGAAGTCCAATATTCCTCGATAGCTCAATGGTAGAGCACTCGGCTGTTAACCGAGGGGTTGTAGGTTCGAGCCCTACTCGGGGAGCTCATGCATGGCGATGTAGCCAAGCGGTAAGGCACGGGTCTGCAACACCCTGATCACCAGTTCGATTCTGGTCGTCGCCTCTTTTGGAATGCCTCAAAGTATTTGCGATGCTTTGAGGCTTTTTTTTATTCAATTTTAGGTTGAATAAAATAATATAAAAAAAATAACAACTGTTATTGATTGAATTGTATTTAAGTGTATAGCCAAAAGTGCATAAAATGAACAGCTTACAATGGACGATGTAAAATTTGAGGTCTATAATAAAGTTAACTGTTTAATTAATACCGAAAATAAGTAATCAACGAAACATAAATACAGATTCCTTTAATAAAGATAAATCTGCGGCAGATTTTTTCTGCTTGATCGGGGGGACTTTTGCAAAGGATAAGGATTTTGTTTAAGAGGGAGATGAAAGTCTATTTTCTGGATTACTTTTTTTAATAATAAGGCAAGGAGGCGCATAAATTGAGTATTGGTGAAAAACTTGTGGAAGAGCTTGGCGTAAATTCAGTTTTTACGATAGGCTCTTTTACAATATCAGAATCTATTGTTAATACATGGATTCTGCTCTTTATTATTTTTATTGCCTGCATTTCACTAACTCGTGGATTATCGGTTGATAACCCTGGCAAAAGGCAGGTGGCCGTTGAATCTTTTGTTACATGGATTCAAGGTTTGGTAAAAAACATGTTAGGAGAAAATGCTGCCATTTATACAGACTATATTTGTGCAGTATTGGTGTTTATAGGTATTTCAAATCTTTCAGCTATTTTTGAAACAAAATTGACTGAAAACTTTACATTTCTTAAACCTGCAACGAAGGATTTAAGCGTTACAGCAGCGCTGGCACTTATGACAATTCTTCTTGTGATTTTCACAGGTCTAAAGTTCAAGGGGATAGGTGGTTACGCTAAATCATTTACACAGCCGATGGCGATCGTAACACCGCTAAATATCATCGAGATTTTCACAAAGCCGCTTTCACTTTGCATGCGACTTTTTGGAAATATTTTCGGAGGCTTTGTAATCATGGAACTTATTAAGCTTAATGTTCCTGTTCTGCTTCCAATTCCGTTCAGTTGTTATTTTGATATATTCGACGGACTGATCCAGGCTTATGTATTTGTATTCCTGACTTGCATCTATTTGAGCGAGGCAGCAGAAGTAGATTAAAAAAAGAAAAGTTAAACGTTCAAAAAACCAAGATATTTAAGGAGGAAAAAATTTATGGTAGTAACAGCAATCGGTGCAGGTATCGCTGCAATTGGATGTCTCGGTGCAGGTATTGGTATAGGAATAGCAACAGGTAAGGCTGCTGATGCAGTTGCAAGACAGCCTGAGGCTGAAGGTAAGATTAGAAATATGCTGATCCTAGGTTCTGCTCTTGCTGAGGCAACAGCTATATATGCCCTTTTGGATGCAATCATGATCATTTTCGTACTTCAATAATATGAGGAGGGTGGAATATTGTCAGGCAATATAATAGGCATTGACCCTATCAGTATTGCTCTTACGGTTGTAAATGTTCTCGTACTCTTCCTTATTCTCAGATACTTTTTATTCAAGCCGGTAAACGAGGTTCTTGAAAAGAGAAGACAGAGTATCTTAGATGAGAAGAAGACTGCAGAAGAAGCCGTAAAGAATGCTGAGGATAAGGTTAAAAAATATGAATCCGATATGCAGGATATAGAGAAGATTAAGGCTGATGCTATTGCTGAGTCTAAGAAGAAGGCATCTGTTGAATATGACAGAATAGTTTCTGATGCTGAAAAGAGAGCATCTGAGATTATTTCTGATGCAGAGGAAAAGGCTGTAGCAGAGCAGAAGAAGAAAAGACTTGAGGTTGAGAAGGAAATGGCCGAGCTTATTACAAAGGCTACAGGCAAAATTTCTGCATCACAGTCAAGCGCAGATCTCGATAAGAATCTATATGATGAATTTATAAGTAAGGCAGGTGAAGATATTGGCTAATACACCTGAAAGCTTAAATAATAATTTTGAACGTGCCGAACTTATTTATGTTACAGCCCCCAGTGAGAAACAGCTCGCTGATATCAGAAATTTCTTAAGAAAGAAAACAGGGGTTTCAAATGTTGATCTTGTATTAACAGAAGATAAGTCGATCGGCGGCGGTTTCATTCTTAAATGCGGAAGCCGTGAATACGACTGGAGTACTGCAGGACGTATCAAGCAGTTCGAAGAGCAGATTAAGAAGGGTGTTCGCCAGGCACAGTTCAGCAGCAAAGATATCATTGAGATATTGAGAACTGAGGTTGAGGAATTCTCACTCAGAGCTGATAGCAGTGAAGTTGGACTTATTACTAAGGTTGGTGACGGTATTGCTACAATTACCGGACTTGATCACGCTGTTTACGGTGAGATCATAATCTTTGATAACGGCGTTAAGGGAATGGTAATGGATATTCGTGAGGATAGCCTTAGCTGTATCCTTTTTGGGTCTGATTCAGGAATCAGAGCAGGTTCACATGCCGTTCGTACAGGAGAAAGAGCCGGAATTCCGGTAGGCGATGCCTACCTTGGAAGAGTTGTAGATGCTCTTGGTGCACCTATTGATGGTGAGGGTCCGATTTCTTCGACTGAAACAAGACCTATTGAGAATCCTGCACCGGGAATCATTGACAGAAAATCTGTTAATGAGCCAATGGAGACAGGTATTCTCGCTATTGATGCTATGTTCCCTATAGGCAGAGGCCAGAGAGAGCTTATCATCGGTGACAGACAGACAGGTAAAACTGCCATTGCGGTTGATACCATTATCAATCAGAAGGGCAAGGATGTTATCTGTATTTATGTAGCAGTAGGCCAGAAGGCTTCAACTGTTGCTAAATTAGTAAATACATTCAAGAAAAATGGTGCAATGGATTACACTATTGTTATGTCGGCAACGGCAAGTGATCCTTCACCTCTTCAGTATATTGCACCTTATTCAGGTACTGCACTTGCTGAGTATTTCATGCACAATGGCAAGGACGTTCTTATTATTTATGATGACCTGTCCAAGCATGCGGTTGCTTACAGAGCAATTTCGCTTCTTCTGGGTCGTCCACCCGGCCGTGAAGCTTATCCCGGAGATGTATTCTATCTGCATTCAAGACTTCTGGAGAGATCCAGCAGACTTTCTGCAGCAAAGGGCGGCGGTTCTATAACTGCACTTCCTATTATCGAAACTCAGGCCGGTGATGTTTCTGCATATATTCCGACAAACGTTATTTCTATAACTGATGGACAGATATTCCTTGAGAGTGATCTTTTCTTCGAGGGACAGAGACCGGCGGTCAATGTCGGACTTTCAGTTTCCCGTGTTGGCGGTGCAGCTCAGACTAAGGCTATGAAAAAGGCTTCGGGTTCATTGAGAGTTGATCTGGCGCAATACAGAGAAATGGCTGTGTTTACACAGTTTTCATCAGACCTGGATCAGGCAACTACGGACATGCTCACAAATGGTAAAGCTCTGATGGAGCTTTTGAAACAGCCGCTTGAGCATCCTTTATCAATGCCGGAAGAGGTTATAACTCTTGTATGTGCAAACAATAAAATGCTCATGGATATTGATCCTTCAAAGGTCAAGGATTTCCAGAGGGATATGCTTAACTATATGAAGGAACAGCATGGGGATATTGTAGATGAACTCACGACAGGTAAGGTTCTTGAAGATGATCTGAGAGACAGGATTATCAAAGCTGTGGAGGAGTTCAAGGCTGATGGCAAATACAAAGGAAATTAAAGACAGAATTAACAGCATAAAGCAGACACAGAAGATCACTAATGCTATGTATCTGATTTCCTCTACAAAACTCCAGAAAGCCAAGAAGGACCTGGAAAAGACTGAGCCTTATTTCTTTGGAATGCAGGCGATGGTCGAAAGACTGCAGAGACACCTTCCGGATATAAAGAATCCTTATTTTGAGGATTTCCATGATATCCCGGAAGAGGAAAAGACACATGCATTTCTGGTAATTACAGCTGATAAGGGTCTGGCCGGCTCCTACAATCATAACGTATTGAAAATGACTGAAGAGGAGATGGCCAAGCATAGGAAAACAAAGCTTTTTGTTGTAGGAGAGCTTGGAAGACAGTATTTTGAATCTAAACATATTCCGATTGATGAACAGTTTCACTACACGGCGCAGAATCCTTCGCTTCACAGAGCAAGAATGATTTCGCTGCGTACTTTGGAGCTTTTCACAAAAGGTGAAATACATTCGCTTAATATTGTTTATACGGTAATGCTTAACAGTATGGAGACAGAAACTCTCTTACAGCCGCTTTTACCCTTAAAAGCCAGTGTCCCGGATATTTCTCTTCCTCTGGATGTTTATCGTGAGGAATTTATGCTGGAGCCTTCACCGGAGGCAGTTATCAATGCTGTTGTTCCTAACTGTAATACAGGATATATCTACAGTGCGCTTGTTGAGTCGTTCTGCTCCGAGCAGAATGCCAGAATGCAGGCAATGCAGGCTGCAAATAATGCGGCAAATGATATCCTGCATGATCTGAATATTAAATATAACAGAGTTCGACAGGCAATGATAACTCAGGAGATAACTGAGGTATGTGCCGGTGCAAAGGCTCAGCGTTCAAGCTGACATAAAATGAAAGGGTAACGTACATGAATAAAGGTAAGATTATTCAGGTAATGGGACCGGTTGTAGATGTGGAATTTGAGGACAAGGACAACCTGCCCTATATAAGAGACGCACTTGTTGTAGATAACGAGGGCAAGGGCGTTATGGAGGTCGCACAGCATCTAAGCGATGGAAAAGTCCGTTGCATCATGCTGAGCGCCAGTGAAGGACTTTACAAGGACATGCCTGTTCTTTCGACAGGCGGCCCTATAAGTGTTCCTGTAGGTGAAAAAAATCTTGGCCGTCTTTTCAATGTATTCGGAGATGCAATTGATGACGGCGGAGATGTTGAATCGGAGGAAAAATGGTCTATTCACCGTGAACCTCCTAAATTTGAAGATCAGTCTCCTGTACAGGAAGTACTTGAGACAGGTATCAAGGTCATTGACCTTCTTGCACCCTATGCTAAGGGCGGAAAGATCGGCCTTTTCGGCGGTGCCGGTGTAGGAAAGACCGTGCTTATCCAGGAGCTTATTACTAATATTGCGACTGAGCACGGCGGATATTCTATCTTTACTGGTGTTGGAGAGCGTTCCAGAGAGGGTAACGATCTCTGGTCTGAAATGAAAGAATCAGGCGTTCTTGAAAAGACAGCCCTGGTATTCGGACAGATGAATGAGCCACCCGGAGCAAGAATGAGAGTTGCGGAGACAGGTCTTACAATGGCTGAGTATTTCCGTGACAGACAGCATAAGGATGTGCTTTTGTTTATCGATAATATTTTCCGTTTTGTTCAGGCGGGTTCTGAGGTTTCGGCTATGCTTGGCCGTATGCCTTCTGCGGTTGGTTATCAGCCGACTCTTGCTACCGATATGGGTGAATTGCAGGAGAGAATTGCCTCAACAAAGAATGGATCTGTAACTTCTGTACAGGCCGTTTACGTGCCTGCCGACGATCTGACAGACCCTGCTCCGGCGACAACTTTCGCACACCTTGATGCAACAACGGTCCTTTCAAGAAAGATCGTTGAGCAGGGTATTTATCCTGCTGTTGACCCTCTGGAGTCCTCATCGAGAATTCTTGAGGCTGATGTTGTTGGAAAAGAGCATTATGAAACTGCACAGGAAGTTCAGAGAATGCTTCAGAAATATAAAGAACTGCAGGATATTATTGCTATTCTCGGTATGGAAGAGCTTTCAGAAGCTGATAAGCAGACGGTTTACAGGGCAAGAAAGATTCAGAAGTTCCTGTCTCAGCCTTTCCATGTAGCAGAGAATTTCACCGGTATCCCGGGTAAATATGTACCTTTGAAGGAGACAGTAAGAGGCTTCCAGGCTATTATCAGCGGTGATGCCGATGCTTATCCTGAAAATGCGTTCTTTAACGTAGGAACTATTGATGAAGTTGCTGAGAAAGCGAAGACACTGTAATGAGTGATAGTTATTTTTTCAGAATAATTGCATCAAGCGGAATATTTTTTGAGGGTAAGGTAGAAGCCGTTCTTTTTAAGACTATCGATGGCGAAATGGAGCTTATGGCTCATCATGAAGAGATGATAATCGCTGTTGAGGTTGGACCTTTAAGCTATAAGACTCCGGATGGAGAGTGGCATAAGGTCATTGTCGGTGTGGGAACTGCACAGTTCGCAAATAACCGATGCACGGCTTTGGTAGATACCTGTGAGCTTCCGGAAAATATTGACAGACTGAGAGCGGAGCAGGCATTGGAAAGAGCTCAGGAACAGATGAGACAGAGGAAGTCTATTGTCGAATACAAGATGTCGCAGGCTTCGCTGGCTCGAGCGCTTACCCGTCTTAAGGAATCATCCAAGAATAATCTGCAGTGATGAGAAGATTTGAAACAAATTAACAGTTATGAAAATGAAAAAGGAAACGAAGTTCATTCGTTTCCTTTTCGTGCCTTAAATTAAAAAAATATGAACTAAAGCTCAGTTTATGATTTATTAATTTGACAAGTTTTTTAAGGTGTATATAATAATTCTGGTTTCATGAAGTGAATTAATGATTTTTCCGGAGAAAATATGGCTGAAAATAAAGCTCTTAAAAAATATGAAATAGATATGGTCAACGGGCCGATCCTTAGGAATCTGCTTATATTTGCAATTCCGCTGATGGCATCTTCTGTGCTGCAGCTTCTTTTTAATGCTGCAGATATTATTGTAGTAGGAAGATTTGTCGGAGATGTTGCGCTTGCAGCAGTTGGATCTAATTCGGCTTTGATCAATTTACTTACAAATTTCTTTATAGGACTTTCAATAGGTACGAATGTCCTTGTGTCACATTATTTCGGTGCCGGAAAGCCTGAGGAAACCGGTAGTACTGTTCATACGAGTATACTAATGAGTATTTTCAGCGGAATTATCCTGACAGTGGTAGGTATATTTTTTGCACCGTCAATTTTAAGATTAATGCAGACTCCGGAAAATATCCTCCCGCTGGCTATACTTTATATAAGAATTTATTTTGCCGGAGTTACTTCCACCATGGTCTACAATTTTGGTGCTGCCATATTAAGAGCGGTGGGAGATACGAGGCGTCCGCTTTACTATCTTTTTATTGCCGGTGTGGTAAATGTCATCCTGAATCTGTTTTTTGTTATTGGTTTCAATATGAGCGTGGCAGGCGTTGCACTTGCTACTATAATTTCTCAGACGGTTTCGGCAATACTTATAATCAGATGCCTCATGAAAAGTGAAGGTCCTCTTAAACTGGAATTTTCGAAGCTTAAATTTGATTATGATAAATTTATAAGAATAGTCAGGATCGGTCTTCCGGCAAGTTTTCAGGGAACGCTTTTTTCTATTTCAAATGTTATAATCCAGGCATCTATAAACAGTTTTGGCGATATTGTTGTGGCAGGATGCTCGGCAGCTTCAAATATAGAAGGCTTTGTTTATGTTTCGATGAATGCATTTTATCAGGCAACAATGACATTTACGAGCCAGAATTATGGAGCGAGAAAAATAGAGAGAATAAATAAGATCTTATTTTCCGGACTTTTATCTGTAACGGTGACAGGGCTTTTACTTGGAAATCTGGTATATTTTTTCGGAAATGATCTTTTAAGGATATATACTGACAGTGATAGTGTTGTAGAGGCCGGAATGGTAAGGCTTCTTCTGGTATGCTGTCCATACTTTTTATGCGGCGTTATGGATACAATGGTTGGTTCACTGAGAGGACTTGGATACTCTGTAATGCCTATGATTGTCTCGCTGATCGGAGCCTGTGGATTAAGGATCATCTGGATATTTACACTATTCAGACTTGATTATTTCCACACGCCTTTTATGCTTTATATAACTTATCCGGTGAGCTGGACGGTAACTTTCCTGACACATGTGATCTGTTTTATAATAATAAGAAGAAAGATAGGGCTGAAGATGTCGGCCGTATAACTTTTTAACTTTATAAATTTTACAGTTTTAAATTCTTGATATATTTAGCTATTTAAGGTAAAATATGGCTTTATAGACTTTATGAATGATATTTTAAAGAAACGAGGTAGGGATTTGGAATCAGAAATGATCATCGTGCTTGACTTCGGCGGACAGTACAATCAGCTGATCGCACGCAGAGTCAGAGAAGCAAACGTTTATTGCGAAGTTCACCCATATACTTTATCCATCGATAAAATAAAAGAGATGGCACCTAAGGGTATTATTTTAACGGGTGGTCCTAACAGTGTATTTGCAGAAGAAGCTGCACTTTGCTCTAAGGAGCTTTTCGAGCTTGGAATTCCGGTTTTGGGAATTTGTTACGGAGCACAGGCTATGGCGCATCTTCTTGGCGGAGGCGTTGCTACGGCACCTGTTTCTGAGTACGGAAAGACTACCGTTGAAGTTAATACAAAATCCAGACTTTTCAAGGAGGTTCACGGAACTTCTATATGCTGGATGAGCCATACAGATTATATAGAGCATCTTCCGGAAGGTTTCACAAATACAGGAAGAACTGCAAACTGTCCTATAGCTGCAATGGAGAATGAGAGCAAAAACCTCTATGCAGTTCAGTTCCATCCTGAAGTTGTTCATACTGAAGAGGGAACTCTTATGCTCAGAAATTTCGTAAGAGAGATCTGCGGATGTGCTGGAACATGGGAGATGAAGTCTTTTGTTGAGACAACCATCGAAGAATTAAGGAAAAAGATCGGAAACGGCAGAGTCCTCTGCGCACTTTCCGGCGGCGTGGATTCTTCTGTTGCTGCAGTTCTTTTATCAAAGGCAGTAGGTGAGCAGCTCACCTGCGTATTTGTTGATCACGGTCTCCTGAGAAAGAACGAGGGCGATGAGGTTGAGGCAGTATTCGGTCCCACAGGTCCTTATAAGCTCAATTTTATCAGAGTAAATGCGCAGGAGCGTTTTTATAATAAACTTGCGGGTGTGACAGAGCCAGAGCAGAAGAGAAAGATAATCGGTGAGGAATTCATCCGTGTATTTGAGGAAGAGGCAAAGAAGATCGGTGCCGTTGATTTCCTTGGACAGGGAACGATCTATCCCGATGTTATAGAGTCAGGACTTGGAAAATCAGCAACGATTAAGTCTCATCATAATGTCGGAGGTCTTCCGGATTATGTTGATTTCAAGGAGATCGTTGAGCCGCTCCGCATGCTCTTCAAGGATGAGGTTAGGGAAGCCGGCATCAAGCTTGGCATTCCGGAAAATCTTGTTTACCGTCAGCCTTTCCCGGGACCGGGTCTTGGTATCAGAATTATCGGAGAAGTTACAGCCGATAAGGTTCGTATGGTTCAGGATGCAGACGCAATCTTCCGCGAGGAAGTTGAATACGCAGGCTGGAGCAAGCAGATCAGCCAGTACTATGCAGCGCTCACAAATATGCGCTCCGTAGGTGTAATGGGCGATGGAAGAACTTATGACTATGCAGTTGCCCTGAGAGCAGTTATCACAACTGACTTCATGACAGCAGAGGCAGCACAGCTTCCCTTCGACCTTCTTACAAAGGTAACCGACAGAATCGTAAATGAAGTTAAAGGTGTTAATCGTGTACTTTATGACTGCACGAGCAAACCACCGGCAACGATAGAACTGGAGTGACAATTAAAAGCCATACAAACCGTATAAATAAGCGGTTTGTATGGCTTTTTTTATTGCTGATGGGTACGATTTGGGTACACTTTTTTATTCTGCTGGAATTATTCAGGATTTTTAGGATCTAATCCCATCTGATCCAGATGCTCATCATGGGTTTTCTGGAACTTAAGTCTATCAAGCCAGGTTTCATTCTCTGGGTATATATCCATCCAGAGATTGAAAGATTCTTCTGCTGCCAGAAGAGCATTTTCTTTTTCTTTAGGATCTTTTATCTTATTACATTCTTCTATTTCTTTTTGATATTTTTCATATCGTTCAAACCATGAATACATTAAAAATAGGCCATCGAAGCTAACGGCAAGTCGGTCTTCTCCGGAAGAATTTTGGTATTCTATTATTTCGCCGGGATACTGACGGAATATCTGGAAAAGCCTATGCATTGCCTTAACGCCATCAAAATCAGCTCCGGTAAGTGTTTCAACGTTTACATGGAGGGCATTAGCTATATCCTCAAGTTTCTGCTGTTTAGGATTTCGTCTGCCGCTTTCATAAGCTCTGATATATGCTTCACTGACACCTATTTCTTCACCAAGTTGTCTTAGTGTTAAACCACGCATTTTACGGATTCTACGAATGTTTTCACCAATGGTCATGACTGGCTCCTTTCGATAAAAACTTTCTTTTTGAAAAAATTATATATCAAATGATACGCAAATTCAATTTTAAATAGTTGACGCGTATCAAATGATGCGGTATTATCATAATATAAAGCGAATCAAATGATACGCATGACATTTGATGAACTACTGAACATTGACAATTGAATAAATCAACCGGCTACGAAAAGGAACGAGAAGCGATATGAAAACTGCGCGATGAGGTGAAAGCGGAGCGGATAACAGGAAATTCAAAATGGAGATAAGGGGATACTCCAATCGCGATGATGCCGTAATGATACTCCTTTCCAGCCATAATCCGAGCGGTAATTAATCCGTCGCAGGTTATGGGGAAAGCTCAAATAAAAGAGATGTGGAAATCACATGTGTGATAGTAATCCCGCTATCAGGTCGGTTGATAGTAAATCAAAAAACAATAAGAAAGAGAGGAAATGAAAATGGAAGGAAAACTTTATTACACAGCAGATGAGGTAGCACAGATGGTAGGTGTTGGAAGAACTAAGGCTTATGGAATAGTTAAGCAGATGAATCAGGAGCTTAAGGAAAGAGGATATCTGACAGTGGGAGGAAAAATACCTAAGGAATTCTTCGACAGTAAGTATTTTGGAGGCTCAGGACATAAGGAGGTGAGTGCCTGATGGCAAGCAACGCAAAACGAGATCCTAATGGAACATGGAGGATACAGTATCGGTATACAGATTGGAAGGGGGTGAAAAAGAAATCACAAAAAAGAGGATTTAAGACAAAGAAAGAAGCAGAGGAATGGCTTGCACATTTTAAGTATCAGCAGTCATCTGATCCGAATATGCCGCTAAAGGATTTCTGGGAAATCTATATGGATGACATGAAAAAGAGGCTTAAGGAAACAACGATAGCAAATAAGGAGCATATATGGAGATGTAAGATCTTACCGTATTTTGGAGATTTACCTATCAATGAGATTACTCCATCAAGAATAAGAAGATGGCAGAGCGAAATGATTGCTAAAGGCTTTAAGCCAACGTATCTGAAAACTATCAACAATCAGCTTGCAGCTGTAATGAATTATGCAGTCAGGTTTTATGATCTCAGGTCAAATCCTTGTACTAAGGCTGGAAGCATGGGAAAAGGAAAAGCCGATGAAAGACCATTTTGGACACTTGATGAATTTAATGCCTTTTGTGATGCGATCAGTGATAAGCATGAGGCATGGATTGGATTTCAGATAATGTTCTGGACTGGGATAAGAGTGGGAGAACTGCTGGCTCTGAAGGTGGAAGATATTGATTTTGAAAACCTGACTATAAGAATTGATGAAACTTATACAAGACTAAAGAGAAAGGATATCATATCGGCACCAAAGACAGTTAATTCTGAAAGAATAATTACAATTCATAAGGAACTGGCTGAATCATTAAAAGAGTATATCTCCTGTCTTTATCATCCTCGTCCGAGTTTAAGATTATTTCCGGAGAAAACAAAAAGCTTTTTTGAACATGAGATGAAAAGAGGGATAAGTCTATCGGGAGTAAAGGAGATTACTGTTCACTGTCTGCGACATTCACATGCTTCGATGCTAGTAGATATGGGATTTAATCCAATAGAAATAGCAAGGAGACTGGGGCATGGCAGAGTGACAACAACAATAGAAACTTACTGTCATCAGTCTATGGATGGACAGAAAAAGATTGCAGATAGCCTGGAAAAAATGGATAGAGGTGATAAAGATGCCGTGTAAGAGAGAAGCGAGGCTGAGGCATAATACGATAGCCTTTTGGTTGAGTGATGAAGAAAAAGCTGTAGTGGATGCAAGGATTAAAGCTGCAGGTATTCCAAAGGGAGAATACTATCGAAGCTCAATTTTGGGACAAAAAGTTGAAATAGTAGCCGGGAAATACAGATCGGACAGGCTGGCAATCGTACTTGAGAAAATCCTTGCAAGATATGAAGGGGGTGATGCCGATGCAGGTGATGAATTAAGGGAAGTGCTTTATGAATTATTGGAACTGATAAAAAGATAAAATCCTCTGCGGGAACAGAGGATCTTATCCAAGACCAAATGAGTCCTGATATGCAAATAATTGACACTTATAGTATATCAGGACTCTTGGGTACAAACAACTTGGGAGGAGCAGATTTTGAATGTATTTCAAGAGGTAAAAGCGCAGATAGGTGCGGATACTGTAATCAGAGATTATGGTATAAAAATCGGACGAAATGGAATGGCTTGTTGTCCGTTCCATCCGGATAAAAATCCGAGTATGAAAGTGGACGTAAAGCATTATCACTGTTTTGGATGCGGTGAACATGGAGATATTGTAAATTTTGTGGCTCAATACTGCGGATTGTCGCAATACGAGGCTGCAAAGAAGATCATAAGCGATTATAACCTTCCGATTGATGCAGAGCATACTGCTAACGCTGATGAACGAGGAGCTATTGAGAAAAAACAGCAAGTCAGGGTTCATGTTCAGACGATTAAAGACAGATTTAAGAAATGGGCATATGGAAAAGTCCGTGAACTTAAGGAATGTGAAGATATTATTTACAAGACAGGCAAAGATTTACGGGAAAATGCTCCAGGAGAAATACTTCTATCAGGCGATTATGCTTATATGCTTCAGAAAGAGCCAATAATAGCCTATTGGCTGGATGTATTGTGTATTGGAACGGAGGAAGAGCAGAAGGCACTCTTCTCTATAGATAGAGAGGAGGTGAGCCGAATTGCAGCGAATATCAGACGAGCAGGAAATGAAATCTTGGGAAAGTATAGAAAGTGTGCTGGATGAGATTAAAGATTATACAGTCTCGGAAGTAAGGGAAATGCTTGATGAAACTGATAAAGGTGCAGTAGTTCAAAGCATCAATAACTGCATGATAGCACTTAGGAATGATCCAATCTTAAAAGGTGCAATCTGCCATAACGATCTTACGGACAAGATGGATATAAGAAAAGACCTTGGATGGGGAAAGTCTGACTGTGGTGGTATACGAGATGTGGATGTTAATCAGATCGAATGGTATCTGGAGCGGACTTATGGACTGAAAAACTACAAGATGATTGGGAAAGCCCTGAATATCATTGCCAGCGAAAATCATTTTCATCCTATAAAGGAATATCTTGAAACTCTTGAGTGGGATGGAATCAGGAGGGTATCGGAATTTCTCCCCAAATATCTCGGAGCTGATAAGTGCAGTTATACTACGGAAGTTACGACATTGCTGATGCAGGCTGCAATTCACAGGATATATGAGCCTGGCTGCAAGTATGAAATAATGGTTTGTCTTGTCGGTGGGCAGGGAGCAGGTAAGTCTACACTTCTCAGATTTCTCGCCATAAAGGATGAATGGGCAAGTGATGATCTGAGAAGGTTGGATGATGATAAC
Organism: Lachnospiraceae bacterium C1.1; assembly: GCA_030434875.1. Taxonomy (NCBI): domain Bacteria; kingdom Bacillati; phylum Bacillota; class Clostridia; order Lachnospirales; family Lachnospiraceae; species Lachnospiraceae bacterium C1.1. The sequence continues at coordinate 3,169,544 of JAUISW010000001.1, read as the reverse complement.
GTTTATCGTAAACTTCAAGGGCATTGGATCATAGAAATGGCTGAAATGCTTGCGACAGTAAACGCAAGGACAGTAGAAGAGATAAAGTCATTTCTGAGTAAACAGAAGGATAATTATAAGATCCCATATGAAGTGCATCCGGAGGACAGACCACGACAGTGTATATTTGTTGGCACGAGTAATACTCTTGACTTCCTTCCGCTTGATCGCACTGGTAATAGGCGATTTGCTCCTATCATGGTTCACCCTGAGAGAGTTGAAAAGCATATCTTGGAGGATGAAAAGGAATCGCGAGCGTATATTGACCAGCTTTGGGCGGAAATGATGGTGCTTTATAGAAATTCAGGAAATCATAAATTAAAGCTGTCAAAAGAAACGGAAAAGTATCTTAAGAGTATGCAGAAGGAATTTATGCCGGAGGATACGAAGGTTGGTCTTATACAGGCATGGCTGGATGAGTTTGAAGAAAACCATGTATGTTCAATAATGCTGTACAAGGAGGCTCTGGGACACGGATGTGAAGAACCAAAGCAGTGGGAGCTTCGAGAGATAAACGACATCATGAATAACAGCATTGATGGATGGAAAGCTGATAAGCAGCATCGATTTGAAAAATATGGACAGCAACGGAGCTGGAAGAGAGAAAATTCACCGGATGGGTTTGTGGATGCAACGGATAAGGTGAAAGAATTGTTTGATTAAAAAAGTCTTTTTATAGCGCGTTTACAAAATTCGTTTACACCACATTGTAAACAGTATATGTAATCAGTTGGTTTACAGCAAGGCGGCGTATTTTCTGGGATTGAAGGCTTGTAAACGAAGTAAACGGAAAAAAATAAAAAGACTTTTTTCTTGAAAAAATGTAAACGCGCTATGTAAACGGACTTGTCAGAGAAGAAACAGCTGCTGTTTTTTAAGCAGCGTTGCAGGGCAAGCCTCGCAGAGCACCGTGTAGTTTTGATGCGAAGTGTCAAAACTACTAAGGTGTTACTTCTGCCAGAAGTAACAAGACCTGCGAGAGCCGAGGTTGTTGGAGAAGAGGGAAGTGTATTTCGAGAAAGGAGGAAATATGGCAACAACATTATCTTTTGTAGTAGGCAAAGGAAGCCTGACTCATAATAATAGGGAATTTGTAGCAGAAAATGTTGATAGAGATCGGATAAAGCTGGATGAATTTTATAATAAAGAGCCGTTGAAAGATGCTTATAGAAAGCTTTTTGGTCTTGCAGTAGATGAATATAATGCATCACAGAAAAGGAAAGATCGTCAGATCAATGATTATATCACCAAGATAAAAAATTCAAAGAACCATGAAAAAGTGTTTTATGAGAATGTTGTACAGATCGGCAGAATGACAGACTTTGGTGTTGTAGATGAGAATGGTAAGCTGACTGAAAATGCAATAAAAGCTAAAGAAGTTCTGGAAGAGTATGTCAGGACGTTCCAGGAGCGCAATCCAAATCTGTATCTGTTCAATGCGGTATTACACATGGACGAGGCTACACCGCATCTGCATCTTGATTATATTCCCATAGCACATGGCTATAAGACGGGTATGAAAACCAGAAATAGCCTTACAAAAGCATTGCAGGAGATGGGAATACCAAAAGCAATATCCAAGATGGAGAATGAAACGGTATATTGGCAGAGACGAGAACGGGATTATCTCACGGAATTATGTCAGGAAAAAGGAATTGAAATAGAAGTGCTGGGGATAGATCGTGATGATTACACAATTCCTGAGTATAAGGAAGCAATGAAAGCAAAGAATGAGGCTGAGGCAGAAATTGAAATACTGAAAGCTGAAAAATTCGAGATAATCCAATATGTTGAGGCTGCAAATGATCAGATTCTTTGTGCTGATGCAGAAATGAGTGAAAAAGAGGATCAGCTGCGTGAAATAGAAGATAAGATTGTGGCAGCAGAAAAACAGTGTATCAGCAGTAAAAGAAAAATACAGGAAATCGCATATGCCGGAAAAGCAGTGGAAGAGTATCTTTCGGATATTAAAGATGAGGCAGTAGGCTATAAGGCATTTCTGAGCGGTGATGAAATGGTCAAACTCCCTAAAAAATCCTATGAGAAACTTCTCAGTATAAGTAAATCAGTAGGTACGCTTAAGAATGTTATACGAAATGACGAAGCAGAGCTCAGTATGGCAAAAGAAAAAATAAGTAAGCTGGAAGGAACGGTAAAAAAGCTGAAAGACAGCGTCAATATAATGAAGGCATTTATAGAGGAAAGTGGACCTATAAACGCTTTCAAGGAGTTTTTACAGCCTAAGAGCTTAGTCAAAGAACTGAGAGAGATAAGAGAGTGCAAGCGTAAGATAGCAGAACGCGAGAATGAAAGTACAAGGAATTTCGGCAAGACGCATCGGATTGATGTGGAATTATAAGGCAGAATTAGGATAATGGGCAGTATGGAATCGCACTGCCCATTATCAAATAGAATTGGAGGCAGATTGAATGGAGCAAAAGATTTTGGGCTATGTTCGCGTATCCAGCAAAGATCAGAATGCTGATAGGCAGATAATAGCCATGAGAGAAATGGGAGTGCCGGAGAAAAATATTTTTGTAGACAAAATCACCGGAAGGAATTTTGAACGTCCGCAGTATAAGAGAATGATAAAGAAGCTGAATAGCAATTCAGTTCTTTACATCAAGTCGATTGACAGGTTAGGGCGAAGTTATCGGGAGCTATGTGAGCAGTGGCGGATTATTACAAAAGATAAGGGCGCTGATGTTGTTGTAATTGACATGCCTATATTGGATACAAGAAGGGAGAAGAATCTTGTCGGAACGCTTATAAGTGATCTGGTACTGGCGTTGCTGTCATATGCCGCAGAGAGTGAGTATAGTGCGATACATTCTAGACAAGCTGAAGGAATAGCTGCTGCTAAAGCAAGAGGTATTAAATTCGGGAGAAAACCGATACCATTACCGGCAAATTTCCATGAAGTGTATCAAAAATGGAAGATGAAGAAAGTAACAATTAAAGAAGCTGCTGAAATGTGTGGTATGGCTCAGAGTACATTCTACGATAGGGCACATTCTTACGAGAATGTATCTATATCAAAATGATAAAAAAGTTCGGAATTGTGTACTTTTCCGAAAAGAATAAACTATTGTGATTTTTTGCCGATATAACCATTGAAAACGTGGTTTTTGCTGTTTTTTATAGGGCAATAATAAAAATAAAAAAATTCGGAAAAGTACACTTTTCCAATTATAGATATTTATATTTTATTCGTACTGTAGGAGGATTTACTATGGCATTAACAAGTGTAATCAAATACGAAGGTGATAACTCAGTTTTTGTATGGAAATATCCTGCAACTGATTTTAACAATGGCTCGCAATTAATAGTTCATGAATCACAAGAAGCTATATTTATGATGAATGGCGAAGTACTTGAAGTATTCGGGCCTGGAAAGCATGTACTTGAAACGGAAAATCTTCCATTTATAAAACAATTACAAAGAGTAGCTACTGGAGGGAGGAGTACTTTTCATTGTGAGTGCTATTTTGTTAATCTTACGGAGCAAATGGCTATTAAATGGGGAACTGACAGCAAAATTACCTATATGGATCCAGAGTATAATTTTCCGCTAGAAATTGGAGCTTGTGGGCAGATGAGTCTAGCAGTTTCAAATTCTACGAAGCTGCTAATCAAAATAGTTGGGACAACGAAATCACTGACACAGGCCACCTTGACTTCGTATTTTAGAGCATTTTTGATGAATAGGATTAAATCTATTATTCCTTCTATCATTATTAGTAAAAAAATTAGTATCTTTAATATTGATCAGTATTTAGGTGAAATTTCTGAGGCGATTTTACCATTATTAGAAAATGATTTTGATAACTATGGAATTGATTTAAGAACATTTTTGATAACGACGGTTCTTAAGCCTGATGAAGATCCTAATTTTAGAAAATTTAAGGAACTACATTATAGAAAAATAACAGATGTAGCTGAGGCGGAACTTAATCAGAGAGTATCAATTATAAATGAGCAGACAAAGGCACAAAAAACAATGATTGAGGCTGAAGCTATAGCTAAAAAGCGACAACTTGAAGGATATACATATCAGCAGGAGAGGGGATTTGATGTTGCTTCCGAAATGGCGAAAAACGATGCAGTAGCACAGATGAATAATGTTGGTATTGGTATGGGGATGATGACGGGGATTGGCGGCACCTTAGGTCAACAAGTAGGAACAATGGCTACTTCTGCGATGCAAGGTGCGGGCAGACCAAATATAACAAATGAAAGCAGGTGTGTAGCTTGCGGGCACCAACTTAATCCAGGAGCCATATTTTGCGAAAAGTGCGGAACTAAGGTGAATAATACATGTAAATGCGTAAATTGTGGTGCAGAGTTGTCAGAAGAAGCGATTTTTTGTTCAAAATGTGGAACAAGGAGGGGATGATAGATGAAACGGTCAGTTTTTAATATAGTTACAGCTGTGATTGCGGTGGTTTATATAGGCATGCTAATTATGGGAAATGTGTTTTATGCATCAATTCCTGTGATTACAGTTCCGGGAAGTTATGCAGAAAAATTTGCCAAAGAACATATGTTAAAACAGGCGAATGTGCCGGATTCAATAGGAAAAATATTTGATGTCAGGTATGAAAACTTCAGTGTAAATGTATCAGAGAATGGCTTGTTATCAATTGAAAGTTATAAAGGTAATAGCACAGAATTAACAATTCCGAAATCAATAGGCGGAACAAAAGTAGCATATATAGGGGAGAAGTTCTTTGAAAACTTGGAAATAGAAAAGCTATATATTCCTGAAACGATAGAACAGATAGATTCCAAGCCACCAAAGAATTTAACGATTTTTTGTTTTAAAGACACACCTTTTTATGTAGACAACAAAGACTCTAAGGAATGGAATTTTGAAACAATGTATGATTCTACATATTACAATTATAATTGCGCTGACATTCCGTTCCTTTATAATGATTATGAAAATTATATGGAGATAACAGGCTATAGAGGCGACGATAAAATAATAGTCATCCCATCATATATAGATGGAAAACCGGTAACTAAAGTATCATTTAATCTTCTAGGACGTTATGAGGCCGTAGCATTTCCTGAAACAGTGCAGGAAATTAATGGTAAAGTCAGTGCTTGGTTATTTTCTCCGGTGTTTGCAGTTGAAATAGTATTTACTATTTTGGCATTTATTATTGTAGTTGCAACTGTAAATATTATATTGCCAAGATATAAAAATAACATCAATGAATTTACGCTCAGTGGTTCACAGATAGTTTTTTCAATACTATATCTCGCTTTGCAGGTATACTTCAGTTTTAGATATATTTACAGCATAAGAATATTGCCTGGAGTAGCAGTTTTGATTAGTTTAGCGATAATGATTGCCTATATCATTATCATATTTTTGCTAAATCGTGGACGTGAACAGTCATATAAAGTAATTACGGAAGTAAAAGAGCAGACTGCACCGATAAGAAATTTACAATCTATGGTAAGAGGCATTTCTGATGGTATAAGTGATAGTGAGACAAAGAAAGCTGTTTCACGAATGGCTGAGGAAATAAGATATTCACAAGCAAAGAGTAAAAATGCAGAAATAGAGAATCTCGTTTCAAACAAGATTGTGTTGTTAAAGAGTATTATTGCTGAAGGGAATAAAGAGGAAATTATTGCAAAATGTAATGAAATTATTGAACTTATGAAAAGCAGGTAATGAGGGGCGGTGTATTAAATGGCTATATTGAAATGCAAAATGTGCGGCGGTGATTTGGATGTTAGTCCTGATAGGACTTTAGGCACATGTCAGTACTGCGGAAGCACTATGACAATACCTAGAATTGATTCGGATAAAACAGCTAAATTATACAATCGAGCTATTAAATACCTTAATAATTGCGAATTTGATAAGGCTTATTCTGCATATGAATCAATAATTACAGAGGATGAACTACAAGCAGAAGCATATTGGGGTATGGTTTTGTGTGAGTATGGTATCGAGTATGTAGAAGATCCTATACGGCATAAAAGAGTTCCAACCTGCCATAGAACCAAGAGTATTTCACCAAAAAAGATTGTCAATTATGATCTTGCAATTAGAAATGCTACAGATGAGCAGAGAGAATTATATGTCCAGGAAGCAAGTGAAATAGAAAGACTTCAGAATAATATAAGGGCAATATCATCAAAAGAAAAGCCATATGATGTTTTCATCTGCTATAAATATTCCGATGAAACTGGTAGTCCTACAGAAGATAGTGCAATTGCTCATGAGATATATGACGCTCTTGAACAGAGTGGCTTAAGAGTATTTTTTTCAAAAATAACGCTTGAAGATAAGTTAGGTACTGAGTATGAACCCTATATTTATGCTGCACTTAAATCTGCTAAAATAATGCTTTTGATAACGACTAAAAAAGAATATTGTGATGCTGTTTGGGTGAGGAATGAATGGTCTCGTTTTATGCAGTTTATGAAGGATGATAAGGGGAAAATTATTATTCCTGTGTATAAGAATGTTTCTCCAAATGAACTTCCTGGTGAATTACATAGACTCCAAGGCTTAGATTTTTCAAAACTTGGTGCACTTCAAGACCTGAAGCATGTAGTTAAGAAAAAGATAGAGCAGTCGAAACATAGCAGTGTAGGGATACAAATAGCTGGTATAGAAATAAAAACAAGCTATGTGAAATGGGTGGCAATAGCTGGAGTGGCATTGGTTTTTGCGATAGCTGTTATACTTGCTTCTGTTTCAGTAAAGAAGCAGAAATCAATAGAAATGGACGATGAACCGGTGGCTTCAGGAAAAGTCACTATAGAAGAACCGCTAACGAATGATACGGTTAATGAAGATATTGGAACAAAACAGGCTACAAAAGAGGAAATAAAAAGTACAAAAGAAGATTATTATGATGGTGTTTTGCCGGCAGATATCTATGAACAAATCAAGGGAACCTACTATTCTTCAGCAAATTTTATTACATTGAGAGTAATATCTCCTGATGAGATAGTACGAGAAGATGGAGAAACTACCACCATAAAGATTCAGAATTATGATTACGTTGGAGATGAACTGCTTTTGTTTGTAGATAGTGGAAATATAATTTCCGCGTATTCAAAAGAAGATGGGAATATGTATTTATGCATACGTGAAGGAGGGGGATGGGTTTATGAGAAAACGCATGAATATGCAGAACTTGAAAGGGTTAGTAAATATACGTCTGTAGATACAGGCGAAATATTTACAACAAAGTATTACGCACCAGAATGCAGTTTAGTAAAAATGAATGGATTTTATTATTTAAATCCTGTAAATGAATCTTCAAAAATATATTTGGTTGAGAATGGATCCCCAGAAGTATTCTTTTGTAATGGATATATGATTTCCCAAAGTGCAAAAATTGGCATAGCAACTGGTAAAAAAACAAGTACAAATAAAAGTTCAGAAGAAAAGCAATTCTCTTATGAGTATTTTGATTTTTATGACAAAGTTGATGAGTTGATTGAGGATAAGCATTGGAAGGTTAGGAACGACGGGAAAATATATTTTGATGTGAATGGTGAGGAAATGCTGCTATGTCCAATAATTACGTTTGATCAAGGATATATGGTGGATTCGTTTTTGGAGAGTAATCAGCAGCAGTTTAATGATAAAGGTATTATTAATAGAACGTCATTAGAAGGTGAATACAATGTCGGGATATGCAAAATGTCTGAAAGAGGAGAATACTATTATATTGTGCCAAGGGATGATTATCAAACGTTACATCAAGAATACAACGATACAGGAATTACATTTGGATCTGGGATAAAGATATCTCCAAATGCAAAAGTAGGGGTTGCCACTCGGGTTGATTTTGGAGAGGAATCAGAAGAGGGATATGAGGAACCTATATTTAAATATGAGTATTACAATTTTTATGATGTAGTTGATAAGCTTCTTTCTAATAAACATTGGCAAACTCTTGATGATGGCAATGGATTTAATGCTTTTTCATTTGAACTTGAGGGTATGGCAATTTACAACACTCTCAAAATTACATTAGATGAAAATGGAGAGATATCTTTGTTGTTAGATTATTATCAAGAGTAGTTTTATTATCATATAAGGCATAAAGGCACGAGGGTTGATGCTCTCGTGCTTTTTGTCTTGTAAGTCTGTTGATGCGACGCGTATATTGTGATAAACTATACTCACAAAGATGAGGTGACATAGCATGGATATTTCGGATGAAGTAAGAAATCTTAGAAGTGAAATGGGGCTTAACCGCAAAGAATTTTGTGAGTATTATGAGATTCCATATAGAACTATGACTGATTGGGAGGCTGGAAAAAGGAAAATGCCAACTTACTTACTCAGGCTTATGGAATACAAAGCACGCATGGAACAGCTGATTCCTTTGGAATGATGCGACATTAGTATCATGAGAGGACTTCGTCAATGGATAAAAGAGATAAAGAAGTGTTTAACATGCAGCTTACTTTGATTCCAATATTAGCTAAAGCATGGAAGAAATCATATTCTGAATTGTCAGATATATTTCACAAGTACGATATACTTAGCTATATTGATGTATGTTATGAGAGCTATAATTCCATGGGCAATCAAGGCATTATCAATGACTTGGAAGATTTTATAAGCATTCAGGGTGGACGCATAGATAAAGCATAAACGAACCTAAAAAATATATAGAAACGAGGATTGCATTTGGAAACAGAACAGCAAAGAAAAGAACGAGAACGACAGGAAGATCTCCAGAGGCTAAGAGGCCTAAGACCTATTGATGATGATTTTATGAGATGCTTGTTTCGAGAAAACATCCCATTGACACAGCATGTACTTAGAATTATTACAGGCAAATCAGATCTCATTATAGAAAATGTTGAAACTCAGGCAGATATGAAGCGGCTTGTAGGTGCAAGATCCATATGTCTGGACGCTTACGGAACGGATGATGCTGGAAAGAAATATGACATGGAAGTACAGCGTGCTGATAAGGGAGCTGGAGTTCATCGTGCAAGATACCATTTAAGTGCGATGGACATTGATAATCTTGATGCAGGGCAGGAGTTTGACGAATTGCCGGAGACCTATACAATATTTATCACAGAGAACGATATATATGGTAAGGGATTGCCATTTTATCCAATTGAAAGAATTAATATGGCAACAGGCGAACCATTTGGCGATGGTGAGCACATCTTATATGTCAATGGAGCATATCGTGGAGATGATGAAATTGGAAATCTGATGCATGATTTTTCCTGTTCGGATCCTAATGATATGATAAATAAAGACTTGGCAGATCGAAGCAGGTACTTCAAAGAGACTGAGGAAGGAGTGAGCGAAGTGTGTAAGGTAATGGAAGATATGAGAAATGAAGCATCAGTAAGAACTTACATTGAGGCATGTTTGGATTTTGGCATAAAAGATAAAGAAGAAATCATTGCTAAGCTCCTGGAGAAGTTCAAGTTCTTAACAAGAGAGCAGGCAAATAAGTACTTTGCGTAAAAGCGCTTTTGGGTACAGTTTGGGTACACTAAGTTTTGAACGATATGTATGATAGAGAAAAAACGCATCAAAAGATACGTTTATATGAATGGATAATAAGATATAATACGGTTTGAATCGAACTCGTAATTGAACTGGAATAATTTCAAAGAGGCTGAAACCATTGGATTTCCAAGGGTTTCAGCCTCTTTTGTCGTTTGGTGACAACCAAACGACAACCGTTCTATATATGGAATTATTCTAGAGAATAATTTCAGAATTTACATCAGTTATATCTATTGCCTATTCTAGCAGATTTTCTCTCAAAATGACAACCGGATTATCCGGAGATAATTTCATATTGAAAAGTTACAGACGGGTCTTCCTAGGTCTTTTGGATGGCTTAGGATCTGATCCTTCATCGAGTTTGTTGGCTTCAATCTCTGCAGACACTTCTTCAATCCTTTTTTCAATTTCAGGATCTTCTGCATAGCCAAATTGTTTGTCAGTCTCGATGTAATCAGGATACAGGCTCTTCCATTCACTATATTCTTCATCCAGAAGATTTCCGTCATCACATACTTTTCGAATGTAGTTCCAGAGACGAAGACTCTGCTTCATCTGCAGATAGTTAAGTTCATCGATAAGTGGAGCATCTTCCTTTAATGGACGTTGTACAAGGTGAACTTCGCCATTAACAAATTGAGGTGTCAAACCATAGCGCTCTTCAAGATCAAAGAGAATCTGAATTGCACCGAATACGTTTGTAGGATCTGGATCGGCCAGTGCGTGCTGATCAATGCCAAGAGCATCCGCAATTGTATGAAGAGTAACTTCATCCGGATAACGATTACCAAGTTCGTAGTTACGGATCGTGGATTCATTGAGCTGACATTTTTCACCAAGCTCTTTTTGAGTGAATCCTTTGAGAGTTCTGTATTTACGTATTTTATCACCTAATGGGTGAACATATTTAGATTCTGCTTTAGCCATAGGTAGAAGCCTTCTTTCTTAATAAATGTGATGAATTAAGTATATCATCAACAGTTCATAAATGAAATGAAATTTTAAAAATTGTATTGACAGTACAGATATGAACGGTTAATATAATTCATAGAAACAGTACAGATGTGAACTGATTATAGAAATGATATAAAAATGAAACACAGGAGGTATAGAGATGGTTAAAGAGGAAACAAGACTGATGAATGCAGAGGATGTAAAGGAAGCTCTAGGCGTTTCACAGAGTATCCAGGTCCGGACAGATCTGTAACTATAGAGGGGCTTAAGGCATATAAGGTATATAGCCGTAGATACAGAAACAGGCGGATTGGTGATTTTCTAAAGGAATTACATCTGACTGAGGGAAGAAACACCGGTTTTAAGAAAATACTGGATGCTATCAAAGCAAATGGTTCTCCCCTCCCGGAATTTGAAACGGATGAGTATCATGACTATTTTGTGAGCAGATTTTTTATACATGATGGGTTTTATGATAGTTTTACCGAGGCTTTTTCAGGGGATGAAGCAAAAAGACCAGATAGTACTACTACAAAAACTACCACAAAAACTACCACAAAAACTACCACAAAAAGGGAAAAAACCGAACTAGTTATTGAACTTATAAGAGAAAACCCGGAAATAAGCGTCAGTGATGTGGCGTTAAAACTGAACATCTCACAGGATGGAGCAAGATACCATCTCAATAAATTAAAGAAACAAGGAGTTATTCACCATGAGGGACCAACGAACGGTGGGCGGTGGATTATAGATATACCAGTGTGAGGAAGCGGGCTATGACAAAACATGATGGAAATGAGAAATATAAAACGGTAGTCATTGGTGACTACGTGTTTACGCCGATCAAGAATCAGTTTAACGATAAAACGGCATACTGGTTAAGTAAAAAAGGGTATACCATTGCAGTCTATTGTTTTACTGTAAGCAGTACGAATGATCTTAAGATGTTGGATGATAACAGAGTTCTTGATTCCTACATAAAGTACTTCGATTCTAAGTTTAATACAAAAGAATCTGCATAATGATAAAAGATAAACCAAAGTCAATAGGAGATAAAAATGAAGATTGTAGAATTAAAGCTGAAAAACTTTAGATCATATAAGGAAGAAACGAGCATAACATTTAATGATTTGACGGCGATAATAGGTAAAAATGATGTCGGCAAATCGACAATTCTGGAGGCTCTGGAAATATTCTTTAATGGAGAAGCGAGAGGCAATGCGATATCTTTTGATAATTCAGATATTAATGTTTTTGCATCTGAGAGCATTGCGGAGATAACATGTATTTTCGGAGATTTACCAACATCACTATCTGTAGATGCAGGGGGTCTTACTTCATTACAGCAGGAATTATTAATAAATGGAGATGGATATTTTGAAGTAAAAAAGACATATGATGTATCAGGAGCGAAGCCTAAAATAACAACATCTATCATATGTGAACATCCAAAAAATGATGAGCTAAAAGATTTACTCCTACTCACGAATTCTGCATTAAAGAGTCGGGCAAAGGATTTATCAATTGATAAAAGTGCATATAATGCCTCTATAAATGCCGAAATACGGAATGCTATAAGAAAACAGATAGGAAGTATTACGCTGGAACACAGAGAAATTGAAATAAGCAAGGACTTTGACAAGAAATTGTATGAGGCAATTTTTTCATATCTTCCTATGTTTGCTTTGTTTCAATCTGATAGAAGCAGCAAAGATGGGGACAAGGAAGTGACCGATCCAATGAAGATTGCTATAAAGCAAGCGTTGTTGGAGGCGGAAAAAGAATTAAATGATGTCAAACAAAAAGTCATGGGAAATGCTATGAATATAGCGGATAGAACACTGGTAAAACTTAAAGAGATGGCTCCGGAAATTGCGGAGACATTATATCCGGAGTTTTCTGCAGAACCAAAGTATGATTCAGTTTTTAAACTCAGTATTGCCTCAGATAATGGAATTCCGATGAATAAACGTGGAAGCGGTGTTCGTAGACTCCTATTATTAAATTTCTTCAGAGCAGAAGCCGAACGCAGATTGAGTGAGGAAAATCATGCTTCTGTTATTTATGCTATAGAGGAACCGGAGACATCGCAACATCCGGATTATCAGGTTATGCTAATAGATTCGTTATATAAATTAGCAATGTCAGAAAATACACAGATTATAATTACAACGCATACGCCAAATCTTGCAGGTATGGTGAGTGTAGAGGATCTCCGTTTCGTGGATGATACAAGTAAGGATAATAGAATTAAGTATGGAGATGAAAATGTTTATAGAGATATATGTGAAACTCTTGGATTACTTCCCAATCCTATAGGAAATGATATTAAAGCCGTGTTATTGGTGGAGGGACCCGGAGATGTTGTATTTGTAAAGCATATAGCGAAAAAGCTCTATGAGAACGGTGTTTTACCAAATACTTTTGAGCGTGCGTCGTTTGCAATTGTTCCGATAGGAGGCTGTGGAACCTTAAAGTACTGGATTAATCAAAAGATTATTGAGCAATTTAATATTCCATGGTGTATACTTTTGGATTCTGATATTGGATCCGAAGAGAACACGGGAAATATGAAAAAAATTGAAGAATTACGCCAGAATGGGGTAAAGGCATATGCAACCCGTAAGAGAGAGCCAGAAAACTATATTAATCCAGCATGTGTGCGTGAAGCGGTTTCGTTTTCAGATACAGATGATGCTAAAAAAATAATTGCAACTGCGACGAATATGAAAGATACAAATGTTTTGATTACAATATGGCCCAAGATGACTTTTGAGCAGATTAGGGAAGCGGAGAAATATATTGATGAAGACGGAAAAGAGCATTATGAGTTCGAAGAAATGTTTAAGGACTTTTTTGAACTAACGGCGTAGTGAAGCGATGATGTGAGTACAAAATGAGTACAATATTTTTGATAGTCATACGAAAACAGGAAAATATGGACAAAAAGCAAATCAGAAATGCCGTAAAATCAACAAAGATAATAGGTTGCAAACATCCTTGAATTGAGCTGGAGTGATGTCAAGTAACAAGAGACAACATTGTTTTCCATGAAAAAGGCAAAATGATGGTTTCTCAAAATTGAATATAGAATGGATTTTATTAGACCTTGTATGAGTCGTTATGCGATTCGTATGAGGTCTTTTTTGATACTTGTAACAAGGTTATATCATCTGAATTCCAAATAATCTCCCCTGCATTTCCCGGGTGAGACCCAGCGTAAATAAACGCTGAAATATACCCGAAAAAGCATGGAGAAAATCAGGACTAATAAGAACCGCAAACTCTTGTAAACCCTAGTAAAATCCATATTTATTTCAGATGATATTTCGGTGTGGGGACGCTAGTTAAAGGACCTTATGGTCGTGATATTCTCCGATAAATTTCGGCAAATATATCACCTTTTGGTGAGGTTATGCCGGGACAAATCGGGGATAAGTGTAGGAGAGACACTTGTTGGTTTCAGATGATATATCAGATGAAATACATGTGTAAAAAATACATTTTTATAAGAGCGACTAGGGAAAATAACTTGGTCCCAAATGGGGAAAATGGGTGTGCCCCGGGACATCAAGTAGCTTATATTTTTCATATTGTATTATTGATAGCAGGCATTATATAGGGTGTCTGCTATTATTTATATTATCTGGTTTATTTGTGTTTTTGTTGCCAGTTTATTGAGTGGTTTTTCATTTCAATTGGTTCTAATCGATTCATTAGTGGGAGGGGTATTAGGCGCAAATAGGTTGACAAGTAACATCAATGTCGTTACAATAAGAATAAAATGGAGGTATTATTATGGAGAAATCAGCAACATTGAATTTAAGAGTAAATCCTACTTTAAAGAAGGATGCAGAATCAGTTCTTGGAAGACTTGGCATTCCTATGTCTACTGCCGTTGATATGTTTTTGAATCAAATAGTTTTGGTTGGTGGTATTCCATTTCCTGTTACACTGCCAAATGCCCCTGAAAGCATTGATATGACGAAGATGAGCAAAGATCAGATTCAAGCTAAGATACAGCGTGGGTATGAGTCATATAAAGCAGGGCGTACCCAGAATGCGGCAGAGGCTTTTAATAGATTTAGGGAGAGTCATAGCTGATGGAAAGATATGTGGTTGACATCACAGATGACGCTCTTGCCGATATGGAAGCATTATATGAACATATCGCTAAGAAACTGCAGGCTCCCGAGAATGCAATGGGACAGTATAATCGTATTGCGGATGCCATTCTGACATTGGAATCATTTCCGGACAGATATGGTTTGTTTGAGTGCGAGCCCGAGCATTCGCTGGGAATACATAAAATGGTAGTGGACAATTATCTTGTCTGTTATGTGATAGATCCGGGGGTTGTGACAGTTACCGATGTGCTTTATGGGGCGTCGGATGTTCATAAGAGGTTGCAGGAAAGACATATATGACATCAAAAAGATTAAAAATGTTGACAGAAACACGGGCGCATATAGCGGATTTATCCCCGGTTGAATTTGAAAAGTGGTGCACAGAAATCCTTAGAGGATATGCAGTGGAAAGGAATCTACAGGATTTTGTAATAAAACATAACGAGAAGGTTGTTGCATCAGACGGTAATTATCAAATAGATATTTATGCGGAATTCACGGCTTTAGAGGTCAAGTTTAAAGTTCTATGTGAATGTAAGAAATATAAAAACAAAGTGAATAGAGAAAAAGTGGCTGTTCTGCATAGAAAACTTGATAGCATAGGAGCACAAAAAGGAATTATGATCTCCACAGGTGGTTACCAAAGCGGAGCAATTGAATATGCTAAGGAACATGGGATTGCGCTCATAATAGTTAAGGACTATCACTTTGAATTTCTCTCACATTCAAGTGATCCAAATATTGTGAACGAGAACGATCCATTTTTATATGCAGAAAGGAATATGCCCCCGTATGAAGCTTTTGATCTTACAGCTGATTCTGATGAAAAACAAAAAGTGTATCCGACAAGAGATACCATTACTAAATTGCTGGTAGAGATGGATAGACAGATTAAGGAAATGATGGGTATAGATACGAATAGCGAATAAACTCGTCTGGCAACATTTTGGAAAAAACTTAGATAGTCAGAATAAAATGTGGAAATGAGATTAAAAACACTATATTTTACGCCAAAACTAAACATATATGTTAAAGTGAAACGAAGAACTTATAGAGATTACTGAAAAGACAAAGAAGGTAAAGTCAAGAAAGATATTTGTAACGGCGTTCTTGGATTTTGCAACATACAAGAAGTTCGCAGATTCACTTGTTTGGGAAACGGAAGTGAGGATTGCAGATATGCCGGATCATATGATTCATTTGAATGGGGATCTGCTTTTGGAACCGCGAAATTGATAAGGTGAGGTGCGATATGAAAATTGTAAGCCAGCAGAAAATAAGCCTGAAGGGACATTCACATATTAATGAAAAGGCAATACAAGACTACATTTTCGACAACCCAGAGATTTTAGGGCTTGGAGATTTACAGCCGATTGTGAAGGAGAAAATTCAACCTCAAGGCGGAAGACTTGATATGTTATTTGGTGATGATGATAATAATCGTTATGAGGTAGAACTAATGCTCGGAGCAACGGATCCGAGCCATATAATAAGGACATTGGAATATTGGGATACAGAGAGAAAGCGTTACCCACAGTATGACCATACGGCAGTTATCGTTGCAGAGGATATCACAAGCAGATTTCAAAATGTGATTTCGTTATTTAATAGCCAGATACCGTTAATCGCGCTGCAATTATCTGCAACCATGACTGATGATGGAAATATAGCAATCTCATTTATAAAAGTTATGGATAAAGTCGATCTCGGCTCGGACGAGGAGGAGTACGTGGAGCCGACAGATAGGGCATATTGGGAGAAAAAATCCACTAAGGCGATGCTTAACCTTACCGATAAACTGTTTGAGGAACTTGGTGAGCTTAAGGAAGGATATGAACTGAAATATAATAAATTCTATGTTGGATTGGCGAAGAACGGTGTGGCAAGGAACTTTATTTCCTTCGTGCCTAAGAAATCCTTTGTTACCCTAAGGGTTCATTCAGAACAGATGCCCGAAATAGATGAGAGATTGGAACAGGCTGGCTTGGACATTGGATACAATAAAAGGCGCTCAAGATACTACTTGAAGCTGAAAAAAATCGAGGAATTACGGAATAACAGGGACGATATCCTTGCATTAGTAGATAGTGCAAAATCAAAACTGGGAGCAGAGTAGATGCTATGACTGATAAACATCCGCAGGTTTTTTATATCTTACAGTTGGTCATCTGAAGATTATAAAAAAGAAATAAAAGAGATTGCTGAGCGTCTAATGCGTGACGGTGTGCTTGTAAAGCTTGATGTCTGGGATCTAAGAGATGGACAGGATAAATACGCATATATGGAGCAATGTGTAACATCAGAGGATATAGATAAAGTGCTGATATTCTCTGATAAAGCATATACAGAAAAGGCGAATAATAGAAAAGGCGGGGTGGGTGATGAGACTATTATTATTTCGCTAGATGTTTATAAAAATGCATTTCAGGAAAAATTCATACCGATAGTTATGGAAAAGGATGATACAGGAGAACCTTATTTACCCGCTTATTTGGCAGGTAGAATGTATAGAGACTTCACTCTTGATGAGTATGAGCTGGAATATGAAAGGCTTGTTAGAACAATATATGAAATGCCGAGTGAACGCAAGCCAGAGGTAGGGGGAAGACCTAAATGGTTAGATGAGGATGAATCTGTTGGGATTGGTAAGATAAAAGGGAGTATCAGACATGCAAACGGACTTTATGCTAACAATTTCAAGGGGACTGACATCAATGTGGTCAACTTAAGGCTGAAAGCCAGATAAAAACTGGCTTTGAAGCCTTTTTATTTTGCAAAAAAATATTGAAATTTTGAAAAAAGCACTTGACATAGGGTTCCAAAAATGTGGCCGCTTCGCGGCTCTTGTTAACAAGGAAGTATCCCGTTGCCGCGGGATACAAAATCACATTTTTGAAAGTAATCGGAAGAGAACGTTCTACAACAGACTATCTGCTGGTGTGGTATGAAGGAAAAACCAGAACAGAGTATTATTATGTGGGTGAAGATTTTTTATTCAAACACGGTGGACAGATAGATATTCCTAGGTATATAAAAGAATACATTCGATTGAAGTGCAAAAAAAGGAAGAATCATGGGAAAAAAGATTGACACAACAATAAAGGAAATTGTTAATCAAATGAATGATTTAGGGCAGGAAGCATATTATGAGTACTTGGGACCGGTAGAAAAACTGTGTGACAACGAAAATGCTTCCGAAAATGAAGTTGGACTGATGTTGGATTATCTGTTTGATTTTTGTGGTAATGATAAGGTGCTTGGTTTGTATAAAAAGGTATGTCGTACATTTTATAAAAAATACCCGGGGTGTATAGCAGAATATATTATGCAATACCGCATGGAGTATGATACAGAACCGTCAGATTATTAGAGATGCAGGGAGGAAATATAATCATATGAAAACTATTCAACAGGTATTGATAGAAACAGATCACAAATCAATAGAATCTGCCTATTTTTATGAGCATCCGATTAATCTATGGGAAGTAAAGGACTTTGATGATATTACGATCGGAGAATTTAATAATAGTATATCTGCCAGGTTTCAGGACTTTCTGAATAGACTATGTGAGATGAATGCAGAAGCTAGTCCGGAAAAGCAGGGAATATTATTTGTGTATAGATCGCAAACGCATGATATTATATTAGGTGAGGTGGTAGGACTAATTCACGCAGATGAATTAATGGGTACGGAGGAGCTTGAGAATCTTCCTTTATATGCATATGAATTTACGGAACAAAAAGAGGCGTTAAGTTTCCTCGTTTCAGATAATAAGCTGACACAGGATAACATAATGGATGTGATTGTTGATTTCTTACATGAAATATCTTTCTTTGGGTATGATCAGGAAAGCCTTGAAGAAGAAAAGAAACAACTCGATGAATCGATTGAGGAATGCGAGGAACATCCGGAACGATTGATTACATTTAATCATGAGGAATTCTGTAGAGAATATGGAATTCCAATTACGGAGGAATACCCAGAGGAGAACGAAAAGAAAAGAGCATTCTATGATGCGGGGATGGAATATACGCGGTATTGTAAAGCAATAGAACTTCAAAGGATAAAGGATTCGTTTGGAAAATAGAGCGGATAGATTTGGAAGGGATGCAATATGGGAAGTATTAATGAGATTGTTTTATTTGAAACTGATGATAAAGAAGTAACGTTATCAGTACCAATGGATGGAGACACCGTATGGCTGACGCAAGAACAAATGAGTAGTCTATTTGCTACTGCCAGATCATCTATAGCATACCATATCGGAAATATTTTCAAGGAGGGAGAACTTGAGAAAGATACTTCTGTCGAAATTTTCGACAGAAGTACAAATAATGCATCAAGACCACCGAAATACTATAATCTTGATGTGATTATTTCTGTTGGCTATCGTGTTAAATCCAAGCGTGGTATAGAATTCAGACAGTGGGCAAGCAAAGTTCTGAAGCAATATATGGTCGACGGTTACGCAATCAATGAAAAGCGACTTAATGCGTTGGAAAAGACTGTAGATATCCAAACACGAATGTTAGCAGATGCATTAAATGTTGAAGAAAAGGATATCCTAAGAGCTGTAAATCTGTATACGGACGCATTGACGTTGATGGATCAGTATGATCATCAATCGATCATAAAACCTGACGGAAAGCAACCGGTATATAGATTACGTATGATGATTGTATGACCATGGTTTCGCATATGAAGGATTCTTTTGAAACGGAGGAATCTGCATTTGTGAGGGTAAATGGAACTAGCAGACCGGCAGATCCAATCACTTTAAAGGAACTGGAATTACAAGGTGAAAAGCTTTCATATGATTCAATTCAGGAGATTGGGTTAGAATATGATGAAAAGAGGACGATTGAATTTTGTAAAAAGGCTAAAGAAATTGCTATATCCAATTGTGATAATGAAGAGGATAAGATTGCAATTAAGGATATGACGATTGAAAAACTTGAAGATATAGGTGTCTTGTGTAGAAATGGAAAGGAATTGGCACCAACGCACGCTTATTCTTTGATGACAGAAAACAGATCGAGATATGCCAAAATACAGTGCGCTCTTTTCAAGGGGACTGATAGAGATGTATTTATAGATAAGAAAGAATTTGACGGACCTATATATGAGCAATTGTCTGAGGCATATAAATTCGTTTTACGACATATTAATATGGGGGCATCTGTGGATGGATTATATCGAAAAGACGTATATGAGCTGCCCCTTAAATCTTTAAGAGAAATGATAGCAAATGCTGTAATCCACAGAAGCTATTTAGTAGAATCCAAAATTCAGGTTTCAATATTTGATGACAGGATAGAAGTTGTATCCCTCGGAATGTTGTATGGTGGACTTGATTTTGAGACAATGAAAATAGGAAAATCGAAGTGCAGAAATCAGGCAATAGCAGATATTTTTCAATATATGCATATTGTTGAAGCGTGGGGAACCGGAATTCCGAGGATGATCAAATCATGTGCGGCCTATGGGCTGAAAGCACCGTTGTTTGAAGAATTTGGTGATGGAATTAAAGTGACTATGTTTCGGAAGCAGGAAGAGAATAAAGCTAACAAGCGGAGAAACAAACAAGCAGACAATCAGACAAGCAGACAATCAGACAATCAAACGAGCAGGCATAAAGAGGAAATAATAATATTTTTGGAAACAAAAAAGGAAGCCACAACGGCTGAAATAGCAAGTGTGATTGGTTTGAGTAGGGCGAGAACAAGAGCGATAATATCAGAGATTGTAGAGATTGAAGCAATTGGTACTACAAATAATAGAAAGTATAAGTTGAAGTAATTGGGAATATTAAGGATAACGGAAAACAAAAGGAAAAATGTATAACAAACGTCATTGACATTTGCTGCAATGGGTTTTAGAACATGAGGTGTGATTTTTCGAATACCAATTCGAAATTGTAATACGAATAAATGTACATTCAAATAAGGAAAGAACAAGTGTGTTTTTTCTACTGTTGTCATTCTGTTGTCGCAGTGACAACCGAATGACAACCAAAACGTGAAGAAATATATATAATAGATATAAAAAGTGACAAAGGTGAACTGTTTTCAACGAATATATGCAGATGAGACAGTATAAACCACTTTGCAATTATCGGGCTGAAATAATGTCCGTTGTCCAAGGGCAAAGCAGTTTATCCTCAAAGAGGCAAACTGTCTTATCTTTAGGCTTAAAAGAATTGAGCTTATACATAATGGTGAAGAAAATGAATATTTCTATTTTGACCATAATCATAATATTTGCTGCATATTTTTGTCTACTCATGTTGGTTTCCGGATTTGTTTCGGCAAAAAGTGATTCCAATGCTTCATATTTTACCGGAGACCGGAAATCGCCCTGGATCGCAGTTGCATACGGAACGATAGGTACATTTCTTTCGGGAGTGACATTTATGTCAGTGCCGGGTTATGTGCGTGAATCCGGCTTCACATATCTCGGCGTGATCCTCGGCAACTTTGTCGGAATTCTTTTGATCTCATATATACTGCTTCCGCTGTATTACAAAATGAATCTGACTTCGATCTACACATATCTCAGAGAGCGGTTCGGACAAAGAACTGAGAAGACCGGCGCCGTGCTTTTTATAGTTTCACGCGCTTTTGGGTCTGCCCTCAGAATGTATATAGTGGTATTCACTCTGTATGAGTTTTCATTTAAGAATGCAAATATTCCATTCTGGTTTCTTTCGGCTATACTTATCACATTGATCCTGTTATATACCTTCCAGGGCGGAATCAAAACCGTGGTATGGACAGATGTGCTTCAAACAACATGTATGTTTCTTGCGCTGGGAGGGACGATCTGGTTCCTGATGAGCGGACTTGATGATTCTCTTTTTAATATAATAAAAGAAGCTGGCGACAGAGGGATGATGAGAATATATGATAATGACTGGAAGTCTCCTTCATTTTTCTGGAAGCAGTTTGCCAGCGGAGTTGCTGTTTCAATAGCGATGACCGGACTTGATCAGGATATGATGCAGAAGAACCTGTCCTGTTCAAGCCTTAAGGATTCCCGGAAAAACATGACACTGTCAGCGGTACTGTTTCTATTGGTCAATATTGTATTTCTGATATTGGGGGTATTGTTGATATTTTATGCGTCGGCAAAGAATATCACTCTTCCGGAGAAATCTGATGCGATTTTTTCAACGATCGCATTATCATCAAATATTGTTTGCGCTTTTTTGTTTATGATCGGACTCATTGCGGCAGGATTTTCGAGCGCTGACGGTACCCTGGCATCCCTGACCACAGCTTTCTGCGTCAATGTCCTGGATTTTGAAAATGACAGGATGAGAAGTGAGGAGCAAAAAATACGCATCAGAAAGGGAATCCATATTGCCTTTGCGGTTCTGTTTTTCTTTATTATAGTTGTATTCAGACCATTCCATTCAGAGTCTCTTATTGCTACTATTTTCAAGATCGCGGGATATACTTACGGTCCGCTTTTAGGTATGTTCTGCTTTGGCATACTGATTAAAAACCGGAAGGCTTATGACAGGGCAATCCCATTTATTGCCGTACTGTCTCCTGTCATAAGTCTTATTGTCGACAGATATTCTGCAGAACTGTTTTTTGGATATAAGTTTGGCTTTGAGATATTGCTTTTTAATTCTATGCTTACCTTTATGGCATTGCTGGTCTTCAGTAAAGCTGCTATCAGAAGGTAGGGAACTGCAGTATCAGTATTTGCAAATACGCCGAAAGAAGTGCGATATATTATAGATTCCTGTTTTTCCTCAGAAAAACGGGAATCGTATTGGACCAGGCTTCACCGGAAGGTGAAGGCGTGTCCGGCGAAGCCGGATTCTTGTGGGTCTTTTCCTTGATTGGCCCACAAGAAGTCATACAAAAAGGAACAGAAAAGGGATTGAAGGATGAGTCTTATTACGGAAGAGATGGCATTGGAATGAGCGGTCTGTTTATTTTGAACAGGTTTCTGAAAAGACAGATGCCAATCGGATAAATGTATTTCAGGTAACAATTCTTGAAAATTTTGGGGATGATAAAGAAATACTGAATACAGCAAAGAGATATATGGGCGTGCTCACTGCAAAATATCAGAGGAAAGCCGATAGAGCTCTTGGAAAGGATGTATAAAATAGAAACATTTATTTCAATATTCTTATGTGAGACTTGATGAGGTTAGCTTTGCATCGTGAACACACTTATCCTCGTCAGGAGAATTTGATTTTTTCTCAACAATGATTTCGGGATGGGATGTCATAAAGTCCTTGTTGTAAAAAGAAATATGACGAACAATACCTAACCCGTTTGTAACAATGCCAAACTTGAAGACATAGCAAAAATGGCCATTAATGTATAGCTGCTTAATTTCAGCATTGGAGGAAGCATGTGAAGGCATTGAGCCATAGGCTGCCTTATAAGGATCATAAGATTTATCGAATCCTTTGCGTTTCGCAAACGCCTAATAAAAATTATGGGAAGGGGGGACACAATCCGTGTCCCCCTTCCTATATTTTCAAATAATCATTAATTATAGAAGAAGAAAATATTACAAGTTTTAATAACATTTTAACTTTTTTTATAAAAAATAATTTGATATAATGTATTAGAAAACATACAAAAGGAGAGAGATATGAAAAAGAGATTAGCGGTATTGCTGGCATTGATGCTGTCAATGTCGATGTCTATACCTATGCCTGCAGGCGCAGATGAACTGATTGAAGTTTCTGCCAATGATATTGCGGGTGAAGAGGTGATTGGAATTTCTGATAATGCTGTTGAGGAAGAGGGAACTGAAACAACAGCAGATGCGGAATCTGATAATGACATTATTGCGGAAGAGGTCAGTGATATTACGGAACTGGCTGATGAGGATTCTGAGATATCCGATACCATTTATACCTATGAAGATGGAAATGAGTTATCTACTGCTGATACAGAAGCAGAGCTCAGCAGATTGATCCAGAGCGTGCAATTCAAGACTAGTGGAAATAATGCTTACATCAAAGAATATTGGGGTGTGGTTTCGAAATATATCATGCCGGAGACAATAACACTTGGTGCAACTGAGCGTAAAAATTATAAAATAGTCGGAATATGTGAATATGCATTTAAGGATGCAAATGCGCTGGAAACCGTAAGTATGTCAAACATTATAGAAGATGCTGGGGAAAATTGCTTTATAGGTGCGACTTCCTTAAATAAAATAAATATTTCAGAAAAACTAAGTTACATTCCGGAAGGCTGCTTTCTTTACTGTGAAAATCTTAAGAAAATCTATATTCCAAAGACTGTAAAATCCATCAGCAAGAACGCTTTTTCAAGCTCCTGCAATATTATTCATGATGTATATTATGGCGGATCGGAGTCAGACTGGAAGGATATAGATATCCAGGAACACAATGAAATGCTTGAAGGAGCAAGATTCCACTATAACAGCAGTTTTGGGGATTACTACAAAGATAATAATTTTTCTAATCCGCCCGAAAAATATGTAGAAAAAGATGACTACTGGATCAAGTATAATTCAGTCATAACTTTCCCGGGCAGAAAGATCAAGGCAAAAGATTTTGGAGACGTAACTATCTCCTATAATGGACAGGAATATACGGCCTCAAAAATAAAAATCAATAAGAAAAAGCAGTTATTCCAGATCACAAACATAGGTCCTAAGGACAAGTCTTTAAGAAAACATTTAAAGAAGAGCACAAAGGGTGATAAGGGACTTACATATACGATCATGCCTTATGAAGTATCTACTTACGATACGGTTAAAGTGAAGTTGGATAAAAACAATAATTTGAAGAGCGTCAAGATCAAGTTCGAGAACAAATATTATAAATGTAAAAAAACGGAGTATGATTATTATCCGGAAATTAACGGTATAAGCTTTAAGGGTGATAACCTCACGGGATATTATATTATTAAATAAAAAATAGGGGTGCAGAAATGCATCCCTATTTTATTATATTTACGCAGCTTTAGCTGCTGCTGCGCGGCACAAATTGAGGAATTTCTCATGTATCCTTGTATCATCCGTCATCTCCGGATGAAAGGCGAGCCCGATCTGATTTTTGTATCTTACGCCAACGATATTTCCGTCCACTTCTGATAAGATTTCCACCTGTGGATCGGCCTTTGTTATATAAGGCGCGCGGATAAAAACAAATGGAAAGTCATTTATATTTCCTAAGGATGAATTGCTCGTGAAACTTCCGAGCTGGCGTCCGTAGGCATTTCTTTTTACTGTTACAGGAAGGGTTCCAAAATGAACGGTATCGTCATTTTCAATTTTTTCTGCCAGAAGGATTAGTCCGGCGCAGGTTGCGAGTACCGGAAGTCCGGCATTTATGGAAGCTCTTATATCATCAAAGAGATCAAGCTTTTTCAAAAGCTGCCCCTGTACCGTACTTTCACCGCCGGGAAGGATCAGTCCGTCTAGATTTTCGAAGTCTTTTTTCTGCCGTATCTCAACCGCTTCTGCTCCGAGTCTTTCCAGCATTTTTTCGTGTTCAATGAAAGCTCCCTGAACGGCAAGCACTCCAATACGCATTATTTACCCCTTTCTTCCATGATGATCTTGATCTCGGAAGGATTGATACCGACCATTGCTTCGCCCAGATCCTCAGATAACTCTGCGATAAGTTTGGCATCTTTGAAATTGGTAACTGCCTGAACAATGGCTGAAGCTCTCTTTGCAGGGTCACCGGACTTAAAGATACCGCTTCCTACGAATACACCCTCTGCTCCGAGCTGCATCATCAAGGCTGCATCTGCCGGAGTTGCGACACCACCTGCTGCAAAGTTTACAACCGGAAGCTTTCCATTTTTATGAACATATAAAAGGAGATCATAGGGAACCTGGAGTTTCTTTGCTTCTTCGAATAATTCATCCTCGCTTAATGAAACTACCTTACGGATCTCCGAATTCATTTTTCTCATATGGCGGACTGCCTGTACTACATCTCCTGTACCGGGCTCACCCTTGGTACGGATCATTGAAGCACCCTCTCTGATACGTCTCAAAGCTTCACCTAAATCTCTGGCACCGCAGACAAAAGGAACGTTGAACTGAGTTTTGTCGATATGGTAAATATCATCTGCAGGGGATAATACTTCGGATTCATCAATATAATCGATCTCTATTGCCTCGAGGATCTGTGCCTCAACAAAATGTCCGATACGGCATTTAGCCATGACAGGAATGCTTACTGCTTCCTGAATTCCTTTTATCATTTTTGGATCGCTCATTCTGGAAACGCCGCCTGCAGCACGGATATCAGCAGGTATCCTCTCGAGAGCCATTACTGCGCATGCACCTGCAGCTTCTGCGATCTTTGCCTGTTCGGGAGTTGTTACATCCATGATGACACCGCCCTTAAGCATCTGTGCGAGTCCTTTATTAAGTTCATATTGTGTATTTTCCAATTTCAATAGCCTCCTTGTTTTTGAATGAATACAATATTATAATAAAACTGACTATAAAAAAATATTCAAAACGATATAATTATAGATTCCAGTCAGGAGAGTATTTTATGCTTACGTATGATATGCAGGATGTGAAAGGACCATTGTATCTCTATCTTTACAATTGCCTTAAGAGGGATATAATTTCGGGGAAACTGGCGGCTGATGAAAAACTGCCGTCCAAAAGGACTTTCGCGAATAATAATGGGATTAGTACCATTACGATTCAAAATGCTTATGACCAGTTGGTGAGTGAGGGATATGTCTACACTCTTCCAAAGCGGGGCTATTATGTATCGGATATTGCCGGTACGGTAATGCCCGAAGTTAAAACTGATATTTCCTATGACATTCATATCCCGAAAGAGGATACGGAAATTGTCTATGACCTTTCTAACAATGGAACAGATCCGGATAATTTTCCTTTTTCTGTATGGGCAAAGGTTTCAAGGGAAATAATATCCAATAGAAAAAACGAACTCATGAAAAGATCTCCGTCAGGTGGAGTAAGAGAGCTCCGGGAGGCGATCGCAGGGCACCTTAAATCCTTCAGAGGAATGCTCGTTGATCCTGACCAGATAATCGTGGGTGCCGGAACAGAGTATTTATACGGAATTATTACTCAGCTTCTGGGGAAAGATAAGATTTATGCGATAGAAAATCCGGGATATAAAAAGCTTGAAAAGATCTACAAAGAACGCGATATAGAATGCAGGTTTGCCTCTATTGATGAAAGCGGGATAACAGTATCAGAACTTGACAGGGTAAATGCAGATATAGCTCATATATGCCCCAATCATCATTTCCCGACGGGGATCACAATGCCCGCAAGCCGAAGGTATGAAGTGCTTGCCTGGGCCAATGAAAGCGAGAA
Source organism: Lachnospiraceae bacterium C1.1 (assembly GCA_030434875.1). Lineage (NCBI taxonomy): Bacteria > Bacillati > Bacillota > Clostridia > Lachnospirales > Lachnospiraceae > Lachnospiraceae bacterium C1.1. The sequence goes on along the minus strand of JAUISW010000001.1, from coordinate 3,142,564 downwards.
AAGGTATATCATAGAAGATGATTATGACAGTGAATTCCGCACAGGAGGAAAACCGATACCGCCGCTCTTTTCAATCGACGGCTGTGAGAAGGTCATATATATAAATACTTTTTCGAAATCACTTTCTCCTACGATACGAATTAGTTACATGGTTCTGCCGGTTCATCTGGCGAACCGTTATTATGAAACAATGTCCTTTTATGCCTGTACAGTTTCAAATTTTGAGCAGTATATTCTGGCTGAGTTTATCAAAAAAGGATATTTTGAAAAGCATATAAACAGGATGCGGCTTTTTTATATGCGGCAAAGGAAAAGCATAATTGAAGCTGTAGAGAAGAGTCCTATAGCTGATTCCTGCAGGATCATCGAAAATGATTCCGGGCTGCATTTTCTCTTGAAATTAAATCTGGGGATAGAAACAAAAGAATTAAATGAGATGCTTAGAGATCATGGAATAAAAGTCAATTCACTTGATGATTATTATTTATCCGGAGATGCAGACGAGGATGGTCTCTATATCGTGAATTATTCCGTATTGACCGGAAACGATATGAGGACCATCCTCGATATAATCGGTGATATTTTGAGCTCTGGGGGACGTTGTTTAGGGGTCATAAAATGACCCCTAAACAACGTCCCCGGGGTTCAAAAATTCAACGCCAGTTAAACGTCACTATACCATAGATATAAATTGCGGTAATAAGAACAGGAACAATAAAGCGGAATAAAGGCTTCATGCTGTGGCTTACTTTTAAGCCTGAGCCGGTATTGGTTTCCTTGATAAAATTATCCCATCCCCAACCGAAATCATTACAGCAGAAAAGTGCAAGGACAAGAGAACCTAAGGGAAGGACATTAGTTGAAACTATGAAGTCCCAGAAATCAAGCCAGGTCGTGCCTTCGGCGAAAGGCTGAAAATTAAATACGCTGAAACCGAGGGCTGTGGTAAGTGCGATCAGAAAGATCCCGACAGCACAGATAAAACTTCCCTTAGGGCGTGACCAGCCGGTGAGTTCACGGATCATGGCGAGGATATTTTCACATACGCCAAGAACTGTGGACATTGCCGCAAAGATCATGAAAAGGAAGAACAATGATCCCCATATGCGTCCGCCTTCCATATTGTTGAAGACTGCGGCCATAGTGTCAAAAAGAAGACTGGGACCGGCATTTACCTCAAGGTTATATGTAAAGCAGGCAGGGAAGATTATGATCCCTGCGAGGATCGCAACAAAGGTATCAAGGGCAATTACATTTATGGCTTCGCCCATGAGAGAATGCTCTTTATCTATATAGCTGCCAAATATTGCCATACCGCCCATTCCGGTGGAAAGCGTGAAAAATGCCTGGTTCATGGCTCCGACTATGACAGATCCGTTGATCTTGGAAAAATCGGGTTTCAGATAGAAACTCAGACCTTCGGATGCTCCATCAAGGAAGAGACTGTGTACGGCAAGGACTATCATCAGGACTAACAGTACCGACATCATTATCTTGGAGAAGCGCTCCAGGCCACCCTGCAGATTAAATGACAATACGGTAAAGGCAATGACAACAGTTATTAAAAGGAAAATTACATTTATCTCCGGAGTTGTTATCATCGAGGTGAAGCCGAGGGAATTCGTTTGTCCCCGCAGAAATTTCGAGAAATAATATATGATCCAGCCGCAGACTACGGAGTAGAATGCCATGAGAGATATATTTCCAAGAAGACAGAGCCAGCCGAAAAGATCCCATTTCTGACCGGGTTTCTCAAGTTTACGATACATGTATAAAGGACTGGTCTGCGCGGCACGTCCGATCGAAAACTCCATGATCAATGCAGGTATGCCTAAAATGACCAGGCAAAAAATATATACCAGCATGAAGCTTCCGCCTCCGTTTTGTCCGCACATCCAGGGGAATTTCCAAACGTTTCCGCAGCCAATGGCACAGCCGGCGGACAACATAATAAAGCCCATTCGACTACCGAGCCTTTCGCGTTGCATAAAATAAAACCTCCTAAATTTAAAAATAGCCAGGAAATAGTATAACAACGAAAGTAATATTTGTATAATCAATAATAATAGGTTATACTAACGAATATTTCGTTTCTAATAAGGATATAAAAATGGATATAAATGTTTTAAAAACTTTCATCGCAGTATGCGAACATTCAGGCTTTTCAGCTGCTGCAGAAAAGCTTGGATACACACAGTCGACGGTATCGTCGCAGATCCATCAGCTGGAAAAAGAACTGAACACCGTACTTTTTGATAGATTTTATCATAGAATCGCGATAACCTCGGACGGAGAGACCGTTTTAAGATTTGCAAGAAGTGTTGTCGAAGCAGAAGAAAAGCTCATGCTGGAGCTCAGTAAGCAGGAGAGACTGGACGGCACCATCAGGCTTGCAATGTCAAGTTCACTCTGCAACCGTTATTTTAAGAATGATTTCTTAAGATTTAAGGAACGATATCCGGGAATAAATCTGATAGTCACGGAAAGCGGAACGGGCAGAATGTTTGATATGCTGCAGAAGAATGAAGTGGATCTTGTCTTTACGCTCGACAGGCATGTTTATGAGGAGGACTATATCATATGTGCCGAGCGCGAGGAGCAGGTTCATTTTGTTGCGGCGGCAGATCATCCAATTCATAAAAAAACAGGACTCAGATTAAAAGATATATATAATGAAGAGTTTATACTTACAGAAAAAAACATGAGCTACAGAAGGCTTCTGGACAGGGAACTTGCGGGACAGTCGCTGGCGATCCATCCAGCGCTGGAGATCGGGAGTCCTTTTCAGATCTGCGATATCGCTAAAGACAGTAATTACATTGCCTTTCTGCCTGATTTTGTTACAGAGGATTATATAAAGAGCGGCGAATTAAAGGTAGTAGAGATCATTGACTGTAATATAAAGGTCTGGACCCAGATATTGATACATAAAAATAAATGGAGATCCCGGGTATTGAGTGCGTTCATAGACTTCTATCGCGATCTTACACAAGGATAAATAAAAAACGGCATCAGCTTATCAAAATAACAGCTGATACCGTTTTATTTTTATCTTGTTAGATTCTGTACCCATTTATATTTATGGAATCTGTGCATGACCCAGGGGATTTTTCCGACTTCATCGAGACAGGTGCAGGCGTAAACCGCGAGTACCGGCCAGTGAAAGACGAAAGCACCGAGGAGGGCAAGGGGGATTGCGATACCCCACATGCATACCGCGAGAGAATACATATCAAATATAGTATCGCCGCCGCCGTCGAGAATACCGTTTATGGTGACGGTATTTACACATCTTCCTATCATATATATTCCCATTATTATCATCATTCCGGTCAGGTATTCATGAGCCCTTTCCGAAAGTTTTACGGAATTGACAATAAAAGGGGTTATTGCGAGTACGAGTGCTGTTGATCCGAATCCAATGACAAATGAAATTTTAAGAAGTTTTTTTCCATAAAGCTTGGCCGATTCAAGTTCGTGTGCGCCCAAAAGGTTGCCGACCATTATGCCGGCGGCAGTTCCTATACCGTTGCAGACGCAGCAGATAAGGTCGCGGACGACTGCGGCAACTGAATTTGCTGCAGCGGCATCAGAACCAACATGTCCCATTATTGCCGTGTAGGAGGTGAAACCGACACCCCAGAAAAGTGAACCTCCAAGGAGCGGCAGGCATTGCCTGCGGAAATCCTTTGCAAGGTCAGGATCATTTGCCAAAATATGCTTCCAGTCCGGACGAAGGTAATCCTTTCGGGCGGATATGATAAGACATAATGAGAGCTCAATGATCCTTGCAATAGTGGTTGATAAGGCGGCACCGTTGGCTTCGAGCTGCGGTGCAGGACCAAGACCGAAAATAAATATCGCGTTAAAGATTATATTAAAAATTACGGCGCTTGAACTTATCGCAGCACAGGGGATTACCTTTTCGCTGACCTTCATCATGGTGAGATAACTCTGGGAGATACCCGTAAGAAGATAGGACCAGCCGGCGATCCGGAGATAATTTGCTCCTATTTCTATAAGGACTTCATCATGGGAAAAGATACGCATCAGGAAGTCCGGGGCAAATTCACATCCTGCCCAGAAAAGAAGCGAAACTATGGCGCAGCTTTTTATAAGAAGGTTAAAAAGCTTTTCCATTGCGATTCTGTCGCCTTTTCCCCAGTATTGTGCGCCGAGGATAGAGCCTGCGCCGGCGATCGAGGCAATGAACATATTCTGCACGAACTGGATCTGAGTTGCAAGTGAGACCGCTGTCATTTCCTCCTGTGCAATGCGGCCGAGCATCAGGGCATCAGCGGCAGCTACGGAAGCGAGCATCAGACTCTGGATCGCGATCGGAAATGCGAGAGCCCACAATTTATTATAAAAAAACTTATTATCTATTTTTTCCTTCTTCAATTTTTCATATTCCTTTCGAGACTAATAATGCCATTATAGGGGGAAAGGCTATGGCATGCAAGAGAGTTATGTTTATTAAAAAAAACTATTTGAACTGCCTTTTGAATGTATTATTAGTATAGATAGTGTCAAATGATCTATGAAAAAACGGGGTATAAAAAATAGGCTCAGATGAACCTTGAAAATTGCAGATATATAGGTTGAGGTAGCCGGACGCCACCCTTGACAGCACAAAAAATAACTGCTGACGGTAAATCACCGACGGCGAAGAACTCAAGAACAATCAGATTTTCTCCGTCGATTACAGCAGTGTAGCAGTTATTTTTTGTGCCATCAAGGGCAATGCCGCTAACGCGGTGGCTAGGTTGATACCTCGGGCTCAGAATCTAAGAACAATCAGCTGGCTTCCTGAAGCTCCAGTATCTTTTTCTGGCCGAAGTATATCATTGTTTGCCATTTGGCTGGCATGTTTTCAGCTTTTGAGAGTATGTCATCTACAACTGGAGGCTTGAAGCCATTGTGTTTGTGCGGCCTCAGAAAGTTGTAATACGCAACCCAGAGAGTCAGATCATAGTTGGCACCATCGTAATTATCGAATCCATTGGTGATGCGATATGAGGCTTTGTAAGTACGGTTAAGGCGTTCTATCATCTGCTTAAATGGACGATATTCCTTGGATACTTCGTCATTGTTTTGGAGACCGATTACCTGGGTGATTTCAAACTTGAACTTTTCTCCAAACTGGCGGAAGAACTGCTGTGCAGCTAAAGGATATGCGCTGTAACCATCAGCTATGAACTTAAAGTTTTTGGGGAGTTCAGTGATACCTTTGAAGGCCATTCGCATGGCAAGAATGCAGGGACCGACACCACGATTGTCAGATATCTGATAACCAATGATGGCTCTGGTGGCAGCATTGAGTATAAGCCAAACATAACCTTTGATTCCGCGGACTTTGATATATGTTTCGTCAGCAGCAAATGCAGAGCCCTTTTCGTAGGGATAGTTATCTACAAAAGGTTTAACACAGATGGCTGCTGTTTTGCAGTAGTTGGCGATCTGCTGATGGGATATAGATATGCCATATAGATCAGATAATGCCTGCCTTGTTTTACGAAGAGATAATCCAAGATTGACGTGGAATGTAAGGCAAAGAGACATGATATATGCGTTGTGCTTATTAAACTTAAGCGATGATGCATTCTTCGGAAGAGAATTTAAGTCCATCTTAAAGAAATCTATCGTGAATTCGCGGTAGATGTAGTGAAGCTTATATTTATTCTTCCCATAGTCTTCATCAAGGTCTTCTTTATCAACTTTCTTTAGATTGCGGAGATAGTAAGAACACTTGGGATTAACGCACTTATGGATGACGAAATGCTTACGGTCTTTCTTGCGGACAAGAGTGTGCTGACAGTGCGGACACTTTAGAGACATCTGATTATCAAAGCGGTTGTCACCAGGAGTGAATGCAGTCTGGCAGATCTTACACAGTATCTGGCCTGCCTTGCCATTGTTTTTGTAGAGATAAGGCTGAGGTGCATGACATGAAGGGCATGTGCAATCCTCCGGAATGTCACACTCAGAGCGTCTCTTGATAGGCTTAACAGGTTTACCATAGCGCTGGGTATAGTAGTTGTTGAGATCTTTCCAATCCCAATCATGATGGTAATAGACAATCTTAGGCAGTTCATCAACTTTGAACTTTTGATATTTTGGTGAATGGGAGTCATCGAAAGCCCATTGCTTAAGCGGTACATATCTGCAGATGAAATTTATCAGCCAGCAGTTTTGTTGATAGAGTTGTTGAATGATTTGTAGTAAATAAAGTATAATGTTCACGAGCATTGTCTCCTTGGTTTATGAAGGTTTGGTCGCTGACATTATACCAAAAATGGAGGTCAATGCTCATTTTATTTTAACCTCCCGATAAATCAAGGTTTTAGAACTAAAAACGGGTAGTAAATTTGACACTACCTTAGTATATAAGGGGGAATATGGATGAAGAAAATAATTTCAGCTATCATTATTGCAAGTCTGACAACTACTTTGCTTTCTGCTTGTGGAAATTCCGCAGCTAATTCAAAAGAAAATAAAACTGAAGAAGCACTGCCAACAGAAGCGTCTGAAGTTTCATCGACGGAGACTGCTTTAGCCGATTCAGCGGATATGGAAGTTGGCGGAGAATATCATGGTTTTACGCTTGAAGATATTTATGAATCAGAGAGCATGGATTCGGATATCTATAGTTTTGAGCATAAGGGAAGCGGTGCTGAGCTGGTTTACATAAAAAATTCAGACACTGATTGTGCTTTTGATATTACCTACAAGACACCTTATGTTGATGAGACTGATACCAATCATGTTTTTGAGCATGCCATACTGGCCGGATCAGAAAAATACCCGGCAACGGATGTCTTTTTCGACATGTACAGTAAAGCCTATTTTACATATTTAAATGCACAGACCAGTCCGACATATACACACTATCCGATCGCGAGCTGCAGTCAGGAACAGCTTATAAAGATGATGGATGTTTATATGAGCTGCATGGTGGCACCTGCAGTACTTAATGATGAAAATTTTTTCAAAAGAGAAGCTATAAGATTTGAGCTTGAAAAACCCGAGGATGATATAAGCATAAACGGAACGGTTTTTTCTGAAGATCTGGGATTCTTAACAGACAATTCTGAGAATGCTTATAATGCTGCGATTAAGTGTCTTTATCCGGGGGAAATTGCCTCGAATGCGATAGGAATGGCAGAATACCATTATGATGATCTGACCTATGAGCACACCATAGAAACCTATGAGAGATGCTATCATTTTGATAATTCGCTGATCACTCTTTATGGAGATCTTGATATTGACAGATTTTTGGAATATTTAGATTCGGAATATTTATCAAAAGTGGAAGTTAACGGTACGGATCTTTCAAAATATGAGGATGGACTTACCGAGGCGGGACATGTTGAAGAAACGGTTTATATCCCGGCATATGAGGGCGATTCCGTTGAAGACAGCGGTCAAATTATCTATCTTTTTGACATGCAGGAAGAGGACGCGAAGACAATTGAGGAGTGGAGTATTCTTACTGATATCATAAATGAAAAAAGTTCCTTTATGAATAAGGAAGCGGTCAAAAGAAATATTCCACAAAATTTTAAATCCTATGTTGACACAAGCAAGGGAAAAGCGTTTACAGGTTTCAGCCTGTATTATGCAAATGCGGAAGATGCAGATGATTTCAGGAAACTCGCAGATGACACTCTAAATGATATAGCAGCTAACGGTGTATCTGAAGAACTTTTGGAAAGTGTTCTTAAGAGGAAAGAAATGTCTGATATCATGCTCAGAGATAATCAAAATGTCGGATTTGAACTGGCAAGTTCGCTTTCTCAATATTGGGCAGCATACGGCAAGACAGACTGTTTTAAGCTTAGTGAAGAAGTACTTAAGGAGATGGAAGAAGATAAAGATCAGAAGATCATCAGGAAGCTTGCAGAGGGTGCCATTAATGCAAGACGCACAGCATTTGCAACCTGTATTCCGAAACCCGGAATGGCAGAGGAGTATGAGGAAGAACGAGATAATTATTTAAAAAAGATGAAAGAGGATATGAGCGATGAAGAAATAGCAGAGCTCATCAAGGAGACAGAAGAATTTAATAAATGGAACGATGATACGAAAAGCAATAGTGATTTTACAATCGATCCGGCAGAGCTTCCGGAAACGAAAGCGAAGACTTTTGAGACAAGCTCTGATAATGGAATTGAATTTTATAACGGGAAGGTAGATGCAGGTGATGCAGGAAAATACTCGCTTCTTTTTGACCTCTCAGGAATGACTGCTGAAGATATAAGATATCTTATACTTTATACAAATATGCTCGGTGATCTCAAGACAAAAGAACATAATGCTGATGAACTTGACATCCTGTTCGGAAGATATCTCTATGGATTAAGAGGTGAGCTGATCTATCCTGATGAGGATGCAGGAGAATATCACAGACCAATGTTAAAGATGAGCTGGAGTTCACTTGGGTCGGATTTTGGGGTTGGTCTTGATTTGCTGAAGGAAGTCTTATGCGATACAGATATTGAGGACTATGAAACTATTTCATACCTATTGTCGTCAAGAATTGGTTCAATGGACTGGTCTAAATATGACTGCAATGAGCTGATAAAAATATATGGCTATGCCATGAATGGAGCTAATGCTGACTCTTATAAATTTATGATCGACAGTAGTGGACAGAGATTATATGAAATGACGGAAGAGCTGATTGCTGATCTGTCAAAGGATGATGAAGAAAAGAAAGGGATAACTGAGAGCTTTGAAAAGGCACGCTCGAGGGCATTTACCCGTGAGAATCTGATCTTTGCAGCAGTAACTCCTGAAAATGAGAAGGAAGAGATCAATAAAACGGCAGCCGCCAAACTTGCTGATTTCCCGGAAAAGACAGATTCCGTATCAGAAAAATATGAGCTTCCGGATATGCCTGAAAAACTCGCTGTTATTGTAGAATCATCAATGAACGGCAATGCGCTTGTCGGTGATTTCAATAGTTCTGAGGATTTCAGGGGAGCCTATCTGCCTTATGCGATTGCTCTTAATGATAAATATACGGTTCCGGAGATTAGATTTAAGATGGGTGCATATACTGCAAAAACATCATTTTCCGCCGGCAATTCCCATCTTATCAATATAACATATACAGACCCGAATGCCGCTGACAGCCTGAAAGCCCTTAATGCAGGAAAGGATTATCTTGAAACGGCTGAAATAACTGAAGATGAGCTTAAGGGATATATCCTTAATGCCTATGGAACTGCCACTCAGCCAAGTGGACTCTGGACTGATGAAATGGATGCCATAATGCGGCATATCTATGGCGTTGACGAAGATAAATACGTCAGTATGATAAATGACATCATAAACTGCGATGCAGAAATGCAGAAAGACGCCGCAGCTTCATTAAAAGAGATTATGGAAAAATCCCGGGCGGTAACAGTCGGTAATGAGTCCGTTATAAAGAAAGATGCGGATTATTATGATGAGATAATAAACTTAAAGGAATAAGGTGGAATTCATAATTTAGAAATCAGTATCCAAAGACTTGCGTAGAAAAATGGGAATAAAAAAGGTGAGCAAATAATTTACCGCACGATGCGGGTAAACGTTGTCGGGACAATCCCTTATTTGCACTCACCTTGTAAGTTCACTATAATCATACCAAATCAATGTCATTTGTCAAGGAGATTTTGCGATGAAAGAGTATGGAAAAAAATACTACGTTGGATTAGATATGGGAACAAGTTCAGTAGGTTGGGCAGTAACGGATGAGAATTATGAGCTAAGACGAGCAAAAGGAAAAGATCTTTGGGGTGCACGTTTATTTGACGAAGCTAAAACCAGTGCAGAAAGGCGTGTGTACCGAAGTGGAAGAAGAAGGCTTCAAAGAGAAAAAGCCAGGATTGGACTTCTGAAAGAGTATTTTGCTGATGAGATAAATAAAAAGGATCCGGGTTTTTACTTGAGACTTGAAGAGAGTAAATTTCATCTTGATGATAGGGATGATGATAATAAGCAGAAATACGCGCTTTTTACAGGAGAATATACAGATAAAGATTATTATTTGGACTATCCAACAATTTTTCATTTAAGAAAAGCTTTGATTGATGATGATGCGAAAGCCCATGATGTCCGAATGGTATTTTTGGCGTTATTAAATATGTTTAAGCATCGTGGGAACTTCCTTAATTCATCATTAGATTCTGATGAGGATAGTGGAAATCTGGCAGAGGCATGGGAAACTTTTGTTTCAGAAGCTGAAATGTATGATATTCAATTCAAGGAAGTTAATGTTGTTGAGCTAGAAAAGATTCTTAGTGATAAAGGATATTCAAAAACCCTAAAAGAAGAAAAAATATGTCAATTATTGGAAATTGACAAAAAACAGAAAGCTGAACATGAGCTTATATCGCTTTTATGTGGAAAGACAGGAAAACTTGTAAATATATATGGCGAAGATGTAGTTGATGAAGAACACAAGAAACTTTCTGTTTGCTTTAGAGATTCAAATGATGAAAAAATATTAGAAGCACAGGAATTGCTTGGCGATCAGTATTTTTCTTTGATTGAAGCGGCAAAAACTGTACATGATATTGGTTATTTGGCAAATATATTAAGAGGTCATAAGTATTTAACATATGCAAGAGTTGAAGCTTATGAAAACCATAAAGCTGACTTGGAACTGCTTAAGAAGTTAATAAAAAAATATGAACCCGATGAATATAACAATATGTTTAGAGTAATGGGAAAGGAAAACTACAGCGCATACGTGGGATCTGTTTACAGTCATGGTAACAGGATACGCAGAAATGGAGGTGGAGGAAAGAAAACAGATGAGTTATATAAAATGATAAAGAATATATTGGAGAAAATGCCGAATGATGATGAAGATGTTCAAAAAATTCTAAATAAAATAGAGGCAGATATATTCCTTCCGAAACAGATGACATTCGCGAATGGAGTAATTCCAAACCAGGTTTATGTAAAAGAGATGAAAAAAATTCTTTTAAATGCGGAAGCCTATCTCCCGTTTTTAAGGGAAACAGATGATAGTGGATTAACAGTATCTCAGAGAATCTTGGCGCTTTTTAGTTTTAGAATTCCATATTACGTAGGACCAATAGGCCAGGAGTATGCTGATAAAGAGGGCTATAATGTATGGTCAGTAAGAAGAGAAGCCGGAAGGGTGTATCCATGGAATTTTGAACAGAAGATAGATACAAAACTTACTGCTGAAAAGTTTATTGGAAGAATGGTAGGGCATTGTTCTTATTTGAATGATGAAAAGGCACTCCCTAAATGTTCATTACAATATGAACGCTTTATGGTATTAAATGAGCTGAATAATATTAAGGTCAATGGAGAGGAAATAGCTGTTGAAATTAAGCAGGATATTTATAATAGCTTATTTAAATCCGGAAAAAAGATTTCTATCCGACAGCTTGAAAATTATTTTAAGAAAAAAGGCTTTGTTGAAAAAGATGCATCAGATTTCATTGGTGGAATAGATACAGAAAATGGATTTAAGTCATCGCTTAGTACATATGGAAAATTTCATGGTGTTATAGGAGATGTTATAGAAACAGACGATGGAAAAACAATGGTAGAAAACATTGTTTTCTGGATGACAGTTTATGGGGATGATCGTAAGTATGTTAAAGAACGTATAAAAGAAAAATACAACTCAGAACTTTCTGATGCACAGATAAAGCGTATTTTAGGCTTTAGATTTTCTGATTGGGGAAATTTATCGAAAGAATTTTTGAATATGTCTGGAACAGATGTATCTGATGAACGATCCGTACTTACTGCATTATGGGAAACAAACAAAAATTTAATGGAACTTTTGAGCGGAGACTTTAGTTATAAAAATGCTCTTGAGATTCGTATAAATGATGCCGAAAAGTCACTGAATGAATGGAGCGCAGAGGATTTAGAAGGAATGTACCTTTCTGCACCTGTTCGAAGAATGGTATGGCAGACAATAAGAATAATGCGAGAGATTACAGAGGTAACAGGACATGCTCCGGATCGTATTTTTGTAGAAATGCCACGAGAGGATGGAGAAAAGGGTAAGAGAACAAAATCAAGGAAACAAAAACTTTCAGAATTATATGGTGCACTTAAAGCTGAAGGAAAAGAATGGAAAAATGAAATAGAAAAAAGGGATGAGTCTGAATTTAGAAGGAAAAAACTTTATCTGTATTATCTACAGATGGGAAAATGTATGTATACTGGGGAGACTATAGATCTGGAAAAACTTTTGAAGGATAATTCAAGTTATGATATTGATCATATTTATCCCAGACATTATATAAAGGATGACAGTATTGAGAATAATCTGGTATTAGTTAAAAAGGAAAAAAATGCACACAAGAGTGATGTATATCCAATTGAAGCAGATATACGTAATAAACAGATTCGTTTTTGGAAATTATTGGTTGATAAGGGATTTATATCAAGATCAAAGTATGAAAGGCTTACTCGAGTTTCAGCATTTACGGATGAAGAAAAGGCTGCATTTATAAGCAGGCAGCTGGTAGAAACCAGACAAGGAACAAAGGCGATTACCAAGATATTACAAGATGCATTTCCGGATACAACTATTGTTTTTTCAAAGGCCGGAGAGGTATCGGATTTCAGAAAAAAATACGACATGTTAAAAGTACGCTGTCTGAATGACCTTCATCATGCGAAAGATGCTTATTTGAATATTGTTGTTGGAAATACTTATTTTGTAAAATTTACATCTAACCCTATTAGATTTATAAAAGCTGCGGCTAAAAATCCAAATGATAGTTTATATAAATATAATATGGATAAAATATTTGAATATGATGTTATAAGGGGAGATGAAAAAGCGTGGATTGGAACAGGTAAGGAAACGAAAAATAGTAATAATGAAAAGAGGGAATTTGCAAGACATAGTGTTACTTTACAGACGGTAAAAAGAACTATGGCAAAAAACTCTGTATTAATTACAAAAAGACAATATGTTGTTACAGGTGGAATTACAGGTAAGGATACAATATATAGTGCTAAAATAGCTTCAGGCAAAGAGGGAGCTTATATTGTGGCATCTTCAGATCCAAGACTCAGAGATGTTTCAAAGTATGGAGGAAGAACAGCTATAAGCACGATGTGCTACTGCCTTGTAACATATATGCTTAAGAAAAAAAGAATTATAAGTATTGAAGCGTTACCCGTTTACTTAGGTGATATTAATAAGATTTCTGATGATAAAATATATGATTATCTTACAGGCGCTCTTATAGCAGAAAATAAGGGAAAAGAAGTAACAGATATTAGATTGTTATATAAGCCAATACGATTTAATGAGTTTGTCAGGGTCGATGGTCATTATTATTATATAGGTGGAAGGACGGGAAGTTCTATTTGTCTGGAAAATGGGCAGTCACTTCTTTTTTCAAAGAATTATGAAGACTATTTAAAGATAATTGAGAAGGCTTCAATAACAGGAAATTATAATATACATAATGATCAAAATGAGCAATTAATAACAAAAGAAAAAAACCTGGAAATATACAGTTTTATTGTAAAAAAACTTGAAGGCCCTTATAAAAATAAGAAAACCTCTATCATGGAAATTTTGAAGTCAAAGAAAAATGATTTTAAGATATTAAAGATAGAGGAGCAGATTAAGTTGATCCTGAATATTATAGAGTGGATGAATCTTAACTGTATTGCAGTTGATCTGAGTCTTATTGGCTCTGGATCAAAATCCGGATATTGCAGAATGAATAAAAAAATCAATGATTGTAATGATGTTATATTAATCAGTCAGTCCATAACCGGTTTATATGAGAAGAGAATTAATTTATTAGAATTATGAGTTGGAGAACAGTAATTATTTCAAGCAGTGCCAAGCTGGATTACCAGCTTGGCTATATGGTCGTACGAAAGGATAATTCTACTAAAATTCATATTTCTGAGATACATACAGTATTGATAGAGTCTACTGCTGTATCGTTAACAACTGCTCTTTTAGCGGAACTCGTAAAGCATAAAATAAAGGTTATTTTTTGCGATGAAAAAAGAAATCCAAGTTCTGAGCTAATTCCATATTATGGCGCGCATGATACATCCAGAAAAGTCAGAAATCAAATAGCATGGGATAAGGATATAAAAACAGCTGTATGGACAGAAATAGTTTCGGAAAAAATTCGAAATCAGATGTATTTGCTTGAAATATATAATCGTCCGGAATCAGACATGCTTAAAAATTATATTAATGAGCTTGAATTTGGAGACAGCACAAATCGTGAAGGTCATGCTGCAAAAGTGTATTTCAATGCACTTTTTGGCAAAGATTTCAGCAGGAGCGAGGATAATGTTATTAATGCTTCACTGAATTATGGCTATAGTATTATTTTGTCTTCATTTACAAGGGAGATATCATTGAATGGATATATAACACAAATTGGTCTTTTTCATGATAATATGTTTAATCAATTTAATCTGGCATCAGATCTCATGGAACCATTCAGGATGCTTGTAGATAATACTGTATTAGCAATGAAACCGAAAATTTTTGAAAAAGAGGAGAAGCATCAGCTTGTTAATATTCTGAATCAATACGTTAAAATTAATGGAAAAGAAGAATATGTATCTAATGCGATTAAAATTTATACAAGAAGTGTTTTTGATGCACTAGAAGAAAAAGATGTTTCACAGATGAAATTTTATGAGTTATAGATATATGAGAATTCTAGTTATGTTTGATCTGCCTGTTACAACTGCAGCTGGAAGGAGAGAGTATTTTTTATTTAGAAAATTTTTAATTAAATCCGGATTTCTTATGCTACAGGAGTCAATATATTGTAAGATTGCTCAGAATAGCACAATGGCAGATTCTATTGTTGACAATATCAAGAAAAACAAACCATCTGCCGGTTTGGTACAGGTTCTTAAGGTGACGGAAAAGCAATACTCAAAAATGGAATATATTGTTGGAGAGAGTATATCTGATGTTCTTAATACAGATGAAAGAATGGTGATTTTATGACCTTATCCCACTACCCTACAGGGTTATATATAGAGATAACGGAGCAAGAAACTACATCTCTCATAATAGAGAATACGGAAGTTATGGCAGACTATGTGTCTGATATAAAAAATCTCATAGAAAAAGATGTGGGTGAATTTTGTTTATATGATGGAGATAAGGAAATTAAATTTTCTAAGAGATGTGAGCTTATATTGGATCCATGGAGCATTGATTATAATTCTAAGAGGATAAAGGGAAAATTATATCAACTTATACATGACATAGTAGAGGAACAGTTTTACAAAGATTTTCTTGTTGCAAGAGCTGGATTATATTCTTTTTTGGAGAAGGTTATTGAACATGTCCCATACAGTACGATATATAGTACTGACCTTGACATGAATACATTGTCTAAAATGCTTGATCTAAAAATTGATCAGGGGGATAATACTGTTGTTGAGAGAATTGTAGAGTACATGAAGCTAATGTCATCATTATGTGGAGTAAGTGTATTTTTTCTGGTTGGTATCAGAGCATTCATTTCAGATACTGATATGATGTTGATATATAAAGAGGCGAGGTATATCGGGGTTATATTAGTTATAATTGAATCAGTAGAAAGATCTTATCTGGAAGGTGAACATAGCTTTATAATTGATAAAGATAAATGTATAATTAAATTATAACTTACTGCGTCTTTCCTGACGTTATGGCTCGGTGAAAACTAATTTGAGGTTTGAGAGCCTTGTAAGTTCATATGGTTCTTAAACGCTTTAGGAAACAGTGAAAACGCAACTTCCGTTTGAGAGCCTTGTAAGTTCATATGGTTCTTAAACTTGATAGAGCCATTATCCGAAGAATTTGACGTTTGAGAGCCTTGTAAGTTCATATGGTTCTTAAACCCATCAAGCTTTATGAGCGTAAGGGTGAGGTTTGAGAGCCTTGTAAGTTCATATGGTTCTTAAACAGAAGCACCAAATAGTGATAGGGTTCTTTCTGTTAGTTCCTTTAGCTCCATGTAATTCTCCAATTCATACAAAATTAATTTTTATGAAAATAGTGTTTTCTTGACTTTTCTCTTGAATTTGATATTATAAAGTCAAGAAGACTTCTTGAATGGATTGAGTCACAAGGACCAATTGGACTGCGCGACTCAATCCATTTTTCATTTTCTTGTTAGAACTTTTATAAATCTTCCCTCCTTAACAAATATAATTGTAGGCGTTTCGCAAACGCCTAATAATATTAAAAAAGGGGTGACAACTGTTGAGTTAAACTTATAAAACTATGTAAATAAATGTTGCGTTTTATAAGTTATTGGTATAGGATAATATTGAAAGGAGTTGATACTTTGAGTAGATATTATTCTATACATGAATTTTCGAAAATATTAGGCGTATCTGCACAGACATTACGCAATTGGGATGCCAATGGAAAACTTCATCCACATCATACTACAACAAGTGGATACAGATATTATTCCGATGAACAACTTAACCAAGTAATGAATGTAAAATCCAAAAAACGCATTACAATAGGATATTGTCGTGTTTCAAGTAATAAGCAGAAAGATGATTTGGAACGGCAGATTGATAATGTAAAAACATATCTCATAGCAAAAGGGCAACCATTTGAGATAATAAGTGATATTGGTTCCGGTATTAATTACAAGAAAAAAGGACTTCAGGAGCTGATTAAACGGATTTCTCAGAATCAGGTTGAAAAGGTTGTCGTTTTGGATAAAGACAGGCTTTTACGATTTGGTTTTGAGTTAGTGGAATATATGGCTTCGCTTTATAACTGTGACATTGAGATAATTGATAATACTGAAAAATCTGAACAGCAGGAGCTTGTTGAGGATTTAGTACAAATAATCACGGTGTTCAGTTGCAAATTACAGGGTAAGCGGGCTAATAAAGCTAAGAAACTTGTTGAAGAACTGATACAGGAGGAAGAAACAAATGGTAAAAGCCATAAAAGTAATGCTCGTACCAAACAACGTGCAAAACACTAAGATGTTTCAGTATGCTGGTGCTGCAAGGTTTGCTTATAATTGGGCTTTAGCCAGGGAAAGAGACAACTACGAAAAAGGTGGCAAGTTTATATCAGATTCGGAGCTTAGGAAAGAATTTACAAGACTCAGAAATTCTGATGAATATGCATGGTTGCTTAAAATATCAAACAATGTAACCAAACAGGCTATTAAAGATGCCTGTACTGCGTACAAGAACTTTTTCAAAGGCTTACAGGAATTTCCAAGGTTTAAGTCCAAAAAGAGATCCATGCCTAAATTCTATCAGGACAGCATTAAGATTAAGTTCAGCGAAACCCATGTCAAGTTTGAAGGCTTTTCTTCAAGTAAAAAAGCCAACAAGCAAAAACTTAATTGGGTGAGGATTGCAGAGCATGGGCGTATTCCAACAGATACAAAGTATATGAACCCAAGAATATCCTTTGATGGGTTGAACTGGTGGATCAGTGTATGTGTGGAATTGCCAGATTGCAAGGAAAAGTTATCTGATGATGGAATCGGTATAGACTTAGGAATTAAAGATTTAGCGATATGTTCTGATACTAACAAGTATAAGAACATCAACAAATCTGCTAAAGTCAGAAAATTGGAGAGACGCAAACGCAGATTACAGAGGAGCGTGTCTCGTAAGTATCTTATGAATAACAAAGATACTATAAATAAAAACAATGAGAGAAATATAAAAAATGGATTTGTGAAACTTAGTAACAAGAATAAAAAGAAAGGAAAATACTGCAAAACGAATAATATAGTTAAAAATGAAAAACTTTTACTCAAAGTAAATCACAGATTAACAAATATCCGTAAGAACTATCTGAATCAGACCACATCTGAGATAGTAAATCGAAAACCAAGATTTATCTGTATCGAGGATCTGAATGTTAGTGGAATGATGAAGAACAGACACTTATCCAAAGCAGTTCAAAATCAGGGGTTTTTTGAATTTAGAAAGCAGCTTGAATATAAATGTAATGATAAGGGCATTCAACTTATTGTAGCTGATAGATTTTATCCATCCTCAAAACTTTGTAGCTGTTGTGGAAACATCAAAAAAGACCTGAAATTATCTGACAGGATTTATAAATGCAGATGTGGGAATGCTATTGACAGGGATTTTCAGGCTGCATTGAATCTAAAAGCTTATGGAGAACAATTTGCATCTTAACACTTAAACGTGGATGTAAATGTGTACGGATGCGTTAATTCGGAATTTACGCCTACGGATAACTGAGACAGTAAATCTATGATTTACGTTGTCGAAGTTATACCCGAAAGGGTAGTGTCACATCAAATGTAAGTAGTGTGTAACAATACCACAAAAGCAGACACAATGAAGTAGGAATGAAACATAAAAGTTTATAACTTTTTATAAGTTTTCAGTAACGGTCAAGGATCACAAGATCAATGTGGAGCCCTATGAGTATAACGACAGGAGCTGCGCGATCACGATGAGCCTCGAGGATTACAACAAAATGATCGATGGAAAGCTTGACTCTGTGCTGGCATTTTCAACAGGAAGACTCAAGATAGACGGAGATATCGGAAAAGCTGTGGAATTTTCAAAGATTCTCAAGAGAAAAAAATAATTTTGATTTAAAATAAATCCGGCAGGTTAAGCATTTTGAATGCTTTAGCCTGCCGTTTCTTTCTGATGCTGTAATTTCAACAACTTGTTGAGAGTTAAGAGAAATTAAAAAAGATCAGATATATTAAACTTGTTGAAAAACAAAATATCAGCCAAAAGAAAATACCGGATAACAGTGAGCGCCTTCCTGAGCTTCGTAGATGTAGTCATGAACTTCACCGTCAGAAGTGGCTATCCTTGCGTGGTGTCCGTTTGCAAATATTGTAATTGTAAATGAAAGGACTCCGTTCTCTCCGAAGTATTCATAATATTCACTGATAGCTGTATCGTTTGCAAAAGCTGCCGCCTGTGACTCGTTGTCATAGACATAATCATTTATAAGCTCTGCAGCTCTTGATATTGTGGAGCTGCTTCCTTTTACTAAAAGTGCCGGCTCAATGGTATGGAATACGTTTTCTGCAAGTGCAGCCTTATCAACTGCAGCAACGGAATCAGATGAAGTTGAAACCTCAGTGCCATCTTTGTGAAGGACTGTTCCGTCGGCTTTAATGATGCAGCTCATTGCATTGAGCTGGTAATGGTATTCCTTGCCGTTTGAATTAACGACCATATCTCCGAAAACAAATTTAGAGTTTACAAGGAGCTGGGAATTGTCACGGGCAATATTTAATTCTCCGTTTCCTGCTCCCGAGAAACTGACCTTATTGCCCTCGGCTCCCATTTGAAAGCTGAGGTCGTAATTATAGTCATTACCGGAAACTGTTATTCCGTCCTGGGGATTTACTGTTACGGAATCGATAGAATCACCCTTTATCCCGTAGTAAAAATTGCTGCCGGAGACCTCGAAATCGCTTGATTCTCCGAGATTGTCTAAAATAAGAGGATCGCTGTAATTAACCTCCTCTGAAGAGTCAATTGTGTAGGACTGACCATCCGCATCGTGAGCACTTATGGCTGATGAAGATGAATTGTTGATATTTATTGAACCATATCTTGCTGCATCATCCGGAATGACGATCTCGTCAGATTCTGAGCTGATCGCAAGCTCTTCATTTTCAGTTGTGTCTTCAACCTCTGTGGAAAAAATTTCGCTTCCTTCATGAAGTATATCAGCGAAAACGCTGTGGTCATCGGAAGCCGAGTGAACCATGTAAATGCTCGTTGCAGCGGTAAGGACTACTACTGCAGCAGCGGCGACAAATCTTTTTTTCATTATAATACTCTCTAACTTAAATGCCTGGTTATACCTATCAGAGGTATCAACCATAAAAACTGATAATACAATTTTTGTTTTATCATAAACTAACAGTAATATTGTATAGATAATTAGTCAATATTGCAAGCAAAATAAAAATATATTGAAAATTTAAATAAGAAAAATCGCTTTTTCCCCTTTCTTTTTCCTAAATCCATTGACTTTTTTTCAATTTTTGTTAGAATGACAGAGATGTAAACAGATAGTTATCTCATTGGTTAACTTCTGTGCACAAGGCCTTAGCAAAGTTAGTTTTTGTGAAAAGCTCATCGGACAGGGCTGGCCGCTGCCGACGTGGTAAATTTGCCACATATTGATCGAGTTAAAAGCTCAATTTTATAAGTTGGTTACTTCATAACCCGTGCGAACCTGCACACCCACTTGTGAAACGTTCAATAGGCAGTCTGTTGTACACAGATAGGCTCATGAGAATTATCGACATAATAAAGATATGATTGATTACAAGTTAGTGCTGCGGTATTCGCAGCACTTTTTTAGTATTTTAAGATAAAGCGAGAATAAGAGAATGAATCTGAAAGAACAAAACCGGGCTCCGATATATGAAGCAGTGGAGCGCTTCAGAAAGCAGCATGTCGTTCCCTTTGATGTGCCCGGGCATAAAAGAGGCAGGGGAAACCCTGAACTCGTGAAATTTTTGGGATCACAGTGCGTTGGCGTAGATGTAAATTCCATGAAACCGCTGGATAATCTCTGTCATCCCGTATCGGTCATCAAGGATGCCGAAGAGCTTGCAGCCGATGCCTTTGGTGCAGCCCATTCATTTTTTATGGTAGGCGGAACGACCTCTGCAGTCCAGGCAATGGTGCTCTCAGCCTGCAAGGCAGGAGACAAGATAATCTTACCGAGAAATGTGCATAAAAGCGCAATAAACGCTCTGATCCTCTGCGGGGCAACACCTGTTTATATTGATCCTAAGGTAGATAAAGAGCTCGGAATACCGCTTTCTATGGAAGCTGAGGACGTAAAGGCTGCCATGGAGGCAAATCCTGATGCAAAGGCGATCCTTGTGAACAATCCGACTTATTACGGGATCTGCTCGGACTTGAGGACTATCGTAAGGCTTGCCCATGAGCACAATATGCTCGCTTTAGTAGATGAAGCCCACGGAACTCACTTTTATTTTAGTGATAAGCTTCCTGTTGCCGCAATGGAGGCAGGAGCGGATATGGCTTCCATATCTATGCACAAGTCCGGCGGAAGTCTGACTCAGAGCTCGCTTTTACTGATAGGGCCGCAGATGGATCACGGTTACGTAAGCCAGATCGTAAATCTGACGCAGACTACCAGCGCATCATATCTTTTGATGGGAAGCCTTGATATTTCAAGGAGAAATCTTGCCCTCAGGGGAAAGACCTCATTTGAAAAGGTTGCTGAAATGGCAGAGTATGCAAGAAAAGAGATCAATGAAATAGGCGGATATTATGCCTATGGAAAAGAGCTTATAAACGGTTCGAGCGTATTTGATTTTGACGTTACGAAGCTGGTGGTTTTAACCCACAGGATCGGACTTGCGGGTATAGAGGTGTATGATCTTTTGAGAGATGAGTATGACATTCAGATGGAATTTGGAGATATTTCCAATCTTTTGGCATATATTTCCATCGGAGATTCGCTGCAGGATATAGAAAGGCTTGTAGGAGCTTTAGCTGATATAGAAAGGCTCTATTCAAGGCCTGAGAAGCAGTTCTTCACGGCAGAATACATTTCTCCGGAGGTTGCGGTAAGCCCTCAGAGGGCATTTTATGCAAGGAAAGAGCCGGTTGCACTTTCTGACTGCGCAGGACGCGTTGCCGGTGAATCTGTCATGTGTTATCCGCCGGGAATACCGATTTTAGCGCCGGGAGAGGTCATAACGCAGGATATAATTGAATATATAAGATTTGCAAAAGAAAAGGGATGCTCGATGCAGGGAATGGAGAGTGATGATCTTTCCTATCTCAATGTCCTGACGGAAGGCACATTTTAATATTGGTAAGGAGAGTAGGGCATGCAGTTTTGGTTTGAAGAATTTCATACACAAAACACGAAAATGGGGATTCGTGTTGATGAACAGCTTTTTTCCGGAAGCAGCGAATATCAGAGAATTGATGTTTTCAGTTCTCCGGAATTCGGAAGGTTTTTGTGCTCCAACGGAAGTGTGGTTTTTTCTGAGGCAGATGAATTTGTCTATGATGAGATGATAGTGCACGTTCCGATGGCGGTTCACCCGAATGTGAAAAAAGTTCTCGTGATCGGCGGCGGTGACGGCGGCGTTGCGAGAGAATTGACATATTATGACGAAATAGAAAAAATCGATGTGGTCGAGGAAGACAAGATGTTCGTGGATGTCTGCAAAAAGTGGTTTCCCGATAATTCGGTCGGACTCGAGGATCCGAGGGTTGAGATTTTTTATGAAAACGGACTCAGATTTTTAAGGTCGAGAAGGGATTATTATGATCTGATAATCAACGACTGTACAGATCCGCTAGGTCATACCGCCGGAATGTTTACCAAAGAATTCTACGGTAACTGCTACCGGGCACTTAGGGATGACGGGATAATGGTATATCAGCACGGAAGCCCGTTTTTTGACGAAGACGAGGAGAGCTGCCGCGCAATGCACAGGAAAGCCTACAGAAGCTTCCCGATAAATAAGGTTTTCCAGGCGCATATACCAACATGCCCTGCCGGCTACTGGCTTTTCGGATTCGCTTCGAAAACATATCATCCGCTTAAGGATTTTAATGCAGAAAAATGGAATGAACGTAATATCAAGACCTGGTATTACACAACAAATTTACACATGGCAGCTTTCATGCTTCCAAAATATGTAGAAGACCTTTTATCAGAGGAGGAAAAACAATTATGAGCAGATTATTGGTTATTGGATGCGGCGGTGTCGCACAGGTTGCAATTCAGAAATGCTGTCAGAACAGCGAGGTATTCACAGAGCTCTGCATAGCAAGCCGTACCGTGTCGAAATGTGATGAACTTGCTAAGAAACTTGAGGGAAAGACTGAGACAAAAGTTACAACCGCAAAGGTAGATGCTGATAAGGTTGAGGAAGTTAAGGCACTTATAAATGCCTATAAGCCTGATCTTGTGCTCAACGTGGCACTTCCTTACCAGGATCTTACGATCATGGATGCATGCCTTGCCTGCGGAGTTCACTATGTAGATACTGCAAATTATGAGCCTGAGGATACAGATGATCCGGAGTGGAGAAAAATCTATGAGAAGAGATGCAAGGATCTCGGATTTTCAGCATATTTTGATTATTCCTGGCAGTGGGCATATGATCAGAAGTTTAAGGATGCAGGTCTTACAGCCCTTCTGGGAACCGGTTTCGATCCGGGCGTAACAAGCGTATTTACCGCTTATGCACAGAAGCACTATTTTGATGAGATCCACACGATCGATATCCTCGACTGCAACGGCGGAGATCACGGTTATCCATTTGCTACAAACTTCAATCCTGAAGTAAACCTTCGTGAAGTCAGTGCTCCCGGAAGCTATTGGGAGGACGGACACTGGGTAGAGGTTCCTGCAATGAGCATTAAGCGTGAGTATGATTTCCCGCAGGTAGGAAAGAAGGATATGTATCTCCTTCACCACGAGGAGATAGAGGCTCTTGCAAAGAATATCCCGGGAGTAAAGAGGATCCGTTTCTTCATGACTTTCGGACAGAGCTATCTTACACATATGAAATGTCTTGAAAATGTAGGCATGCTTTCTACAACACCTATTGATTTTAACGGACAGCAGATCGTTCCGATACAGTTCTTAAAGGCACTTTTACCTGATCCTGCATCACTTGGACCCAGAACTGTAGGAAAGACCAATATTGGCTGTATCTTTACAGGTATCAAGGATGGCAAGGAAAAGACAATCTGCATTTACAATGTCTGCGATCATCAGGAGTGCTACAAAGAGGTTGGAAGTCAGGCCATCAGCTATACAACAGGTGTGCCTGCAATGATCGGAACTGCTCTTGTCGCATCCGGACAGTGGAATAAAAAGGGTGCACTCACTACTGATGAGTTTGATCCTGATCCTTACATGGATATGTTAAATAAATTCGGTCTGCCCTGGATCGTGGATGAAAATCCGGCAACCGTTGACTGATCATTTTTTGAAAGGTTTTTATGAAAGATAAAGAACTTGCGACTCCGGTCTATTTAGTCGATGAGGCAAAAATAATAAAAAACCTTGAGATACTGCATAAAGTTGAGGAAGACACAGGCTGTCATATACTGCTGGCGCAGAAAGCTTTTTCGATGTTTAAGCTCTATCCGCTGATAAATAAATATATCTCCGGGGCGACGGCCAGCGGACTATTTGAGGCGAGGCTGGCACACGAGGAAATGGGCGGTGAAAATCATGTTTTCTGTCCGGCTTTTACAGAGAGCGAGATGAAAGAGATCGTAAAGATCTGCGATCATATTTCCTTTAATTCTTTACGGCAGCTGGAAGTTCATAGAAGAATATGGGAAAATGCGCCGGTCAGCGTAGGTTTAAGGATAAATCCGGAGTTTTCGACCCAGGAGGGGCATGAAATTTATGACCCCTGTGCGCCGGGTTCAAGGCTTGGCATAAGGCTTGCCGATATGCCGGAGCATCTGCCTGAGGGAGTAGAGGGAATTCATTTTCATACTCTCTGCGAGCAGGGGGCAGAGCCTTTGACCGAGACCGTAAAAGCCGTGGAAAGCTGTTTTTCAACTTATCTTAAGGAAGCAAAATGGATAAATTTAGGCGGCGGACATCATATCAGCAAGGCCGGCTACAACATAGATCTGCTTGAAAAAACTATTAAGCATCTGATCAATGAGTACAGTCTCGAGGTTTATCTCGAGCCGGGGGAAGCCATAGCACTTGATGCAGGATATCTCTACACCAGAGTCATGGATATTGTGGATAACACTATGCCGATCCTTATTCTGGATGCATCTGCGGCCTGCCATATGCCGGACGTACTTGAAATGCCGTATCGTCCGCCGCTCAGAGACAGCGGGGAGCCCGGTGAAAAGAAATTTACCTGCAGGCTCGCTTCCAGAACCTGTCTTGCCGGTGATGTGATAGGCGATTACAGCTTTGACAAAATGCCGGAGATAGGTGATACGCTTATCTTTGAAGATATGGCGATCTATTCTATGGTAAAGAACAATACCTTCAACGGAATCCCGCTTCCGGATATTGCTTTAATGCATGAGAACGGAGACTGTGAGTTGATTAAGCGGTTCGGCTATAATGATTTTAAGGAACGGCTTTCTTGATATATAAGAGGAAATTATGGTAATAAAAAACAGCGATCCTTCGAGAGATGGATTTCACATGCCGGGGGAATATGAAAGGCATCATGGGACTCTTCTGATCTGGCCTACGAGGCCGGGAAGCTGGGGGACAGACCCTTTTGGGGCACAGAAGGCATTTACGGAAATAGCAAAGGCATTATCGCCGCATGAAAAGGTCTGTTTTTTGGCGGATAAAGAGCATATTAAAGAGGCTCGTGAAGCGCTTGGCGGAAATGCGGAAGTCATAGAAATCCCGACGGATGACTCCTGGGCGAGAGATGTTGGCCCGACTTTTGTTTCCAATGGATCGGAGATCAGGGGGATAAACTGGAAATTTAATGCCTGGGGTGGAGAATATGACGGACTCTATGCTCACTGGGGAAAAGATGATGAGGCAGCAGCAAAATTCTGTGATGCAATGGGTAAGGATTATTATGATTTCAGCGATTTTGTATTAGAGGGCGGATCGATACACTGTGATGGTGAGGGAACTCTTTTGGTAACGGAGGCCTGTCTTTTGAGTAAAGGCAGAAATCCGGATCTTTCGAAAGAAGAGATCGAGGAAAAGTTAAAGACTGCTCTGGGCGTAAAAAAAATCCTCTGGCTTCCAAGGGGGATTTACAATGACGAGACCAACGAACATGTTGATAATGTCTGTTGCTTTATTGCACCCGGAGAGGTAGTACTCGCATGGACAGATAATGAAGATGATCCTCAGTATGAGCTTTCTAAAGCTGATCTTGATTATCTCGAGAGTGAGACAGATGCAAAAGGCAGAAAAATCAGAGTACACAAACTTCCGGTACCCGATATCCCGATCTGTGTAGAAGCAGCTGATATGAGCTATGAATTTGAAGAGGGAGAGGATACCAGGGAAGAAGGCGAAAGACTGGCTGCGAGCTATGTGAATTTCTACTTTGGAAATGATGTCGTATTAGTTCCGCAATTCGGTGGTGAAAATATTGAAAGTGATAAAAGGGCGCTGGATATTATGACGGAGCTCTGCCCTGAAAGAGAAGTCATCGCGGTTGATTCGAGAGCGGTTCTCTTAGGTGGAGGAAATATTCACTGTATAACCCAGCAGATACCCGATTTTGAATAAGGAGAATTTATGAGTTTGGTTAAAGCTGCAGCAATTCAGATGAATTGCACAAAAGAGCCAATGGAAAATATTGAACATGCGGAAAGGCTGGTTCGCAAGGCTGCTGCAGATGGGGCAAAGATCATACTTCTTCCGGAGCTTTTCGAGAGAAATTATTTCTGTCAGGAAAGAAGATATGAATATTACGCCTTTGCAGCGGAGACTGAAAAAAATCCGGCAGTCAGGAGATTTTCCGGGCTTGCAAAGGAGCTTGGGCTGACCATGCCGGTCAGCTTTTTTGAAAAAGACGGAACAGTTCTTTATAATTCGATCGCGATGATAGATGCTGATGGAAGCATAATGGGTGTCTACCGCAAGACACATATTCCGGATGACCACTATTATCAGGAAAAATTTTATTTTACACCGGGAAATACAGGCTTTAAGGTGTGGAATACACGTTATGGGAATATAGGCGTGGGAATCTGCTGGGATCAGTGGTTTCCGGAAACAGC
Organism: Lachnospiraceae bacterium C1.1; assembly: GCA_030434875.1. Lineage (NCBI taxonomy): Bacteria > Bacillati > Bacillota > Clostridia > Lachnospirales > Lachnospiraceae > Lachnospiraceae bacterium C1.1. The sequence goes on along the minus strand of JAUISW010000001.1, from coordinate 3,115,822 downwards.
ACGTTGCATGGCGCTTATGGGGGCAGACATACTCCTTTATCCTACAGCCATCGGCTCAGAACCGATACTGGAGGTGGACAGCTCCGGGCACTGGAGGCGTACCATGCAGGGACATGCTGCTGCCAATATTATCCCGCTTGCTGCGGCAAACCGTTACGGACTTGAGACTGTGGAGCCTTGCCGGGAAAATGGCGGTCAGGAATCATCGCTCAGCTTTTATGGCAGCAGCTTCATATGCGATGAGACGGGTGATCTGAAAGTTTCTGCCGGAAAAAGCGGAGACGCGGTTCTTACTGCGGAATTTGACTTCGCCAAAATACGTGAGGAAAGATTATCATGGGGACTTTTCCGTGACAGAAGACCTGAGTGCTATGGGATGATGTGTAACTGATTTTCAGCTCTGGCAGCTTATGCAACGCTGAGGGGCAGCTTTTTGCGCAGCAAAAAGCTGCCCCTCAAACTTTCCATGCCGATATACCCGGGGCAGCGTAACTGTTCAGGCTACCTGGACAGTTACAATGCATGAAAGTTTAAGCAATGATTAAAAATTCTAATTCTCCTATAATAAAAATTGCCTTTCTGACGATATAAATAGATAAGGAACTGTTCAAGTTATTTTGTAACAGTTCCTAAGAGGGATATTCGTAACTATTTATGTCCGCGAAGGGGGATGCAGCTTTATGAAGAGAGAATTCAGGATTATAATCATTGGATTATGCACAATGCTGTTCTTTATCAGCGTTGCTTTTTTCTGTCTTTATAGATATATGGATGACCAGACTGAGAAGGATGTCCGTAAAATTGCATCGGTTTTTTTAAAGGAGAAGGCAAATCAGGAGGCGAACCGCTTTGAATCGCTCACATCTACCAGAAACAGTCAGATACTCTCGATGAAGAAAGAACTGGAAAATATAGATCAGAGCCTGGGCATGGAGCCGGTTTATGAGAATATTAAGGAAACGGCAAAGTTTCAGGAGCTTGCGAACTGTTCATTAGTAGACGCAGAAGGCAGTATTGAGACTCTTTACGGAGAAGAAATAGTTCGTCTGGGTGATTCTGCTTTTCTGATAAATGGTCTCGAAAATAAAGAAGAGATAATAGTAACAGGAGGCTGGTCGGAAAGAGAGCAGATGATCATCTATGCAGTGCCGCTGGAGCTCTCTATGTCCAATGGAAATAAAAGCATAGGGCTTCTCTGGTGCAAGCCCATATCGGTATTTGCGGATCTTATGAATCTGGAAGACGAGAATTCGCTTGTGGATTTCTATGTCATAAGGCGTGACATGAGCTATGTCATACGGTCAGAAGAGGAATCATATGAGAGCGTGGTATTGAAATATGTAAAGCCTGAAGGAATGACAGAGAGGGAATATCTCAGCGAGCTTAAGAATACAATAAGCAGCAATGGATCGCTGCTGGTCAATACACGGTATATAAATCCTGATGAGAAGATAAATATCAGGAGAAGTGCCTATATCATGCCGCTGGAAAGATCCAACTGGTATCTTCTTTCGATAATGCCTTATGGTATATTGGATGAGTCCATTGAAATGATGGGAAGTGCAAGAACGGTCGGAATGTTCGTAGCTCTGTCTATAATTACGATCGTACTGCTGACGGTTTTTACCATTTATTACATGATGTTTAAAAATCAGATGCATAAGCTCGAGTTGTCACGCGAAGAGGCGATAGAAGCCCGTGAAGAGGCTATCAATGCCAATAAGGCAAAAAGCGATTTCCTGTCAAATATGAGCCATGATATAAGGACGCCCATGAATGCCATAGTCGGAATGACGGCGATCGCCACGGAGCATATAGATGACAGGGAGAGGGTTAAGGACTGCCTCAAAAAGATAACCCTGTCCGGCAAGCAGCTTCTGGGACTTATCAATGATGTGCTGGATATGTCAAAGATCGAAAGCGGAAAGATGACCCTGAACATGGATGTCCTTTCGCTTAAAGAAGTGATGGAGACGATCTGCGATATAGTAAGACCTCAGATAAAGACGAATGAGCAGCATTTTGACATCTTTATCAGCAATATAATATCAGAGGAAGTTTACAGCGACAGTGTCCGTATAAACCAGGTCATGCTGAATTTTCTCTCAAATGCCATGAAATATACGCCAAAGGGCGGATACATAAATGTGGGACTTTCTCAGGAGGCTTCACCGAAGGGCGAAAAATATGTCAGAACACACCTTTCGGTCAAGGACAGCGGAATGGGCATGTCGGAGGAATTCCGGCAGAAACTGTTTACGGCATTTGAACGGGAGGACAGGAGGAGGATACACAAAACCCAGGGTACAGGACTTGGTCTTGCAATCACCAAATATATCATTGATGCGATGGGTGGAACTATAAGCGTGGAGTCCGAAGTGGGACTGGGTTCTACATTTAATGTCGTGATAGATTTTGAAAAGGCTGAATCTGCAGGCGAGGATATGAAGCTGCCGGATTGGCGGATACTTGTAGCTGATGACAATGAGGAACTTTGCAGGACGGCAGCGGAATCGCTCAGAGAACTCGGGTGCAGGCCGGATATATGCATGAATGGCAGGGATGCCATCCGGAAAGTCACAGACTCTGAAAAAAACGGTAAAGACGGGTATTTTGCCGTTCTGATCGATTATAAAATGGACGAAATGAATGGCGTTGAAACGGCAAAAAAGATAAGGGAAATAGTTGGAAACAAGCTCCCGATCAGCATTATATCAGCCTATGACTGGTCTGACATAGAGGAAGAGGCCAAGGGAGCATATATCAACGGGTTCGTTTCCAAGCCCCTCTTTAAGTCAACGCTTTATTATGAGCTGAAAAAACACATGAATTATGGCAATATTTCGGCGGAGACAGACAATGAGGAAAAAGAGACTGACATAAGCGGAATGAATATTCTGCTGGCGGAAGACAATGACCTGAATGCTGAAATAGCGGAAATGATACTTGAAGAGTCCGGCTGCACGATAAGCAGGGCATCAGATGGAATGATAGCATGTGAAATGTTTGGGAAATCTGCAAATGGAGAATATGATGTCATACTGATGGATCTGAGAATGCCGAATATGAATGGAATCGAGGCAACGGAGAAGATAAGGGCAATGAAAAGGGCTGATGCTGAAAGTGTCGTTATAATTGCGATGACAGCAGATGCTTTTACTGAGGACATCCGTAACTGCCTGGATGCCGGAATGAACGCACACCTTGCCAAGCCTATAGATATAGATCAGTTGAAAAAGACATTAAACAAGTTCAGGAACGAAAAAAAGAATAAATGATTGTAACTGTTCAGGGTATCTGAACAGTTACAAATGATCAAAGTGCAATAAATCAAACGGAAAAGAACCTGCGATGATATCAGATCAATCGCAGGCTCTTTTTTACATTATAGGAAATTCCGATGGAATTCCCCATAATGCAAAAAACGCACTGCGTGCGTATGATGCGTCAAGCGCGGATAGGAAGAACCTGCGGCTCCCGCGCTTGCGCGGAGAATCCTGCGGAGCAGGATTCTTTATTGTTTTTTAAGGATCTGTTCTTTTATGGCATTCAGAAGCTCGCTGTAGCTTTCAAAAGCAGGATATTGAGGATAATCCTTCTTTATCTGTTCAGTGGTCCTGAATAAGAAACCAGCCTTGCTTGCACCGATCATACCGAGATCGTTGAAGCTGTCACCACTTGCTATCGTATCAAAACCAATGCTCTGAAGTGCTTTAACTGTTGTATATTTGCCGTTTTCAACTCTCATTTTATAGCCGGTGATCTCGCCATTATCAGCAACTTCGAGACTATTACAGAAAATAGTTGGCCAGCCGAGCTTTTTCATCAGAGGTGATGCAAACTGTGTAAAAGTATCACTCAGAATAATGACCTGGCTTATGGAACGGAGCTCGTCTAAGAACTCTTTTGCACCCGGGAGCGGATCGATGGTTGCAATGGTATCCTGTATCTCTTTAAGCCCGAGTCCGTGTTCCTTTAATATACCTATACGGTATTTCATCAGTTTATCATAATCGGGTTCATCTCTGGTGGTTATTTTTAACTCGGGAATTCCTGTTGCTTCTGAGAAAGCGATCCAGATCTCGGGAACAAGTACACCTTCCAAATCCAAACAAGTGATATACATAGTAGGGTCTCCTTTTAATAAAAATGAACTTATCTAAATTTACACAAACCAAAATTAGTCTAACATATTTTATAAGATATTTGCTAATAAATTTTATAGGATTTTAATAGTTATCGACATTTACATTTATGGCAATCCGTATTATAATTTCGATTGCACTTTGTATACACGATTTATATTTATGGAAGGTAACTGAAATGGAGCGAGATAAGCTTAAACATCGCATTTTTTTCAGTATATTCTACACTATTATTTTCTTATGGTTCATATTAAATGGCATCATAGCCCATCTTACGGAGAAGAATCAGATATTTTTTTCAGAGGGGAATAAATTTGAGTGTTCGGAAAACTGGTATGATGACGATGGAAACAAATTTAATATTAAAGACCTCAGTTTTTCAAAGGAAGACCTGGGGAAAAAACATACGGTACATTTTCAGATTCCGTCTGATATAGAACTGACTGATAATTATGCCATTTGTTTTTTTTCAAGGGGTATGGATTTTAAGCTTTACATGAAGGCAACGGAAAACAGCGTTTATGATGATCCGGAAGAATACGGAAAGCAGTATTTTTATGAATATACACAGAATTCGGCTGGAATGGCGGGGCCGGATATAGGCTTAAGAATGCAGATAATCCCTATATACTGGACAGATATTGGAAATGAAGTTTCATTTGAAATTATTCCGATGGATGTAACGGCATCTTTTATGGATGTAAGTATAGAGGAAAGTTCGAGTTATGTTTTTTCGGTTTTTAGGTCAAATCTGATCGAAGTTCTTGAGAGTCTGATAATTATATTTTTTGGCATAGCGACATTTATATATACGCTTTTGACTCCGGGGATAGAAAAGTATCAAAAGACTGGGCATTATGCATTGGGAGCTATTTCGATAGCGGCCGGGTTTCTGTTTGTACTTGAGACCAGAGTCATTCAGATACTTACAGGACAGCCGGAGTTTTATACGGCATTATCTTATCTGCTTATAATTGTTATAGGCTTTGAGTTGGCTATTTTTGTAGACTCGGTAAGTCAGGCTCCGCACAGACATTTTTCGAATCTGATAGGGATATTGACGGTTGTTTTGATCGCAGCTGAATTTATTATCAATCGCAGCGGTTATATGTATTATCATGATATGCTGCCAATATCTTTTGGCATTATAACTTTTGATCTGCTGATGGCAGTGTATATTATGTTCAAGGATATAAACTATGCCAAAAATAATTCGTGCATACAAGCGGAATATCCGGTTTACGCAGGAATTATCGTAACAATTCTATGCCTGGCCGCAGATGTGATCATTTATATTATTAAGAATGGTCGTGTTGTTGACCGGGGAGCAATATCCCGTGGCTGCTATCTTTTCATGATAGTCATACTTATAGTTAGAGCTATGCAGACAGCTGTACGAAGGGATAAAAAGGCAATGATGGCAGAGGTTTATCGCAAACAGGCCAGAACGGATGCCATGACCGGGCTCTATAACCGAGGCGCCTTTATGGAGCGGGAAATAGAGCTCACCGGTAAACTTTTATCTGAGTGCCGCAGTGGAAACTGCAATTTCAGATTTGTTGTCATGTCGCTGGATCTTAACAATTTAAAGAAAGTTAATGACAGTATTGGTCATGCCATGGGCGATAAATATATAAGGAACGGAGCCCGGATAATCAGTGCAGCTGTTGGTGATGCAGGAGAAATATATCGTGTGGGCGGCGATGAATTCATGGTACTTATTTTCGGAGAAAACCCCGAAAAGTTATATCAGAACACAGTTGAAAGACTTAAAAAATCTGTAGAAACCTATAACTGCTATAACCAGAGCGAGATCGCCTTAAGTGTTGCCTATGGACATTCAATATGTGAATCAGATGGCTTCTGTAGTATCTATGATGCAGAAAAGGAATCTGATCTTGAAATGTATGCCTGCAAGAAGGCGATGAAAGAAGGCCGCGGCAAAATTCAAAATATTGGATGGAAGTGCAGCTGATATCATTCCGGTTTGAATTTGATAAAACGTGGAAAGATTTAGGGAAGATGTTTATTTAAAAGAGCATTTATAAATGGTAAAATTGCCCTATAGCAGGAGGAACTTATATGTCGGATACTTTGCTCAGCAAAAAAATAATGGATAATTATACGAAAATTTTGAGGAATGAACTGATCCCTGCGATGGGATGTACAGAACCGATCGCCATTGCATATGCATCATCGATGGCGCGAAAGGTATTAAATGAGGAGCCGGTTCACATTACAATAAACTGCTCCGGAAATATGATAAAAAATGTAAAGGGAGTGAAGGTTCCGAATTCAGGCGGTCAGCGCGGAATAGAAGTTGCAGCGGCACTGGGAGTAGTCGGCGGTGATCCGGATAAGGTACTTGAGGTAATAGCGGGAGTTACCGATGATGACCGGGAAAAAACAAGAGAGCTCGTAGGTAAAGATTTCTGTGACTGCAACTACGTTGAAAATGTTCCGAATCTTTATATACAGGCGATCGTAAAGGGTAAAGATCACGAGGCGGAGGTTGTTATTTCAGAGCATCATACAAACATTTCTCTTATAAAGAGAGATGGAAAGGTGCTTATGGAAAACGGCAATAAGACAGATGATTCCGAGACTATCAATTTAGGTGACAGAAGTCTCATGAAACTCGATAGTCTTTTAGATTATGCAAATCAGGTAGATCTGGCTGAGGTCAGGGATATTTTAGACCGACAGATAGAGATGAATTCTGCGATATCGCAGGAGGGACTTGATAATGCCTGGGGTGCGAGCGTCGGAAAAACGATACTTGAGAATTTCGGAAATAACGTGAAGACTCGTGCCTGTGCGGCAGCGGCTGCAGGATCAGATGCGAGGATGTCTGGCTGCCCGATGCCGGTGGTTATTAACTCTGGTTCCGGCAACCAGGGAATAACGGTCACAATGCCGGTGATCATATATGCAAAAGAGCTTTGTGTCTCGGATGAAAAGCGCATGAGGGCTCTTATCGTCGCTAATCTGGTATCGATCTATATCAAGCATTATATAGGTGCTTTATCGGCTTTCTGCGGAGCTGTAAGTGCTGCCTGCGGAGCCGGCGCGGCGATCACTTTCATGAGCGGCGGAGATTATGCTCATGTTGCAAAAACCGTTACAAATACGCTCGCAAATGTAGGCGGAATAGTCTGCGATGGGGCAAAATCCAGTTGTGCGGCAAAGATCGCAGCCTCTGTGAATGCAGCAATGCTAGCACATTATATGAGTATGAAGGATAAATCCTTCCAGCCTGGTGAGGGCATAGTAGAAACGGATGTTGAAGAGACCATTAAAAACATGGGATATATCGGCAAAGTGGGGATGAAGCCGACAGATAAAGAAATCCTTAATGTCATGACAGACAGGGTGGATGTGAATGCCTGCCTTTAATTAAGGCAGTTAAAAAATTTTTCTTATAGGAGGAAGGGTATGGAAGAGAAAGGTTTTCTGCTTCCTTCTGGGTGTATTTGCAATAGGTGCACCGGGAGTTACTGGAGGAACAGTCATGGCTTCTTTGGGGCTTATCATCAGTGTCCTTGGTTTTGATGATAACGGAACAGCTCTGATGCTTACAATATTTGCACTTCAGGATTCCTTCGGAACAGCATGCAATGTTACAGGAGACGGAGCACTTACCCTCATCCTTACCGGATATGCTGAAAAGCACGGTATTGGTGTGGATTCTGAGGAAATGCAGAAGGTTACGGTGTAGTTGAAGTAAAATCGTATTTTTTTAGCATAAGCATTATAAGATCGCGAATCGGCTGGTTCAGGATCAGATTTTTTCTATAGGCCAGGACAACATGATATTTAATTGGCGGATCAAGTGAAAATGCTATGGATTCATCGTTTTTTTCAAGAGAGGCAGGCAGAAATGCTATGCCTCTTTTATTATTTACCATATTTAATGCGGTTGAAAGATCGCTTATTTCACAAAAAGATTTAGGGATGAACTGGATAGATGAAAGAAAATCTTCCACACATATCGCTATGAAACTATCTGATTCATTTAGTATGAAATATTCGTCACGAAGTATATCAAAATCAACCCCGTTTTTTTGAAAGAGTTCAATACAGGGATGGGATGCCGGAAGAACAAGCTCAAGTTCATCGGAAAAAAGCGGGATATATTCAAAAAGGGTATTGGATAGATTGATAGTTGCAGTAACTGCTATATCAGCCATTCCATTATACAGATATTCTTTTGCTATAGATGCATTTCCATAGACTGTACTTATATAAATATCTTTGTGTGATTCTATATATTCTGATATTATGGCCGGAAAAAGAGGGAGCATGGTCTTATTATAGACGATGGTTATCTGCTTTCTTTTTTTAGTACGGATCTTTCTTATGTCATTAATCGCATTGTAGTAGATTTTTAGTGCGGCTTCGGCACCATTGACGTATATTTTTCCTTCGTCGGTGAGGGCCAGCTTTCCATTTTCACGTCTGAAAAGTTTTACTCCTATATCATTTTCGAGTTTATGTATCTGTTGGCTTAGGGCACTTTGCGAGATCAGTAATTTTTCTGCAGCCCGTGACTGATTTTTTTCTTCTGCTAACGTAATTACATATTCTAAAATTTTTGTATTCATATTTAGTTCCTTAAAAATTTTATAAGCTGAAACCTGTGTTCTCGCGCTGACTTCCGCCAAATTCTATTATAATCTCTGATGTTTTGGAATCACCGGACACCGAGAGCCCGCTTCCGGCATTTCGGTCTTCCATAATAGAGAGATAGGCAAAGTATCGTTCTGCTTCAGAGAGTTTTTTTCTCTTTTTATAGATGATGCCATTATTCATGTAGTATTTTGGCGATAAAGAGCGAAGACTTATATTGGTAAGAAATCGGTTTGAAAGACTTCTGGGAAGAAAACCAATTCCACCTCCTTCAGAGATTATATTAGATACCACGAGATTGTTGGGGCTTTCATAAATGATAAGAGGCTGAATATTTGAAGAGGAAAAATTTCATCACTTATTTCACGAATTGTTGCCCCTTTGTTCATAAGAACAAAGGGGGTATCTTTAACACTTTCGATAGCAACGGGTTCAGTAAACTTTTCGGAGTGCAGTAGTCAACAGATTTTGGACACGAAATCAAGTTTTTTAGTCACTTGAATTCAATAGTTACACGATCCGGACGACACCTTTGACATCGCTCCAAGAATTGCTGGACAGACACTGCCGACGGCAATGGACTCATGAGCAGATCAGTTTGCTCGCCCGTCGTTACTCTATTGTAGCAATTCTTTCCGGCTGGATGTCAAAGGCAAGCCGCCTTCGGCGGTGTCTGGTTATTGCCTCTGGCTCCGGATCTTTGAGCAGATCAGGCTGCATGAGCTTCTCTGTACTGCTTTGGAGTCAGGTAATTAAGTGAATACGCAGGCCTCTGCTCATTGAAAAAGACGATATAATCGTCGATTTCCTGTTCTACCGGCTTCTCACCGGTGACATGGAAATCCATAAAAAGCTCTGCTTTGATCCAGCCATTGATGGATTCCATAGCAGCGTTGTCCGTAGGAGTTCCGGCACGTGACATGGAACGAGTCACATACATCGGCAAAAGATCATTGAATGCCTTTGATGCATAGACAGATCCTTGATCGCTATGAAGAATCATCTGAAATTCGGAATGTTCCTTCTTGAGTTCAAGGAGATTCTCCAGGCCGCTTATGTAAGTCATGCGGTCACCGCGTTTTGCCGATAAAGCATAGCTGACAATCTCATTATTCCAGAGATCCATATATAGCGTCAGCTCATAATAAATGCCTTTTACATAGAATGCCGTCATGTCACTGACAATGCACTGCAACGGTCCGTCAATGTTGAGCTCTGCTGAAAGTAGATTCGGGAATACTCTTCCCGAATCGCCCGGTTTCTTATACTTATAGTGCTTGGCCTTGCTCTTTATTCCCGCAATCTTGCAGCATTTATGCGCATATGGATCAGATAAGATAAGGCCTGTATCAAGACGAAGTTTGGCATTAAGCCATCTATATCCGTGAGAGGGATATTTCAAGTGGTATTCCAGGAATAGCTGCACATTATCAATAAGGTTCTTAGTCCTTGGTGCAGGATTTCCCAGATGTTTCTTCCAATAATAGAAGCTGCTGCGGTTAATATCCATGGCTTCACATAAGAGTTTTACGGGGAACTCTCCGGATAACTCAAGGATTACCTGGTATTCTTGCTGCTGTAACGAATTATTGAACCATCCCCTTTCACTTCGTAACCTTTTTTTAACCGGGCCTCCGTTATGCGCGCCTTGACAAGCTCCTGAATCAGTTCGTCTTTTGACATTGCTTCATATGCTTCAAGGTTATTCGGTTCAGGAACAGGTTTTTGAATGGATGTTCCATCTTTTGATTGACGCCCATTTTTAGGTGGCAAATGGTTCTCATTACGATACAGCCTCATATAATCCCTGGCTGTTTGGTGGCTGATATCATACTGCTGGGCTGCGTCATACTTGGTGATTTCGCCGTCATATATTCGGCGGCCGATGTCCAAACGTTGTTCTTTGGTGTATTTCATGGTAAGCCTCCTGTCCATGTAGGGAGTAACATGTGTCTATGGATAAGAAGTCTGCTGTCTAGACTATACAGAATCCATGTCCAAAAGTTAACCCCTTCGTGTCCAAAATAAGCTTACCACTTCAGGAGTTCTTCAGATAGGATGGGATTGCCAGGACGATTTCTTCATAGGAACAGGTTATAAAATCAAAATCTTTACTGTCTGTATCAGAGAAGGTTCCGAGCGCCAGGTCGATCGCTTCGCTTGTCAGCATATCCGGGATCTGAGCAGTATAGGCCTCTGTCAGTTGAAGCTCTATGTCAGGATAACGTCTTGAGAATTTAGGGAAAATTGATGCAAATTTGGCTGAGCCTCTGAGAGGAGAAGCAGCAATACGAATAGTTGATTTTGTAGGGTTTCTGAGTTTGTGTATAGAGGAATAGGTACGGTCCCGGATCTGCATTATCCTCTGTGCGGCATCAATATAAATTTTGCCGGATGGAGTCAGCTCGAGCTTTCGTTTCTCGCGATAAAAAAGATCAGTGCCGAGTTCGTTTTCGAGATTTGATAGAAATTCACTTAGTGTGGGCTGTGAGATACCAAGTTTTCTAGCTGCGGCAGAAATATTTTTTTCGTCTTTCAATGCAATTACATATAATAAAAATATCAACCGGGAAGTAACAGTCTTTTACAAACCGTTTCCTCAAGGGAAGATAGGCGTCACCGGATTAATTCGCTATATTTTGGAATCGCTGAGACCGATAGAACTCATAAAATATGGCATATTTATTTTTCTTGAAACACAGCTTGGATTAGTATTGATAGATATTTTGGACGCCTTGGTCGGACAGGATTCATGGATCGAAGAAATAATAGACATGGATGAGAAAGGCTCAATGGTCATGGTAATGTTCATTGGAATGGCTATCTTTACTTTCTTCACGATCCTTTTTAAGTCTCTTTTTGGAATAATACATAATACCTGTGCAAGAAGGATAGAGACAAACCTGGAATTTCATGTTTCTTCAGCTGCGATGATGAGAGTGCTTTCCCTGCCGCCGTCTTTTTTCTCAAAATACAGCTCCGGTGAGCTTTATGAGAGAATACAGTATGTTAATGAACTGGCGTCAGAGCTTGTAGAAGCCTTTTTAACATTAGGTGCCGGTGGAATCTTTTCGTATGCATATACTCTTTCGATATTTACGAATGCTCCGTCACTTTTGATACCTGCACTTTTGAATACTCTGATAATCGTTGCGATCTCAGCTTCCACGATTTTGATAAACCTGCACAGGACACGCGAGATAATGAAGTTTCAGGCGCAGGAAAGTGGTCTTATATATGCACTTATATCCGGAGTCAGAAAGCTCAGACTTGCGGGAGCCGAAAAAAGAGCATTTGCAAAATGGGCTTCATTATATAAAAAAGAGGCAAAGCATTTATATCGTCCGCCGCTGTTCATAAAACTAAATGCAACGATAGTCCTTGCGGTAAATCTCCTGGGAACCGCTGTGATCTATTATATCGCAGTCATTAACCATGTTCAGGCAAAGGATTATTTTGCCTTTAGTGCCGCTTATGGCATACTGAGCTCAACAATTTCCTCCATTGCCATGGTAGCAACTTCTCTTGCAACCATCAAGCCTACACTTGAAATGGCTGAACCAATACTGAATACCATGCCGGAAGTGACAGGAAACAGGCAGATAGTAAACAGTATTTCCGGTGCGGTAGAGCTCAGCAACGTGACATTTTCCTATGATCCGGATGCATCGCCTGTCATAGATAACATTAATCTCAAGATAAAGAAAGGGCAGTACGTGGCTATAGTCGGACAGACCGGATGCGGCAAAAGCACTCTTATGAGGCTGATGCTCGGGTTTGAAAAGCCAAAGCGCGGCTCGGTTTATTATGACGGCAAGGATCTGCAGTCGTTGGATGTAAGATCCGTGCGCCGCAGGATAGGTGTCGTAATGCAGGAAGGAAATCTTTTTGCGGGCAATGTTCTTACCAATATTACGATCACTTCGCCTCAGGCTACGGAAGAGGAGGCATGGGAAGCGGCTGAAATGGCCGGAATGGCTGATGATATCCGCAATATGCCAATGGGCATGCAGACCATGATATCCGAAGGAACCGGAGGCATATCCGGTGGCCAAAAACAGAGGCTGCTCATAGCCAGGGCTATTGCACAAAAGCCCAAAATCCTCATGTTTGACGAGGCTACAAGCGCGCTTGACAATATAACCCAGAGGATCGTTTCAGATTCACTTGATAAGCTTGATTGTACCAGGATAGTCATAGCACACAGGCTTTCAACAATAAAAAACTGTGACCGTATCGTAGTCCTTGATAAAGGAAAAATTGCAGAAGACGGTACCTTTGATGAGCTTATGAAAAACGGCGGATTTTTCAAAGAACTGGTAAAACGACAGATGGTTGAATCAGCAGAAATCTAATAACAAAGGATGCAGGACAGCTGCACCCTTTTGCAGGCTTATTTTTCTTACTAATCTGTATATTTTAACAGATAGAACTGTAATCTCGTATGGAGGAAAAAACATGGCTTTAGTATTTCATTTTGATACATCATTTAATAAGGATCTGACTGAAGACCAGAAGAAAAGGGTAGCGCGCATAAAGGAAAAGTATGAAGGAAAGCGTTATCAAAACGCCGAGGAGCTTATTCAGGGAAAGAAGGAATTAGACAACGAGCTTTTTGAAATCACCGGAAAGAAGACATTTGAAACAAACTGCAAATATGGCACGCACATGTATACAACGGTGTTAGGATATATTTCGACACTGATTAATTCTGCACAGACTCCTGAGGAGAAGAGCAAGTGGCAAAGATGGTCTGAACGTTTTCAATCTGTGTCCGGTGAAGCCTATGAAAAAACTGTCGAGGCAGAAAATAATGGCGCTATTAACATTAAGATATTGACTGATACTATGGGCAAAGCAGTCGTGACGTATTATTCTGCGGATAGTGAGGCGGAGATAGAGAAGTTTTTGAAGGAATTAAACGCAGCGGTAAAGGAAGATATGCGTAAACTGCCTCCTAAAGGAAAGGATTATACAAATAACGACTTTGTACGGGACAGCATGGAAGCGATAGCTATTTATACAGATATTGCAATAAACGGATATCTGGATGAAGAGTATGGAAAGACAGACGATTATCTGATTGGAAATACTCTGGGAGCTTTTATTCCCGGAGTCAGTCCATACGGCGAAGGACCTGATTACAATAATAATCCTTATTGCAGTAATTATGCGCGCTTTGAACATCTGGTGCCCGGGCGTCAGCCTGCGATCAGAGGACTGCGCCTTGTGAATGGAAATCAGGAATACCAAAAGAAAGCGAAAAAAGGAGCAAGCAGAGAGGACGAAATAAAGATCAGGGAGAATATCCTGATCGAGGGAGCCGAATGTCTCTACGCTATAGATAAGATACAGAAAAATATGGTGAATGAGGAGGTAAAGGCTGCTTTCCCAAAGGAAACTGAGGGAGCTTTTATGGATGCCATAGGCAATCGTTCACAGCTTAATAACTGGGCCGCTATAGAAAGGGCAAGAAGGAAGCTCATTGTTAACGGATGGGCAATGACGGATATTGTTGCCATCGGAAGGCTTGCAGCACTTGAGTCATTATCTAAGATTAATTCAAGGAATGTTACAGAGGCATGGAATGAATATGAGAATTATGAGAAAAAGCTTCAGGAATACAAAGAGAAGAAAGCAAGGGGAGAGACTGTACAGAAACCTTCAAAGCCTCCAAAACCCAGTGCTCCAAAATATTCTGAAGAAGAGTTCACAGCCATAGAGAAGCTTATTGGAAAGTTAAATACTGTACTGGATGAGGCTCCTGCTAATGAGGAAAGACGAAAAGAGCTCATAAATTCTCTTATTGAGGAGATGGACCGATTGCCTGAGCAGACAAAGAAGAGGTATCCTCCTTTTGCAGGAATGAGAGAGGATCTCCGCCGCGCTGCAGAGCATCAGCTTAGCGCAGTAGAAAAAGAGATACTGGCAGATCCGACCGCTTTCAGGGAAATGGAGAAACTTCATCCTGTAAGAAAATATACAGAGGAAGAACAGCAGAGAGATCTCAAATGGCTGGCAGAACTGAAGGAGAAGGATAAGGAACTGAATAATATTTTTCAGGCGGAACCTTATGCTCATGACAAGATTCGACAGATACAGGCACTTGCTGCCGATAATCCGCATTATATCGCAGAAGCTGTAAAGAAATGTATCGGTGAAGAAGCCTGGAATAGTTATCCGGCCGTGCAGGGCAGAGAGAGAGATGATCTGAAGGCCATCGATATCCTTACGCACCCGGATTCTCCGTACAGGGTTTCTGCTGATCATAAGCTCTTAAATGATGTAGAGAATGAGGTCAGGTCAAGGATCATATCACTGCCTCAGAAAAATACCTCCAATATCGGATTCACGGAATTAGTAGATCTCGTGAGCCAATTTACTTATCTGATCCCGACAATTTCACCTGAGATTAAAGACAAGGATCTGGATAATGCAACAGATGAGGCTTTCAGAAAAGTCGGTGAGGGTACGGGCTTTGACAGACAAAATGAGTATATGGATCGGCTGAACAAGGTACTTGTGTCTCCGGGAGAACTGAACGATATGCAGCAAAGAGAGGAAATCGGACGCTGCATAACAGGACTTTTGATGCCAATCACAGCGGAAGTACAGGGATTTCGGCGTAATGATAAATTATTCGCTAAAGAAAATCTTAGCGAAGAGGAAAAGAAGCAGATGGAAACCTCCTATACCCGTTTATTTAATATCAGTGGAGGACTTATCAGTGCTTCTTATGCTGAAAAGATTAAGCCTGTACTTCAAATGGTGGATAAAGGACTTGACCGGGCAGACGAACTCATGATGGCTAAAGGGCATGAGGTATCCGCAGCTATCCTTAAGCCTTTTCAAAATATGATAAAGAATGTCCTAAGAGGAACTTCAACGATGAAGGTTGATTCCATGGATCCCGTGATAAAGATAGTTCAGGCGAATCTGCGTAATCCGACCGGGCTTTTCATTGACAGGGCGAATAATCCGATAATACCGGGGCAGACCAAGGATTTCACCTTTGATGAGATGGAAGAAAAAAAGGATATTTTTCCTATTCACAAAGCTTTTAAAGCTGAATGTGAACTTAAGGAAATCTGGTCGGAATATCTCTCTGACAGGCAGAAAGGTCCTCTGACACCTGAAAAGGAGAGAGAATACTGGAACCGTGTGGATGAACGCTATAAGACTCTTGAGACGGTACTCGGTGATCTGAAGGCAAAACAGGAAGCAGATCCATCCTTTGCAGACAATAATATGAGATTTCTCAGAGGACAGTCTGAGGCAAAGAAATCCTTTGAGGATTCTGTTAGCGGCGCCAGAGGCATGATCGGGCCTTTGCATTTTATCCCCGGTAGAAGGCAGGCCGTGCAGAACGGCTGGCCCTTAAGCGAACTTGGACTATACAGTCATTTGGCTAATGTAGCTGAAAAGACCGACAAGCATATTGCGGCAGTTGAGGCCGGTGGAGATACGACAAAGAAATATGCAGATAATTTAAAGGAAATTAAGCAGCTATTAAACGATAAGGTATTTGGAAAGCCTTATGAGAAGGATCCGGCAAAGAGAGCAGAACTTTTTGGTGAGATTGCAGACAGGATAAAAGAAATTGAAGCTCAAAAGGAGTGGCTTGATGGTCATGGAGCGCTGTCTGATGATACTAAAGCTGCAATAGATAATGCTGCAGGCAATCTGAATAATGTGAACCACAGGAATGATAAGGGTGGTATGCCGCTTGAATATGAGATACGACTCGCCCAAAAGGAAGCTGAGATCGAGGTGGCGGATAAGGGACGCCATTCGCTTGACGAAATAAAGAATATAGCGGATCCGATAGTCTATAACGAATTAAGACATCTTGCGGATACTCATTCGGAGCCTCCGAAGCAGGACTTTATGAGGATAGATGCTGCGTTTGTGGAGAAAGCGGATATCTATCTGAATTCCGGAATGGGAAGCCTTGCGAGGAATATAGAGGCTGTAAAGCAGGGGAAAGAAACGACTCTTTGCGCAAAGACTGCGCTTACTCATGAAAAGGCGATAAATGCAGTGTATGATATGCTGAACGCATCGGATTCTTTCTTCCATTTTGACTCAAAGCAGTACAAGACTGTGAAAGAGGGCTTAAAGAAACTTCAGAATGGTACGGCGACAGCGGGAGATAAAGAGAAGCTTAAAGAGGATGTGAAGACCTGGCTTACAGATCCTAAGTATGACAGGATCCATAAGCACTCGAAAAATGATTTTGATAACACTCGTTTTAACATCATGTTCACGCTGGCAAATGAGCTTGATCCGGCATGGGCTAAAGCGAAATTTTCTGAAATGAATATCGCAGGACTTCATGGTGAGAAAGCAGCAAATACATCATTCCACAATGTACATGAATTCACGAATTTCATGCACAGGCAGATGGCGGATGGTGGTTTCTTAAGAGATGTTACGGCTGTGGGAAGGCAGTACTGGTATCTGAAGACAGATAGCTACGGACAGAAAGGTCTCGTGAAAGAAGTAATCAGATTGCGGCAGGATGCGGCCTATACAGAGAAGGACAGATTGAAGGCTGAGTTTGACAATATCAATAAGCTTGCGGGAACTGCAGATAATATGGCAGAGGATCTCAATTTCAGAGCAAAGCTTCCGATTCTTGATCAGTACAGGCAGGATCTGAACAGGATTTTAGAAAATGGCATGGAAGAAAACCAACTGGCCCGGGCAAAGAAAGAACTTATCAATGTCCGTAACAATGCCGTAGCACAGATAAAGAGCTATCTTGAAAGCAATGAAAACGAGAAAAGCAAGATTTTTGACAAGGCAGTGCTTGCCTTTGGTGTTGTAGATCCGAAGGGTGCTCACAATTACATCGCAGACCTGAATATGAGAAGAAACGGGAACAACAAGGTCAGGAGCGTAAATCTGGTCTCACTTGAAGCAGAACACGGTCTTGATCTTGGAGGGCGAAAAGCGCTTAACAAGAAGAAGGCGGATCTGGCAGCGGCGGCACAAAAGCGTGCTGAAGCCAGAAATGGACAAAACATGAACGCTAATAGGGAAAGCCGGCCGGAGGTACCTGTGCACAGGAGAAATAATTAAGGCGGCGAAACAGGAGGATGTACTTATGTCGGAGGAATGGAGAGCGGCTATTGACAGCTTTATCGATATGTTTGCATATTTGGATTTTTCAAAAGGACCGTTATTCTATGTCGTTGGCATAATAATTGCCGGGGATTGCTGTCTTGAGGGATTCAGATTTTACAAAATGTTTTTGATGGCCTTTGGGTTTATCTTTGGTTACAGGGTAGGATTGATAGTATTCACTGCATTGGGATGGTCGGGTGAACAGCTCCTGATGGGAGAGGTCTTTTTGGGACTGATAGGCGGAGCGCTTTCCTACAAGGTCTACCTTGCCGGAATCTTCATTGTGGTCTTTCAGTTTGGCCAGGAAAATCTGCCGGTATATTTAGAACCTTATTTTATGGACAAGCTGAGCAATTTCGGACCGTATATCAGTATGCTGATCATTTCGGTAATTTCATTTGCTGCAGCACTGATAGTGGCAAAGATGGCAGTAGGCATGAGCCGGATGGTAGTAGTATGCATAACCGCGGTAGTTGGCGGCTTTGCTGCAGTAAACAATCTGTTGGGGCTTATACCTCTGTTTCCTTATAAACTGCTGCTTCCGGCCTCATCTTCCATAATATGGCTTGGAGTAAAAATATTTTTATCAATGGCAGGGGTCGGCATACAGGGAACTAAAGATTAAAAGAGATGACAATATTTAGTACTGCAGGCTGATTTTTGAGTTTTATTTGTATATATATGTGGGGAGTGATAAGTGCAAATATGAAAAAACATAAAAAGATATTTTGTATTACTGCGATAATTGTACTATTATTGCTTGCAGTTGTATATATAACGAATGCCTTGAGAAAAAATAACCTGGCTGATGAAACATCGGCAGATAAAGACCATGACGAACATAGCCTTTCTGGAGACAATGTTAATACGGACGTCGAGGAGGGGCTTGTTCGTCTTGCAGCGGATATCGGACAGGGAAATATGGATATTGCCAGGAATGCTGACAATTATTTTATAGCGCTTAATGTTTTTGAGAGACTGGCAGAGATAGAGCAAACTGATGATGGAGTCAGCAGTATTGTGCCGTCTCTGGCAAGAGAGTGGAAAGTATCGGATGATGGTAAAACCTACTCTTTTACACTGAGAGATGATGTGTGTTTTTCTGATGGAACACCGTTTACGGCAGAGGATGTGGAATTTTCTCTGACGCGTCTTCTCACGGTTCCCGACAGTGAGCAGATCGCATACGCAGACATGATCGAAGGAGCTGAAGAGCTTCAAAAGGGTGAAGCCGCAGGTCTTAGCGGAATAAAAGTTATAGACGACTATCATATCGACATATCATTAAAAGAGCCGTTCCCAAGTTTCATAAGCATGCTTGGTACTCCTGCATGCTCAATACTCAGTAAAAAAAGTGTTATTGCAGCAGGTGATGCTTATGGTACGGATATCCGCTATATAATCGGCACAGGTCCCTATATCATAACAGAAAACAACGAAAAATTCTGCAGACTGGAAATAAATCCACTTTATCATGGTGAAAAGCCATCTGTAAAAAAGGCTGAAGTAACCGTCATGGTATCTGCGGTAATGGACAGGGAATTCAGGAATGGAAATATTGATATTCTCGATCTTGATTTTCTGAATCCGGGGGCTGCAAATTATTATACTGAAAATGACGAATACAGTGACAGACTTATAGCTAAAGATAATGTAGATATAATAAGTCTCATGCTCAATACCGCCATAGAACCACTTAATGATGTACGGGTAAGAAGAGCGATACAATATGCCATCAATCGTCAAAGGATAATTGATGAAGTGTATGGAGGCTATGCCGTAATCACAGATGGTATCGTACCAAAAGGACTTACCGGATATTCAGAAGAAATGCAGGGCTGGCTTGAATATGATCCCCAAAAGGCAAAAGATCTATTGAAAGAAGCGGGGATCAGACGCGGGGATACGATAGAACTTGCAGTATCATCAACGGCAGATACAGCCATTCAGGAGTTTACGGCACTTATTCAGGAAGACCTGAATGCTGTAGGCTTAAATGCCGTTACGGTCGTATATGACCAGGACAGTCGTCTTTATATGAGGCGAAACGGACAGATCATGGCATACCAGTTTCAGTGGCTTGCCGATTATAATGATCCGGATAATTTTTTCTACACAATATTTGGTTCGACGGATATCACAAAGAAATATTCGAGCAATTATGCTGATGAAGAGACTATTAACAGGATAATAAAGGCAAGAAATATTTTAGATTTTGGACAGAGGATTTCTGAATATAATGACATAGAGAAAAAACTTGTCATAGATGATGCGGTATGGGTACCGTTTTTTGCATCAAAGCACATATTTGTAAAGGGCGATAGGATCAATAGCCTTACACCATATTGGGCCGGATGGAACGATATACCATTAAAGGGTATCACGTTAAAATAAAGGAATGTTATATGCAGGATAATATAAAACTTGAAGAACTGAACAAAAGGATCAGCGAAGAGGGATGGCTTAAAGATTCAGGTTCTCACAAAAAGAGAGGTCTGAAGATCAAGGTCTTTATCATGGGTGTGTCCCTTGTAGCTGCGGCTGTGCTTATTTTTGCCATACTGGGTGTGGTTCAGTTCGTAAGTTTTGCCACGATCATAGCTGATTCGGCATCAGAGCAGGATAAGGTCATAGCGGATACTATGACAGATACAATGCGTGATGTGTCGACCGGTACTTTTCAGAAGTATGTTGAGTCGGATGCGGAAATAATTGATAATGAATTTCGCAATATGAAGCATACTATGGAGCTCTTGGCTGTCAATGTGCAGGATGTCATGGAGCATCCTGAAAACTATGGTGAGACAGAAGTGCTGCGGCCCGAGCAGGCAGAGAAAGGCAAATGCGTAGGTCAGCTGCTATTTTCAAGGAATGCGGACAGATCCGATAAAGATATGCTGAAAATGATAAGGCAGATCGGAAACCTGCAGCCGGGTATGAGAAATATTGTTGAAAAATACGAAACGATGAATGACTGTCTCATAGCTCTTCCTGAGGGTGCGACTTTATATATGGACAGGCATCCCGAGCAGAAGCTGGATGAGGATGGAAACGCTATTTATTTTGAAGCTCAGAGGAGACCTTATTATGTAGGGGCAGCATTGAATGGAACAACATTTTTTGCACCGACTAATTATGATTATTTTAATGATTCCATGGAAGTAATGATAGGAGTTCCGGTATTTATAAATGGGGAGCTAAAGGCTGTATGCGGAGGTTCAAGGCTCTTATCCGACATGGAAGAAATGATAGAAAAAATGGATCTGAGTGCTGACAGCTATATATGCCTCATAAATGAGACGGGTAACGTCGTTTATTCACAGATGAAGACAGGAGAGCTTTCGATAAATAAATCGAACAGAGGAAGTGTTCTGAACAGCTCAAATATTGAATTGGTTGAATTTATCGAAAATGCGCTTCATGGTGGAAAGGGATGCGAGAAACTGACAGTAAATGACGAGCCTGTATATATTGCCTATGCTCCGCTTAAGACTGTAGGCTGGACTTTGCTTCTCGGAATATCAGAGGAAGCACTTGAAAAACCTGCAAATGCGCTTGTCAGTCAGGTAGATGATATTACGGACAAAGCAATGGCTGCAAATGACAGGATGGCGAAGCGTGCGCAGTATGTGATCATACTGATAGCGATAGTGCTCGTATTTTTGTCTATGATAGTTTCATTCAAGCATTCGGAAAGACTTGTGAGACCTATTTTACAGCTTAAGGATGCGGGAATTAAATTCATTGAAAGAGAAGGAATGATGCTGGAGCATGCTCCGGACTATTTCGGTAAGCTTGACCTTTATACAGGTGATGAAATAGAAGATCTATGGGTGACGATGCAGGATCTTGAGATCAATATTGTGACCACGGTACGTTCTCTGCAAAGGGTTACGGCAGAAAAGGAAAGAATCGATACGGAGCTTTCTGTTGCAACAAAAATACAGTCTGATATGCTGCCAAAATTATTTCCGGCATTTCCTGAAAAGAGCGAATTTGATATTTATTCAACAATGGATCCGGCTAAGGAAGTGGGAGGAGACTTTTATGATTTCTTCCTGATAGATGATGACCATCTTGCAGTCGTGATAGCGGATGTTTCAGGAAAAGGAGTCCCGGCAGCACTGTTTATGGTCATTGCAAAGACTATCATAAAGAATGTGACCCTTTCGGGGCAGTTTGCCGGCCCGGGAGAAATTCTCTATGACGTGAATAACAGACTCTGTGAGGGAAATGATGAGGATATGTTTGTTACCGTCTGGCTGGGTATAATGACTATCTCTACAGGACATCTTGTATCTGCAAGCGGAGGTCATGAATATCCCGCAATCTGCCCGGAGGGCGGAAGCTTTACACTTGTAAAGGATATACATGGTCCTGGACTTGGAACATTTGAAGATGTGGATTTTGAAGAATGCACGCTGGACTTAAATAAGGGGGATCTCCTCTTCCTTTATACTGACGGCATACCGGAAGCTACCAATGCGGATGAGGAACTATTTGGAATCGACCGTATGCTTGAAGCTTTGAATAAGATCAAAGATGAAGAAAGTCTTGAGACGATGCATAAAAGAATCCGCGGCTATGTCAATGAATTTGTGGGGGAAGCACCTCAGTTTGATGATCTGACAATGACTATTCTCAGATACAAGGGATGATATAGGCTTACTTTTTGAGGAAAACAGTATATATAAATATAAACTAATGAGAGTTATGCATATATAAAGCAAACTAATTGTTTTGAGGTAAGTTCTATGGGCAACGATAATAGAGACAAGGACGTTGAAAGACTATCAGAGAATCCTGTTGAGTATCTGCTTGATACCTTGATCGAAATGGTCAAGCAATTTTCTGAGGGTATGAAAAAAGGCATGGGCATTCCGACTGCGGATAACGAGAAGGATGATCCTATGAAGCAGATGCAGGCGATGATGCAGAATATGATGCAGATGTTTCAGGGAATGCAGAATATGCAGATGCAGGCAATGAAACTTTCTCAGCAGCCTGTCAATCCTCAGATGCCAAATAAGCAGATGTCAAACATGCAGATGCCAAACATGCAGATGCCAAATATGCAGATGCCAAATATGCAGATGCCAAACATGCAGATGCCAAACATGCAGATGCCAAATATGCAGATACCGACTATGCAAATGCCGGCTATGCAGATGTCTGATATGAATAATATGCAGAATATGATCATGAATTTTGCGATGCAGAGCGCACAATACATGATGGCAGGGATGATGCAGAGCATGCAGATGCAGCTGCAGCGACAGATGCAGATGCCAAACATGCAGATGTCCAATACTCAGCCTGAAATAAAGCCTGAAATTCAGCCTGAACAGCCGAACAAAGTTCAGTCTGAAAAAGAGCAGCCTGACGATCTGATTAAAAATCAGCAGGAGTTACAGGATGCAAACAGAGCTTACAAAGAGGCAAAAGCTGAAAATGATGAGTTGGTGCAAAGAGCAGGAAAGCAGGTAGAAACTTTCGTAAGAGCCAGTGATGAAATGGACAGATATAATGACGCTATCGGTGATATAAAGGCTCAAAAAGATAAAAATATTGAAAATGATGAGAGAGAACTGAATAAAGAGATAGCAGAGGCCGGACTGACAGGGAAATTAGACAGTGAAAGAGACATTATAACAAGATCTGCATACAGGATGGATGCAAGACAAAATAATAAGGAATCTAATGATTTTGCCGTTAAGGATATCAGATGGTTTTCAAGAGATGAACTTGCAGTAGCAGTTGGCAATCTTGAGGATATGAAGAAGGATAACAAAGGGCTTGATCCCGCTGCAGAAAAATTCCGGACAGCTTTGATCGGACTATATGAAAAAACGATCGATGGCGGAGATGGTTTCAATGCGGCTGAAAATATAAAGGTTTATAATGCGGCTGAAGATTTCTTAAAGGAAGTTCGCAGTAAGGAAGAACAGAACCCACAGCAGGAACGTAATCCGCATACAGCTGCCGCTGCGCAGGCCGCTACAGAGTTCCGCCGTCGTCTCGATGAGAATGGCAGGATCGAAAAGCTTAAGTATATAGAGCCGTATAAGAGACTGAGCGAAAAGCAGGCAAAGATCGAAGCACGTAAGTATGCTCAAAATAATCGTGATAAAGAGGTAGAACAGCTGAAAGAAAAGATAAAGAATGCAAAAGATGAATTAAAGGGAATAGATCCGGCTAAGGCACGGGAGGATAAGGCTAAACTTGATGCGGCTGCAAAAAAACTTGCGGAAGCAAAGAGAAGAAGAGATGAGGCTTTAAGCCGCACCAGAGAGGCGCAGCAAAGGGTTTCAAAACCAAATAATCCTGTGAGAAAAGCAAGAGGTCGTGGTATGTGACAGAGGGGGAACAGATGAAGTACAATTTACGAGGCGAAGAGAGAAAAGGAAAGGGCGAAAAAGTAAGGGATGAAGCTGAACATAAGCTGTTTTCCTTTTTGCGCTATTTTGTTCCGGCAATCGGACCTTTGTTACTGTATCTTCTGACAGAGGGACTTATGGTGATCATAGGTTCAACTATCGTAGATCCTATGCTGTCGCATGAGCAATTTCGACAGCAGCGCATGAACCTCTACATGATCTTAGGTGTCATTGTAACCTTTTTCGTTCTCAAAAAATATTCAAAAAAACATGGAAGCGGTTTTTTTGAGGATGCATCACTTTACAGAAAAGACTTAAGTATTGTAAAGAGCATAGGAGCTGTGATATTTGGTCTCGGCGCTTCACTTGCCATCTCAGCTTTTTTGTCGCTTCTTCCGCCTGTAGGACCGGTGGCGGTATACGATGCTCATATCGAGAGAATATATCAGACCTGGTCAGTTTACCTTGGTGTACTTTTCAATACTTTTTTCACTCCTCTGGTTGAGGAGGTTGTATTTCGCGGATATATGCTTAACCGTCTGCTGCCGCATTGGGGAGAAAAAGCTGCTCTCATTGCGGTGAGTGCTGCATTTGCACTTCTGCATGGAACGTCGATCTGGATATTATATGCCTTCTTTATGGGATGGATCATAGGAAAGGTTTCCATTATAGAGGACAATATCTTTTATGCAGTGCTCATGCATATAGGTTTCAATCTGCTGTCATCGATACTTTGGTATATTTATCTCTTTTATCCGGGAAGCCAGGAGGCTTTGAGTGCAAATAAGCCGCTGGAACTGGCTCTGGGTATAATCGGAGCTTCAGCCGCGCTGTTTGTAGCAAAAGCATATAAGCTTGAAAGGGAAAGCATGTTTGTTACTAGGTTTTTTCATGGATGAAATTAGGGGAGACTGCGCTATATGAATGACTCGACGCATGAATTGGGAATTAAGTTGCTGAAATGGATACCGATAGCTGTTTTGGGTGCGATCTTTCTTGGCGCAATGACACAGGCGATAATGCTGGCACTTTCAAATTTTTCGTCTACGGGAGAATTTGACCTTGCGCCGGGTAATACTGCAGCGCTTTTTTCACCATCTGCTTTGACATTTGGAGCTGCAGAGATTGCGATCATATTTATTGTTTCTGTGGTAAACAGTAACAGCTCGGTTTTGAAATCTTCAAAAAATATGATGGAAGGCAAGGCGGAAAGGGTAGACAGTCCCCTGGAAAATTCACGTTGGATGGAAGAAAAAGAGAGAAATGAACTCTTTCCAAAGACCAGCTTTAAGAAGCTTGGAGAACTTAAAAAAGATGGTATACCTCTATATGCTGTATATAACAGTAAAAAGAAGGACATAGATATAAATATTATCTCACCTGCACACGGTATCATCATAGGCGCTACAGGCTCCGGTAAGACTACTACCTTTGTAAATCCTGTAGTACAGATACTTGGACGCGCGAAAGCAGGCTCATCCATGATCTGTACTGATCCGAAGGGCGAGCTCTTTCAGCTTCACTCAAAGATGCTTTCTGAACATGGCTACAACTGTATGGTCCTGGATCTGCGAGATCCTTACAGTTCTTTCAGATGGAATCCGTTAGGCTCGATATATGATAATTATCAGGCCTATCTTCATACAGGAGACGATATCTTTGAACATACTGACTCTGTTACTGACTATCCTGATCTAAAACTATTCAATGATATAAGTAATTTTGAGGATGATGAGCCATGGTATGAGTGGGAAGGAAAGGCCTATGCCAACAGGATCGACATCATAAATCAGGCAAGAGTTGCGAAGCAGAAGATATTTGATGAATGTTATGAAGATCTGAATGACCTTATATCGGTTCTCTGCCCGATAGAGAATGAAAAAGATCCGGTCTGGGAAAAAGGAGCGAGATCTATCATAATGGCAACAGCACTTGGAATGCTCGAGGATTCGGAAGATCCGAAGCTTGAGATGACCAAGGATAAGTTCTGTTTTTATAACATAAACAAGGCAATCAGTAATTCAGAAAATGAATTTGCAGCACTTAAGGACTACTTTCAGGGACGTTCTAAACTCTCTAAGGCAAAGGGTCTTTCAAGGCAGGTACTTTCGGCGGCTGATGAGACTTTGTCATCTTATATGAGTATAGCTTTTGACAAGCTGTCAATGTTTAATGATGAAGGACTGTGTGCGCTTACTTCTGCCACGGATATAAGACCTGAGGAATTTGCATCGGGACCGACGGCCCTTTTCCTAAAGATACCGGATGAAAAGGATACCCGTCATGCGCTGGCGGCAGTGTTTATACTTTGCATATACAAAGCACTTATTAAGGTTGCTTCGGGAACCGAGGAACTTTCGCTTCCAAGAAATGTTTATTTCATTTTGGACGAATTCGGAAATATGCCGAAAATTGATAAATTCGACAAGATGATCACGGTAGGACGTTCGAGAAAAATATGGTTTGAAATGATAGTACAGTCATTCGCACAGCTTAAGAATGTCTACGGTGAAACCATTGCGGATATCGTAAAAGGCAACTGTGGAATCAAGCTTTTCATTGGATCAAATGATATGCCGACCTGTGAGGAATTTTCAAAGCTATGTGGAAATATGACGGTTAAAACTACAAGCATTTCCAGCGGCTTAAAGGATAAGTCCGGAAATATAAATGTTTCAACCCAGCTCCAGCAGCGACCGCTCATATATCCAAATGAGCTGACGAGGCTCAATAATGCAAAAAGTTCCGGTAATTCAATAGTTGTAACTTTTAATAATTTCCCATTGATGACAAAGTTTACTCCTTCATACAAATGCCCTTTGTATAAGATGGGGCAGATGGATCTCACAGAGGTAAGGTCAAATGTATTTTTTGGCGATGATGTCTATTATGATCTCGACGAGAGAAATTACCTCATACTCGACAATCCGTCCGAAGAAGAAAATACCGATGAAGAGGCTGAACAGAATTATGATGCTTATGGTGAATCAACTGATGAAGAATTAAATGATGAAGAATTAAATGATGAAGAATTAAATGATGAAGAATCAATTGATGAAGAGATCGGTGAAGAAAAACACGAAGATGATGATGCAGAATATGATGCAGATTCAGATGAAGAATATGGTGAAGAAGTGGATGAGGAAGATGATGGAGAATACGATGACGACATAATGGAAGAGGACGAGGCCAGGGTTTTGGATATCATGGCTGAACTTATGGAGGATTATGAGCAGAATTCTTCGAAGTGGATAGATAAAAGGGATGAAGACTTCGAGGAGAACGAGGTGTCATAATGAACAAAAAGGGGAAAGTATTCATACGTTGGGGAAAAGCAGCGGTAATACTGGGGATGGCTGCTGTGCTTATTTTAATGTTTCCGGTAAACTCTCGGGCAGAGGAGAAATCTTCATCTGCAGGGCAGTCACTTTATGATGCTCTGCGTGCAGTTTACGGGAACAGATCAGGCAGTTCGTCAGATTCCGATTCATCATCGGAAAAACGTGATGATACAGGTGAAGCAAAAAAAGAAGAAAAAAAAGAAAACAGCAGTGAGGAAGAAATCACTACAGATGAGCTGATGAAGCGCATGGAGACTGTACCGATAGGACCGACGGTCACAACTGCGGCTCTTGAAGAGACCTATCATGCAGACTACAAGGTTTATGAGGAAAAACTTGGCAGCAGCTATACGATATTTTCCAATGTGAAAAACGGAGGCGTGACAAAAAGACCTGTAGTCATAGATGTTCCGACAGGAGTAGGAACCTCCATGAAAAAGGACGGATCAGACATACCGTTTGTTTCAAAAAAGACTATAGCTGCCGAAGGAACTTACGTATTGGATCTCTTTGTCTCTGACACAAGCGATGCGATGGAGCCATTTTCCAAAAGGAACTATCTAAGGGCAAAGTTTCGCTTCCGTATCCAATATAATAAGGGAGTTGGCGGTGTCATAGGGGAAGACTATTCCAAAGAAGATGATGAATCAGAGATATCCGCTACTGAATCTTCCTCTGAGGACAATCCGCTGAACCTTCCGGAAGAATTGCTGAGAAATGATACTGAAGAGACAATGCTGCCGGAAGATATGCTGCCGGATGACTTTGTATTTGAAGAGACTGATGAGGACGAAGAAGAAAAAGAAAAAGAAAAAGAGGAAGAAAAGCCGGAAAAGCCTCTGGAAATAGACATTTCCAGCAGTTATGACAGTGAGACGGGCTATTATAAAAATACTTTGCTCAACGGGGACAGCTTTTATTCAAGTCTTCCAAACGGAAGTCTGACAAACGAAGGTGTACTCATGCAGGAGGCGGAAGGCCTGAAATATACGGCATTCAGGAATGGAAAGGAATATGAAGACTTCGCTTTGGGCGATTATACAAGCGAAGAGGGAAGCTACACCATATACATTTCAAAGCCGGGAGACAGTGCCTTTGAAAAGTCATACCCTGATCACATACCGGCATTTCGTTTCAGGATCATAAGCGGAGCGGTTTATGATATTGGAATCATAAACGCACCGGAAAATACGAAGATAAGATCTGCGCGTTATAACGGACTTGATATTGAGGACAAGATGCTTCTAACTGATGAGAGACTCAGGCTGGATGGCGATGGAGACTATGAAATCACATTTGAGGATGAGGCGGGAAGCAGAGAAGTATATTTCACTCTTGATACAGAACAGCCGTTGTTTGCAGTTCAGACAATGCCGAATGAGGCTGCTATCAGCTACTACAGTGAAGATATTTCAAGAGTCGTACTTAACAGGGGCAATACTGTCGTATCAGATGGTGAGCCTGTCTATTCGGTTAAGAAGACCGGAAATTATACTATTTATGTTTATGATAAGGCAGGAAATATGTCTTATGCTGATTTCACAGTCACATATATGCTCAACACTGCGGCTGTGATAGCGATCATATCGGTACTTCTGCTTATTGCCGGCTTGACCGTATATATGATCAGGATAAAGAGGAAAGTCAAAGTTTTATAAATGTTTGAAGGAGGGATCTGATTGTACCCTGCGTTTTTAAGCTTTGCATCCATGATGAATTCACTTATGGATTTGCTGACAAACAATCATGTAACAAAGGTAGTTTCGTATGTCTTTTGGAGTACCTATGGACTTGGCTATTCCATATTGATGGAACAGTTCTTCAATATGCTCTATTTTCTGTATGTCGGTATGCTGAATCTTGTCTGGCTGCTTGAGCAGGCCTTTGACGTTTTTGCCGGCACACAGAATGTATATTTCAGGAATGGCGCGGGAGTAGCAGTCAGTCAGGCGGATTTTATGACGGCGGTATTCATAGGAAGTCCGGTGCAGAATGCATACTGGTATATGATGCTGTCAGCTGTGGTAGTCTGTTTTTTTACAACGATAATTGCTGTGATCCAATCTATGGGAGAGGGTCTCAGCGAGTTAAAAAGACCGGTGACGGCAGTCATAAGACAGGCTTTTCAGGCAATACTGTCCTTTGCCCTGATACCGACGGCCTGCCTTGCCGTTATGAAGGTGGGGGCGGCAGTGACCAAGGTCATACTGTATTTTGGTGATGAACAAGGAGATAAAAGAATATCGGATATTGTATTTACGCTGACCGTAGGAGATAAATGGGTATCGGATGCGGCAAGGGAAGCGTGTTCCTCGGGGAGAATGTTTACATCGATCAGCGTCAGGAAATATTTTAACTGGCGTGAGATCAATTATGTTTATGCCTATATCCTGCTCATATTTATGATAATAGTAATGATAACCATAATAATGCAGGCAATTATGAGAGCTATGATGCTTGCAGTACTTTTTATTACAAGTCCTTGGTTTGTTTCTATGATTCCTATTGACGGGGGAGAAAAATTCAAAAGCTGGTCAAGGCTTTTTACAGGATTTACTTTTTCGACTTTTGGTCCGATGCTTGTAATGAGGGTATATTGCGTACTGCTGACGAGTATCGGAATAGATGGAACTATAAGTTTTGGAGATGAATTCAATCCGATAACTGCGTGGATACTTCGCATGGCTATTACCGGTTTTGGTATGGTGGGAGCCTGGCAAAGTCAGTATATCATACTTGATATTTTCAGCCCGGAAACGACAAATCTTTTGAAACAGTCTCAGTTCCTGGCTAAGATGGCAGGAGATACGGTCAAGAAAGCGGCAAGCGCTGCTGCTGCCTATGCTACAGGTGGTGCTTCCAAAGCCGGACAGCTTGCAGGAAATATGATATCCGGTATGGGGAAGCAGAATAAGGATTAAACATAGGGTACTTATGCTATAAGAAGTTTGGAGGTAAGGTCAGACATGAGGATTGTACAGCTGGGTCTTTTCCAGGATGCACTGGATTATGTTTATGAGAATATTTTAGATCCGGTCTGGACGTTTTTAAGCGGCCTTATTTCATCCGGTTTTTCCTATCTGAGCGAGATATTACCTGTTGCTATCGAGGCTGTGATGGGAAGTATCGTAGGCGAAATTATTGGCAGGATCCTTGACTGGTATTATATGAAGTGGTTTCATATACAGTCTGCTATTTTGCTTTTACTTGACTGTTTAGAAGATTGCTTCAATGTGGTAAGCGGTCTGAGACCTGTGTACGTTGCAGGGGATAAAAAGGGCACATCGCTTCTTTTGGCGGTTTTTAACCAAAAGAGCGTACAGTATGCTTTTTATTCAATGATAGTAGTGGGCTTTGTAATTTGTTTTGCAATGGCAATAGTGGCTACTGCAAGGAACTATTTTGAGCTCGGCAGTGAGAAGACAAAACCTGTTACACATATCATAAAAATGACAGCTAAATCATTACTTTACCTTGCACTTGCACCGCTTCTGGCTACGGCACTTATAATGCTGTCTCAGGCAGTGCTGTCTACAATAGACAGCGCACTTACGGAAGGTGAAGGAAAGACGAGTATAGCACGTATTGTTTTTTGTATTGCTTCGCTTGATGCTGTTGATACATACATTTATTCGGACGGTAAGGAGTATAACGTAAGCTATACGGAAGGGCCGTCAAAGGCTTCTTTAACTGATAAATACAGAAAAGAATACTATTACGAGGATGAACATCTGATACTGCCGAATTATACGAATGTCATAAAAGTTGTGAAAACATTTCAGATACATGCTTTTGACTATTTCATAGGTATTGGCTGCGGAATTTTCTTTACGGTTGTCATGTGCATGGTTTTGGCGGTATTCATCGGAAGAATATTTGATGTTATGGTTCTTTTGGTAATAGAGCCGTTTTTCGTGGGGATGATGCCCTTTGATGACGGTGAGTATTATAAAAAGTGGTTTGAGCTTTTCTTAGGTAAGATTTTCCAGGGCTTTGGCTCTGTCATAGCCATGAGAGTATATTTAATGATACTTGAACAGCTTTTTGCAGGCAATATATCTTTTACAAATTCAAATACACTTGGGGCAAGACTCCAGGACTATCTTATGATGCTCATATTTGCAATGGGCGGTGCTGTAGCAGTCAGACATGTCGGACCGCTTGTGACCGGCATATTGAGTCAGGCAGCTGCCGGAGGAGAGCAGATGAGTGCAGCGGCCGGCTGGAAGGTAGGCGAAGCAATAGCCAACAAGGAGGCTAATTTCGTAAAGAATACTGCATTAAAGCCTTTGAACAAAATGGGAAAGTTGGCAGGCGGAGCTTTTGGAGCTCTGATGAAAAAAGGTTCCGGCGACGGTATAGGCAAGTTTGAAAAGAAAATGAGACCGCCGGCAACTTCATTGGGCGGAAATCTTACAGATGAGCACAGTCATTCAGCAGAGCAGAAGTCACTTGAAAAAATGAAAGCATCTGTGCTGAGCGGAGGTCTTGATAAGGCAACCGCATCACGTAACAGATATCTGCCCAAAAGTCTTAAAGGAAGCCACTCTGACGAGGGTGTAAGCTTTAAGGCAGAGAGCCGTTCACTCGACAAGATGCGGGGAGATATTCTCGGAGAGATGCCGCTTAATTATAATACGTCGGGAACCGGTAAGGATGGAAAAGGAGATATCGGAGTAAAGGGCGGATTAGGAAATGCCGGATTGGGAAATGCCGGTTCCAGAAATGCCGGTTTCGGTGGAGTAAATCCGGCAGGAAGAAATAACAGAGCCGGTAGAAATAATAATTTCGGAGGAAAAAATGCCCTCGGAGGTAATAATGCCCTCGGAGGAACTAACGCTCTCGGAGGAAATAATGCTCTCGGAGGAACTAATGCTCTCGGAGGAAATAATGCCCTCGGAGGAACTAACGCTCTCGGAGAAAATAATGCTCTTGGAGGAAATAATGCTTTCGGAGGAAATAATGCTCTTGACGGAAATAGTGCCTTTAAGGGAATAAATCCGGTGGCAGGAAAGAATAGCATCGCAGGCATAAATCCTTCAGGAGGAACTAATTACAATGCAAGATCTAATTCGGCAGGCAGAATGAACAATAGCGCGGGGTTAGGTCGAATGGGCAGAAGTAATAGCGTTTCAGGATCAAATCCGACTGGCAGGATGAATGGTTCCGGTGGAATAAATGGCTCCGGTGGAATAAATGGCTCCGGTGGAATAAATGGCTCCGGTGGAATAAATGGCTCCGGTGGAATAAATGGCTCCGGTGGAATAAATGGCTCCGGTGGAATAAATGGCTCCGGTGGAATGAGTGGTTCCGGTGGAATGAGTGGCTCCGGTGGAATGAGTGGTTCCGGTGGAATGAGTGGTTCCGGCGGAATGAGTGGTTCCGGCGGAATTAATGATTCCGGCTTAAATGGAGGAAATATCAAGATGGATGACATTGTCGGAAACATGCCGCTTGGCAATGGTGAAATTCATAATAATGCTCCGAATAGTGGATTCGGAGACAATGGGATAAATCACAGACCGGAGAGTGAAATGCAGCCTCAGATGCAGGGAGATATGGGCGGAGTCAAAGTTCCGTTCCAAGAGGACATTATCAGCGGTAATACCGGTTATGTTGATGGTATAAATGCAAACAACGGTAATCTGAGGATGCAGGATATTGTCGGGACAAATGATCAGTTTAATACGGATAATGATCCTCTAAATACCGGTTTTTTAGATGGTGAACCATTTGATGATGACAAAAGATGAGTAAAAAGAGGAGAGCAGTAAACTATGATGAGGGTTATACCCAAGCGTACAAATGTAAGAATGGAGCTCTTCAGGGGCATTGAAGCCATAGATGTGCTCATTGGATCTGTTGGCACACTCATCGTGATCAGCTTCGCAATGTCGAATCTTCCAATGAAGGCTGTATGGGCAGTGGCTATGCTCACGCTGACAGTGCTGCTTATCTTTCCGGTTGGCGATGAAAAGGGATATATGATAGTGCTGTGCGGACTCAGGTATATAGGAAAGCCGAGACATTTTGCGAAGAAGAGCAGGGATGCTGCGACAGCTGAAGATCTGAAGACCGGGGCAGACGATAATAAAAAGACCGGCAGGAAAAAACCTGTTAAGCTAACAGTAGAAGACATAACTCCGTTTACAGCTGTAAATGGAGGATTCATAGAATACGGTGAAAAGTACAGTGCAGTTGTAATGAGTATATCTTCTGTGGAATTTAGATTTTACACTCAGATGAGACAGGATAATCTGATCGACCGTGTTTTTGGCGGAATACTGCGTACGGCGGCGGAAGATGAGATGATAAACCTGGTGAAGCTCGATCGCCCGGTGATATATGATGATTTTATAAAGAGTGAACAGGCAAAGCTTGAGGAGCTTAAAGAAGGCTATATCAACGGTATCTTCAGCAAGGATGAACTGACGGTCAGAGTAGGTATCATACAGGACAGGATAGAGCATCTGCAGAATATCGACTTTCGTGATAAAGTCTATATGCCGTTTCATTATCTGATGTTTATACATCGGGACCGTCAGATGCTCACATCACAGATAGAGCATGCAATAGCTGACTTTGCAGCTGTGAATATTGAGTGTAAAAGACTTGAAGGGCCGGAGCTCGCCATATTTCTTAAGTATAACTATGGCATGAATTTTGACGAAAGGATCGCTTATGAGATAGATCAGAGTCAGTATATGGACTGGATACTGCCTGATGAGATTAAAATAGGTACGAGGACTGTACAGTATGATGATCTCATAACTCACAACTTTCGCATCAGCAATTATCCTGTTTTAGTGGGTAATTCCTGGGGAGCCGAGATGTTCAATACCGTTGGTACAAAGATCGTGATGAAGATGACACCTATCGAGAGAGATAAGGCAGTAAGGCAGATAGACCGTTCTTTAGAAGAGCTTCGCGATCAGAGAAATAATACGGGTAAGGCGAGCAGGATAATCGACCTCGATACACAGATCCAGGCTCTTGCGGCAGTGCTCAGATCACTTCAGGGAGAAAATGAGACTCTTTTCAATGTAAATATGTATGTGCAGGTCAATGACTATGAGCTTTCGGAGAATAAAAAGAAAAGCTATAAGATAAAAAAAGATCCGAATTCAAGAAAGAAAAGGGTACGGCAGGCACTGGCTGAAGAGGGCTTCAGGGTGACTGACATGTTCATGCAGCAGTTTGAAGCATATTCATCTACATCACTTTCGGGATTCGATGCTTTTGAAAGCTATAAGAGGGGCATACACTCAACCTCCTGCGCAGCAGTTTTCCCCTTTGTTTATAAGAGTCTTTGTGATGAAGACGGACTCTATATCGGAAATTCCTCCGGAATACCTGTGTTTATAAATTTCTTTAGAAGGGATTCCGAGAGAGTAAATTCCAATACAGTCATAATAGGAAAATCAGGCTCAGGTAAATCCTATGCGACAAAGAGTATATTGGCTCAGCTTGCAGCGGAAGATTCAAAGATATTTATACTGGATCCTGAAAATGAATATACAAAAATGGCTGCCGGACTCAACGGAAAGATCATTGATGTTGGTACAGCGACTCAGGGAAGACTTAATCCTTTCCACATAATTACATCACTTTCAGATGATGAATCTGACAGCGAGGAGGCAGAGGAGACTCAAAAGGCAAATACTTTTTCGGCTCATCTGCAGTTTCTTGAAGAGTTCTACAGGCAGATACTTCCGGGAGTATCACCGGAAGCTTTGGAGTTTTTGAATACTCTGACCACAAATATGTATACGAGCCGGGGGATTGACCATAATACTGACTTTTCAACTTTGTCAGCTTCGGATTATCCGACATTTAACGATCTTTACGATGACATATTGGAAACATTTCAGACCGGATTTACCGATAACGCTTATACAAAAGGAATACTGCGTTCACTTATGACTTCAGTATCAAAATTTGCGGAAGGAGGCAGGGATTCTGCTCTCTGGAATGGTGAGGCGACTATTACGACAGAAGAAAATTTTGTGGTATTTGATTTTCAGACGCTGCTTGCCAATAAGAACGGAACTATTGCAAATGCACAGATGCTTCTTGTATTAAAGTGGCTTGACAATGAGATCATTAAAAATCGTGAATACAATATGCTCTACAATGCAAACCGCAAGATCGTCATAGTCATAGATGAGGCACATGTATTTATCGATGATAAATATCCGATAGCTCTGGACTTCATGTTTCAGCTTGCTAAACGAATCCGAAAATACAACGGTATGCAGATAGTCATAACGCAGAATATAAAGGATTTTGTTGGAACGGAAGAACTGGCAAGGAAGTCAACGGCTATCATAAATGCAAGCCAGTACAGCTTTATTTTTTCACTTTCTCCAAATGACATGACGGATCTTATAAAGTTGTATGAGAATGCCGGAGCGATAAACGAGAGTGAACAGGATGACATAATCAATAACGGCAGAGGAAGGGCATTTTTGATCACTTCTCCGGGAGAGAGAACAAACGTTGATATAGTTGCAGGAAAAGGCATAGAGCAGCTTTTCAAAATGGCATAGTGAGGGGAAAAATGAAAAAGAAGATCCTATTAATAATCTGTAGCATCGTGATGACAGCAGCAATGACTGCCTGCAGCAGCAAGAAAGAAGAAGTAAGCATTACTTCAGAGCCCGGAGTACTGAAAGTCGGGATCGTTGACGGTAAAGACAGATATGCCCACAAAGATGAAGGCAATCCTGCAGGTATCGAAGCTGATATAGCGGAAATTGTGGCTGAAGATACTGACTATGAGCTGCGTTTTTTCATGGTGGACAGTGAACAGGCACTTTTCAGCGGCATGATGAGCGGTAAATATGACCTTGGTTTTGGCAGGATAACGGATACGGACAAGAGAATAGGTGCTCTGGAAATATCTGATTCCTATGGCAAGGGTGGACTCTTTTTGGTCACGCCAAGATATAACTACATGGATTGTCTGACAACAATGCAGATGGGAACAATAGGAGTATCAGAGCAGGCAGAAGGCATCAAAGATGAAGTAGATGGGATCGAGTCAAGTGTGACAGAAGTATATACTGTTGCCGCGGAGGCAGGCGAGGACATAAAATCCGGGAAAATAGCGGCAGCACTGGTAAGTGAAAGGGAAGCCGTGCAGGTCATAAATGATAAGCTGCAGGCCCAGGAGCTTGTCAATACTCCGAAAGAACGCTATGTCGCACTTTTGCCTAAAGGCTCAACGCTTAAACAGTGGGTGAACAATGCAATAACAGAATATAAATTTAACAGTAATGAAGAAAAGTAATTTTATGAGGAGGATGCGATGGCAGAAAGAAAGGTTTATAAGCTTTGTGCAAGAGTTAGTGCGACTAATGCCGCAGAGGTCAGTAAAGAACTTAATGAAATATCCGGGGACGGAACTATCGATCTTGTCATAGATTTTGAAGAGAATAAGTTCATAAGCTCGGCAGGTCTTCGTGCAATACTCACGGTGCAAAAGAAAATGAATAAAGGGGGAGGCAGTGCGGTCCTGATAAACGTCAGTGATGCCGTAAAGGAAATATTTGAAGTGACAGGATATTCCAGATTTTTGCAGATAGAATAGGGCTTATTTTTGAAAGTTTCTTGTATATAAATATAGAGAAGCAGGAAAGGCGGCGAGAATAGATGGCTTTTTTTGACAGTCCGAAAAATCTGGCATTATGGAATAAGGAACTGGAGAGTCTTGACGCTGAAAAGGAAAGACGCAAGAGTGAAGGTTACAGGCCGAGACAGACAAAGGAAGCTGCGCCGGACACTGAAAATAAAAGGGTCATGGGCGCTAATCCTAAAGTAAGGCGAATAACCTTAAAAGAGCTGGAGGAAATCGAACGTTTGTCAAGGGAGTCAGATAATGGAAATATCAGAGAACACCGAAAGAGAAGATTATCGGAGAATAGAAAATCCAAAACTCAAGGTGTCTTATGATGAGTCAGGCAAAAATTTTATATACGAGATGCCCAACGGGGGAAGCTTTTCTCTAAATGTTCCTATAGGTGGTATAACGGACCGTGATGTAAGCATTAAAACGGGAAATAATACCTGGATAAAAGTAATGACAAAAGACGGAGTATCGATTCTTCCGGAAAAGAAAGAATTCAGCTCCGTAAGCGAGGCTATAGCGACAGTGTCGGTCAACCGTGTCAGAAAGGCACGGACACAGGGCGATGGAAGATATTTTTTTCAGGCAGTTTCCTCCGTCCGTGATGAAACGGGGGTAACATATTGCAGCAGTTCATGCGGATTTCGGGTAACCGAAGCACATAAGGCTGTATCAATAGAAAGACTGTCTGCACCTTACGGTTATGAAATATCGGAAATTTATACTGATGGAAAAGCAGTCAATATTAGAGACAGGACATTGGCTGAGCTAGAATCCGACGGAGAGATCGTAGCGCGATTCAAACCCACGGTAAAAGATATTCCGGACTACAGTTCAGTCTTTATAAAAGACAGCAGTGCGCCTGCTATCATATTTAATCCGAGCATAGACCGGGAAGAAATGACCGAGCCGGTAAGTTACTTTTTGGCAGAGACGGGAGGTGAAGTTCACGTTTTTCTTGATAATAAGGAGATAGATACAGGCGGCAGAGAATTATTCATGGATGGCGAATACAGGCTGGTTGCGGTAGATGAAACCGGTAACAGTAACGAATATAGTTTCCGGATAAAACAGAAAACAGGAGTTTCGCCAATAATGTTCCAGCTGCTCATTGGGATAGCTCTTATCGGAGCATTGTTTGTAGTTGTTTTTGAACACAGACGAATGAGGATCTTGTAAATGAAAGGAGATAAATATGAAAAAAATGATGATGCAGATTGCAGCGAAAGCAAAGTACTGCCTTACGGCTCTTTCGATATCATTTATGTATGTAATGTCGGGGGCAGTGCCGGTACTGGCTGATAAGAAAGATTCGTCCCCAACTGAAGTCGCTTCGGGTACAGCTCCGAATTTTGATAATGCTGCCAAGCCTGTAATAGAGCTCATAAATGCGCTTGTAGGCCCTATTATAAGTATTGTTGGAGCAATCGGAGCAGTTTACTGCATAATCCTTGGTGTAAAACTTGCCAAAGCTGATGAGCCGCAGGAGAGAGAAAAAGCAAAGATGGCATTGAAGAATGCTATTGTAGGATTTTTCCTTATCTTTATCCTGATAGTTGTAATGAGACTTATGCTTCCTACACTTACCAAATGGGTTGATGATAACTCAAAGACTACAACAGTAACACCGGGTAAATGATCCATGAGTAAAAAACACTATGGAAATAAATAAAATAATGAGGATTAACAGGAGGGTTTTGACCCTCCTGCTTGTTATTACAATATTATTTTCGCTTTCCGGCTGTAATAATCAGAGCCTTGTAACCAAAATAAAGCCCGAAGAAGCGGAAAATTATGAAAATCAGGAAGAGGTTTCCGATAATAAAAGCAATAAAAAAAGATCAGGGTCCGGGCGGGAAAAAATAGCCGAAGACTTTTCTTCAGAGCGCTTTGATGTATCGGGAAACAACGCTTTTTATATCCTTCCGGGTCTTGAGAACCATCCTTCCGGGATGGCTGTTTTTGATGTTCTTGACTATAATTCATTAGGTGAATTTGTCTACTATTATGTGACTCCGTGCTACATTAGTCCCGAAGAGCTTAATCAGTATAATGATGGTGATAAAAAATCAGGTAAGAATCCCGACCTGCAGAAGATGGAAGATCCAAAGGAAAGAACAGATGATTACAGATATGATGCGGTCGTGTTGATGTCATATAATCCTGACAGCGGAGATTATCATGTCATGTATGCGAGAGCCTATGAGATCGATAAGGAAAAGGAATTTGATCCTGTCACACAGGAACGTCCATTTTATTATCCTGTGGACAGCGATGAAAGACTTGGAGACTACAGATCATATCTTGTACAAAGGGCAATGGGATGCAAGGTTGCCAATCGTGAAGAGTATCTTTTCATAGATCAGGGTGGACTGATGGGAAAGGTATACAATGTCTACGGTGAAGTCAGTTCCATTATGGCTTATCAGACTACTCTTAATGATGAGATATGGAATAAGCGGAAATTCCTTAATGAAAAACTTAAGAACAATTCGCTGGCCGGATCAGCAACAGCTCCAATGAACGTAATAGTGACAGACGTTGCCATGACAGAGAACTATGAGACATATCTTGGAGCAAGGTTTTTTATTGGTGATGATCCGCTCGATATGGACTCGGTTCAGATAGCAACGACTTATATGATCTACAATCAGCAGGTAAATGATGAAGATGGAGGTATGCCTTATATCTCCGTTAATTATAATGCAGAAAAACAGGCGGAACTTTGGAAATCGCTTGATGGCAGATTTTTTTCGAGTCGTGAAGAATATGAGAGTGTTTCCGGCTGCAGTATGACGGAAATAAAAAAGGGAAAGTATGGCGAAGATTACGAGGACAGCTTTTCGCCTTTCATTACAGGCACCGGAATGGGAGACGGCTCTGTACTTGTGGAGATACCCGATATCAGACAGATCCCCGGGGCATGGTATGATAAAGAATATGCGAATAATATTATAGAATCCGCTCCTATGAAAGCAGATCAGAAATACTGGTTCAAAGAATACTTTAATAATTATAAAGGTGGGCTTAAAAGAGGCGACACAGGTGATATGACGGACACAATGATGGGAATGCATCTTTTTGAGACAATGACGACTGTCTCAAAGAAGGCATCTCAGACAATAATCGCAGATGCTCTTATGAAGCAGTTAAACACGGGAGCTGATCTTTCGAAACTTGTAAAGTCTCTTTTGGAATTGGGCTGGATACCTGCGCCGGGGGCATTTAAGGATGATAACGATAATAAGCCATCGGCTCCGAGGGTGTTTATAGGCGGTAACGATTATAACACATCGATGCCGGATTCATTTACGGACAATGACGATTATAACATATCGCCGTTTACTGTTGACAAAAGAGTTTTCAATTATGCCAGCATAGCATATATATCAGACCATGCTCTGAGTGTAGTGTCATCTAACGGCATATATAAAACTTATGTATCTCCTTTGGACTATTACGCTGATACCGGAGCAAGGGAAGGAGTCATAGAAGAAGTCAGTATGCTGAAGATGAAGGCTTTCCGTATGACACCTTCTCTTAACCGTATCTGCTATATATTTGATACCGAGACAGCAGATGAGCAGCTTGAGGAAATTGAAAAAACAGAGAAAATGTCGGAATCAGAGATTCAGGCTATTGATGAGCTTAAAGAGCTTCTGAGGTATTCTGAAGCAGACATGGAATATAAGAAAATAGACTGGCTTATCAGTTATATATTTAAAAAAGCAAAATCTTCTCTTGATGATGAAGAATATGATGAAGATGAAGATGATGACGAAGATGATGACGAAGATTACGATGAAGACGACCTTGAGGATGCGCTGAAAGATGCACTTGATGACGATATCGAAGACAAGCTGAATGAGAAGATGGATGACGAGCTTGAAAACATGCTTTTATTGGTCGATGATCTCTCAAAGGAAATACCGAAAGAAATACGTGAAGGGATATTGTATCTTTGTGCAGGTTTTTGTATTCAGTCAGACATGGCAAAGGAATATCCTCTGGCGTACAA
The DNA here is from genome assembly GCA_030434875.1 of Lachnospiraceae bacterium C1.1. Classification (NCBI taxonomy): domain Bacteria; kingdom Bacillati; phylum Bacillota; class Clostridia; order Lachnospirales; family Lachnospiraceae; species Lachnospiraceae bacterium C1.1. The sequence goes on along the minus strand of JAUISW010000001.1, from coordinate 3,074,555 downwards.
GGTAAAGTTTCCGACAGGATCTGTTGTAACGGTAAATGACAGTGGTCAGGCAGAGACTGTAGGCGGCAGCTCAGACTCATTTAATGATGGCGTGCTTGTAAATGCCGAAAGCAGCGGAGAATGGTATAAGGGTAACTCTTATCTTGTAGGATATCAGGGTGTTAAGAAAATGAATCTTTTCAAGACTTACACCTATGGAAAGCCGGTAGATGTCACCTCACTTGAATACTATAACGGAAGTGAGAGCCGTACTATCGTAGTGCAGAGTACTGATAAGGGTGTAAGGTTTTTTGAAAAGAAGGATGAAACAAACAAGGTATTTAAATCCTACGAAGAGCTAAAAAATATGCTCGGAGAGGATGAGGCAGATCTTATTAAGGAAAACTTTGAAAAAACCGGAAGCATATACGATGAATATGAAGCTTTAAAACTTGGAGACCGGGGAGCGGAAGCCTATGAGAAGGCTAAGAAAGAAGCTTCAATAGACAACAGGGTGAAAAAAGAAGATTTTGATGGCTTCATGAGCTATGAAATGCTTCTGACTTCAAGTGGCTATACGAGAGATACGGAGAACAGACTTGATGATGCGATAGCTGAGGGACTTGAAAAGATTGCTCTAAGCGATAATGAAGTATCATCTGATGAGGCAGAGGACCGGAGCAGAAAGATTGACGGAAACCGGTCAATAAGTCAGGATAGCTTTGGCAAGAGCACGCTTTCTTATAATTCTACGATAAACGACGAGATGAATAAGAGATATGTAGGACATCTGACTTCAGCTAAAAGTATCAGTCTCATATCAAAGGAAAAAGCGCTTATTTGCTCAATGCAGGACGGAACAAAGATACTGGATCTTGAGCATGGAACGGTGGCTGATGATATGAAAGGTTCGTACTATCAGGCATTTCAGAAAAAGGGCAGTGAAGAATTCAAGATCGTAGGTTTCGAGTCTTCAGATCAAAACTACATGGACACAGACATTCCGAGGGCAAAAGTATATACAGTAGACTACGGTAAAAATCAGCTTGAACGATCTATAATAGATTCCTTTAAGAAAATGCTTGAGCAGTATGCACTTGACTATCTTCACAGGGATTATCGTACCGAAATAAATGATGAGGATGAAATAGTAGTAAAGGAGCAGTCTGAAGAAGAGAAGAAGGAAAGTACAGAGGCAGGTAAAATATTCAGCCCATCGGTTCAAAACTATGACTATGAGCTCCTTTTGCTTGAAAGAGATTACGGTATCGATTCATCTCCACAGGAAATAAGGGAATATGTGGAGGAAATACGCAAAAAGATCGCAGGGGTAAAACCTGCGATAACAAAGATCTATGAACTGGCAGGAGCAACGAAACTTGCGGGAGATATGGAAAAAAGGAATGAGGGCTATTGGAAAAATCTTGAATCGAGGATGACAATGGCCGTGGAAACAGATGCTCTATATGACATACTTGTAGAAATCAGACTGAATGATGATGTACTCTCGGCTTTTGACAGCGAGAAGGCGGAAGAATACAGATCTTATAAGGAGCTGACTGACCTTAATCCGGCGAGGGGAAAGGTTTCGGCAGACGATCTTTTCCGCGAGGGAAGTGCGAGCCGCAACAGCGTAGAGACCGAAAATGATATCAGGAGGTATGAGTACAGAAATAAGATCATAAATGATATTATCGACGAGTATGTGGCATCACTGCAGGCAAGGAAGCCAAAAAAAGCGCAGGAGGAAGAAGCGGAATTATCTTATATGGAGAAAAAAGAGCTTTTTGATGACTATTTAAGAACTCTTTTGGATAGGGTAAATCCGGCTAACTTTGCGCTCGATGATGAAAAGGCAGCAAGAGAATTTGTGGAACTTTTAAATCATGGAAGATTAAAGCTCAGTGATGAAAAGGTTGAAGAAATGGCAGACAGACTTTTGCCACAGATTCCCGAGATCGATGCGGTATGGAAGCTTGAAGAGATGATAATTTCCGAAAAGATAGAGCATGACGGCGGATACTCTGAATACAAAGACTGGCTCAGTGACTATAACGAAAGAGTAATGCTGGATGCGACCAAAGGCGGGCAGGTGGTGATACCGGTTGAGACAGGTGAGGATAAGACAGAAGAAAAGACTGCGCTGAGCGGGACAGAAAGGGTGAGCTATCTGCGTACTTCAGAAGCTTACAAGGATATCATCGGAGAACTGAAAGGCAATTCGGAAGTCAGACTGTTTCTGTCGGGCAGGAAAGAAACATGGGACGACTATCTGAAGTACGTTATAAAGAAATCAGGAGCCGGTGTAGTGAGAAACGAAAAAGGTGAGATAATCGATTCGGATGAGGACTAATGAGTATGAAAAAGAACGTAAGGGAAAAGAAAGTAAGGAAATCATTGAAACTGTTCACATCGCTGCTGCTGACGATAACGCTTACAACAGCATTTACTGTCAGGACTGCGGATGCGGCTATGGTAAAGGGAACATGGGTACCGTCTCCGATTGAAGGGATTTTTACATATCTGCAGCCTAATGGAGCATTTCTGGCTGATGGTTTTACTGAGGATGGCTATTACGTAAATAAAAACGGACTATGGGCTCCGGGTATTAATATCCTCGGGGCAACGTTTCCGTCAAGAAACAGCTGGTGTACTCAGGCGGAAGCAGGAGATTTCACTGCTTTTATACCTGCTATGAAAGCGGTGCAGAAGAAACTGTCCGATGATCTGCATGGCTACCGTGTAATATCCGTTTACAATTCCCATATTGTCTTAAACTCTGTCGTGACCTCAAAGACTGAGCGAACGAAAACGGCGAGAATTGCACTATATAAGAATCCCGATTTTAACGGATATACGATACAGATCTGCACACCTCTTTCGGGAGACGAAAAAGAAATGACGGATAATGCGGGAGAGTGGAGCAGCATGGCTCTTTATGATTTTCAGGTGCTCAGAGCATGGATGAATCTTATAAGCAGGTGCGGAGACAAGGTTGCCGAGGCAATATATTCCAGCTGGGACGACACAAATGAGGCAGACTTAAAAGTCGGAACGTGGACTCTGGTTGGCGATACACAGATAAAATACGTACCGTCAAACGGAGCAGGCCTGTATGAGATAAAAGCAGCGTTTTAACAAAAGGAACAAAGAGTCAATTTGTGACTCTTTGTTCCTTTTGTCTGATAGATTACAACTTCTTTTTGGACGTTTTTTTATCCTGATCCTGTGCAAGCACTGCATCCTTTTCACGAAGCTTTCTTGCATTGTGCTGCAGATTGACGCGCCCTCTTACACTGCCTTCAAGCTGTTCAAGGGTAACATTTTTCTTATATGACTTCTTATTTTTATCTACATTAAAGCGCATCTCAGCTTCCTTAGTCGTAGCCTTTGATATAAGATCAAAGTTTGCGAGGGCATTTGCCATGGCAAGTCTGTCCTGTCCCTGCTGGGTAGAATGTTTATCTATACCGCCGCCTTTTTGCGCACGCTTTGCAGCAATATAGTCTTTTGCAGCTTTCTGCATTTTAGATTGAAGGTCTTTAAGTTTGGCAGCTTCTGCGGACTCTATGCTGTCGGCATTAGCTCGTACTTTTCCGTCGACAGTCTTTCCGGAAGTAATGTTGTCATAAGCATTGATATAATTCTTAAAAGCTTTCTCCATCTTGCTGTATTCAGACGAATTAAAGAAAAGAGTATGGCTCTTCATTGCGTTCCAGGACTCTTTGAGAGTAGTAACGCTCTGTTCGGCACTCTTTATATCCTGCATGAGAGCCTTCTTTTGCTCAATTTCCATAGATGCATTTGCATTCTGTATTTCAGGATTTAGTTTTACATCGTTATTATACTTTAATTCAGGGTGCTTATTAATGCATTGTATCGTATAATTAGTAGTAGATTTTGGCTTATCCAGACTGCCCTTTTCAGAAAGCTCTAATTCTTTTGGAATATCTTTTTGCCAAACACCCACTTTCCAAATACCCCTTTCTGTTTCGTAGAATTTATCCCATCCTTCCTTTAGCAGTTCGACATCCTTAGGCTTTAAATTGTTGTCAAACTCTTTCTTTAGGGACAGTAACTCCTTCTTCTGATCAGGTGGAAGTATTACATGACCTTTTTCGTTAAACTTAAGGTCACAATTTGCAAACCATTTTTCATCAGGAATACTGACATATGTGGATGTATTATTACCAATAGCGGGAATACGATTTCGTACAAAATTACATATAGCGTTGCAGTACTTATCATCAATCTGTTTTACTTCAAATTTACTGGCAAGAGCAGCGACACCTATAAATAGATTATGAAAATCCAAAATTGTAGCTTTATCAGAGAGGATTTTTCCCATCAGCCTGTCGACCTGGATTTCTTTTTTGTTAGTTTCACTGATATATTTTTTATCGGTTATTCTTTTGAGCTCATTTTTTTCGTCATCAGTGAACACTGATTCTTTATTAGGTTCAGATTCTCTATTGGGCTCGGCTTTTTTATTTTCCTGCTCTTTGATAAAGCGGTTAAGGTCATTCCAGCGTTTTTCCTTCTCGTTTAGTTCATCCCAGTTCGGATTAAATCCGTTTGCTTCGTTTATATTTTCTTCAATATTGTCGACATCGTCAAAAAGTCCGTTTTTTCTTGGCATAAATTAATCCTTTCTGATAATTAATTTTATCTATGTAAAACTTAATGATTGAACTGTCACTCTAACAAAATATACAGTTGAAGCAGAAATTTAAGCCCGTTATATAAAATCTTTGTCAGACCTTGGCTAATTTTTTATACTAAACTGTATATCATAATAGAAGACTTCTTACGGACCATTTAGGAAAACATTCGTGAAAATCTATAAAGGTTTTCGACATTGGAAAAAGGATTATATTTATGGAAGAACATTTACAAAAAATAGAAGAGATATTTTTAAGAGCGGATTATTCAAAGGAATCAGCTCTTAAGGCTGAGCTTGAAAGAAAGCTTTTTTCTGTAAATAAAATGTCATTGGATAAGCTGATGAAAGAAGAAGGAATGAATATTAAGGTGGAATTACAAAACAAAAGTGCTCAAAAGAGCCGTACCGGATCTCTTGAGCACATAAGTCCAAAAATAAAGAAAGGAAAAAAGAAGGGCATTTGATCAAAGCAGATCTGAAATATGCATACCCCCCCCGGTATTCTTGTAGCATCTGCCAAGTGCCTTGGTTATCCTTTTTCTGACGGCGTTTTCTGTTATACCGTAATAGGCGGCAATTTCCGATATGCTGAGCTCCAGACCATAGCGGAGAGAGAGGATTTTGCGGTCATTTTCATTTAAGAGCAACAAAAGCCGCGTGGCTTCACGGTTTGCAGGATCGTTAAATACCGGATATTCATCCTCTCGTGAAAATGCTTTGTTATCATCCTCAGGCATGGGCACTGCAAGCTTTACAGCAGAGCTGTTTAAGTAATTAAGGATCAGATTTCTCGCGATGGTACAGAGCCATGTCTTTACAGAAGCCTTGTTAACGTCGTAGCTGTCATAATGCGCGAGAGCATTCAGAAAAGTCTGGCTGCACAGATCTTCCGTTGTCTCCTTATGTACGATGCGCATATATATAAAATTGTATATGTAAGAAAAATTCTCACTATAAACTTCATTAAATGATTTTTTTTCCAATTGTGTTCACGCTCCCCCCTTCAAACTGCAAACACTTCTTGGGACAAATGTGAGTTGTCAATCACTAACTCTACTTTAGTATAACATAGTAAGGATTTTGTATAAATGAAAAACAGAACATGTATTTCAAAAAAACCATTGTTATTGCTAACTTTCAGTGATAAATGCAATGGTCTTAGTATAATGTTTATTAAAAGAAAGACAGCGTTGAGAGGAGGAGTTTGCTGTATGAAATCTTATATATGTGGAAGCAATCAAAAAGAGATTCCTAAGGCCATGGACTATATTAAGGAATGTCTTGAACAGAAAAAGATCGATAAGAAAAAAAGAATACGTCCCCTGCTGGTCGCAGAAGAGATACTGGATGAGCTGTGCCGGAATGCGGAGGAAGGAAGCCGGATAAGGATTGATGTCGTCGGCATTATGGGTAGTATTGAGATCCGCTACAGCTGTAAAGGAAAAGAATTCTATGTATCAGATATCGAAGAAAAATTGCTCTTTGAAAAAAGCAATTCCGATAATGATGAAGCCAATGCGGCCATACGCGGACTGATTGATAGGCTTTTCAGCAATACGCTCGGTATACGAAATGACAAGGGAGTAAACCATGTAAACCAGATTGTGGTCAAGTCATCTTACGCGACCCTTATTTATACACTTTCCGCACTGGCTCTTGGTGTGATCACAGGACTACTTATACAGTCTTTTCTGCCCGCTGCAGCAGGCAAAGCTATTTCCGGATACGTTTTCACGCCGATCTATACAGTATTTATCAACGCCCTTAAAATGATCGTTGCGCCGCTTGTCTTTTTCTCAATAGCAGCCAGTATCTCGGAGTTTTCGGATATGAAGGCTTTAGGCCGCCTGGCGGGAAGGGTGATCATACTGTATGTAATAACATCTGTTATTGCAATATGTGTCGGAACGCTGACCTATACGATCTTTCCGATAGGAAACCCTGAGCTCGTATCGGCTGTAGATGCAGAGGCGGCATCAGCAACTATCGCAAAGGGCGAATCTGTTACCGTATCCATAAAGGATACTCTGGTTGGTATCGTTCCGAGTGACGTAATAACGCCTTTTCAGAAGTCAGATATGCTCCAGATCATCTTCATGGCAGTACTTCTCGGAACTTCTGCGGCTGCACTTGCGATAAAAGTGCCATTGCTCCGTGATATAATAAGGGCATTGGATAAAGCCTTTTCAAAGATCACGGGAGGTATAGTGACCTTTATCCCTTTGATCGTTTTTTGCTCAATGGCCAAGATGATGATAAGTATGAACCTGACCAGCCTAAAGGATGTAATTGTCTGGATCCCGGTTGTTTATTTCGGAGATGCGCTTATGATATGTGTATATCTTCTGATCCTGCTTATTGTGGGAAGACTGAATCCGATCAGGTTCCTTGGAAACTATTATCCTGCCATGCTGTCAGGCTTTACACTTGCTTCCAGCAATGCGGCACTTCCTTCATCTATCAAGCAGTGTGAACGTATGGGTATTTCCGAAAAGGTATATGCTTTCTCGCTGCCGCTCGGAGCTACGATCAATATGGACGGAAGCTGCATTACCCTGATAATAACGGCACTTTATTTTGCCCGTATTTACGGACTGCCTGTTACAGCCAATATGCTGCTTTCCTTGTTTATTTCCATCATTGTGCTGTCAATGGGAAGTCCGGGAGTCCCCGGAGGCAATCTGGTATGTCTGACCCTGCTCGTCCCCCAGATAGGTGTCCCCGCCGAGGCAATAAGCCTTATAATGGGGCTCTATCCTGTGATAGGTATGATGCAGACTATGGCAAATGTGACCGGAGATGCAGTTGTAACGGCAGTTACTGCAAATAATGTTGGAATGCTTGATAAAGAAAAGTATAATAAGTAAATTATTCAGAATGGCCATATCTAAGGTCTGCCTGCAGGATAAATAGTGTCCTGCAAGCAGACCTTAATTTAATCTTAATACGTATGAGCTATTCCTTAATGCCATCTTTGCTGCTCATGAAGTAAAATTATAATAGGTCAAGGAGGACGGTATGTTTTATGAGTAGCGGTTTTTTTAGAATACGATTATCATCCTTTCAGCTTGTGATTTTAGGGTTTTGGAGTGTAATATTTGCAGGCACACTATTACTTATGCTGCCGGCTGCGGCAAATAGCGGATGCAGTACTCCATTTGCAGATGCTCTGTTTACTGCGACATCAGCGGTATGCGTTACCGGTCTTGTAGTTCGTGATACAGCTTTGCACTGGTCTTACTTCGGTCAGTCTGTGATACTGGTGTTGATACAGATTGGTGGACTTGGGGTAGTAGCTGTTTCGACCTTTATCGTATATATAACCGGAATGAAGATTTCTTTGCTGCAGCGCAGTATGCTTCAGGAAAGCTTTTGTGCTCATCAGATCGGAGGAATCGTAAAAATATCGGGTTTTATATTCAGGTCGGTACTGATAGTCGAATTAGTTGGAGCTCTCATAATGCTTCCTGTTTTTTGCAGTAATTACGGTTTAAAAGGTATATGGATGGCATTTTTTCATTCAGTATCGGCTTTTTGCAATGCCGGATTTGATTTGATGGGAGACAAAACGGGAGAGTTTACTTCACTGACAGCATTTGGAACTAACGCAGGAATAATTCTTCCTATATGCCTTTTGATAGTATTTGGAGGAATTGGATTTATGACATGGAATGATGCAGCTGTCAATAAATTCAATTTTAAGAGATATACGATGCAGAGTAAGGTTGTGATTGTTACGACCGGACTGCTTATAGTAATACCGTTTATTATTTTATTCTTCTGGGAATATGCCGGTTATCCTCTTATGCAAAGAGTAAGCCTTGCATTATTTCAGGCAATAACTCCGAGAACGGCAGGTTTCAATACTGCTGATATGTCAACATTATCCGGTGTCGGACGCCTCCTGATCATATCTTTGATGCTGATAGGAGGTTCTCCCGGGTCGACAGCGGGAGGAATGAAGACAACAACGATTGCGGTTCTCACAGCTAATGCTCTGGCAGTGTTTCGCAGGAAGAAAAATGTGGAGCTTTTTGGAAGAAATATAGAGGCAGGTGCGATAGGCAGCGCTGCAACACTTATGATGATGTATGTGTTTCTTGCGTTGGCAGGAGCGGCTGTAATAAGCGCTAAAGATGGAATTACGATTGGAGACTGCCTGTTTGAGACAGCTTCTGCTATTGGAACGGTAGGACTGTCAACGGGGATAACTCCATCACTTAGTCTTAGTTCACATATTGTACTGATCCTTTTTATGTTTTTGGGAAGGGTCGGAGGATTGACACTGATGTTTGCGGCAATAAGTCATCCGAAAGTAGAAGTGTCGCATTGCCCGGCAGAAAAAATTAATGTCGGCTGATCATAGGGGGTGCATGTATATGATGAATATTCTTTTAATTATCATGGTGATGGGAACGTTTGCAATTGGATGCGGTGCTGTGTGCCGTTTTACCAAAGATATCAATGATCTCCATAGGATGGAATAAACCCTGCATTTGTGCTATGATGATGTAAAGTCATATTTTTAAAAGGTATATCGACATGGGGAAAAAATTAGATGAAGAAGAGCGAATATTGGTTTGTCTTTCTACATCACCTTCCAATATAAAAGTCATTACTGCAGCGGCAAAGATGGCTAAGGCATTTCATGCCATGCTGACGGCAATCTACGTTAAGCCGACAGATTATGATGAGCTTCCTCAATCCGATAAGGACAGGCTTCAAAGCAATATAAGGCTTGCAGAGCAAAGTGGAGCCTCGGTTATAACGATAATAGGAAATGATGTTCCGGTACAAATAGCGGAATATGCACACATATCAGGAGCAAACAAAATAGTCGTAGGAAGAAGCGGGGCAAGGCGACAGCACTTTTGGAGCAAGGCACCGCTTACGGAGATGATTATTTTGAATGCTCCTGATGTTGATATTTATATAATTCCTGATTCAAGAGTTGATCTGATGCATCACAAGATAAAGATCAATTTAAAGAATCAGATGAGGCTGACGTTCAAGGATTCAATAATGACACTGCTGTTTTTGATCGCATCTACCGCTGCCGGATTTGTTTTTAAGCTTTTGGGCTTCTCGGAAGCTAATATTATAACAGGATTCATCCTTGGAGTTCTGATGACGGCAGTAGTAACTATCAGTCCTCTATACAGCGTGGTCAGCTCTCTTGCAAGTGTATTGCTTTTTAATTATTTTTTCATTGAACCTACGTACAGCTTTCATACGTATGAAACTGAATATGCGGTTACTTTCATGATAATGCTCATATCTTCACTTATCACGGGATCACTGGCAAACAGGCTTAAGGCTAATGCAAGACAGTCATCGCGTGAAGCTTTTCGTGCAAAAGTACTTTTCGATACTAATCAGCTTCTTCAGAAGGCGGAGCAGGCGGAGGATGTTATCAGGATAACTACAAGGCAGATAATAACTCTTCTCGACAGCTCTGTTGTGGTATATACTCCGGTAGGGATAAAGAAGCCGGGAGATGCTGTAGAGATGGAGGCAGCCCGCTATGGTAAGTCTTATTTTGAAGCAGATGAAAATGAGGCGGAGATTGCGGAATGGGTATTTAATAATCATAGGGCGGCAGGAGCCAATACAGAGAAGTACGGCAAGGCAAACTCTCTGTATTATCCGATCAGCATTAACCAGTATTGCTATGGTGTGGTAGGTATATATCTTAATGGTGAACGGCTGGAGGGATTTGAATACAGCGTTTTTGAGTCCATACTCGGAGAGTGTGCACTTGCAATGGAAAGCTTGAGAAATGCTGCAGAAAAGGAGGAAGCGGCTGTTGCGATGAGAAATGAACAGCTAAGGGCAAATCTGCTGAGATCTATCTCGCACGATATCCGTACTCCGCTTACATCCATATCAGGTAATGCTGGCAATCTGCTGTATAATTATGATCAATTGGATAATGATACACTAAAGCAGATCTTTATGGATATTTATAATGATTCGGAATGGCTTACAGGTCTTGTAGAGAATCTTTTATCTATTTCCAAAATCGAAAACGGTCAGATGGACCTGCACCTGTCACCGGATATTGTAAATGATGTCATAGAAGAGGCGTTAAGGCATATCGACAAAAAATCAAATAAACACAATATCATATTTCTGCCGAGCAATGATATAATGATAGCCAAAATGGATGCAAGACTGGTGATTCAGGTCATCATCAATCTTGTCAATAATGCAATTAACAATACGCAGGTTGGCTCAACAATTCAGATTAAAAGTGAACTGAAAGACGGTTTTGTATGTGTGGGCGTGATTGATGACGGGCCGGGTATTCCAGACGATATCAAACCACACATTTTTGGGGTATCCGAAAAAAGTGGTTGATTACCGCTAATTTGGATACCCTTTATTGTATCTGTTTAGTCGCAATAAGTGGTTGAAAACCATTGCTGCACCTTTGTTTTAATTATCAACGTCCCATGGCTGCTTCGCACTCACAGCCTATTATGAAAATAGCTAAACTATGTCTCCATCACTTATAATAGAATTGACAGGACAAATCTTGGTTGCACCTTGGTGGATTTATACCCCGTTTATCAACGTAAGTTTCCTGCCTTTGAGCACAGCATATTGTTGCATCTTCGGATAGCACGTGTAGCAAAGTTCGTATCATCTCGGGTAGGACTCCTGTCACTAACTATTGTTATATAGAAAGGAGGCTGTTATGAATGATATTCTTGAGCGTTCCTGCGGACTTGATGTTCACAAAGAAAAGATTGTTGCAAACATACTTTCTGGGCCACTTGGTACCACGCCATCATCCAATGTCAGTAAGTTAAGAGATATGGATTTAATGAAATAACTACAGCCAGCATCATATGCTCGCTACAATAAGACAGAAATACTGCTCTCAGCAAAAGAAGCAGGAGCAGTGGTCAAGAAATAGGAATTCAGAGCATGACAAACAGACAGATTTATATCTGCCTCAAAGAGATGTATTATATTAGTTGATGGCTAGTCTGTATCTATGCGGCACGATAAATAAAATATCGCGGTTTTCGGAAATGCGCAGTTTGCAGACGGCTGTATTTCCTGTCCTCCCGTATGGGTATCAGTTCTCTTGCGAGAAGCGCCATCACATCAATTGGGTTTTCCTCCGCGGAGAGGCGGAGGAAGACCCTGCATATGTGGGCAGCAACGCTGAAATTCACCTTGTAGGAATGTTTCCTCTTGGCTTTCCTGATGACAGTGCTGTTTATCATCGCCTCAGTCAGGTTATAAGCTATAAGACGGCTCCAGATTTCCTGCATAATAAGTTCTGGTTTGTATGAATGGAAATTGCTCAGCCCGATGGTGTATTTCAGCTTCCTGAAGGAGGATTCTATGCCCCATCTGGCATAATAAAGATTTTTTAGACGTTTGGGAGGAAACTCATCAGCAGGCAGGTTAGTGACAAGGCATTCATAACTATCATCCGAGAGTTTGATTCTAACCACACGGAATGAGATCGGGTATGTGTCTTTTGAACCATACTCAAGGTAATCAAATGAAGTTGCGGCATCAATGAAGCGTCGATAAGTATCACCGCAGTCGACTTTCGAGGACTGACTCCTCACAAGAGTGACATTTACGGTGATATCAAATGTCTCATCATCAGGAAAGTCAAACTTCCCCACGAGGCCTTTTTGGTGGATGTCCTTTGCCCTGAACAGAAAATACTGCTCATTCTGGATGACATGGGCCATGTTGTTATAAGAGCAGTAGCCCCTGTCGCCTATATAGATATTTTTAGAGCCGGGTACAACGGGATGACGGTCAACGATGGTGCAGAAAGCACGGAACTCATCTTTATGGCGGATCGGCTGCAGGAGGGCATCCGTATATAGATTGGAGTCCAGGTCCTGAAAAGCATTGATATGGATGCTGTATGCTCCCTTGATTGATTTGCCAGGAGAGATGAAATATTCATCCGGAGGAGAATACTTGTCGTGGCTGAAATAAGATGCGGTGGAACCGTCTGCAGCAATAATCCGGTATCCCGGGTAACTGCCATTGCACGATGGAATTGATCCAGTGAAACTGTCAAATATTTTCTTCATTGCTTCTGGTTTGAGTTTTTCACGTTGCTGGAAGAACGCGGAAGAAGACGGTGATTGCGTATCCATACCAAAGAAGTCAAGCAGCTCGTTTTTTGTAGCCGAAGAACCTTCGGCAATCAAGAAGCGCATCAGCTTCCCGGGCGGAAGTTTTCGATCACGTGAAAAATCCTTGGCAGGGTTCTTAGCGTAATCAGAAACAGAAGATGAGACAGAGTCGATTGCAGAATTTAAAAGATTTTTGATTTTGTCGTGGGTCATAAGAACCTCCTTGAAATTGGAACAACGGTTATATTTCCAATTTCAAGGGCCGCTCTCGCTACCTCTTATAATTCAATCAGTAGCGAGAGCGGCCGCACAATTTCGGTTCTATGTCAACCCCTTTAGGGGAATTTTTTCAAAAAAACTGGGTTAGACCCCCTATGGAATCTAACCCTTTGAACTTAACTTACTGACATTGCGCCATCATCTGAAACAAAAGAATTCTCGACTTTGATTCAAGATCTCATAGCATTACGTGAATGGATCGTATCATGTGATTGTCATGATGTTGCTATGGAAAGCACCGGAATATATTGGATTCCAGTGTACGAAACTCTTGAAACTGCATTTGATGGTAATATAAACCTTTTAGTTGTTAATCCTCGCCATATGAAAAATGTCCCCGGAAAGAAAACCGATATTCGCGACGCGGAATGGATTTCTTCACTTCTTCGTGCCGGACTTCTTAACGCAAGCTTTATTCCAAGTAAAGAAATCCGTGAGTTCCGTGATTTGAACCGCTACAGAAAAAGCATCACCGAAGATATTACTCGTCAAAAGAACAGAATCGAGAAATTTCTTCAGGCTTCCGGATTCAGGCTATCCTCATTTCTTTCAAATATCTTTGGTGTATCAGGTCGTAACATAATACATCACCTTATGGAACATGGAAATATTACACGTGACGATATTGATAAATGCCTTAAGACTCAGACAAGAAATCATATAGATGAAATCCTTATGTCAGTTAATGGCACATTGTCTGATCATCAGCGTATGTTCTTAAAGACCTTAATGCAGCATTATGAAACACTAAATCAACATCTATCCGAAGTTGAAGTCCTCTTGCAAAAGGACATGGAGTCCTTCGAATCTCATGTGGAGCAGCTATGCAGCATTTATGGAATCAGTACCATTGCAGCTTGTGCAATAATAGCAGAAATAGGTACGGACATGTCTCATTTCAAAACCGCCGAGCATATCTGTTCATGGGCCGGATTAAGTCCTGGCAATAACGAGAGTGCCGGGAAACGAAAACATGCTCACATAACCAAAGGTAATCCTTATGTCAAATCCATGCTCTGTGAAATTTCCTGGGTGATAGCAGGCAAACGAAAAACCTATCTCTCTGGATGGTATTGGCGACTCAAACAGAAAAAAGGAGCAAAGAAGGCAATCATAGCCTTAGCAAGAAAACTATTGGTCATAATATATACAATGTTCAAGAAAGGAACAATGTACGATGAAAGCCATTTTACATCAAGACGAATCAGCCAAGAAAAACGACTAATAAATCATTATCGTAAAGAGTTAGAAAAACGCGGTTATCATATCGAAGCTAATGCATAATACCCAACAAACAGCTGCATCGTAAGTAAGCTATTATCATAATTTTCAATGTGCGAATACTGTTTTCTGACAGTGTTTATATATCATGCGCTTTTTTTTGTCGCTTGATATCCAACTAATTCTTGAAGTGCCATATAATTCTAACACTCCTGTTAAAGTGTATTGGCTACAATGTCGCTTATTTTCGTAGCAATGTACATTGCACATAGCTTGGGCTGATTAAATCCAGTCTGAAACTTATCACATACGATCATAATACGGTTTTCTGGCTTATCAAATGCAACTTCTACTTTCTGGTATCCGATATTATTGGAGTTTTCTTCCGTATAATCGTAATCCCTGCGAATAGCGGCAAAAGGATTTTCTTTAAGGTATTCAAACTCGGTGATTGTATTTTCATCTTCGGCAGTTATAGCAGATGCTCCGTTTACCTTACCAGAGAATGCCACGAGAGGTTCGCCGGGAACCTGGAAACGAATAGATATCATTCCGGTTTGAATTTGCCGACGGTAGCCTGAAGTTCAGCCGATAGATCTCAGTTGCCACAACTGCAAATCCTCGTCCTGCCTCGCCTGCGCGGGCGGCTTCTATAGAGGCATTAAGTGCATACATATATATACCGGCTTGTTGATAAAACGTGGAAAGATTTAGGGAAGATGTTTATTTAAAAGAGCATTTATAAATGGTAAAATTGCCCTATAGCAGGAGGAACTTATATGTCGGATACTTTGTTCAGCAAAAAAATAATGGATAATTATACGAAAATTTTGAGGAATGAACTGATCCCTGCGATGGGATGTACAGAACCGATCGCCATTGCATATGCATCATCGATGGCGCGAAAGGTATTAAATGAGGAGCCGGTTCACATTACAATAAACTGCTCCGGAAATATGATAAAAAATGTAAAGGGAGTGAAGGTTCCGAATTCAGGCGGTCAGCGCGGAATAGAAGTTGCAGCGGCACTGGGAGTAGTCGGCGGTGATCCGGATAAGGTACTTGAGGTAATAGCGGGAGTTACCGATGATGACCGGGAAAAAACAAGAGAGCTCGTAGGTAAAGATTTCTGTGACTGCAACTACGTTGAAAATGTTCCGAATCTTTATATACAGGCGATCGTAAAGGGTAAAGAGCACGAGGCGGAGGTTGTTATTTCAGAGCATCATACAAACATTTCTCTTATAAAGAGAGATGGAAAGGTGCTTATGGAAAACGGCAATAAGACAGATGATTCCGAGACTATCAATTTAGGTGACAGAAGTCTAATGAAACTCGATAGTCTTTTAGATTATGCAAATCAGGTAGATCTGGCTGAGGTCAGGGATATTTTAGATCGACAGATAGAGATGAATTCTGCGATATCGCAGGAAGGACTTGATAATGCCTGGGGTGCGAGCGTCGGAAAAACGATACTTGAGAATTTCGGAAATAACGTGAAGACTCGTGCCTGTGCGGCAGCGGCTGCAGGATCAGATGCGAGGATGTCTGGCTGTCCGATGCCGGTGGTTATTAACTCTGGTTCCGGCAACCAGGGAATAACGGTCACAATGCCGGTGATCGTATATGCAAAAGAGCTTTGTGTCTCGGATGAAAAGCGCATGAGGGCTCTTATCGTCGCTAATCTGGTATCGATCTATATCAAGCATTATATAGGTGCTTTATCGGCTTTCTGCGGAGCTGTAAGTGCTGCCTGCGGAGCCGGCGCGGCGATCACTTTCATG
Source organism: Lachnospiraceae bacterium C1.1 (assembly GCA_030434875.1). NCBI lineage: Bacteria > Bacillati > Bacillota > Clostridia > Lachnospirales > Lachnospiraceae > Lachnospiraceae bacterium C1.1. Next base: position 3,058,509 of record JAUISW010000001.1, on the reverse strand, counting down.
AGCGGTGGAGATTATGCTCATATTGCAAAAACCATTACAAATACGCTCGCAAATGTAGGCGGAATAGTCTGCGACGGGGCAAAATCCAGTTGTGCGGCAAAGATCGCAGCCTCTGTGAATGCAGCAATGCTAGCACATTATATGAGTATGAAGGATAAATCCTTCCAGCCTGGTGAGGGCATAGTAGAAACGGATGTTGAAGAGACCATTAAAAACATGGGATATATCGGCAAAGTGGGGATGAAGCCGACAGATAAAGAAATCCTTAATGTCATGACAGACAGGGTGGATGTGAATGCCTGCCTTTAATTAAGGCAGTTATAAAAAATTTTTCTTATAGGGGAAGGGGATGGAAGAGAAAGGTCTTTGCATTGGATATACCGCAGATCATGCCGGTAATGTCGGCACTCTTCTTCTCGGTAATGGTTGGACTTGCAGCGGCATGGAATTCCAGCAGTTATATTACAAACATTCTTGAGGAATTTCAGAAGATAGTTTTAAGCATAAATAGATGTTTTTTGTTAAAATATATGACTTATCGAAATGAGCTCAGGGGACGTTGTTTGGGGATCAGTTTGCAACTGCAAACTGATCCCCAAACAACGTCCCCTGGGCTCATTTCGCCGGAAGGATCTTTTATTTTTATTCGTTTATAATATAAAATGCTATTTCGTTTATCTCTCTGTTTGTGGAAACGAGTTTTACTTTTCCGTCCTCGTCGAAAGGATAAACATTAGCTGATCCAACGTCCTTTGCAAGGACATTTGTCTTGTACTCACCATTCTCGCAGTAGAATTCGATCAGATCACGGCTTTCACCTTTGCGGTGACCGATGATTGCGATATTCTTTCCGTAAACGCTTCTTGCCCAGATCGAGTGTGCCATTTCTGTTTTGAAAGGACAATCCCAGATCTTTTCATATTTTCCGTTATTAAGTTTGTAAACAGAAACCTGATCTCCATGGAAAGGAGAGATGGTGATCATTTCATCTTCGCCGTCATTATCAAAATCGCAAAGAGCCATGTCGCTGGCAGGATCACTTATAAGCTGTTCACAGGTCCATTCGCCGCCCTTTTTGTCGGGAGGAGTGCAGCGGTAAACGCCGTATTCAGTACCTACAAGGCTATAGTCGCCTTCGGGAGTGTTGATGGTGAAATAACCATGGTTCTTTAAGAGACCGTCTTTTAATACAGTCATCTCTACCTGGTGATCTTCATTATAATTTTCGATATCATCAGGAAGTTCTCCAACGTAAATCTTACCCGGTGTACGCCAGTCGTCTTTATACTCATGTGCTGATTTGATAGTGCAGGCAATGAGGTAATTTACACCGCCTCTTGTAACTATTGAGAAACGATGTGTGAAGGGCAGTTCCTTGATGGTCTGTACCTGCCATTTACCGTCGATCGGACGTACAAGAACGATCTTTGCCTCAGCAGAGTCATTAGGTGAGTAGAATTTGTGGGTTGCAAGGAACCAACCGTCGTGACCGGGAACCTGAATCATTGACATTGTGCCGCCGGGGCCGTCCCATACGACTTCTTCTTCTTTTCCGTTGGTGTCAAAAAGTATGCACTTGTTTACCTTTTCTGCGGCAACAAGAATATGGTTTTTGCCCTGATATTTAAGCGGGGCTATTGAATAACATCTGTCCAGTTCGTAGGACGCTATTTTCTCTAATTTCATATCACTAACCTTCTCTGTATTTTTTATAACTGGGCTGTAGCACGGATGTCAGCCAGATCAACGTGAATTCCTTTTGACCGCATTGCTTCTATCTGCGAGGGGTCTGCAAGGGAATCGGTTATGACGTTGTGGATATTTTCCAGCTCGCAGCTGACAAAACTTGAATTGTTGCCGATTTTTGTGTGATCAGCAATTATATAGGTTTCGCCCATGGTTCGCGTCATCATGGCGCGGTTGAGTACAACTTCATTTAATATTTCGGTCGTCATTCCGTTTTCCATGGAAAGTCCGGAACATCCTATAAAAGATTTTTTTGCTGTAACTTTATTTATATTGTTATAAGCAAAATCTCCGACTAAAGTACCTTTAAGATTATAAAGCTCTCCGCCGGTGAGAATTACCGTTACTGTGTGAGATTTCGGAATAGCCACAGCATTTGCGTTATTGGTGATAACGGTTACATCGCGAGCCTTTATGTATTCCAGCATGCGAAGAACTGTACCGCTCGTGTTTATAAAGATCGTATCTCCGTCGGATATGAGCGATGCTGCGTAAGCTGCGAGAGCCTTGCGGCTTAATGCGAGTTCGTCTTTTTCAGTCATCTTTTCTTTATGGAAGCGCGCTCCGCCATAATAACGCTCGATCAGACCCGAATCTTCGAGAAACTGCAGGTCACGACGGATCGTTATCTCCGAAACCTTAAGGTGGGAGGCGACATCAGGAACACGTACATCGCCGGTTTTGTTCAGGATTTCCAATATTTTTTTTCTTCGTGTATCTACAATTTCACCGCTTCTTTTCATAATTCCCTTCTTCTACTGCATGAAAGTTTACTTACTAAAAGGGCAATCAAGGCCGAAGAAATGTCTTCTTCGACCTCGATGATTACAGGATTTATTTCAAATCTGCGCCGCAGGTTTCAAGCTTTTCAGTCATTTCCTTCTGTGACATTACGTTCTTAAGGCCGATAACCTTAACGCCTTTTTTCTCGGCATCAGCGAACATACTTGTAAAGTTCTGAGGGCAAAGTACTATGTCGTAGTTAACAGAAGTGTTTTTTCCTTCTGAAAGTGAGCAGTGATGAGTCTTTGAAACCTTATAACCCTGAGTAGCGATGACCTTATCGAGAGTCATGCTCATCATAAGTGAAGTACCTGATCCGTTTGCGCAACATGCTAAAATGCTAACCATAATTTCTCCTTTCGTGGCACATTAATTTGTGACAGCCGGCAGCGATATGCGGCGCCGCCGGCTAAAAACCAGTTCGAAATCTATTTTAATTGTATACAAATATCGCCGTTTAGGCAATACCTTTCTTTTCTTTGTACTCTTCGTAATCTTCAACTTCGAGGAAGTAATATTCCTTATCACAAGCATACTGGATCTGAGGGATAGCGATAAGGATTATTACTACGATCGCAAGACCTGCAAATCCAAGGAACTTCATGATAACTGTGAATGCCGGCCAGATTACTGCCCAGTCCCACATTCCTAAGTATCCGCCGTACTCTACGAGGCCAACCCATGTAGCAACTGCTGCTGAGCCGAATACCTGAAGGAGTCCGGAGATGAACGGGAAGAGGATAGCAGCCTTGAAGCCGCCGCGGTTATTACAGAATACTGCGATAGTTGCGTTATCGAAGAACATAGGGATGAATCCACAAACTACGATAGTAGGGCTTCCTGCTGCAACGAGGATGACCATTGCGATGATCTCACCGATAGCACCTGCGAGGAATCCTAAGGTAACAGCATTTCCTGAACCGAATGAGTAGCAGACTGCACAGTCAACACCGGGAACGGCTGCAGGAAGGATCTTATCGGAAATACCCTTGAAGGATACTGTAAGCTCGGCAACCATTGTACGAACACCAAGCTGGAGTATTGCAAGATAAGCTGCGAAGCTTAATGCTGTTGTAAGTACATAGAAGAAGAAACTGTCAGTGTCTTTTAAGAGCTCTAATGAAACAAGGTAATCTTTACCTACAACGCCAAGGATGATGCCGAAGAAGATAAGCATGATAAGACCTGTACATACCATGTTATCGTTGAAGATCTGCATCCAGCCGGGGAATTCGATATCCTCGAGCTTTTTATCCCAGAAAGATTCTTTTGCATTGGGATTCTTCTTTTTCTTCTCAGCATCTGCCTTACCCATAAGTCCTGCAAGTGTAGCTGAGATGAATGTTCCGAACATTTGCTGGTGAGCGATGGAGAAGCCTGCACCATCAGTAAGTTCCTGGGTATAGCCGACAAGAAGGTTGGTACCAACTGCCCAGTAAAGTCCAAGAACTACGGCCATGATGATAAGAACGGGAACATTGCTCATTGTGCGGAGTGCCGGGATTGCAAAAAGGATAAGCCAGAATGCAGTTGAAGCCTGCTGGATCTGAACATTACCTGTTGTGAATACGGCACGAAGCTTTGTGATCTTGTTTAAACGAACTAATACAAGGTTTGCAACGAATGCAATAGCCATAAGTAAAACTGCCTGTGAAAAGTCGAAGTTTCCGACTACTTCATTTCCGGCATCAGCACCCGCCTAGACGGCATTCTGACCGTTGTAGGGGTCGATAATTATGGCATTAAGGTTGAAACGACCGCCTAAGCCGTAAAGAATAGGCTTAAGTGTATTGATCATTCCGCCTGATCCTGCTGAAAGAATGAGATATCCGACGATAGCCTTGATCGTACCGCCGATCACGTCGTACCAGGGTTTTCTCAGAAGCAGATATCCGATCAAAACCAGGAGACCGATCATGTACTGTGGTTTCTGGAATACGTTAGACGAGAAAAACGTCCAAAATTGTAATAAGATCATTGTGTTACCCTCCCTTAGATTCCTCAAGGGACTGCAATGCAGTCCCTGAAAAAACAACTATGATTATTATGCTTTATATTTATCCGCGAGTTTCTGAAGATCATCTACATTCTTGATCATGTGAAGCTCCTCAACCAGTTCTTCATCCTGGAGCATTTCCGAGAGCTCGGACATTTCCTTTAAATGCTCCTCCGGATTGCAGGAAGCCAGTGTGAAGAAGAGGTCAGCGTAGCTGTCTTCGTCATCGGGATCAAATACCACAGGTTTCTGAAGTTTCATGAATGAGATCGTGGTCTTGTGGACCATGTCTCCGCCCTCCTGCGAGTGGGGCATTGCAACGCCGGGAATGAGAACGATGTAAGGACCGTATTTTTCAACGCATCTTACGATCTCGTCCGGATATGCATCGGATACAGTTCCGTCGGAAATGATAGGCTCACATGCCATGTGGATGGCTGTTTTCCAATCAGCTGCTTCTTCAGCGAACACATATTGTTTTCTATCGATAAAATTCTGCAAAATAGCCATTTCTTATAGAATCCTCCCTGGAAAGTCCTAATTAAAGAACTGATCTGTATGGAACGTTAGGCTCGTACTCGAAGCAATCATGGAAGCCTCTGTCGTGATGATAAGCCTTCTTATCTTTATCTGTAGGATAAACGTATTTTCCGCCAACTTCCCAGAAGAAAGGATGGAACTTGTAATCAAGACGGTCCTTCTTCATATCATAAAGAACCTTTATCTCGTTAACGTCTGCCATGAAGTTTGTCCATACATCGTAGTGTACCGGGATAACAACCTTGCACTGTAAAGCTTCAGCCATACGAAGGATGTCAACAGATGTCATCTTATCCTGGATACCTACAGGGTTTTCACCGAATGAACCTAAAGCTACATCGATATCGTAATCCTTGCCGTGCTTAGCAAAGTAGATTGAGTAATGTGAATCACCGCTGTGGTAGATGTTTCCACCCGGAGTCTTTACAAGGTAGTTAACAGCCTTGTCATCCATGTCTGTAGGGCACTTGCCTGCAAGATCTTCTCTGTCGGGACCGGTTGAATCTGTTGTTACGATGCAGGTTCTGTCGAAGGAATCAAGAGCTACGATCTCGAGATCCTTGATCTTGATAACATCGCCGGGTTTAACAGTTATGCAGCGATCCTCCGGAACACCCCAGTTAACCCATGTCTCAACGGATTTCTTAGGTCCGATGAAAGGAACCGGGATCTCTTTACCGTTCTCGTCAGTTGTTGTCATACCTGTCTGAAGAACATGTGCTGCGAACTCTGCGCTCATGTGATCCTGATGATAATGTGTTGCAAGAACAGCATCAACGTGCTTTACTGCGAAAGGATCGATAACAAAAGGTACGGCTCTTAAGTTAGGCTGCATATTTCTTACACCGGCCATGTTTGCCATCTGGTGACCGACCTTCATCTTTCCGTCGCCGTGTGTACGCTTGCCGTTTCCTGCCCAGAGATCGATGGTGATGTTTGCGCCGCCCGGAGTCTTGAACCAGGTTCCTGTACATCCAAGCCACCACATTGCTACTGTGCCGGGTTTAACATCTTCGTTTTCAATTTCCTCATTGAGCCATGTGCCCCACTCAGGGAATGTGCTCTTGATCCATGATTCACGTGTCATTTCACTGACCTTGCTCATTTTAGATACCTCCTAAAAAGATAAAGCTGATTATAGGTTTCATTGACAAATTAGTTAAGAAAAACAAGATTTGAACATTTTATATTGGTGGAAATGCCTATTAAAAAATTGATTGATTCAAACTTGTATTCACAAATTTATTTTTAAGTTCAATTTGATTGTAAAAGTTATTTGTGATTATTTCAATAGGTTTTTATGAACGATTTGATGATTATATGATTAATGATTAGAAATTTAAACCGTATACAAGAGATTCTTGTGAAAAGCCATAAAAAACAATCATAAAAACTATTTAAAATGCATAAAACATGTGAAAAATGAATATTATATGATCTTTTTAAGAATATTTCGCTTTGACCGAGCAGATGTTTCTTTATTAAAACAAAAATCAGGAAATTGGGATAAATACAGTATTTTGTTGAATGTATGCAGAAAATCTGAAATCGACAAAAAATTAACATTTACTCATAAACGTTCAAAACATTCATAAAAAATGGTTGAATGTAACAATTACTGATGTTATGATTTAATACGAGTACAATACAAGTGATTTGTGCAGGATTTACAAGAGAGATCATAACACAGGCCTGATCTTCCGGGCTGGTGGGAGTTGTTGGAGGTGTTTTACTATGTTGAGCGGAATGTCTACGGCTGTATTATTTACCTATTTACTGGGGGCGATCCTCCTTATAGCGGGTATTTCGAATCTGGGGGATTTCTTTGCTATAAAAAGAAAAGACAGCGTTCTTGAGGGTAAAGTGACCAAGAGCGTTCATAAAGAAAGAAGAGACGATAAAAATAACCTTATACAGTATTATTACGAGCTTATTGTAAGGTATGAAGAGGACAGAAAAATAAAGGATGCTTTCATTAAAAGTGATGTCCAGTATCTTGAGGGCGAATCGGTAAAAATGGTCAGGGGAAACAGAGGTCTTTCGATATACAGCGGAGGCGGCAACAGTCCCGTGGCAGGTCTTGCTATCCTGATCGCCGGTATATTCGTTGTGGCGGAGCCTAAGCTCGTGACAGTTTTTGGAGAAAAGACAGCTTCATATGATATGGGAGCTGTACTTATAGCCTTGAGCATTGCGATCTTTTCTGTATGGTACAAGGATCATAAAAGAAAGCTGGAGAAAATTGAAGGTAAAATTCAGGATGTTGTACTTTTTCAGACAGATAGGGATAAACGTCATATGATCGCACCGAAAAACTGGTACCCTGTGATCGCCTATGAAGCAGATGGTGTGCTCAGGGATTTTATAGGAAAGAACCAGTCGAGTATGAAATCGGCTTTTAAAATAGGAGGAGAAGTAGCTGTTTATCGTGATCCGGAGACTGGGGCGGTAGTTCAGAACAGAGCACATCCGGCGCTGGCAGCAGCTTCTGTTATAATGTTTGCTTTTGCTCTTTACGGGATTGTTGGAACTATGATTATGTAAACTAAGATGACTGGAATTTTGATAAATAAGTCAGCATTTTGTTACTGTTCACAGGCAAACTGCGCACTCCGCTACTCTGTACGCTATTTCACTAAGTGCTGAAGCACTAAGTGAAATATGTGTGCGCAGTTATGCCACAATAACTCTGACTGAACACTGGGTTTTGCCCATTGCCGTATGCGCATAATACTTAGCGAAGCAAAGCTGAGCTTAGTATATGCCACACAGAGGGGGCAATCTTAAATGGCAAAACCCGTTACTGGAGCACGCTGAAAGCGTGTGAACAGTAACAGCATTTTAATAAATAAGGAGGAATCATATGAATTATTCACTTGGACTTTATGAAAAGGCCATCCCGGCCGGACTTGGATTTAACAGAATGCTTCAGATCGCCGGAGAATGCGGCTTTGACAGACTTGAGATCAGCATTGATGAGTCTGATGAACGCTTAAAGAGGCTTGACTGGTCGGCTGCTGAACAGAGAGAACTTGCCACTTTGTCGAAATCAGTGGGAATTCCGATACGTACGATGTGTTTATCCGGTCATAGAAAATACCCATTTGGATCACATGATGTCGAAAAAAGACAACATTCGATGGAAATTATGGAAAAAGCAATACATCTTTCTTGCAATGTTGGAATTTCTATTATCCAATTAGCCGGATATGATGTATACTATGAAGAAGGAGACTCGGATACGAGAAAATGGTTCCTGGAAAATCTTCAGAAGGCCACGGATTATGCGGCAAGATGGGGCGTTATCCTTGCTTTTGAGACTATGGAGACACCTTTTATGGATACCGTTGAGAAGTCAATGGAGTACGTAAATGCTGTAAATTCACCGTATCTTGGCGTTTATCCCGATATAGGAAATCTTAAGAATGCATCTGTACTTTACAATACAAATGTTGTAGAGGACATGGAAAAGGGCAAAGGACATATTTTTGCAGTACATCTTAAAGAAACAAAACCTGGTGTTTACAGAGATATGAATTTTGGCTGCGGCGGACATACCTAGTATGAAAACTGCATCGCTGCTGCACTTAAGATGGGTGTTCGTATATTTACGGGAGAGTTCTGGTACCAGCAGGGACAGGACTATATGAAGACAATTTCCGAGGCAAATCGTTTCCTGAGAGATAAAATTGAGGGAGTCAGCATTTAAACTTATATAAATGTAGTGTAGGGAAAGGAGAAGTTATTTACTGATGTTAGAAGAGTTAAAGAAAAAAGTTTATGAGGCAAACATGCTTCTGCCTAAGTATGGACTGGTTACATTTACATGGGGGAATGTAAGTGCCATTGACAGAGAGTCAGGACTTTTCGCTATCAAGCCGAGCGGTGTTGAGTATGAGAAGTTAAAGGCAGAGGATATGGTTATTGTAGATCTTAACGGTAAGGTAGTTGAGGGCGATTACAATCCGTCATCTGATACAGCTACTCATGTTGAGCTTTACAAGGCTTTTAAGAATATAGGCGGCGTTGTTCATACACATTCACCTTTTGCGACCAGCTGGGCTCAGGCAGGACGCAGCATTCCGTGCTATGGTACAACTCACGCAGATTACTATTATGGAGAGGTTCCCTGCCTCAGATGTCTTAATCCTGAAGAGGTTGAGGAAGCTTATGAAGAGAATACCGGTCATTTGATCGTTAACGAGTTTAAGAGACTCAATATTGACTATGAAGCTGTTTCAGCATGCCTTTGCAAGAACCACGGACCTTTCTGCTGGGGCAAAGACGGCGTTGATGCTGTTCACAGTGCAGTAGTTCTCGAGGAGGTTGCTAAGATGGCTCTTAGAACTGAGACCATCAACCCTAAGGTTAGTCCTGCGCCGCAGTATCTTCAGGATAAGCATTACTATAGAAAACACGGCGCTAATGCATATTATGGACAAGGTAAATAAGCAGATTGATTAGAGGAGAAAAAAGATGACAGACTTGGAATTGAAAAAACACGCTGTTGAGATCCGCAAAGGCATAATTGTCGGAACTCATGCTGCAAAATCGGGACATCCCGGTGGATCACTTTCAGCAACAGAGGCTTTTACATATCTCTATTTTGAAGAGATGAATATAGATCCTAAGGATCCTAAAAAGGCAGACAGAGATCGTTTCGTTCTTTCTAAGGGCCATACAGCACCCGGTCTTTATGCAACACTTGCAGAAAGAGGATATTTCCCTAAAGAAGATCTTGAGACACTTCGCCACATTGGTTCACACCTTCAGGGACATCCCTGCATTCAGCACACACCGGGCGTAGACATGTCCAGTGGTTCACTTGGACAGGGTATCTCTGCCGCAGTTGGAATGGCTCTTTCAGCTAAGATCTCCAACGACAGCTACAGAGTATACACGCTTCTCGGAGATGGTGAGCTTGGTGAAGGCCAGGTTTGGGAAGCATCTATGTTCGCAGGAGCAAAGAAGCTTGATAATCTCTGCGTTATCGTTGATAACAACGGTCTTCAGATCGACGGACCTGTTGACGAAGTAAATACACCTTATCCTATTGATAAGAAATTCGAAGCTTTCAATTTCCATGTTATCAATGTAGCTGACGGAAATGATTTCGAACAGCTTCGTGCAGCATTTAAGGAAGCTAAGGAAACAAAGGGCATGCCTTCGGTTATCGTTATGAAGACCCTGAAGGGCAAGGGCGTTTCTTACATGGAAGGTCAGGTAGGCTGGCATGGTAAGGCACCTAACGATGCAGAGTTTGAGCAGGCAATGGATGAACTTAATAAATTAGAGGAGGGCTTAAAATAATGGCTGACGTAAAGAAAATTGCAACAAGAGAGAGCTATGGTAATGCCCTCGTAGAACTCGGAAAAGAGCATGACAATCTCGTCGTTCTTGACGCAGATCTTGCTGCGGCAACAAAAACCGGCGTATTCAAGAAGGCTTTTCCGGAGCGTTTCTTTGACTGTGGTATCGCTGAGTCAAACATGACTGGCATTGCAGCAGGTATCGCTACAACAGGCAAGGTTCCTTTTATCTCAACCTTTGCCATGTTTGCAGCAGGACGTTCTTTTGAGCAGGTTAGAAACTCTATCGGTTATCCTCACCTCAATGTTAAGATCGGTGCTACACATGCAGGTATCTCTGTAGGTGAAGACGGCGCTACACATCAGTGCAACGAGGATATCGCTCTTATGAGAACTATCCCCGGCATGACAATTATCTGCCCTGCAGATGATGTCGAGGCAAGAGCTGCAGTTAAAGCTGCTTATGAGTTCGAAGGCCCTGTTTACTTAAGATTTGGCCGTCTTGCAGTTCCGGTATTTAATGATGAGGCTACATATAAGTTTGAGATCGGCAAGGGTGTTCTTGTTAAGGAAGGCACAGACGTAACCATCGTTGCTACAGGTCTTGAAGTTAATGAGTCTATCGAGGCTGCAAAGGCACTCGAGGCTGAAGGCATCAGCGCTGAGGTTATCAATATCCATACTATCAAGCCTCTTGACGCTGACATCATTCTTAAGTCTGCTAAGAAGACCGGCAAGGTTGTTACGGTTGAGGAGCATTCAGTGATCGGCGGTCTCGGAAGTGCAGTTGCTGAAGTTCTTGCAGAGAATGCACCTACACCTATGAAGAGAATCGGTGTTTATGATACATTCGGCGAGTCAGGCCCGGCTGTTGCTCTTCTTGAGAAATATGGCCTTGATTCCAAGGGAATCTCAGCTAAGGTAAAGGAATTCTTAGGCAAATGAGAGAGATAATTTTTGCTCCGTCGATTTTATCGGCAGATTTCGCACATCTGGGCGCCGACATTGCTGAAACAGCAAAGTCCGGTGCGCAGTATGCGCACATAGATGTAATGGATGGGAATTTCGTTCCGAATATTTCATTGGGAATTCCCGTTATACAAAGCATTCGTCCTGCTTCAGACAGGGTTTTCGATGTACACCTCATGATAGAGAAGCCTGAGCGTTATATTGAAAAATTTGCTGACGCAGGTGCGGACATCATTACTTTTCATTATGAAGCAACAGAAGATGTAAATGAATGTATCCGTCTGATCAGATCAAAAGGTAAAAAAGTTGGCCTTACTGTAAAGCCTGCTACACCGATCGAAGTCATAAGACCATTTATCAATGACATTGATATGCTTCTTATAATGACTGTGGAACCGGGATTTGGCGGCCAGGGCTATATTGAGTCCTCGACAGAAAAGATAAGACAGGCACGTAAAATTTTTGACGATGCGGGAATAGATATGGATATCGAAGTAGACGGCGGTATCAAGCTTGACAACGTGGACGTAGTGCTCGATGCGGGAGCAAATGTTATCGTTGCCGGCTCAGCAGTTTACGGCGGTGATATTTTTGCAAAGACAAAGGCATTTATGGATCATTTTTCTGAGAGAAAATAATAACAGAACAAAAAAGCCATTAAGACGATCGATCCGTCTTAATGGCTTTTTTCTTATGATTAAAAATTATTTATTTTGTTCTATCAGATAAGTCCGTTCTTATAACGGGCAACAAGACGCTGGATACGTCCGTTAGGATTCAGGAGATCACTGATGGATGAGTCATGATTTAATGTATCGATAAGGAATGCAATATATTTACTGATATCGCAGGAAATATAGTAATCACGCTCTAAGAGCTCCTGAGGCTGGTAAACGGCATTTGTCGTAAGAACTTTATCGAAGATTCCCTTTTCATAAGCGTCATCAAATACATCAAGTCCGTTTGTGAAAAGACCGAAAGTAGAAAGAAGGAATACTCTGTTTGCCTTTCTGTTCTTGAGTTCGGTTGCAACATCGAGGATGCTTTCTCCTGAGGAGATCATATCGTCAACGACGATAACATCTTTTCCTGCTACATTGCTTCCGAGGAATTCGTGAGCAACGATAGGATTCTTGCCGTCTACAACTGTTGTATAATCGCGACGCTTGTAGAACATTCCCATATCAAGACCGAGAACGTTTGCAAGATAAATTGCACGGTTCATTCCACCTTCATCCGGGCTGATAACCATCATGTGCTCTGCATCGATCTGAAGGTCTTTAATATTGTAAAGAAGTCCCTTCATGAACTGGTATGCAGGCTGAATGGAATCAAAACCGTTGAGCGGGATCGCATTCTGCACACGTGCATCGTGTGCATCAAATGTAAGGATATTGTCAACGCCCATTCCTACGAGCTCCTGAAGTGCAAGTGCACAGTCAAGTGACTCTCTTGAGCTCTTGCGGTGCTGACGTCCTTCGTAAAGGAAAGGCATTATAACACTGATACGTCTTGCCTTACCGCCGAGGGCTGCGATGATCCTCTTAAGATCCTGATAGTGATCATCGGGAGACATGTGATTCTCCTTGCCGCAAACTTTATATGTTTTGGAATAATTGCAAACATCAACGAGAAGGAAGAGATCCATTCCACGTATGGATTCAAGAACTGTACCTTTTGCTTCGCCTGTGCCAAATCTGGAAATTTTAGTATTGATAAGATATGAATCTCTCTGATATCCGGCGAAAGCTAATGTGTTCTTATGCTCGTTCTCTCGCTCTGTACGCCAGTCAACAAGAAATTTGTCGACTCTTTTTCCAAGATCCTCGCAGCTGGATAATGCTATAACACCGAGCTTGCCTACGGGTATGCTCTCGAGTTTACGTTTTCCTTCGTGTAATGCCATCTTAAAAATTCCTGCCTTTCACAGTAAAGATAATAAAAACTTTAAGCTACGCCCCTGGAAAATACTCCTCTTAAAATCAAAATCCTTCAAATTTTGTCTCGTAACCTGATATCAGAACTTTCAAACATGTAAAGATCATAGCCGCTCAGTATTCTTGAACTTGAGCGCTCCGAATAGGTCGTCTGCAGACTCCCTATGGAGAGGTTGCTGGATATAAGCGTTGAATGTCTGCGGATATCTCTTTCGTTCAAAATATAGAAAAGCTGTGTGTTGACAAACGAGCTGTGGGTTTCGGTTCCAAGATCATCTATGATCAGCAGATCCGAATCAAAAATGCTTTCATATATTTCTGCCTTTGTCCTGTCGCCTTTGTCTTTATTGAAAATATAATTTCCAATAAGTTCAAATAGCTGGAAAGCTGTGAAATAAAGGACTGAAAATCCTCTGTTCATCAATTCTCCGGCGATGCAGCTGGACATGTATGTTTTTCCACTACCAACGCTACCTAAGAATAACATATTGTGATACGAATTTGCAAATGTTTCGATGAATTTTATGGCTGCATTGTATACAGCGTGCATCGATTCGCGTTTATCCGGTGAATAAACATTAAAATCGAAATTGTCAAAATTGTCATGCTCGAGACGTCCCATTATGTTTGACTGGGCATAAAGGGTGTTGATGAGCCGCTGGGTAAGACAGTGGCAGCGCTTTCCGTTGATATAGCCGGTATCCTCGCAGTCTTTACAGGTGTAGCGGACTGCGGCATAGTTTTCGTCATATCCGTTTTCACGGATGAGGGCAGCTTTTTTTCTGGAAAGGCTCTCGATATCTGCGCTCAGATAGTCAAAAGCACTGTCGGAACCGTTTATGTAATCTCTCGCCGCGTTAAGGGATATATCCGCAATTTTGTCATCGATCTCCTTAAGAGTAGGGATGTGCGCATATAATTCAGCCTTGCGTGCGCGCGCTGCCTCGATATTTTTTGAACGTCTGCGCTCATAGTCATCAAGGATCTGTTTGAACTGGTTTTCACTGACAGCCATTTAGTTCTTCCTCAGTTTCTGCTCAAGTGAGCCATAGTCATAGGTACGTTCAGCAAAATTGTGGAACTTATCGGGCTGGATGTTCTGCTGTGGAACACCGGCTCTTTTATTTCTTTCGATACTGTGTTCTGCATCAAGCTTTTCAATATCCGGAAGTCCCTTAACACTTCTGCGTTTCCATTCGGAAAGGATCTTGTCGGCATATTTGAAGCTCGGGCGTGAGATATTCTGCATGGTGCGGTTTACTGCTTCTATGATGATCTCCATGTTGAAGCCAAAATCTGTACGCCAGCGACGGATATAGTCGATTTCGTTCTTTACCGGGTTGCGGCCGTTGAGACCGAAAGCCTTGAGAACAGCATAATACTCCTTGTTGGCGCTGCCTGTGATAGCTCTTGCCGAGGTCAGATCACGGATGCCTTCCTCATGCCAGTTTATGGCGGTCTTTTCAATATAATGCATATTGAGGTGACCTGAGTTGATGCAGTAGTCCACAAGGTAGCCGATCAGGTCTACCGGGAACTGAAGATTATCATATATGTATAAAAGTGAATTTATATCTGAATTAGTCAGGGGACGCTTGAAATAACGCTCTGCCATGAAGGTGAGTTCACTGACATCTTCACGGTTCTTAAATTCCTCTATCTTTGCTCTCGGATAAAAATGTCGTGTAACTTCCTGGTCGCTGCTTTCGCTTTCTGCTGCAGGAGCCGGGTTTTCCTGAACTGACGGTGCTTCTTCCTTGGCAGTCTCTTTAACATTATAGAGCTTTGCAGGCTGGGAAACGGGGTTTTCCGGAGAGGAATTAAGGCAAATGCCTCTTATTGTATGATTTTCATCATAATCCAGGTCCAGAAGAGTTGTCTTTCCCCAGTATTCAAGCGAACGGACGATATCACGCTCTGTGAAATTGAAAAGATCAGCCATGTCTGCGACTGAAACAGGTCTTGTGCCAACAGCGTTGCGAAGAAGATAAAGATATACTTTAATCTGAGCTTCGTTTGCATCTTTTAAATAAAAATCGATGAAACTGTTTGATACTGCGGTTGTTGAGCTGTTGCTTTTCTCATAGAGTGTAATCTTATTCACGTCAGTTATTTCTCCTATATTAGTAAATCAAAAATCTGTTTGAACGGTTCCAATTATAGCATAAGCTTTCCACAAATTACAATGTCAAAAAGCCTGTAAAACCGCGTAAAATGGGCGTTTAAAGGTTTTTGTGGATAATGTGGATAATGTGGATATCTATTGCAAAGTCAGATTTTTGAGGACTAAAAAATCCACACCCTGATGTGAAAAGTTTTTCACATCAAAATGTGGATAATGTGGATAAGTTAACAGCTCAGCAGGTCTTCCCCAATTTTATAGACATCTCCGGCACCCATAGTTATCAACAAGTCACCGTTGATACAATTTTGCTGTAAAAATTTTTCGATTTCTAAAAATGAGTCGAAATGATAAGCATCACCGCCGCGTTTTCTGATCTCTGCAGCCAGCATTTTAGAGCTTATTCCGAGATTGTCGGTCTCTCTGGCAGCATAGATGTCAGCTATGATAAGTTTGTCAGCGGTTGCAAGTACATCGGCAAATTCATTGAAGAGTGCCTTTGTACGGGAATAGGTATGCGGCTGGAATACGATCCAGATCGTGCGGTGAGGACAGTGCTTAGCGGCATCAATCGTTGCAGCGATCTCGGTCGGATGATGAGCGTAATCGTCGATCACAGTCACGCCGTGGAACTCTCCCTTTTTCTGGAAACGACGGTCTGTTCCGTGATAATTCTTGAGGAGAGGTGCGATCTCATCATATGAAAGTCCTAAAAGACTGCAGGAGATATAAGCTGCCATTGAATTATATATATTGTGTTTGCCGGGAACAGAAAGTTCGATTGTTCCGATGACCTCGCTTCCCTTGTTAAGGGTATAGGAAGCATGTGCAAAACCATCAAAACGTATATCTGTTGGATAATATTCTGAAGTTTCCTTGTGGCCGTAGGTTATTACCTTGCATTTAAGGTCTGAGCTGAATTCGCCTACCTTGTCAATATCGCCGTTGATAACGAGACATCCGTCTTCCGGTACTGAAGAAGCGAATTTATGGAAGGATGAACGGATATCGTCTAAATCCTTGAAAAAGTCGAGGTGATCCGCATCAATATTGAGGATAACGGCGATCTTCTGGTAAAACGAAAGGAAGCTGTTGGTGTATTCGCAGGCTTCTGTTACGAAGAATTTATTACCGCCGACACGGAAATTTCCGCCGATCGAAGGGAGCATGCCTCCGACTGAAATAGTAGGATTTTTTTCACTTCCGAGAAGAACTTCGGAGATCATAGATGTTGTTGTAGTTTTTCCGTGTGTTCCTGCAACGGAAACGGGAAGCTCGTAATTCTGCATTACTGCACCTAAGAAATCTGCGCGGCTTACTGTTGGAATGCCGGAATTTCTTGCTGCTATAAGCTCCGGATTGTCATCGTGAATTGCGGCGGTATATACAACAAGTCCTGTGCCTTCTTTTATATTGTCGGCTGCCTGGGGGATTTTTACATCAGCTCCGAGTGAAATGAGCTTTTCAACCATTTCACTCTTTTTCCCGTCAGAACCACTTACTTCGAAACCTTTAGAAAGAAGGAGTTCTGCAAGACCGCTCATCGAGATGCCGCCAATTCCTATGAAATGCACATGTATTTTTTTATTTAGATCGAACTTTTCCATAATTATGATTACCTCTGTATTTTATGTTGAATTTTCTTTGTATTTTTACAGGCGGGATTCGTAGATGATAAGAGCCTTGCCTGAAGTATGACTGTGTTTATTAAATTAACTGGTCAATTTATCTATTATACACCTTTTTTGTTGTATTTGCACATTTGTCTGAGACGGGATAAAAGCTAGTTATGATCACTGCCTGAATATTAATATTAATCAAGAATAATTGATTTAATATGACTGAAAATCGCTGTTTGCAAATTGCTTGATTTGAAGACAATTTATTTGATAAAAAAAGTCAATATATGTTGAATTTGACGAAAATGCGGACTATAATCAAGGTGTAATTATTAATTCTGTTGTATTTTGTCTGGCGCGCGGTCAAAATACAGGAGAATGTAAGGACTGTATAATTAACAGCAAATGTAAACGGATTTACAGTCTCAATACTGCTGATTATATTGTTCCGTGGTGTATATCGGTTGTGAAAACTGACATGAAAAGAAAGGGATGATATTATGATTAGCTTTTTTATTTGTCTGTTTATTCTAATTGCCGGTTACTTTACTTACGGTAAATTTGTGGAGAGTACTTTTGGGCCGGATGACAGGGAGACCCCGGCGGTAGCTATCAACGACGGAGTTGACTATGTGGTAATGCCGCAGTGGAAGCTCTTTCTCGTACAGCTCTTAAATATTGCCGGACTTGGACCTATCTTTGGCGCGCTGACAGGTGCGGAATGGGGGCCGGTAGTATTTCTTTGGATCACATTTGGTACTATTTTTGCAGGAGGTGTTCACGATTACTTCTCCGGAATGCTTTCGGAAAGATCAAATGGAGCGTCCATTGCTGAAGTCACCGGAAATTATCTGGGTGAGACCATGAAGAATATAATGAGGGTATTCTCGGTTGTCCTGCTCGTTATGGTCGGTACAGTTTTTGCCGTGGGTCCTGCAGGGCTGATAGTCGTACTGCTGAAAAACAGCGGCGTTACAGGTATCATTACTATGACACCTCTCTGGCTTGCCATTATCATTGCATATTATTTCATTGCTACTTTTGTTTCCATTGATAAAATAATAGGCCGTATTTATCCCGTGTTCGGAATATGCCTTATCATAATGGCTGTTGGAGTTGCTTTTGGTACTATCATCGGCGGATATACGATACCCGAACTCTGGAATAACTTTGGAAACATGCATCCATCGGGAACACCTATATGGTCATTCATGTTCATAACGGTTGCCTGCGGTGCGATTTCAGGTTTCCATTCAACCCAGTCACCTCTTATGGCAAGATGCTTAAAGAGTGAGAAACAGGGACATTTCGTATTTTATGGAGCAATGGTCGCAGAAGGTATCATCGCTTTGGTATGGGCGGCTGCCGGATGCGCAATTTATGGCGGCGAAGGTCTTTTGGCTGCAGGCGGTGGAAATTCGACCACCGTATATGAGATCTGCTCGAAAACCATGGGACATGTCGGAGTTATACTTGCAATGCTCGGTGTGGTTGCCTGCCCGATAACTTCAGGTGATACGGCATTCCGTTCGGCAAGGCTTACGATCGCTGACTGGTTTAAGATCGATCAGGATAAGGCTCTTAACAGGCTGAAGCTCTGCGTACCGCTTCTTGGTGTCGGTGCAGTACTTGGATTTGGAAATACCTTCGGATTTATTGATTATTCTGTGATTTGGAGATATTTCAGCTGGACAAACCAGACTCTTGCAATGATAGTTCTTTGGTCAGCATCCATGTATCTCTTTGTTGAGAAAAGAAATTACTGGATCACTGTAGTTCCGGCAACATTTATGAGTGCTGTTTCGATCACATATTTTGTAATGGCTCCGGAGTGTCTGGGACTTATTCCTGCACTTAAGAACAATACCATGGTGGCTTATCCTGCAGGCATTATTGTAGCAGCGGCTTTCCTTGCTATGTTCATTAGTGCTACAAAGAAACACGCAAATAATAAAAAACCCGGATTGAGCAAAGCTTGATCTGATGAGCCCTGGGGACGTACTTCAGGGCTCATTTTTTCACAAAATGAGCCCTAAAGTACGTCCCCGGGGCTCATTCTTTTGGAGGAAAATTATGCTTATAAGACCAATTGCGCTGGCATCATCGGAGCTCGCTGGAGAGGAGCTCAAGGAAGATAAGAAGAAATGCATAAAGATCGGTCCCTGTGGGATAGGAGAGAAGGCTTTTTACATGAACAGCTTTTTCTTTGACAGGGTCTATTATGCAGAATTTACGAGGATAGAGAGGGTCTTTAAGCGTATAGCGATGAGCAAGGGCGGTTTCAGTGGAAAGGGCCTTTTTGCTTCGATACCCTATCTTGTGGTCAAATTTAAAGACGGAAGTGAAAAATCCTGCAATTTTAAATATGAAGAAGATGTAGACATCATTTTAGAAAAGATACACCAGCGTTTTCCTGAAATGCCGGTTCATTCGAAAGAGGCGGAAAAACGGCTGGAAGAGGCGAGAAAAGCCGAGGAAGCAAGGTATTTAAAGAACCTTTCGCCCGAGGCAGAAAAGTCGGTAGAACTCCTTAAGAGTGCAGAAAAAGTCATGGAGAAGAAAGGTGAGCTCAGTATCAGGCTTGCTCATGATGCTAAGCAGAAACGTACGCTAGATGCGATCAATCCGACTTACCGGATATTTGCGCTGGCTATTTTTGCGGCAGCAGTCATTTGTGCCATGTTTGGCATTAAAATGGTTGCAGAGCAGGGGTTTAAGACCGGAGGGGTATATGTACTCGCTGGCTTTGCCTTTATTTTCTTTATAGTATCAGCAAATGTGCTTCCGTCGGGAAGAAATAACAAAAAGTACGGCGATGACTGCTATAGGAATTCACTTGATGAAATGGAAAAATATGTATCGGGGATAAAGGACTTCCCCATTCCTGCGGCTTATGCACATCCGGTCGTTATAGAGAGGATGATAAGGGTCATCAGGGAAGGAAGGACCGAAAAGGTTGGAGAAGCCCTGGAGATAGTCAAGACAGATCTGAAGGCACTGAATCCGTCGGTTACGGTGACTCAGAAAGAATATGACGAAGTAGTCGTGATCAAGCCGATGTTTACGGTAAATGGCTACAGCGCATGATTTTGATGGATTTTGTCATAGAATTGATTTTTTAAAACTTTATCACGTTAAAGGGTTGACTTAAAAAAAGACGCGTGATAATATAATGGACAAATAAAAAAACAAATACAAAAAACCGTTGATGCGGAGATAAAAATGTTGAAACGACATTTACAGAGAGTTCCCGGGAGCTGAGAAGGGAGCGAAGGATACTTCATTAAATGGACCGCTGAGGGCACAGTCAAAGGCTTTTAAGCTTAGTATTCTGTGACGTGATGCACGCGTAAGATGCAGGAGATATGATGGTATCTCTGAAAAGATATGTGTTTCTATACACATAAGCGGGGTGGCACCGCGGGTAATTTATAAGAAGATTATTCGCCCCCGGCAGAAGCTGATATTCAGTTTCTGCCGGGGGCTTATTGTTTTAAAAGAAAGGAGAGAATTCATGGTAAGACCGTCTTTGGAAGAAGTAAGGACAGTTGCTGAAGAAGGAAAATACAAAACTTTTCCGGTGAGCGCTGAACTGCTCTCAGATCTGAGGACTCCGATAGAAGTCCTTAAGATACTGAAAAACGTTTCTGCACACTGCTTTATGCTTGAGTCAGCGGAGGCACATGAACGATGGGGACGCTATACTTTCCTTGGATTCGATCCGAAGCTTCTCCTGACCTGCAGAGCCGGGGAACTCAGCACGGGTGATCTGAGGATGAAGACCGACAGGCCGGAGGATGCGATAAGGCAGATATTAGCTGAGCATAAAAGTCCCAAGGTTGATTACCTTCCGCCGTTTACAGGTGGCCTCGTAGGTTATTTTGCATATGATTATATAAAATATGCAGAGCCAAGTTTGAGACTTGATGCAAAGGATGATGAGGGCTTTAACGATCTCGATCTGATGCTTTTTGACAAACTGATAGCTTTTGACAATTACAGGCAGAAGATAATCCTTATGGTAAATATCAAGCTTGATAATTATGAGAGCAATTATAACAAGGCGGTTCTTGAACTTGAGGAAATGAAGGAACTGATCATTTCCGGAAGTCCGATAAAGAATAGTTACGGCAAACTTAAAAGCGAGGTAAAATCGCTTTTTGATAAAGAAGCCTACTGCAACATGGTCAATAAGGCCAAGGAACATATTAAAGAAGGCGATATTTTCCAGATAGTCCTTTCAAACAGACTTGAAGCTGATTTTGAAGGAAGTCTTCTAGACAGCTACAGGATTTTGAGGACACTTAATCCTTCGCCCTATATGTTTTATTTCTCCGGAAATGATATGGAGACGGCGGGAGCTTCTCCGGAAACCCTTGTAAAGCTTGAGGACGGAATTCTCCATACCTTCCCGCTTGCAGGAACAAGACCAAGAGGGAAGACAAAGGAAGAGGACGAAGCATTGGAAAAAGAGCTTCTTGCGGATCCTAAGGAAATTGCAGAACACAGTATGCTCGTGGATCTCGGAAGAAATGATATCGGTAAGATAAGTAAATTCGGAAGCGTAAAGGTTGAAGAGGCTTATGCGATACAGCGTTATTCACACGTCATGCATATCGGCTCCACGGTAAGAGGAGAGATCAGAGATGATGCAGATGCGATGGACGCAATAAATGCAGTGCTTCCGGCAGGAACTTTGAGTGGAGCGCCTAAAATAAAGGCCTGCCAGTTAATAAACGACATGGAGGACTGTAAGAGAGGAATTTACGGAGGAGCCTTTGGATATTTAAGCTTTACCGGAAACCTCGATACCTGCATAGGAATCCGGCTTGCATATAAGAAAAACGGCAAGGTATTTGTAAGGAGCGGCGCCGGGATCGTTGCAGACTCGGTTCCCGAAAAAGAGTACCAGGAGTGCATTAATAAGGCGGCAGCGGTGGTCAAAGCCCTTGAGGAAGCCGGGAAAGGTGAGTGCATATGATAGTTCTCATAGATAATTACGACAGCTTTTCCTATAACCTTTTTCAAATGGTGGGCGAGCTCGAACCAGATATAAAAGTAATAAGAAATGACGCTCTAAGCGTTGAAGAAATAGAAGCAATGAATCCGGCGGGGATTATTTTATCGCCGGGTCCCGGAAGGCCGGAGGACGCTGGAATATGTGTAGAGACGGCTAAAAAGCTTTCAGGAAAGGTTCCGATCCTGGGCGTTTGCCTCGGACATCAGGCAATATGCAAGGCTTTCGGGGCTACGGTATCTTATGCTAAAGAGCTTATGCATGGTAAGCAGTCGATTGCTGAGCTGGACACGGAATCTGCAATATTTAAGGGATTTGATAAAAAGACAAAAATCGGCAGATATCACTCGCTGGCAGCGGTGGAGGAGACCATTCCGAAAGAACTTAAGATAACAGCAAGAACCGATGATGGCGAAGTAATGGCGATAGAGCATGAGAGCTTCCCGACCTACGGACTTCAGTTTCATCCGGAATCAATACTTACACCGGAAGGTTCAAAAATGCTTGAGAATTTTATAAAAATTATTTGTAAATAAGATTAATAAGGAGAGTGTTGACATGATTAAAGAAGCTATTATGAAGATCGTTAATAAAGAAGATTTGACCTATGATGAAGCTTATCAGGTAATGAGCGAGATTATGAGCGGCGAGACAAGCCAGACTCAGAATGCGGCATTTCTGGCAGCGCTTTCCACAAAAAGCGCCAAGGCTGAGACGGTAGATGAGATTTCAGGATGTGCAGCAGCCATGAGAGAAAAGGCTGTTAAACTTGATCATGGAATGGATGTACTTGAAATCGTCGGAACAGGCGGAGACCATGCCAGCAGTTTTAATATTTCCACGACTTCTGCGTTTGTTATTGCGGCAGCGGGAATCAAAGTTGCAAAACATGGAAACAGAGCAGCATCTTCAAAATCCGGCACGGCAGACTGCCTTGAGGCACTGGGCGTAAATATCAATCAGGAACCCGAACTTTGTAAAAAGCTTTTAGCGGATCCCGGAATGTGTTTCCTTTTTGCACAGAAGTATCATACCTCAATGAAATATGTAGGCGCTATCAGAAAAGAACTTGGTGTAAGAACGGTTTTTAATATTTTAGGACCTATCACAAATCCTGCAAAGCCTAAATACATGCTTCTTGGTGTATATGACGGATATCTTGCAGAGCCTCTTGCCAGTGTTATCTCAAGCCTTGGTGTAAAGAGGGGAATGGTAGTATACGGCACCGATAAGCTGGATGAGATCAGCATGAGTGCCCCGACAAAGGTCTGTGAGCTCAAGGACGGATGGTATAAAACTTATGAGATCTGTCCGGAGGATTTCGGTTTCAAAAGATGTTCAAAGGAAGATCTGGTTGGCGGAGCACCGGAGGAAAATGCGGCTATAACAAGAGGAATCCTTGAAGGGAAGATCACAGGACCTAAGAGAGAGACGGTTCTCATGAATGCCGGAGCTGCAATCTATATCGGCGGTAAAGCAGAGACCTTTGCAGACGGCGTCAAGAAGGCTGCAGAACTTATTGATAACGGCTCGGCACTTGCAAAGCTCGAGGCTTTTGCGAAGGCTTCCAATGAACAGGTCAGCCTGAGTGCATGATTTTGTATCTGACCAGATCAAGGCGGATGACAAGAATTTTTAGAGGTGAATTTATAAATGGCAGCAGATATATTGGAAAAACTTGCGGCACATGCAGAAGAACGTGTTGCAGCGGCAAAAAAAGAGGTTCCTCTTGAGGAAATGATGGAAAGAGCTTTTGCTGCGGAAGAAAGAGAAGAATTTGCATTTGAGAAGGCACTGACCGGAGAGGGAATCCATTTTATATGTGAGTGTAAAAAGGCTTCCCCTTCGAAAGGGCTTATTGCAGAGGATTTTCCCTATCTGCAGATCGCAAAGGATTATGAAGCGGCCGGAGCATCTGCGATATCGGTGCTTACGGAGCCTAAATGGTTTCTCGGCAGCAATGATTATCTGAAAGAGATCGCAGCTCAGGTGAAGATTCCGGTGCTGCGTAAGGATTTTACGGTTGATGAGTATATGATCTACGAGGCAAAAGCGCTGGGCGCTTCAGCGGTACTTTTTATCTGTGCGATACTTGATCACGACAGACTTGCACACTACATGGACCTGGCGGATGGGCTCGGACTTTCGGCGCTGGTAGAGGCTCATGACGAAAACGAAGTGCTGATGGCGAGAGATTGCGGAGCGAGGGTTATAGGTGTTAATAATCGCAACTTAAAGGATTTCACCGTAGATGTAAATAATTCTATCGCCTTAAGAAAGCTTGTATCTGAGGACATATTATTCGTAGCAGAAAGCGGAATAAAGAGCAGGGCTGACGTAAAGATCCTTGAGGACAATAAAGTAAGCGGAGTTCTGATCGGAGAGAGTCTGATGAGAGCGGAGGATAAAGCGAAGATGCTTGCGGAGCTTAAAGGAATATGACGGACACAAAGATTAAGATCTGCGGTCTGATGGTAGAGGATGACATCAGGGCAGTAAATGAGGCAAAAGTGGATTTCGCCGGATTTATGTTTTATCCGAAAAGCCGAAGATACGTGGATTTTGAAAAAGCAGCAAAGTTGAAAAAAGGACTTTCTTCCTATATAAAAAGCGTAGGTGTTTTTGTAAATGAAGAGATTGATGAAATATGCCGGATTGCCGGAAGCGGGATAATTGATCTGATACAGCTTCACGGAAGCGAGGATGAGCTTTATATAGATGAAATCCGTTCAAGGACAGGGCTTCCACTGATCAAAGCTTTCAGGATAGAAAGTCGTGAAGATGCAGCTTTGGCAGAAAAATCCCCGGCAGACTATATTTTACTGGATAACGGAGCCGGCGGAACCGGAGAGAGCTTTGACTGGAGCCTGCTGGCAGATGTTAAAAGAGATTTTTTCCTGGCCGGAGGACTGGATCCGTCAAATGTTTCTGACGCAGTAAAGACCGTAAGACCCTGGGCTGTGGATGTGAGCTCCGGAGTAGAAACGGATAAACATAAAGACTATAAAAAAATCATTGAATTTGCTGCAAATATAAGAGGAGGCAGAAAATTATGACTAATTCGAAAGGACGCTTTGGACAGCACGGCGGACAGTATATTCCGGAAACGCTGATGAACGCCGTTATAGAGCTGGAAGAGGCTTACAATAAATATAAGGATGATCCTGAATTTAATGCGGAACTTACAGAGCTTTTTAATGACTATGCAGGACGTCCGAGCAGACTCTACTATGCAGAGAAAATGACAAAGGATCTCGGCGGGGCAAAGATCTACTTAAAAAGAGAAGATCTTAACCATACGGGAGCACATAAGATAAACAATGTTCTGGGACAGGCACTTCTTGCAAAAAAGATGGGAAAGACCAGACTTATTGCGGAGACCGGCGCGGGTCAGCACGGGGTTGCGACTGCAACGGCAGCGGCGCTCTTCGGTATGGAATGCGTGGTCTTTATGGGAGAAGAAGATACAAAGCGTCAGGCACTCAATGTTTACAAGATGGAGCTTCTCGGCTCAAAGGTAGTGCCTGTAAAGACCGGAACTGCAACGCTTAAAGATGCGGTTTCTGAGGCTATGAGAGAGTGGACCAACAGGATTGCGGATACTCATTATTGCCTCGGCTCTGTAATGGGACCTCACCCTTTCCCGACTATAGTTCGTGATTTCCAGGCGGTTATTTCTAAGGAGATCAAGGCTCAGATGCTTGAAAAAGAGGGAAGACTCCCTGATGCAGTGATCGCCTGTGTTGGCGGCGGAAGCAACGCTATCGGAAGCTTCTACAATTTTATAGAGGATAAAGATGTAAGACTTATCGGCTGTGAGGCGGCAGGAAGAGGAATAGATACCTTTGAGACTGCGGCAACAATCGCAACAGGAAGAGAAGGTATTTTCCACGGCATGAAATCTTATTTCTGCCAGGATAAATACGGTCAGATCGCTCCTGTATATTCGATTTCGGCAGGACTTGATTATCCCGGAGTTGGTCCGGAACATGCCTACCTTCACGATATAGGAAGAGCTGAATATGTGCCTGTAACAGATGATGAAGCAGTAAACGCTTTTGAATACTTGAGCAGGACGGAGGGGATAATCCCGGCAATAGAGTCTTCCCATGCTGTTGCACATGCGATCAAGATCGCACCGACAATGGATAAGGATAAGATAATAGTGATCACGATATCGGGTCGCGGAGACAAGGACTGTGCTGCGATCGCCAGATACCGCGGAGTGGATTATATTGGAGATGCTGTGTGATTTTTAGACTCGCCAGGGTCAAAGGAGTATTAATATGAGTAAAATAGCAGAAGCATTTAATAATAAGAAAGCATTCATACCTTTTATAACCTGTGGCTATCCGGATCTGGATACGACGAAAAAAATCATCAGGGCGTGCGCTGATAACGGTGCAGCACTGATAGAGCTTGGAATCCCGTTCTCTGATCCTACGGCAGAGGGACCTGTCATACAGGGGGCAAATATAAAGGCTCTCGAGGCTGGGGTTACAACGGATAAAATTTTTGATATGGTAAGGGAAATCCGTAAAGAGGTAACGATACCGATGGTATTTATGACATACGCGAATGTGGTATATTCGTATGGTATGGATGATTTCTGCAGGATATCGGCAGAGGTCGGAATGGACGGGATCATACTTCCTGATGTGCCTTTTGAGGAAAAAAATGATTTTGACCCTGTCTGCAAAAAGTATGGGCTTGACCTGATATCACTGATAGCCCCGACATCGGACGACAGGATATCAATGATCGCAGCTGAGGCATCAGGCTTTATATATGTGGTTTCATCCCTTGGAGTAACAGGTGTCCGCTCTGAAATAAAAACAGATATAAGTTCAATGGTAAGTAAGATACGTGAAACAACAGACCTGCCGTGTGCTGTAGGATTTGGGATTTCAACTCCGGAGCAGGCAAAAAAGATGAGCAGCTGCTCGGATGGTGCGATAGTAGGCTCCGCCATAATCAGACTGATAGGAGAGTACGGGCGCGAGGCCGCACCAAAGGTGGGAGACTACGTCAGGAGCATGGTTGAGGCAATAGCGTAAAGCCGGCAGCTGTTTTGACGGCTCGAAGAATGCGTCAGAGGCAGAACCGGAACGGTTTAGTGCTGCCGGAATGAATATATGTTATAAAGTAAATTTTAGCTTAACGTAGGCGAAAACCCACAGGCTCGCCTGTGGGATGAAGCCGTTTTCTTTTTGACACATACATAGAAATAATATATAATCTATGTAATGAATACATGAGGTACACAAAAATTATGGATAAAACCTACAAAGCAATCCAATACAATACAAAGTAACCACACATCATGATGCAGTTGTGGACAAGGAAGAACCTTGGAATAATTCTCCCGCATATGACACATTTGAAATGAGATATTGTATAGTGTCAACCGATACCGGTGAGGTTCTTGATGATGCTCAGGGGTATGGGTATAAAACAGCACAAAAGGCATATGCCGCTTTTGCATATAAAAATAGAGACAAGAATAAAGACAAGGAGCATCTTGCAAAAAAGCGACATATTGAACAATGGATGGAAAAGAACAAGCCTTTTGTAAAACTGATGGATTCCTATGCATTTGAGATTGCTAAAGGTACAATGGCTCCCGACGATAAATTTGATGCAAAGTTTGTGAGAAATCTTTTAAGAGGAGAAAGTTTGGAACCCGATTTTACAGCTGGTGAATTATTGAAAGTATGGAGGGGCAGATAGATGGCACGACCTAAAAGTAATAACGTACAGATCAATATTTCTATTCCTTCCGAATGGAAAAAGGAACTGGAAAACCTTGCACGTATTTATTCCGTTGAGGAAGGTGAAACCATAACATTTCTTGACCTGATGCGTAGGGGGATTCAGGAAAAATATCAGTTAGGAGTTAAGGACAATGAGTGAGGAGCAATATCATAGTGCTTCGCATTGCAAATATCTGATACAGTACCACATTATATGGTGTCCTAAATTTAGATTTTCAGTATTAAAAGGTAATGTTGAAGATACACTCAGGCTGATACTTCAAAAAATCTGTAATGATTATAATTATCGTATTAAGGCACTTGAAGTAATGCCTGACCATATACATATTTTCATAGATGTCCCACAGACTGTTGCACCATGTGATGTTGTCAGAACTCTTAAAAGTATCAGTGCAATAGAACTATTCAGGACATTTCCGCAGCTTAAACAATTCTATGCAAGATGCGGCGTTTTGTGGTCAAAAGGATATTTTGTATCAACAGCAGGGCATATAAGCGAAGCTACGGTAATTAGATACATTGAGGAGCAGAAAAATCATGATTGATGGAGAATACAAGAAGATTCTGAAACAATATCATAAACTTTCTGACAGGCATATTTTAGTAGCTGAGACTGATATGCCTTATTCTGATATGCTTAAGATCGTGGTCCTTTCTGATAAAATCCGCAAGACAGGCAATGAACTTGTTGGTCTTATGAGAAAGAATTATGATCAGCTTTTTCGTACAAAGAGGTATCGCAAACTATTATCCCTGTATGGTAATACAGAAGATAAAGCTAAACGCAAAATTCTTGCTAATCAGCTTAATGAAATGCAGAAATCCTATAATGTCACATGGGATCACTGTAGAAAATCTATGATTCCAATAGGCAAAAAGTATGGTGTCGATGCTGTCTTTGCTCTAACCAAAGCTGAAGATGTTTGGCGAGGCATGGAAAATTGCCTTTATGGTAATGGTAAAACCATCCATTTTTCAAAATATGGAGAACTGCCTTGTATCCGGGCAAAACAAATAAACCGTGGTATTCCTATATCCGTAAAAGATAATAGATTGCAATTCAAACTTGGAAAGACAACTTTCGGGATACAGGCAGATGACAGGTTTCAAACAGACGAAGTAAAGGCTGTTTTAGCTTATCTTGCTGAACCTGAGATTATGGATAAAAAAGCTGTTAATACACTCATTGAAGATGCCTATTGTGTAGATACATACAGACCTTGCTATACCACGCTCGTTTCCAAAATGATAAGGGGTAAATACCGAGTATATTTACACTTAACTATTGAAGGTAAGGCGAAACCGAAATACGATAAATATGGCAATCCCCGTCATAAATACGCCAAAGGTATGATAGGTGCGGATATTGGCACTCAGACCATTGCCTACACTTCTAATATAGAGGTAGGGTTGAAGAACCTTTCGGAGCGTGGCAATAGTATACAGACTTCCGAACGGAAAGAACGTCAGCTTTATCGTGCTATGGACAGGTCAAGGAGAGCAACCAACCCACAAAATTACAATGATGATGGTACTGTAAAGAAAGGTCATAAGACTTGGAAATACTCAGATCATTATAAGAAACTGAGAGCCAGACATTCTGAATTATGTCGTATCAATGCTGTAAACAGAAAGCTTGCAATAAACGAGGATGTAAATCACCTGCGGAGTCTTGGAGATGTATTTGTTACTGAGCCTAAAAATGCAAGTAAGCTCATGAAGCGAGCCATGGAAACCACTAAGAACGACAAGGGTAGATTTAACAGGAAAAAGCGGTTTGGTAAATCCATAAAAAACAGATGTCCCGGAGGTTTTCAGTCAAATGTAGAGAAGAAATTCAAAGCCACAGGTGGCACATATATAGAAGTCCCGAACAACTACAGGGCTTCGCAGTATGACCATACAGCAGATGATTATATAAAAAAGAAGCTGTCCGACAGATTGTTTAAACTACATGATGGAACTGAAGTACAGAGAGATTGGTATTCATCGTTCCTGCTATACTGCTATGATCATATGACACATGATATAGATAAAAATAAATGCAACGCAAAATTTGAGGAACAATACAACAGAGAAAAAGCCCTAATCACTTGGATTAAGGCTAATAAACTTAAAATATTAAACAGCGGTATTAAAATAGCTTAACAACTTAATAATCAGGGAGATTGACTGCACTTCCTTGCTAAAAAGCAAAAATTTACCGCTAATGTGGTCGTTGGACTACTTGGTAATAAAAGTCCTGATTCAAACAGATTTACACTTGTAACTCCAAAGTCTGAAAATGATGTACGATTACAAGCTACACTTGCCAATCAGAACCCCACGGGCTTGCCCGTGGGTACAGTCAGAATGACATCATATGACATGTACGCAGGAGGGACAGCGCAATGCGTAAAACCGTGGGTCTTGGAATACAGGATTTTGAAAAAATTGCGGAAAGAAATGTGTTTTACATAGATAAATCAAAATTCATAACGGAGTGGTGGAACAGTGAGGATGATGTGACGCTGATAACCCGTCCACGCCGATTTGGAAAGACACTGATGCTGAGCACGGTTGAGAAGTTCTTTTCGGTAAGGCAGGGAAACGGTAAGGATCTTTTTAGGGGACTTGAAGTTTCAGAGAATCCTCAGATGATGCAGGAATGCGGGAAATGGCCGGTTCTGTTTGTGTCGTTTGCAAAAGTTAAATCCGAAAATTTTACCAGTGCACTGACAAAATTTAACCTTATATTTAATCAGCTCAAGTCGGAGCTGATGTTCATTAAGGAAAGCCTTGATGAAGCGGATAGGGACTTTTTTGACAGGGTTTCTATTGATATGAATGCGGATATTGCATCGGATTGCATCGGATATTTTTGCAAATGCCTGAGTGCATATTACGGCAGTAAGGTAATCCTCCTGATAGACGAATATGATACTCCTATGCAGGAAGCATACGTGAGCGGTTATTGGGATGAGATAACGGAATTCGTAAGGAATATGTTCAATTCTGCGCTAAAAACCAATCCTTATTTACAGAAGGCACTGCTCACGGGAATCACACGTGTCAGCCGGGAATCGCTCTTTTCAGATCTGAATAATATAAATGTTGTCACAGCATCCTCGAAAGAGTACTCTGACTGTTTTGGCTTTACAGAAAAAGAGGTTTTTGATGCGCTCGACAATTATGAACTGTCATCGGAGAAAGAGAATGTTAAGGAATGGTATGATGGATTTAAATTTGGAAATACAGATGATATTTATAACCCATGGTCGATCATATCTTTTTTAAAAAAGAAATCGTATGAACCCTATTGGGCGAATACAAGCTCAAATTTCATGATATCAAAGCTTGTAAGGGAGGGCGACTCTGAGATAAAGGAGAGCTTTGAAAAGCTCCTCAGAAGGGAGAGCATAACAACGCCGATAGATGAACAGCTGGTATACGGCGAGATGCAGGATAATGAGGTTGCAGTATGGAGTCTCCTACAGGCAACGGGATATTTAAAGATCATCAGCAAAAAGGATGTGTACGGCGGGACTGAATACGAACTCAGGCTGACCAACTATGAGATCAGAAGGATATTCAACATAATGGTCATGGGATGGTTCAGGGGGAATGGGAGTACCCTTTATAATGAGTTTGTAAAAGCCCTGCTTAGATGCGAAGTCAGGGGAATGAACAAATTCCTGAATAAGTTTCTCTTAAAAACCTGCAGCTATTTTGACGGAGGCAGGACAGGTTCGGAGGCAGAGCCGGAGAGATTCTATCATGGGCTCGTGCTTGGACTTATGGTCGGGCTGGGTGACGATTACATCCTTGAATCAAACCGTGAGAGCGGTTATGGACGATATGATGTGATGCTGAAGCCAAAAGATGTAAAAAAGGATATCGGGATCATAATGGAGTTTAAGGTGCTTGATGCCTTCGATGATGAAAAGAGCCTGGAAGATACGGCAAAATCCGCGCTGAAACAGATAGAGGAGCGGCACTATGATGAAGAACTCCTGACAGCAGGTGTTACGTCGGAGAGGATATTTAAGTACGGATTTGCTTTCAGTGGGAAGGAAGTATTAGTAATGCAGGGATAAACTGTATAAAATACGGAACAGAGAGGATAATCTGAAATTTTACTAAAATAAACAGGGCAGCCTGCCGATAAAAAAATTGTAGATTTCCAAAATTTTTTTGTAGGGGGCTTGACAGTCATGCGGAACAGAACTACGCTCCTTAGAGCAGAGCAGAGCAGAGCAGAGCAGAGCAGTTCCCGCTCACTAAATTCGAGCGGCGCCGTTGGATTGCTCTCATTAAGTGTGCGTGCATGGCTCGCACTAATCTCGTGCTGCGCTTTCAGCTTGCACTCGCTAAGTGCTCTGCACAAGCAGAGCAGAGGCTAACTGCGCCCTTTTTTGCGTCTTGCGACAGCGAGGCGCTTGAAACTGAATACTATATTCGTGATGGATAACCGCCTTACTTGACGGGGTATTATGCCCTGTCAGGTAAGGCGGTTTTTATTTGTGCGTATAAGCTCTTGTCAATGAACAAGGGCAGTTCATGCTTGCATGAAAGGGCATTTGTTCATTAGACAAGGCAACGGACATGAGCATGTAGCACGATAGTGCGGAATGCGAATGCCTGTAAAATTGCGAAAGCGCGAAGCGCGGAGCAATTTGTAGCTTATATGCGATGATATCAAAAAAATAATTCAAGGAGGATTTCACATGAAGAAAAAACGAAAATTAGGAAGGAAGCTACTGAGCTTTTTGCTCACGCTGGCGATGGTCTTCGGGCTGATGCCGGGGATGAGTTTGACGGCGTATGCAGCACCTACCGAAACGCTGCTAACCACAATTACGGCAACTGGCAAAGAACAGGCCAGCTACAGCACATCGAACGTAGCAACCGTTTCATTCAGTTATACTGCAGGAGGGAGCTCAGCATACAATGCTAGCTGGGGCTGGTGGGGATATGGCTTTATTGCAACTGTCACTCCTGCTGATGGATATACCATCACCAAATGCGTATTCTATGACGATCAAGATCGTACAGCAACAGACAGCGAGGCTCCATTTGTAGTGGAAACCACGGAAGAGGATAAGACACCGAAAGTAAATGGCACCCCCATTTTGGCGTATACGTCTAAGGGCATAAAAAAGATTGAGGTATATGGCTACGTTACGCCTGCGGCTACCCATAGCGTGACCATTACTCTCGGCAGCAATATGACAAAGACCGCAGGTTC
Organism: Lachnospiraceae bacterium C1.1; assembly: GCA_030434875.1. NCBI lineage: Bacteria > Bacillati > Bacillota > Clostridia > Lachnospirales > Lachnospiraceae > Lachnospiraceae bacterium C1.1. Next base: position 3,025,470 of record JAUISW010000001.1, on the reverse strand, counting down.
TGGCGATGCAGAACAGATCGGACTGACCGAAGCTATGACAGATGTGGTCTATACCGCAGACGATGGGTATTATTTCCCGACAAATTACAGCGTTGCCGAGGTTAGCGGGATAAAAGTGACCCGCGACAGCTACACGCAGATCACAGTGTCGGGAACGCCGACCGCTGACGCCGCGATCGCGCTGACCGCGCCGACGGCAAAGACAACGCCGGACGCGCCTACAGCCGCCGCGACGGACTGCACGACCGCAGACAACAACGACGGAACGCTAACCGGCGTTACGACTGCAATGGAGTATAAGAAATCAGATGCGGCAGATTGGACTGCTGGAACAGGCAGCGACATCACAGGTCTCGTTCCCGGAACCTACTATGTGCGGGTAAAGGCAACGGATACAAGCCTGGCCTCGGACAATCAGCAACTTACGATCAAAGCGTTTGGACAAAAGGAAACTGCGACGGTTACAAAGGCTCCGACTGCTAAGACGGGCTTGACCTATACCGGCTCTGCGCAGGAGCTTGTAACCGCCGGAACTGCCACGGGCGGCACACTCTACTACGCCGTGACCACCGAGAACACTGCACCGACGGATGAATCCCTTTATACCACATCCATCCCTACAAAAACCGAAGCCGGAACCTATTACGTATGGTATAAGGTAAAAGCTGACAGCAACCATATTGATACTGAGCCGGAATGTAGAGAAGTCAAGATCATGGCGAAGGCGGATGACGGTGAAAATACAGAAAAGAAGTTTGAAGAGAACTTAGGAAATGGAACCGTAACGGCAGAAACCAGGATAGGCAGCGGTTCACCGGTAGGGAAGATTGAAAACATCGATATGGATTTCGCAAAGGCAGTACTGAGTGAGGATGAACAGAAAGACATACAGGGTGGTGCATCGTGCCTGATCTACATGGAGACAAAAGGCATAGATGATGATACAGACCACTCTGACATTGACGAGAAAATGAAGGAAAACGTATCCGGTGCATCCTTCGGAATGCTCTTTGACATTTCCCTTTACAAACAGATAGGGAATAGTGCTGCCGGAAAGATCAAGCAGAGATTTAAAGACAATCCTGTGAAGATAACAATGGCGGTACCGGAAGAGCTTCAGTCTGAAAACAGGATGTTTTATGTCGGTTGTGAGCATGAAGATGATGATGGCACAGCTGAAACGGAATATATTGAAACAACTACAAATGATGATGGAACTATAAGTTTCGAGATAACAGGATGCTCGACTTATGCACTTTACTATACCGATCCGGTAAAGGAATCGTCTGACAGCAGTAGTGCATCCACAGCAGCTGGATATGTGACAAGGCAGAGGGTGGACGCAGCAAAGCTCATGAGCCTGCCGTCCGGTGTAAAGATAAAATACACCACGTCAGACAAAAAGCTTGCAAAGGTAAGCCGCAAGGGTGTGATAAAGATCCAGAAGCAGGCCGGAACTGTCACGATAACGGCAAAGAAAAAAAATACAGGTGCGACAATAGACAGCTGCACGCTGGTTATCGAGAATCCGGTCATAAAGCAGAAAAAGCTCGTAGTGACCGGAGTGACAGCCGGAAACTCAGACAGCTGGAAGACCCGCAGCGCAAATGAATTTCTCGGAAATACCTCAATAAGCCCTAAATGGTATTCCTCGAAGCCGTCAGTTGCAGCGGTAGACCAGGAGACCGGAGAAGTGACCATAAAAGGCAGAGGAAAGGCAAAAATCTATGCCGTATTCGGAGCCGACGCAGTTGACAGCAAATTTGGAACCCGCAAAATCTATAAGTACAAAATAGTATCGAAAAAGTAAGAATAATACCCCCCACTAAGGCTGTATCTTAGTGGGGGGTATTATTACAGTCCACTAACCAATGTCATTAAGTTAAGCGTTGAAATAAATTTTTGACCGCATTTATTATAAAGATGCTTTACGCAGACGGAAAGCCGGTTACTATTCAGTTAGTAGCCAGCACTTTGCTGTTGGCTACGTAAGAACATGAAGTGGGAGTTAAGTAATGACTTAGCGCATGTTCTTGATGCGCTTAGGCATTACTTATGCAACGCTGAGGGGCACCCTTTTTGCGTAGCAAAAAACTTAAAATGGTGCCCCGAATGTTGCAATTCAGTTGGCAGATTGGCTGACAACTGAATTGTAACGAAAGCCGAATTTTGGAGACAGGGCGTATGGAAAAAAGGTTCAGGAACTGCTAAAATATATAGTATCCGGAGAGCGCTCAGCTCAAAACGATGATATAAAGGTATTGGATGAGATCGTCACAAAGGTAAAGTCCAAAACGGAGGTCACGAGGAGTCTTATGAAACAGTGGGATAGAGAAATGAGTATAAGACGTGAGATAAAGGCAGAAGTAAAAGCCGAAGTAAAAGCCGAAGTAACAGCCGAAGTAACAGCCGAAGTATCGCGAGAAAATGCAATAAAACAGATTAAAACCAGTCGAAAGTACAATGCTTCGGATGACGATATACGGCAGGATCTTAAGGATAGTTATTCGTATGATGATGATATGATTGATAAGCTGTTTAAGGAAGCAGATAAGAAGTAATGCATAATAGGCAGGGAGACAAGCTGTAATGAGGAAAACCGTAGGACTTGGCATACAGGATTTTGAGAAGATAATTGATCAGGAAAGTTTTTATATAGATAAGACAAAGTTTATTTCCGAATGGTGGAAAAGTGATGATGACGTTACCCTGATAACCCGCCCCCGCCGCTTCGGAAAGACACTGATGCTAAGCACTGTTGAGAAGTTCTTTTCTGTAAGGCAGGAAAACAGTAAGGAATTATTTAAGGGGCTTGAAATTTCAAAAGACTCTGATATGATGCAGGAATGTGGGAAATGGCCGGTGCTGTTTATATCATTTGCGGACATAAAGTCATCGACATATCAGGATGCGATGTATAAATTCAATAGGATAATCAATCTGCTATTATCAAAATTTGTTTCAATAAAGGATAATCTTGAAGAAACAGATCTGGAATTCTGGAGAAAAATTTCATTGGATATGAATCCCGGGGTTGCTTCCGACAGTATCAAATATTTTTGCAAGTGGTTAAGTGATTACTATGGGAAAAAGGTCATAATACTCCTTGACGAATACGACACTCCGATGCAGGAAGCCTATGTGAGCGGCTATTGGAATGAAATAACGGAATTCATGAGGAACATGTTCAATGCCTCTTTTAAGACAAATCCATATGTTCAGAAGGCACTGCTCACGGGGATCACACGCGTCAGCCGTGAATCGCTCTTTTCGGATCTGAATAATATAAAGGTGATAACTGCGTCTTCTGATAAATATGCAGAATGTTTTGGATTTACGGAAAAAGAAGTGTTTAAGGTACTTGATGATTATGGATATTCATCGGAAAAAGAGAGGGTAAAGGAATGGTATGACGGATTTAAGTTTGGAAATACGGATGATATTTATAATCCATGGTCAATAATATCATTCCTGCAGGAAGGAAAATATGAACCCTATTGGGCGAATACAAGCTCAAACTCCCTGATATCAAAGCTTGTAAGGGAGGGCGACTCTGAGATAAAGGAGAGCTTTGAAAAGCTCCTCAGAAGTGAGAGCATAACAACGCCGATAGATGAACAGCTGGTATACGGCGAGATGCAGGATAATGAGGTTGCAGTATGGAGTCTCCTACAGGCAACGGGATATTTAAAGATTGTCAGTAAAAAGGATGTGTACGGCGGGACTGAATACGAACTCAGGCTGACCAACTATGAGATCAGAAGGATATTCAACATAATGGTCATGGGCTGGTTCAGGGGGAATGGAAGTACCCTTTATAATGAGTTTGTAAAAGCCCTGCTTAGATGCGAAGTCAGGGGAATGAATAAATTCCTGAATAAGTTTCTCTTAAAAACCTGCAGCTATTTTGACGGAGGCAGGACAGGTTCGGAGGCAGAGCCGGAGAGATTCTATCATGGACTCGTGCTTGGATTTATGGTCGGGCTGGGTGACGATTACATCCTTGAATCAAACCGTGAGAGCGGTTATGGACGATATGATGTGATGCTGAAGCCAAAAGACGTAAAAAAGGATATCGGGATCATAATGGAGTTTAAGGTGCTTGATGCCCTCGATGATGAAAAGAGCCTGGAGGATACGGCAAAATCCGCGCTGAAACAGATAGAGGAGCGGCACTATGATGAAGAACTCCTGACAGCAGGTGTTACGTCGGAGAGGATATTTAAGTACGGATTTGCTTTTAGTGGGAAAGAAGTATTAGTAATGCAGGGATAAACTGTATAAAATACGGAACAGGGATATGCTTAATCGCATCGCATGGTCTGATTGCGCCTTTACGTGCCTGCCTGTGTCCTTTAGGATATATATGTTATAACAGTAGTTCACCTGTTAACCAATGTCATTTCATTAAGCCCTGAAAACACTTTTTGACCTTAACATCATTAGATAGGGGGACAAAGAATGAATAATGAAAAAGAACTGCAAAAGATGGTAAATCCTGTAGGAAATACTGCGGTAACAACGCTTGCGCTTAAAGCTGCAGCAGGCCTGAAAAGGGCGGGAGAGGTGTATATGCGCCTGGGATTTGCTGATGCGCCGAAAAGGGATGACGGACCTGACGACCTTACAAAGCTCTGCTTCGTTGCCATCCATGATATGCGTCATGAAGCGGTTGACCGTATGATCAAAGAGACCGGGATGTCGTATGTATTTGACCTGCCCTGCGGATATACTCACCGCGCCCTCGATATGGCAGACCTGGGTATAAAATATATTGGCGGAGATCTCCCGGCAGTCATTTCAGATATAAGGCCGGTGATAGAGGCAATGGCTGATTCTGCGGAGCTTGAAAAAATAAGCTTTGCCGAGGTGGATGTTACGGATCCTGATTCTATGCGCAATGCGGTAAGAGCCGCTGACGGCGAGATCTGTATAGCAACGGAGGGGCTTACGGTATACCTGAACAAAAGCGAGCTCGCACTCCTGATGGAGAATGTCGCAAAGCTACTGTCGGAAAAAGGAGGCTGTTGGCTGATCACCGATCCGGAGACCCTTGCGTATTATATGGCGGTGATCACAAGCATTGCAGGTGAAAGGTCGAAAGCGGTCATGGATTACGCTGCGAAGAGCTTTTCGGCACAGTCGGACGTTGACATCCTCTCTACTGCGGCGGCACTTGAGGACGTGCATCAGTCAGACAGCACGAACCTGCACGGCGGGGTAGATTATGAGTCACTAGAAAGAACCTGTAATGCTTATGGGCTGCGGGTGGAAAAAGTTCCGTATTTCCGCGGGGATCTTGAGCTTTCTGTGTATCGTATGATGCCGGAGGATGCAATTGCAAAAATGAAAGAGGCCATGAAGAAAATCAATGTATGGAAGCTTACATTCGATGCAGGCCTTCTTTCTACAGCGCAGGCTAATGACCTTGATAAAAAGGAAGAATTCAGGGTAACTGCCGGGAGAAAGGGCAGCGAACTCCATATGAAGCTTTCCGGACGGATAGATACGCTCACGGCTCCGGAATTTCTGAAGGCATGGGAGTCCGAAGGTAAGGACAAGGGTGTATCGGCGGTCATCATCGACTGCGCGGATATGCAATATATCTCGTCGGCAGGGCTCCGGGTCATGCTGATCATATCGAAGGCACTGCCGGATTCCGGCTTAAGGCTCAGGGCTGTAAGCACCGGTGTCAGGGAGATCCTGGAAACTACCGGGTTTATAGATTTTTTAGAATTGGAAAACTGAAAAATATAAAAAAAAGACTTGCATTACAGTGCCTTGTCGTGTATAATATCTCTTGCTGTGACATTGATAGCGTAGAAGCGTGAAGTTGCTGTCCTAGACAGGTATCTCCGTGGAGCGAATGTCAAGTTATAAAACTGGCGACAAGTCACTGTACTAAATATGGTTCTAACAAATAGTTGGAGAACAACCGGGGGTTATTATGCCTTTAGCAGCAATAGGCACACCCGGGAACGTGTACAGTCACCGCTTGTCGTACTTAAAAAAGTGCGAAAAGGAGGCGACTTTTTTTATGGCAAATCAGGTAATGAGAATCACATTAAAAGCCTATGATCATCAGTTAGTTGATGCATCAGCCAGAAAAATCATCGAAACAGTTAAGAAGAACGGTTCAGAGGTCAGCGGACCGGTACCCCTTCCTACAAAGAAGGAAGTAGTTACAATTCTTCGTGCAGTCCACAAGTATAAGGACAGCCGTGAGCAGTTCGAGCAGAGAACTCACAAGAGACTCATCGACATCATTGCTCCCACACAGAAGACAGTAGACGTTCTTTCAAGACTTGAAATGCCCGCAGGTGTCTATATCGACATCAAGATGAAGAACAAGTAATTCAAAGATTATTGTATGAACATGTCACGGGCGATATGTTCCAATGCAGAAAGGTGAAAAGATGACAAAAGCTATCTTAGCACAGAAGATTGGTATGACCCAGATCTTCGACGAGAACGGAATCGTTACTCCGGTTACTGTTCTTGAGGCTGGTCCGTGTGTTGTTACACAGATCAAAACAGAAGAAAATGACGGCTACAGTGCCGTACAGGTAGGATTCAAAGATTGCAAGGATAAGGTTGTTGAAGGCGACAAGGTTGCTCACCCTCACGGAACAACAAAGCCTATGCAGGGTCACTTCAAAAAGGCCGGCGTTGAGTCCAAGAAATTCGTAAAAGAGTTCCGCTTTGAGAACGCAGCTGATTATCAGCTCGCTCAGGAGATCAAGGCTGACATCTTTGCAGCAGGCGATTTCATCGATGCAACTGCTATCTCTAAAGGTAAGGGATTCCAGGGTGCCATCAAGAGACTTGGTCAGCACAGAGGACCTATGAAGCACGGTTCTAAGTTCCACAGACATCAGGGATCAAACGGTTCAAGTTCCAGCCCTTCAAGAGTATTCAAGGGTAAGGGAATGCCTGGACACATGGGAGCAAAGCAGATCACAACTCAGAATCTTGAAATTGTTCGCGTAGATGCAGAGAAGAATCTCATCCTTGTTAAAGGTTGCGTACCCGGACCTAAAAAGGCAATCGTTACAATCAAAGAAACCTGCAAGAAGAATAAATAAAAACCGGGAAAGGAGGACTTAAGACAATGGCTAACGTATCAGTTTATAATATGACAGGAAGCGAAGTTGGAACAATTGAGCTGAATGACGAAGTTTTCGGCGTTGAAGTTAACGAAAACCTTGTACATCAGGCAGTGCTTCTTCAGCTCGCTGATAACCGTCAGGGAACACAGAAGGCTAAGACACGCTCTGAAGTATCAGGCGGCGGCAGAAAGCCTTGGAAGCAGAAGGGAACAGGTCATGCACGTCAGGGTTCAACGAGATCACCTCAGTGGACACACGGCGGTGTAGTATTTGCTCCGGTTCCGAGAGATTATTCCTTCAAGATGAATAAGAAGGAAAAGAGAATTGCTCTGAAGAGTGCTCTTACATCCCGCGTACAGGATGGAAAGCTCATTGTTCTTGACGAGCTTAAGCTTGACGAGATTAAGACAAAGAAATTCCAGGAGGTTCTTGATGCACTTAAGGTAACCAAGGCTATGGTTATCCTTGATGATATGGATCAGAACGCAATCCTCTCAGCAAGAAACATTCCTGATGTTATTACATCACAGGTTAATACAATCAACACCTACGACATAATGAAGTACAGCACAGTTATTGTTACTAAGGCTGCTGTAGAGAAGATTCAGGAGGTGTACGCATAATGGCAACTCTTAATTATTATGATGTAATCCTCAAGCCCGTTGTTACTGAGAAGTCAATGAACGGCATGAGCGAGAAGAAATATACATTCCTTGTACATCCTGAAGCAAACAAGTCTCAGATCAAAGAGGCTGTTGAGAAGATGTTCGATACAAAGGTTGCTAAAGTCAACACAATGAACATTCAGGGCAAGAAGAAGAGAAGAGGAATGGTTGTCGGCACAACTGCTAAGCAGAAGAAAGCTATCGTACAGCTTACAGCTGACAGCAAGGATATCGAGGTATTTGCAGGACTTTAATTTCTAAGTCTGAAAGCATGATACAAAGTATGCGTGCGTGAAAAAAATATACGCACACGATAACAAAAAGGAGATACAAAATGGGAATCAAAACATATAACCCATATACACCTTCAAGAAGGCATATGACTGGTTCTGATTTTGCTGAGGTAACAAAGCAGACTCCTGAGAAGTCTCTTGTAGTAAGACTCAAGAACAACGCAGGACGTAACAATCAGGGCAAGATCACCGTTCGTCACCACGGCGGCGGTGCAAAGACAAAGTACAGAGTTATCGATTTCAAGAGAAACGATAAGGATGGAATGAACGCTAAGGTTATCGGTATCGAGTATGATCCGAACAGAACAGCTAACATCGCTCTTGTCTGCTATGAAGACGGCGAGAAGAGATACATCCTTGCTCCTCAGGGACTTACAGATGGTATGCACATCATGAACGGCCCTGAAGCAGAAGTACGTGTAGGTAACTGCCTCCCGTTAGTTAACATTCCGGTAGGTTCAAACGTACACAACATCGAGCTTTATCCTGGTAAGGGCGGACAGATGGTTCGTTCAGCAGGAACATCCGCACAGCTTATGGCTAAAGAAGGTAAGTATGCAACACTTAAGCTTCCTTCAGGCGAGATGAGAATGGTTCCGATTGAGTGCAGAGCTACAATCGGTGTTATCGGAAACATTGATCACAACCTTATCAACTACGGTAAGGCAGGTCGTATTCGTCATATGGGTATCCGTCCCACAGTACGTGGTTCTGTCATGAACCCGAACGATCACCCTCATGGTGGTGGAGAAGGTAGAGCACCTATCGGTCGTCCCGGCCCGTGCACACCTTGGGGCAAGCCGGCTCTCGGTCTTAAGACCAGAAAGCGTAAGAAGGCTTCAAATAAGCTCATTGTCAGAAGAAGAAACGGCAAGGCTCTTAACGTATAAGGAGGATTAAAATGTCACGTTCACTTAAAAAGGGACCGTTCGCTGACGAAAGCCTTCTCAAGAAGGTTGATGCGATGAACCAGAGCGGCAAGAAAGAAGTTATCAAGACTTGGTCTCGTCGTTCCACAATATTCCCATCATTCGTTGGTCACACCATCGCAGTTCATGATGGCAGAAAACACGTTCCGGTATATATTACAGAAGATATGGTTGGTCACAAGCTTGGTGAGTTCGTTGCAACACGTACATACAAGGGACACACAGCTACATCATCCGTTAAATAATAGGATAATCTGAAAGGAGGTTTTATCCATGGCAAGAGGACATCGTTCCCAGATTAAAAGAGAAAGAAATGCAAACAAGGATACCAGACCGTCAGCTAAGTTATCCTATGCTAGAATCCCGGTACAGAAGGCATGCTTCGTACTGGATGCTATAAGAGGAAAGAGCTATCTTGAGGCAAAAGGTATTCTTATGTACAATCCGAGATATGCTTCTGGCGTAATTCTTAAGCTTCTCGAGTCTGCAGCAGCTAATGCTGAGAATAACAACGGACTCAACAAAGAGAACCTTTACATTGCAGAGTGCAAAGCTTCAGAAGGACCTATAATGAAGCGTATTCAGCCTCGTGCACAGGGCAGAGCTTACAGAATCGAAAAGAGAATGAGCCACATCACAGTCGTTCTCGATGAGAAGAACTAAGGGCGTAGAAAGGAGATCATTCAATGGGCCAGAAAGTTAATCCCCACGGCTTAAGAGTCGGTGTTATTAAGGATTGGGATTCCAAATGGTATGCAGAGGGTGACTTTGCGGATTACCTTGTGGAAGATTACAAAATCAGAGAATATTTGAAGAAAAAGCTTTATGCTGCAGGCATCTCAAAGATCGAGATCGAGAGATCAGCAGGTAAGGTAAGAGCTACTGTTCTTACTTCTAAGCCCGGTATCATCATCGGTAAGGGTGGTAAGGACATCGAAGCTACAAAGAAGCAGCTTGCAAAAGAGACAGGCAAGAACGTAGATATCGAGATCAAGCAGATCAAGCGTCCTGATATGGATGCACAGCTTGTTGCTGAGAATATCGCAAGTCAGCTTGAGAACCGTGTATCATTCAGACGTGCTATGAAATCTGCTATGCAGAGAACACTTAAGAATGGTGCTAAGGGTATCAAGGCATCTTGCTCAGGTCGTCTTGGCGGAGCTGATATCGCTCGTCGTGAGTTCTATTCAGAGGGTACTATTCCTCTTCAGACACTTCGTGCAGATATCGATTATGGTTTTGCAGAAGCTGATACAACCTACGGTAAGGTTGGTGTAAAGGTTTGGATTTACAAGGGTGAAATACTTCCCGGAAAGAAGCAGACCGCTGATCGTTCAGATCGCAAGTCGGGTAAGGAAGGGAGCGATAAATAAATGTTAATGCCGAAGAGAGTAAAGCATCGTAAGCAGATGCGTGGATCCTTAAGAGGTAAGGCAAATAGTGGTAACACTATTAGCTACGGAGAATATGGTATGGTCGCTCTCGAGCCTTGCTGGATCAGATCAAATCAGATAGAAGCAGCCCGTGTTGCCATGACAAGATACGTAAAGCGTGGCGGACAGGTATGGATTAAGATTTTCCCGGATAAGCCGGTTACCACTAAGCCTCTTGGAACCCGTATGGGATCTGGTAAAGGTGCGGTTGATCACTGGGTAGCTGTTGTAAAGCCAGGACGTGTATTATTTGAAATCGCAGGAGTATCTGAGGAAACAGCAAGAGAAGCTCTTCGTCTTGCATCTCACAAACTCCCTTGTAAAGTAAAGATCATGTCAAAGGCTGAAACAGAAGCGGCTGTGGCTGCGAAAGAAGGCGGTGAAGCATAATGAAGACTGATAAGTATGTTGCAGATTTAAGGGCAAAGTCAGTTTCCGAGCTTGCAGAGGAGCTGACATCAGCCAAGAAAGAGCTTTTTAATTTAAGATTCCAGAATGCGACAAACCAGCTTGACAACACCAGCAGAATCAGAGAAGTAAGAAAGAATATCGCAAGAATTCAGACTGTTATCACTGAAAATGCTGCTAAGGCCTAAGGCGTCGGAAAGGAGATAAAATGGCAGAAAGAAATCTCAGGAAGACACGTACCGGTAAAGTTGTCAGCAATAAGATGGACAAGACCATCACGGTAGCGGTTGTCGACAATGTTAAGCATCCTCTTTACAAGAAGATCGTAAAGAAGACATATAAACTTAAGGCACAGGATGATAAGAACGAGTGCAATATTGGTGATACAGTAAAGGTTATGGAGACAAGACCCCTTTCAAAGACCAAGAGATGGAGACTCGTAGAGATCATCGAGAGAGCTAAATAAACTCAGGATGAAAGGAGACTGTCAGCATGGTACAGCAGGAAACAAGATTAAAAGTCGCAGATAATACCGGCGCTAAGGATGTCCTTTGCATCAGAGTTATGGGCGGCTCAACAAGAAGATACGCTAGTGTTGGCGATGTAATTGTTGCTTCTGTCAAAGATGCAACACCCGGAGGAGTTGTAAAGAAGGGTGATGTCGTTAAGGCAGTAGTTGTCCGCACAGTTAAGAGCGTTCGTCGTAAAGACGGTTCTTACATCAGATTTGATGAGAACGCAGCAGTTATTATAAAGGATGACAACACACCTAAGGGAACCCGTATCTTTGGACCAGTTGCTCGTGAGCTTCGTGAAAAAGGCTTCATGAAGATTGTCTCACTTGCACCGGAAGTATTATAAGGAGGTGTCACCAAATGGCAATGTCAAAAATCAAGAAGGGTGATACCGTTCAGGTAATCGCCGGAAAAGATAAGGGAAAGGAAGGAAAAGTCCTTTTCGTTGATAGTAAAAATCATAAGGTAGTTGTTGAAGGTGTTAACATGATCTCAAAGCATGAGAAGCCTTCAGCAGGCAACCCGGACGGTGGTATCGTCCACAGAGAGGCTGCTTTCGACCTTTCTAATGTTATGTATCTTGCAAATGGTAAGCCTTCAAGGGTTGGTTTCAAGATCCAGGATGGCGGCAAGAAGGTACGTATCGCCAAGACTACTGGCGAAGTTATTGACTAAGAAAGGAGGAATAGAAGTTGAGCAGACTTAAAGATCAGTATAAGAGCGAAATCGTCGATGCAATGACGAAGAAGTTTGGTTATAAGAATGTTATGGAAGTTCCGAAGCTCGTGAAGATTGTTGTTAACATGGGTGTAGGAGAAGCCAAGGAAAACGCAAAGGTTCTTGACAGCGCAGTTTCTGACCTCCAGACCATCACAGGTCAGAAGGCAGTTACAACAAAGGCTAAGAAGGCCGTAGCTAACTTCAAGATCAGAGAAGGCATGCCTATCGGCTGTAAAGTTACTCTTCGTGGTGAGAGAATGTACGAGTTCCTTGACAGACTTGTAAATCTCGCACTTCCCCGAGTACGTGACTTCCATGGTGTTAACGCTGATTCCTTCGATGGAAGAGGCAACTATGCTCTTGGTATTAAAGAGCAGCTTATTTTCCCTGAAATCGAGTACGACAAGATTGATAAAGTAAGGGGAATGGATATAATTGTCGTTACAACTGCAAAGACAGACGAGGAAGCAAGAGAGCTTCTCAGACTGTTCAATATGCCTTTTCAGAAATAAGGAGGATTTAATTCATGGCTAAGTTATCTATGAAGCTGAAACAGCAGCGCAAGCCTAAGTTTTCTACAAGGGCATATACACGTTGCAGAATCTGTGGTCGTCCCCACTCGGTTCTTCGTAAGTATGGTATCTGCAGAGTATGCTTCCGCGAGCTTGCATATAAGGGACAGATTCCCGGAGTAAAGAAGGCGTCCTGGTAAGTTCGGTTTAGGATATAAGATCATAAGGAGGTTAAAATGACAACAAATGATCCGATTGCAGATATGCTTACAAGAATTCGTAATGCAAATACTGCAAAACATGATACAGTTGATATCCCTTCATCAAAGATGAAGGTTGCTATAGCTGATATCCTTCTTAACGAAGGCTATATCAAGAAATATGATATGGTTGACAACAATGGTTTTAAGGATATCCGTGTAACATTAAAGTATGCTGATGACAAGCAGAAGAGAGTAATTTCTGGCTTAAAGAGAATCTCTAAGCCCGGTCTTCGTGTATACGCTGGAAAAGATAAGCTTCCTAAGGTTCTTGGTGGACTTGGAATTGCTATCATTTCTACAAATCAGGGTGTTATAACTGATAAAAAAGCAAGAGAACTCAATGTCGGCGGCGAAGTACTCGCCTTTGTATGGTAAAAATCAGGAGGTAAGCGGGCATGTCACGAATCGGAAGAATGCCTATCGCAATCCCTGCAGGAGTTACTGTTGAGGTTGCAGAAAATAATAAAGTGACTGTAAAGGGACCTAAGGGAACACTTGAAAGAGTTCTCCCTGAGGTACTCAAGATTAAGGTAGAGGACGGCAACATCGTTGTTGAGCGTCCTAATGACGAGAAGCAGACCAAAGCTCTGCACGGTCTGACAAGAAGCCTGATCAACAATATGGTCATTGGTGTAAATGAAGGATACAAAAAAACTCTGGAAATCAACGGAGTTGGTTACAGAGCTCAGAAGCAGGGCAAGACACTGACACTGAGCCTCGGATTTTCACATCCTGTAATCATGGAAGATCCTGAGGGTATCGAAACAAAGGTCGTTGATAACAAGATCGAAGTAGAAGGTATCGATAAAGAGAAAGTCGGTCAGTATGCGGCTGTAATCAGAGATAAGAAGAGACCTGAACCTTATAAGGGTAAGGGTATTAAATATATCGATGAAACTATCAGACGTAAAGTCGGCAAGACTGGTAAGAAGTAATTAAGGAGGAGCGAAAGAAATGATTAGCAAGAAATCAAGAAGCGAAGTTCGAGCAAAGAAGCACCTGAAGATTCGCAATCGTTTCAGCGGCACGCCTGAGAGACCACGTCTGTCAGTATTCAGAAGCAACAAGCACATGTATGCTCAGATCATTGACGATGTTGCCGGCAATACTCTGTGTGCTGCTTCAACTGTTGAGAAGGCAGTAAGTTCTGAGCTCAAGTATACAGACAACGTTGAGGCTGCAAAGTATCTTGGAAGCGTTATTGCAAAGAGAGCTGCTGAGAAAGGTATCAAAGAGGTTGTCTTCGATAGAGGCGGTTTCATCTATCAGGGTAAGATAAAGGCACTGGCAGATGCGGCAAGAGAAGCCGGACTCGAATTCTAATACGAAAGGAGAAGACAATGAAACACTCAGTAATCGATGCAAGCAGCCTTGAGCTGGTTGACAAGGTAGTAACGATCAAGCGTGTCACCAAGGTTGTAAAGGGCGGACGTAACATGCGTTTCTCAGCTCTTGTAGTTGTTGGAGACAACAACGGACACGTAGGTGTAGGTCTTGGTAAGGCAGCTGAAATTCCTGAAGCTATCCGTAAGGGTAGAGAGGATGCTTCCAAGAAGCTTATAACTGTACCTCTTGATCCTAATGGTTCAATCACACATGATTTCGCCGGAAAATTCGGCGGCGCTTCAATCCTTCTGAAGAAGGCACCTGAAGGAACAGGTATCATCGCTGGTGGCCCCGCACGTATCGTATGCGAGGTTGCAGGAATCAGAAATATCCGTACCAAGTCTCTTGGTTCAAACAATAAACAGAACGTTGTTCTCGCTACTATTGACGCACTTTCACAGTTAAAGACACCTGAAGAGGTAGCTGCAAACCGTGGTAAGTCCGTTAAAGAGATCCTGAACTAAAGGGAGGATACAATGGCTGATAAGAAATTAAAGGTTACATTAACAAAATCCACTATAGGTGCAATTCCGAAGCACAGAAAAACTGTTGAAGCTCTCGGACTGCACAAGACCTATAACACGGTGGAGCTGCCTGATAACGATGCTGTTCGCGGCATGGTAAAGGCTGTTCGTCACCTTGTAAAGGTTGAAGAAATCTAATTAAGGAGGTGCGAAATGGAATTATCTAATTTAAGACCGGCACCCGGATGCAAGCATACTGCAAACTTTAGAAAAGGTCGTGGACATGCTTCCGGAAACGGCAAGACTGCCGGATATGGTCATAAGGGTCAGAAGGCTCGTTCAGGTGCACCCCGCCTTGGCTTTGAAGGTGGACAGATGCCCCTTTACAGACGACTTCCTAAGAGAGGTTTCAAGAACGTCAATACTAAGGAAATCGTTGCTATAAATATAAGCACTCTCGATGCTTTCTATGAGGATGGCGAAACCGTTACTCTTGAGAACCTTCTTGAGAGAGGCGTTGTTAAGAAGCTTTGCGATGGCGTTAAAGTGCTTGGCGAAGGTGAGCTTTCAAAGAAGCTTACAGTTCAGGTTAATGCTTTTTCAGCTTCTGCAAAAGAGAAAATTGAAAATGCAGGTGGGAAAGCTGAGGTGATCTGATGTTAGAATCGGTTCGTAATGCTTTCAAGATAAAGGACATTCGTAACAGACTGCTGTATACGTTTGTAATGCTGGTGATAATTCGTTTAGGATGCCAGTTACCTATTTCCGGTGTAAACAGAGAGTACTTCTCACAGTGGTTTTCAAACCTCACCGGTGATAACTTTACGTTTTTTAATGCGTTTACCGGTGGTTCCTTTGAGAATATGTCCATTTTCGCTTTGAACATCACACCGTATATAACATCATCCATCATCATTGAACTGCTTACCATTGCAATTCCATATCTGGAGGAAAAGCAGCGTGATGGCGAAGAGGGCCGTAAGGTTCTCGTTGCCATCACTCGTTATGTGACAATTGGACTTGCATTAATTGAATCATCTGCAATGGCTATAGGATTCTATAATCAGGGTATACTTGATACAACAGTAAATCCCTGGCTTACCGGAATCATGATTGTTACAGGTCTTACAGCCGGTTCCGCTTTACTCATGTGGATCGGTGAGCAGATCACGGAGAACGGTGTGGGAAATGGTATTTCTATAGTACTTGTAATAAATATCATTTCAAGAATGCCTTCTGACCTTTACAGTCTCTTCAACATGTTTGTGAAGAGCAATTTTGATGAAGGAAAGGCATTAATGGGAATAGTTGCAGCATTGGTAATTATAGCGATCATCCTTGCTACAGTAGTACTTACTCTCCTTCTTAATGGAGCTGAGAGACACATTCCGGTACAGTATGCAAAGAAGGTTGTTGGTCGTAAAATGGTAGGGGGGAATTCAACAAACATTCCGCTCAAGGTTAATACCGGCGGTGTTATTCCTATCATTTTCGCGTCCTCACTGATGCAGTTTCCTATTGTTATCTGTCAGCTCTTCGGAATTGACGGAGGAACATCACTCGGTGGCCAGGTTTTGAGAATGCTCAATTCCGGCAACTGGTGCAATCCTGCAAATCCTGTTTACACAATAGGACTTCTGGTTTATATCGTACTTGTAATTTTCTTTGCTTATTTCTATACTTCAATAACATTTAATCCGTTAGAAGTATCAGAGAACCTGAAGAAGCAGGGTGGTTTTATTCCTGGAATTCGTCCGGGAAGACCGACAAACGACTATTTAACAAATATCTTAAATTATGTAATATTTATCGGTGCTGTAGGTCTTGTGATCGTTGCAGTAATCCCGATTTTCTTCAATGGTGTATTCGGAGCCAATGTATCATTCGGCGGCACATCCCTCATCATCATTGTAGGTGTTATACTTGAAACTTTGAAACAGATTGAGTCACGAATGCTTGTTCGTAGCTACAAGGGATTCCTTGGTTGATAAGAGCTTACTGCGGTGTCATTTCTGATGCCGCAGAAGCCATTCAGGGCGCATAAAGCGTCACAAGAATTCAGGGGGTAAAGAATGAAGATCGTTATGCTTGGAGCGCCTGGAGCCGGAAAAGGAACACAGGCGAAAAGAATTGCTGAAAAGTTTGGTATTCCACATGTATCTACAGGAGATATCTTCCGTGCCAACATTAAAAACGGTACAGAGTTAGGTAAAGAAGCTAAGACATATATGGATCAGGGTCAGCTTGTTCCGGATGAGCTTACAGTAAGAATTCTTCTTGACAGAGTGGCAAGGGATGACTGTGCAAAGGGCTATGTCCTTGATGGTTTTCCTCGTACAATCCCTCAGGCAGAAGTTCTTGACAGTGAGTTGTCAAAGCTTGGAACATCTGTAGATTATGCGATCAATGTTGAAGTACCCGATGATAATATCGTGGGCAGAATGTCTGGAAGACGTGCATGCCTTAAGTGCGGTGCAACATATCATCTTGAGTTTCTTCCGTCTAAAAAGGAAGGAATTTGCGACAACTGTGGCAGCGAATTAGTTCTTCGTGATGATGATAAGCCTGAAACAGTAAAAAAACGTCTCGGTGTTTATCATGAACAGACCCAGCCGCTGATTGATTTTTATCAGAATAAGGGTGTGCTTAAAGAAGTAGACGGAACTCTTGCTCCGGATGATGTATTCAAAGAAATTGAAGGCATATTAAAGTAATTGAATGGGCGAAGGTGCTAAACATTTTCGCTGAACCATAAGGAGAATTTGATGTCAAAAGCCGACGTAATTGAAATTGAAGGGAAAGTAGTAGAAAAGCTTCCTAATGCGATGTTCCAGGTAGAACTTGAAAATGGACATCAGGTGCTTGCTCATATAAGCGGCAAACTTAGGATGAATTTCATTAGAATCCTTCCCGGGGACAAGGTAACTCTTGAGATGTCACCTTATGATTTGTCTAAAGGAAGAATCATCTGGAGAGACAAATAAGTTTCGAGAAATTTAATATAAAAAAACTTGCGGTGCATCAATAGATGTGTTATGATGTTAATCGGCTCATTTTTGAGCATAAGTCCTCGTGCGCAATTTTGCGCGTGTTTACAAGAGATTGGAGGAAAAAATGAAGGTAAGATCTTCTGTAAAACCTATGTGCGAAAAGTGCAAGGTAATTAAAAGAAAAGGTAAGATAAGAATTATCTGTGAGAACCCTAAGCATAAGCAGGTTCAGGGATAATATTTTGCGTACTATAATAGTTAAGAAGGAGGTTCACACTCACTATGGCTCGTATCGCTGGTGTTGATTTACCAAGAGAAAAGCGCGTAGAGATCGGCCTTACCTATATTTACGGTATCGGCAGAGCAAGCGCTAACAAAATTCTGGCAGAGGCAGGAATCAATCCTGACACACGCGTAAGAGACTTGACAGAGGAAGAAGTAGCAAAGCTTCGTGATGTTATCGACAGAACTCAGACTATCGAAGGTGATCTTAGAAGACAGGTCGCTATGGACATCAAGAGACTTACAGAAATTGGTTGCTACAGAGGAATCCGTCACAGAAAGTCACTTCCGTGCCGCGGTCAGAAGACAAAGACTAATGCAAGAACTTGCAAAGGTCCCAGAAGAACAGTAGCAAACAAGAAGAAGTAATTATTACCTTGTTTGTTTGTACAATGTTACTTATTAACAAGATAAGAGAAAGTAGGTTAGTTTTAATATGGCTAAACAGCAGGCTAGCGCGAAGAAAGTTACAAAAAAGCGCGTTAAGAAAAACGTTGAACACGGACAGGCACATATTCAGTCATCTTTCAACAACACTATCGTTACTCTGACAGATGCACAGGGAAATGCTCTTTCATGGGCAAGTGCCGGCGGTCTTGGTTTTAGAGGTTCAAGGAAATCTACTCCTTATGCTGCACAGGTAGCAGCTGAAACAGCTACCAAAGCTGCTCTTGTACACGGCCTTAAATCTGTTGATGTAATGGTTAAGGGTCCTGGCTCAGGAAGAGAAGCTGCAATCAGAGCATTATCTGCAGCTGGACTTCAGGTTACAAGTATTAAGGATGTAACTCCCGTTCCTCATAACGGATGCCGTCCACCTAAGAGAAGGAGAGTGTAAGCATATGGCAGTTAATAGAGTACCTGTTCTTAAAAGATGTAGGTCTCTTGGACTTGAGCCTCAGTACCTTGGCTTAAGCAAGAGCTCTAACAGAAAACTCACCAGAGCTAACAGAAAAGTTAGTGAGTATGGACTTCAGCTTCGTGAAAAGCAGAAGGCTAAATTCATATATGGTGTTCTCGAGAAGCCTTTCCGTAACTACTACAAGAGAGCTGAGCGCATGAAGGGAATGACTGGTGAAAACCTCATGATCCTCCTTGAGCGCAGAATCGACAACGTAGTATTCCGTCTTGGTTTCGCAAGAACAAGAAGAGAAGCACGTCAGATGGTTGCCCACAAGGCATTCACTGTAAACGGACATGTTGTAAACATTGCTTCACAGCTTGTTAAAGCTGGTGATGTAATCGAAGTTAAGGAGAAATCCAGAGCTTCACAGCATATCAAAGATATTTTTGAAGTTACTTCAGGAAGAGCTGTACCTGCATGGCTTACAGTAGATCGGGATAACTTCAAGGGTACAGTAAACGAACTTCCTTCAAGGGATCAGATCGATGTCCCTGTAGATGAGATGCTTATCGTCGAGTTGTATTCTAAGTAATCAATATAATGTAACTGTTCAGGGAAAGACCCTGAATGGTTACGTTTTGTTGTGTATAAGTAATTTAATCTCAGAACCCCAAAGGAGGTACTAAGTTTGTTTGAGTTTGAAAAGCCAAGAATTGAGATTACGAATGTATCTGAAGATAACAAATATGCAAGGTTTGTTGTAGAGCCTCTAGAGCGCGGTTACGGCATTACACTTGGAAATTCGCTCAGACGAATCATGCTTTCATCTCTTCCCGGCACAGCAGTAAGTCAGGTAAAGATTGAGGGAGTTCTTCACGAATTCAGTTCAATTCCGGGTGTTAAGGAAGATGTTACAGAAATCATTCTTAACATAAAGAATTTAGCGATTCGTAATAATTCTACTTCAGATGAAACTAAGACTGCTTATATTGATTTCAGCGGCGAAGGCGAAGTAACAGCTGCAGATATTCAGGTAGACCAGGATATCGAAATTGTAAATCTTGATCAGCATATCGCTACACTTAATGGCGGTCCTGATTGCAGATTATACATGGAGCTGACTATTTCAAATGGCAGAGGATATGTAAGTCTGGATAAAAATAAATCAGATGATCTTCCGATCGGAGTTATCGCAGTAGATTCTATCTACACTCCTGTTGATCGCGTTAATCTCAGCGTTGAGAATACTCGAGTAGGCCAGGTTACTGACTATGATAAGCTTACATTGGATGTTTATACTGATGGTACATTAAATCCTCAGGACGCTGTTAGCTTGGCTGCTAAGGTTTTAAGTGAGCATCTTGGACTCTTCATGGATCTTTCTGATGCAGCTACAAAGACCGAAGTTATGAAAGATAAGCCCAGCGACGAAACAACCAAGATCCTTGATACAAATATCGATGAACTCGAGCTTTCAGTTCGTTCATATAACTGCCTCAAGAGAGCAGGTATCAACACGGTTGCTGAACTTATAAACAGAACGTCTGATGATATGATGAAGGTTAGAAACCTTGGACGTAAGTCTTTGGAAGAAGTTCTTGCAAAGCTTAATGAGCTCGGATTAGAGCTTAGAAAGTCTGAGGATGCATAATATATAAATATAAACAGGCAGCAGTGATAAGTCCAAAAGGCACGCTGCTTCCGCTCACGCACAAAACCGTAAGTCCAAAGGGCAGGTTTAAGGTGTACTTAAAATGAGAAAGTCGAGGAATTAAAAATGGCAAATTACAGAAAGCTTGGTCGCACATCTTCACAGAGAAAGGCTCTTCTTAGAAGCCAGGTAACTGCACTTATCCTTAACGGCAAGATCAAGACAACAGCTGCAAAGGCTGAAGAAGTTCAGAGAATGGCCGAGAAGCTTATCACAAAGGCTATCAAAGAGAAGGATAACTTCGAGACAGTCACTGTTTCTGCAAAGGTTGCAAGAAAAGATAAAGACGGACGCAGAGTTAAGCAGATCGTTGACAAGAACACAGGCGCAGTTCTTTCTGAGTCTCACCGTGATGAGAACGGTAAGGTTAAGAAGATCGAGAACGGCGTAACAGTTACTGTTTACGATACAGTTGAAAAAGAAATCAAGAAGGATCTTCCTTCAAGACTTCATGCAAGACGTGAGATGCTTAAGGTTCTTTACCCTGTAACTGAGGGTACAGGAAAGAAAGCTAAGTCTGTTGACCTTGTTGCAAAGCTTTTCGATGAAATCGCTCCTAAGTATGCAGATCGTAAGGGTGGTTACACAAGAATCGTAAAGATCGGCCTTCGTAAGGGCGATGCAGCAATGGAAGTTCTGCTTGAGCTTGTTTAATTTAAGTTTTTGATTATTTCAGAGGAGAAGCTTTTGCTTCTCCTCTTTTTCTATATATAGCCTCTAAACTTGAAAGTTGATGATATATTATATTATAATAGTGTGACGATTTGAAGTTAGACATTATAGTATATGTTTTGAACTGTAAATTACAGGAATCCGCATTTACTGCGGGTTCCGTGTGATAACGTATAACAGGTAGCAAACAAGCCCGTGGCGCAGCCACATTTAAATGGCTTGTTTGCGGGTTTTTTGAGGCTTTGCATCAAAAATCTATAGTTTTTCGCCTGTTGCGTTGTTCGGCTTATCAGTTTCCAACGAGGGACGCTCTCGCTGCAAGTGAAAAATCGCAGCGGTACTAGTTCCGCAAAATACGCGGAACAAGGACCGGCGTTTTTCATGACCCCTCTTTTGGAAACAGATAATCCTCGCAACTTACATTTTTGCTAACTAGTTTTACTGAAAAGAAAAACTTATAATGTAAACCTGAGCCGCGAACCAAAAATGTTCCTGAAGAGGATTGTGCGAGACGCCGGCACTTATGCCGCGTTTTTGCGGCATTACGTACCGCTGCGTCGTAGCCCAAAGCGAGAGCGTTCCTCGTAGGAACTTTGAGGCGAACGGCGTAACGGGCGAGGTCACGAAAAACTATATATTTTTGCTTATAAATTGCAGGAAAACGTATTGAAAATTCATAAAAATCAGGAACCGGGTAGAATAAAATGGGAATAGTTGTAGCTAAGGATTTGGCATTTGAATATATAAGACGTGATGAAGAAGGAAATGTTGAAGGAATAACCAGGGCAATAGATGGGGTTACTCTTAATATAAAAGCCGGTGAATTTGTAGCTGTTCTCGGAGGAAACGGTTCCGGTAAATCAACTTTTGCAAAACATATTAACGCACTTTTATATCCTACAGAGGGTAATGTATATGTAGATGGCAAAGATACTGCAGCTGCAGAAAATACCTGGGATATACGACAGACAGCTGGGATGATCTTTCAGAATCCTGATAATCAGATAATTGGAAATATAGTTGAGGAAGATGTTGGGTTTGGACCGGAAAATATGGGTGTTCCGACTGATGAAATCTGGCAGAGAGTGGAAGAAGCCCTGCAGGTAGTCGGAATGAAGAAATATGCTAAACATTCACCGAATAAACTTTCCGGAGGCCAGAAACAGCGCGTTGCCATTGCAGGTGTAGTAGCAATGCACCCAAAATGTATAATCATGGATGAACCTACAGCCATGTTGGATCCGGAAGGTCGATATGAAGTTATCAGAGCTGCAAGAGCATTAAACAGCGTAGAGAAGGTAACTGTTATCCTGATAACACATTATATGGAAGAGGTTATCAATGCCAGCCGTGTAGTTGTAATGGATCACGGTAAGGTTGTTATGATGGGTACTCCCAGAGAAATTTTCTCAAACGTGGATCAGTTGAGAGAACTCCGCCTTGATGTACCGCAGGTTACTACATTGGGATGGTATCTTAGAAAAGACGGCCTTCCGTTAAAAAAAGGAATTTTGAGTATAAACGAACTGTCGGAAGCACTTCTTGAAATTAAAAAATCGGGTTTCAGACTTCCGGATAACGCATTAATGAACGCCAGGAAAGAGCTTTTAGAAGATAATAATAAGACAGAAAGCAGAAAAAGCGCAGAAGATAAGCCGCTTCTGATACTGGATCATATAAGCTATGTTTACAGTGCCGGATCTAATGAAGAGATCAAGGCGCTTGACGATGTTTCACTTACAATAAAAAAAGGTGAATTTATTGGCCTTATAGGTCATACAGGATCCGGAAAATCGACATTGGTACAGCATCTTAACGGTCTCAATCGTGCTACTAGCGGAACTGTATATTTTAAGGGTGAGGATATTTATGAAAAAGGCTATGATATGAGGAAACTCAGATCAAAAGTCGGCCTTGTTTTTCAATATCCCGAGCATCAGCTTTTTGAGGAAACAGTATTTAAGGATGTTTGCTTTGGCCCGTTAAATATGGGACTTTCAAAAAAAGACGCTGAGCTTGCGGCTTTTGCGGCCTTAAAAGCTGTTGGTTTTCCGGAAGAAAACTTTTATTCTTCGCCTTTTGAGCATTCCGGTGGACAGAAACGAAGAATCGCAATAGCGGGTGTAATAGCAATGAAGCCGGAAATACTCGTTTTGGATGAACCTACTGCAGGACTTGATCCAAAGGGAAGAGATGAAATACTCGGTTTAATAAAGGATCTTCATGAGAAGCAGAATATTACGGTTGTTTTAGTCTCTCACAGTATGGAGGATGTAGCTAATTACGCAGAAAGAATTGTCGCTGTAGATAACGGAAAGATACTTATGGATGGTAGTCCGCGAGAGGTATTTAAGCGTTATAAGGAACTTGAAAAAGTTGGTTTGGCGGCACCTCAGGTGACTTATATAATGAATGAGCTTAAAGAGAAAGGTTTTGATCTTGATACAAATGTCACTACAATTGCAGAAGCCAGATATTTGATATTGAGTGAGTTCTGTTGATGCCGGCTTTGATGAAGAACAGAAAACACCTGATTTTTGGAGATGAAAAATGCTTAGAGATATAACTTTGGGACAGTATTATCAGGCAGACTCGGTCATTCACAGGCTGGACCCGAGAACAAAACTGATAGGAACATTTGTCTTTTTGATTTCGTTATTCCTTTTTCATAATATAACGGGATTTTTAATCGCAACTATTTTCCTTGCTTCAGTGATAGCTCTGTCGAATGTACCGTTTAAGTTTATGGTCAGAGGGATGAAGGGTATAGTTGTCATCATGATGATAACTGTTGTTTTCAATATGTTCCTGACACCCGGAGAGCCTTTAGTAAAAATATGGAAATTTACGATCACTGATGAAGGCTTGAATAACGCTATATTTACTGCAATAAGGCTCATATATCTTATAATAGGTGCATCGGTAATGACACTTACTACAACTCCGAATCATCTGACAGACGGCCTTGAAAAACTTATGAATCCGCTTAAGTTATTCAGGTTACCGGTACATGAGCTTGCAATGATGATGTCGATAGCGTTAAGATTTATACCGATACTTTTAGATGAAACCGACAAGATAATGAGAGCGCAGAGTGCCAGAGGAGCCGATTTTGAGCATGGCAATCTCATACAAAGGGCAAAAAGCCTTGTACCAATACTGGTACCACTATTTGTATCAGCATTCAGAAGAGCCAATGATCTTGCTATGGCGATGGAAGCCAGATGTTACAGAGGCGGAGAAGGCAGAACAAAGATGAAACCGCTTAATTATGAAAGCCGCGATGCCATAAGTTTTCTTATTATGGTTCTTTACCTTGCACTTATCATAACATTTGGGATAGTAATAAAAATTATTTAAGAGGGTTTTCCTCGAAAAAGGGGGAAAATCTACTTTTTTATCAGAGATTGTGAAAAAAATCTCATGATTCTTGATTCAACGCAATTTATTTAAGAGTAAATTTATGGAGAATAGAGCATGAAAAGGGTGATGCTTACCGTTGCTTACGACGGAACAAATTATCACGGCTGGCAGGTTCAGGACGGACATATAACTATAGAAAGTGAACTGAACAGAGCCCTTAAGGAAATTACAGGTGAAGAAATAAAGGTAAGCGGTGCAAGCCGTACAGATGCAGGAGTTCATGCTAAAGGCAACCTTTGCGTATTTGATACTGATGCGAGGATGCCGGGCGAAAAGTATTCCTATGCGTTGAATACACATCTTAGCGATGATATAAGGGTCGTCGATTCGAGAGAAGTAGACGCGGATTTTCATCCGAGATATACATTAACAGAAAAGACTTATTGTTACAGGATTTACAATTCAAGATTTTCAGATCCGCTGTGCAGGCTTTACTCACATCACAGCTATATTCCACTGGATACAGAATTGATGAATAGGGCTGCAGCTTATCTGGTCGGTGAACACGATTTCAAGAGTTTTTCATCGATACATGCAGTTGTAAAAACTACGGTAAGAGAAATAACAGGAGCAGAAGTAAAGAAAAACGGTGCTCTTGTCGAAATATATGTTAAGGGCTATGGTTTCCTTTATAACATGGTAAGGATAATAGCCGGAAGCCTGATGGAGGTTGGAGAGGGTAAATATCCTCCGGAAAGAATAAAAGAAATACTCCTGGAAGCTGACAGATCCAAGGCCGGACCAACAGCGCCGGCAAAGGGTCTTACGCTTGAAAATATCAGGATAATAGGCGAATAAAAGATTTAGACCAGATATTGGCACTGAATAGCAATTCCTCAGTGCCAATATCTATTATGTATATGTTTTGATGACTTTATTGCAGGAATCCGCATTTACTGCGGGTTCCGTGTGATAAACTTTAACATGTGCCAAACAGGCCCGCAGCGTAGCTGCATTTAAATGGCCTGTTTGCATGACTTTGAGGCACGCAGTGACGAAAAGTCATATGTTTTGATGACTTTATTGCAGGAATCCGCATTTACTGCGGGTTCCGTGTGATAAACTTTAACATGTGCCAAACAGGCCCGCAGCGTAGCTGCATTTAAATGGCCTGTTTTCATGACTTTGAGGCATGAAGTGGCGAAAAGTCATGAAATTATGAATAGGAGAAAATATGCTTAAACTTGCGATATATGGAAAGGGTGGAATAGGAAAGTCCACAGTTACTGCAAATCTTGCAGCAGCATTTGCCAAGATGGGAAAAAAAGTTATACAGATAGGTTGTGATCCAAAGGCTGATTCTACAATGAATCTGCTTAAAGGAGAAGCTGTTTCATCTGTTATGAATTATATGAGAGAGAATGATGCGCTTCCTGAGGATTATCATGAAATAATGAAAACAGGATATGGTGGAGTCATGTGTATAGAGACAGGCGGACCTACACCCGGACTCGGATGTGCCGGAAGAGGTATCATAACGACATTCCAGATGCTTGACAGTCTGCAGCTTTTTGAAAACGAAGAGCCTGATGTGGTCCTTTATGACGTTTTGGGAGATGTAGTCTGTGGAGGCTTTGCAGCACCTATAAGAGAAGGATATGCAGAAAAAGTACTTATAGTTACTTCCGGAGAAAAAATGGCGCTCTATGCAGCCTCAAACATAAACGAAGCGGTAAAAAACTTTGAGGACAGAGGCTATGCAAGCGTACGCGGAATAGTCTTAAACCACAGAAATGTCGAGAATGAAAAAGAAAAAGTTTCGGCGTTTGCAGATGAAAGAGGAATAGAGATCGTAGGAGAGATTCCAAGAAGCGATGATATTATAAGCTGCGAGGATGAGGGCAAGACCGTTATAGAAGGCAGACCTGACTCGGCAGCAGCGCAGGAATTTATGAGACTTGCGAAAAAGCTTTTAGAGACAGATTAAGGGAATTATATGAAAAATAAGGCGATTTACTATACAATATCAGATCTTGCAGAGCTTGGGGCGGACAAAATACCTGAGGAATTTTCACTCTCTTCCAACTTGGTTTACAGCTCTCCTGCAACGCTCAGCTATAATTCACCCGGAGCAAAGGGATTTGGAGTAAAAAGAGGCGGACTTGCAATTCCGGATTCGGTAATGCTGATCATTTCTCCCGGATGCTGCGCAAGAAATACCTCGGATCTAAGCCGTCTTCCTCAGTATGAAAACCGCTTCTTTTATTTGACAATGGATGAGACAGATATAGTTACAGGAAGACATTTGAGCAAAATCCCCGAGGCTGTGGCAGAGATCGTAAAAGTAGTCGAGAAAAAGCCGTCAGTGGTAATGCTTTGCGCGACCTGTGCGGATGCGCTTCTTGGCACGGATTTCGAAAGAGTATCAAGGAAAGCCGAGGAATATGCCGGAGTAAAGGTACGTCCCTGTTACATGTATGCGCTTACCCGTGAAGGCAGCAAGCCGCCCATGACCGCTTTGAGAGAATCGATATATTCCATACTTGAGAAAAGAAAAAGAAGACCTGATACGGTCAATTTGATGGGATATTTTGCAGAAACAGAGAAAAATTCCGAGCTCTTCAAAATATTGAAAAATGCAGGAGTAAAAAAGATCAATCAGATATCGACCTGCAAAAATATAGATGAATTTATGGATATGAGCGAGGCTAATTTCAATATCGTTCTTAATCCGGAGGCTGCTTATGCGGCATCGGTTCTGTCTGAAAAAATCGGCATACCATATATCGAATTAAAGAGATTTTATTCAACAGAGCGAAATTACAGACAGTATAAGGCTTTCTTCAAGGCATCAATGCTTGATGCTTCGGCGGATGAATTTTATGAGGCGCAGAAGGCTAAAGATGAGGCTTTCAGTCAGAAATATAAAGGCCTTAAAGTCTCAATAGGTGAGTGCGCAAATGCCGATCCCTTTGAGCTGGCATTGAGCCTTAGCGAGCTGGGGCTTAAAGTGGTTGAGATATTTGCATTGGTAACAGCCGATAAATATCCATATATAAAAAGACTTTCAGAGATCAGTCCGGATACAAAGGTTTACTGCAATCAGAATCCCTCGATGTATTATTATGAAGCAGAGGATGAGGTTGACATAACTATTGGAGCAGATGCGTCTTATTACAGAAAAGATGCCCGTAATCTTCCTTTTAACGAGGATATACAGCCCTTTGGATTTGCTGCGACGGATAAACTTCTTTCGGAAATAGACGAGCTGATGACTAGTGAGAGCTCAGAAGGTCCGGCTGAGAAAACTATGGAATATGAGCCATCATATACACCATTTTCAAACGGACCAAAGGGATTCAGAAGTATTCTCACACCTTTTGCACCGGATCAGTCAGGAGCTTCTGCAGTCTTCTTTGGAGCTGGAGCTTTCAATGTAATAGTAGATGCCGGTGGCTGCGCCGGAAATGTATGCGGATTTGACGAACCGCGATGGCTCAGCGAGAGAGGCATGATCTTCAGTGCTGGACTCCGTGACATGGACGCTATTTTGGGCAGAGATAAAGAACTGGTGGAGAAAATTGCCAAGGCAGTTAAAACACTGGACCCAGAGCTTATATCTCTTACCATGACACCTGTTCCTGCAATCACGGGAACAGATCCGAAAGCACTGTCGAGGCTTTGTGAAAAGGCATCGGGGATCGAAACCATATCGGCAGCGACAAATGGAGTGGAGCTTTACGATAAGGGTATAGAAAAGGCAGAAATAGCCCTTGCGGAAAGATATATAAATAATCCGGATAAAGAAATGCGAAGAGTATTAGGCTTTACACCACTGGACTTCCCTGAAAGAGATCAGGAATCATTGGAGAAGAAATGGCTAGAAAACGGTGGAAAGGCCGATCTTTTGATCGTTTGCAATGCGGCAATAGCGGCAGCGGAAAGGTTAAAGAAAAAATGCGGACTCAGCTATGAAATTGACTGGCCGTTCGCTGAGGAAGAGGCGGAAAGCCTTGAAATTCCGGAGGGATTTGACGGAAAGAAAATTCTTATAGTCCATTCGCAGGTAAGAGCAAATGCAGTTCGCAGGGCTATAAGAAAAAGACTTCCCAATGCCGATATAATAACAGGCGGATTTTTCATGATGAAAGATGAACTCATGGAAGAAAACGATGTCAGATTCGCAGAAGAAAGCGATTTCAGTGAATATATTGAGAAAGAGAATTTCTCCCTTATAATTGGAGACAGCGAGCTTAAAAGGCTCATAAAGGGAAATATCCCGGAATGGCGAGAGTTTAGACATTTTGCTGTAAGCGGAGTTTTATAGAAGGTGGTTTGATGGAAATTAGGACGCAGCTCATAAGAGTATATGGAATCGTTCAGGGGGTCGGATTTCGCCCCACGGCTGCCAGACTCGCTGAAAAGCACAATATCAAAGGAAGCGTGAGCAATCGCGGGCCATATGTCGAGATATATGCGAGAGGTTCAGAGAGAGAGCTGCGGGAATTTAAAAAAGATCTCGAAGAAAATCCACCGGAACGCTCTGTTATCCTGAGGATAGAAACAGAGGAAACCGATAACGGACTCGAATACGATGATTTCAGGATAATCGAAAGCGAGAAGACCAGTGGAGAGATCTTTATACCGCCTGACATAGCTATTTGTGATAAATGCTCGGAGGAGCTTTTTGATAAAGAAAACAGAAGATATCTGCATCCTTTCATCAACTGTACCCAGTGCGGCCCCCGACTTACGATAATCGATAACCTGCCTTATGACAGATGCAGGACCTCGATGAAAAAGTTTCCGATGTGTCCGGATTGCGCTGAGGAGTATGAAAACCCTGAGAGCCGCCGCTATGATGCACAGCCGGTCTGCTGCAATGACTGTGGACCAAAGCTTTATACCGTAAGCAAAGACAGTAATGAGCGAAAAGAAGGCCTTGAGGCTATAAGCCTCACAAGAAAGATAATATCAGAGGGAGGAATTGCCGCGATCAAAGGAATAGGCGGTTTTCACCTATGCTGTGATGCCTTTAACGAAAAGGCAGTAATGCTCTTAAGAGAAAGAAAAAAGCGTCCCGTAAAGCCGTTTGCGGTAATGCTTAAGGATAAAGAAGCAGTTAAGCGTGAGAGCAAGCTGGAAGAGGATTCGGAAGAGTTAAAAATAATCAGCGGACACCAAAAGCCGATAATGCTGGTGGAAAAATCAGCGGATTCAAAGCTGGCGGAATCAGTGGCTCCCGGCAGCAGGAAGCTTGGAATAATGCTTCCCTATGCGCCGGTGCAGCTTTTACTTTTTTCATTGGACGACGGGATAAAGATGCCCGATGCCCTCGTGATGACCAGCGGAAATGTTTCCGGAGCGCCGATCTGCCATACGGATGAAGAGGCTTTATCGGAAATAGCCGGTTTTTGCGATATCATTCTTTCGAATGACCGCGATATAAGGACGAGAGCCGATGATTCCGTTATGGAATCTTATAAGGGCGAACCCTATATGATAAGGCGTTCAAGGGGTTATGCCCCGCTTCCCTTTTATATTTCGGGAAATTTTGATAAAAATATCCTGGCTGTTGGAGGCGAGCTGAAAAATTCTTTTTGTATAGCAAAGGGAAATCTGATTTATCCTTCCGCCTATATAGGAGACCTTGCCGATATCAGGTCTCAGCAGGCGCTTAAGGAAACCATTGAGCGCATGGAGGCAATGCTTGAGGCAGACTGCGATACAGTGGTCTGTGACCTTCATCCGGGTTATAATTCCACAAATATTGCGGAGAGCATGGGAAAAAAGCTGATACGTGTTCAGCATCATTATACGCATATTCTCTCATGTATGGCAGAAAATGATCAGAGAGATGACGTGATCGGGGCTTCATTTGACGGAACCGGATACGGAACTGACGGGACTATCTGGGGCGGAGAGATCATGAGAGCCGGAACAGAGGGCTTTGAAAGGCTCTTCAGCATAAAGCCCTTTATCCATGTAGGAGGCGATTCTGCTTCTAAGGAAGGCTGGAAGATAGCAGTTTCAATGTTGGATTCACTCATTGGAGATGAAAAGTCGATGATCTCACTGGCAGAGGAAACAGGACTTGCAAAAAGTTCTGAAGCACTCGTGATATCGCGCATGAAGAAGAATGGATTAAATTCGATCAAGTCAAGCAGCATGGGAAGACTTTTTGATGCGGTGAGCGCATTGCTTGGAATAGTAAGGAAATCCACATTTGAAGGCGAGGCCTCAATGGCGCTGCAGGCGGCAGCGGAAAATTACGAAGAAAAATTTAAGAATAGCAAAGAGCCCGGGCAGAATTTTAAGAAATATGAATTAAAGACCGATGGCGAAGGTCTTGGAATACTGCCGACAGATGAGCTTTTTTACGATATTTTCGAGCTTCGGAAAAACGGAGCGGATATAGAAAAAACAGCATATTTCTTCCATGCATCACTGGCTAAGATGACCGCGGAGGCAATATGCAGGGCGGGAGAAGAAAAAGGAATCACTACGGCAGCTTTAAGCGGCGGAGTTTTCCAGAATCTGCTTTTACTTAAACTTGTTGAAGAAGAGATAGAAAAACGAAATTTCAGACTGCTGCGTCACTCACTTGTTGCACCTAATGACGGAGGTATCGCATTGGGGCAGGCGTTTGCGGCAATGCATCGGATAGATTGAGATTTTATAAAGAATAGGAGAAATGTTATGTGTGTCGGATTACAGGCTAAAGTTGTAAGTGTAAAAAACGGTGTTGCTCTTGTAGATGCTTTAGGAGCTAAAAGAAGCGTATCAGCAGAGCTTATAGACAGTCTCGAGCCCGGGGATTATGTAATGGTTCATGCAGGTTCGGCTATAGCAAAAATTACAGATACAGATGAAAACGAGGCAGAAGATCTGCTCTCGGGTATTTTTGATAATGAATCGGAGGCAAAATGAAGACTTCGATAAAGGCTGCCGTAGATTATATAAAGAATTACAGTGGCAGAAAAATTCGCATCATGGAGGTTTGCGGAACCCATACTCATGAAATATTCAGATTGGGACTTCGAGAGCTCTTAAATGAAAATGTTGAGATAGTATCAGGCCCCGGATGTCCGGTCTGTGTGACGCCTCCGGGATTTATCGATGAGGCTGTTGAGCTTGCGCTCGATCATAATGTGACCATATGCACTTTCGGTGATCTGGTGAGGGTTCCCGGAACAGAAATGAGCCTCAGTCAGGCAAAGGCAGAGGGTGCAAAGGTAAAAATTGTCTACTCTCCACAGGATGCTGAAAAATATGCGGCCGAGCATCCGGATGAAGAAGTTGCCTTTCTGTCCATAGGCTTTGAGACCACAACACCTTCATCTGCAATAGCGGTTAAAAATGCGATCGCAGATGGTGCAGAGAATTTTACGCTGCTTACGGCAAACAAGACCATGCCCGGTGCTTATGAGGCAATGGCAGATTATGCAGATGCTTTTCTTTATCCGGGACATGTTCATGCGATCAGCGGCATAGCTGACTGTGAAAAGATGCTGGAAAAAGGCGCTAGCGGAGTGATTGCAGGTTTCACTTCCGATGAGCTTATCAGTGCTATTGCGATCGTTCTCAAAAAATCTGAAGAGGGAAAACCTTTCCTTGTAAATGCATATCCGAGAGTAGTAAAGGCCGATGGAAGCCCTGAAGCCAGAGCACTTGTGAACAGCTATATGGAGAAATGCGATGCCGAATGGAGAGGGATAGGTATAATAGCGGATTCCGGCATGATGCTTAAAGCAGAATTTGAGAAATTCGACGCAGAGAAGAAATTCGGCATAGAAAAAAGAAGTGGAAAGACAAATCCGGGATGCCGCTGCGGAGAGATCCTTAAAGGAGTCTGCAAGCCCAAGGACTGCCCGCTTTTCGGAAAAGTATGCAGCCCTGAGCATCCGGTAGGCGCATGCATGGTATCAAACGAGGGAACCTGCAGCGCATATTATCTTTACGGCAATAAATAAGAGATAGAAAGGACAGGATAAATGTCAGAAAAAGTTACACTTGCGGAAGGTGCCGGAGGAAAGCAGACGGCAGCTCTGATAGACAGTGTATTTAAGGAAAATTTCGAAAATAACTATTTTACGGCAGATGATGCGGCAGTGCTTCCGAGACCTGAGGGAAGAATAGCTGTTTCGACTGATGGCTTCGTTGTTTCACCTATATTTTTCCCGGGAGGAAATATCGGAGAACTTTCTATTTGCGGAACGGTCAACGATCTTTCCTGCATGGGAGCAAGACCGCTTTACCTTACAAATTCATTCATAATCGAAGAAGGTCTTGAAAAGGACGAATTGAGAAAAATCGTCAGATCAATGGCTGAAACAGCTGAAAGAGTCGGTGTGAAGATCGTAGCCGGCGATACAAAAGTTGTGCCGAAGGGAAAGGCTGACAAGGTATTTATAACGACTACCGGTGTTGGTGAGATAATAACCGAAAATCCGCCTTCGGGAGCAAAAGCAGAGCCCGGAGATGCTGTGATCGTTACAGGCGATATAGGACGCCACGGTGCAACCATATTGCTGAGTCGCGATGACTATGGAATAGAGGCTGACATAGAGAGCGACTGCGCACCTCTTTGGAAGAGCGTTGAGGCTGCTATCAATGCAGTCGGAGATGTCCATGTGATAAGGGACGCAACGAGAGGCGGAGTAGGAACAGTCCTCTATGAAATTACCAGAGAAAGCTCCGTAGGAGTAAGATTAGAGGCAGCGGAGATCCCCGTGGCAGAGCCGGTAAAGGGCGTTTGCTCGATGCTTGGCCTCGAGCCTTTATATCTTGCCTGCGAAGGTACGATGGTAATGATAGTACCGGAGGAAAAGGCAGATGCAGTTATTAAGGCAATTTCTGCATTTCCGGAGACTCATGGTGCTAAAAGAATCGGAACGATAACAGCTGAGCACAGCGGAATCGTAAGAGTAAGCACCGAGATCGGAACCGAGACAGTACTGCCGGAGCCGGGACATGAGCTCCTGCCAAGAATATGTTAGAATACAATCCGCCGGCACACGGCACATGGAATATAGTCCATATAGGAATGCAGGTTCCCGAGAGCCATCAGATTTATGTCTGCGCTATAAACTGCATGAGAGGTGTAGTCATGACGGCTCTCGAAATGGGAGCGGAAGACCGCTTCAGCTGCGTAACATTTGATGAAGAGGATCTTTTTAAGGACAATCTCGAAACCGTAACCATCGAGGGAACCGCTGAAGTAATCGAGGGTCTTGAGAAAAGACCAAGAACGGTAATGCTTTTTACAGTCTGTACGCATGCCTTTCTCGGAACGGATCTGGGAAGAGTCTACAAAGAGCTTGAAAGGCGCTTTCCCGACATAGATTTCTGTCGTTGCTATATGGATCCGATAATGCAGAAAAACGGTCCTTCGCCGGAAATGAAGCTTAGGTATGCCATGTTTGCAAATATCAGAGAGCTTCCGGTCAGAAAAAAGACTGCCGCAGTACTTGGTATTGACATGAAAATGACATCGGAAAACAGCGATATTGCGGCTCTTTTAACTGAAAACGGCTGGGAGTTAAAACAGCTTTCGGATTGCAGGGATTATGACGAATTTCTAAATCTTGGAGAAACAGAGCTTTTTATATCATCTTTACCGGCGGGTAAAGATGCCGTCAGAAGAAATGCAAAAAGACTCAGACGTGATCATATTTATATGCCCATGAGTTTTGATCCGGACGATATAGATGCTTCAATGACAGAGCTTTCAAAACTTATGGGAATATCATATGATCCGAGAAAGCTTAAGGAAGAGGCAAAAAATGCGCTTGAGAATCTTCGGGATCTTATAGGAGATAAGGTCATTGCGATAGACTACAGCGCCTGTCCGCAGATTTTTTCACTTGCGGAGATGCTTTTAGATAATGGCTTTAACTTAAAATATATTTATGCGGATTCCGTAATGTCTGAGGAAAAAGAGATCGCTGAAAAAATAGAGGCAGACGAAAGGGTAGAAATAAGACCTGTGATCGCGCCGGAGCAGAGAGTTGCAGAACGCAAAGAGACCGATATCCTTGCAATAGGACAGAAGGCTGCCTGGTTCACGAATACAGCTCATTTCGTGAATATCGTGGAGAATGGCGGACTATATGGCTACAAGGGCATTATCGCGCTCACAGAGCTGATGAAAGATGCATACTTAAATGAAAAAGATACTGCCGATATAATTCCAAGAAAGGCTATTGGCCTTTGCAGTAATTTTGAATTTTGCCCGAGATGATCAGAGACTGAATAGGAGAAAATTAATGGGTTTAAATGATACACCGGCATCGGAGAGGCTTCATATAGCCTTCTTCGGCAGGAGAAATGCAGGTAAATCAAGCCTGGTAAATGCACTTACGGGACAGGATATGTCTGTCGTATCGGATACGGCAGGGACAACCACCGATCCTGTAAAAAAGACAATGGAGATACTTCCGTTGGGACCTGTGGTTATTATAGATACACCGGGTTTTGATGATGAGGGAGAGCTTGGAAAACTCAGAGTCGAGAAAACCAATGAAGTATTGGAAAAGACCGACATTGCAGTACTTGTAATAGACAGCAGCCGCGGCAGCGGCAATTGTGAGGCAGAGCTTGAGGAAATCTTTAAGGAAAAAAAGATTCCTTATATGAAGGTTTATAACAAGAATGACCTTACAGAGGCAGAACTTAAGGCAGAGAATGCTTTATGCGTAAGCTCTAAAACGCTTGAGGGAATAGATGAGTTCAAGAACAGACTCTCTCAAATGAAAAAAGAGGCCGGAAACAGCCGTCCACTGGTATCCGATCTCGTAAAAAAAGGCGATAAGGTAATACTTGTCATACCGATAGATGAATCTGCACCAAAGGGACGACTTATACTTCCGCAGCAGATGGTCATAAGGGATCTTTTAGAGGCAGGTGCGGTATCGATCGCCGTCAAAGAAACAGAGCTTGAGGAAACACTAAAAAGTATGCCGGAAGCTCCGAAGCTTGTGATCACAGATTCACAGGCGTTCGGAATGGTCATGAAAATAGTTCCCGAGAGCGTTGCACTGACATCATTCTCTATTTTGATGGCAAGATACAAGGGAACACTTGATACTCAGATAAAGGGGATAGAAAGTCTCAAGAGCTTAAAAGGCAGAGAAAAGATACTTATATCAGAGGGCTGTACCCACAAAAGACAGTGCAAAGATATAGGCACTGTAAAGCTTCCCGGATGGATACGGGAATTTACCGGAAAGGATTTTATTTTCGAAACTTCATCCGGAGGAACTTTTCCGAAGGATCTGAAGCAGTACGCACTCATAGTTCACTGCGGCGGCTGCATGCTTAATGAAAAGGAAATGCAGAGCAGAATGAAACGCGCAGTATCAGAAGAGGTTCCGTTTACAAATTACGGAACCCTGATAGCATCGGTGAACGGTATACTTTCAAGAGCTCTGCAGCCCTTAAATAAAATTTCATAATTGAAGATAAATATAAAGTTCTTGTGTAAGGTCTTCAATTGCAGAAACTGATCATTTGCCAAAGGTGGATCTTGCAATCCAATTAGAGCCGTCGTAATGATAGCTCACATAGCATCGTCTGACGGGATCAACGATCTTAAAATCAGCGGCACCGTCAGTATAAAGGTCATAATTGCCTTTTGTTACTGTACAATAGAGGATTTTTTCTTTCTGACGCTGTTTTTCATCAATCAAAACGGGCCTCCTTATCAAATTCAAAAAAAGGGTGTGTATACAATTATCTCCCTTTTTAGCCCGAAATACAAGGAGTTTATGAATATTTAAGATGCTTAATACAGTATTCAAAATACGAAAAACAGGGCGTTTGCTGGACTTTGGAAAGAACAATTTAAATCTTTAAATCTATTGACATGGCAGGGGTAATAATGTAAAATATTAAGCGCTGCAAACCACAGCCCCGGTCTTGCGGCCAGAAACAAAATTGTTTATTTCTTTTGTTAATTTGGAGGAAGATAATGGATACATATATGGCAAGCCCGGCTACCATCGAGAGAAAATGGTATGTTGTTGATGCCGAGGGACAGACACTTGGACGTGTTGCTTCCCGTGTGGCAATGGTACTTAGAGGAAAGAATAAGCCTACATACACACCTTTCTTAGACACAGGTGATTATGTAATTGTTATAAACGCATCAAAGATCAAGGTTACAGGTAAGAAGATGGATCAGAAGATATACAAGAGACATTCTGATTACGTTGGAGGCCTTAAGACCGAGACACTCCGTCAGAAGCTGAACAAAAAGCCTGAAGAAGTATTCCAGCTTGCAGTCAAGGGCATGCTCCCGAAGGGACCTCTTGGACGCCAGATGTTTACAAAGCTTCACGTATTCGCAGGCGCAGAGCACAATCACGCAGCACAGCAGCCGGTTGAGCTTAAGTTTTAATTCTAAGAGGAGGACAAAACATTGGCTAAAGTAGCAAACAGATATTATGGAACCGGAAGAAGAAAGAGCTCTGTTGCAAGAGTTTACCTTGTACCCGGAAAAGGTGAAATAAAGATCAACAAGAGAAGCATCGATGATTATTTCGGACTTGAGACCCTTAAGGTTATCGTTCGTCAGCCCCTCGTAGCAACTCAGACTGAGGATAAGTTCGATGTTCTCGTTAACGTATATGGTGGTGGTTACACAGGCCAGGCCGGTGCAATCCGTCACGGTATCTCACGTGCACTCCTTGAGGTAGATGCTGAGTACAGACCTATCCTCAAGAAGGAAGGTTACCTCACACGTGATCCTCGTATGAAGGAAAGAAAGAAGTACGGCTTAAAGGCAGCTCGTCGTGCTCCTCAGTTCTCAAAGAGATAATCTTTCGAGATTCAAAAAGAATTTACAAACCTCAGAAACTCAGTGTTTCTGGGGTTTTTCTTTTATCTATAATTGTATTCAGTTGTGGTGAAACGCAGAAAATTTTGTACCGTAAACAGCGAGTAAACAGCAGGTAGACAGCAAAATTATCAAGTCTTAGATTTTATTTATTGCTTCTACCAGAGACTGGATATCAAGGTGTGTGTACACTTTCTCTGTCAGAGACATTGCTCCGGAGTGTCCTACGATTTTCTTGATCATTGTAGGATCTACATGAGCTTCCGCCAGCATTGATATGCAGGTGTGCCTAGTATCATGAGGATTGTGCTCCATACCAAGGTTTTCTATTAGTGGTGTCCAGTAGCTGTCTTTATAGTTCCTGTAGGTGAATTTTTTGTTGTCATCTGTGTGAAGAAGGTATTCACAGTCAGAGGATTCATACCAGGCTTTGTAGAATGGTAGAACCTTATCTGCTATAGGAACCTTTCTGATACCATTTTCAGTCTTACTTAGTATCACATCGAAATACTGTTCTTCAAGATGAACATTTTTCTTTTCCAAATCCAGTAGTTCAGATATTCTACAGCCGTTGTAAATCAGCATCAGTACTGTCTGGTAGAACAGATCATCCTTGAGTTCCCATAGCCTGTCAATCTCAGCTTTTGAAAAGATATCT
The DNA here is from genome assembly GCA_030434875.1 of Lachnospiraceae bacterium C1.1. Taxonomy (NCBI): domain Bacteria; kingdom Bacillati; phylum Bacillota; class Clostridia; order Lachnospirales; family Lachnospiraceae; species Lachnospiraceae bacterium C1.1. The sequence continues at coordinate 2,987,415 of JAUISW010000001.1, read as the reverse complement.
CTCTCAACCTTATTTGGATTTTTGTCCTTATACTTGAGGATATCTACAAATTCGGAATAGTCCTTGTTACAGATATCGTTCTTAAGAGCATAATCGTAAAGCTGATTGAAAAGGACTTTGATCTTACGGAGTGTAGGATAATTCTTTCCGCAGGTATCAATGACATTCTGAAGCTCTGCCAGTTTTATATCCCTAAAGGTTTTGTTGTAAAGGGTGCCACATACGTTATATGAGGCTGTATACCCATGTACATTGGATTTAGAGATTGTAGGATATTTTGCTTCAGACCAGGCATTATATACGTCTGTGAATGTCATTTTGGCTGCTTTTGTATCAAATGGATTCTGATGATAGTCTGATAGCATTTGCAAGCCTTCCTGCTTGGTTTCAGCATATCCTATGACATTGTACGTCTGCTTTTTGGTACCTTTTTCCGGATCAATGGTCCATCCGGTGGTTACTCTTACCATATAGGGCTTTCTGCGTTTCCCGGACATTTTCATAACACTTCCATATCCGTTTGGTAATTTCAAGTATTATCGACCTCCTTTGATGCTCAGGTAATTTATGAAAAAGGGGATAGCCCCTTAATCACCTTTCTTATCGGGCAATGCTACATTTGCGTAGTATGCAAGTTCTGTTTCAAACCAGTGATTAAATCTATCTTCATTTGATAGGCCTTGTTCAAGGCTTTCTCGTTCATCTGCGTATCTTTCCAGGAAAAGGCAGAGATCTGCGTTGTTTTCTGCTATTTCATCGTTTCCCATGAATTTAAGGCTACAGCTCCACTCTTCAGTTTTTGGCGGGCGATTTACGTCTATATTGAAGTGAAGACCTGCTTTTTTATTTAATTCGTTTAGAACATAGAGGACATCTGAGAGAGTATCTAAAGTAATGTTCTTCTTCTGATATCCAATAAGTTCAGCAGGAGAGATATTAAGAATATTTGATATCTCATTCAGTACACCTATTGAAGGCTCTATTTCACCGCTTTCATATTTCTGTACTGTACGCATGGTTTTACCTAGCCTGTTAGCCAGTTCAGTCTGACTGAGGTGCTGATCTTTTCTGGCCTGCTTAATTCTATTTCCTATATCAGATCCATTATTCATTGTACTGACCTCCTTGTGTGAATTGTAACATGAAGTAATACGAATTGCAAGAACGTATTACGAATTAGAAATACATATTTCGTATTGACAAATGAATTATGAAGACGTATTATCAAAATACGAATTGATAATTCGTATTTTAAAAGGGAGGAGGTGAAAAAGTATGGAAGACAAAAAGTTATATGTAGAGCTACCAAGATTTACCGGTAGAAATGTTCCTATAACCGAGGTCGCTGAGGCAATGCACAAAGACGCGCAGTTTGTAAGAATTGGAATCCAACAGGGAATATTCAAATTTGGATATGCCATGAAGAAAGAGAATTCCAGTGAATACAACTACTATTGTCCAGACAGAAAGGTGTGGGAAGAGATTGGATACTTTAGTCCAGAAGCAGTCTAAAATGAAAAAACTCTCTTGCTGGTAACAAGAGAGTAAATGAAAAGCCGGAGCTTTTGTAAATTCGATTAAATAAAGTATAGCAAGGGTTCCGGCCAAGTTCAACAAAAAAGTAAGATTGGAGGAATCTAAATGGAAACAAGCAAACCAGAATTAAAGCTTATCCAGATGTCAGATGTAGAAGCTGAAGAAGTTTCCTGGCTATGGTATCCGTTTATACCATATGGAAAGCTTACCATCATTCAGGGAGATCCCGGAGATGGAAAAACAACTTTTGTACTAAATGCAGCAGCGAAGTTATCAAAAGGAATTTCGTTAGATACAGGTCTGCAGAGTGAGGAACCAATAAACATCATATATCAGACAGCAGAAGACGGACTGGCTGATACGGTAAAGCCAAGACTTGAAGGTGCCGGGGCTGGCTGCTCCAAAATCCATGTGATAGATGAGAGTGATAAATCGCTATCAATGGTAGATGAGAGAGTTGAACAGGCAATCATAAGGACTGGAGCAAAACTCTTGATTCTGGATCCACTACAGGCATATCTCGGAGGCGGAATGGATATGAATAGAGCTAACGAAGCAAGAGATATGACTAAGAAGCTGGGAGCTTTGGCAGAGAAGTACAAATGTGCAATCATCCTAATCGGACACATGAACAAGGCTTCCGGAAACAAGGCAGCCTATAGAGGGATGGGATCAATTGACTTCTACGCAGTAGCAAGAAGTGTCCTGCTGGTAGGAAGGATAGAAGGAGAACCGGAACTAAGGGCAATAGTCCAAATAAAGAACAACTTAGCAGCATTTGGACATTCAAAGGCCTTCAGATTATCAGAAAAGGGATTCGAGTGGATTGGAGATTATGAAATAACCGCAGACGAAGTTCTCGGAGGAATTGCACCGAAAGCGAATAAGCAGGAAAAGGCGATAGCTCTTCTGAGAGAATTGGCTGAAGACCATAATATGATCCCAAGTAACGAGGCAGTAGAACTGGCTAAAGAAGAGGATATATCAAAAAGAACTCTGGAGATAGCCAAAAATGAACTTGGGATAAAAGCCAGGAGAATCAACAATACCTGGTACTGGATATTTAAAGAGAACGAATGATAATCAAGACCGCAACAATGTAAGGTATCTGAAGTTACACTCTTAAGATTGCAAGGTTGTAAAAAGATAAAGACACTGCATTGTTGCGGACTAGAAGAAAGGGACGAATGAAAAACGTACAGATATCACAGGAATTATTTATAAGGCTGATACGATTACTGGTCTTTGAGTTCGACGAAGATACTGATCTGATCAAAAAAGAACTTGAGGACAAGATGGAAAAATTAGCAAGGCACGAAATCTATTCAAAGTTCAAGACAGCACCCACTGAAGAAGAGAAAGAAAAAGCTCGTCAGGACTACCTCGATATGGTGGGAATGCACAGGGATTTTAGATGGTGATTTCCCTTGATGGATTGAACGGGAGCGTGACACGCTCCTGTAATAATCAGCCAAGGAGTGAATGGGTTGACAGGCGAGCGGAGCGAGCTTCCCCATAACGTGTCGTTATGGGTAACCCCCTATGGATAATGACATTACACATCATTATCCGGGGGCTCTCCGAGGGGCCTGCCGGCGGCAAAAAAATAATATGAAAGGAGTTTGTTTATGATAACAGTAACATTTCACATCTCATGTAAGAAACATTCGCTCACCAAAACAAGAGATGTGGTTTCGGTGAGCAAGCACAATCTCCGATTATTTCAAAGCGAAGAGTATAACGAAGAAATGATCGAAGTGGAAGTCGGGAGTGAAGTAAATATTCTCGATGATGTAAAAGAGATTTATGAAAGGGAATTCTCTGAGGCACTTGCGGAATACAACAAAGGTAAAAGAAGTGACAGACAGATTCATGACTATCTGGAGTATGTATCCGAAAGTAAAAAGAATGATGTGGCTACGGAGGTAATTCTCCAAGTAGGGGATAAGGAATTCTGGGCGGATAAGACGAGAGAACAGTGGAATGCAATGAAACCACTGTTAAGGGAACAGCTTGAATATGTAAAAGAGATAGTTCCGGAATTCAAAATCGCATCGGCGGTAACACACTTGGATGAGGATTCACCTCATATGCACGTAGTAGGAGTTCCGGTAGCAACGGGATACAAACGAGGACTAAGCAAACAGGTGGCAAAAACAAAAGTGTTTGATCAGGAGAGACTAGAAAAAATACAAGATCTAATGCACGATTTTGTAGAGCATCAGATGAAAGACCACCCGGAGATCTTTGGAGATGAAACCTTAAAGCCAAAGGAAAAAGGAAGGAATAGCGACTTCTCAAAAGAATTCTACTTAAGGCTAAAGCAGCAAGAATATGAAAAGCTGGAAGATAAGTGCCAAGAGAAGGAAACACAGATTGAAGCGCTGGATGGAACGGCTAAAGAAATGAAGGAGGACATCGAAAGCACAGTTAACCAATATGTAGACTCAGTAGTAAATACGGAAATGAAGAAGGAATTCATGAGATATGCAACACTTGAAAATCCTAAGACTACACTGGGAAAACTAGTCTCGAAAGCCTTCAAAACATTCAAGGAATGGTGGGATAAGACCAAGAAGCCTGAGGTAGCTGAAAAGGCTAGGACAAGTCTCTTACAAAAGCTTAGAGAGAGCCAGGCAATTGTAGACCAGAGGAAAGAACAGCAAAGTCCAAATCTCAATAGGAACAATCTCAGTCCGGAGAGATAAATACTATGATAGCAGTAGGCAGGGGCGTGAAAACGCCCTTGTTTTATGTGGGTACATTGGATAGAATAAGGAATAGTGGTTATAAATTCAATCATATCAAAGAAGAAATGATTATATTCCAGTTTATCGCACGATGGAGATAAAGGAAAATGATTGTTAGAGAGTACAAAAGTCAGGACTTGCCTGAGATTATAAGAATATGGAATGAGGTTGTTGAGGATGGCATCGCTTTTCCGCAGGAAGAGATGCTTGATTTGGATGGTGGTGCGGAGTTCTTTGCTTCCCAGAGTCATACAGGTGTTGCGGAGGAGAATGGGAAGATTTTCGGTCTTTATATCCTTCATCCCAACAATGTCGGAAGATGCGGACATATCTGCAACGCCAGCTATGCCGTATCAAGAGATGCAAGAGGAAAGCATATCGGAGAACAGCTTGTGACGGATTGCCTGAAGAAGGGAAAAGAGTTGGGATTTCGAGTGCTTCAGTTCAATGCTGTCGTAGAGAGTAATGTTCACGCAAGGCATCTGTATGAACGACTTGGATTTAAACAGCTTGGTACTATACCAGGGGGATTCAGAATGAAGGACGGACATTATGAAAATATCTGCCCTTACTACCATGAGCTGTAGGAATATCTTGCGGGATAATATAGAACGAAAACCGGTATTTGAGGAGACGATTAGATGAAAGCTCAATCTATAAAAAAAGGGGAATATTTGTGGGAGAAGACGATTGCATTTTCAGAAAAATGCTCCTGGATTGCGGGGACACATTTAGCGGAAAGGATGCGGTTAAACAGTTTTGCTGATTGGGCAAGGGTTATTATTACCACTGACGAAGAAAATGTGGTTGGCTTTTGTGTATTTGAAGAAAAAGGGACAATGATGCCACCGGAATATGACTTTAGTCCGTTTATAAACTTAGTTTTTGTCGACGAACATTATCGGGGGAAGCGTATTTCAGAATTAATGATAAGGTTCGCCCTTGACTATGCTAAAGAAATTGGATTTAAAGAAGTGTATCTTAAGAGCGAGCACCATGGTTTGTACGAAAAATATGGCTTTGAGAAAATTGCTGATTTTGAACCTATACAGGGTCCCGCTAACCAACTTTTTCGAATTGCTATATGAATGAAAAATTCGGGTTTCTCGAGATGATCATACTTTAACTCGAAAGATAATATGTCCATTGGTGCTAAGGGAATCCCTGGTTCGAGTTCCGTATGCTCCATCTTTATATTGCGGTAAAAATATTCAAAAGGAGTATCACCATCTATATGCATCATAATTTCTTGTTCGACCTTGATATGACGCTGCTCGACTTCCATGCTTCTGAGCGAAAAGCGCTAGAGATAGTAATTACAGAATGCGGGCTGAAGTTCACAGAAGAATGCTATGACCATTTTAAAGCGTACAATAAGGCTCTCTGGCTTGAGCTTGAGAAGGGAACCATCACAAGGACCGAGTTGTTTATAAGAAGGTTTACAGACCTATTTGAGTTCTGTGAGGGAGGCCATTCCGAGCTAGATCCGCTTACTGTAAATAACGAATTCATCTATACGATGTCGCAGAACGGCGTGCTTATTGAGGGTGCGCTTGAGTTCATGAGCAAGCTTAAAGATACCATCCAAGATTCCAGGTGCTATATCATATCTAACGGCGCGACTATCAATGCCGAGGGAAGGATAAAGTCAACAGGTCTCGATATGTATCTCGAGAAGGTTTATGTCAGTGAATGGATGGGCGTAACAAAGCCAGACAAAAAGTTTTTTGATATGGTGCTTGAAGGCGTGAATGAGCCGAAGAGGACATGTATCGTGATAGGTGACTCACTTTCTTCTGATATGCAGGGCGCTAAGAATGCTTCGTTGGCATCTGTGTGGTTCATGCCCTACGGTGATATCGAAGAAGCGCAGAAAGCTTACAATATCAATTATTGTGCCTCCTCTTTCGATGAGCTTTACGAAGTGCTTTTGAAGTGGGTTGGAAAATAATACCGGAAGATAATTCAAATTGCCCATGTGTTCCGTTTGATACATATATCGAAGTGATTTTGGCATTCACAATCGCTCAGGTAATCTTTATGTTTTCAGGAACCACATTTGCACCATTTGTCTCAGCAATAGTGCTCCCGGTGATGATGCAGACTACAAGTATAGTGTACCCTATAGCTGCATTTGTACTTACATTACTTGTAATACTGTTTCATAAACTTTTCCTATTTCAGGGAATTCGAACAGATGAGGAATATGTTCCTGTGATGCTGAATTCCAGGGACGATATGGTAGATACTGCTATTAGAATCCTTTTTGTGGCAGCAATTGTTGTTACATGTGGTATGCTTATCGTTATTCATTTTACTAAGATGTATATGCCACCGGTAGGCGCTATTACCATGCTGAGCATGATAATATCTGAAAGCGTACTAACCACATATCCGATTCAGATTTTTGTAGGAAGTAGCTTGATTCTTTTTTCTGTCCCGGATGCTTTTCATGAGACGGCAGGATAACAAGCTTTATGAAAAAGAACATGAACTTCATGCAGAATGAGTAATAGGTTGTATTTCCTCACATATTGCACGGATCTCTTCACTGAAAACAGTATCTTTGGGCCAGATGAAGGTAAAATCATGTTTTACCCTAAAGTCGTCAAGGGGGATTGTTTTCAGATATCCGGACTGCAGTCCTGATGCAACCGCTGCTTTATATAAAAAGGTGATACCACAGTCTTTTTCAATAAGACTTATTATGGCATGCATGTTCTCCACCTGGATAAAATGGCTAAAATCACTTGTGGAGTAATTGTTCAGGGCAAGAGCTCTTTCTAATATATTGCGCGTTCCTGAACCAGGTTCTCTTATAAGAATTCGCTCGGAAAAGAGATCTTTTATCACGCGCGGCTTCTGAGTGAAAGAGTGCTTTGTTGAGCAGATAGGGACAAACTCTTCCCTGCTAAAAAGCAGGGTTTCATAATCGTTTTCAGGGAAATACCCTTCTACAAGTGCAAAATCTATAACACCCTCCGAGAGCTTTTTCAGAAGCTCTGATGTGTTGCCAAAGGTAATCCTAAGATTAATATCCGGGTGTTTGTTTATGTAATCGCCGATCGGATCAGCAATTATGTATTCTCCTATGGTCATGGTGACACCAAAAGAGATGTCTTTTAACCCGCGATTGTTCTGTGAGAGCCTTTCTTTGAGGCTTTCATCATCATTTTTTATCTGATTCATTTTTTGATACAGAAGTTTTCCGTTGTCAGTTAGTAAAAGCTTTTTCCCATCCTGGGTAAACAGCTTTGTCCCATATTCATTTTCAAGGTGATGTATATGCTGAGAAACAGCGGGCTGGGTAATATTCAGCTCTTTAGCCGCCTTGGTGAAATTGAGGTGCCTGCAAACACATAGAAAGGTATCTATCCTGAAATCCAGCATAATCAGTTCTCCATAACGATAAGAAATATTTATGGATATATAATAATATATAATTTTATCTTTTTCAAAAGATAGAATAGAATAAGACCTGCGAAAGAACAGAGTAGAAAGTAAGAGAGGTCTTGAGATGGATTTTTTGAAAAAGAATTATATGGGAATAATGGTATGCTTCATTATTGCGCTTCCTTCATGGCTAATGGGAAAGAGATTCCCTGTCGTTGGCGGAGCGGTAATTGCAATCATTTTGGGTATGATAATAGCTTTATTCTGGAATGATAAGGGAAAGGCGGCAGATGGAATAAAGTTTACATCAAAGATGATTCTGCAGGCTGCGGTTGTGTTATTGGGATTTGGGATGAATCTGTCGGTTGTTCTTCAGACCGGAAAGCAATCTCTTCCAATAATTATCTGCACAATATCAACATCACTTATCGTTGCATGGATTTTTCATAAAGTTATGGATATAAAGAAGAATACGGCGACCCTTATCGGAGTCGGCTCATCAATATGCGGTGGCTCAGCGATAGCAGCTACAGCGCCGGTCATTGATGCGGATGATGATGAAGTGGCGCAGGCAATTTCCGTAATATTTTTCTTTAACGTGCTGGCAGCACTCCTTTTCCCATCAATTGGGAAACTTATAGGTTTTGATATCACAACAGGTGAAGCGTTTGGTATGTTTGCAGGAACTGCGGTAAATGACACATCTTCAGTAACTGCGGCTGCATCAACCTGGGACAGCATGTGGAACCTGGGTAGTCAGACTTTGGACAAGGCTGTTACAGTGAAGCTTACCAGGACATTAGCAATTATTCCTATTACGCTGGTACTAGCGTATCTGCGGGCAAGGGAAGCGAAAAAGGATGGAAGCAGTACCAATGGTTTCAGCTTTAGGAGAGCATTTCCGATGTTCATAGTGTTCTTTGTTCTTGCTTCCATAATCACAACACTATGCCTGGGATTGGGAGTCCCTTCGAATGCTTTTAAGCCCCTTAAGGAACTTAGTAAGTTCTTTATCATAATGGCCATGGCTGCTATAGGCCTGAACAGCAATATAATCAGGCTCATTAAATCCGGTGGAAAGCCGATACTGCTTGGTGGTTGCTGCTGGATAGGAATAACAGTTGTAAGCCTTGTGATGCAACATGTAATGGGGATATGGTAAACGATTTAAAATAGATGTTGACAAATATAGACAGATCTCATTCAAAAATAGGAATCGATTATATCCTTAGAAACCGCCGTATATGAAGCGATAGACGGTAAGGACAATGAGGCAGTTTTAGCAGAAGCATGGTGTGAGATCAAAGTACAGATCAGATGATTATAGAATAAAAGTGAAGTAGGTTATATCCGAATATTATCTTACAATAATACTTGGATGGACCTGATTTTTAGAAAGAAATAACAGAGTTGCCACCAGCCGTATACAGTAGCCCTGAGCTTTCTACCGTACGCAGCAGGTAAACAGCAACTCATCCTACAAATGCCCAAAACAAGGCAATTAGGGCATTGAAAAAGTTCTCAAAGAGATAATTATTTCCGTTATTGCGGAGTATTGTTTCTTTGGAAATATTCAAAGATTTATTACCGGAAGCCTGTGTGGCTTCCGGTTTTCTATTTAAGTCATAATTATTCAGAAATTAGTAATTTCATTTTTAATTCTATTCAGACTTATTTTAAGGCATGGTTATTGGTTTACGTTTCTGAGTATTCTAGACTGCAAATCTTATTTTATTCTGTTTAAGTCAATGATTGCAGAGAGTCAGATTGACTGCAATTCCAAGATTATTCTATATGAGTCAACCAGCTACGGTTGAGGATTTGACTGCAAATCCAGCATTACCCTATATGGGTCAATTATTGCATGGGGATGTGTTGACCTCAAATCATGTAATTTCGAGAGTGAGTCAATGGTCCTGGGGAATTAACATGACCGCATTTCCAATATCTTGTACCTGAGTCAATAGCCGGTCAGTAATCGGTTGACCTCAATTCTATTAGTTTCTAATTTAAGTCATATTCAGAAGAAAAAAGATATGACCTATTCTTGATAAAAACTTATTTGAATCAATTCATGATCTCCTAAAAGCAATTTCATTACAAGAAAGCATTATTTATATTACCAATCGAAAGAAAATAAGAAAGAAAAGAGGACAAATATTTGTATGGATTAAAAGAACAGCTGTTACAGGAACAAAAACGTCTGCAAAGCATAATAGCTAAGGCAAGAGAAAAAGATATTGCTGCACCTGAAGGACGACTTCGCATTTCGGTAGATCATGGAGTTGCCAGATATTATCAGTGCATAGATGACAGATGCGGAGAATACATCTCAAGGGAAAACATACAGCTTCCTCGTCAATTGGCACAGAAAGCATATAATGATACAGTACTTAAGACTGCTGAGAAACGAGCCAAGCATATTGCCAGGTGCCTCAAGGATTATAATGATGATGAGATTGAACAACTATTTACGTCGCTACACCCAGAGAGACAGAAACTTGTTATTCCGGTTGAGCCATCATTTAGCCAATTACAAGAACGATGGTACTCAGAGCCATATGTTGGGAAAGCTTTCAAGGAAGGAATGCCTGTAATTCTTACGGAGAAAGGAGAACGTGTAAGATCAAAATCGGAGAAAATCCTTGCAGACTATTTCTACAGAAGTAATATATTGTACAAGTATGAAAAGCCCATAAATCTTGTTGGATACGGAACGGTCTATCCCGACTTTACTTTCCTTTCGAGAAAACTGCGACGAGAGATATATTGGGAACACGAAGGAATGATGGACAAGCCTGAATATGCCATTAAGGCGGTTAAAAAGCTCAATAGCTATCAAATGAACGGGATACTTCCCGGAGAGCGCTTGATTCTTACTTTTGAAACTGTACAAGATGTTTTTAATTCGAAGATTGTAAGTGAGTTAGTGGATAAATATCTCAGATAACAAATTCATTAACTTGGATATTGAATATATTCATACAGGACCTGTCATACGAAAAGAGGGAATATTTGAAAATTACTCATTGGACGAGAGATGTCAATTGCTCTATAATACCGTTGAGCTGAAAAAGGCAGCACTCGGGGATGATTCAAATATCTATGGAGCATTGGCAATGATCGAGGATAACTGAAAGCAGAGGAGTCAGCGGCTGTCGGAACATGCGTCGGCATGTGACATACAGAGAACATCTTTAGTCATATAAAAACTGCGTTTATTGGAGGAGAAAAAATGAAAAACTCAGAAAAAGAAGTCATAGGGATCATCGGCGCCATGGACATTGAAGTCGAATCCTTAAAAAAAGCTGCAAATGTAGTCAAAACGACTGAGCTGGCAGGCATGGAATTCTGTGAGGGAACTCTTGGAAAGAAGAATTTAGTGATAGTAAAATGCGGAATCGGAAAGGTAAACGCAGGTGTATGTGCACAGACTCTGATAAACATTTTTAAGTGTACAAAGATAATCAATACCGGTGTAGCTGGATCGCTGGACAACAGGATAGATATCGGGGATATAGTAGTTTCAACTGATGCGGTACAGCATGATTTTACTGTGGAGGCAATAGGTTTTGCAAAGGGAGAGATCCCTTATACAGGACTTTATGCTTTTCCGGTAGATGAGGAGCTTAGGGAAATCACAGTTGATGCTGTGAAGAAATCTGCACCCGATATCAGGGTTTTCGAGGGCAGGGTATGCTCGGGGGATCAGTTTATCTCTGAAAGAGAGCAGAAGGATACTATCCTCAAAAACTTTGGGGGACTCTGCTGCGAGATGGAGGGCGGCGCAATAGCCCAGGTCTGCTATCTCAACAAAACCCCGTATGTTATCCTGCGGGCAATTTCAGATAAAGAGGATGGCTCTCATGCAGTGGAATTTAAGGAGTTTGAGGCAAAGGCAGCGGTCAACTGTTCAATAGCCGTACAATACATGATCGAAAACTTGTGATAAGTTGATTTATTGTAACTGTTCAGGTATCCTGAACAGTTACGATTTATTTACAGTTCCTTATGATCGAAAATAAGAATCCGGCAAAACTGGATTCTTATTTTTTTGTTACAATTCAGTTGTCAGCCAAACTGTCAACTGAATTGCAACATTCGGGGCACCCTTTTTGCTACGCAAAAAGGGTGCCCCTCAGCGTTGCATAAGTAATGCCTAAGCGCATCAAGAACATGCGCTTAGGCATTACTTAACTCCAACTTCATGTTCTTACGCAGCCAGCAGCAAAGCTGCGGAGCAATTCACTTTCAGTCATGGTGGCGCACGGCGCAAGCCGTGCATGAAAGTTTAGTCATGTGCAGTTCCTTAGCTATATCCGGGGAAGTTGTATAGACAATAACATATTGCCTTGAATAAAGAACAAAAACTTTGCGATTTTCACTTTAAATAAAAAAATTTTAGAGTAAAATTATAAATATCAGTTTCATTGAAACGGGGTTTTGAGAACGGCTTTAACCTTAAAGACTAAAAGCGAGGAAGAGAGTTTTTATTTGCAAAAGCCGTTCATATTTAAAAGAGAGGAGAAGAAAAACAATGAAGAACAAGAGAGCTTTGTCAATTCTGTTGACAGTTGCAATGACCTTTGCGAATACCGGGGGGGGTATAACGTTCTAGCCTCTGAAACAAATCTGGATGTTCAGGCCACTTCTGGCAGTTCTAAAACACTTTCAACCGGTCTCGGATATGAATTATCGTCTGACGAGAAATTTTCATATAATAATGACGAGGCGGGTACTTTCACACTGTCAAATCTTCTTGCAGATGTTCACAGGCAAGGATACCGACAATTCTACAATAAAAATTATAGCTGACAATATAGACGCACAGTCTACGAATGCGCTGATACCTGATTCGGGCTTCACAGGAAACAGTGAGCTTACCATCGATGCAGATTATCTTGACATAAGCAATATAATCCCTTCTACATCCGGGTCTACTGTAACTGTTGCACAGGTGACAACGGGCAATGTAATAAAATGGCCGTCAGCTAAGCTGAGCACAGATAAATATGTATATCCTTTATATTTAGGCGGCAGTGCTGTCGCAAAGATAAGCAATAAGTCGGGTACATATTCGGTAGCATCAGATGGATTATTAACAATTAAATGTATTGAGAAGGCAGATACAGAGATAACGCTGCATGTTTCCCTGGATAGTGACGGGGTTGCATCTCCTTCTGTTCCGGCAACAGATGCTGCTGAAATTACATCAGCGGTAGATGATGGTGCAAGCAGTATTTCCGTAAAGCTTAATAATAAGGCTGATTCTCTTGAAATTTCAAATACAGCTTTAATTTCAGCATTTAAATCTGCTATAGATGCAGGAATCCCCCTTACGCTGGTACTTAATGATAAGACCACGGTTACATTCCCAGAGGATTCACAATACTATACTGCAACCAGTTCACTTAAAATAGTGGCTTCACGCAGTGACGCTGAAACGGATTCATTTGTATATCAGGATAATAAGTACACACCTAACGGCTTTGGCGGAAAATTCTCAATTACAGCTGATGCAGTTGATGTTACAGATAGTTTCAATTTCGCACTTTCGGATCTGGATACCAGCGAACTTACAGAGTATACAGACGGTGCTGATAAATATTCACTTTTTGCAACAGTAACATCTGATGCAGAAGGAAATGTAACAGCAGTAACTGAAATCCCATATGCTTCAGATTCTGCTTCTTTTGCCGGTAATGAAAATATAGTATTCGCCAAGGGCGGCGACTGGTATATTTTTGACCGTGCTGAGAATGAAGTAGAAGTTACATTCAGTGCAAACATTCCGGACGGCTATACCGGTGGATTTGAGGAACCAGAGAAAGACAGTGACTATGAGATCAATGATGATGGTGCGCTTGTAGCCAAGATTTCAGGATCTGACAAAGTTACAGTTCCGGGTGCAGATTCTGTATCATGTGCAAATGGCAAGAAGCCCTATGCACTGTATGGATGGACCAATAAACCTCTTGATGCATATACGACTTTGGATTTGGCAAAGTCAGCAGTCACAGACGCAGTAACTGGCGGTGCAAAGTACCTTGCTGCGACAGACGCTACTGTTGATGCTGAAAACGAAGGTGAAACCTACTATGCCGTATGGTATGCAGACGAAGCAAAAGTAACTTTTGACCTTAATTTTGACGGAGCAACGCTTAATGACTTCGGCTATTATAAAACCTCCGTTTATACGAAAAATACAAAAACCAACCAGGTATATGCAACCTTCGAAAATGCAGCAGATACAAATGAATACAGCGCACCCGGAGTAAAAGCAAATGCAAATTCCGGATATTCATTCGTAGGATGGGCTACAGAAGCTGATGCTACAGAGGCCGAGGAGCTTAACCAGTTCTCATACGATTATGATTATGCAGGCGGAAATACATATTATGCAGTATGGGAAAAGGGCGAGACAACATCCATAACAGTTAAGTTTGATGCCAATAATGGTGAATTCACAGGTGTTCCTGAAGGATACACAGAAGTAAGCTCACACCTGATCTCTATCAGCTTTGATGAGGATGATACAGGTTCTGCCGCAGTACCTTCTGCTGAATATCTTTCCAGGGATGGATATACATTAGCCGGATGGAGCACGACTGCAAATGGTGAGGCAGACGAGAGCCTTAAGGAAGTAAGCTTTGATACTTCTAATGCAACCTTCTATGCAGTATGGGAAGCTGAAGAAGTTGAAAAATCTGTAGAAGTTAACTTTGATGCAAACGGTGGATACTTCCTGTCAGTGCCTGATGTATATACTGTATATGATGATGAGATTGTTTATGTGACTTTTCAGAATTCAGATGCAGCTGCAGCAGATATACCGACAGTAAGCCGTAATGGATATACATTCAAGGGTTGGGAAGATGCTTCCGGTACAGAATTTACAGCTGAAACAGTCAGCTATGAAACAGGTGATGCATATTATTATGCAGTCTGGGAAGCAGAAGAGACAGACTCAAAGACAAGTGTAAGCGTTAATGAGCCTGAAAAAGAAACAGCTGCACTGACCATTAATGGAACATCAGTATCTGTAAACTATTACAGCAAACAGCTCTATCAGGGAAGAAAGCTCAAGAATTTCGATGCGATCGAAAGCATTGAGATCGGCGGAGTTTCCTACAATGGAGCAGATGTAAAGGTTAAGACCACAAAGGAAAAGGATGCAGGTTCAAAGGTTACTGTAACCATCAGAAAGATCAAGGGTGCGGATAAGGCATTTAACAAGGCACTTAAGTCCCAGAAACCTACACTTACTGTAGAGCTGAAATCCGTATCTGCTACAAGCATCACGACAAGCAAGCCTTCAACCTATTCACAGCCCGGAACTATCTACGTTAAGGAGCGTAAGAATGGAACAATAAAGGCATGGCTTGTAACCAAAAAGAATGCTAAATCAACAAAGGCTAAACTTGTCAAGATCAAGAACGGATATAACTATGATTCGTCAACAGGTACGATCACCTTCACTGGAAATAACATTGAAGGCAGTGCAAAAAAATCTTGATCATAAGATAAGTCACCGATAACCTCTCTTTCTCTCAACGTTGCCCCCGCAGCTTATGCTGCGGGGGTTTTATTATCTATAATTGCATTGAGTTGTGGTGAAATGCAGAAAATTTTGTACCGTAAACAGCAGGTAGACAAATGAATAATATGATAACAGTGGGCAGGGACACGAAACCGCCCTTGTTTTATGTAGGTACATTGGATAGAATAAGGAATAGTGGTTATAAATTCAATCATACCAAAGAAGAAATGATTATATTACAGTTTAATTGATTATAAAAGCAGTGGAGAAGCTAGTATGAACGCAAGGGAGTATTTAGAGATTTTACATGTTGCAGAGAGACTGAAAGATACGCCTCGTCATTGTACTACATCGAAAAGAAGAACTGAGAGTGTGGCAGAGCACAGTTGGCGGATTTCGCTCATGGCATTTCTTCTTAAACATGAGTTTGCAGATATAGATATCAATAAAGTTGTGGATATGTGTCTCATTCATGATCTTGGGGAGTGTTTTACCGGCGACATTCCGACATTTATAAAGACTGATTCCGATAGAGAGGTTGAAGATTCTTTTTTGAACCAGTGGGTTAAATCTCTCCCAGAGGAACTATCTGGGGAGATAGCTGCTCTTTATAAAGAGATGGATGCACAAGAAACGAAGGAGGCTAAGCTATACAAGTCATTGGATAAGCTTGAAGCCTTGATTCAACACAACGAGTCCCCAATTGATACATGGGCTGAAAATGAGTATGAACTCAATAAGACATATGCCTTTGATACAGTATCCTTTTCAGAATGGCTTACAGATCTTAGGAAAGTGATTCTTGAAGATACTTTAGAAAAGATTGAAAAAGAAGGTTAAGAGTGAGTATATTCCAGTTTTATTTACGAAGAGGGAAGGATGTAAGTGGAATATGATGTATATTGATTCATTCCAGTTTCCGGGAGTTGATGCGGAAGAGCAGTTTGTTAATTACATAAGAAGAACATGTTATACATCATTTTATCCGTTTGGAGTATTTACGGCCAATCAGCTTCAGGCTTTGTCATTTTCGGATATAACAATTCTATATGGTAATAATGGATCCGGAAAAAGTACAGCGCTTAATCTGATAGCAGAAAAGATTAAGGCTGAGCGAGATACGTTGTTTAATCGTAGCAGCTTCTTTGGTGATTACATCGGAATGTGTGATTTTGAGATGACACCTGGGGAAAAGCCTGAAGAAATCAGAATGATCACCAGTGATGATGTTTTTGATTTTATGCTTAATCTGAGGGCTTTGAACGATGGAGTTGATCGTAAGCGGGAGCAAGTATTTGATGAGTGGATTGAAAATAAAAATTCGAGATTTCAAATGAAATCGCTGGATGATTATGAGCAGCTGAAAAAATGATATTGTCAATAATGGTTGGCATATTTTCCTCAAACAAAGTGGAACCTATGCTGCATCCTGATCTATATCCAGGGATGCATAATATTGCTTACGCTTAACCATAGGAGGCAGACCCTCGTTAGAGGAGCAGATCCTGCGGTTATTCCAATAATTGATAAAGTATCTCCAGATGATAACCTTGAGTTCAGATACCAACATCTTTTCGGTATCATAACGACCATAGAGGAGTTCTTCCTTGAATCTGGCCCACATGCTCTCGCATCTGGCATTATCATGACAACGACCTCCGTCACTGTTCATGCTTTGTATAATTCCATACTGCTTAATGTATTTTCGGTACAGCTCACTGGTATACTGCGTACCCCTGTCACTATGCAGGACCGCTCCCTTTAAGCCGGGATAGGCTTTCATAGCATTACTAAGGGTATTACAGCATAATGTAGCCTTCATGTTGGTATCCATTGCAAGACCAAGTATTGCGGCATCATAACAGTCAAAAATGGCAGATACATATAGTTTTCCATCCCTGGCTTTGATTTCGATGATATCGGTAATGGCCTTAACAAGAGGCTTATCTGATCTGAAATCCCTGCGTAGCAGATCATCGGATTTCCGCGCTTCCCTTTCAGCCTTGGTTATGCCGTTAGGCTTGTGCTTTGGCTTGCGTATGATACCCATCTCCTGCATGATGCGGTAAACCGTACGCTCACTTGGTATATGAAGCCATTTGGGAGCTTTTTGTAACAGAGCCTGATACATACGGTACCTTCCGTATCTGTCATTGTATTCATCCTCTTTGAGGATCCTGCGGATCTCATCTGCAACAGCCTCATACTTCCAGGGCTTATCCCTGTTGATGAGGTATTTACGGAAGGCCTCACGGGTCACATTAAGCATCCGGCAATAGAACGATATTTTACCCTTAATGCTGCCGTCTTTGGTCTTAATTGCTATAAATTTCAACCTTGTGTTTTTGGAGACTTCCGACGGCTCGCTGCGAAAAAAGCGCTGGCTTCAGTGAGGAATTCATTCTCCTCTTTAAGACGCTTTATTTCCTTTTCCTGCGCCTTTAATTGCCTACGAAGTTCCATCATCTCTTGGTTAAGTGTAAGGGCGCTTTGGGGGTCATGGGCACCTTCTCCGATGTCCAGTTTTCCGTCATGGACGGCTTTGACCCAGCCATAGATGGTATTCCTTGAGATACCAAGTTCACGACCGGCTCTGGCGGAACCAATTTCTAAAGCAAGCTTAACCGCCTGAACCTTATACTCGTGATCGTAACTACGTTGATTTTGTGCCATTTAGAGCACCTCCTTATCCTCGTGATTATATACTATTATGTTTGAGGATAGGGTGCCAACTTTTATTGTACAGGTTCGCTATGTCGGGGATGCGTGTGATTTTAACGCAAAACTTGAAGATGTGACATTTGACGGGAAGGAAGACATTGTCATTTTCCTTGGACATCAGGGCACTCGCGGAGTGATGTACAATTGTGCATATATTTATACGGATACGGGATTTGTATATTGCAAATCCTTTGAAGAAATACCGAATTACAACATTGACGTTGAAAATGAGCTTATTACAGGCCAGATTACCTCGAGTGCCGCTTCGTACAGTGCGATGCAGTATAGCTATGATGCATCAGAAAACCGATTTGTCGAGATAAATTGTACCGATTATGAGTATGATGTAACGAGCGGTGAGTATATAGCTAAATGAAATAACTTTCAGGCTATTGTTGACAGCCAATAATCATAACTTACTAATCCAGATGCACTTTTATATACTCAAGAAACTTTCTTGAAGAAGGAGAAGCGTTCTTGGATAACCGGAAGATAATCTTACAAAAGACAGACAAAGATTTAATGAGTATAAAGTAAAATAAGAGTATTATTTTTGATTGCAGTTATTAAAGTTGCCACCAGCCGCATACAGTAGCCCTGAGCTTTCTACCGTACGCAGCAAGGAAACTGCAAAAAAGCTGTTACAAAGAAAAATTAAAGTATTTATTACGATGACAAAATGATGTTGACAGAGGAGACTGGACATGAATATAAGGCAAGCTAAGCCATCGGATGCTTCTAGAATTGCAGAAATGATTGTTACAAATTATAGAAAGAATTTCTTTCCGATATTTAAAAATGAGCAATTTTATTTTGGGGAGTTAAATGTTGTTGATGTAGCTAAAGAGTACATTGATAACAAGAAAATACTGCAGGATACGTATGTATATGATGATGGTGCTGTTAAAGGAGTTATTCGATTAAATCATGATGAAATATTAAAGCTTTATGTTGAACCCCAGTTTCAAGGGGAGAAGATTGGCAGTAAATTACTAAACTTTGCGATCTTAGACAAAGGAGCAAAATGGCTGTGGGTTTTAGAACAAAATGAGCGAGGCATTAAGTTTTATAAGAAAAATGGATTTGATTTTACTGGCGATACAATGATAGAGGACGAATGGATCCCATTAAAGAAAATGTCGATTGAATGAAAACTATGTATTTGTAGGGTAATGCGTTATGAAGTAATATTAGAAAAAGATTATGGAGAAAAAACAGAATGATAGAGCTGGTTGATAATATCCTAACCCCCTGAAGACTTTGTAAGACTAAGAACTGCTACAGGCTTTGCGGATATTCCTTTAGAACATGCAAGAAAGGCATTGCAAAACGGACTTATAAATATCTCAGCCATTAAAGATGGTGAACTTATAGGAATGGGAAGACTTGTTTACTACCATCGGTGGAGTCTCCGCCAATGGTAAAGAGGGCTTTTACAAGAAAATTGGCTTCGAAGTGATTCCTAATGGCATTAGGAAAATGATTGAGATTTAAGGAGAATACAGAAACGTGATAAGAAAAGCAGAACCAAAAGATATATCTAGAATTGCCGAAATTCTGGTGTTTACAAAAAGAATGAAGTACAGATCAATATTTCATAATGATGATTACTCTTTTAACGAGTTGCAGGTAGTAAAGATCGCCAATGAATTTAAGAATCCGGAACTGCTAGATAAAGTTTGGGTATATGATGATGGTATAGTTAAGGGGATGATGCATCTGGAGGGAAAAGAAATTTCGGAATTATATGTAGATTACTTCTTTTGGAAACAGGGCATAGGAGCCCAATTGATAGAGTTCGCAAAAGAAAAATATGATAGCAGATTCCTATGGACGCTGGAGAAGAACAAAGAAGCCGTTCATTTTTACGAGACACATGGTTTTAATCTCAACGGAAAAAGAAAATTAGAAGAAGGCACACCTGAATTTATCGTGATGCTAGAGCGAGACTGAAACTATGATTATTTTTGAAATAAATAACAAAGCTGCCACCAGCCGCATACAGTAGTCCTGAGCTTTCTACCGTACGCAGCAGGTAAACAGCAACTCACTCTGGAAATGCCACAAACACAGCACTTAGGACATTGAAAAAGTTCTCAAAGAGGTAAAACATCCCTTTGGATGTTTTACGGGCACGTATTCGAGCACCATGTGCGAGAGTGCCCCGGTGAATTTTTGCGAAATAACGAGATAGCAAAAAACGAAAAACAGCGCCCTGGAATGCTTGCATTCTCAGGACGCTGTTTATTTTTATCTATAACTGTATTAAACCTCGTGAAAAGTCCCTGACATCACTTTTGACCCCGGTATCATTAAATTATTTAATTATTCTTAAATTCGAAACGAGAGGAATCTGGTACATAGTATGATTCAGAGCACTTATTAATCCCATGATCCAACAGACAAAGGCAAATATAAGAGGTATAAAGCCTATAATGAATATAAGCAACATCCAACCGATTATATTCAGAATAAGTATCCATACGCAGTTGTTCATGTGATACTTAAAAAACTCAGAATTTTTGTCTTCCATTGAAACCGTACAATATGCAATGATTATACCTAAAAGCCCCAATATGTAAGCCAGTAAAATAGCAGTATTTGCAGTCATACTACTGCCCTGATTCGTGCCCTGAGCAGTTCCCTGATTTGTGTTCTGATACTGATTACCCATCTGCATATTACTGCTAGCCTGACTAAAGGAATTCTGACCGTTATTTGTCTGGTTAAAAGAACTCTGACCGCTATTTACCTGCTCAAAACCATTATGGTCAGTGGCTGTTTTCACATCAGAGCTCTTCTCAAGACTGATCGTTTCAGCAGACTTAGATACTTCAGCCCCGCAATTTGGACAGAACTTAGCTCCAACTGCAACTTCATTTCCACATGCTTCACAAAACATTTCTTTTCCTCCATCCTCTCCCAAAATATAATTATAGTGTATCTGTCCAGTATTCGCACAAACATGACTTCGCATGCCTATGTAAATTTGCCTTCAGCAAGAAACACGCTCACTCCTACTGTGTATACCCACGTATTCAGCATACACATTTCACTTGGCAAAATAGCGCAAAGAGGAGAAAGTGATTTGGACTGTACTGAATAGTTACATTATAGTTCTAATTCATTATATCATTAAACAACAAAAAAATCTTAGTATTTGTATTTTTTTTAAAACAAAATTTTGCTTGTGTTTGAGGGCATATATCGTGGCATTGCAATCATTTAAAGAATGCCATAGTCATTTTTTATATCTGTCATGTATAATATATAAGCAACTATTCATAGATTCCTGTTTTTCCTCAGAAAAACGGGAATCGTATTGGACCAGGCTTCACCGGAAGGTGAAGGCGTGTCCGGCGAAGCCGGATTCTTGTGGGTAAATTGCAGGAACACGCATTTACTGCGGGTTCCGTCTGAAAACAAAAAACATGTGGCAAACAAGCCCGCAGCGCAGCTGCATTTAAATGGCTTGTTTGCGGGATTTTTGGAGCTTTGCTGCAAAAATCTATAAATAGTGAACTGTAAAAGGAGCTATAGGATGTGTGGAACATAATACTTATTCCGTTTATAGGAACGGCGCCTGGAGCAGCATGTAAACATCAACCGGATGTGAGAAGGCCTTAAATAAGGCACTTCATCACATCAAAACGTTCTCAAAGAGATGATCGTTTCACAACGTATTACGTCTTTGGACAATCATATACGACTTATTACACCTCAGGACAACTGTCCTGGGGTGTTTCATTATGCTAATCTATAAAAATGTAGAATTCTACATTTTTATAGATTTAATGTATTACCTTAAAGAAACTAAAATTATTTGAGTTCCTTTTTTAGTTATCGGAACTAATTTAAGATTTTGTTTTAGTTGTTGCTTAAAAATTTTAGTTCATTGACTTAACTTAAATATAGTATTAAAATATAAAAAGAGATTGGAGGAACTAAAATGACAACTGAAGAATTAATTGAAAAATTAGAGTTGATACAGAAACTAAAATGCGAAAAACCAACATTAGAAATAAAAAGTGCAGAAAAAGGATGTCCCAAGCATCTTTATGATTCATTGTCAAGTTTCTCTAATCAAGATGATGGTGGAGTGATTGTATTTGGTGTGGATGAGGAACAAGATTTTAAAGAAGTAGGAGTATATGATCCGCAGGATATACAAAAGAAAATTAATGAACAATGTCTACAAATGGAGCCTGTTGTTAGACCATTACTTACTGTGGCTGAAAAAAACGGACTTTTTTTTGTGGCAGCAGAGATACCAGGTGTAGATATTACAGAAAGACCAGTATTTTATCAGGGTAGAGGTAGAGTAAAAGGTTCATTCGTTCGAGTGGGCGATAGCGACGAACCTATGACGGAATACGAGGTATATAGCTACGAAGCCTATAGAAAAAAGTATCAGGATGACATTAGAGTTATTGAGAGGGCTACTTTTGCAGCGTTAAATCAAGAATCAATCTTAAATTATATTGAATTACTAAAAATTGGAAAACCTAAGCTGGCAGCAATTCCTGATGATGAAATATATGAGTTAATGAGTATCAAGAGGAATGATCAAATTACACTGAGTACAGTAATGAACTTCAGCCCATATCCACAGGCATATTTTCCGCAACTATGCATCGTTGCAACAGTTGTTCCAGGTAAAGAAATGGGAGAAATAGGAGAGCAGGGCGAGAGATTTTTGGATAATCAACGTATAGAGGGAAATATCCAGGAAATGCTGGATGGTGCTATGCAATTTGTAAACAGGAACATGCATACAAAAACGATTATAGATCCAAATACCGGAAAACGAGAAGACCGAACTGATTATCCGATTACAGCTTTAAGAGAATCTATTCTTAACGCTTTGGTTCATCGTGATTATAGTGTTCATACTGAAGGAATGCCCATACAAATAACGATGTATGAAGACAGAATCGAGATTAGGAACCCTGGCGGCTTATATGGAAGAATCAAGATAGACCAGTTAGGGAAAGTTCAACCAGATACTCGTAATCCAATAATAGCAACTGAGTTGGAAGTGCTAAAAGTAACAGAGAACAGATACTCTGGAATTCCGACAATTAGAAGAGCAATGCAAGAATACGGATTGCCACAGCCAGAGTTTTTAGAGGAGAGAGGTAGTTTTATTGTAAAGCTGTATAAGTATGGAGAAAACATATCGTCTATTCAGAATGAAAATAGTAAAAACAATGAACAACTGATTTTGTTTTGCAAGATTCCAAGGACGCGAACTGAGATATGTGAGTTTTTAGGACTAAGTTCTGTTACTTATGCCATTCAGACTCATGTTATGCCATTGGTGGAACAAGGCCTTATAAAGTTGAGCATTCCGGATAAGCCAAAGAGCCCAAAGCAATTGTATTATAGTGTATAAAAAGCCAAGTGCAAGCAGAGGATGAAATATAGTAGTAAAAAATGGTTTTGTGGAACCGTTGATGGTAAATCAGCGTATCAGATCTTATGAACTAAGCGATTTTACGAGGGAGAATGAAAAAACGATAAAGAAGATGATTTCATAACTTGATTCAGCAGAATCATTATAATGACCTCAAAAACGGAGGATACACGATATTAGATTATATTAGTATTATTGCTAAAAAACATGGGATTTCTATTAAGAAGGATATCGAAGAAAAGCGTGTGCAAAATATATTTGGCGAACAATGTTCAGTATTAAAAATAGGGTTTATGACGGAATAAATAATAATATAAAAAACATTTCAACAGTCCGATTGCCCATAAGATTTTGTATTGTGTTATCTCGAAATCTTTCCCTTGTTTTTTCCTTATCAGTACTCATAAAGTACCATGGGACGATATAACACAAGGGAAAACATAAGGGAAAGTAAAACATCTGCAAATTTAGTATTTGCAAGGGTTTGCGGATGATGAAATAACAAATGGTAATGAGTTATAAAATCCGCGGGAATGGTTCATTCCCAATCGTAATTTGTGAGGAGGATAATCTAAATGGAATTGAAAAGGCTCAATTATAAATTTACTGTCTGTAAAGTGGCAGAAGCATTGGATATAAACATGGAGTCTGATTTCTATTTTATCGGGAAGACAGATGAAGAATTGTCGTTGGTGTGTAAAACGGAGGATACGCCACAAAACACGGTCGAGCGTGATGATGGCTGGAGAGGATTCCGCATTCAGGGTGTCCTCGATTTTTCACTGATTGGTATTCTGTCAAAGTTATCAGGCATCCTTGCGGATCATAAAATTGGCATCTTCGCGGTATCAACATACAACACAGATTATATTCTTGTGAAAGAAGAAAACTATGAACGAGCCTTGACTATTTTAGCTTCTGAAGGATATACAGTAGTATAAATTCCAATTGAAACCCCATATGTATAGGCTCCACGGACGCTTACTTTGTTCAATTAGGTTAAATCGCAATAAGATCAAACGAAAGGGCAGTTATTGTTATAATTCAAGCTGCTTTTTCGTTTGACCTTACAGCGATTCTAACCTAAAGAATTTGCCGGGCTGAGATGTTAGTACTTTATACCGGAAGATAATCTTACAAAAGACAGACAAAGATTTAATGAGTAGAAAGTAAAATCAGAGTATTATTTTTGATCGCGGTTATTAAAGTTGCCACCAGCCGCATACAGTAGCCCTGAGCTTTCTACCGTACGCAGCAGGTAAACAGCAACTCGCCTTACAAATGCCCAAAATAAGGCACTTAAGGCAATGAAAAAGTTCTCAAAGAGGTAAAACATCCCTTTGGATGTTTTACGGGCACGTATTCGAGCACTATGTGCGAGAGTGCCCCGGTGAATCATCTGCTATATATGCTTGGAATATCGGAGCAGACTGTTAAGAATCATTTTACGCATATTTATGAGAAAGCGTGGGTTCCGGGAAGAAAGGAATTCCAGGAATTGTTTGTAAATAATCAGGACTGAATGTATTTTAAGCTAGTATAGCTGTCGCAAAATAACTCGACTAATGCGCAGAACACTTGCCCGAGAGTGCGTTTTCAAAAACGCAGGCGTAGCGAGCTACGTCGAGGCTTTTGGAAACGTGCTATCGGGTAAGTGAGCAAGCATTTAGTCTAGTTATTTAAGAACAGCTATACTAGAAGTGTTTTGTAACTGATATAGTGAAAAGAGCCTCATCAAGCGGAAAGTTTGATGGGGCTTAATTTTTTGAGAAAACTTATCATTTTAAAATGCTGAAATACCATTGACTGCAAGGAAAATAGTTCATAAACTATTAGCAGTAGCTAACTGGTTAACAGTGTTAACATCAATAAGAAAATTATGGATACAAAATCAGAAATACTAACAATAGCAAAAGCAGAGTTTATGGAAATGGGTTTTCAGGAAGCTTCCATGAGAACAATTGCCTCGAAAGTGGGAATAACAGCAACTGCATTATATCGTCACTATGCGAATAAGGAAGAAATATTTGAAGCAATTGTTCAGCCTGCTGTGAATGCCTGGGATGAAATGTGCAAGACCGAAGAAATAAGGCAGACAGGTACTGCTCGTAAGCATGGCCTTGATGCAATGTGGCAGGACAAAAAGCAGTCGAGGCTTATCGTGGATATGATCTATAAAGACTTTGACGCACAAAAGCTGCTTTTTTGCAGGAGCAAAGGAACTAAATACGAGAATTATATGCATGAGATAGTTACCAGGATTCAGGCAGCAACTCTTTCGTTCATGAATGAACTTCAAAATAGCGGAATGCATATCAACCAAGTGGATGAAAAAGAGATGCACCTGCTTTTAAGTGCTCAGTATTCAGCGATGCTTGAAATGGTTGACCATGATTTTTCTTATGATGAGGCGATTCACTATGCCGAAACTATAGCATCCTTCTTTAAGGAAGGGTGGAGAAAATTTCTTGGTTTTTAAGGCGTTATCAAATGAAACAAAAAAGGAGGAACTTATGAAAAAAAGAAGTACATTCTCCTGGGTTTTAGAGTTTGCCGGGAGAAAAAAGAGTTTTTACCTCGGAAGTGTGATACTTGCTATTCTTGGTGTAGCAGCTTCCTTTGGACCATATCTTCTGATTGCAGATGTGGTGCGAGAGCTTTTATCAGGTAACAGAGAATGGAGTTATTACCTGAAAGCAGTTCTTTTAATGGGATTATGCTGGGTGATCAGAGTAACACTTCATTCAGTGTCAACGACACTATCTCATGTGGCTACCTTTAATGTGCTTGGTGGCATCAGAAAGCAGCTTTGTAAAAAGCTATCTACAATTCCTCTGGGATCAGTTCTTGATGATAACAGCGGAAGCTATAAAAACATCATTGTTGAGAGAGTTGATTCCATGGAAACAACACTTGCTCATATCGTACCTGAATTCACTTCAAACATTCTTTTACCCATTGTTATGTTTGTATATCTTCTTACTCTTGACTGGAGAGTAGGTCTCTCAAACCTTATCCCGGCGTTCATAGGTGTTGGATTTGCTGCAGTAATGATGATAAAGAGCCAGGGAGAGTTTGAGGTTACCGTTCAAAAGACAAAGCATCTGAACGATACTGCTGTTGAATATATAAACGGTATAGAGGTTATCAAAGCTTTTGGAAAAACAGGAAGCTCCTATGAGAAATTTGTGGTTGCAGCAAGGGAAGGGGCGGACTGCTTTATCAATTGGATGAGGAAATGCATATGGTGGCAGGCCGGAAGCCTTTCTTTCATGCCGGCAACATTTCTTGGAGTTCTTCCCATAGGCCTTTTGTGCGTAAAAAGTGGAAGTCTTACCCCGGAGACTTTTATTACCTGTGTGATCCTATCCGCAGGACTGATCTCACCCCTTGTTGTAGCTTTTTCATACATGGATGACATCCTGAAGATGAAGACTATCTTTGGAGAAGTTACAGAGATAATCGAGAGAGAAGATATGGTAAGACCTGCCAGCCTTACCAAGAAACCTGTAGGTTCTGATATAGAGCTTAAGGATGTGAAGTTCTCTTATAAGGAAAAAGAGGTCCTTCATGGAATAAATATGGAGATCAAACAGGGCGAAGTGATTGCTTTTATTGGTCCATCCGGTTCCGGAAAGAGCACTATTGCAAGACTTATCGATTCTCTATGGGATGTGAATGAGGGAAGCATCACATACGGAGGAGTAAATATCAAGGATTTGCCGCTTGATTATTACATGGGGCAGATTGCTTACGTTGCGCAGGATAACTATCTTTTTGACATGACCATAATGGAGAACATAAAGTTGGGAAAAGAGGGTGCGACTGACGAAGAGGTAATTGAAGCGGCAAAGGCATCGGGGTGCCACGAGTTTATTCTTGGTCTTGAAAATGGCTATAACACGGTAGTTGGAGGTGCAGGTGGCCACTTGTCGGGAGGTGAAAGACAGCGAATCTGCATAGCGAGAGCAATGTTAAAGAATGCGCCTGTAGTGATCATGGATGAAGCTACAGCTTATACAGATCCTGAAAACGAAGCGTTGGTTCAGCAAAGTGTGGCAAAGCTTGTACAGGGTAAAACGCTTATTGTCATTGCGCACAGGCTTTCAACAATTCAGGATGCAGACAAGATTTTTGTAGTAAATGATGGAAATATTGAAGCATCCGGCACTCATTCAGAGCTTCTTGCAAACAGTATTCTCTATAGAAAAATGTGGGATGCGCATACGATGGCAAGGGACGAGGATTTGCCTGAAATAGAAGAGAGCGTTGCTACAGGAAAGGAGGCAGCAAATGCTTAGTATGCTTCGGAAATTCTTTGACTTTTGTAGTCCTGAAGATAGAACTAAATTCTATAAATCAGTGGTACTGGGCGTTCTTGATGCGATTTTTGGAGCCATGAAGATACCGGCAGCTTTTTTTGCAATAAATGCAGTGGTAAATAAACAGATTGATTCTAATACATTTTTAACAGTTATGGGTTTTATGCTTATCAGCACCATTGGAAAAATGGTCGTAAACCGTTTTTCACAGATGCTTCAGACTGAGGCAGGTTACAATACCTGCTGTGGTAAGCGTATAGAGATCGGTGAACATCTCAGATACCTTCCTATGGGATACTTTAACGATACAAGTCTTGGGCATATCACTTCTGTTACAACAAATACACTGGAACAGACAGGAGATATAGCAACACGAGCAATTATGATGGTCCTTCAGGGCAGTATCACAACCATTGTCATAGGAATTGGAATGTTCATATTTGATGTAAGAATAGGAATCATCTCTGTTATTGGTATTTTGATATTCTTTCTGTTCAATAAGTATACAAACTATAGTGTAGCTAAAGTTGCGGGCGAGAAGATCGAGTCTGATAAAGATATGGTAGGAGTAGTGCTGGAGTTCATTCAGGGCATAGCCGAGATTCGAAACTACAACATAATTTCTCAAAACAGTACAAGACTATCCAAAGCCATTGAAAGAAAGACAAAAGCCGATATCAGAGCTGAGATTGCGGCAATACCTGCAGTTGGTGTCCAGATGCTGATCTGTAAGCTTATTGGAGTTGCAATAGCGGGAGCTTCAATTCTCTTTTACCTGACAGGAACCATGGAGCTCACCTATACCATAACGATGCTTCTGTGCTCATTCATGATATATGAATCTCTTGATCTGGCTGGAATCTATACAGCGCTTTTAAAGATTATCGGCAAGGGAGCTGATCTTGTAAATGAGATACTTTCTATAGAACAGATGGATATAAATGGTGAGGATATTCAGCCTGCAACCAAAGACATTCATCTAGAGCATGTAAGCTTTGCTTATGAGAACAGAACGATCATAGACGATGTGACGCTTGATATAAAAGAAAATACCACTACTGCAATTGTAGGACCTTCAGGCGGTGGAAAGACAACGATCACTTCTCTTATAGCCAGATTCTGGGATGTAAAGTCAGGAAAAGTAACCCTTGGCGGAAGGGATGTGAGAGACTACAGCTTTGATTCACTGATGGAGAATTTCAGTTTTGTATTCCAGAGAGTATATCTTTTTGAAGATACCATTGCTAACAACATCCGCTTTGGACGACCTGAAGCGTCGATGGATGATGTTATAGCAGCGGCTAAGAAAGCCTGTTGTCATGAGTTTATCATGGGACTTCCTGATGGATACGAAACGATAGTTGGTGAAGGGGGAGCAACCCTCTCAGGGGGTGAAAAGCAAAGAATTGCAATTGCACGTGCAATCATGAAGGATGCGCCGATAATCATACTGGATGAGGCTACAGCTAATGTGGATCCTGAGAATGAAAAAGAGCTTACTCAGGCAATAGAGAATCTGACAAAGGAAAAGACCATAATCATGATAGCTCACAGGCTTAAGACAGTAAGACATGCGGACAAAATAGTTGTTATCGATAAGGGGAAAATAGTTCAGCAGGGTAAGCATGATGAGCTTATGAAGCAGGATGGAATTTATAAGAACTTTGTCAGTGGAAGAAAACAGGCCGTCAGCTGGAAGATAGCTTGAGAATAAATATTTTTGGACCATGGGGACGGGGTAAGGGGCCATTTTGAAAAAAATGGACCAGAAACCCCGTCCCCATGGTGCATTTAGTGGAGGAAAAAATGGAAACAAGAAAACTTACTGCGAAGGATTTTTTACGATAGGTATTTTTACAGAAATTTGGAATGATAGTTTTGAAACTAACAAAAAATAACTTAAAAGTATAATAGTAAAAAAGAATTTAGGGACATTACATAATTTCATTGATGGTAAAGAGATAGACAAATTGGAGTATTGCTATCTCAATCCATTTTTTATGGTGACGTAATGTTTTGATCCGATGCAAATGCAACGCAAAAAAATACGTTGCATTTGCGCTGGATTTATTTTATGCTTATATTGAAATAAGTGGAGGGGACTACTAATGAAAGAAACAAAGACCTTAGAATATAAAGCTGAAATAACAAATTCTTTTTTGAAAACAGTTAGTGCTTTTTCAAACTTTTGTACAGGGCAAATAATGTTTGGAGTTGCAGATGATGGAAAAGTTATAGGTGTGGATAATCCTGATCAGAAATGTCTGGATATTGAAAATAGAATTAATGATTCTATATCACCTAAACCTGATTACTCGCTCTCAATTAATAGGCGAAACAACGTAATAACATTAGATGTAAGCGAAGGACAATATAAGCCGTATCTATATAAAGGAAAAGCATATCGTAGAAGTGATACTGCTTCTATTGAGGTTGATCAGGTTGAATTAAAGCGACTTACGCTGGAAGGAAATAATCTTTATTATGAATCATTACCAAATGATGATGATATGACTTTTGCTGAGCTGGAGAATAAGCTTGTTGAACAGCTTGGTATTACAGAAGTTAATAATGATACGTTACGAACTTTAGGTTTTTATACAAAGGGTGGCAGGCTTAATAATGCAGCTTCGCTGTTATCTGATAAGAACAGTTTCCCCGGTATTGATATTGCTCGATTTGGGAATTCTATCGATGAAATTTTAGACAGAGAAACTTTTAATCATATGTCAGTTATTGCGCAGTATGATAATGCTGTTACCATGTATCAGCGGTACTATCAATATGAACAGATTAAAGGTGCTAAGAGAGAACTGATTGAAAAGATTCCTGAAAAAGCTTTTCGAGAAGCTGTTGCTAATGCGTTAGTTCATCGGACATGGGATATAAATGCAAGTATCAGAATATCAATGTTTGATGACAGAATAGAAGTCGCATCTCCAGGGGGCTTACCACGCGGAATAAGTGAAGAAGAGTATTTAAGCGGTAGTATTTCAATGCTAAGAAATCCGGTGCTGGGAAATGTTTTCTTTAGATTACATTATATAGAAATGTTTGGTACTGGAATCAAGCGAATCGTGGATGCATATAAAACATGTACAATTCAACCACAATTTGAAATAAAAGACAATTCCATAACGGTTATATTACCTACTTTATCAGCAAATGCGTCGGTTTCCAAAGATGGAAATAAAGTGTTGGAGTTACTAAATGGAGAAATGCGTTATAGTAGTAGTGAAATAGCTGAGAAATTGAGCTGGAGTAAAGACAAAGCAGTAAGAATACTAAATGTTTTAGTTGAGGCTGGCTATGTCAAAAAGTTTGGAAAAGGTAGAGGTACAAAATATTTTAAGAAATAAACCCCTATACTTTTAATCTGTCAGGACGATAGAAAGAAATATCAGAGTAAGATTGATAGGATACATTATCCTGATATTATAAATATCACAGATGCTATTCAAGGAATCTTTGACTACATCTGATTATATGTCAACATGTAATTGATGTGGTTTTGCAGTAGAAATATTTTTGGCAGTGTATGATCTGAGTTTCAGATTGAGCACTGCCTTTATTGTGCGTATAATGATTCATAGGCTCAAGATTTTAAACTAGACATACCTTGTCCGGTGCTTAAAAGCGGCATTTCTCGCTTTGTGTCGTGGTAATTTACGGGCAGATTGCATATACTTCAACTATCCAAGGAGTGTTGATTGTCAAGTAAAATTGACCCACTGAGGGTCAATTTTAAGTATAAATCAATAAGGAGAGGAGGAAATCAAATAATTGGACCAATAAAAGACCGGCAGAATTTGGCAGTCAGAAACCGCCACTTTTACTATTACCCACAGAGAATCTCTCCGTGGGTGTTTTGTTGCACTTATCGCAGGTCGACGTACATAATGTCAAAATCATGGTAACTATTGTCTATCTTGAAATAAGCAGGAGATGTTCCAATCTTCTGGAATCCATACTTTTGATATAAATGTATTGCTCCTGCATTATCACTTCGTACCTCAAGATTTATGATTTCTATGCCATGATCTTTAGCATAGTCAATCAGTTTTTGCATAAGCATGCTTCCAATGCCTTTATTCCAATAAGATTTCCTTACTGTAATTCCCAAATCGGCACGATGTGACATACGCCTAGGAAGTCCACTTAAACTTCCATCCCCAACTATTTCACCATCTATTACTGCAAGAAGATGTACAGACTTATCGGCGGAATAAACACTTTCAAGATAATCAGCTTCCTGTTCAACGGTGATAGGAAACCCTGATGCTCCAAAGGTTAAGTTATCAGTTTCGCCACCTATTGTCTTTGCGTATTCTATGACTCTTTCTGCATCGGCGGCTCTTGCTTCTCTAATCTCAACTTTCATCATGACCTTCCTCCTGTATGATTTTTATGACTATTATAATCACATCCTACGTAAAAAAGAACAGGTACCTGTATTTAATGTGACTTTTGAACCGGGATGCCGAAATAACTGGCATATCCATCATGCAAAAAGCGGTGGTGGACAGATGCTGATTTGTATCGGTGGAAAAGGTTACTATCAGGAATGGGGTAAAGAAGCAGTGGATATGACTCCCGGTAAGGTGATTAACATTCCTGCTGAAGTTAAGCATTGGCACGGAGCAGCACCGGATTCATGGTTCTCACATCTTGCAATCGAGGTTGCCGGGGAAGAAACAAGCAACGATTGGCTGGAAGCTGTATCGGATGAAGACTATGGCAAATTGAAATAGGAGGCTGATGGCATTACCATGATTCCGTTTTGCACTTCAAGTAGCAGTGGAATAGGAAGAAGTGGTCAGAATCTTGCTGATAAAGCAGGTAGTGGTACATGGCTTGACGGAAAACGCTTTGGAGCAGGAGCATCTGAGGACGAAATCAAATCCTGGATTGAGGGTTTACAGTAAAGAAAGAGTGAGGGCGAATGCATGCTATTGGAACTGTAGTTGTGGTCTTATGTAGGAAATCTCAGCTTAAAACAGAAAAAAGGTGGTGTGAACAAAATGAAGATAACAATACTTATGGGGAGTCCCAATAGAAATGACTAAATCGAATCTACCTGTGGCTGATTATTCAGTAAATCCTTATGTGGGTTGTTCACATGCCTGCAATTACTGTTATGCCTCTTTCATGAAAAGATTTACTAATCACCCAGAACCATGGGGTGACTTTATTGATGTGAAAATTTGGCCGGAGATTAAAAATCCGGGGAAGTATGCGGGAAAAGAAGCATTTTTAGGATCCGTCACCGATTGCTATCAGCCGTGTGAAGCAAAGTACAAGCGAACAAGAGCACTGCTTGAGCAATTACAAGGCAGCGGTATCAGTATTAGCATTGCAACAAAGTCTGATCTTGTCCTTAGAGATATTGATATTATACGTACATTTCCTAATGCCCGTGTATCTTTCTCCATTAATACTATAGATGAAGATTTTAGAAAAGAAATGGACAAAGCTGCAAGTATTGAGAGAAGACTTACAGCTATGAAGGAGCTATATGATAATGGAATTCAGACTGTTTGTCAGATTGCGCCTATTTTCCCTGGTATTACAGATGTAAAGGCAATTATCGGAGCGGTACGTGACCGTTGCAATCTTATCTGGTTGGAAAATCTGAACTTGCGCGGAGACTATAAGGCTAGAATTTTGGAATGGATCCACGAAAACCATCCTGAACTGGATGAGCTGTATCATCAGATTTATAGTAAGAGGGACCGCACCTATTGGAGTGAGCTGGATAAAGAACTTCGGGAATATGTTGCCGCAGAAGGTTTCCTTTACGTGCGCGATGACGATTCCAAGCGTTCAGATTTTGGAGATCTGCCAATCATAGCAAATTATTTTTATCATGAAGAGGTCAAAAAATCTGCAAAACAAAAGAATGCACATTCTTTGAGTGGCGCATTGAAATAATTGAGGAAAGCGAGGGAGTCTTAATTGCACGATATATGGAATCCGTGGCACGGATGTAGAAAATGCAGTGAGGGATGCCAAAACTGCTATATGTACTATCTAGATTCCCTTCATGAAAAGGATGGATCGGATATATACAGAACAAAAGCAGGGTTTAAGTATCCGCTTTCAAAATTTCGTGATGGCACATATAAAGTGAAAAGTGGGGAGATGCTCCGAGTTTGTATGACGTCGGATTTTTTTCTGGAGGAAGCCGATTCTTGGAGGAAGGAAGCCTGGCAAATTATAAAACAGCGACCTGATGTGAAGTTTTTTCTTTTGACGAAACGGCCAGAACGAGTGGCTGATCATTTGCCATGGGATTGGGGTGGTGGCTGGGAAAACGTAATGTTTAATGTCACCTGCGAGAATCAAAAAAGAGCGGATGAACGCATACATATTCTTCTTAATCTTCCTTTCAAGCATAAAGGTATCATGTGCGCTCCTTATATTGGCCCTGTAAGTATTAGAAAGTATCTTCCTGCAAGGCAGATAGAACAGGTGCTATGTGACGGAGAGAACTACGGTGGTGCAAGACCATGTAATTATGAATGGGTAAAGTCTCTTCGGGATGAATGTGTGGAATACAATGTGACTTTTGTGTTCTGCGGTACCGGCAGGCGGTTCGTAAAAGATGGAAAACTATATAAGTTGGAAGGAAGTATTCAAAGCGAACAAGCCTATAAATCCGGACTCAGCTTTCAGGGAAAAAGTATTGAATGGAAATTGACAGATGACTGGGGGTATCCGGTCGATGATAATAGACTGTATAAGTCATATTATGGAGAGCGTTGCCAAGAATGCGGCATTAGGCTTGCCTGTAATGGGTGCAGCAGGTGTGGAAAGTGTGGAAGCGCTTAGTTCAAAAGCTTAAGTGAAGATGGAGAATCTTACAAAAGACAGACAAAGATTTAATGTGTTAGAAAGTAATATCAGAGTATTATTTTTTATGCAGCCAAGAATTTGAGCCGATCTTGAACAGGACACATCCATCCTGGTTTCTCTTTAATTCTTTGTTAATTATAATACTTTATGTATCGATCTATCCCTTGATCTATAGAATTTTATATAATATAACATATCAAGATAGAAAATATCTATGGTGAGTTACATATTTTATATATTATTCCTATTAACTCTATTGTTGATGAGGAAATCACAAAGGTTGTTAATAAGCAGAAGAAGTTTTTCAGCTTTAAGATAAAAAGCAATATCCCGGATATGCTCCGAAAGGAAAGAATAAAAAGCTTATGAAGCCAATTAATATTTATATGCTTACAAGAATAAAAGATTCCGATGGGATAAGACGTCTGGAAAGACAGATGTCTAAAAGAAAAGGTTATTTAAAAATAAAAGAGTGGGAGACAGAAGGCTTAAAAAAACTTGCTGATAAACTATATGCAGTTGATAAGGCTGCATCTTCTTATGAATTTTTTTATTCCTTTACCATGCCTAAACTTGGCAAGGAATTTGACTTGTTAAGGATAAATAAGGATTATGCGGTAAATATAGAGCTTAAAAGCGGCAATGTATCGGATGAAGCAGTTAAATATCAGCTTAGACAAAACCGTTATTATTTATCTTCATTGGAGAGAACTATTTATTCATACACTTATATAAGTGAGGATGACCGGCTTGTGAGATTATCCGGAGGAAACCGGCTCATAGATACTGATATAGCAGAATTATTGGAAATATTGGACAGACAGAAATTTTGCTACAATGGAGATATAGAGGAGCTTTTTAGTGAAGAAAAATTCCTGATCTCACCATTTACAGACCCTAACAGATTTTTAAGGCGGGATTATTTTTTGACGTCAAGCCAGAGGGAGATTAAAAAACAAATATTACGGGATATATTGGAAAAACATAAAAGCATAAAAAAACAATTTTCAATTCATGGTTTTACAGGACTTCCGGGAACGGGTAAAACAATCCTTTTATATGATATAGCAATGCAGCTTTCAACATCGGAAAAGGTTTGCATGCTTCATCTGGGACCGTATAAGGATGAGCTGGAAAAGTTAAACGAGAGACTTAAAAGAGTTGATTTTTATTATTGCGATCTGGAAGGCAGGATCAAGCTTAAGGATGAATATACGGCAATTCTGGTGGATGAAGGTCATAGACTAAACAGGATTCTGCTTGCAGATATAGTTGAATCCGCGAAAAATAACAGTATCCCGGTTATTATTTCCTATGATAAAGAAGATATTTTGGCATTTTCTGAGCGCGCCGAAGAGGGAGCAGAACTGATCGAGAAGGAAGATGGCTTCGTTGGTTACAGCCTGACAGGCAAGATAAGATTAAATGCGGAGCTTTCTTCTTTTACTTTATAGGAAATTCCAATTTTTTGGACAACAAATCCTAACGTACGTTCGGACATTAAATTGAAATGAATAATGAAGGAATGCATGACAAACAGACGGTATGGAAATTAAAAGATGTAGAAACCATCTTCTCCAAAATCGTCATCAAGTTCGTCATCATTTAAGAAATAATCCAAATCCAAAAGTTCATCCTCGCTCATATTGCGAATGTCCTTGGGAGAAAAACCTTCTGGTGGGTTATCCATGTACTTTTTGCGCAGTTTCTCAATGTTTTGTTTCATGTTGGTATCCTCCTGAAAGGATTATACCAAGTATAGTCGGATTAATAAAGTTATGCAGATGAACGCAATCCACGAGACTTGGACATGGCTTTCTCGTATAGTTCTTCAAGAGAAACGCGCTTATGATTAAAATATAGTTCCAGGAACAGCATTGTTGAACCGCAATCGCATTTTAGAGGATCATATCCGAACGCGGAAAGCTGTGCAGTACGCCATTTATTGAAGCCACGAAGAAATGAGTGCTTTTCTTTTGAAATGGCGCGGTTAAGATTTTTGTCAATGTCTCTGTGACGGGCATAAATACCACCATAACGTATCATCTTAAAGTGTTTTTCAGGTATATGCCGTATCAGACGTTCAATGAACTCGGTTGCAGGGATGGTTTCTTCTACATATTTGTCATCTTCGTGGCGGTTGTAGTGGAAAGTGACATAATCACCGTCATATTTGTCAATACGTGAAGTTGCAATGACGGGTCTGCCAAGGTAACGTCCAATGTATTTAATTACGGTGGTAGGGTTGCATTTGTTGGGCTTGGCATAAACATAGAAGCCCTGTTTATTTTTGTCATAACAGGCAGCTTTGACTTTCTTAAAGGAAGAGCCAAGATAAGGTTCTAATTCATTTAAAAGTGCAGTTTGAAATGAACTGCGAAGAAGCTTGTAATTAAAATGAGTTACGTTTCGCCATTCGCCGTTGTCACTGTAACCGCCTTCAGATATTAGACAGTGAATATGCGGATTCCATTTTAGATCACGTCCGAAAGTGTGCAGGACCATGATAAAACCGGGAGTGAAATTTTTTGATTTATTTATTTTGCGGAACATATGGGAAATAACACTGTTAACAGCGTGGAACAAGCAATTTAGAAGAGTACGATCCTGTAAGAAGTAGATCCTTAAATCTTCTGCAATGGTAAAAACGCAATGTCTATGATTGACCTTAATCAGCTTGAAGGACATGTTAGTGGTGCGTTCCATGGAATACTTATTTCCGCATGAAGGACAAAAGCGGCTGTGACAGCGAAAGGGAACAAATTTAAGTTTTCCGCAATCCGGGCATCCATACATGGCACCACCAAAGTCTGGATTGCCACAATTAATCATCTTGTCGATGTTTTCAATGACAGATGAGCGAGGTTTCATTGTGAAAATAATTGTTTCATAGTAGTCGGTAAAGATTTTTTGCAGTATGTTCATATAACTATTATGAATGAAAATGGAGCAAAAGAAAACCCCACCCCTCATGAGTGAGGGGCAGGGGAGTTGAAGTGCCGAAGGCACTTTTTTATAGGCTGCCTTATGTGTGTTACAAGATCAGGACGTAAATTCGATTTTCCTTCTATCTCAGTTGCTTTTGCCGGAAATAAAAATGAATGCGATACAATTATCACTAATTTTGAAGAAAGGGGTTATATTTATATCTGGGATAAAGAGCTTCTTGCATTTAATGATGATACGGAATCTCTACGTTATAAAAGGAAGAGCCGCATAGAGACAAAGGCTGCTGAATGCAAGGAATTTGACAAGGTTGTCATGATGATAGATGATTCCTTTGGCTATGATAATGATGGATATCTGAGAGATATAAGGCCTAAGGGGTCTGATAAAGAATCCGTTGTGCGCAAGCTCTTCCATGGTCTTAACAGAGCCAGAAATAATATAGCAAT
The DNA here is from genome assembly GCA_030434875.1 of Lachnospiraceae bacterium C1.1. Lineage (NCBI taxonomy): Bacteria > Bacillati > Bacillota > Clostridia > Lachnospirales > Lachnospiraceae > Lachnospiraceae bacterium C1.1. Next base: position 2,949,487 of record JAUISW010000001.1, on the reverse strand, counting down.
AGTTGTAAAAGGAAATGAAACGCTTTTTTACAGAATACTCGGAATTCTTCAACGGCGGCTATAGGCGTGACAGGCGAACAACGCAACAGACGAAGTGCGGATACATTAATAAGAAATTTTCTCCATCAGCTTGGGGATTTTGCAATTCAATTTACCTTCGTATTTTATATTAATATAATCCTCGAATTCTTTCGGATCGGCGCTGTTGTGGGCAAACATATCCCAATGACCGGGAATCACTATTTTGGGCATTACCTCTCCGGCAAAATCTGCGGCTTCCTGATATGTCATGTTTCCGATGCAATTCCTTTTAAGCTCATCTGCCGGTATCGGTGCCGGTGTCTGTCTTGAATCGCGGGGACTTGCAAAGTAATCAATACAAAAACTTGTATTTTCAGTCTTTACCATAAGCCCCATCTGACCTAACCAGTAAATTTCTATTCCGTGATCTTCATATAAATTATCCATAAAATCTCTCCATATCAAAATGAAACATAAACAAATCCAAACACAATTTGACTACTAATATGATTATATATAATGGGAAAAATATATCAACCACGTGGTATATTTATATTGATCGGTAAGAAACTAATGGGAGCTCATTATAGTCTGAAATCCAAAGGGTAGGAAGAAAAATGGAAGTAAAAGAAAAAATGGAAATATGTATTTAGCTATATCTGCTGTATTACTTTTTATTTATATATTCGGAATCGGAATTTTTATCGTATCGGGAAATGTGATTAGCCGTTTTTTATTGACATTGTTTAAAGGTGATGCAGAGACTTATCTGGCTGTAATGGGTATTATTTTAATTGCAGTATTTATTATATGTTTTAGTGAGGCACTTCATTATGCAGATCATTTGCGATCCTCTTGAGCAAGGTGCAGATATTGAAAGAATATTGGAAAACTATATAATTAAAAAATGCAGTTGTATTATGATAAATGCTCATTATATCTGCTAAAGAGGGGGCTTTATGAAGAAGGATATAAAGGAATTAAACATAGACAATGTCATAGCGTTGTAAAAATCTCGACAAACTGTTTTTAGGAGGAAGATCAGATGAACAGAACTGATGAACTTAAGGAAAAATATAAACTTGAAAAGCATCCCGAAGGCGGATGGTTTTCAGAATGCTATACTTCGCCATTTAAGAATGGCGACAGGGCATTTATGGGGAGCATATACTTTCTCCTGGAGGGGAATGACATTTCACATTTTCACGAGATAGATTGTGATGAGATATGGTATCACCATGAAGGCTGTGCCCTGAAGATCACTGTCATAGCTCAAGGGAAAATAACTGAAGAAATCCTTGGCGGTGGGAAAGATCAAAACTTAATGGTAGTAATTCCTAAAAATGCCATATTTGCAGCAGAGCCCTTAGATAAGGAAAGTTATTCTTTTGTTTCCTGTGCTACCACACCTAAATTCACTTATGACGGATTCCGTCTGGTAGACCTGAAGGAGATAGAATCTTTATGCCCTAAGGAATATAAAGAGATAAGCCATTTAGCGTTTACAGATTTAGCAAATGATTAAGCAAAAAAAGATACAGGAATCTATAGTAAACGTAGAAAGGCTAAGAAATAATGCTTGAGAATTTATTTTTTTGTTTGAATGCTACAGTACCCATATTTATGCTTATGCTGCTGGGCTATTTTTTTAAGGTCAAAAAAATATTTACACCGGAGCTGACTAAAGGTATTAATGGGTTTGTATTTAAGGTTGCGCTGCCGGTTTTGGTATATAAGGAATTGGCTACGGCAGATGTCGGAGAACTTTGGGATGGCGGTTTTGTATTGTTCTGCTTTCTGGCAACACTTGGTTCTATAGCGATAGGATATTTATTGTCAATGCTCTTTAAAGATCGTAAACTACGGCCTGAATTTATACAGGGTTCATTCAGAAGCAGTGCGGCACTCCTTGGAGCCGGTATAGCAATAAATCTCTACGGCAATGCCGGTATGATCCCAATCATGATAATAGGTGCGGTTCCGCTTTATAATATAGCAGCAGTTGTCATGCTGACAGTGGGACAGGGCGAAGGGAAGATCACAAAGGAACTGATAAAAAAGACTCTTTGGGGAGTTATAAAAAACCCGATCATAATCGGTATAATACTTGGTATGATCCGTTCAATGATCCCGATTGGAATCCTTTTACCGAAGACGTTATCATACGTTAGTGGTCTTGCTACACCTTTAGGACTTATGGCATTGGGAGCAAGCTTTGAATTCGAGAAAATGAGATCTAAGATCACTCCTACAGTTCTCGCTACATTTTTTAAGCTTATTGGGCACACTCTCATATGGGGAATGATCGCAATCTCACTCGGATACACACATGATAAACTCATTGCGGTTCTGATCATGACAGGCTCGCCTACTACGGTGTCTTCCTTCGTTATGGCAAAGCAGATGGGATATGACGGAACGGTCTCGGCAGGCATAGTCATGCTGACCACGGTATTATCTGCCTTCACGCTGACTTTATGGCTTTATATCTTAAAGTCGAATTCACTGATATGATCGCAATCGCGTATTCGAATATATAGTGATTTTAGGATTTCGCCTGTTACGCCGTTCGACTCAAAGTTCCTACGAACAACGCAACAGGATACAAGCTAAAACTAAAACAAATAACACGGAGAATTAAATATGTCATTTTTAACAACACTTTGCTATATAGAAAAAGACGGAAAATACCTGATGCTTCATCGGGTAAAAAAACAGAACGATTTAAACCATGCCAAATGGATAGGTGTTGGCGGTAAGTTTGAAAAGGACGAAAGCCCGGAAGAGTGCTTGCTGAGAGAAGTTTATGAAGAGACAGGATATAAACTTACGTCCTGGAAACACCGGGGGATAGTTACATTTATTTCGGCAAGGGCAGAAACAGAATATATGCATCTTTTTACAGCTGATGGATTCGAAGGCGAGCAGATAGAATGTAATGAGGGAGTCTTAAAATGGGTAGACAAAAATGAAGTGACAAAGCTGAATCTCTGGCCCGGGGACAGGATATTCTTAAGGCTTTTATCGGAAAGAGAGAGCTTTTTCTCATTAAAACTTATTTATGATGCAGAGGACAATCTTTTGCAGGCATATTTAGATGGGAAAGAATTTAATCAAGTATGAAAAAAAAACCAGGGAAAAGGCGCTGTAACACTTGATTTTATACAATTTTGTATTGTAGAAGAATATGTGAAAAAGTATAATAAATGGAAAGGGAGAATGTTAGTAAAGAGTAACATAGGTCAGAAAAATGAAAATCAGAAAAACTAATGAGACTGACTTTGAACGGATTATGGAAATTTATGAGTATGCCAGAGGTTTTATGGCAAAAACCGGAAATCCAAACCAGTGGGGACCTACAAATTGGCCGCCTGAAGAACTGATACATAATGATATTCAGGATAGAAACAGCTATGTGTGTATAAATGATGAGGGGAAAGTGATCGGCACATTCTTTTATATACAGGGCGAGGATATTGAGCCTACATATCGTAAATTATCCGATGGTGAATGGATTGATAAAAGTGAATATGGAGTTGTTCACAGACTGGCTGCAGATGGTTCTGAAAAGGGCATTGGGCGGTTTTGTCTGAATTGGGCATTTGATCAGTGTAAACATTTGAGAGTAGATACGCATACGGATAATAAGGTTATGCAGAATCTCTTGGGTAAATTTGGATTTATTAAATGTGGCATCATTCATGTGATCCAGGATAATTATCCCAGATATGCGTATGAAAAGATAGAAGAAGCGAATTATAGGAACTGATAATGAAAAAGGTAGACAGATACTTCAGGGAAAATAAGCTGTTATTCGCTAATATTGTTACAATTATCTGTGGTTTTTTAGTAGCCTTGGCTATGGTTTTTGCTTTTTTTAATTCCATCGTAAAAGAGGACATGGAAACTACTACGAATGCGCTTTTTGATGGAGTATATACGTCTATTAGTGATAAACTTGATAATTCTGCACACATAACAAAAATAATGTGCAATGATTCTTTTTTGCAGACTATAATAGAACAGGAAGATGAGATTCCGGAAGAAGAGTTCGAAAAAGCAATGGCGGAGTACCTGGAAGGGATACGGGCGACTAATAACTGGGAAGGAACATATCTTATATCGTGTGCCAATAATAAGTATTACACTCCAAGCGGTGTAGGTAAAATAGTAGATCCTGATAATGATGAATATGATGTATGGTATAAAAATTTCATCGATACCGGAATTGAGTATGGTGCAGATCTGACATATGATCAGTTTAATTCAAAAGAACAGGTCGTCTTTATAGACCGTCGCATGGAGATAGATGGAAAACTTAAGGCGGTATTGGGATGTGCAATGCATCTTACTGATATTACCAATATTATGAATAAATATTCTGATGAATATAATGTAGATATATGTTTTACAGATACATATGGAAATACAACCCTCGATGAAGAGGAAGTTAATGTAGGAGAAGCTTATTACAGTCGGGATTATACAGCTGATATGATAAGAGAAAATCATATTTATACAGAGGAAGGATATATAGTAAGAAAATATATCCCGCTTATCGGTATGTATCTCGTTGTAAAGAATAGTCAGCATTATCTTTCCGGAAGATTTTTTAAGATGGTCATCATACTTATTGTCTATGCAATAATTATGGTATTAGTGCTCACGGCATATAATTTTTACAAGTTCAGAAATGAAAAAAATGATCTTAAAAAGAAAGTCCGGACAGATTATCTTACAAAGATATCGAATGTAAATGGCCTTCAGAAGAGCATAAATTTATTTATAGATGAAGAGGGAAGTAAACTTATAGGTGCTACAATGTTTATCATTGATGTTGACTGTTTTAAGGAAGTCAATGATACCTTTGGTCATGGACGGGGGGACGAAGTTCTGATGAGGGTTGGCAGAGAGCTCTCCAAATCATTCCGCGGAGGTGACATCGTAGGAAGGCTTGGCGGAGATGAGTTTATGGTATTTTCTCCGACTTTGAATGGTTATGATAACGTAGTTCAGAAGGCGAAGGAATTAAATGAAACCTTAAGCAGCAGAATTGAGGAAGACGGAAAAACTGTTGTTATATCAGTCAGTATAGGAATTGCTGAGTATCCGCAGGATGCAGAAACGTATGATGATCTCTACAAGATGGCAGATAAAGCTCTTTATTTTGTAAAAGAGCATGGAAAAAACGGATATTGTGTTTACTCAGACCTTAGGAGAATAAGTCCAAATTAAAAGAAAAGCCCAAATTAAAAAAGCCTGATCGTAGCTGAATTATCGCTATCCTGATCGGGCTTTTTTTGAAATGTTTATTTTTTATAGTTGCTTATAGTTTCTCGAATTTTATTTTCAGGTCTGATGAGCTTTGACATAGATATATTTTTATGTAAAGTGTCAATGATGGCAGCAATATATCGGTTCATGCTGACACTGAAATAGTATTCTTTTTCCAAAAGTTCGGGCTTTTGGTAGACCAGATTGGTAGTAAAGATCCTGTCAAAAAGACCCTCTTCATAGGCCTTATCCAGCTTGGCAAAACCGGATGAGAAGAGTCCGAATGTCGAGAAAATGAAGACTCTTTTAGCACCGCGTTCCTTGATCTGCTTGCAGACATCTATGATACTGCCTCCGGATGCGATCATGTCATCAACAACAATTGCATCCATTCCATCGAGACTTCCGCCGCAGAAATCATGAGCCACGATAGGGTTTGTTCCATCAACGATATTGGCATAATCTCTTCGTTTATAAAACATTCCGATATTTACACCGAAAACTGAAGCAAAGAATACTACTCTTTCTGTGGCACCTTCGTCAGGGGCTATGAACATGAGATGTTCCGGATCAATCTGAATATCTTCATATTCTGTCAGAAATGCCTGTGTAAACTGGAGAGCAGGTGAGATATTTTCGATTCCGTTCAATGGAAGTACGTTCTGCATTCTGGGATCATGTGCATCGAAAGTTACGATATTGTCTACACCCAAAAATTCCAGTTCCTTTAACATGATCGCACAGTCTAAGGATTCGCGTCCGGTTTTTCTATGCTGACGGCTTTCGTAAAGGAAGGGCATGACAACGGTGATCCGTTTGGCTTTTCCGTTGCAGGCAGCAATAACACGTTTTAAATCCTGATAATGGTCATCGGGAGACATTCTGTTAAGCTCTCCGTCCATTTTATATTTAAGTGAATTATTGCAGACATCGACAATGATAAAAAGATCTTTGTCGCGCACGGATTCTTTAATAACTCCCTTTGCTTCACCACTGGAAAAGCGAGGACACTGTACATCGATAAGGTAATTGTCCTGCTCGTGCCAATCACATAAAATCTTGTTAATACGTTTTGCCTGATTAGAAAAAGATTCAAGTGCTATAATAGCTAAATTTTTATCTGAATTCATAATTCCCTCTCATATTGATAATATGAAACACTATCTTTAATTCATATTTTATAATAATATCTGGATTAAGATTGTATTTTATTGAGTAATTGCATTTAGGAATCTTTCGAAATATTCATCGCTTCGTACTTCGTTAACCAGTGTCAGATTAAAAACATAATCAGAAGTATCGGCAACATCATAGATAAATCCTTTTTGATAAAAAATAACCTGGCCTAAAGTTTCACCTTTATTCGTGATACAACTTCCGTGACAGTTCATTTCTTTTGCTGAAAAATCAGGATCAAGGACGCACATCATGGCAAGAGCATCACAGTTCATAACAGATCCGTCAGTACCGTTGGACTTATAGAAATTACGAAGTTTCTGAGCTCAGACCGGCTTACTGCTTCATCTGAAGGCTCTGCTGTCTGACAGCCAAGTATGTCTAATGATGACTCTGATAGTATTGAACGTGTTAATCTTGAATTATCTTTCATAAATAAAATCCTTTTTTCTTTTGAGATAAAATTAAAACAGAATTAGGATTATAACATAAAATCCTGAATGAAAAAACTATAGTTTTTTATTACTGCGTGCCTCAAAATCACGCAAAGTTTTTTTGTAGCTGATTCCGGCTGTAAATACAACGAACTCGGTTATTGGTGCGGTTATCCATATTCCATCCATTCCAAGAAAAGCAGAGAGCAAAAATGCCAGTGGCATGACTATAAATATTCCGCGGCTTAAGGACATAATAAGTGCAATATTATTTTTTCCGATACTTATGTAGTAAAGGAGCATAACAATATTGCAGCCCAAAAAGAAAACACCGATAAAATAGCGTCTAAAACCGTGTACGGCCAGAGCCGCAAGGGCTGTGTTCCCTTCGCTGTTAAAAATAGCAGTAAGCCGGTCGGGAAATCCAAAAGCAAAAAGATATACTATACAACTGAATCCTGCTACGGTAATAAGAGCATAGCGGAAAGTTAAGTTCAGACCTTTAATATCATTTTTAGCGTAGAACTTGCTGAATAATGGCTGTGAGCCCTGAGCTATACCGTTAAATATTGCAATAACTACGAGATATACATTTAAGATGACACCATAGGCAGCAACTCCGACATTTCCGGTCAGACCCAAGATAAGCGAGTTAAATACGATCATGACGATTCCGGTAGCCATTTCCGTGATCAAAGTCGGGACTCCTCGTGAGATAATTCCCGGAATATAATGCAGTTTATATAATGGTAGATTAAATGAATAATTGTGCTTTTTTCGCCAGAAGTGAAATGACAGTGTTGTAAGTCCGACGATCGGAGCACAGATCGTAGCAAGAACAGCACCAAATATTCCCATCTTACATATAAAAATGAAAATATAATCGAATACTGAGTTGAAAATACTTCCGAGCAGCATTCCGGTCATTGCAAGTCTTGGTTCGCCATCATTTTTTACAAATACCGACATTGTATTATTAAGAATAAAGGCAGGTGCGAATAAAAGTATCATCCTCAGATATGTTCTCGTCATATCATAAACATCTTCATTAGCACCCAGTGCCGTTGTTATTTTATCAGCTCCGAAAATTCCGATCAGGAGGAAAATAAGTCCTGCGATCAGTCCTGTTGTGATAGAGGTTGTAAATATTTCGTCAGATTTATTCCGTTCATTTTGAATATGATAAAAAATGAACATAGAGGCTCCGCCGATACCTATCATCTGGCCTGTACCTTCTATAAAATTATAGATCGGAAGGGCCAGATTAAGTGCTGTAAGTCCATCTGCTCCAAGTCCTTTTGATATAAAATATGTATCGGCCAGGATATACATGGAAAGACCGATCATACTCATTACATTGGCACTTACGTACTCTATAAATCTTTTTTTGTAATTAATATTATTCTGCATCTTTTTACTCCTAAAAAAAAACACCTGTTTTCGCCTGCTATGACCTATCGACGAAAACAGATGCTTTGACTGAATTACCCGGTGGCAATTCAGGAACGCTTTTATTTAATTATTATGCTGCATTATACTCGATTAAAATGTGTATGTCAATTTTCATAGGAAAAATAGTTGTTATCGGAAATTGATATGTTTTACTAAAAATGCGAAACCGAATATATTTGACATAAAGATTTTCATGAATTAGAATGAAAGCCAGTATAGCAGACAAAGAGGCCTGTAGGTCTTTTTGCCTGCTTTTTGATTTTTAGGAGGAAATGATGAAAGCAAAACCGATAGTAGGACTGATGCCTTTGTGGGATGAGGGCCGGGAAAGCATATGGATGCTTCCGGGATATATGAAGGGAATTGAAAGGGCTGGCGGAATTCCGATAATCCTGCCATTATCAGATAATGAAGAAGTGATAGAAAAGATGGTAAATTTTTGTGATGGTTTTCTTTTTACCGGTGGACAGGATGTTTCTCCGGAAATATATAATGAGAAAAAGCTTGATAATGTCGAATGTTCCGAAGAAAGAGATCGGATGGACATGAGCTTTTTAAGAAAAGCTATTGAATTAGATAAACCGGTTCTTGGAATCTGTCGTGGAATACAGATCATAAATGCCTGCCTAGGAGGCAGTCTTTATCAGGATCTGCCGACACAGCATCCTTCGGAGCTTGAACATCATCAGACTCCGCCATATGATATACCGGTTCATGAAGTTAAAATCATTGAAAATACACCATTATCAGAATGTTTAAAAACTGAAAAACTGTCTGTTAACAGTTATCACCACCAGGCGGTAAAAAAACTTGCTCCTGAACTTGCAGTAATGGCGGAAGCATCGGACGGAATAACAGAAGCAGTTTACAGACCGGCCAGCAGTTTTTTATGGGCGCTGCAATGGCATCCGGAATTTTCTTATAAAACAGATGAAAACAGTATGCGTATTTTTCAGGCATTTGTTGATGCAATGATTGATTTCGATAAATAATATTTCCTTTGTATTAGTATCATCACAATAGTAAATGTTATTTTTATAATAAAGTGCTTTCTTAAATCCGGGAAAAAATAAAAACTATAGTTCCGATTTTTACAATACACCGATCAGATAGAAAAGTATTATATATATAAATTCAGACAGGCAAAGGGGCCGGGCAATAAGCTCGGCTCCTTTTTTTAATAGTGAATTTATATAGGAGGTATCTAAATGGAAGTAAGGATCGAAGAGCACCCGATTTTAGGAGAAGTTAAAAAAGGAAGAAAAGTAAAATTTACTCATAACGGTAAAGTGATGGAAGGCTATGAAGGAGAACCCATTGCAGTGGCACTTAAGGCTGCGGGGGTTGATGTTCACAGATATACGGCGAAAAATCATAGTCCCAGAGGAGTTTTTTGTGCGATAGGAAGATGCACGGACTGTGTTATGGTGGTAGATGGAGAGCCTAATATCAGGACCTGTGTGACACCGCTGAGAGAAGGGATGACAGTTGATACACAGTATGGAACTTCTGCAGAACCATTTAGAGATGAACTGAGGGAGGCAAACTGATATGAAAAGATATGATCTGATAGTTATAGGTGCCGGCCCTTCAGGCCTTTCAGCAGGAATAGAGGCGGCAAAGTCAGGAGCAAATGTAATAATATTCGATGAAAATGCTCGTCCCGGGGGACAGTTATTTAAGCAGATACATAAATTTTTTGGTTCAAAAGAGCATAGGGCTAAAGTCAGAGGATTCAATATAGGAAGTCAGCTTCTAAAAGAGGCCGATGAAGCAGGGGCAGAGGTAAGACTTAATTCTACGGTTCTCGGAATATATCAGGATAAGGAAGTTGTTGTGAGAAGCGGCGAGGCAATAACACATTATAAGGCAGATGCGATCATAGTGGCAACGGGAGCATCTGAAAACATGGTTCCGTTTGAGGGTTGGACGCTTCCCGGTGTGATCGGAGCCGGAGCGGCGCAGACAATGCTTAACCTTCATGGACTTCTTCCGGGTAAAAGAGTATTGATGCTTGGAAGCGGAAATGTAGGACTAGTGGTAAGTTTCCAGTTAAAGCAGTGCGGATGCGAGGTTGTGGCACTTGCCGATGCGGCTCCAAGGATAGGAGGATACGGAGTTCATGCGGCAAAGGTTGCGAGATACGGAATCCCCTTTTATCTCCCTTATACCATTAAAAAGGTTGAAGGAACAGATCATGTTACAGGTGTTGTGATCGCAAAGATTGACCAGAATTTTAAATTTATAGAAGGCAGTGAAAAACATTTTGATGTAGATACTATATGTGTTGCGGTAGGACTTTCACCGATGAGCCAGCTTATGAAAATGGCAGGTTGTGAAATGGATGATAACCCCAAAAAAGGCGGACAGGTTCCTGTTATAGATGAGCATGGCCAGACTTCTGTTCCGGGAATTTTTGCGGCAGGTGATGTTTCGGGAATTGAGGAAGCAAGTTCGGCAATGATAGAGGGCAGACAGGCAGGAATTTATGCAGCAAATTATCTGGGATATATAGATGATGAAAAAATGAATGAAAAAGAAGCAAGTCTGGATGCCGCACTGGACGGACTTCGACAGGGAATGTTTGCTCCGTCAAACAGGGGTAAAAAGATAGAAAAAACAGAAGAGGGAATTGATATCTCAGAAAACCTTCTTGCCAAAGGTTATGTGGCTGATGATGAGATCGAGAGATTTCCGGGCGTGATCAGAAAGATCGGAATACATCCAGTAATGGAATGCACACAGAATATCCCATGTAATCCATGTCAGGATGCGTGTCCGAAGGGATGTATCAAGATTGGTTCTAAAATAACATCTCTTCCGGTTGTTGATCAGACTAAAGATTGTATAGGATGCGGAATGTGCGTTGCATCCTGTCCCGGACAGGCAATTTTCCTGCTGAATGAAAATGTGGGCGATGGAATGGCTGAAGTCACAATTCCTTATGAATTTATGTCAGTTCCGGAAAAAGGAGATAAGGGGGTTGCACTTTCCAGATCGGGACATCCTCTCTGTATTGCAGAGGTCGTGAGCGTTAAGAGCAGTCCGGCTTATGATAAAACTTCGCTTTTGACTATGAGGATTCCTAAAGAATTTGCTATGAAAGCCAGATTTTATAAGAGTGAAGTTCTTGCAAAAACTGTATAAGAGATACGGAGGAATGTGATGAATAAAGTTGTAGACAGAAGTCTTGGAGATAGAGAATTCGTGAAGGGTGCAGATGATGACATGATCATCTGCAGATGTGAAGAGATCACCAAAGGGGAAATAAGGAGAGCTGTACACGACGGAATGTACACTATGGCAGAGATCAGAAGATATCTGAGATGTACCATGGGGCTCTGTCAGGGGCAGACCTGTGCAAAGCTTGTTAAAGGCATAGTTGCAAGGGAGCTTGGAGTTCCGGCTGCAGAGCTTGAGCCGGCAAGCAGCAGATCGCCGATGAGACCAACGGAAATGTATATTTTTGCAAATGAAGAATCAGAAGAAGAGACGGGGGTTTGTTTATGATTACAGCAGACGTGATCGTAGTAGGTGCAGGAATTATCGGTAATGCCACAGCCTATTATCTGACAAAAAAAGGACAGAAAGTAATCGTATTGGAAAAAGCTGATGCTATAGGAGACGGAGGATCTTCAAGAAACGGCGGTGGAGTCAGACAGTCAGGAAGAGATCCAAGAGAGCTTCCGCTTGCGATGTATGGGATAAAAAATCTCTGGCCGTATCTTTCGGAAGAACTTGATACAGATGTTGAATATTATAAAAAAGGAAATTTAAGACTGGGGAAGACCGAGAAGCATAAGCAGATTCTGACAGGGCTTACAACAAGGGCAAAGGCATGCGGACTTGATGTAAAAATGATAGACGGCTATGAGGTAAGACAGATCAATCCATACCTCTCCGATGAGGTATCCTGTGCAAGCTGGTGCCCGACAGACGGTCATGCTAACCCTTTACTGGCAACGCTTGCCTACTATAAGGCAGCAAGGAAGCTGGGGGCAAGATTTATAAGCGGTGAAGAAGTTATAGAACTTAAAAAGGTCAAAGGAAAACTTAGACAGGTAGTTACAGCCAATGAGATTTATGAAGCAGATAAGGTAATTCTTGCCAATGGTATAGGAGCGAGAAAGCTTGCAGCTACGGTTGGAATAGATATCCCGATGAGTTCGGCTTTGCTTGAATGTCTTGTAACAGAGGCAGAGCCGAAGATGTTTGAGCAGATGCTTGGAACGGCAGAAGCTGATTTCTATGGTCATCAGTCAAGCCATGGATCTTTTGTTATAGGAGGATCGTCGGGAATGGAAGGAGTAAATAAAGACAATGGAACTCCTGTAAATTCAAGCATTACGGCACCCTGTATTGCAAGAGGGATCATTAAATATATTCCGAGACTTGCCCACGCAAAGATCGTAAGAACCTGGGCAGGCTGGATGGACAGAGTAGTTGATGGAGTGCCTGTTATAGATAAGATCGAGGAAGTTCCGGGACTGATCTTAGCCTGTGGTTTTTCCGGACACGGTTTCGGAATAGCGCCTGCTGTGGGATATAACGTGGCGAGAATGGCCTGTGGAGAAGAAACGGTCTGCGACATTTCAGGCCTCAGATATGACAGATTTGCAGCAAAAGCATAAAGGAGGAAAATATTATGAGTTATCCGGAAGTTGATTTTTTATATTTAAGCGAACAGGACACAATAAGGGCTGGAGTAGAAGATATGCCTCTTTGTATCGAGACAATGGAGGAGATGCTGAAACTTATGAAGATCGGAGATTTCAGAATGGGAGGAGCTAATGGAAACTCTCATGGCTGTATGGTATCTTTTCCGGAAAAATCACCATTTCCGGAGATGCCTCTTGATGGGCCTGACAGAAGATTTATGGCGATGCCTGCATACCTTGGCGGAAAATTTGATATGGCCGGAATGAAATGGTATGGGTCTAACATCGAAAACAGGAAAAAAGGTCTTCCGAGATCGATCCTTATGCTGACCTTAAATGACAAGGATACCGGAGCACCACTCTGTTATATGTCTGCAAATATCCTTTCAGCTTTTAGAACAGGAGCGATCCCGGGAGTGGGATTTAAATATTTTGCACCTGAGGACAGTAAAACAGTAGGGATCATCGGACCCGGTGTTATGAGTAAAACTGCCTTTGAAGCAATGATGGCGGTAAGACCGATGATCGAGACTGTAAAGGTTAAAGGCCGCGGAGCAGCCTCGCTTAAGAAATATATTGATTTCATTCATGAAAAATTCCCTTCTGTTAAAAATGTCATTTCAGTGGATAGTATAGAAGATGCTGTCAGGGATTCAGATATTGTTTATGCCGGAACTTCATCGCCTACAGGAGATCCTGAATATTATCCATATGTAAAAGAGGAATGGATTAAGAAGGGCGCAATGCTCTGTACGACAGCTGCCTTAAGATTTGATGAGGATTTTCTTATCAACAGGGCGAGAACTGTAACGGACAACATTAAACTTTATGAGGCATGGGAGGAGGAATATAGCCCTAATGCTTACAATACAATCCCGATCCCTGCTGTAAAGGTTATGGATATGATAGCAGAGGGGAAAATGAAGAGTTCGGATATCGATGATCTTGGAGATGTTATCATGGGCACAGTACCGGTACACAGAAAAGATGATGAAATCGTAATTTATTCGGTAGGCGGAATGCCGGTTGAAGATGTGGCCTGGGGGACGGTTGTTTACAGAAAGGCTCTTGAGATGGGAATTGGAACAAAGCTTAACCTCTGGCAGGAACCTGCACTTGCATAAAAGAGAGGAGTGGATCATTATGAAATTTTCAAGGATAGAAGTTGTGACATCTCTGTATAAATTATCTGATCTGCAAAAGGCGCTGGGAAATCTCGGCGTCACCGGAATGACAGTAGTCCAGGCACTCGGATGCGGAGTAGAGAACGGAACTCAGGAATATGAGATAGAAATGAATAAGACGCCGGAGCTTTTGCCGAAACAGATGATGATGATGGTCGTTCCATCCGAAATTGTTGAGAAGGTTGTAGATGTTATAGAAAAAGAACTATATACCGGTCATATAGGAGATGGAAAAATATTTATCTCAGATATTGAAAACATAATCCGGGTAAGGACCGGAGAAGAAGGCGAAGCAGCTTTAGTCTGAATAACCGCAGGGAGGAATGCATATGAACAAAGGAAAACTTGGACTTCCCAGCGTCATAGCTACAGGTGTCGGACTTATTGTGGCAACGAGCTGTCTAATGTCACTCGGACAGGGGGCGGGCAGCCTGGGAATTACATTTATTATAGCAATGTTGATAGCGTGTGCCTTTAATATAATGACAGCCATGTGTCTTGCTGAACTTAACGCGCTGATGCCGAATCTTACAGGTGGCCTGGCCCAATATACGCTGGGCTCGCTCGGACCGTTTATAACTATAATCACCATGGTTGGAGGTTATCTGGTCTGCAATACGATCGCAGGATCTGCGGAATGTGCCATGTTTGGAAACACCATCAGCTCAGTGCTGGGGACTGATATTCCGGGAGGAGCTTTCTGCGTGGTTCTTCTTTTAATACTGATCGCAGCTAACCTAAAGGGGATAGATCTTTTTGCTAAGATTCAGGATATTGTGGCATATGGACTTATTATATCTCTTGTACTTATGGGTATTATTGGAATCTTTCATCTGGGAACAGGAGAAGTTGTAGTCCAGCCGCTTGTAATTTCGTCAGCACCTTCGGATATTTTTTCCATGGTCGGTCTTGCTTTCTTCTTATTTTTAGGCTGTGAGTTCATTATTCCGATCGCTCCAAATGTCAGAAATCAGAGAAGAAATGTACCGCTTGGAATGATCATGAGTCTGTTGATAGTATGCGGCATGGAGATCATTGTAATACTCGGAATGCATAACTATACAGACTGGAGCCAACTCGCCGGAGATGCTTCACCGCATGTTCTCTACGGAATAAGCCTTCTGGGCGAATTCGGAAAATACTGGATGGCGCTTATCTCTATATTTGCTGTTGTAAGTACGGTAAATTCGGTCATTTCATCACTCGCCTATATCTGTGCCGGCATGGCAAAGATAGGACTTTTGCCGAAAGTATTTATGAATAAAAATAAAAACGGGGCTCCTTATGTGGGAATTCTGATGATAGGTGGCCTAATGGTGATCATAAATGCTACAGGCCTTTCGACCAGTTCGCAGTTGTCATTTCTGATCCTTATAGGATGTGTATTCTGGATGGCGGCATATTGTGTATCCTGCATAAATGTTTTGGTATTCAGACGTAAGATGGCTAAAGTTCCGAGAACCTTTAAGGTACCGGGAGGCCCGATAATACCGCTTTTAGGAATCGCAGGAAATATCTTTATGATCTACAATATCGCAGCAGATAATGAGACGAGATTAATGATCTATAAGATAGTAGGAATTATTTTTGCAGTTCTATCAATATATGCATTTATATGGGTTAAAAAGATTATGAAACTTCCGCTTTTTAAGGCTATCGAGGTTAAAAATCTGATGGCGATGGAACATAATCTTTATCATGTGGTAAGAAGTGCTAAAGAGAAAACAGCATGACAGTATTTATAAAGCCTCCGCGGTAAAAATGCGGGGGCTTTTGACATGCACTGGAAAGATTTTGAGTCGGCCGGTGGGAAAATTCATGATCTCAAAAATACATAAACTTATTGATATAGCCGCTCTTTTGAAGTACGGAACGATAGGCGCCCGGTGTAGAGAGAGCATATTTCTTAAAATCTCTGGTAAACTGGGCCTGATCGTAATAACCGTGTTCAGCGGAGATATTAGAAAATGAAATATCCGTATCGTGATTCATATGATCGATCGTGCATTGGAAGCGTATGATCTGGGCATAAGTCTTCGGCGAGATCCCTAAAAATTCATTAAAAAGTTTATTGATATAGCGGCTGGTATAGCCACTTTCTCTTTCGAGGTCAGAAACTTTTACAAGCCCTTTTTCGGCAAGAATCTGCTTTCGTATATAGCCATAGATATCATATCTGCTGTCCTTCCATTTTGGTTTGTTTTTTATATTATAGACAGAAAAAAATGAATTAACTTTATCAGTAAAATTTTTTGATGCATTTATTTTTTCAGCGAGACTTTTATCAATACTGCAGTCAGTAAGGTTGATCTGATTATTCAGAAAATCAGAAAAACGTCCATCAAGAATATCCGGAACAACTCCCGGAACAAAACGTATTCCGAAATATTTATGTCCCTTCATTATCTTGATCTTTTCTCCTCTAAGCACACTTCCGGCAGCATATGGTGCTATTGCCGGATCAGTCTCATCAAAAAGGATATCGATGCATCCGTCCGGAATTGCAAAGATGGACTGTTCATCTGACAATTCGCATGTATATTCATAAAGGTGAGCGATACCATGCTGAGCCAGTTCTTTTTTAAAATATCGGTTAGCGCTTAATGCAAAATATGGCTGGATCGGATTCATCTTTTATTTCTCCTTCTTCTTAAAAATAAAAAAGGACAACGAAGCCAATGAGACTTCGTCGTCCTTTATTTTTTAATCTTAATATAAATTCATGCGTCAGTCAATTATAGTTTTTGATGAGAAGACTCAAAATATATATTTTGGGGTAATTTGTGATAAAGTAGTTACTGTTCACAGGCAAACTGCGCACTCCGCTGCGCAGTTATGCCACAATAACTCTGACTGAACACTGGGTTTTGCCCATTGCCGTAGGCAATCTTAAATGGCAAAACCCGTTACTGGAGCACGCTGAAAGCGTGTGAACAGTAACATAAAGTACAGGTTTATATACAATTATCCAAGAAAGACTTGCATAATCGGAGCAATGGGAATATTATAGAACGTGACAAATGGGGAGCTTGCGCTGGCAGGCTGAGAACGAAAGCAAACTTTCGGACCCGTAACCTGATTTGGGTAATGCCAACGTAGGGATATTATTGAAGCTCGCTGTTTTATGGAAAACAGATAACCGGCAGATATGTCTACACGGCATATCTGCTTTTTTAATTTTAAATTTTACTGTCAGAGTCAGGTGCAGGGAGCCCCCGGAATTTCAGGAGGAAATGTATGCTAGGGAAATATGTGGAAAATGTTAGGGAAAAACAGCCGCTGGTACATAATATAACAAATTATGTGACAGTTAATGATGTGGCAAATGTATTGCTTGCATGCGGCGGGAGTCCGATCATGTCGGATGAGCCCGATGATGTGGAGGATATCACAAGCATCTGCGGCGGACTTAATATCAATATCGGAACACTTAATAAGAGCAGTATCGAAGGAATGTATCGTGCAGGCAAAAAGGCAAACGAGCTTGGTCACATTGTTTTGTTGGATCCTGTAGGGGCAGGAGCTTCGGCACTTCGTACGAATACGGCTCTGGGTCTTATTGAAAAGGTAAAATTCAATATTATCAGAGGAAATATCTCCGAGATAAAGACTATTGCTTTTGGCAGCGGTACGACCAAAGGAGTGGATGCTGATATTGCGGATGCGGTAAATGAAGAAAATCTCGACAGCGCTGTTAAATTTGCAAAAGATCTTGCCCAAAAAACAGGAGCAGTTATAGCTATAACAGGTGCGATCGACCTTGTAACAGACGGAGAAAAATGCTTTGTAATAAGGAATGGTAAAGCTGAAATGGGAAGGATCACCGGAACCGGATGCCAGCTTTCAGGCCTGATGACGGCTTTTGCAGTGGCTAATCCGGATTCTGTCTGTGAGGCTGCGGCAGCTGCGGTATGCACTATGGGACTTGCTGGAGAAATAGGATTCGAAAGAATGCAGGAGGGGGACGGAAATTCCACCTACAGAAACCGCATAATAGATGCAATTTATCATATGGATGCAGAAACCCTCGACAAGGGCGCAAAATACGAGATCAGATAAGGAAGTAATTATGAAGGATAAACTTGAAGAAAAACTGCTTTTATATGCAGTTACAGACAGGCACTGGCTTGGCGACAGGACCCTTTATGATGTTGTAAGGGAGAGTCTTGACGGTGGAGTTACTTTTTTGCAGCTGAGGGAAAAAGAACTTGATGATGATAAATTCTATGAAGAAGCTGTAGAACTCCAGAAAATGGCAGGAGAATACGGAGTTCCTTTTATCGTAAATGATAACGTGGATATAGCTGTAAGAATGAATGCGGATGGTGTTCATGTGGGGCAGAGCGATATGGAAGCCGGGGATGTAAGGGCTGCAATAGGTCCGGACAAAATACTAGGAGTTTCTGCACAGACCGTAGAGCAGGCTCTTCTGGCAGAGAAAGAAGGAGCAGATTATCTGGGAGTTGGCGCAGTATTTCCGACAGGGTCAAAAGATGATGCCGATGATGTTTCCTATGATACATTAAAGGCTATCTGTGAAGCAGTGTCGATACCTGTTGTAGCCATAGGCGGGATCACAAAGGAAAATACTCTGGAACTCGCCGGAAGTGGTATATGCGGTATTGCGGTAATTAGTGCGATATATGCGCAGTCAGATATTAAAAAAGCGACTGCTGAGCTTAAAAAGATCACTGAGGAAACAGTTAAATGAATTTTGGAAAAGATATCAAGGGCATAATTTTTGATATAGATGGAGTGCTTTTAGACTCGATGATAATCTGGAAGGATCTTGGAGTCAGATATTTAAGGGCTAAAGGGAAAGAGGCTGAAAGCGGTCTCTCGGAAATACTTTTTTCAATGAGTATGGAAGACGGAGCCGAATATATCAAAAGCCATTATCTGCCTGAGATGCCGGCTGAAGAAATATCGGAAGGGATCTCAAAAATGCTCGAGGATTTTTATTTTTATGAGGTTGAGATTAAGACAGGAGCAGATAAACTGCTTGAAAGTCTTGAAGAAGCCGGGGTTAAGATCACGGCGGCGACCTCGAGTCCGAGAGAGCATGTAGAGAGGGCACTTTCGAGAAACGGCATTCTTAAGTTTATAGATAAGATCTTCACCAGTTCCGAGATCGGTTCAAGTAAACATTCTCCGGAAATATATGATGCGGCGGCAAAGTCGATGGGCTTAAAAAGAGAAGAAGTATGTGTTTTTGAAGATTCTCTTTATGCCCTTAAAACGGCTGCCCAAGCCGGCTATCACACAGTCGGGGTATATGATGCAAACGGAGAAGCTGACCAGACGGGACTTGAAGAAGCAGCAGAAATTTATATACGGGACTTTGCTTCTATTTTCTGACTGCAGATAAGCGGCTGACTGGGGGCACCACCTTCAGTCGCTATATAAAAGGTAAATGCTTTGAAATGAACTTATTGAAAGGAGACAAAAATGAGAAAAGCATTGACGATCGCAGGATCTGATTCCTGCGGAGGCGCCGGTATACAGGCGGACATCAAAACGATGACCATGAATGGAGTTTATGCAATGAGTGCGATAACAGCCCTCACTGCACAAAATACGACCGGCGTAAGAGACATATTGGAAGCATCTCCGGAATTCCTTGGAGAGCAGATAGATGCTGTATTTGAGGATATTTTTCCGGATGCAGTTAAGATCGGGATGGTTTCATCCACAGGCTTGATAGAGCTTATAGCGGAGAAACTTAAAAAATACGAAGCAAAAAATATCGTAGTTGATCCTGTAATGGTTGCGACCAGCGGAGCAAGGCTCATAGAAGAAGATGCAGTGGAAGCCTTAAAGACAAAACTCCTGCCTATTGCGACCGTAATAACACCAAACATTCCGGAAGCGGAGATATTAAGCGGAATGAAAATAGAGGATGAAGCAGCAATGGAAAAAGCTGCCGGGATCCTTTTTGAGCGTTACGGCTGTGCGGCTTTGGTAAAGGGCGGACACAGGATCAATGATGCCAATGATGTTTTATATTGCGGAGATGACCAGGGATTTAAATGGTTTAAGGGACAAAGAATTAATAATCCCAATACGCATGGAACCGGTTGTACACTTTCAAGCGCCATCGCCTCGAATCTTGCAAAGGGCTATAGTCTGTCTGAGTCTGTCGAGCTGGCAAAGGCTTACCTTTCCGGAGCGCTTGCAGCAATGCTTGATCTGGGAAAAGGCTCAGGACCTATGGCACATAATTTTGCAATTTTAAATAGAGGAGAATGAAATGGAAAAGAAAGAGAAATTTGATGGTTACGCTGACAAGTATGATGAGTGGTTCATGAAAAATGAGAACCTTTTTACAAGTGAACTCAGACTTTATAAAAAAGCACTTGGAGATATTTCAGGGAAAAAACTTTTATCGGTAGGCTGCGGCAGCGGACTTTTTGAGAGCTTTGTAGACAGCAGTAATATCGAAGGTATTGAGCCGTCGGAGGATATGGGAAGGATCGCTGAAAAGCGCGGTGTCAATATCATTAAATATGGAGTTATAGAAGAAATTGATCTTCCGGAAAATACTTATGACATTATTTATTTCAACGGAAGCTCCAGCTATATGGAGAACTTAAAACCCATATATGAAAAAAGCCTTCGTGCATTAAAACAGGGCGGTAAACTTATTCTTTTTGATGTTCCGAAAGAGAGCGCATTTGGATTTATGTATCTTCTTGGAAAGAGCCTGAATACTTATGATCATGAGTATCTTAAAGGAACAATGCCGGAACTTCCTTACCCGCTTGAACTGGCGAGCTCCGGAGTATGGCATTCTACGGAGGAAAAGATCAATATCTTAAAAGAGCTTGGAGTAACTAAATTTGATTTTTACCAGACATTAGTAAAGAATCCTCTCTATACAAATGAAGAGGCTGAAGAGGTTTCAGAGGGTTATAAGAGTGGCGGATACGTTGCCATAATAGCTGATAAATAAGAGGAAACGGATATATGAAATTGTCGGATATACTCTTTGAAAGAGCAGAGAAACTCTGGGACGAGGCCGTAAATAAAAAATTTGTAACAGAAATGGCAGAGGGAATTCTGGATGCAGAGCTTTTTCGAAATTACATGCTGCAGGATTTTCTTTATCTTAAGGATTATATAGAAATTCTGGAAATGATGCAGGGCTATACTGAGGATGAAGAACTTTTGGCTTTTTTAACTGAAATCATTTCGGAGACAAAGAGCGAACTGGTCAGAGTACACCGTCCAAATCTGGAAAAAACAGGCATTACGGAAGATGAGATTTCGAGCTGTGTAAGGTCTACCGTAATCCTCGAATATGTTGCCTATATGAGAAAGAAGCTTGAAGAAAACGGGATAGCTGCCGGACTTACTGCACTGCTGCAATGTTCATGGGTGTACGCATATATAGCAGAAAAATTCACGGAAAAATATCCTGAAGAAATAAAAAACTCACCATATAAGCATTGGTTTGACTCCTACAGAAGTGAGGGATATATTGAGACAAACTGCAAATGGATAGAATTTCTGGATAAAAAAATGGACGGGTTAGACAGCAGAGAGCGGGATAGACTTTCGGATATATTCAATTCCTGCGCAAGATATGAAAATTTATTTTGGGACGAACTGTATGATTATGAAAAATGCTGAAATTCCAATCCTGCCAACAGCTGAAAACAGAGCTATTTACCGAAAAAAGTTTTTCGGGAAAAGAAAATCGTCGGAAAATGGACGAAAAACGGATGATGTCCTAATTGCCGCTTACGAATTATGTGTTTTTATGATAGGATATAATTAATTAATGGTAGTCGCAGATATAAGGATCGAGACGAAAGTTTCTCGGTCCTTTTTTTGCTGTATAGGAAAATTACAAAGGAAATTTATTTATTGGGAGGAAGTTTTAAATGCCTAAAACAAAACTTGAAAATGTTGTCTTTACTCTGATCATGGCTTTCGTAATGGTTTATGGAATGATATGCTATAACATTTCCGTTAACATGGGCGGATGCACAAATGCTGTATTTATTATGGCTTTCAGTGAGCTTAAGATCATGTGGCCTATAGCGGTCATCCTTGAACTTTTCGTTGTAGGACGTATCGCACCCATGCTGGCTTTTTCATTTATGAAGCCTACAGACAGACCTCAGTTTATAACCTATGCGATCTCATTCTGCATCTGTGCGCTGATGTGCCCGATCATGAGCCTTATCGCTACATTCCTTTTTAAGACACCGAGCCTTGGAACCTATGCCCAGACATGGGCTTTGAATCTTCCGGCTGCTTATGGAATGCAGTTTATAATTGCAGGTCCGCTGACACGTCTTATCTTCAGGACTATTTTCAGAAGAGGCGGGAAGGAAGCCTGAAAAAAATAAAAAAATTTGAAAAAAGTACTTGCAAAATCTGTCAGCTTTTAGTATTATAGATAGGCACGCGGAAGTGTCGGAACTGGCAGACGAGCAAGACTAAGGATCTTGTGACAGCAATGTTGTGCGGGTTCAAGTCCCGCCTTCCGCACTAAAAAAGAGCAGCTTTTAGCTGCTCTTTTTTTGCGTGGAAGGGGCACTTGAACCCGGCTTGCATGCTCCGCACTGTAGAATTATGTTCGGTTAAAAGTTATAATGTTTAGTGTAAAAAGGTTAAGAAAAAGCTGAAAAATAACGATAATAATAAAGAAGCCAGTTATATGCAATGCTGAAAAGCTGAGAAGGGAGCAGAATAATGGGTGAATCTTATAACATTTGTCTGGATATCGGCGGAACAAAAATTCTTGGTGCAATTTTCAATGAAAAAAAGGAAATCGTTTATCGTCTCAAGAAAAAAACAAAGGAGATGGGAGACGATGTAAATAACATTGAAAATGTGATTATCAGTGTTGTTAATGATATGATAAAGGACTCTGATATCAAGAAATCTAAATTTAAGGCTATTGCTGCTGGAGCTCCGGGAGTTATCGATCAGGGCGCGGGAATCGTGCTCACTTCACCAAATCTGCCCTGGAAGAATTATGATATAAAATCCTCGATAGAAAAAGCAGTGGGAATTCCTTTCTATATTGGAAATGATGTTAATGTCGGTGTTCTTGGAGAATATAAATACGGCGTTGCTAAAGGTTATAAAAATGTTGTCGGATTTTTTGTAGGCACGGGAATGGGTGGAGGCTTGATCCTTGATGGTAAGCTCTTTACCGGTAATAAATACAAGGCTGCAGAATACGGACACATGATACTCGATCCTGAGGGACCTCTTTGCGGATGTGGACAGAGAGGATGCCTGGAGGCATTTTCCAGTAAGAAGGGCATGAGTGCTTATATCATGCAGCAGACAAACCGCGGAAGAAAAAATATGCTTTCGGATACAATAGAAAATGGCGTATTTAAGAGCAAGAATTTAAAGAAGGCGATCGCTGCAAAGGATCCCGTAACTTTAGAGGCTGTTGACAGAGCATGTCATTACCTTGCTGTCGCTACCGGAAATATGATAAATACCATTAGTCCGGATATCGTTGTTTACGGTGGCGGAGTAATGGAAGCAGTCGGAGATTTCTTTATGGAGAAGATCCTTGCGGAAGTTGACAGATACTGTATGCCTTCGATCAGAAACACCGTAGAGCTTAAAAAAGCTGCGCTTGGAGATGATTCGAATATTTATGGCGCACTGGCTATGATAGAAGATAATTGAAATTCTCATTTCAAATTTTTCAGCTTGACAATATAAAAAAATATCGTATACTTCATTCAATAAACAAAGGCGTTTCGGTTCCTACCGAAGCGCCTTTTTATGTTCATTTCGCCCCAAAAAACATTTCATTTTGTCAACAAAAAGTCATATCCAGGTCATAAAGATATTATATGCTGTATACATCGGAGGTGACCATGTTCAGAATACTTGTTGTTGAAGACGACAGATCCCTAAACAAGATGATCTGTTCCAAATTAAAGCGCGAGGAGTATATCACCTTTTCTGCCTATGACGGGGAAGAGGCAATCGAAGTCATGGATCGTGAACATATAGATCTGATAGTGACAGATATAATGATGCCGAAGATGAACGGATATGAACTTATAAAGCTATTGAGAAGCACAAGTTATTTTCTTCCGGTCCTTATTATCACGGCTAAAGACCAGATCGAGGATATGGAGAAGGCATTTTCTGCAGGTACCGATGACTATATGATAAAGCCGATAAACCTAAAGGAAATGGTCTTAAGAATACGTGCACTTCTTCGGCGTGCCCAGCTTGAGAATGAAAAGAAGATAATAATAGGAAATACTGAACTGGATTATAAGGCACTTACAATGACGAGTGATAATATCACAGAGGAACTTCCTCCCAAGGAATTTTATCTGCTTTTTAAGCTCCTGAATAATCCCGGGAAGATTTTTACACGGACAGAGCTTCTTGAGGAAATCTGGGGGGCAGACTCTGACAGTGATGAGAGAAATGTGGATGCCCATATTAAAAAGATCAGGAAAAGGATAAGTGAAAAAAGCGGGTTTGACATTGAGACTGTAAGAGGACTTGGTTATAAGGCAGTTTTAAAAACGGAGAATAATAATGGCAAAAAATAAAGGAAAATATCTGATAAGTCTCAGAACATATTTTTCAATCGGCTCAATTATAACGCTTTGCCTGTCATGCCTTCTTTCATCAGCATTAGTGCTTATACCAACGGTGTTTTTATATCACGGTGAGATAAGCCTATCATTTATGATATTTGTCTGCCTGGCCATCTGCAGTCTTTCAATGATCATAGGTGGGATAGCTTTGTATATCGGAAGTGCACATTTTGTGAGACCTCTTGAAGATATGGGAAAGGTAGTCCGGAAAATTTCAAAAGGAGATTTTAGCGCAAGGGTCAACCGTGAGACAAAAAAGGGAATGCAGTCTGAATATATGCATGAGAAGTTCTTAAAAGATAATGCCGGAAAGATCGGTGATCTGGTAAATTTAAGTACTGCAGCACTTATTGAGTCAACTTACGGACAGATGCAGAATCTGACGAGAGATGCAGGAATCAAACTTTCAGATAAGGAATTTCATTGCAGAGGAAGTTTTACTGCTTTGCATGCAGGTCATCCGGATGCAGCGGATATGGCTGCGGCTTGTAAATTTGTAAAAGGTTTTTGTGAATAACAGGAGCTTAGGAATTATGGATAAGAAATTTGACATACAGGAATACATGACGGGCGGCGTTGAAAGGGTCGTTGCTGATTCTATCAAGGCTACATTAAAAAATCCCAAAGAAAGTGCATTTATGTTTAAGTTTGCGGCAGCGAGCAAAAAGGCATCTAAGAAAAGAGCTGAATTAAAGAAAAATGGTGAACATATACCGCCTTTTCTGATCGCCAGCATAACGAGCAAATGTAATCTGCACTGCGAAGGCTGTTATTCGAGATGCAATCATGCAACGGTTGATGCTGAGCCTGTAATGCAGCTTTCGGGGGATGAATGGGATAAGGTTTTTACTGAAGCGAGTGACCTGGGAGTAAGCTTTATCCTTCTTGCCGGCGGCGAACCCATGATAAGGCGTGATGTTATAGAGGCAGCCGGAAGCCATAAGGACATACTTTTCCCGATATTTACAAACGGAACATTCTTAAATGAGAAGTATTTTGAGCTCCTGGATGAGTCGAGAAACCTGATCCCTATAATGAGTATCGAGGGTGAAAGGGATGCGACTGACAGGAGAAGAGGCAAGGGAATATATGATATCCTCATTAAAAATATGGATGAATTCAAGAATAGGGGACTTATTTTTGGAGCATCCGTAACCGTTACGACAGAAAATGTGAGAGAAGTTTCGTCGGAATCCTTCATCAATAGTCTTTCAGAGCGTGGCTGCAAAGCTGTTATTTATGTTGAATTTGTTCCTGTTAACGAAGAGGGAAAAAATCTTGCACCCGGAGATGAAGAAAGAGAATATTTAACGACCGAAATAAAGAGGCTTAGGGAAGAACATCCCGAAATGGTATTTGTTTCCTTCCCAGGAGACGAAAAAAGTTCGGGCGGATGTATTGCTGCAGGAAGAGGATTTTTCCATATAAATTCCCACGGCGGAGCAGAGCCTTGTCCTTTTTCACCTTATTCGGATATAAATATTCGAGAGCATTCGCTTAAAGATGCGATAAATTCAGACCTTTTTCTGGCACTTCGTTCGGGAGATATCTTGTCGGATGATCATCAGGGCGGCTGCGTTTTATATGAAAAAAGGGAAGAAGTCGAAGCCATTATGGCAGCAAAAAAATTAGTAGTTTGAAGATGACAGGCAGCTGATGATTTGCTAGAATCAAAAAGGACTTAATCATAAATGACAGGAAGGATGAAATCCAGCTTGTCAAAGATGTACACGAATTTCCGGGACACATAGCCTGTGATGCTGCTTCAAATTCTGAAATCGTAATACCGATCCATAAAGATGGAAAAGTTGTTGCGGTGTTAGACATAGACAGCCCGAGTAAGGCAAGATTCACCGAAGAAGACAGAGATGGCCTTCATGAATTTGTAAAGACGATCGAAAGAATTATTGAGTGGTAAAAAATGACCCTGGGGGACGGAGTTTGGGGTTCGGAATGACCCTGGGGGACGGAGTTTGGGGTTTGGAATGACCCTGGGGGACGGAGTTATAGGTTCATTTTGTTTTAAAATGAACCTATAACTCCGTCCCCCAGGGTCATTCCAAACCCCAAACTCCGTCCCCCAGGGTCATTTCCTCCAGATAGGCTCATTCCAGAATATATGCAATGCCTTTTGCAAGGCGAAGATCTGCATCTTTAAAGTGATTTCCGGGGTTCATTTCAAATACGGTTTCTATATTTTTTGATCTGAAATGTTCGTATATCTTCCTGGTATTTTCTTCTACTGTTTTCAGCACCTGATTTTTCACAGCTGCTTCTTTATCACCCAGCGAGAAGTATACTTTTTCAACAGGAGATTTCATTTCATTTTTCATTATAAAATCAGCAAATTTCGGAAACCACATCGAGCCTGAGGCGCTGACAGCCCGTTTGAAAATAGCTGTTTTATAAAGGCTGTATATTGCAAACAATCCGCCCAGTGAATAGCCTGCAATGGCAATATATTCAGGTTCCGTACCTATTTCGTCTATAATCTTTGGAATAAAAATTTCTTCCAGTTTTTTTAAATATTTATCTGCTCCGCCTGTGCATGGAATGTCGCCTTTAAACATTGCAGGACACTCCCAGGGAGCCATCTCATCATTCCAGTCGATATCAGCGATAACAGTCATTGTGAAAGCTTTATCCGTAAGATTTTTTATGGTATCATAAATTTCTTTTCCGTCACCTTCAAAAGTATTGACGATTACAAGCGGTGTTCCGGAGTTTTCTTTTCCATAAAGATAAATATTTTTATTTTCTATGATCATTTTTTGCACTCGCTCCTTAAATAAAACTTGTTAGCTGTAATTTATATGAGTAAATTTTATCAAAAAATTTCCCAAAAAAATTTCAAATTTTATACCAAAATAGATATTTCTCGTATATATAATAAGGTAGAAGTTCAAATTTAAGCTTATCTTAAAAGGGGGTACAATTCATGAAGATCACATCATTCAATCCACTTATCGTTTCAAAGAATGGCGAGGATATTGTCAAGCTTTTTGAAGAACTTGGATTTGAGAAGCGCCATACTAATGAAAATATAGGCGGTAAAGAGATTGTAAATGTAACAATGAAGGATGCAAACGGTTTTCACGTTGATGTTACATGTACAGACAATATAGAAAGGGATATCAGCATTATCCGCATGAATGTGGATGATTTTGATGAAGCTGTTGAATTTTTGAAGGCACGTGGATTTACATGCCCTAGCGGCAGGGTTGTAGAGACTCCGTCATCGAAGTCCTGCATGATGGTTTCTCCGTCAGGTTTTGGATTTGATCTTTGTCATCACATTAAAAAGTAATAGATGAGCGCTGGGGGCGTTGTTTTGGGGAAAAATGAGCTCTAAACAACGTCCCCAGAGCTCATTTCCCATTCCAGGTTTCAATTCAATGCTCTTATTTTGTCGATCTCCACTCTGCTGATATGGCAGTAGCCGGATGGATTTTTTAAGAGATAATCCTGATGGTATTCTTCGGCTTCGTAAAAGCAGTCCAGCATTTTATTTTCAACGTGAAATTCCGGATATTTATCTTTTTCAAGATCTAAGTATGCAGTTACGATGTGCTCTGATTCTTCATCTTTATAATAAATTCCCGAAAGATATTGTTCCCCGATATCACCGCCCTGACCATCAGCGCGTGTGGGATCTATGCATATAAAGTATATGTTTTGAACTGTAAATTACAGGAATCCGCATTTACTGCGGGTTCCGTGTGATAACGTATAACAGGTGGCAAACAAGCCCGTGGCGGAGCCACATTTAAATGGCTTGTTTGCAGGATTTTTGAGGCTTTGCATCAAAAATCTATGCTTTTAAGATGGTTTCGGTTGAGGTTATTTTCGGGTCGTAGCTAAGCCGGATCGTTTCCCTGAATCCGGTCTCGTGTCGGCAAACTTCTTCGTAAGTCGGATTTTTAATATGACCGTTTGCATAGCCGACCTTGGTTTCTACAACACCCTTTAACTCCTTAAAGGCACGTTCCATTCCCCAGAAACATCCGCCGGCCAGATATATGACTTTCAGTCCGTCAGAAGGAATATAATCGTCGTCAAGCCTTGTTTCATAGATTCGGTGCTCATAGTAAATATTATTTGAATCTTTAGAAACAATCTCGTATCCGTTATGCTCCACAACGTGTTTTGCCATTTCATTTTCAACCGGTATTACCGCGTGGATAATGGGTTCGTGAAGATGCTCGTGGATATAGGGCATCAGAATAAAAAGGGCATTTGTGGCGAAATGTTTATGACGGCTTTCAGGATCTAGTTCAAAATAGATCTCTCCCTTTTCAGAAATCACAACAGATCCAACCTCTTTTTCCTTGGATAAAATAATAAATTCCCGTTCTGACTTGCCATTCTTTATTTCAACAATATGATTTGATAAAATTTCCATAATATTAATCCCTTTGCTTTTTATTTCAGATGATTTTATCATATAATAATTAATAAGAAAATATCGACGTAAATTGGAAATAGTTTGAAACAATCTATAGAAAAATATTTGGAGGTAAAAATGCAGAATTCAGGAAATGAAGTTATAGGAATAATCGGAGCCATGGACATTGAGGTAGAGTCCTTAAAAAAGGCTGCAGATATAAGCAAAACAACTAAGCTTGCTGATATGGAATTTTGTGAGGGAACTATCGGAAAGAAAAATGTCGTGATCGTAAAATGCGGCATCGGTAAGGTAAATGCCGGTGTGTGTGCACAGACTCTTATCAACATTTTTGGCTGTACTAAGGTGATCAATACCGGTGTTGCGGGATCCCTTGACAACAGGATCGATATAGGAGATATAGTGGTTTCCACAGATGCCGTTCAGCATGATTTTACAGTAGAGGCGATCGGCTTTGCCAAGGGCGAGATCCCCTACACAGGTCTTTATGCTTTTCCTGCAGATGAGGAGCTTAGGGAACTTGCAGTTGATGCAGTAAAAAATTCAGCACCTGATATCAAGGTATTTGAGGGCAGGGTATGCTCCGGTGACCAGTTCATCTCAAGCAGAGAGCAGAAGGACACGATCAGCAAAAATTTCGGTGGTCTATGCTGTGAGATGGAGGGCGGGGCAATCGCCCAGGTATGTTATCTTAACAAAACACCTTATGTCATCATGCGTGCGATCTCGGATAAAAATGATGGTTCACATGCAGTGGAATTCAAAGAATTTGAGGCAAAGGCAGCAGTTAACTGCTCAATAGCAGTTCAGTATATGATCGAGCATTTATAATTTTTCTTCAACACGATTTATGTAACGCCAGAGAGTTGTACGGCTTATGCCGAGCTGTCTGGCGGTTTTACTTTGGTTTCCCTCATTTTCCATAAGGGTGCGTTTTGTGATACTGGCGATCATATCGTTTAAGCTCATCTGCGGCAGGGCATGACCGGTTATTGAATTAAACAGATTTTCTGCACTGGAGAGATTCATTTCGCTTTCAATCAATTTTGCAACAGTGTCAGATCGGATATAGGATCCTGCGGACTCCAGGGCAGCTTCCATTAATACACGCCTGAACTGGGTATAATTTGATGGCCAGCTGAAGTTCTCAAGCATATTGAGAGCCTGCGGTTCAAAACCTATCAGCTGCTTGCCGAGGTCTATGTTAAGACGGGACAGATAAAGTGCTGCCAGAGGCGGTATTTCATCTTTACGGAGCCTGAGTGGACTTAGATGAAGCGTCAGGCAAGAGAGATGCTGCAGATATTCTGACATATAGCCGGCATTCAGCTGTTCATCAGTTCCGCTGAAAGAGAAGATAAGGCGGTTTCTTCGGGCAAGCCCTGTGTCCATGATCAGAAGGAGAAGTTTTTTATGGCGCTCTTCAGATAATTTTTCCATGCTGTTAAAACAGATAGTATTATCATTATCTGTAAATGGTGAGTTGTAATTATTCAGAAGGAAATCCCAATTTCTGTCATTAAGCATATCGCAGTCTATTCTGATGAAAGGATGGCTTTTAAGTTCACTTTTTAGATATATCAGACTTGAAACAGTTGACTTTCCACTGCCTTTTTCGCCTGAAAGCAGTACAGGGAAAGGGTTGCTGGAAATTTTTTCCACGGTATCCATTACTGTACCCAGCGCACCTGCAAGACTTAAAAAACTGTTTTCATATTCGTCTTCTACTTCTTCCATGTTATTAAAATGTATACCGTATTTTCCGTTTGTCAGCGGGATTTTTGTCGGAGTGAGATAAAAGATGCAGCATTTTTTACCAAAATATTCAGCGGAACGGCTTACGGTTGAATACATTCTTTTATCAATAGTTCTGAAAAATTTTTTCTCTCCGGAAGCAATAGTTTTTGCTGTCTGTCCGTGAAGAGATGAGAAGAGCTCGGAAGAACTCTCTTCGGGCCAGGTAGAAAAGAGCAGATTCTCGTCTTCGTCCATGACAACAGTGTAGAGATCTGAACTTCCTGATATGACTGATCGGAGAAAAAGATTTTCTTCGCGGATCAGGGAATAATTACGACAAATTTCAACAGCCCTGTCGAAGGAATCAGAAATACTTTCGAGTCCAGATGTGATAAGTATCGCATTCATATTCAGACGACGTGCTGTTTCATGTGTTACGGTATCACAGATAACCATACTGTATCCCTGTTTCTGAAGTTTTGAGAGAGCTTCTTCAGATTCTGATTCATTATTTATGGTTATGATATTTATGGAATAATGAAGAAGATCACAAAGAAGGTGGGCGGGTTCGGTAATACTGGGAAAACCGACGATAGCGTATCTTGAATTAAAATTGTCTGCAAGACGGATAGCACGGAGTATGTCATAGACAGAAATACTGATGCTTATAACGGGAAGCTGAGTATTTCGACGTATGGCAAGTGCAGTTCCGCCTCTTGAGATGATCACATCATAAGATTCCGAACTAAGATTTCTGGCAATTTTTGCACCATTTTCCAGGTCTTTTACATAAACCGTAAGCTCGATATCGTTTCTGCCTGCAGCCACCTGCAGCATCAGGTTTTTCAGAGATTCGTAGGGAGCAACTCCCAGGATCCTGGTTTTTTTTATCATTTCCCCTGCCTCTTTCGTAATTGTATTTTTGATATCTATTCGATTGTTTCATACTATATATATTTAAAAACTGAGAACTATCCAAGTGCAATTATGAAACAGTGTCTTGATTAAATTATAAAGGTTATAAGGGCTTTTTGCCTAATATAATTTTTAAAAACTGTTTCAAAATGAAACATGTATTTATCGAAATGCAGGAAACTGCATAGATTCGGATACACATGTTTCAAAAATAGACAGATTTTTTGTTTATCGGATTTGTTAGAGACATTGCCCTTCGTTAGAATAAGGCTAAAGGTTTTAGTGATTTTTAATGAGAAAGTCATGAAAAGCGGGGGAAAATTAAAAATGGCAGAATTGTTGGTCATAGCAGATGATTTTACCGGTGCACTTGATACCGGGGTTCAGTTCACTACAGTTAATGCCTCCACTCGTGTTGTAACCGATCGTGATTTTGACTTTTCGATGCTTGACTCTTCTGTACAGGTACTTGTGATGGATTCTGAAACAAGACACCTTGATGCGGATACGGCTTACAGCAATATCAGGAATATTGCAGACAGGGCATTCAGAAGTGGAATCAGGCATATCTATAAAAAAACAGATTCTGCGCTGCGGGGAAATCTCGGGGCAGAGTTGGCAGCTTTACTGGATGCTTCAGGAGAAAGCATTCTTTCTTTTATTCCGGCTTTTCCAAAAATGAACAGAATTACCAGAGATGGTATCCATTATATTGACGGCACGATCGTTAGTGACAGTGTATTCGGGAAGGATCCGTTTGAACCGGTCTGCAGTGGAAATATAGCTGAACTGATCCGAAAAGACAGGTTGGTCAGAACTGCTAATACAAATGTCGCAGAAGGTGAGAGAGTGATCAATGATAGATCAGAACCTGAAATTTTGATCTGGGATGCAGAAACTGATGAGGATCTTGAGAATATCGCAGAAATTCTTAAAAACTCTTCTAAGACAAAAATTATTGCAGGATGTGCAGGGTTTGCAGCATTTCTTCCTGAGATCATAGGATTTTCAGGAACAATGGATAACGCTTACTGTATGAAAGACAGTTTTCTTGCAATATGCGGAACACAGAATCCGATGACGATAAGGCAGATGGATAAGGCAGAAATGGAGGGATTTAAGCGTATCCGGCTGAGTCCGAAGGAAAAGTTTGAAAAAGGATTCTGGGATTCGAAGGAAGGAAAAAAGAAGCTCAATGATCTGGCGGGGATAATAGAAAAAGAGCAGAAATTGATAATTGACTGCAATGATCCTCCGGGGACTGATGAGGCAAGAAAGTATAAAGAAGAAAATCATATAGGATCCGAGGATGAACGGATAAGGGTTTCTGGAGCGTGTGGATTGATACTCGAGGGTCTTTCAGAAAAAGATCTCAAATTTATTGCTTTGATAACAGGGGGCGACACACTGATAGGCTGTATGGAACACTTAGGTATCAATGAACTGAGACCTATTGCCGAGATTGCACCGGGAACGGTTTTATCGGGATTCATGCACGATGGACAGGAACAGATGATAATGTCTAAATCAGGTGGATTTGGAGATGAAAGACTGTTGATATTTTTATCTGAGCTCGCAGCCGGCAATATACCGGTGAGGGAATGACCGGAAAAGGAGGAGAGTAGAGATGCTTGAAGATTATAGTTTAAGGGTGCCGGGTGAGGTTTACGGAGGAAAACATGCACTTGAGAATATTGAAGATATCCTGAAGAAAAATAAGGTAAAGAAAGCGGCCCTTTTCAGTGATAAAGGGATCATAGCCTCAGGACTTACGGACTATCCTGCAGAGCTTGTAAAAAAAGCCGGGGTTGAACTTACCGTCATAGACGATCTTCATCCTGAACCATCCTATGGACAGGTTCAGGAGGTAGCAGACAGATTCAGAAAAACAGGAGCTGATTTCATAATAGCAATAGGTGGAGGATCTGTAATGGATGCCGCAAAGCTCGCATCTGTACTTTCAACAGATGAATATACCTGCAAGGATCTGCTGGATGATCCGAAACAGGCGGTTAAACAGGTTAAAAGTCTGATGATACCGACAACGGCGGGAACAGGCGCGGAGGCAACGCTGAATGCGATTGTCGCGGTTCCGGAAAAAGAGGTTAAGGTCGGGATAGTAAATGGAGAACTTATTCCCGATCATGTAATCCTTGATGGCAGAATGATCGCAAAACTTCCGCGAAAGATCGCAGCTTCTACGGGAATAGATGCACTTTGCCATGCAGTTGAATGCTTTACATCAAAAAAAGCCAACAGTTTCAGCGATACTTTTGCACTTAAGGCACTGGATCTTATACTTGCCAATATAGAGAAGGCCTGTGATGATCCAGAAGCACTAGTGGAAAAGGGCAATATGCTGAATGCAGCATTTTATGCGGGGGTTGCGATCACGTCCTCAGGAACTACTGCGGTTCATGCACTTTCTTATCCTTTGGGCGGAAAATATCATATAGCACATGGTGTTTCAAATGCCATACTCTTGATCCCGGTAATGAAATTTAATGAGCCCGAGATCAAAGGAAGACTTGCAGAGGCATACGATAGCTGTTGTCATGAAGAAAACAGGCTAAAAACTGTGGATGAAAAGTCTGCATGGATGATAGAAAAGATGGAGTCAATAGTAAAACATCTCGATATACCGACAAATCTTTCTGAATGGAATGTAACCCGTTCAGATCTTGATTTTCTCGCAAAGTCCGGGCTTGAGCAGCAGAGGCTGCTTGTAAACAATATGCGGGAACTGACTCTTGAAGATGCAAAGATGCTCTATGAGCAGATACTGGCCTGATAAATGTGGAGGATATGAAAAATGAGTGGAGCTAAAAGACCGATCATTGGAATTTCTATGGGAGATCCTTTTGGAAACGGGCCGGAGATCAGCGTTAAGGCATTGAATGACAGAAATGTATATGAGCGCTGCAGACCGCTGGTCATTGGTGACAGGAGCTGTATGGAATATGCGCTTAAGGTTGCGGAAAAGGTAAACGGGATAAAGCTGAAGCTTAATATCGTAGAAGATCCCTCAGATGGGATTTATGAATACGGGACTATAGATATTCTTGATATGGGACTGGTAAAGGAGTCTGATTTTCCAAATAGTCTCGACCTTGAAAAGCCGGAAGCCTTTGGACTTGGTCCGACCGAGATCGGAGGGGAAGCATCTTTTCAGTATGTAGTAAGGCTGATCCAACTGGCAATGGAAAATAAAGTAGATGCAACGGTAACAAATGCTTTTTCCAAAGAGGCCATAAATATGGCGGGACATCATTTTTCCGGACATACGGAAGTTTATGCCGAATACACGAAGACAAAAAAATATACCATGATGCTTGCCCATGATGACCTGAGAGTAGTACATGTATCGACTCACGTATCACTTAGGCAGGCATGTGACAGAGTAAAAAAGGAACGGGTTTTGGAATGCATCAGGCTTGCAAATGATGCGATGAAGCAGATCGGCATTAAAGAGCCCAAGATAGGTGTTGCCGGGTTGAATCCTCACTGCGGCGAGAATGGAATGTTTGGAAGAGAAGAGATCGAAGAGATCCAGCCGGCTATAGATGAGGCTCTCTCTGAAGGGATAAATATACCGGAGAAAAAACCTACACCTCCGGATACCGTATTCTCAAAAGCTCTCGGCGGTTGGTATGACATAGTGGTCGTTATGTATCATGACCAGGGACACATTCCCCTGAAACTTAAAGGATTTGTTTACAATAAGGCAGAGCAGCACTGGGATGCGGTAAAAGGAATAAATGTAACACTTGGACTTCCGATAATACGTGTTTCGGTAGATCATGGTACAGGCTGGGATTATGCAGGAACAGGTGAGTCAAACGAACTGTCACTTGTGAATTCTATTGATTTTGCAATTCTTCTGGCTGGGGCCAGACTTTCGGGAGGAAAATAGATGTTAGTCGACAGTTTTTCAAATATAAGCGAATATTTTGAAACAATTCCGAATCTTAAAAATGCTGTGGAATTTATTGAAGCGCAGAAGGAATGGCAGCCCGGAAGATATGATTTTTCCGGGGGATATATTCTTTATCAGGATCAGGAGACAAAGGCATCCGATGAAGGAACATTTGAAAATCACAGAAAATACAATGATATCCAGGTGCTGCTGGAGGGAAGCAACTGGCATGCTTTATGGAACAGAGTAGAAAAAATGAAAAGTTCGGTTCCTTATGATGAGGCAAAAGATGCTGAACGCTGGGAGGGTGAAACAGCTGCGATCATAGCTCTTGAACCCGGACAGTTCGTTTCATTTTTCCCGACAGATGCCCATAAGCCGGATAGGTTTCTGCCGGGAGACAGTGCAAAAAGAATAAGAAAGTATGTGATAAAGCTGGAAATAGAATAAAAACAGTTATCAAAAATGTGGGGACTGAATTTCGCCGCAGGAACGGCAGAACGGAGGAGCTTTTGAAAAAGACGGAGATCAGGGGAATCATCGTGCCGATCATTACACCGATGAATGATGACGAGTCTGTAAATGTGGAGGTGCTTAAAGAACAGACAGACCGGATGATAGAAGCGGGCATTCATGCGATATTTTGTTTCGGCACAAACGGAGAAGGATATATTCTCAACAGCAAAGAAAAGGAACTGGTTCTTTCAACTGTTGTAAAGCATGTAAACGGAAGAGTTCCGGTATATGCAGGATCGGGATGTATATCCACCAGAGAAACTATTGAACAGTCAAAAATGGCCGAAG
Organism: Lachnospiraceae bacterium C1.1; assembly: GCA_030434875.1. Lineage (NCBI taxonomy): Bacteria > Bacillati > Bacillota > Clostridia > Lachnospirales > Lachnospiraceae > Lachnospiraceae bacterium C1.1. The sequence continues at coordinate 2,912,910 of JAUISW010000001.1, read as the reverse complement.
CATGCGGCGCAGATGTGCTTTCAATAATAACTCCGAGCTTTGCGGCGGCATCTCAGGATGAGATAGAAAGACATTATGAAACTGTGGCGGCAGCGGTGCCTGATATGCCTATAGTGCTTTATAATATTCCGGCCAGGACGGGAAATAAGATAGATCCCGCAACCGTTGGAAAGCTCTGTCAGGTTGAGAATATTGTAGGAGCAAAAGATTCTTCCGGAGATTTCAAAAATATCCTCGGCTATATCGATGAAGGAAAGAAAAAGAAAAACGGAAGTTTCTCGGTACTTTCAGGAAATGATCAGCTTATTCTTTGGACGCTGAAGGCAGGCGGAAGTGGTGGGATCTCAGGATGTGCCAACGCTTATCCCCATAATATGGCTATGATATATGATGAATTTATTGCGGGAAACTGGGATGAAGCGAAAAAATATCAGGATGCGATAGGACCCTTCAGAAAGAATTTTGCAGGCTGCAATCCGAATACTGTTGTAAAGACAGCAGTTAGGCTGATGGGCTATGATGTGGGTCTTTGCCGGGCACCTTTTAATATGATCCCGGATGCAAAGATAGAAGCGATCAAAAAGAATATCGAAGAAAACAAAGCGAACGGTATGAGCTAAATTATAAAAAAATGCTGATTTACTAAGATGTTTGATGAATTGGTGGGGCATGATTCATTAAATATAAAAACCATTTAATATGGAGGAGGAAAAAGAATGAAGAAGCTTGTAAACAAAATTTTAGCAACAGCATTAACATTAACAATGGCAGCAGGCCTTACAGCCTGCGGAGGAAGCAGTACAGGTACAGCAGCTTCTGAAGCAGCACCTGAAGCTGCGGCTTCAACAGCTGCGGCAGAGTCGGCAGCCGGATCTGAGGCTGCAGCAGACATCGGTTCTGCAGATTACAGTTCGACAACACTTCAGTTCTGGTCTGATAAGGTTGGATCGGGTACTTACAACATGATCGTTGCAATGTCAAAAGTCCTTGAGGAAAAGGGAGGTTTTGCGGAAGTAAACGTTGATCCTTCATATCCCGGCGGAATGGGAGCTCCGTATATCTTTAAGGAGAATAATGTAGATCTTTCATTTGTAAACGGTGCACCTGCAAAATGGGCACAGGAGACAGGAACTCTTGACAGAGAACCTACCAGTGGATACAAGGCTGTTATAGGTGGTCTTACACAGGTTGCTTATATTAACTGTATCTCAAATAAATTCCTTGAGGAGAATGGTGTTTCTTCCATCGAAGAAGTATTTGAGAAGAAGCTTCCGCTGAGGATCGGATGCTCATCAAAGGGCTCAATGGATGCAGAGGGCGCTTATCTTTTGCTTGAATATTTCGGAGTAACGGAAGATGACCTTAAGAGCTGGGGCGGATCGATCACAAACCAGGGCGGTGACCAGAATGCAGAGGCACTTGCTGACGGACAGATAGATTTCTATATCGATCATACATCGTCAGCTTCATCAACAATGGCTCAGATCGCAACTACCTGTGATGTTACATTCCTTCAGTGGGGAGATGACCTTGTAAACTGGTTCGTAGATGAGAAAGGATATGACAAGATCACAATTCCGGCAAATTCATTCAAGGGACAGGAGACGGAACTCGTACTTCCGGGATCACCTGACTGTCTCTTTGCAAACGAGAATCTTTCAGAAGATGTTGTTTATCAGATAACAAAAGTTCTTTCAGAAAACAGGGATGCTCTTGTTGAGGAATATGCTTCACTTTCCGGATGGGATCCTGCAACCGCATGGGAATCTCAGAAGATAGGCGGATGTGAACTTCATCCCGGTGCTGAAAAATATTATAAGGAAATGGGTTATATGCAGTAAAAAAGAACTGTCATAAATATGATAAGACACAGATTTCCGGAGAAGGTCCCGTTTGAGATCTTCTCCGGGATCTATAAACCCGATATCTGGAGGATTTTTTATGAGTGAAGAAATGAACAGGGCCGGAGAGGCCACTTCTGAAAAGAAGCTTTCCAAGGCGGATGAACTTGGAAGAAAGCTCGCCTCGTCAGGGGATGAGGAAAGTAAGATAGCTAAAATGATGCGAAATGCTCCTATGTGGAGAAAAACAGCTATAGTAGGGTTGTCATTTTTCTGGCTTATTTTTCAGCTCTATATTAAGCTGTTCAGACCACTGGATCCATGGTTCCAGCTGCCGCTGCATATGTGTCTTGCACTTGTAATGGTCTGGCTCATGAATCCCATGGCAGAGAAATCAAAGAGCAAGAATAAGCTTTGGTGGATATACGACGCTTTTCTGATAGCAGGAGCAGCATATATACTTTTCTACTATGTATCAAAGGCAGATGCGCTTAACTACCGGCTTTATTCGGTAGACAAGATGAATATTGATGACATCATAGCAGGAACTATACTTATTTTTGAATGTATGGAAGCTGTAAGAAGAGTAGTTTCGATGTCGCTTTTTGGAGTCATAGCATTTTTTATGGCATATGCCTGGTTTGGTCAGTATGTTCCCGGGATATTCCATTATCAGGGCATAAGCTACCCCAGATTTATAGAAACACTTTCGCTCGGTGAGAACGGAGTATTCGGATCGCCCTTGGGAACGTCACTTAATACCCTATTCTATTTCCTCATGTTTGGAGTATTTTTTGCAAACTGCGGCGGAGGCTCCGTACTCACGGATGCGGGATTATCCCTTTCAGATAAGACCGTTGGAGGACCTGCAAAGGCAGCGGTAATCTCTTCCGGACTTATGGGAATGATCTCGGGTTCTGCAGTTGCAAATGTTACAGGTACCGGAGTATTTACGATACCGCTTATGAAGAAAACGGGATATTCACCTGAGGAGGCGGGTGCTGTTGAATCGGTTGCATCTACAGGAGGTCAGATCATGCCGCCGATCATGGGTGCAGGAGCCTTCGTAATGGCTGAGATCATAGGCGTGCAGTATATAAAGATCGCAGCTGCAGCAATTCTTCCGGCAATAGCTTATTTTGGGGCTGCATTGATGGTAGTTCATCTGATAGCAAGAAAACGTCACATTGGTAAAAATCCAAATGTTCATTATGAAGGAGCACCAATACTGCCGCGTGTTTATCGTCTGCTTCCGATAGTTATTCTGGTTGTTATGATAGTCAGAGGAATGTCACTTCCGAGAGCAGGTATCATCTGTACTGTGATCGCGATCGCAATAAGCTTTCTTTCAAAAGATACAAGGATGTCGCCGAAAAAATTCCTCTATACTTTACTGGATGGTATCCGCCAGGCAGCGAATATAGCTATTCCTACGGCATCCTGCGGCATTATGATAGGTATAGTTGTTCGTTCCGGACTTGCGGTTAAAATTGCAAAGATCATAGATCAGACCGGTAATTCTTCACTATTCATAGCGCTTGTTGTTGCAGCTATAGGATGTATCATACTTGGTATGGCGCTTCCTACAGTTGCCGCTTACCTGATCGCAAATACACTATTTATCTCTGCTATTCAGGGACTCGGTATATCTGCTCTGACCTCGAATATGTTCATCTTCTATTTCGGAGTTATTGCTCAGATCACACCGCCCGTATGTCTGGCTTCGTTTACGGCTGCAGGAATTGCAAACGGATCGGCATGGAAGACGGGGTGGAAGGCATTCACATTTGCTGTTACCGGTTTCATAGTACCGTTTATGTTTGTTTACAGACCGTCACTTTTGCTCGATGGAGCTGTTGTTGATATCATACAGTCAGGTATCATGCTTATGTTCGCTACATTCTGTCTTGCAGGCTGTGTGGCCGGATATATGTTTGGTGACCTTAAATCCTGGGAACGTGCTGTATTCGGTGCGATAGCATTTCTTTTCATTCTTCCGCTGGCAATATCTGATATAATTGGTATAATAGCAGGAATACTTTTCCTGATCTACCGTTTTATAGAAGGGAAAAAACATAGTCACAGAGATCATGTAGAGCTCGCACAAGATAAATCTTCCTTATAATGTCATATTTATGAAAAGCTCCGGTGTTTCGGGTCACCGGGGCTTTTTTAAAAATTAATGTCAACCTTATTCGATAATTGGGTTGACATTCCTTGCTGTTATAAAGTAAACTTTCTCTGATAAATTATGGAGAAATATAAGACTCGTCAGATTATTTGGAGGTTGTATGTCGTACGTAGAAGAAGTTAAAGAAAAAGTTATTGCCGGTGGTTCTGTCAGTCGTGAGGAGGCATTGAGATTATATAAAGAAGATCTGCAGGAACTCTGCGCTGCTGCAGATGAGATCAGGAGATTTTTCTGTAAAGACGGTTTTGACCTTTGCAGTATTGTAAATGGAAAGAGCGGAAAATGTTCGGAAAACTGTAAGTTCTGTGCACAGTCAGCACATTATCACACGGGAGCGGAAGTTTATCCTATGCTGGATAAAAAGACGATAGTGAAAGAGGCGGTTCATAATGCAGAGCGTGGAGTGCTTAGATATTCTATAGTAACATCGGGAAGAGCATTAAATGATGAGGAAATTGATTATATATGCGATGTTGTCCGTGAGATCAGGAAAGTCTGTTCAATCGAGGTATGTGCTTCTTTTGGCCTTTTAAATAAAGAGCAGTTTAAGAAAATAAAGGCGGCCGGAGTAAGCCGTATTCACAACAATCTCGAAACTTCCAGAAATTATTTTGGAAAAGTATGTACAAGCCATAGCTATGACGATAAGATCCGGACAATAGAAAATGCCAGGGAAGCGGGACTGAGTGTCTGCAGCGGCGGTATCATGGGACTCGGGGAAACAGAAGAGGACAGGATAGATATGGCAATGACGCTCCGTGAGCTCAATATCAAAAGCGTTCCGGTAAATATGCTCAATCCAATCCCTGGAACACCTTTTGCAGATCATAAACGTCTTCAGACAGAGGATATGCAGCGTATAGTTGCAGTTTACCGATTTATACTTCCGGATGCGTCGATCCGACTCGCCGGCGGCAGGGGTCTTTTGGAAAATAACGGAAAGAAATGTTTTGAATCTGGAGCGAATGCCGTTATCACAGGCGATATGCTGACAACTTCGGGATATACTGTGGAGTCGGATATGGAGATGATAAAAGAACTCGGATATAAGCCGAAACTGTGGGATAGGTGATGAGCTCATTCCGCTTCCCAAAAAGTATGACTTTGAGGCACGTAGTGACGAAAAGTCATAGGTTTTTGTTTTCGGGACTTCGCCTGTTACGCCGTTCGCCTCAAAGTTCCTACGAGGAACGCTCTCGCTTTGGGATCCGACGCAGCGGTACCTAATGCCGCAAAAAACGCGGCATAAGTGCCGGCGTCTCGCACAATCCTCTTTAGGAACATTTGAGGTTCGCGGCTTCGGTTGACAAGATCAGCCGGAAGATTATTTTTTATTAATCTTCCGGCTGTTCTTTGTATTTATGAAATGTAAATTTTTATGTAAGCGTAAGTTGCGAGGATAATCTGTTTCCAAAAGAGGGGTCATGAAAAACGCCGGTCCTTGTTCCGCGTTCTTTGCGGAACTAGTACCGCTGCGATTTTTCTTTTGCAGCGAAAGCGTCCCTCGTTGGAAACAGATTATCCGAACAACACAACAGGAGATAAACCAGAACAAAAAAGTATATGTTTTGGTGACTTAATTGCAGGAATCCGCATTTACTGCGGGTTCCGTATGATAAACTTTAACATGTGTCAAACAGGTCCGCAGCGCAGCTGCATTTAAATGGCCTGTTTGCATGACTTTGAGGCACGAAGTGGCGAAAAGTCATTATATTTTTTCAAATCCTGCCGATAAATATGATAAGGACTAGTTTCTGAATTTATGCAATAAGGTAGTTTAAGTTGAAAAGGAATTCAATTTTTGAAGCAGACAAGGAGGTGCTGCGCATGAAACTAGGAGATGCTATACCAATTTACAGAGGATACCGGCAGCAGCTTGTGAGTCAGAAAAGAAAACTTGCAAAGCAGAAGGAAGCAGCAGAAAAGAAATTCGAGAGCACAGGAGAGCAGAAATTCTCTGATGAGGCGGCAACACTTCAGCTCTCAGCGGAAGCAGTTGAGGCAGTTTTCAAAAAAAATCAGGAAATTCTAGATGACCTTCAGATGCAGTATACGGCGGCCTGGAACGCTGAGGTGGCGCGCGCTGAGGCTGATCCCGAAACGGGATATGCTGCAACGATGGGAAAGATTCTGACAACAGTTGCCAGAATGTGTGCCGGGGATAAAGTACCCTACACTGATGAAAAAAAGGTTATGGAATATGATAAGGATCTCTATGCCACGGCAAAACAGGCGCAGGCTATGATGGCTCAGATAAAAAAGAAACGAAAAGAATACGATTCTCTTTGGGACGAAGAGGGCGGAGAATACGATCCCGAAGCAGCCGCAGAGGGAGCAGAGGCCGCAGGTGCCCTGCCGGATATGTCTGCAGAAGTTTCAGCTGCAGTAGAAGCAGCACCTTCGGAATTGATGAATGACGGCTGATTGATATATAATAATAAGTTATCAATAGTCGAAAGGATTGCGATATGACCTATTTTACATGTTTTTTTCTCGATAACGAAAAAGATATCATAGTCAGTCTTTATAAAGACCTGGACAGACTTTTTTATTCGCTTACGACACCAAATCACAGTACGGGAAATCTTATCAGAAATCTTGCAAGGATCTGTAAACTCCCTCTTTCTAAAGATGAGAACGGAATGCTCATTATAAAGGGTGAAGTCCCCTGCTTTGTTGATGCAGCTAATGAAGAAAGCTATATCTTCAAGCTTGGACAGACAGAGATGGCATCCATATATCCGGATGGAAGAGTGGAAATGAAGGCTGCCATTCCGGCGATAGCCAAGACACTTATGAGCCAGACAAAGGATTTTAGGCTCGATCCGGATAAGACGATTTTTAAGACCTACGTCAGAAAAGATCTGAAATTCAGGTCAGATCTGCATACACATATGAACGGCAATCTGACCGGAGACATACTTATAGCGCTCGGTATCTATCATCAGATCAGATACCCGCTTTACTATGTCAAAAAACTCGACCTAAAACTCACAGAGTCCCAGTGGGAAAAATTAAATATCCAGAGAGAAAAGGTTGCAAGACAGTTTGTTGCTTCTGACCTTAAGGGAAAATATCTGGACAGAAGGATAAATGACAATACGTTTATAAATTTCGCAGATCTCATATTAAATAATCTTGATAATGCGGAGATGAACATAGTAAAGATCCGCGGATCCCTGGCGATCATAAAGGACGGTCAGGCAGTGTTCACGAATCTTGAGAAAGTTTATCTCTATCGATATGTTTTCTGTAAAGGCAAAGAGAGTGAGGAAAAGATCGAGCTCGACAGAATAGAGCAGATACCGGATGAGGACGTCAAATCTGCCCTAAAGCAGATGCTTAAAGATAAGGAAAGACCGGAATACTGCGTAAATACGCTCTTTCAGGATAAACTTCTCTGGATTGCCCGCAATTATAAACGCCAGGGTGTCTGCTATGCAGAAATAAGTGATACGACACTCGTGAAAAAATATGAGTCGATCGAAATGCTGAGACAGGTACATGATGTAATGCCCAGTATCTATCAGGAAACAGGCGTCATGATCAGATTCCTCGCAGCAATGAGAAGAATCCCATTGACTATTGTAAAGGACGCGGTCACACCGGCCGATTATATAGAGCAGAACCTGGAAGTTTTAAGGGCTACGGCACTTGATCCCTATGTGGCAGGATGTGATTTTGTCGGTGAGGAAATAAACGATATAATCACTCTCAAGCCTGCGTTTAAGGAATTGGTAAAAATCGCGGCAGCAGACCCGAGCTTTGTTATAAGAGTCCATGCTGGAGAAAATGATGGGCAGAAAGACAATATTTCCCACAGTATCTCCTGTGTAGTTGACTCTTTAGCACCGGGACAGCCTGTGCCCAGAATACGGCTTGGTCATGGACTTTATACCTACAGCATAACTTCAAAAAAGGGAAAAGAAGTACTGGCAGAGCTTAAGAAAAACAATGTGGTGCTTGAATTCCAGCTTACCAGTAACGTGCGCCTCAACAACTTAAATTCACTTGAAAAGCATCCGCTAAAGCAATACTTAAAGCAGGGGATAAGATGCGTACAGGGAACGGACGGGGCGGCTCTTTACGGCACGACCTCGATCGATGAAGAGCTTTCGCTTGAAAAAATGCTGGGACTTACGAATGCTGAGCTTAAGCTGATGAAGGATGCGGAAAGTGAGATAATAACCGAGGGTCAGAAGGCATATTCCGATAAAAAGGCAAAATTTGCTCAGCTCATCGGTGAGCGGGATATGGAAGAAGTCCTTCTCGAAAAGATGACGACGGTAAAAATCTCCAAGGGGCTTAAACGCGGAGAGATCAAGCTTGACAGCAATACTGAGCTTAAAGACTATATAAGCGAGATAAGCTGGGACCGTTATCCTGTGGTTCTCCTCGGAGGAAGCCTGAATACAGAAAAGAGGGCAACCAGAGTCAGTCCTGCGGGAGCTGCACAGCTTGACGCGATGCTTGAATATCTGAATCCGGACGAAGTCTGCTTTGTTATAGGACATAAATTATCGGGATATGAAAAATACCTGCTTGAACACAATGAAAGAAAATTCAGGATCTATGCCATGGTACCTGCAGCCATCAGTAAAAAAGAGGCTGATAATCTGAAGGCTGCAGGAGTTATGATCAGAGTTTCTACGGAATCACAGGCCATGGCTACATATAAGAGCTTTAATTATGAGATCTTCGAAAGACGCCCGTCCATGGTAGTGGCCTTTGACGGAAACAGTGCAGCAATAAATCTGATACAGGAGGCTAAAAACGGTAAAGGCCGTTCGGCAATTTTCGTCTGGAGCCATTCGAGAAATCTCAAACAAAAAGCCAATGCGCTTCAGGGTTATGTATATCCTTTTGATGAAGACAATCCGCTTGTTGAAGCGATAAAGGCAGCAAAGAAAAAATTTGAAAAAAAGAAAGCAAAAAAGTCAGAAAAATGATCAGTTAAAAAATTTGAAGAGCCTGATCCTATGGCTTCGTAATTCCTGACCGTTACCATTACACTCGGTCTCACAGCCTTTAGTCCGGACATGGATATACAGGCAATGATGGATGACGTAGATAAAAAATTATATAAGGGAAAGCAGAACGGGAAAAATCAGCTTGTTTATAAAATGGACTAAATCTTTAGCAGAATAAGTCCGATATATATAAAAGGAAACTGTTATTATTTTCAGGAAGTTATGAGGGTGGATGTATATGGATAATTTTCTCAAGGTGCGCTATTTCGACGAGCTGTTTGAGATCTTTTCAAGTCAGCGGGAGGGATGGTATGCCTTTTACGCTGACTATACAAACATGAAAGTTCACTGGTCACAGGAGATGGTGGACTATTTTGGTATGCCATCAAGGGTTATGGATGATGCAGAGGCATTGAGCTATTATACGAGTCTCATACATCCGGATGACTTTGATCAGTTCAATGAATGCGCCAGAAAAATGCTTGACGGCGAGACTGATGAGCTGAGTATCCCTTACCGTATCAGAAATAAAAAGGGTGAATATACGACGGTTTCCACTTTTTCGAAATTTAAAAGAGACGAAGAGGGAAAACCTGTTTTTTATGCAGGAACCGTAGTGAATTACGAAAAAAACGATACGATAGAGCCTACGACGGGGCTCTTTACGATAAGGTATATGATGGAGAAGATGGAAGAATATGAGCTGGAGAATAAGGCTTATTTTCTTATGATCTTCGAAATAAAAGATTTTTCTTCTCTTAAAAATAAATATGATTATATAACAGAGAATAAGATTCTTCGTACTGTCGGCGAGATCGCCCTTAATAACAGAAACGGTGCAATGGTCTTTAAGCTGGAAGCTGCGAGATTTGCGATGCTTAAAGCATTTGATATAGGCGATGAAAGCATAAAAACTTTTGGTGAAATAGAATTTGACAATATCCGCAATGATATCATCAATGGATTGGAAGCAGAGGGAAAAAACGTATATATAGATATTTACGGCGGAGCTGTATATACGGATGAGAGCGGAATAAATGCCCAGACTGCGTATACCAGTGCGCTTTTTGCCTTGGAAAAAGCCAAAAAGAATGAAGGAAGCTGTAAGCTTAATGTATTTAATCAGTCCAGTATGGCAGAGGATAAACACAGACTGTCTGTTTACAATGCAATACGGGAATCGATCCTTAATGGCTGCGAGGGTTTTTATATGGTATACCAGCCTATAATCAGCAATAAAAGCGGAAAACTTACCTCGATGGAGGCTCTTTTGCGCTGGCATGGTGATAAATACGGAGAAGTACCGCCGGCTGCCTTTATAGAATGGATTGAAAAAGATTCGTCCTTTTATATTCTCGGAAACTGGATAATAAAGAAAGTTCTGGAGGATTCCAAAGAAGTTATAAGACGGGTTCCGGATCTGATAGTAAATATAAACCTGGCATATCCCCAGCTTATAAGGGATGATTTTGAGAAGGATCTTAAAGCTATCATTGAGGAATCCGGTGTAGACCCAAAGAATGTAAGAATGGAGCTTACAGAGAGATGTAAACTTCTTGATCTGGACTTATTAAAAGAGAAAATTAATTTTATGCGTGAGCTGGGAATGCAGACTTCACTTGATGATTTTGGAACAGGTTATTCCGCAATTAACCTTTTATTTGACCTGAGTATCAATCAGATTAAAATAGATAAGTTTTTCATAGATAATATTGAAAATGAAGGAGCAAAACGCATAATGCTGAAAGCTATTGTAGACTGTGCAAGAGACTTGGGTGCGCACGTTTGCGTTGAGGGAATAGAGAATAAGGAAATGGCTGATTATGTCAGCAATCATTTTAATATAACCAGTATACAGGGATACTATTATTCAAAACCGGTTCCTTTGGAAGATTTTATGAAAAAACTCAATTCCAAATTAGAATCTGAAAACTAAGAGGAGGTTCAGCATGCTCAAGGATTTTGTGAAGTTTGATCTGTCAGATGAAGAAGAACTTAAGGCAAAGCTTAAAGAAGAGAGGGCGCATCTTTCTGCATCCCAAATGAAGATCAAGGATGCAAAGCTTCCGGTGATGGTAATCTTTGAGGGCTGGAACGCTGCCGGAAAGGGAGCCATAATAGGTCGTGTTATAAGAAATATCGATCCTAGATTTTTCAAGGTTGCCACAATGGACAGGGAACCAAGTGCCGAGGAGAAAAGATATCCATTCCTTTACAGGTATATAAAGGAAATCCCCGAAGCCGGAAAATTCAGATTTTTTGATACATGCTGGATGGAAGCAGTTGTTGATGGTGTGATTGATGGAAAGATCAGTGAAGAGGATTATAAAAAAAGAGTACGTTCTATAAATATCATAGAAAGACAGTTATGTGACAATGGATATCTTGTAGTTAAATTCTTCTTCCACATATCAAAAAAAGAACAGAAGAAACGACTGGAAAACCTTCAGAGCAGCAAGGATACAAAATGGCGCGTAGATAAAGAAGACCTTGAGCAAAATAAAAATTATGACAAATGCCTTGAGGTTTTTGAACGTTATCTGGAAGATACCAATGAGTCAAGAACGCCCTGGTATATTATAGATGCGACAGATAAGAAAGCTGCAGAGCTTCAGGTACTCCGGTTCATGAATCAGGGAATTGATATAGCTCTTACAAACCAGAAAATGAATGTGCCTATCCTTCAGAATACTTTTCCTATGGAAAAGATAGGAAAGCTTTCAGATATATCTTTAGAGGATAAGGTTATTACTGATGAAGCTTATAAGGTTGAACTTGATAAACTTCAAAAAGAATTAAAAGAGCTCGGACATAAGGTTTACAGGAAGAAGATCCCGGTTGTCATTGCATATGAAGGTTGGGATGCTGCAGGAAAGGGCGGAAATATCAAGAGGATAACAGAGGCTCTCGATCCAAGAGATTATCTGGTTGAGCCTATTGCAAGTCCTGAGCCGCATGAGAAGGCAAGGCATTATCTCTGGAGATTCTGGACAAGGCTTCCAAAGACAGGGCACATAACGATATTTGACCGTACCTGGTACGGAAGAGTAATGGTCGAAAGATTGGAAGGTTTCTGCTCTGAGAATGACTGGCAGAGAGCCTATAATGAGATCAATGAATTTGAAAAAGAGTTAAGCGACTGGGGAGCAGTCATAATCAAATTCTGGGTTCAGATCGATAAAGATACCCAGCTCAAGCGTTTTACCGACAGGCAGAACACTCCTGAGAAAAAGTGGAAGATAACAGACGAGGACTGGAGAAACCGTGAAAAGTGGGACCTCTATGAAACTGCTGTTGATGAGATGATCTCAAAGACCAGCACGGCATTTGCTCCCTGGCATATACTTGAGTCTGTAGATAAGAAATATGCAAGGATAAAGGCACTAAAGACAGTTATAGAAGAGATTAAAAAGGTTTTGAATAAATGATAGGGTTAGATTTTCAATCTAAGAAATACTGATTACAATAAAAAAACAGTCTGATATTGAGTACGGTCATTAGCAGATTGTTTTTTTATTTGTGGAATTGGCTGGAAGATGTAGGATTTTTGCTGTATAATGATGTAAAATTGTGTGAAATTTTATGTGTACAAAGAAATATTGGGAAAAAAGATGGTTATGAAAAAAAAGATTTTACGTTTGATGATGTTTACAGTCATTCTGGCTCTTTTGGCAGTAGGAATTGCCACGATGATGCAGCTTTTCAGGATGCGTAAGATATTAAGGGATAATGCGGAATATTCGGGCTCACAGGTCGAGGAGTATTCCGAAGAAGCCATGCGCAAACAGATAAGCTCCAGACTCTATGCAACTGCAGTTGGCTGTGCATATACAACAAATATGAAAATGATGGATCTTGCGGCAACAGTAAGAATGATAGCTGATTCTGCAACTGACATATATAATAATCCGGACAAATACGGAAGGTCAGAGGTAGAACAGATCACGCCGGAGATGGTAGGTAAAGAGGGGGCACAGTTCCTTTGGGCTGAAGATGTGAATCTGGAAGATCCCAAGATCAAAGAAGAATTCTCCATGATCGCAAATTTTAAAGGGAATCTTGCGGCAATGTACACTAAATTCCCTGAACTTGCAGCTGATTATATAGGAACGGAATCGGGATTAATGCTTCTTTCAGGACCGATACTTTCTGAACGATGGGATGAAAACGGCAATTATGGTTACCTGGATCCAAGAGAGAGACCCTGGTACAAAGGTGCTTTAGAAGAAAAAGGAGTTTATTTTTCCAGCGTTACAAAAGATTATGATACAGGGCTTGCAACAATAATGTGTTCCTATCCGGTTTATAAGGGAGACGATATAGTTGCTGTTACAGGAGCAGGAATATATCTCGAGGATATGGACAAGTTCATGCTGAACGCCAAAATTGAGGAGGGCGGTTCGGCATGTGTTGTTGATAAGGAAGGAAATGTTATTTTTTCCACGAGAAACTCGGGAGCTCTTGAAGTTGGTAAGAATCTTTTGAGCAGCGGGAATAAGAACCGCGAACTTTTAGATCTTACAAAGAGAGGACTTTATGGTAAAAGTGCAGTAGAAATCCTTGAAATCGATGGAGAAAACTGCTGTGCAGCATATTCACCTGTGGAATCAGTTGGCTGGATATTTGTTTCAATCGTACCGGAAAAGCTCGTTACTGAGCCTACAACCAAGCTCCTTGCTTCCTTAAAGGAAAACCGTGAAGCTGAGACAAAGAGCGTTGATGAGATCATTAAAACAGAGCTCATAGCAATCTTTTTGATCTTTGTTTTTGTAGCATCAATGTCCATAGTAATGGCTAATCATCTTGCAAATAAGCTTGTAAAGCCTATTGAAAAGCTTACTGATAATGTTCAGAAGCTAAAGGGCGATCAGCTTAAATTTAACTGGACTATAAATACCAATGATGAAATACAGACTCTTGCAAATTCGTTCTGTTCAATGGCTAAGCGCATGGGACAATATATTCAGGATATACAGAATCTGACTGCGGAAAAGGAACGTGTTAATGCAGAGCTGGATCTGGCAAGACAGATCCAGGCAGATATGCTTCCGAATATCTTCCCTGCATTCCCGGACAGAAAGGATTTTGACATTTTTGCTAAAATGACACCTGCCAAAGAAGTAGGTGGAGATCTCTATGACTTTTATATGATAGACGGAGATCATCTGGCTATTTCAATAGCTGATGTATCGGGAAAGGGAGTGCCTGCAGCACTCTTTATGGTCACCGCTAAGATCCATTTGAAAAACAGAAGCCTTTATGGAGGAAATCCGAAACCTTCTGAAGTATTGGAGGATGTAAATAATCTTCTCTGTGAAGGAAATGACATGGACTTCTTTGTAACGGCATGGCTCGGTATCATTACTTTGTCGACAGGACATGTGATCGCTGCAAATGCAGGACATGAGTATCCGGTTGTAATGGACGGAAACGGCAATTTTGAACTGATGATGGATAAGCATGGATTTGTTCTGGCCGGCTGCGAAGGTACAAAATATTTGGACTACGAGTTTGATCTTGATAAAAACGGAGGCCTCTTTATTTATACAGATGGCGTAGCAGAGGCCACGAATACAGATCAGATACTATATGGTACAGGAAGAATGGTAGAGGCACTGAACAGTGCTAAAGAAACGAAACCTGAAAAAGTAATAGAACGAGTTGAAGCTGATATAAATGAATTCTGTGGAGATGCTCCACAATTTGACGATACGACAATGGTAAGCTTCAGATGGAATGGTTAATAAAAAGCTTCACACCCGATTGGATCAGGTGTGAAGCTTTTTTATAAAGAATTCAAAAATTTTAAGTCCATCTACAGTATCATCCCTTCTGCAGGCGAGAGCCATTCTCTCGGGATGCCACTGCACGGAATAAATCGGAAGACTTTCGTGTTCACTGGCCTCTATAAGTCCGTCTTCGCTGTATTGTACAGCTCTGAAACCTTTGCCCAGAACCTTTACCGCCTGATGATGGGCGCTGTTGACGGAGATTTTTTCGTCTTTGTAAATTTCATAAAGAAAAGAATTTTTATCCACCTTTGTCATATGTGCCCTGTCATTCTGACCTACAGCCTTGTGAATATCAAGATTTTGGACATTCTGGATAAGACTTCCGCCAAAGAAAACATTCAGTATCTGATGACCTCGGCAGCTGCCAAGCATGGGGATTTTCCTTTCAACGGCATCCTTGATTATCTTCATTTCGAGATTATCGAGATTGTCATCGATGTTATAGCTTTTTGTATTTGGCTCGTTGTAAAGACGGGGATTTATATCGTCTCCGCCGGGAATAATGATCCCGTCGATCCCATCAAGTCCGTTGTTACAATATCCCAGAAATAAATCTATGGGCTCGCCGCCTGTTGCTGTTACGGCATCATAATAGTTGTGGTGTCGTTTATAAACTCTGCTTCCGATAATTCCTATTTTCTTCATGGCTGATCTTAATTAATGTCCTTTTATTGAATTTAAAAATTCTTTTGCTCTGTCTGTTTTCGGGTTATTGAAAAATTCTTCCGGGGCAGCTTCTTCAAGAATTTGACCTGCATCCATGAATATAATGCGGTTAGCCACTTTTTTTGCAAAATTCATCTCGTGAGTAACGACTACCATCGTCATTCCGGACGAAGCGAGCTCTGTCATGACGTCGAGAACTTCATTGATCATCTCGGGATCGAGAGCAGAAGTCGGTTCATCAAAAAGGATTGCTTTTGGATGCATTGCGAGAGAACGTGCAATGGCAACTCTCTGCTGCTGTCCGCCGGAGAGCTGACTAGGCATTTTTGAGGCCTGGGAGTCAACACCAACTCTTTTTAAGAGCTCCATGGCTTCAGCTTTTGCTTCAGCCTTGGGCTTGTGAAGCACATTTATAGGGGCTATTGTTACATTTTCAAGGATTGTTTTATGGGCAAAAAGATTGAAGGACTGAAATACCATTCCTACCTCAGCTCTGAGTCGGGCAAGATTTTTACCTTCTTCCGGAAGTTTTTCGCCATCAATCATTATATCGCCGGAATCAATAATTTCAAGTCTGTTTATTGTCCGGCAGAGAGTTGACTTTCCGGAACCGGAAGGTCCGATGATAACAACAACCTCACCCTTGCCTACAGACAGATTTATATCTTTTAACACATGCAGATTTCCAAAATGCTTGTCTACATGCCTGAGTTCTATTACAGCTTTATTTTCACTCATTTATTCAAAATCTCCTATTTATATATTTACAGAAGCCATAGATTTCTTATTGAAGTACTGTGCAAGTTTATTTAAGAAATAATTTATAAGGATATATATGATCGCAACTACCAGATATACAGAAAGCATCGCGTCATAGTTGGATATGAGCACTTTTGCATTTTGCATGAGATCGGGAAAATTGATCACATAAGCATAGGTTGTGTCTTTAACAACAATTACTAATTCTGCGATAAGAGAAGGGATCACATATCGTATTGCCTGAGGAAAAATAATTTTGAAAAATATTAATGAATCTGACATTCCAAGTGATAATGCAGCTTCACGTTGTCCCTTGGGAACTGCGTTAACACCTGTGCGGAGTACTTCAGCCACTACACCGCTGGCAGATATGGCAACGGGAATGGTTATTTTCCATATCGCTGCAAGCTTTAAGCCGAACTGCGGAACAGCGAGGAAGAAAAAGTAAATGAAAAGAAGTGTTGGTACACCTCGTGTAAATTCGGTATAGGCTCTTGCAAAGTAATTAAGAGGCTTTAATTTGCTTATACGGCAGAGCATGATAAAAAATCCTGCTGCCATGGCCATTATTCCTGATATAATGGCAGCTTCAAAGGTACCTAAGAGACCGGCTCCAAGGAAGCGCCAAGTAGTGATCCTCGTGAAGAATGACCAGTATTTTGCATCAAGCTGTCCTGTTATTATGAACTGTTTTATTATGATGTATAAAAGAGCCGCGATCGCAGCAAGGGAGAGCCCTGTGCTGATATTGATGATTTTTCTTGTCTTGGGGCCCGGTGCTTCGTAAAGCGCATCTTTAACTGAATTTTTTGATGAACTCATCGCCTGATCCTCACTTTTTTATCTATATAATTTCCGACTGTTCCTATCAGAACGGCGCTTAAGCAGTAGAAAAACGCTGAAATGATAAAGGGTGTGATACCGCCAACAGAATGGGTATTAATGTAGGCAACAAGTCCTGTCAGATCCATTGGATTTAAGGGTACCTGGGATGCGAGAGCGGTAGTGAGCATTGTTGCGACTAAAAGATTCGTGAGTGAAAGGACACTGGATCTTAATGCCTGTGGAACTACAACCAGACTTACTATCTGCATAAAAGAAAAGCCCAGAGCCCTTGAAGCTTCTATCTGACCGATGTCTATCATATTTATACCGGACATCAGATATTCTGAACAGAAGGCTGCAGGGATCAGGGTGGTTGCGATCACTACACAATTAAAATAAGGAAGTACGATATTCAGATAGGGGAGTGCATATACAAGGAGTATCAGCAGCGATACTCCGGGAATATTGCGGAAGATCTGTACAAAGAATTCCCCGAAAGCCCTTAAGGGCTTTACGGGACTGATCCTCATGACAGTTATTGCGATTCCCAGAATAAACGCTGCCAGAAAAGAGATTGCAGTAAGCTTCCAGGTGGTCATTACTGCAAGCAGGTATTTATCCCCATATTGATTCAGAAGCTCTGCAATACTCATATTATTCTCCTACTACAGGTGCTTCGGGAACTGTGTCGATGCCTGTACGGTCGCCAAGGCATATTTTCCATAATTTTTCCCAGCTGCCATCTTCTTCTATCTTTTTAAGGAACTCATTTACGAACTCAACACCGTCAGAATCAAGAGGAAGTCCGATACCGTAGTTATCCTCTGGACCAAAGCTCTCTCCTGCAAGTGTATAGCTTCCTGGGTTCTTTACCATGGAGCTTAAGTTGAGCGTATAGTCTGTTACATAAGCATCTACTCTGCCCTGATCAAGAGCTGTACGAGCTTCAATGTCGGTAGCGAATTCCTGAACTACAGCCTCTGGTGCGTACTCAGCAAGGATATCGGGACCTGTGGAACCGGACTGTGTAGCAACAGTCTTTCCTGCAAGGCTCTCAACACCTGTGATATCGCTGTTGTCTGATTTAACGAGGATGGCCTGCTTTGAAACATAGTAAGGACCGGCGAAGGAGATAAGTTTCTTTCTCTCATCGGTGATGGAATATGTTGCAAATACAGCGTCAACCTGACCGCTCTGGAGAACGGATTCACGCGTGCTGGAATCAACCTGGGTTATTTCGTATTTTGATGAATCACCGAGGATGTACTGTGCAAGCATCTGGAAAAGACCTGCGTCAAATCCGCGGAGTGAATTATCGGTTTCATCAAGCTGGCTGAAAAGGAAAGAAGTGCGGACACCGCCGACTTTAAGAACACCGGCTTCCTTAACTGATTTAGCCCATGCATTAGCTTCGATAGCAGCATCATCTGCCTGTGCGACTGATGATACAAGCTCGTCAAATGCAGCTTTGTCGATCGCTACTGCGGCTGTCTCTTCCGAAGAGGCTTCCGTGGAACTACTTTCTGCTGCCGGTGCTGCTTCACTGCTCTCTGCTGAAGGAGCTGCTTCAGAAGCTGCAGCTGAAGGAGCTGCCTCATTTGATGCTGCGGAACCGCATCCGAAAAGAATCGAGGATGCCAAAATTGCGGATAATGTTGTGCTTAAAACCTTTGTAGCAAATCTGTTTTTCATAAAAGCCTCCCTTTAGTCCGTAAAATACGGTTTTTTCTGTATAATAACGTATACAATAAGATATGTCAACACATTAAAGTGCTAAATTATTGCGAAAAATTATTTGGGTGAGTAATAAAAAAGACATGCTTCCGCAGTGTTTTGTCTGCGTTGACATGCCTCTCTTAAAGCCCTCTTTTAGGGGTGTTTCTTATATTTATTAATTCTATTAAAGGTCGGGATCCGGCTCGTCATCGCTTTCAAAAAGATCATCAAAATAGAGATCTTTAAGCATAGATGGCGGAAGTCCGACAAATTTACATCCATAAACAGCTCCGGGTTCCTCTTCAAAACCCTCCAGTTTGTTTACGTGTACCACGCGATAATAAAGCTCAATTTCATTACCGTCCGGAAGAAAGAGGATCGAGAAATATGTTGCCTCCGGATCAAGCTCTTCAAAAGAGTATATTGACAGACCACCGGCAGAGATTTCGATAAGTTCAGCATTGAAGCATTTGTTTCTTACAAACTCTTCTCTGTTTATGGGAACAATATTTGACTCTTTATTCTTATTTTTATAAACGTGTATAGGTTCATCTTCAAATTTCTGGACAACTATTGTTATGTGCTTCTCGTATCGGATGAATTTTCTTTTCTCTATATGAAGGGAATCGCTGACAGACACGTTAATGCCACCTTTCTTAACAAGGATCCGGTTTTATTATCCGACCGGACAACTGAGCTTTTGTTAAAGTTCTTTAACTATTTTAATGTAAAGTTCGCCTACGGTCAAATAGTTTTGACCATTGATACAAAGATATTGTATAATTAGTTACTGTTCACACCTTACAGGTGCTCACAGTAACTGGATTTGCCCATCTAAAGATTGCCTTCGGCAATGGGGCAAATCCATATTTCTTGCTGTATGTTTTCTTACGCTCAGCGCAGCAAGTGCGCAGAGCTGTGTGAACAGTAACTATAATTACGATACTGTTCGCGTCAAATGAGTATTTTCAAGCATTTGACGCAGATAAAAGGGGATCGTTGCAAGGGGCAGGTATCTAATGTTATCTATTTTTGAGTTTCTTAAGGAGCCAGCAGCTGTCGGAACATGCGTCAGCATGTGACATACAGATGCGGCATCCGACAGGCTATGTCAACATATAAACTTACATTTATAAAGGAGAAAAAATATGAACAGCGTAGAAATATGGGAAATAGCTGCTTTTATTTTCTATCTTGGAATAATGATAGTGATAGGAGCGGTATACAGCAGAAAAAATCAGAAATCTGAAGATTATTTTCTTGGAGGACGTTCACTTGGAGGATTAGTTGCAGCCTTTTCGGCACAGGCCTCGGATATGAGCGGCTGGCTTTTGATGGGACTTCCGGGAGCTATATTTTTAAGCGGTCTTTCAGGAGACGGCTGGATAGCGATAGGTCTTCTTATAGGTACAGCTCTTAACTGGATCGTGGTAGCTTCGCCTTTAAGAAGATATACTATCGAAGCCGGAAATTCAGTGACGCTGCCTAAGTTTTTTGAAAATCGTTATAAAGATGAGAAAAAAATATTGATGATAATATCTTCTATAATTATAGCTCTTTTCTTTACGGTTTATACGGCATCGGCATTTGCATCGGGCGGAAAGCTTTTTAATTCGGTTTTTCATCTTGATTATCATCTGGCGCTTTCTATAGGTGCAGCAGTTATCCTGCTCTATACCTTCCTCGGAGGCTTTATGGCGGTCTGCACGACGGACTTTATCCAGGGATCATTGATGATCGTTGCTTTATTGACAGTTCCGATGGTAGCAATTTCAATAATGAACGGTAACGGACAGACGATAACCGAAGGTCTCATAAATAACGGAATAGCCGATACAAGATCATTCACTGATTTCTTTACCGGAACGAATGCGATCCACATAATCTCCGGAATGGCATGGGGACTTGGATATTTCGGAATGCCGCATATTCTTGTCCGTTTCATGGCAGTTAAAAATGAGAAAGAAATGAATAAGTCAAAGGTCATCGCTATAAGCTGGGTAACTCTTTCCCTTGCTTTTGCAGTAGTTATCGGAATCGTTGGACGTGCATTTATGGATAATTCCTTATTTAAGGAGCTTAATGAAGGCGGAAGCGTAACCTCTGAGTATATTTTTATAGAAATGATCAAGAGAGTTTTCACCGAGGAAATGCATCTTGCGGTCATTGCAGGAATTTTCCTCTGTGGTTTCCTTGCAGCAATAATGTCAACGGCGGATTCACAGCTTCTTGTAAGCGCATCTGCTATCGCTGAGGATATCTACAAGGGTGTTATAAACAAGAATGCAGATGATAAGTCAGTCCTCAGACTGAGCAGGATCGCCATTGTTGTTATTGCAGTGATCGCTTTTATCATTGCCTGGAATCCGGATTCTTCCATAATGTCTTTGGTTTCAGATGCATGGGCAGGACTTGGAGCAGCATTCGGACCTCTTGTCCTTATGAGTCTTTTCTGGAGAAGAACTAATCTGCAGGGAGCCATAGCAGGTCTTGTGAGCGGTGCCGCTGTGGTCATCGTATGGGATTATTTACCAATAATAGGCGGACAGACGATCTATACCGCTACAGGGCTTTATTCACTTGTACCGGGATTTTTCATAAGCCTTATGGCGATCGTAATAGTCAGCCTTCTTAATGAGGCTCCTTCAGAAGATATCTTAAACACTTTCGATAAAGTACATGCGAAAGAGGAGCTGCAGGCCGCAAGAGGTTACAAGTAATGTTATACGAGCTTAGAAATGAGAAAAAGAGACGTGCTGTACTGGTGGGAGCCAGGGACAGCAGCATGTCTGAAGAAGATTTTGAAATCGGAATGCAGGAATTAAAAGGTCTTACAAAGGCCTGTGATATAGATCCTGTCATGAATGCGTCGCAGAATATTTCATCGGAAGATCCCGCAACGCTTATAGGATCCGGAAAAGTTGAAGAGATAAAAAGAGTTATTGAGGAATATGATATAGATACGGCTATCTTTAATAACTCTCTTACGCCAACACAGCTCACGAACCTTTCTAAAAAGCTCGACGTCGAGGTTATAGACAGAACCGGCCTCATATTAAATATCTTTGCAGAAAGAGCGAGAACAAAGGAAGCGAGACTTCAGGTTGACTATGCAAAGCTCAAATATATGCTCCCGAGGCTCGTCGGCTTAAGGAGCAATCTTTCGAGGCAGGGCGGTACAGGCGGTTCTTTATCCAATAAGGGCTCCGGTGAAAAACAGATCGAGCTCGACAGAAGAAAGATAGAGAAAGAAATGGCTCATCTAAGGCGCGAGCTCGAGGAAGTGGAAAAGAGCCGGAATATGCAGAGAAGCAAGCGCTCCAATGCAGCGGTACCGCTGGTGGCACTCGTCGGATATACAAATGCCGGTAAATCGACCCTGATGAATAAGCTTCTCGATACCTACGGAAGCGAGGAATCAGGACGGGTATATGTCGAAAACATGCTTTTTGCGACGCTTGATACTACGGTCAGAAAGCTTGAGACCGGCAGCGGAAGGACTTTCCTCCTGTCAGACACAGTAGGATTTATAAATGATCTCCCGACAGATCTGGTCAATGCTTTTCATTCAACCCTTGAAGAGGCAGTATATGCCGACCTCATCATAGAAGTCGTGGATGCTTCGGACCCGAATCACGCAATGCATTCAAAGGTCACGGACAAAACACTGAGCCGGCTCGGAGCCGGAGATATCCCGAGAATAACGGTTATGAATAAAGCCGAATTATCTGAAAATTTCACCATACCGAAAATTATCGGGGATAAGGCGTATATATCTGCAAAAAACGGGATCGGAATAGAAGAACTGATAAGTCTCATAGAGAAAAAACTCAACGAATCGCTTAATTTCTGTAAATTACTGATCCCTTATGATAAAGCAGGCATAGAGAGTATGCTTCGTGAAAAGGCACAGATAGAGGCTGCCGACTACAGAGAAGACGGTATCTATATCGAAGCCTATCTCGCTCCCGCAGAGTACGGAAAATGCAGGGAATTTCTGCTCCCCTGAACTTTATTTAGTACATTAGTATTCGTCAAAACGATAATATTAGATGTTATAATTAGGGTATGTATTTTGGTCACTTCATTGCAGGAATCCGCATTTACTGCGGGTTCCGTCTGATAAAGTAAAACAAGTACCAAACAGGCCCGCAGCGCAGCTGCATTTAAATGGCCTGTTTGCATGACTTTGAGGCACGAAGTGACGAAAAGTCATATTTTTTAGGATTTCGCCTTTTGCGTTGTTCGGCTTATATGTTTCCAACGAACGGCGCAACAGGCGAAAAAAATCATTGCCGATAAAGGAGTTTTTAATGGGAATTGTTGTAATAGGAGCTATTTTTGTTGATATAAAGGGTTATCCGCTGATGCAGTATATACCGACAGGACGAAATGTCGGTAGGGTAATGCAGGTGCATGGCGGTGTCAGCAGAAATATAGCTGAGGATATAGCGAATGTCGAGCTCAGACCTACGTTTGTGAGCCTTGTCGACGATAGCGGTATCGGTATCGATGTACTCGATAAGCTTAAGAACCATAAGGTAAACACTGATTATATCAGGGTTACGAAAGATGGTCTTGGCAGCTGGCTTGCAATATTTGATAATAGCGGAGATGTTGCCGCATCGATCTCAAAGCGTCCCGATCTCTCTGAAATAGAGAATATCTTAGATGAACACGGAGACGAAATATTCAAGGATGCGGACAGCATCATCATAGAGTTTGACCTTGAAAAAGATATATTAAAAAGAGTATTTCGGCTTGCGGAGAAATACAATAAAAAAGTCTATTCTGCAGTTACAAATATGACTATTGCTGTAGAGAGAAGAGATCTCCTTAAAAATACCGACTGCTTCGTATGTAACCAGCAGGAGGCAGGAATCTTCTTTTCTGATATATACGATGATAAGACTCCGGAAGAACTTTTGGAGATACTTAAGAAGAAGATAAAACTTGCCCAGATCCCGAAGATGGTCGTTACAATGGGAGAAAAGGGTGCGGTATATGCAACAATAGACGGCGATTCCGGCATTATAGAGTCAAAGCATGTAACAGTCATTGATACTACAGGAGCAGGTGATTCCTTTTTTGCAGGAGTTGCGATGGGACTTACCTATGGAAAGACCTTAAGAGAATCCTGTGAGATAGGAACGAGGCTTGCAGCATCCGTAATTGCCACAAAGGAGAATGTATGCCCGAGATTTCTTCCTGAAGAACTTGGAATTGACCCTACAAAGGTCTCTTGAGGATACAGGAATTCTGCTGAAAATTTAAAAATGATTGCGATTAGAAATATCTGATGATATATTTAAATCAGAAGAACTAAAACTATTATTTTATTCAATAATAGGTGATTGCGAAACTCGACACTAAAAATCGAATGTATGTACGAAGCACCGCCGCAATAGATTTTTTTCGCATTTGAATATGTTTACTGCTTTTTTGGGCGCGCTTTAATAAGCCTTATGGCATATAGAGTTGGTAAGTCCTAAGCAATAAGTGGTTTTAGACTTCGGATATATTCATGATGTTTGATTTTATCAGCAAGAACAACAGTTATAAGTTGTGTGATTCCTGCAAGAATAAGATCAGCATGTAGTGTTTTCTCATTTTGAGTGCGGCGACCTGCTAAACAGAGATTTTCTTTTATGTGGTTTATATCTCTTTCAACAGCTGTTCTGATTTTATAGGTATTATCCCAATCTTCGTTACCACGAAGTGTACCAGGATAGGCTCGAAGGTTCTTTTCGGGATATATATGAATCATTCGTCCGCATGATGAAGGGGTACATGGATTATCACATTGACATTTGCGATGATACTTTCCTGTAGTTTTGTCTCGTATGTATTTAATTTTGGGACAAACAAATTTATACCGTATAAGCCCATTTTTTCTATGTGATTTACCTTCAGATTTCATTGTGAGTGAATCATCATTAGGGCAGCAGGGAATACCATCAGAATTGACCTTGCAGTCAGGATATTTTATTCCCGACCTTGAATTAAGTGGTATATATGCCTTGGAAAAATGCCTATCTTTTCCAAAGGTATCGCCTATAAGCAACTGATTATATAAAAGAGAAGAATCAAATGCAGCATCTCCAAGAAATGTCTTGGGATTTATTAGAGGATGTTTTGAAAAGAAATCTTTTAATGTTGGGATAAGTAGCTTTGCATCGTGAACACACTTATCCTCGTCAGGAGAATTTGATTTTTTCTCAACAATGATTTCGGGATGGGATGTCATAAAGTCCTTGTTGTAAAAAGAAATATGACGAACAATACCTAACCCGTTTGTAACAATGCCAAACTTGAAGACATAGCAAAAATGGCCATTAATGTATAGCTGCTTAATTTCAGCATTGGAGGAAGCATGTGAAGGCATTGAGCCATAGGCTGCCTTATAAGGATCATAAGATTTATCGAATCCTTTTATCTTTGCATAAGCCTTAAGTTGTCTAATAATTCTGTTTGCGTACTTGGGATTATTTTCAGTAACAAATGCTTCAATACCTGATGAATCAAAAATAGTCATGTCAGCTTTGTAGGAATCAATAGCCTGACAAATGGGCTCAGTCAGATTGACAAGCTTGTCGAAAACAAGTTGAAGATCATCTAAAAAATCCTGCTTAAACCTTGTTATCTTGGAGGCGTCTGGGACTTTTGTAAAACCGCAAAAATCACGTAGAGGTTTTGAATAAGCAAGAAAAGTAAGAAGAAGTTGGTCTGTGGGAATTGAAAAGATTCTCTGAATAATCAAAGCCCACAGTAAAGAGTGTAAAGAGTATTTACGGGTTCTTCCCGTCGATGCATAAAAATGATTTCGGAACGAAATCGGAATAATTTCATCAAGATCAATATGGTTTTCTAATAGAGACAGAAATGCAGGTTTGTCATTTTCAAATTTTTCCTGACAATCTGTATAAATATCTGACAAAGAAAGCTGTTTATATGTTATCATATATATCAGAATAACTCCTTTCTTGGATATGGTCAGTGGTTTTTTGTCAACTCTATTGTACCATATCTGGTGAGGGGTTATTCTTTTTTGTTACAACAAAAATGCCGTATTTTTGCGGCAACAGGCGTTTCGCAAACGCCTATTTATTCAATAAGAAAGTGGGGGTAAACTTATGGATGATGATATGGCGTTAGTTGGTGTATTGGCTGGTCTTGGAATTATGCTTGTGTTTGCGGTTTTCATAGCCCTGATAATGTATATTATTTCGGCTATTGCAACTTTTAAGTACCTTAAGGTCAGAAATTACAAGAATGCATGGATGGCTTTCATACCTTATGCAAATCATTATGCAGCAGTTGAAGCGACTTACGGTGATGTTGAAAAGATAAAGCTTTTCGGACTGGAAGTTCCGTCTGTAGTAGTTAAGCTTTTTCCAATAATTGTGAGTGTGGCATCGGGGATAATCTCACAGATTCCGGGAGCAGGAAGCTCCTTAAGCTCACTGGTATGGCTGCTCCAGATCGCTGTCTCCGTAGTGATCTACAGAGATCAGTTCTACAGGATAAGGAAAGAGATCTCACTCGGATTTGCTATTTTTGCAAATATCTTTACTATCGTAGGAATTATATATCTTTTAGTATCCTGCAGCGGCCTCAGGGAAGGTCAGTATGATTACGCGACAGATACCGAGGTGCTTGAATCGCAGGCGTAAATTTTTAATATGACAATTTAGGAAACCCGCAGAGATGTGGGTTTCCTTTTTCGTATATGTTTTGGTGACTTTATTGCAGGAATCCGCATTTACTGCGGATTCCGTGTGATTCAGTTAAACAAGCACCAAACAGGCCCGCAGCGTAGCTGCATTTAAATGGCCTGTTTGCATGACTTTGAGGCACGCAGTGACGAAAAGTCATATCTTTGTAAAATTAAAAAAATCCGCACAAGTAACAGCTTTTATGTTATTATTTAAATACTTTAATGGTGTTACGCGTCAAAGTGCTAAAATGTTTTTGCGTATAACTAATGATATGGAAAGGAAAGAAATGGAAGCGTTAAAAAAAGCAGTTAATTGTTACAACAAAACAAGTCTGATAGTGAGGATAGCGATAGGACTTCTGATAGGTATCGTACTTGCACTCACAGTACCTAATATAGAGTGGATATCCTTCATAGGAGAAATTTTTGTAGGGGCTCTTAAGTCGATAGCACCGGTGCTGGTATTTGTGTTGGTAACTGCATCTTTATGCCGTGGACGTGAAAAGCTTGGACATCAGTTCAGAACGGTCATTTTATTATATGTAGTCAGTACTTTTCTTGCAGCAGTAGTTTCTGTAATAGCAAGTTTTATATTCCCGGTTTCGATCAAGCTCACAGAGAGCGCTGAGGCAGAGGTGATCCCATCAGGACTTGCAGAAGTTATAAAAAATCTTTTGCTTGGAATGGTATCAAATCCCCTTCAGTCACTTTCTGACGGAAAATATCTGGGTATCCTTTTCTGGTCGGCATTCTTAGGTCTTGCGCTTAAAGGTGTGGCATCAGACAGCACAAAAGAATTCTTTGCAAATGGTGCGGATGCGGTTTCGCAGGTAGTCAGATGGATCATCAACCTGGCACCTTTTGGAATAATGGGACTTGTTTATTCAAATATATCAACGAACGGTATGTCGATATTTGTTGACTATGGAGCAGTATTGTTCCTTCTTGTAGGATGTATGCTGACGGTCGCACTGGTGGTAGACCCGCTCATAGCTTTCATATGCTTAAGGAGAAATCCCTATCCGCTGGTATTGCGATGCTTAAGAGAGTCCGGAGTAACGGCTTTCTTTACAAGAAGCTCGGCAGCCAATATTCCCATTAACATGGAATTATGTGAGAAGCTGGGACTTGATAAGGAGATGTATTCCGTATCAATACCGCTTGGCGCCACTATAAATATGGATGGTGCAGCAGTTACTATCACGGTGCTCACTCTGGCAGCGGCAAGAACGATGAATATTGAGGTAAGCTTAGGTGCAGCCCTTGTTCTTTCATTTATTGCAGCCCTTGCTGCATGTGGCGCATCAGGAGTTGCAGGCGGCTCGCTTCTGCTCATACCTATGGCATGTTCGCTTTTCGGTATATCACAGGATGTCGCAATGCAGGTAGTCGGTGTTGGTTTCATAATAGGAGTTATACAGGATTCCGTAGAAACAGCACTCAATTCGTCAGGTGATGTAATGTTTGCAGCTACTGCTGAATTTATGCAGTGGAAAAAAGAAGGAAGAAAGCTTCCGGATTTCCTTAAATAAAAAAGCCGGCAGAATCAATGGAAAATAAGAAACCCCCGCAGAAATCTGCGGGGGTTTTGGATTACAAAAGCGCTGTCTGCGCTTCACTCTGGAGCATATCTATCTGCGGTAAGAATACCTGAATCTATAACAATAAGTTCATCATCAGAGTCAGCTGATACCGCGTCAACATATGTGTCCTCTACTACTTCATCGCCTGAATTGAGCTCTGCTGCGCATGTAGGGCAATTAAAACCTACCAATGCGATGCTCATTGCTGATGCAAGTGCAAGTCCCAAAAGTGTTGTTCTCCGTCTCATAAGCGATCACGCTATCCTTTCCGCTTCAGAATAACATCTGAAGACGATGTATTATAAGGCTCTGATGAAACGGGCGTTCCTTATAAAATTTATTTTGCATACAAGCGACAGTATACAATTTCATTTTAAATAATTCAATAGCTAATTGATAATTCTTTTGTTCTTTATTCGAAACATTATAGAAAGAACCCGAGGAAAATGCAGATATAAAGGGGGATTAGAGGTCATTCCGGTTTTTTACATCGGGTTCAAAATATTAAATAAATATAAAGTCATTGACAATATATATCGGATAAAATATAATATGGTCAGACAGAACGTTAAAAGCACCTGAAAATGAGAAAGGCGGTGTTCAAAATAGAAAGAGTAGATATAGCAATCATCGGAACAGGCCCAGCAGGTCTGGAAGCTGCATTGACAGCTAAGAATAGAAATAAGAGTGTTCTAATTTTTGGATCAAAGAACTTAAGCATGAAGCTTGCAAAGGCTGAGCAGATAAACAATTATCTCGGATTTCCGGCAATAAGCGGAGCAAAGCTTGCAGAACATTTCGAAGAGCACTTAAAAGACAGAGGACTTGAAATTACAGATAAAAAGGTAACACTTATATTTGCAGCAGGAGATTATTTCTCGATCCAGGCAGACAATGATCTCTATGAAGCAAAGACTGTGATCCTGGCAACAGGAGTGGTACCGGCTAAAACCCTTCCGGGTGAGACAGATTACCTCGGACGCGGAGTCAGCTACTGTGCAACCTGTGATGCAGCCCTTTATAAAGGAAAGACGGCAGTCGTTGTCGGGTATTCCAAGAAGGAAGAGGCTGAGGCAGAGTTCATGACAGAGTACGCTGCAAAGACCTATTACATTCCTATTTATAAGGACGAAGTAAATCTTTCGGACAAGGTTGAGGTTATCAGAAGCAAGCCCGTTTCCGTAAACGGCGGAATGAAGGTGGATGCCCTTGTTACCGAGGACGGAGAGATAAAGACCGACGGTATATTTATCCTGAGAGATTCGATAGCTCCCACACAACTTCTTGCCGGACTTGAAATGGAAGGAAGTCATGTAAAGACCAATCTCAAGATGGAAACAAATATTGAGGGATGCTTTGTCGCAGGAGATATTGCGGGTACCCCCTACCAGTATATAAAGGCAGCAGGACAGGGAAATGTAGCTGCACTTTCAGCAGTTGATTTCATATCAAAATCAGGAAGATAATTTTAGTTAAAGATATAATAAGGTAAAGAATTAGGTCAAAAGGAGGAGATTAACATGGCAGCAGTTGTTATCACAGAGGCAAATTTTGAAGAAGAAGTATTAAAGTCTGACAAGACAGTTCTTGTAGATTTCTGGGCATCATGGTGCGGACCCTGCAAGATGCTTTCACCTATCGTAGATGAGATAGCTGAGGAAAACAGCAGTATCAAAGTTGGAAAAGTAAACGTTGATGAAGAGGGCGATCTCGCCGGTAAATACAATATAATGAGTATTCCTACACTCCTTATCTTCAAGGACGGAAAGCTCGTTAACCAGTCGGTGGGAGTTGTTCCAAAGCAGGCGATCCTCGATATGGTAAGCAAGGCATAAATCGTTTTCTTGAAGAAAACCATATATAATGTTACACTAAAGCCAGGGTTGGAAACGACTCTGGCTTTATTTAATACAGGGCACGAAGCGGACCCTAGAATATTATTGATTATGAAAAAGAAGAGGTGAATGAGATGGTTATTATTTTATTTTTTCTGATTTTTGTAATTGCTCTGGCTTGTTTGGGAATGCGTGTGGTACCCCAGGGAAGTGCATACGTGATAGAGAGGTTTGGAAGATACAGCCAGACCTGGAATGCCGGACTTCATTTTATGATCCCGGTTGTTGACAGAGTGGCAAGAAAAGTACTTTTGAAGGAAAGAGTTGCTGATTTCCCGCCTCAGCCTGTTATAACAAAAGATAACGTAACCATGCAGATCGACTCGGTCGTTTACTATATGGTAGTGGATCCGAGACTTTATTCTTATGGTGTTGAGAATCCTTTAATGGCCATGGAAAATCTCACGGCTACGACACTCAGAAATATCATTGGTGATATGACTCTTGATGAGACGCTGACAAGCAGAGAGACCATTAACTCGAGAATGCTGCAGACGATCGATCTCGCAACAGATCCCTGGGGGATAAAGGTTACTAGAGTAGAGCTTAAAAATATCATGCCTCCGGCAGCCATTCGTGAATCAATGGAGAAGCAGATGAAGGCAGAGAGAGAAAAGAGAGCACAGATCCTCACGGCTGAGGGACATAAACAGTCAATGATCCTTGAGGCAGAAGGACACAAAGAATCAGCAGTCCTCGAAGCTGAGGCTAAAAAGCAGGCTACAATTCTTGCAGCGGAAGCCGAGAAGGAAAAAGAGATAAAAGAGGCTGAAGGTCGTGCGGAAGCTATCCTTAAGGTACAGGAAGCAACAGCAAACGGTATTAAAATGCTTAAGGCTGCTGAGGCCGACGAAGCAGTAATAAGGCTTAAGAGCCTTGAGGCATTTGCCAAGGCAGCAGACGGACAGGCTACCAAGATAATCATTCCCTCGGACATACAGGGAGCGGCAGGACTAGTAAGCGGAATTACGGAAGTGGTGAAAAATAATAAATGATAAAAGCGGTAATATTTGATCTGGACAATACGCTTTACAATTTTGATAAAGGTACAAAGGCAGGAGCGGAAGCTTTTGCTGCATATTGTGAAAAGGAACTTGGGATTGCTCATGATGAAGCTTTATCCGGCTGGAAAGAGGCTTATAAAGAACAGATAGCAGCGATGACAGATTTTTGTCCTGCTGTTCATAACAGGCTTATCAGGGCACAGATCTTCCTTAAAAAAAGAGGGATTAAGGAAATCCCGCACGCAACGAGGCTTGCAGAGGCTTACTGGAAGGGCCTTATCGATGCGATGGTTCCGGAGGACGGAGTGGAAGAACTCATGGCAGCTATAAAGAAAAAAGGTCTTAAAATAGCTGTTGGAACAAATATGACATCTTATGTGCAGCATTTAAAGATTGAAAAGCTTGGTTTTGATAAATATGTGGATTGCCTCATCTCCAGTGAGGAGGCAATGGCGGAAAAGCCCACAAAGGAATTTTTCGAATATGTCCTTAAAAGGCTTGATATCAATGCTGATGAGGCTGTATTTATCGGCGACTCGATAACTCATGATATGGACGGTGCCGTAACGGTTGATATGAACCGCGCCTGGTACACGAAATATCCCAAAAAAGATGACTTCGCCAAAGCCGATGAAAAGGGCATCAAAAACAGGATCGCCTCCTACAGGGACTGCCTCGCCCCCGATGGCAGTATAAAATTCGGCGACATAGAAATAGTATAGGTTTTAGCAATCAGAGGTAATTTAAATGATTCAGGATATTGCACCGAAGACTTTTCATAACGAATACGAAAATACAGAAGCGAACGATGAAGATATAGTGCTTGCGTTCAGTGACAGAAATATACTGCTGGCGGAGGATGGTATGAGATTCTCCTGTCCGACGGTAAAGGAAGTCACGGAACATGGCGTAGATAAGGCAAAGCTGCAATATCTTTTTTCGATAGACAATTGGAGATATTTTCTCTATATGTCATCCGAAAAGCTGGAGATTGAAAGCTATGAGTACGACACGCTTTCCTATCTTAGAAGGGCGAGGCCTAAATCCCTTTCATTTGCCGGCGAGACAGCATATCATCTCTACGTATGGTACAGGGATAATAAATATTGCGGACGCTGCGGACATCTGACTGAGGTTCATAAAAAGCTCAGAGCCATGGAATGTCCGCATTGCGGAAATGTTATTTTCCCCAAGATAGCAC
Organism: Lachnospiraceae bacterium C1.1; assembly: GCA_030434875.1. Taxonomy (NCBI): domain Bacteria; kingdom Bacillati; phylum Bacillota; class Clostridia; order Lachnospirales; family Lachnospiraceae; species Lachnospiraceae bacterium C1.1. The sequence continues at coordinate 2,880,750 of JAUISW010000001.1, read as the reverse complement.
CTGCGATCATAGTGGGTATCACCGATGGAGACAAGATTGTGATAACCCGTTATGCCGGAAGGGAATATAAGGGACTTTCACTTGTGGCAGGATTCTGCGAGATCGGAGAAACCGCCGAGGATACTATCCGAAGAGAGGCCATGGAAGAGGTCGGACTCAAGGTTAAAAATATCAGATATTATAAGACACAGCCCTGGGGCTTTGACCAGAATCTTCTCATTGGCTATTTCTGCGATGTGGACGGCTCGAGGGAGATCACGAGAGAAGAGGATGAGCTCGCCGTTGCGGAATGGGTATCGAGAGATGATATAAAGGATCCCATGGGTCCTACAAGCATGACTGCTGAAATGATCGAATATTTCCGCACAAACGGCAAAGGGCCTGATCTGGGCTAAAGTCAGGTAAAAAAGATGGCAAAAAGTAAACACCCTTTGGAATTCAGGTATTATACGATAGAGCCGGGGAAATATGTGCTTTCGCTTCTGGGAAAAGGCTGGGAGAGAGAGTATGGAAATGATACGGGAAATACACTGCATTTCCATAATTATATGGAGATAGGATATTGCTATCACGGCAGCGGCAGGATGGTCTTTGAGGACAGGACTTACCGTTACAGCGGTGATATGTTTACGGTAATTCCTGCATATATTCCGCATACGACGATTTCTGACCGGGGAAATATCTGTAAATGGGAATTCCTCTATATCGACCTGGATGAATTTATAAAAAACAGAATGCAGATGAACCATGTTTTCGAGGGACATGCACTGGAGACGATAAATAAAGAAGGCATGCTTTATGCAAAGGATCAATATCCGAAGCTTGCGGGACTCATAGAAAATATAATAAAAGAGTGCCGTGATGAGGAGATCTATTTTGAAGAGAGCATAAACGGTCAGCTCTATTCTTTTGTTATAGAGTTATTAAGGACGAATCGCGCACGTCTGCAGAAAGAACTTGATACAAAGGAAGCTCAGAATGTTAAGAATGCTTTCGAGTATGTGAGAGAGCATTATGATGAAGATATAAAGATCGCGGATATGGCGTCGGCGTGCGGGTTGAGCGAGTCGCATTTCAGACGGAGCTTTGAAGCGGTAACTAATATGAAACCGGCAGATTATGTAAACTATATCAGAGTTGATATGGCTTGTCGCTTTATTAATAAAGAGCCGCTTTCGATGGAAGAGATCGCAATGAAGGTCGGCTTTCAGAGTCAGTCTACTTTCAACAGGAATTTTAAGCGCATCACCTCGATGACGCCTTATCAGTGGAAAGTGGATTCGAAACGAAATAATCATGAATTCCCAGGCTATGGAATAGCTGCCTTAAGAGGCTGGGATTTTGAGGAATAGAAAGGCATTATCAATGATAAAGAACCTGATTTTTGACGTGGGAGATGTGCTCCTAAGCTATGACTGGAAGACTATGCTGATGGATCATGGTCTCTCCGAAAAGGATACAGTCAGAGTTGCCCACAGGATGTTCAATTCACCCTATTGGAGTCTTATGGATCTGGCTACAATACCGGAAGAGCAGATAATAGACTGCTTTAAGGAGACATTTCCCGATGAGGGAGATGACATAGAATGGTTCATTAAGCACGGAGAGCTCATGCACCGCCCGAGGCAGAAGGTCTGGGACAGAATCCGGGAACTTAAAAAAGAAGGATATAAGATATATATTCTTTCGAATTATTCGGAAAATCTTTTTAAACAGCATACAGCAGGAGCATCATTTATGGATGAGCTTGACGGCGGGATAGTTTCCTATCAGGTTCACTGTATCAAGCCTGATTACAGGATATATCAGCTTTTACTTAAAAAATATTCACTTAAGGCAGAGGAGTGTATATTTTTTGATGACAGGGCTGAGAATATTAAAGCGGCAAAGGAACTGGGCTTTGAAGGAGAAGTGATAGAGAGCGAAGAGCATCTGCTTGGGCTTCTCTCGAAACTTCACTACGGTCAGGATTAAGTTTTATATTTAGGAGAATTAAAGTTATGTCGGCATGTGACAGCTGCACATTTTATGTGTATGATGATGAAGATGAGGTTTATTCCTGCGAGTGCGAGCTTGACCAGGATGAGATGTACAAATTCCTGACGGGACAGGACTTTGAATGTCCTTTTTACCGTCTGGATGACGAGTATGCGGTGGTTAAACATCAAATGTAAAAGTTCACAAAATACAAGGCACACGATTGTGACTTATTAACAAAAACTTTTCTATCTGCTTGACATAATACCGATTCGAATTTATTATTAACTAGTAATAAATCTCGAGTTGTTACTGGTGAAGCAGGCAAGACTGAGTAGATAAGAAAGTTAAAGATCGCCTTTGGCGTTTTTTGGCATTATTATTTACATCGGTCTTTTTTTATATTTAAAATGCTTTTCCGGCGTCATCAAATCTTATCGATATTCTAAAGATGATCAGATGATGTCATATCATCATGAGAGTTAAAAGGTTACATATAAACTAAGGTTAAGAATGGAGGCAAAAAGAATTGAGAAAATTCAGAAAAGATTTCCTTTGGGGCGGCGCAACTGCTGCAAATCAGTTTGAAGGTGCATGGAACACAGACGGAAAGGGTGCATCTGTTTCAGATCACTGCACAAACGGTACTGCTGACAGAGCTAAAGAGGTTACAGTCGATTTTGATGAGAATAAGTTTTATCCTTCAAGAGAGGCTATAGATTTCTATCATCGTTATAAAGAGGATATCGCTCTTTTTGCAGAGATGGGATTCAAATGCTTCCGTTTCTCTATTGCATGGACAAGAATTTTCCCCACAGGTATGGAAAAGGAGCCCAACGAGGCAGGTCTTAAGTTCTATGAGAACGTTATTGATGAGTGCTTAAAGTACAATATCGAGCCTCTTATCACAATTTCTCACTATGAGCTTCCTTATGCTCTTGTAGAGAAGTACAACGGCTGGGAAGGCAGAGAACTTATTGATTATTATGTAAACTACTGCAAGGCTATCTTTGCACGTTACAAGGGCAAGGTTAAATACTGGCTTACATTCAACGAGATCAATTCAGGTACAATGCCTATGGGTAATGTACTTTCACTGGGAACTATCAGGGGTTACTCAGGACCTATCGACAAGGTTCCGGATAGTCCGGCAGTTCGTTTCCAGGCTCTTCACCACCAGCTTGTGGCAAGTGCAAAGGTTGTTAAATACGCACATGAAAATTATCCGGAATACAAGATGGGCGATATGAACATCTTCGCTACAATGTATCCTTACAGCTGCAACCCTAACGACATCCTTGCATGGCAGGCAGAGAACAGAATGAAGAACTGGTTCTGCTCTGACATTCAGGTTCGCGGTGAGTATCCTTCATATTCAGAGAGATTCTTTGAGGAGAACGGCATCACCATCAAGAAGGAAGCAGGAGATGATGAGATCCTTAAAGAGGGTACAGTTGATTTCTATACATTCAGCTATTACATGAGCAACTGTGTTTCAACAGATCCTGAAGTTATGGCAAAGTCAGCAGGCGGAAACCTCATCGGCGGCGTAAAGAATCCTTATCTCAAGGCTTCTGACTGGGGCTGGCAGATCGATCCTCAGGGACTTCGTTTCAGCTTGAACGAGATCTACGCTCGTTATCAGATCCCGCTTATGGTAGTAGAGAACGGACTTGGTGCAAAGGACGTTATCGAAGAGGATGGAAGCATCCATGATTCTTACAGAATTGACTATCTTAGACAGCATATCGCAGAGATGAAGGAAGCTGTTAAGGACGGTGTAGACCTTATGGGTTATACACCTTGGGGCTGCATCGATCTCGTATCTGCTTCAACAGGTGAGATGGCTAAGCGTTATGGATTTATCTATGTAGAAAAATATGATGACGGAACAGGTAACCTGAACCGCCGCAAGAAAGATTCCTTCGACTGGTACAAGAAGGTAATCGCAACAAATGGAGAAGATTTAGCATAAATAAAAATAAGCATCCGGGATGAGTTAAGATCAAACCGGATGCTTATTTTATTTTTTACATTATAGGAAATTCCGATGGAATTCCCCATAATGCAAAAAACGCACTGCGTGCGTATGATGCGTCAAGCGCGGATAGGAAGAGCCTGCGGCTCCCGCGCTTGCGCGGAGAATCCTGCGGAGCAGGATTCTTTATTGCTTTATAGGAAATTCCAATTTTTTGGACAACAAATCCTAACGTACGTTCGGACATTAAATTGAAATGAATAATGAAGGAATGCATGACAAACAGACGGTATGGAAATTAAAAGATGTAGAAACCATCTTCTCCAAAATCGTCATCAAGTTCGTCATCATTTAAGAAATAATCCAAATCCAAAAGTTCATCCTCGCTCATATTGCGAATGTCCTTGGGAGAAAAACCTTCTGGTGGGTTATCCATGTACTTTTTGCGCAGTTTCTCAATGTTTTGTTTCATGTTGGTATCCTCCTGAAAGGATTATACCAAGTATAGTCGGATTAATAAAGTTATGCAGATGAACGCAATCCACGAGACTTGGACATGGCTTTCTCGTATAGTTCTTCAAGAGAAACGCGCTTATGATTAAAATATAGTTCCAGGAACAGCATTGTTGAACCGCAATCGCATTTTAGAGGATCATATCCGAACGCGGAAAGCTGTGCAGTACGCCATTTATTGAAGCCACGAAGAAATGAGTGCTTTTCTTTTGAAATGGCGCGGTTAAGATTTTTGTCAATGTCTCTGTGACGGGCATAAATACCACCATAACGTATCATCTTAAAGTGTTTTTCAGGTATATGCCGTATCAGACGTTCAATGAACTCGGTTGCAGGGATGGTTTCTTCTACATATTTGTCATCTTCGTGGCGGTTGTAGTGGAAAGTGACATAATCACCGTCATATTTGTCAATACGTGAAGTTGCAATGACGGGTCTGCCAAGGTAACGTCCAATGTATTTAATTACGGTGGTAGGGTTGCATTTGTTGGGCTTGGCATAAACATAGAAGCCCTGTTTATTTTTGTCATAACAGGCAGCTTTGACTTTCTTAAAGGAAGAGCCAAGATAAGGTTCTAATTCATTTAAAAGTGCAGTTTGAAATGAACTGCGAAGAAGCTTGTAATTAAAATGAGTTACGTTTCGCCATTCGCCGTTGTCACTGTAACCGCCTTCAGATATTAGACAGTGAATATGCGGATTCCATTTTAGATCACGTCCGAAAGTGTGCAGGACCATGATAAAACCGGGAGTGAAATTTTTTGATTTATTTATTTTGCGGAACATATGGGAAATAACACTGTTAACAGCATGAAACAGGCAGTTAAGTAAAGAACGATCCTGTAAAAAGTAAATCCTTAGATCTTCGGCAATGGTAAAAACGCAATGTCTATGATTGACCTTAATCAGCTTGAAGGACATGTTAGTGGTGCGTTCCATGGAATACTTATTTCCGCATGAAGGACAAAAGCGGCTGTGACAGCGAAAGGGAACAAATTTAAGTTTTCCGCAATCCGGGCATCCATACATGGCACCACCAAAGTCTGGATTGCCACAATTAATCATCTTGTCGATGTTTTCAATGACAGATGAGCGAGGTTTCATTGTGAAAATAATTGTTTCATAGTAGTCGGTAAAGATTTTTTGCAGTATGTTCATATAACTATTATGAATGAAAATGGAGCAAAAGAAAACCCCACCCCTCATGAGTGAGGGGCAGGGGAGTTGAAGTGCCGAAGGCACTTTTTTATCTCATGCAGTTGCGACTCTGTATTGATTACAGGTAAAGTATATTATCTGATAGTCACTGCTTATTTTATTCAGGAAATCTTTTGCTCCCTCGATCCTGGTGTCATCTAAGTTTACAAAAGGGTCATCCAGAATAACGAAAGGCTTTTCGTCTTTATACATTGCATCGATCATAGCCATTCTGCGGCAGAGTCCGACGAGATCCTTGTATCCTTCGCTCAAAAATCCGCTTTCATGATTTTTGTTGTATTCTCTGAAGGTGATATTAAGGTTTGTATCAAGCTCATATTCCTTTTCATCATCAGAGAGGAGTGAATAGTATTTGTCATAGGCCAGACGGATAGGACTCATATACTTATCTGCAAAGCTATCTCTGGCATTTTTTAAGTAGGTCTCAGTCTTTGAAAGAATATCAAATTTGTGCTTAAGCTCATTTGCTTTCGCTTCTTTATCAGCAAATTCTGCCTCAGCAGCAGCCAGTTCTTCAAGCTTTTTTTCTGTCTCGGCAATATCATTTTCGAATTTTTTGATATCGGCAGTGAGAGTTTCTTTTTTTGTTTCAGACTCATCAAATTTTCGGCTGAGCTTTTCCATGGCATCTTTATCAAAGCGATAATTTGAAACTTCTTTTAATGCTTCGATATCGTGTGAAGATTCGAAAATCTGTCTGTCAGTTCTTGCGGAATTGTAATCCATGTTGGCTTTCTGGAGCTCATGGAATCTGTCACGCATGCGATTGATCTGGACAGAAATATCATTTTCTTCGTCATCAAAACCAACAGATTTAAGGAAATCGGAAAGCTTTTTTCGCTCAATCTCGTATATTTCAGCATTATCAGCCTTATGTTCTGCGATATCTTTAAGCTGCAGATATTCTTTTTTATCAAAGTTGAGTGTCTGCAGCATTGCAGAATAATCATTGTTTGAAAGAGGCATATACTGATGGAAGAAGGCTCTTATTTTTCGCTCGGAATCATCGCTTTCCAGAAGATTTTTCTCTGTATCATAATTTTCTTCACGGGCTTTTAAGCTTTTATAAATTTCTGCCTCGGACAGAAGGTTTATAAGATCCTCCGGAACTGTGCCTTCATTGAAAGTCCCGTTCATTTCGGTAAGGAAAGCTTCGACCTTAGAGAAAAGCTCTTTTGCAGTATTTTCTTTGCTGCTTAATTCTGCAAGAGTTCTTTCAAGATCTTCTTTTCTTTCTTTTTCTGCAAGAATCTTTCTGTTTGCCTCATATTGCTCGTCTCTTCTGCCAATAAGGAAAGAAAAGCCGACAAGTCCTGCACCGAGAGCTGCTACTCCGATCGCTATGCCGATGGGCGCCTTCAGGAGACTTATGACAAATGCGATGAGGAGAAAAATTATTCCCGTCATGAGCATTTTTCTTGGAATTGTTGAAGCATTAGCTCTGGAAAAGTCCTCAGGAAGAGGAGAAGACTTTATTGCAGCAGCCCTTCCTTTGATGAGGGTTATTTCATTTTTGAGCTCGGATCTTTTACGCCAGATTTCCTTAAGTGAAGATATTTCTTCTTCATCCGGGATATGCTCTGCAAATTTCTCCTTGTATCTTTCAAGTTCAGAAGCCTCGGAAAGTGAGAGCATTGCTGCTTCTGTCCTGTTTTTCTGAGTATTTATTCCGTGGATCAGCGAAGAAGCTATCTTCAGATCTTCATCATCAGGAACGCCGACTGAAAATTCTTTCTCCAGTGCTTTTAATCTGGCAGACTGTTCGTCGTTAAGTCCGGAAGATGAAAGGCTGAGTTCGAGAGCCTTTAATTTATTAGCTCTATCCATATTTTCATCAATCTCTGACTGGACAGGAGCCTTGCCGGGAAAACCTGAGGCTATGTCATTCCAGATCTTCTTGGTCTTTTCTTCATTATCAAGCAGGGATTTATATTTCTCATTTGTTACTCTGAGATCATTAAGCCTGCTGAGTTCGGAAAGCTTTTCCTGAATATTTTTTTGATCTTCTCTGCAGTTGATAAGCTCTTTATTGCAGTTTTCGAGATCCTTTTCAAGATTGTTTTTATTTTTTATGACAGTATCTTTATTTTTTATTTCTTTTTCTAGGTCAGAAAGTTCTGCCTTAAGATCAGAATAATAATTTCCTTTTTTTGAAGGATCTATACGATCTTTTTCGGCTTTCAGATTTTTCATGACAGATTTGAAATTGCCCATGCCGGCAGTCTGTCCTTCGATATCGCCTATTTTTGCATGTATTGAGTCGGTAAGAGTCGTATTACAGTCCTGCTGTGCAACGAAAACTGTTTTTTCAAAAGACTCGGCATCTATTCCGAAAAGTTCCTCACCAATATTTTCGCTGAATTCTTTTGCGGCTTTATCAGAATCCAACTCTGTAACAGAAAAATTGTCTGATTCACCTTTTTTAGCGGCAAAGGTTCTCTTGATCCTGTAATTTTTCCCGTTTTGCTCGAATACTATCTCACCGCCGTAAACGCCTGACTGCCAGGGCGTAAAGCGCTTTCTCTCGTTTTGGAGTTCACCGCGTTTTTCTTCCCTGTCAAAACCGAAAAACATAACTCTTATAAAGGCGGCAAGAGTACTTTTTCCCCAGCCGTTATCCTGTACTATATTATTTACTCCGGGATTAAAATCGAATGAGAAATCAGATACTTTTCCGAAATTCTCAACATGACATGAAATAAGTCTCATGATTACAAATCCTCCCCTGACAATGCCTTGAGTCCGCAGTCTATGATCTCGGACTTCTCCTCCTCCGATAAAGATTTGTCCCCTGAAACAAGTCTGACAAATTCACCCTTTAATGAAGCCTTTTTTGCATAGTCTTCATAATTAATAACTTTATTGCTGTTTCCCATCTATATCCCTCCGTTAAAGAGCCTGAAAACAGGTTCCGTGTATATTTTATAATACATTGAGCGTCTTTTCAACTTGAAAAAAGTGATATGTCGAAAAAGAAGAAAGAGTGTATAAATCTGAGGAAATATTCTACGAAATATTAGATTGTATGCGTTAATATTGTATGTGAAATTCACCAAAACAAATTACAATTATGTACTTGTAATTGTACAAAATATGTGATATTATTATCAAGCCGAAGAAAGGATAAAATATATCAAGCTTCTTCTTGATGAATTTTATTCGGGGGAGTAGATTTTGCCAAAGAGATAAAATTACTTTAGCTTCGGAAAAGGAAATTTATTGAAAGTCGGAGCTATTGTCGGACATCACTGATTTCCATATTGTTAATTTGGAGGAACTTACAAATGGATGAGAAGAAAAAGATGACCTATCTCACACTAGCATTTATGGCGTTTTCAACCGTATGGGGTTTTGGAAACATCCTGAATGGCTTTATCTACTTCAACGGTATCCAGGTAATATTCAGCTGGATCCTGATGTTTGCGCTTTATTTTATTCCTTATGCCCTCATGGTCGGAGAACTTGGTTCTGCATTTAAGACCAGCGGCGGCGGAGTAAGCTCATGGATTCAGTCCACTACAAATAAAAAGCTTGCTTATTATGCAGGATGGACTTACTGGGCAGTACATATTCCATATATCGCAAGTAAGGGAAGCGGAAGCTTAAAGGCTTTGAGCTGGGCAATCTTCAGAAATGCAGAGACTTATGATACATTCCCGACACTTGCTGTACAGCTTGCAACACTTGCTGTATTCCTTATCGGATGCTTTACGGCAAGCCGCGGACTTAACCCGCTTAAAAAGCTTTTGTCTATTGCAGGTACAAGTACCTTTATAATGTCGATCCTCTACATTGTCATGATGTTTGCAGCACCGAAGATCAATCCGGGCGCAGGATTCGTACATATGGACTTCAGCCTTGAGAACCTTATACCTAATTTTAATGTTGGCTACTTTACATCTCTTTCTATACTTGTATTTGCAGTAGGTGGCTGTGAGAAGATCTCACCTTATGTTAATAAGGTTAAGGATCCTAGCAAGGGCTTCCCTAAGGGAATCATTGTCATGACTGTGATGGTTCTTATATGTGCAATGCTTGGTACGGTAGCAATGGGACTGATGTTTGATCCTACACTTATAAATGAGAGCACAGAGTCATTTAACTCTTATGCGGCAAATGGTTCATACTGGGCATTCCAGAAGCTTGGTCAGTATTATCACGTGGGAGATTTCTTCCTTATTGTATATGCACTCTGCAATGTTGTCAGCCAGCTTGCAGTACTTATCTTAAGTATTGATGCACCGCTTCGTATATTACTTGACAATGATGATATTAAGGAATTCATTCCATCAGCTCTTCGAAAGAAGAATAAGCACGGCGTATATATCAACGGTATCTACATGGTAGGTGTTCTTTCGGGAATCATCATCCTTATGCAGACATTCGTTCCGGGAGCAGCAGCAGTTCTTCAGCAGCTCACTAGACTTAACTCTGTATGTATGCCGCTCAGATATCTCTGGGTATTTGCAGCTTATATCGCTCTCAGAAATCATTTCGATACGATAGATGCTGATTACAGATTTGTAAAGAATCAGGTGATCGCAAAGTTCTTTGGAGCATGGTGCTTCTTGGTAACAGCAGCTTCATGTATTTTGGGTATGTACAACGAGGATAAATTTACAATGATCATGAATATCTGTACACCTGTAGTTCTTACAGCTCTTGGCCTTATTCTTCCTGAAATTGCAAAGAAGGAAAGAAAAGGGGAAGAGGGAATCGCTCAAAAAGCGTAAAGATGTTTATAGCGTTACAGGAGAAGGTAATGACTATATAAAAAAGCAGTCGGGACTTTTGTTCCGGCTGCTTTCTTAGTTTATGGATTTATGCCTGTTTTACTTTTGCTTTGATAGGTCTGCGTGGAGATCTTGTATCTACAGTGGTGAGCCAGAGCATTATAAATATCAATGCAAATCCAAGGGCTTCAAATCCTGTAAATGCTGTGCCAAGCACGAGAGTTGAAATTATTGCGGCTGTGATGGGCTCTGCGAAGCTGTAAAGGATAGCTTTCTGGGGGCCGATCTTTTGGACACCGCTTATATAAAGACCGAATGCCATTATATTTCCGACAACTACTACAAATGCTATCCCTAAGATTCCATAGGCATTTGGAATGTAATGGTATTTCCAAATCTGAAATATGAAAAGCCCTGCGAATCCGCCTAAAAGGAAGGACCATGCCTGTATTACAAGGACAGGGACATGATTCAGCTTTGGCGCCAGCAGATTATACACTGCAACGCAGATTCCGCTGACAGCACCTGCGATAATTGCTGCCGGTGATACTGACATTGAGGCGAGATTTCCATTGGTCGTGATAAAGAAAACTCCGATTATTGCCAGGGTTATTGTTGCCAGTTCAATGATCTTAGGTTTTCTGGCGGCTGCGATACAGCTTATTATAAGTATGAATACCGGAGCCAGATCCTGCATTATCGTGCCGATCGCTGCGGAAGAGAGCTGGATGGTAAGGAAATATAGGAACTGACAGCAGCTGACACCTAAAATTCCGTAGGTCAGCATTGTTAGAGCCGATTCCTTTGTTTTCCATGGGAGAAAAGTATCCCGCTTAAACTTCATAAGGCAGTATATAAAAAGTATTATGCCTGCTGCGCCGAGCCTTATCGGTACGAGCCAGTGACTGTCCATTTTCTGGACTGAAAAAAGGTACTGTCCCACTGATCCGGATAATCCCCAGCAGGCAGCACCGCTTGTTGTAAGCAAAATGCCTCTCAAATCTGATTTCCTGTATTCCATTGTATTAAACCTTCTTCACTTATATATCGCTAGCATCATATCACAGCTTTATCTATTTATAAAGTAAAAAATGAGCTATGGGGACGTACTTTAGGGGTCATTTTACACAAAATGACCCCTAAAGTACGTCCCCGGGGTTCAAAAAAATATATAAGCCACCGGAAAACAACTGCTTTACCGGTGGCTTAATTTATGATCTATTCAAATTTTCTAATTCTGATTTCTGATTATGCAGCCTTGCTGAGTGAGTTTCTTACTTCCTTAACGATATCAGCAGCCTCTGCAACGAGAGCCTTGATCTCGTCGAATTTGCCGGCTTTGATGAGGTCGCCCTTTACCATCCATGAACCGCCGCAGCAGAAGATCTTTTCGCTTGCAAGGTAATCTCTTACGTTTGAAGCGTTGATGCCGCCTGTAGGCATGAACTTGATGGACTGGAGAGCTGCACCGATAGCCTTGATCATCTTAAGGCCGCCTGCGTTCTCAGCAGGGAAGAACTTAACATGTGTGAGGCCTAAGTTTGCTGCTGCAAGAACTTCGCTTGCTGTAGCTGTGCCGGGGCAAACCGGGATATCCTTGTCGAGGCAGTATTTAACGATCTCAGGATCGAATCCGGGAGAAACAACGAACTTTGCACCTGCGTTAACAGCTCTGTCAACCTGATCCTTTGTAAGGACTGTGCCTGCACCAACGAGCATATCAGGATATTTCTCACTTAAGATTCTGATAGACTCTTCAGCTGCGTCTGTTCTGAAAGTAACCTCGGCAGCCGGAAGACCACCCTCCATAAGTGCCTTTCCAAGGGGCTCAGCATCTTTTGCATCGTTTAATACTACTACAGGGATTATTCCTACTTCTGAGAAATTCTCCATTACCTTTTCCATTTTTTCCTTATTCATCGTAATACCTCCTAATTTATACAGAAAACAGTTTATTATCTCTTTACACGAGCGCCTGCGCCGCCCATTATTCCTTCAACTTCGCTGAGTGATGCCATAGAAGTGTCGCCAGGTGTTGTCATAGCAAGAGCGCCGTGAGCTGCACCATAGTTAACAGCCTTCTCAGGATCCTCAGTTGTCATGAGACCGTAAACCAGACCTGATGCAAATGAGTCACCGCCGCCTACTCTATCCATGATCTCGAGGCCGTTGTACTCTTTGGACTTGTAGATTTCGCCGTCAGCCCAGCAGATTGCTTTCCAGTCATTTACAGTTGCTGTCTTAACAGTTCTAAGTGTAGTAGCAACTACCTTGAAGTTAGGATAGGTCTTGGCTGCCTCACCGATCATCTTCTTGTAACCCTCGAGGTTGAGCTCCTTTAAGTTCTCATCGTTGCCTTCGATCTTGAAGCCTAAGCATGCTGTGAAGTCTTCCTCGTTACCAATCATTACGTCAACGTATTTAGCGATTTCCTTGTTAACTTCCTGAGCCTTCTCCTGGCCGCCGATAGCTGACCACATGGAAGGACGATAGTTAAGGTCATAAGAAACGATAGTGCCGTATTTCTTAGCGGTTTTGATAGCTTTTACAACAGTGTCGGAAGCTGTCTCTGAAAGAGCTGCATAAATTCCGCCTGTGTGGAGCCAGCGAACACCGAGTTCACCGAAGATATACTCGAAATCAAGATCCTCTGCAGTAGCCTGTGAAATAGCTGTGTTAAATCTGTCTGAGCATCCTACTGCACCACGGATACCGAAACCACGCTCTGTGAAGTTGATACCGTTTCTGCAGACACGGCCGATACCGTCAGTCTTTTTCCAGTTGATGAGGCTTGTGTCAACGCCGCCCTGCTCGATGAAATCCTTCATGAGTTTGCCGACTTCGTTATCAGCGAAAGAGGTGATAACTGCTGTGTCCATGCCGAAGCACTTGTGAAGTCCGCGGATAACGTTGTACTCTCCGCCGCCTTCCCATGCTCTGAAAGAGCGTGCTGTACGGATACGTCCTTCGCCGGGATCGAGACGGAGCATTACCTCGCCGAGTGATACGGCGTCAAATTTACATTCTTTTTTATCTTTTAAGTTGAGGTTCATTTTTATTTAGGTCCTTTCATTTATGTAATATAAGATGTAGTATTTATTCGGGATTAATTATGGCTGTTTGCCGATATAAGCTGTGATTCCGCCGTCTACATAGAGAATCTGTCCGTTTACGAAATCAGATGCATCAGATGCAAGGAAAACAGCGGGTCCTTTTAAGTCATCAACTTCGCCCCAGCGTCCTGCAGGAGTCTTTGCAACGATGAATGAATCAAAAGGATGACGGCTTCCGTCAGCCTGTCTCTCACGAAGAGGAGCAGTCTGGCTTGTGGCGATATAACCGGGACCGATGCCGTTGCACTGGATATTGGCTTCGCCGAACTCAGAGCATATATTTCTGGTAAGCATCTTGAGACCGCCCTTTGCAGCTGCATAAGCAGAAACTGTTTCACGGCCGAGTTCGCTCATGAGAGAGCAGATGTTGATGATCTTGCCGTGACCTTTTTTGATCATTGCGGGGATAACTGCTTTGGAAACGATGAAAGGAGCGTTAAGGTCTGTATCTACGACCTTCTTAAATTCCTCTACGCTCATCTCTGTCATAGGGATACGACGGATGATACCTGCGTTGTTTACGAGGATATCGATTACACCGAGCTCTTTCTCGATGTCAGCTACCATTTTTGTAACTGCTGCTTCGTCGCAAACGTCACAAACATAGCCCTTAACTTCTACGCCGAGTTCTTTATAGCCAGCGAGACCTTTTTCAAGACCTGCTTCTGAGCTTGAGTTAAATGCAACCTTTGCGCCTGCCTGATAAAGTGCCTGGGCAATTGCCATTCCAATGCCGTGGCTTGCGCCGGTTACGAGAGCAACTTTTCCGTTAAGGGAAAAACTGTCCATATTAAATCCTGACATTTTATACCTCCTTAATAAACGTAAGTTTATATGTTGACATAGCCTGTCGGTTGCCGCATCTGTATGTCACATGCTGACGCATGTTCCGACAGCTGCTGGCTCCTCCTTAATAAACGTAAGTTTATATGTTGACATAGCCTGTCGGTTGCCGCATCTGTATGTCACATGCTGACGCATGTTCCGACAGCTGCTGGCTCCTATAGTAAATTCAGTCTGAAATAAATTATCTGAGATCTTTCTTTTCGATATTGTCCATATCATCAAAAGTCTGGTTCTCACCGCCCATTGCCCAGATAAAGGTGTAGTTCTTTGTGCCTGCACCTGAGTGGATGCTCCATGAAGGAGAAATAACGGCTTCTTCGTTATGCATTACGATGTGACGTGTCTCATTGCCCTGTCCCATCATGTGGAATACAACATCATCTTCACCGAGATCGAAGTAGGTATAGATCTCCATTCTTCTCTCATGTGTATGAGCCGGCATTGTATTCCAGATGCTGCCGGGCTCAAGAACTGTCATACCCATTGAAAGCTGGCAGGTCTTTAATACATCCGGATGAATGAACTGATTGATGGTTCTCTTGTTAGCTTCTTCAGCAGAACCGCAGGGACGCTTGTTTGCATCTGCGATCTTGATGAGCTTTGTCTCATAGCTTGTATGAGCAGGTGCTGAAACTGCGAAGAATTTAGCCGGAGCAGAAGAGCTGTCGGATGAGAAATGAACGCTCTTTGCGCCTCTTGTGATATAGAGGCAGTCGCCGTGGCCTAAAGCGTAGTTTGTTCCGTCTACCTCGATGGAACCTGCCTCGCCGATGTTGAAAATACCGATCTCGCGGCGCTCAAGGAAAAATTCTGTTCCGAAATTGTGCCATACATCGATGCCGTCATCGATAGAAAGTGCCTTGTTTACAGGCTTGATACCGAGAGTTACCATTCTGTCTACATGACTGTAAACAGCAGTTACCTTATCATCAACATAAAGATTCTCAATAAGAAATTCCTTTCTTATCTCATCTGTGTTATATCTTTTGAAATCTTCTGGGTTACATGAATATCTTGTGTCCATTATTTGAGCCTCCTTTAACTTTTTATCTATTCATTTCATGCTTGGGACCATCTGTGTTATGTTCCCTTATGATACTGTCAATTTCTTTTTTATCTGTTGAGATCATATCGCCCGGAACTGTGCATTTAATAGCGGCTGCAGCATTTCCGTACTGAAGTGCTGTGAGAGTATCGGAATGTTTTATAAGTCCTCCGAGAACGCCTGAGCAATATGCATCACCTGAGCCGACGCGGTCTACAATATCGATATCCTCGTAAGGCTTTTCGGTAAAGTATCTGTCAGCGGCTGCATCGTAAGCGATAGAGGTGAAATCATGAGTTTTGGGACTCTTAACCTTACGCTGTGTTGTAAATACAAGGCTTACTCCGTATTCATCACTGTAGCTCTTCATGATGTCTTCGAGAGTACCGGTTCTGCCCATCATATGGTAGTTAGTTTCTTCGGAAACAAAGAAGATGTCGATCAACGGGAGAATTTCTGTTACTGCAGCTCTTGCTTCCTCTACAGACCAGAGGTTTGCGCGGAAGTTGCAGTCGAAAGATATGAGAGCACCGTGCTCTTTGAATTTCTTAATGAGAGCTTTGGTGACAGAATTTAAGTTTTTATTTAAGGCAAGTGAAATGCCGCAGGTATGGAAAATTTCTGTGGAAGAAAATACTTCTTCAGGAATACTGTCCAGAGAAATCTTAGAAAAAGATGAATCATTTCTGTCATAAACTACAGTGGGCTTTTTGGGAGAAGCACCGAATTCGTAATAGTAGATGCCAAGACGTGCATCCTTGCTTTCATCGGTAAGAACATACTCATCAAAAACGCCTTTTTCACGAATCTTACTTCTAACATAATTTCCGTTGAAATTATCCGGAATGCTTGTTATAAAAGCTGATTTAGCTCCGAGGATCGATGCACCTGCCGCAACGTTGAGCTCGGAACCTCCAGCACATTTATTAAAAGAATCTGATTCAGCGACCCGGCTTGAATTCGGTGAAGAAAGACGCATCATGACTTCTCCGAAGGTAACCAGATCATATTTTTTATTCATATGCACCTCCTATGTGCAGATAAAGAGAGCAGAGCCCGACTTATACAGCGCGGGCTTTACTGTCTTCGTAAACAACTTCTCCGTTTACATCAGTATTTATAAACTCGGCTTCCTCTATGGAACCCTGAATATTTACATTATTGAGGATTACTTTTTTTACATTCTTTAAGAAGAAACTCTTTCCTTTGAGCTCCGGGAAATTGTCCATCATGATAGGACATACCGGATGAAGTTCGCTTTCCGGAAGGAAAGAAACATTAACATTGGAAAACTCAAGCCCTTCTATAGGCTGCTCCGGAAGTCCGTAGCAGCAGGCGAATGAAGCATTTGCACCTGTGCAGTCGACATCTTTTACAGTAATGGTACCGATCTTGGGTGTACGCTCGTCGACAGGGTATCTTTCCTGATCCTGTACGTAGTCTGAATGACCGTCCGGATCACAGTAATAAAACATATTTACTGTAAGAGGCATCATTACATCGGCCATTTCGATATTTTCAAATCTGAGATTGTCGATAACACCTCTCTTGCCGCGTCCGCGCCTGGTCTTTAAGCGGATACCTCGGTCTGTACCCTTAAATACGCAGTTGGAAACGCTTACTCCGTCAACACCGCAGGCCATTTCGCTTCCTATAGTCACGCTGCCGTGGCCTCTTTCAAAGAAGCAGTTTCTTATGTTGATGCCCTTTGTGCGTTTGAAATGATAACGGCTCATGTAATATTTGCCGCTCTTTATAGCTACGCAGTCATCACCAACGGAGATTCTCGAACCGATAAGTGAAACATCAGTGCAGCTTTCGGGATCAAATCCATCTGTATTAGGAGAATTGTAAGGATTCTCGATGATAATGTTCATGAATTTGAGATGATCGCTGTAGTAAGGATGAACCGTCCATCCGGGTGAATTTGTTATAAGCACGTTCTGAACTCTGATATCGTGGCATTTGCATAAAAATACGATATTTGGTCTCCAGGCGCCTCGCTTGACTTTAGGATTCACCCACCAGTCGCCGTTTGAAGCATTGCCATCAATACAGCCGCCGCCGATGATATCTACATCGTGAACCTCGATGCCTGTGATAAGAGAGGCAAAAGAGGAGAGGGGATTTCCTTCCCAGCTTGCGATATTATATTCATCACTTTCGTCGGTGCGCTGAACCATACCCGGTAAGATAGGATATTTTTCACGCTCGGGGAAGCCCATGATAACTGCTTCCTCATCGAGATAAAGTGTAATATTGCTCTTTAAGAAAATAGGTCTTGAAAGATAGGTTCCTCTGGGAAAATATATGGTTCCCTTTGGAGGGCATGCAAGGATCGCTGCCTGTATAGGTGCCGTATCATCATAATTACCGTCTGCTACAGCTCCGAATTTGGTTACGTCCAGGAGAACTGATTCTTCAAGAGTCCTGAAAGATTTTTCACATCTGCTTTTATTGGAATCCTCGATCGTTATGAGGTAAACAGTGTCGGGAGTAAGAGAGGAGATAGAAACTACATTTTCTTTCTTCTCTGCACGAAGCTCTCCGTTTATATAAACCTTAAAAGAATTTTTAGAACGATATTTATAACCGCTGTCAACCTCTATGGTCACGCTGCGGTTGAATATTTCTATAATTTCAAATTCCATGCTTTTTTCTTCCTTCTTAAGATCTCAGTGTAAGCCAGAATAAATGGAGCTGATCCCTTTGCATCATCTTCAACTATAGGCTCGCTGAAATAATATTCCATACTCCCGTCACGGTGGTTTTCACCGCCAAGACCTGCTACAAGACAAATATCACTTAAGGAGATCACACCATCTTCCTTAAATTTAAGTTTGTTCTTTACTATTCCTTCGAAAGCTTTTTCTCCGATCGCTTCGAAACGATCAGGAAGTATTTCGAGTCTGACTCCTTTAAGGAGTGCATATGCTATAAGTGCGGTTCCTGAAGTCTCAAGGTAATTTCCCGTTGCTTCCGGATGGTCAACGACCTGATAGAAAAGACCGCTTTCATCCTGCCAGTCGGCAAGGGCATCAGCCGCATCTTTAAGCATTTTTCCCAATGTTCTGTATTCGTAATAAAGTGACTCGTCCATGGCTGCTGCTGTCTCTACAAGAGCGCACATCATCCAGCCCATTGAACGGAGCCAGGTGCACTGGGAACATCCTGTATTCTTATCTGCCCAGTACATCTCTCTGGATTCGTCATAACCGTGATAATAAAGACCGTTTCCGGTATTTTTCATGCGGCTTTTAACTATCTCGAACTGTTTGAAACTGTCAGAACAGAAGCGCATTCTGTTGTATCTTGTTTCATATGTCATATAGAAAGGTTCAGCCATGTAAAGACCGTCGAGCCATACCTGATTGGGGTAAATATTCTTATGCCAGAAGCTTCCCTCACTGGTTCTCGGCTGGATATCCAGCTGGTGACGGAAAACCTCCATGGCCTTCCTGTATTTTTCGTTTTTAGTGATGTCGTAAAGCTTGAAAAGATTTCTTGCAGCTCCAAGATGGTCGAGATTTTTCTCTTCCGGATCATAGGTTTTTACGCTGCCGTCATCATTTATAAACCAGCCTACGAACGAATCTGCAAAATCTGCATATTTTTGATCCTGAGTGATCTCGTAAAGCTCAAGAATGGCTGTGATCATACAGCCATCGATGTAATTCCATTTGTTGGCTTTACCGCTTCGTATTTTTTCCTGATTCCAGTAGGGCATCTCTGCCGTGGAATTCTCTATCATATAATCAATATATTTTTTTATTTTCTCATCTGAGTCAGTCATAAGCTTAAGCCCAGTCATTAGATTTCACCTCTAGAAATTTTAGTGCCGCTTCGGCATTGTCCGGTTTTGTGTTTTCCAAAGTTGCCTGTATAAAAGGCTTCTTTTCGCAGGCGAATTTGAGAATTCTGGAATAGTCCATTTCTCCGAGACCGGGAGCGAGACATTCCATTTTCTTTTCTCCGGCGTTATCTTTAAGGACATAATCCTTAAGGTGAATTAGGGCGACCTCATCGCCGAGATCCTCAATCGCTTTGCTGATAACTTCGTCTCTTTCATTTAAGTTGTCCGGGTGAAGAAGGTTTACAGGATCAAAAATGATCTGCAATGCCGGAGAAGCGATACTGTCGAGTATTTCTCTTGCTCTGGCACTGTTCCAGACGATATGCTTGTAAACCGGTTCTATACCTATTGTCATGCCAATCTTTTCGGCATCGGAAACAACTTCGCTTAAATGTCTTTTTGTGATCTCGAGTGCCTCTCGTGAGTGGCAGCTCTCTTTATCATAACTATAGGTCGGGTTTGGGGCGCCTGTTTCTGTGCCGACCATACCGCAGCCTAAATCTCTTGCAAATCTTAAATGTGCTCTGTAAATTTTTCTCAGTCTCTGCCATTCTGTTTCATCGGGATGTCCAAGATTTAAGTAGCATCCGATGATCGCAATGTTGATGCCTGCATCGGCAAATATCTTTTTAAGATAAAATGCATAACCGGGCGTTAAAACACCGTATCCTCTTTCGTCCATTCCGGATGGAAGTCCGATCTTTGAAAGGGCAAGATGTACTGTGCTGAATCCCTGCGACTTTACCTTTTTCAGACGTTCCTCTAAAGGAAGGGCCTCCGAATCGTGAAGTCTTAATCCAAATTGAATCATTTGTTGTCTGCCTCCCTCTATTTTCGATCTGAAAACCTTAGTTTAGCCTGAACCTGTATTGATACGGGGGAAAAGAAAAACATTATTTTCTTAAAAATTTTTACCCGGGGAGCGTCACTTTCCTGAAGCACTCTCCGGGCAATTTGAGGTTAAAAGGTTAAAAAGGTTAAAAAGATTGAGAAGACTAATAATAGTAAATTGTCTGTTAATGGGTTGCTGTTTTGCTTACTTTTTTCTTTTGTCTTTCGTTATATATAAGATAACTCATGGCAATAATTAAAAATACTTGTAATTGTACGATTTTTTATTCGAAGCACTGTTTTTTTTACTTATGTATGTTATAATATACAAGGCAAGAGAAATAAATCAGCGGTATTGCTTGTTAAATTGACGAGAATACAGCGGATTATCTAATGATTTTTGGCTAAGGCGAGAAATATATATGCAGTCGGAAAGGGGGAATCCGACAGCTTTTGTGATTTCTGCCTGATCAAGAGAGGTGTTTTACGTATGAGAGTATCAGATTTAAACATTGACAGAGTCTATATTAATTCCGTTATAAGAGGAAAAGATTTTAAGATGGTGGAAAATCACTTCCATTATTATTACGAATTATTTTACGTCAAATCCGGAAGCTGCAGATGCTTCATCTATGACAATCTTTATGAAATGAAGGGCGGAGATTTCATCGTTATACCGCCGAGAGAACCACATTATAATAAGTACAATACCCAGTGCGAAAGAATAAATATCTACTTTAATGAAGAGGATCTTGATGACGATGGAAGACCTATAGTGGAAAATTTGAAGGAAAAATTTCTTTCGGCAAATCTCACACATATTCCAAGGGCATACAGATCGACTATTGATAATGTTTTAGAGTCAATGCTTAAAGAGGATAAGGTTGATGATGAAAGTACAAAGGTACTCATGCAGCTTATGCTCAAGGAATTTCTTCTATATTGTAACCGCTGCTGTGTTGCCAAGGCAGGAAAGACGGTGAGTGACGGAGACATGGACTCTGATATCTTAAGGTCCGCACAGTATATCACAGAGCATTATAATCAGAATATTACATTAGAAAGCCTTTCAAAGAGCGTAAACCTTTCTCCCAGCTATTTCAGCAGGAGATTCCGCCAGATTACAGGCTGCGGAATGAAGGAATATCTCTGCCATACAAGACTTACCCATGCGGCACTTGAGCTGATCTCTACAGATCATTCGGTCACAGAGGTTTCTATGAATTCCGGATTTTCGGACAGCAACTATTTTAAGGATGCCTTTAAAAAGGAATACGGTCTTTCACCAAGGGCTTACCGAAATTCAAAGACGACTGATTATTTGCTGGCGCAGAGTATGAAAAGAGATAAAGAAAACGCCTGAAAGTTATTTTGCTTTTATCACCGAAGAACCACTGATTTTTTGACAAATGCATTGACATAGATACAAACTTGAACTAAACTTAAATTGCTTACAAAATATATCTTTTGATCATTTCGTTACACTCGGGCAGTTAAACTGCTCGAGTGAAATCCGTGAGTAAACTTATTAAAAAGTGAATATATATAAAGCAGAACATAGGAGGTTCTTCCATGAAAGCATTTATGGATCAGGACTTTTTGCTGCAGACTGAAACAGCAAAACATCTTTTCCACGATTATTCTGAGAAACTGCCGATCATTGACTATCATTGTCATATTTCTCCTAAGGAGATCTATGAGGATCGACGTTACAGCAACATTGCAGAGGTTTGGCTTGGAGGACGCAACAGCGACGGAAGTTATTTCGGAGATCATTATAAGTGGAGACTTATGAGATCTAACGGAGTAAATGAGAACATAGTTACCGGCGATGCAGAGCCTTTCCAGAAATTCCTTTCTTTTGCAAAAACATTGGAAATGGCTATCGGCAATCCGATGTACCATTGGTCAAACTTAGAGCTTCATAAGTATTTCGGAGTTGAAGAAGACTTAAACGAGCACAATGCCGGTAAGATCTGGGATAAGACAAGCGATATGCTTGCAAATGATCCTAACCTTACAGTAAGGGGCATCATCAGACAGTCAAACGTTAAATATGTAGGAACAACTGATGATCCGATCGATGACCTTAAATATCATGAACTTATAAAGAAAGATGATTCCATCGAATTTATGGTTTGCCCGTCATTCAGACCTGATAAAGCTATCAACATCTGCAAGGACGGCTTTAAGGAGTATATCGGAGAGCTCGCAAAGGCAGTCGGCAAGGACGAACTTAAGAGCGCTGCTGAGGTATGCGAGGCATTAAACGAGAGAATAGATTACTTCAAGGCACACGGCTGCAAGGCTTCCGATCACGGTATCGATTATGTATTTTATCGTCCCTGCGAAATGGAAGAGGCAGACAGGATCTTTAAGAAAGCTATGGCCGGTGAGGCTATCACAGTTGAAGAGGCTGAGAAATATCAGACAACAGTACTTCTTTCACTCGCAAGAAAATATCATAAAGAAAATATCGTAATGGAGATCCATTACTCATGTGCAAGAAATGTAAATAAGAAGATGTTCAAGATCGAAGGACCGGATACAGGTTTTGACATGATCGCAAAGAGCAACAGCGGTGAAGCTCTTGCAGGTCTTTTCTCAGATCTTGACAGCACAAATGAACTTCCAAAGACAGTAGTATTCTCACTTGATCACAATGATTTCAATGAGATCACAACCTGCCTCGGTGCTTTCCAGTCAGATGAGGTTCCCGGAAAGATGCAGCTTGGTGCAGCATGGTGGTTCCTTGATACAAGGGATGGAATGGAAGAGCAGATGAGATCTCTTGCAAACCTTGGGCTTCTTGGAAACTTCATAGGAATGCTTACAGATTCGAGATCATTCCTTTCATATACCAGACACGAGTATTTCAGACGCATAGCTTGCAATCTGATCGGCGGCTGGGTAGAAAATGGAGAATATCCTGCAAGGGAAGAGTCACTTAAGAAAATAGTTGAAGGAATCAGCTATAAAAATGCTGAGAGATACTTTGGTATCTGAGAAGGGAGCCAGCAGCTGTCGGAACATGCGTCAGCATGTGACATACAGATGCGGCAACCGACAGGCTATGTCAACATATAAACTTACGTTTATTAAGGAGATAAGTGAAAATGGAAAAATTGAATTATGAGGTTCTGAAAAAGTCAGGCTATGACGGATATGTTCTGGAGAAGGCTCCTGTAAAGCTTCTTCAGTTCGGCGAGGGAAATTTCCTCAGAGCATTCGTTGATTACTGGTTCGATATGTCAAATGAAAAGGCTGATTTTAACGGCAAGGCAGTTCTTGTACAGCCTATTTCACAGGGACTTACAGAGCTTATAAATGAGCAGGAAGGTCTTTACACACTTTATCTTAGAGGTTCTGAGAATGGTGAGGCTGTAAACAGAAAGAGAGTTATCTCACTTGTAGACAGCTGCAAAAACCCTTATGCAGACTGGGAAGAGCTTAAGGCTATCGCTGCATCTGAGGAGCTTGAGTATGTAGCTTCCAATACTACAGAGGCCGGAATCGTTTATGACGGTAGCTGCAAAATGGACGACGTTCCGCCTGCATCATTCCCTGCAAAGCTCACAGTACTTCTTCACGAGAGATTCAAGGCAGGAAGAAAGGGTCTTATCATTCTTTCCTGCGAGCTTATAGATAACAATGGTAAAGAACTTCTTAAGTGCTGCAAGCAGCATGCAGATGACTGGGGACTTGGAGAGGACTTCAAAAACTGGATGGAAAATGACTGCCTCTTCTGCTCAACACTCGTTGACAGGATCGTTCCCGGACGTATCCGCGATGCAGAGGAAGTTAAGAAGATCGAGGAAGAGAACGGCTACACAGATGCACTTCTTGATGTTGGTGAAGTATTCGGTGTTTGGTATATCGAAGGTCCTGAATGGCTTGCTGAGAAGCTTCCTTTCAAGAGAGCAGGTCTTAATGTACACGTTGTTCCTGAAGTAGCACCTTATAAGAAGAGAAAGGTAAGAATCCTTAACGGAGCACATACCGGATTTGTTCTTGGCGCTTATCTTGCAGGCTTCAACATCGTTCGTGACTGCATGAAGGACGAGACAGTACACGGCTTCATGAACAAGATGCTCTATGAAGAGGTAATTCCTGTACTTCCTCTTGAGAAGTCAGATTGTGAGAATTTCGCAGCAGCAGTAACAGACCGTTTCAACAATCCTTTTGTTGATCATGCTCTTTTAAGCATCTCACTTAACTCAACTTCAAAATGGAGAGCAAGAAATATGCCTTCATTCCTTGAGTATATTGAGAAATTTAAGTCACTTCCTACATGCCTCACAATGAGCCTTGCAGCTTATATCGCTTTCTACAGCAACGATATCCAGAGCAGAAGCGAGAACGGACTTGTTTGCAGAAGGGCTGACGGAACTGAATATACAGTAAACGATGATGCATGGGTACTTGATTTCTACTATGCAAGAAAAGATTATGAGATCGAAAATCTTGTAAGAGATGTTCTTTCAAATGAAAAGATGTGGGGTCAGGATCTCAGAAAGATCGAAGGTCTTACAGAGGCAGTTATTTCTGACCTTGCAATCATCAGAGGCGTAGGCGCACTTGAGGCATATAAGAGCTGCCTTAAAACTGTAAAGGCTGTTAAGACAGCATAAGGGTGATCATATGAAAGCAATACACATACACCCTCTCGACAATGTCGCTGTAGCATTAAGCGACATTGATGCGGGAGAAAAAGTTCTCGAGGGCGAAAATGCTGTAGAAGCAGCAGAAAAGATCGCCCGCGGACACAAAATGGCTCTTAAGAAGATAAATAAGGGTGAAGACATAATTAAATACGGAAATGTAATAGCAAGAGCAAAGTGCGATATTGAACCCGGTCAGTGGGTTCATACGCATAATGCGGAAACAGAGCTCAGTGAAGGCGCTGAGTACAGCTACGATCATATAAGTTATGAACTTCCAAGCCTCAGCGGCAGAAGCTTTGACGGATATTTAAGAGCTGACGGCAGGGCAGCGGTAAGAAATGAAATCTGGATCATTCCTACAGTTGGTTGTGTCAACGGCGTTGCAAACGAGCTGGTAAAGAGAAACCAGAACCTTGTAGGAGGCCTCGGTAAGCTTCCCGGAATGAAGACAGATGAGAAATATAAGAGCATCGACGGACTCTACAGCTTCACACATCCTTTTGGCTGTTCTCAGCTTGGCGGAGATTTAGAGCAGACAAAAAAAATACTTGCAGATTTAGTTCATCATCCGAATGCCGGAGGTGTTCTGGTACTTTCACTCGGATGTGAGAATCTCACCCTTGAGAGCTTCAAGGAAGCACTTGGTGATGATGCGAAGGATTCGAACAGAGTTAAATTCCTTGTTTGCCAGGATGTTGAGGATGAAGTTGAAGAAGGAAGTAAACTCCTAAAAGAGCTTGCGGATTATGCATCGCAGTTTAAGAGACAGGAGATCAGTGCGGACAAGCTTGTAATAGGCATGAAGTGCGGCGGTAGCGATGGACTTTCGGGAATCACCGCAAATCCGACCGTAGGACGTTTTTCAGACAGACTCATCGCACTGGGCGGAAGTACGATACTTACAGAGGTTCCGGAGATGTTCGGAGCAGAAAAGATTCTTTTCTCAAGATGTAAAGATAAGGAAGTCTTCAACAAGGCAGTTAAGATGGTTGATGATTTCAAGAAATATTTTACAGACCACGGTCAGGTTGTTTATGAAAATCCGAGTCCCGGAAATAAAGCGGGCGGTATCACAACACTTGAAGATAAGTCCTGTGGATGTGTACAGAAAGGCGGAAGTGCCCAGATAGTAGACGTTCTTCCTTATGCGGGACGTGTTGAAAAGAAGGGACTTAACCTTTTATCAGGTCCCGGAAACGATCTTGTAAGTGCTACAGATCTGACAGCAGCCGGTGCACAGCTGATCTTGTTTACAACAGGAAGAGGAACACCTTTTGGGGCTCCTGCACCGACTATCAAAATTTCGACCAACACGGCTTTATATGAGAAGAAAGCCGGATGGATAGATTTTAACGCAGGTTCAGTTGCTGAAGGAGGTGAAAGTTTAGACGAAGCGGGAGACAGACTTCTTGATTTTGTTCTGGAGACCGCATCAGGAAGGCAGACGGCTTCTGAGAGAAGCGGATGTCGTGAAATTTCCATTTTTAAAGATGGAGTAGTACTCTGATTTATTTTGGAGGGTAGCAAAGAGAACGTGCGCTCAGAAAAAAGCTGAGGCATGAATATCCGTATGGAGGATTAAGGTATGGGTAGCAGAAAACTGAGGAGAAGGATACTTTCTGTGATTCTTTCCGCAGCAATGACAATGTCACTGCTTCCGGCGGAAACAGCAATAGCTGATGAAGCCGTGGAAACAACAGAAAGCAGCGAAGATGCTGAGAGCGTAGAAGTTGTTGAAGACGCTGAAGCATCTGAGGAAACAGAAGAGGAAGCATCGGATACCGTTGAGGTTGAAGATACAGAACTCGAAACACAGAGCAGCAATGACAAAGAAACTGAGACAGTAACAGAGACATTCAGCTTTGATGCAACAGAGCTTACTGCAGCAGCAGATAAGGAAGCCATTGAAGACGGTGAGAAATTCGCAGATGGCTATTATGAAGCATCTCTTAAGGATGTTACAGTTACCAAATCATCAGGTGAAACAGCATCTACAAGCGGAAGTATCGTTAAGAGAGTAAATTCCACTACAGGCGCGGTAAAATCAGTAGAGCTTGGTAAGTGGGAATCCGGTGTAATGAAGTTTACCGTTGAAGGAACAGCTGATCTTACAGCAGGCGTTTCATCAACAGGCGGAAGCAACTCTTCGGTTGTAGCACTTGTTAAGTATGCTGAGGATGGTTCTGAAACAACCATAGCAAATAATGAAAATATTGAGATCGTTACAGGTACTTCCGTAACTGAAATCTCATACACAGGTCTTGAAGCTGGTGATTATGCCCTTGTTTCACCTTATAACGAGGATTACAACAGAGCAACAAGACTTTATACGATCACAACAGAGCAGACCTACGAAAAGGAAAGCGATTCTTCGGATGAAGATCTGGCAAAGGATTACACTCTTGATGCAGGAGATCTTGAGACCGGAGAAAAAGAAAAGGGTACAGTTGAGACTGCCGGAACAGATGACGCATTCGAAGTTATCTATTACGGAACAGATGCCAAGAATTCATCAGTAGACGAGAAGAGCAAGACTTTCGAAGATGAATGGACATCTACAAAGAGACTTAACTTCAGAAATACCATGTCAACTTCACAGAACGCTATTAAGTTCACAACAGCTGACTATGGTACAGCAACAGTTTGGTGGATCTCATCTTCCGCTACAGAAAGCGGAATCAGCATCCTTGATGAGGATGGAGATGTTGTTGCAGCATCCGATACCATCGCTGTAAAGGATGAGATGGCTCCGGTAACAACTTTGGAGATCCCTGAAGCCGGCACATATTACCTTGGTAATACCGGTGCAAATAACTACATTTTCAAAGTAGAAGTACATGATAATAACGGTTCTACATACGTTGATCCTGTAACAGCATGGTCAGACGTTGCAGCTCCTTCGATCACATCTGCAGAGCAGTCAGAAAGCAACATCGTGGTTAACGTTGATGCAGTTATTTCTGAGACTGAAGGCGGTGACAAGCTTGTCGTTAATATGACAGATGTTTCCGGAAACGTTGTAGAGAGCCAGAAATCAATAAAAGAGGGTACAAGCTATTCATTCAGCTTCACACCTGAAGCATCAGGCAAGTATTACTTCACACCTGTACTTTCAAGAGATGACGAGACAGAAGAAAAGTCCGGCGAGACAAGCGCAGCCGTTGATTTCCTCCTTCCGCTCGGAACACCTGCTATCGCATCCGCAACAAACAAAGGTAACGGCTCGGTAGAAGTTAAGTATGGTGATGTTGATGAAGCTACAGGCTATCTTGTAGAAGCTTATCTTTCATCCGATCTTACAACAGTTGTTGACAGCGTTACAAATGATGCAGATACATTAAGCGCAACATTTGAAGGACTTACAGTTGGATCTGATTACACATTTCTTGCTTATGCATTGAGAG
Source organism: Lachnospiraceae bacterium C1.1 (assembly GCA_030434875.1). Taxonomy (NCBI): domain Bacteria; kingdom Bacillati; phylum Bacillota; class Clostridia; order Lachnospirales; family Lachnospiraceae; species Lachnospiraceae bacterium C1.1. Next base: position 2,852,575 of record JAUISW010000001.1, on the reverse strand, counting down.
GAAGCGAGAAATCAGAGGCATCTTCCATCACAGCAACAGTTAAGTCTGAGGAAGAGATCGAGTGGGGATTCACAACCTACGGTGCATCTATTTCAACAACAAAAGACGGTTATGAAGGAAATGCAAACGACGGTGAAGTAACAGTATTCTCAGAAGGCGGAGCAGGTAAGATCGTTCCTAATTCAACTGACGGACTTGCATTCTACTACACAACAGTAGATCCTGATACAACGAACTTCACACTTGAAGCAAATGCTCACGTAAACAACTGGAAATATTCAAACGGCCAGGAAGGTTTCGGACTTATGGCATCTGACTCAATCGGAGAGTACGGCGACGGTGCTGATTTCTGGAATAACTCCTACATGGCTATTTCTTCAAAGATTGAATATAACTATGCAGACGGTGAAGTTACAGATGATACAGAGTCTCCTAAATATTCAATGAGACTTGGTATCGGCTCACTTGCAAGAACCGGTGTGGATGCATCAGGTCTTGAGGAACTTGCAAACGGTGCAACAATCCCTTCCAAGTTTGTAACATCTACAACAACACTTGAGACAAGTGCTCCGGAACGCGGATATATCGGCGGTAAGAACTACAATATCATCGGTAACTGCGAGAACGAAGAGAGCATGAGCCCGATAACAATTGATCATATCACAGATCTTAAGTTATCGATCCAGAAGAACAACACAGGTTACTTCGTAAGCTACACAGACGAGGACGGAAACACAACAACTAAGAAATACTATGATACAGAGGCTCTGAGCCAGATCGACAGCGATAAGGTTTACATCGGATTCTTCGCTGCAAGAAATGCAAATATCACATTCAGCGACATCAGCTACACAACAGTTGCAAAGGATGAAGATTCAGAGGCTGAAGAGCGTGAGATCGAGACTATAACTCCTACCTATGAGTTCCAGTCAGGCTCAACAGCAAACAGCTCTAACTACAACATGACATTCTGCGCAAACTGGAGAGGAACAGTAACTGTTCGTGACAGCGCAGGTTCAGTAGTACTTAAGGACACTGTATCCGTTGATGATGTAACAGCGGGAGGAAAGGTTTCAACAACAGTTCCCCTCAGCATCGGTGTAAATACTTATACAGCAACATTCGTTCCGGATTCAAGCTGGGCACCGGATGATTACACAGTACTTTCAGATTACAGTGCAGAAAATATCTCTCTTTCAGTAACATGGAGAAAATATGGCCAGGAAGGTCAGTCACTTTATGTATCACCTGACGGATCAGCTGCAGGTACAGGTACATCTGATGATCCGCTTGATATCTACACAGCAGTAAAATATGTTCAGCCGGGACAGACTATCGTCCTTCAGGATGGTACTTATAAACTCACAAAGGCTCTTAAGATCGATCGTGGTGTTGATGGTACAGAATCTGCACCTATAACAATGATCGCTGAGAATCTTCCTGACAGAACAGATCCTTTCAACAATGCAAATGTTATCATCGACTGCAGTAAGGTTGCAAAGTCATCAGGATTTATCATGGCCGGTAACTATTGGCAGTTCAAGGGATTTGACGTAACAAAATCTTCTGATGGACAGAAGGGTATCCAGCTTTCAGGTTCATATAACTTGCTTGAGGATATCAATACTTATAAGAACGGAAACACAGGTATACAGGTAAGCAGACTGTATGATTCAGATACTACATGGGATGAGTGGCCTCAGTACAACACAATCCGCAACTGTACTTCATACCTCAACTCTGATTCGGGTTATGAGGATGCAGATGGATTTGCAGCTAAGCTTACAGTAGGCGCAGGCAACGTATTTGACGGATGTATCGCAGCTTACAATGCCGATGATGGTTGGGATCTCTACGCTAAATCAGAGTCAGGCCAGATCGGACAGGTTGTAATTCAGAACAGTATTGCTTATAAGAATGGTTATGTTCTCTTAAAGAATGGTTCACTTGACCTTGACGGAACAGAGACAGATGCAGGTAACGGTAACGGATTCAAGATGGGTGGTACATCTATCACAGGTTATCATACATTAAAGAATTCACTTGCATTTGCAAATAAGGCAAAGGGCTTTGATTCAAACAGCTGCCCTGACATTCAGCTTTATGATTCAGTAGCATTCGATAACGAAGGCTACAACGTAGCATTCTACACAAAGAACGCTTCAAACACAGATTTCCTTGCTGAGGGTATTATTTCCTTCAGAAAAGAGTATCCCGGAGTAAAGGATCAGTTAGCACCTGTAGGATCACAGGATACAAGCAAATATCTTAACTCATCAACATTCCTTTACAACTCTGATGTTTCAACAGAGTATTCAATGAACTCTGACGGAGTTGCAGTAGAGGATGACTGGTTCGTAAGTCTTGATACCGATAAGGTTCTTGACGGAGGAATCGCAAGAACAAGCACAGGTGTCCTTGATGTTGACGGATATCTTGAGCTTACAGATGAAGCTAAGGCATATGCTCCTGATACATGCCTTGGAGGAACAGCTTCAAGCAGCATCACTATCGGTGAAGAGACGGACGGAACAATTGACAGAGGTTCAAATGATACCTCAGATTCATCAGGTGTAGATTCTGCTGACGTAGATTCAGCTGACTACAATGAGTATGGTTTATGGATCGCTGATCTCAATGAGGACGTTTACTACACAGGTAAGGCAGTAGAGCCTGAAGTTCACGTTTACATGGGAACTACAAGACTTGAAGAAGGTACAGATTATACATTAAGCTTCAGACATAATAAGAATGCATATCTTGCATCTGACAGTGCTTACAGCAACAATGACGCTCCTACGATCGTTATCAAGGGCAAGGGTACATACAAGGGAAGCTACACAAAGACCTTTGATATCCAGCCTAAGGATTTAAGTTCTGATGATATCGCAGTAGAAGAGCCTGTAGAATATGCAAACGGCAAGGTTAAGAAGCTTGAGCCAGCAGCTACTTACAATGGAAAGACTCTTAAGGCAGGCACAGATTATACCTTAAGCTACACATCTTCAGGCGATTATACATCAGCAGGAAGCTATGATATCGTTATGGCTTCAGTTGAAGGAGGAAACTTCACAGGCAGCAGAACTGTAACAGAAACACTTTTAGACAAGAACGATAAGACACATGTAATGATGAAGAAGGCAAAGATCTCTTCCATCAAGACACAGTATTACACAGGAAGCGAGATCAAGCCTGCAATAACAGTTAAGTACAAGAAACAGCTTCTTACAGAAGGTACTGACTACACAGTAACTTACGGCAACAACGTAGAGATCGGAACAGCAACAGTTACTATCAAGGGTACAGGTACTGTATATGTAGGAACAAAGGTAAAGAAATTCAAGATCAAGGGAGGAAAGCTCAACTCCTCAACTGTATCTCTGGATGGAATTACTTACACAACATCTAATCCTGCAACCTATAAGGGAAGTCCTATTACAATTGGCTCACTTAAGGTATATGTAAACGGCATCAAACTTACTAAGAATAAAGACTACAAGCTTGTTTACAAAGGAAACAGCAAGGCAGGTACGGCAAGCGTTAAGATTAAGGGTATCAAGGATTACACCGGTGCAGTAAGCCACAAGTTCAAGATCCAGGCTTATGACATCGCAACAGACAGCGACAAGATCGTTGGCGGAAGCAGCGACTGCGTAGACGCATCCGGAGTATCAACAGTATCCGCATGCTACACAATGCGTGGAACAAGACCTGAGATTGTCCTTACAGTTGGCGGACATACAATGGTCAAGAACAAGGATTACAGAGTAAGCTATAAGAACAACACAAAGGTTGCAAATGCATCAGACAGCAAGGCACCTACAGCAGTTATCAAGGGTATGCGTGGTCTCAAGGGAAATATCGAAGTTAAGTTTACGATCAATCCTACAGATCTTGCAGCTTATATGAATGGTGATACTGCTGAAGGAATCACCTACAAGGTAAATGATGTATGCTACAAGAAGAATGCTAAACTCAGCAGCTACAAGTCATTTGTAAAAGTACTTGATCAGAGAGGAAATGCACTCAGCTCAAGAAAAGATTACAGCGTAGAGTACTATCTCAATTCAGTAGCTGATGCAAATGCATTTACAGCACTTGGAAATCAGAAGAACCTCGTTGTAAGCGGTGACAGCATCATCGCAAGAGTAACTGCAACAAATAAGGCAGGCAACTACACAGGTTCATATGATGTAACTTACAAGGTAGTAGGATCAAGTAAGCAGCTTTTGAACAATGCTACATATACAAGCTTCCCTGATAAATACCTTGAAACAAACGTAAACAGCGATACTGTAATTGATGAGAAGGACGTAATGATCCAGATCAACAAGACAGACAAGAGCAAGAACGAGTTCTACACAACAGACAGCGATGGCAATTATATCTCAAGGATTAAGATCGGCAAGACATACCTTAACTATGGTACAGACTTTGACGTAGATGACACAACATATACCGGTCTTACAAAGAAGGGACATGCTTCTGTTGAAATTTACGGTAAGGGCGACTATGCCGGAAGACTCAAGATCGTGTACAGAGTTCGTAACCCCAGAGTAACAGTAAACTATGCTGAGGTTTCAACCATCACAAAGACTTATACCGGAATGCCGGTTGAGCTTACATCTACAGATCTTTCCGGAAAGGTTAAGCTTAACGGTGTAGCACTTACATACGGCACAGATTATGAAATCGTTGAAGGCAGCTACAAGAACAACACCAAGGTTGGAAAGAGCGCTTCAGTGCTGATAAAGGGTATTGGAAACTACAGCGGAACAAAGAGATTCAAATTTACAATTGCTAAGTCAGAATAACCTTTAAGAATTGGCCTCCGGGAGATATTCTCCCGGAGGTTTTTCAGATTTAAAAAAGAAGAGGCTTATGGTATACTGAAAATTTGTAGGGTACAAACGTATTAATATATAGAAGGATTAAATTTTATGAAATTAAGAACTGATAATTCTGACAAAGACAATGGCCTTGACAAGGATTTTGAAATAGACGAAAGAATTAAGGACTTTAAAAACCGCAGAAGGAGAAGAAAAGAGCGAAAAGAAAAGGGATTTAAGATCCCGGCAGGACTCTGGATCAGTTTTTTCATAATCATTGCTGTGATAATCGCAGGAGTAGCTGCTGTTAAATCCGGAGTTTTTGATGATATAGGAACAAATACGGAGCCGACAGATATAGAGGCTCTGTTTTCGATAGATGAAGAAGATGAAGTAGGAATACTTTATAACGACGAATATATAGAGACTACGGGAATCACGGAGAACGGCGAGGTTTATCTCCCTTATGAATTTGTGAGGACAGAGCTCAACGGTGATCTTTATTATAACGAAAATGATGGGAATATTCTTTATTCGACACCGACCGAGACAGTTGTGTTTAATGAAGATTCAGGCGATTTAAAAGTAAAAGACGGCACTGCTTATATTTCGCTTACACTGATAAGCAAGTACACTGATCTTGATAAAACAGAGCTGTTTACAGATCCTTACAGGGTTGTGATCAGAAATCAGTGGGGAGAGGCAAAAACGGCCACAGTTAAGAGAAAAGCATGGCTCAGAAGAGGACCATCAAGGCAGAATACCCGCATGAAAGAGCTCGTAAAGGGCGAAAGCTTAAGGATCGTAAGTGTCAATGAGATATACAGTTATGCGGAGACCGAGGACGGACTTTTAGGATATGTTGAGAATAAGCGTCTTGGTGAAATAACTGATTATGAGGAAACTCCTGCATCAAATGCAGAAAGTTTTGAATACAGCTCGATCCATTATGACGAGCCCATAGTTCTTGGCTGGCATCAGGTATTTAATGATACGGCAAACAGCTATATTGATGATTATATAGGAAATTCCGGAGACCTGAACGTAATAGCTCCGACCTGGCTGACTCTAACATCAACAGACGGAAGCTTCAGTAACCTCTGCAGCAGCGATTATGTCACAAAGGCACACAATGCAGGCATAAAAGTCTGGGCGGTGGTCGATAATTTTAATTCATCGGATTTTGCTGCAACGGACGACAGCTACACACTGCTTTCAAACACAGCAGTAAGACAGAAGCTCGCTTCAGAGCTTGTAAGCAGCGTTACAGCAGTAGGCGCTGATGGACTGAACGTCGATTTTGAGCTCCTTTCAACTGAAAGCGGACCTCATTTTGCACAGTTTATACGTGAGCTTTCGATAGAATGCCGCAAGGCATCGATAGCTCTTTCGGTAGACAATTACGTACCAAAGTCATATTCAGAGCTTTATCACAGAGAAGTTCAGGGAAAAGTCGCAGATTACGTGGTGATCATGGGCTATGATGAATATAATACATCATCAGAGGAAGCCGGACCTGTGGCATCTTCATCATTTGTTGATGACGGTATAGCAAAGACCCTCGAAGATGTAGATAAATCAAAGGTAATAAACGCAATCCCGCTTTATACGAGGATCTGGACTACAAAGGACGGAACTCTTAATTCTCAGGCAGTTGGCATGAGCGATGCATCAGCCTTTGTTGCAAATCATTCTCTGGAAGGTTCCTGGGATGAGAGCAGCGGATACAATTATTATTACGGAGAGGACGGAAGCGGCAGCCATCAGGTATGGCTCGAGGATCTTGACTCGATAAAGGCAAAGCTCGATATCATGAAAAAATATGAGCTTGAAGGTGTAGCCTTCTGGCGTCTGGGATTTGATGAATCAGGCGTATGGGATGCAGTGAATGAATGGCTGAAATAAAACAGCAGTAAAGGAAGCAGATTTTGGAAACAAGAGTTGTTAAGGCATATGGTGACGAAGAAAAAGACAGGGAACTGATGAAAGAGGCCGGAGATATAATACGCGCCGGCGGCCTTGTTGCTATGCCTACCGAAACAGTCTACGGACTTGCGGGAGATGCCTTAAATAAAGAATCGTCAAAGAAAATATATGCGGCAAAGGGACGTCCTTCGGATAATCCGCTTATAGTTCATATAGCGGATATAGAGGCTCTTGATAAGATAGTAAGGGAAGTGCCTGAGGGAGCAAAGGCTTTAGCAGAAAAATACTGGCCGGGTCCCCTTACAATGGTTTTTAAGAAATCAGATATAGTCCCTTATGAAACCAGCGGAGGCCTTGATACGGTAGCAGTCAGGATGCCTGTAAATGAAATCTCGAGGGAGTTTATCAGGGCTTCTGGCGGTTATATTGCAGCTCCAAGCGCCAATAAATCCGGAAGACCAAGCTGTACAACCGCAGAACATGTATTAAACGACATGAAGGGTGAAATAGCCCTTATCATAGACGGCGGTGCCGTGGGAATAGGCATAGAATCCACGATAGTTGATATGACTTCTGAAACACCTTGTCTTTTAAGACCCGGTTATATAAATATAGAAATGCTGGAAGAGGTCTTGGGAAAGATAGAGGTCGATCCTTCGATCGGCGGTGTCATGGACGCATCAGCACATCCGAAGGCACCTGGAATGAAATACAAGCACTATGCGCCAAAGGGTGAATTATACATAGTAGAGGGCGATGAAAAGGCTGTAACGGAAAAAATAAATTCTCTCACAGAAGAAGCAGAAAAGAAGGGAGAAAAAGTTGCAGTAATTGCATCAGACGAGACGAAAGATTTATATAATTGTGATATAATAAAAGACGTCGGTTCGAGAAATGATGAGGAATCAATAGCTCATAACCTCTTTTCTGTATTGAGGGAACTTGATGAGCTCGAAGTTTCTGTCATTTATACCGAAGCTTTTGATACACCGAGAATGGGAATGGCAATAATGAACCGCCTCATAAGAGCGGCGGGACATAAAATAGTTAAGGCATGAACTGACAAAGAAAAAGAGGAAAGAAGTTCCAGGGAGGTAATTTAAAAATGGCATCAATAGCAATTGGAAGCGATCACGGCGGATTCAAGCTCAAAGCTGCTTTAATAGATCATCTTAAAGAAGGCGGTTATGAGGTTAAGGATATGGGAACATATTCCGAGGAATCCTGCGATTATCCTGAATACGGCAGAGCTGTGGGAAATGCTGTAGTTAACGGAGAAGTGGATTATGGTATAGTTATCTGTTCTACAGGTATCGGAATTTCCATTACCGCAAACAGGATCAAGGGTGTAAGAGCCGCACTTTGCACAAACGAGTACATGGCAAAGATGACAAGACTCCACAACAATGCAAATGTGCTTGCAATGGGCGCAAATGTTATCGGCGAGAGCCTTGCTATCGATATTACAGATACTTTCTTAAACACTGAATTTTCAAATGAGGAGCGTCATAAGAGACGTATAGGTAAAATAGACGAGCTATGAAAAAGAAGATCACAGGAATTGTGATGGTCTTTATTATAGCCGTTTCGATGATAATGTCATCATCGGATCTGTCTGAGGCATTTGCCAAAACGACATCAGAGAAACTTGAGGATGCCAAAGATGCCCAGAAAGAAGCTGAGGAAGATGTATCAACGGCAAAAGATAAGGTTTCAGACCTTAAGGATACACAGAGTGGACTCCAGAGCAACTTAAATCAACTCAACAGCACGCTCACACAGGTATCGGAAAAGTTAGCAGAAATAGAAGAGCAGGAAAAAGAAAAGCAGGAAGAGATTGAGGAGACCACATCCAGACTGGAAGAGGCCATCGACAAGCAAAAAGAGCAATATGCTTTTATAAAAGCACGTATACGTACGATATACGAGCAGGGAACCCAGAGTTACCTTGAACTTTTCTTAAATACAACAGACTTTGGTGAATTTCTTAATCGCGCTGAGTATGTCGAGAGAGTAAATGAATATGACCAGCGTATGCTGGCAAAATATAAGGATCTTGTGGCAGATACGACAGCTGAGAAGGAAAAGCTTGAAGAGGAAGAAGCCGAGCTTGAAGCCCTGCATGAGGATGCAAAAGCCGAGCAGGATAAAGTCAAGCAGATGGTTACTGCTACAAAGAATTCCATAACAGTCTACGCCGGGGAAATATCGGAGGCTGAGGCAGAGGCTCTTGCATACGAGGCAAAGCTGATTGCGGCTAAAAACAATGTCGCAACGCTTCAGCAGCAGTTAAAGCAGGAAGAAGAACTGGCAAGAAGATCCCAGTCAATGAAGAAGAGAAGCCTTTCTGAGGTTACATGGTCAGAAGGAGAGCGCCTTCTTTTGGGAGCTATCATTCAGTGCGAAGCCGGAGGAGAGCCATATGCCGGTAAGATAGCGGTGGGCGCGGTAGTCATGAACCGAGTAATGAGCGGAGCTTTCCCGGATACTATTACAGGTGTTGTCTATCAGTCGAATCAGTTTGAACCGGTTGCTTCGGGACGACTTGCAATCGTTCTGTCCCAGGGAGCAAATTCAACCTGTATGAAGGCAGCGGATGAAGTACTCAAGGGTGCCAATAATATCGGAGAATGCCTTTTCTTCAGGACTATAGTTCCGGGAATCAAGGGCACGATCATAGGTCATCACGTTTTCTATCTCTATTGGACAGGAAAATATTCCGGATATGGCACTGCAGAGGATTCCTTAAAGGATTCTGAATCTTCATCATCGTCATCAGAATCATCGGAATCATCAGAAAGCTCGGAAGAAACTGAATCTTCGGAAGAATCAGAAGACGAGGAAGAAGAGGATGAAGAGGATGAAGATGGGGATGAAGACGAAGACGAGGAAGACGAAGAAGAGGATGAAGATTAAAAACTAAAGACTGAAAAATGCTAATGAGAAACCCCCGACAGAAATCTGCCGGGGGTTAATTGTGTGTTGAAAAAAATTTTTAGTTATGCCTCATCAGGAAGCGCATTCATACGATTGATGAGTTCCTCAGCGTCAACGCCATGAACTGCAGCTGCTTCCTCAACGGTCTCACCCATAGATGCAGGGCATCCAAGACAGTGCATTCCGATCTCCATGAGAAGCGGTACTGCTGCAGGCTTAACTCTTAAAATATCTCCAATGGTAGTTTCTTTAGTAACAACACCCATTTGTTTAATCCTCCTTGTAAAATAAAAAACTGTGTATTTCTCTGATAAATCCATCTTTCTGATTTATGTCGGTTGAAACATAATTTTATCAGTAAGAGTATTGTAACTGTTTAATCTTTTTTTGGCAAGAGTGAAATTTTTTTGAAAAGGTCGATTTAATCACGGAATGTGGTATCATAGATAATAGAGGCATGAAAAAGGGTTATAGGGATTTATTTTGATAGCCACTGCCTCCTAAAGAATAGACAGATGGGAGACCGGAAAAATAGAGAACTTAAATGAAAACGCGATTGCCGCGGCTTCTGATCCGGCATATCGAGAGAAATTTATTAAAGAAAATGAAAAGTTCATATTGAAAGAGGCTTACAGGGTTATCGGAAGATTCGTTACAAAATCCGATGATGAGTGGTCTTTTGCCCTTTTGGCTTTCAACCAGGCTATAAACTCCTTTACACCTGAAAGAGGAAATTTTGCGTCATATGCTTCACTTATAATAAGATCCAGACTTACCGACTTTTATAGATCAAACAGGAAATACAGTGAGGAAATGAATGTTACTCCTGAATGTTTTGACGGAGATCCGGATGATGATGATCCGGAGGCAAGCTTTAAGCTGTCAGTCGCAAAAGCGGCATCCGTAAATCCGGAAAATCCTGCAAAGGATGAGATCGATGCTCTTAATGGGATTTTTGGAGATTATGGATTTGGATTTTATGATCTGAGCAAGGTGAGTCCAAAGAAGGATAAGGCACGCAGGGACTGTGCCAGAGCAGTTGCGGCGGTGCTGGTGAATGAAGAAATATTGACGGAATTACGGCTCAAAAAACTTCTTCCTATAGCAAAAATCATGAAAGTTACAGGACTGCCCCGTAAAATAATAGAGACGCATCGTAAATACATAATAGCAGCAGTAGAGATTATGGATGGAGATTTTCCCATAGTTCAGGATTATATGAAATATATAAGAGAGGAGATGATGAGTTGAAGGCGCTTGTAATGGAAATACGCGGTAAAGAAGCTGTAGTCCTTAAAGAAGACGGAAGCTTTGAAACCATAAAAAATGCCGGATATACCGTAGGGGCTTCGATAGAAATTAAGAAAAGTTCCGGGATCATCAGATTCTCCAGGAAATTTACCGCTATTGCGGCAGCGGCAGCTGTATTTGTTCTGGCGGGAGGTGTATATGCCTACGCATATGTGACACCTTATACAAGCTATACAGAGACCAGCGATGATGGCGAGACAGAGATCACTTATACGGTAAATCGTTTTGACCAGGTACTTGATGTCAAGACCAGCAGTAATAATGATGAAGCGAAACCTGTACAGGAAATAAGTTTTAAGAAATTTGAATCTGTTGAAAAAGTCAAAGAAACAACAAAGGCGCAGATTGAAGCACGTAATGAAGAAATAACATTTACGGCAGAAGCTTCAGAGGAAAAGACTGAAGAAGATCTTGCAGAGCCGTTGAAAAAAGAAGAGATCGTTGTTGAAAATGATGCTGCGGAAAAGAAGGGCTCAGAACTTCCTGAGACAGTTATGGATGAAGGAAAAGAGTCAAAGCCTGAGAGCAGTATTTCAATAAACGGACCTCTCGATAATCATACTGTTGATAAGGATACAGAGAAGACCGCGGAGAAAGAAAAACAGGAGAAAAAAACAACTGATACAGGTCTGACCGTTCAGCCGGTGCTTGGGACGGATAAATCCACAAAAACAGAGATACCGGAATCAACAAATCCCACCGAAGGTTCCGGAACTGAAGCAGATAATAGCAAAAACACCACAAATGACAATATGTCAAAAATATATGAGGACAGCTTAAAAAAAAATATAATTTCTGAAACTAAGGAAAATGAACGTCAGGAAACGATCGTAGATTCCGAAAAGTCAGATAATACAGAGCAGGACAATACAGAAAACGAAACAGACAATAAGGAAGATAAGAAAAAAGAGAAGGAAATCAAAGAAGAGAAGCTTATCAAAGAGCCTGCAGGGTCTGTCATAAAAGAAACTACAATTGGAAACTGATAAATAAAAATGATAAATAAAAAAACTTTTTATCTAAGCCTTTTAGCCGGCTTATAGATAAAAAGTTTTTTTATTGCTTAGATCAATAAAGCGAAATATGGTTTTATCAAAAATCAATAAAGGTTAAAATAGCATGTTCCATCATAGTTGCCACTGAAAGTAACAGTATTTCCGTCCTGTGACCAGAACTTCTTCGGAATCTTAAATCTCTTATTGTTAATAGTGATCTTGATGTACTTGATCTTTTTGCTGCCGAAAGCAACATAACCGATAATATTCTCGGAACTGCTGTGTCTGATCGTGTAAGGATTGATAACAATGCTTAAAGCAGTGCTGCCCTTAAGGAGCTTTTTAGAACCCTTTAAGCTCTTGATAGACTTAACGGTAACTGTTGCTGTACCGGCATTTTTGCCGTTTTTAACCTTGAGTTTAACATCTGATGATGAGTAGGTGGTACCGTTGTAGGTTATGCTTATACCAAAATCATCTGCAGATTTCATTTTGTGTCCTAAATACTCAACCTGCGGATGGTAAGTAACAACGAATCCGCTGGCAACTTCTGCTGTAGACTGATTGCCTGAAACAGAACCTGAACTGCATGTTGTTAAGTATTCACTTGCTGTTTCAAGGCTGTTCTCAGACTGGAGCTCAGCTGAATCAACAACTTCGTGATACTCTGTCAGCGAAGAATTTGCCGCATATACTGCTGCCGGCTGACCAAACTGGACAGCGATCAAGGCTGCAGCCATGATACCGGCTATTTTCTTGCTTATGAACTTCTTAATCATTTTCGTCTCCTTTTTTCGTAATTTTTTTGAGTGGGAATGTTTGAAAACAAAAACATTTTACAATAATTTAATTAAATTGTAAAGAATTAATTTAGTTATTTTTAATTTTGTAACATGTGACTCGGATTGCGAAGCAATCCGAGTCACAACGAAAAAATTGCGAAGCAATTTTAGAGTCTTAACAAAAAAGACCTCGATCAATTGATCGAGGCCTTTTTTGCTAAGCTTCTGTGTATTTTACCTTCCGGATCTGCGATGAGCAGACGCACAAGCCAGATAATAAGAGCGACTGCCACAACAGCAGCTCCTAAAAAACTATCATTTAACATATCTGCTGCAGACGGTGTAAAATAGTCGGCTTTTAACTCTGCATATTCAAAAATCGCATCTACGAACCACATGAGCGATGCGCCCCAGAACATGAGAACAAGAAAACCAAGCCGCATATTGTCATCTTTACGGCTATACCATATGACCGTAGTGATTATGGCGGCAAAAACAGATATTAATAAAGTCATGAATTTACCTCCTTAAACAGTGGATTTCTGAGAATCCTCTGCTCCTCTTTTTACAATGACATCTGCTGCCTTACAGATAACTGCCCAGACAGCTGTAATGAGAACAGCCATAGAGACACCGACAGTTGCAATTTCATTGAGCATTTCTATAGTGTCAGCCTTGTTGGACATTGCAGTCAGAAATGGAAACCAGGGACTGATCTCTCCATGCCATATATGTTCAAAAGCCAGAAGAGCAGACCCGCCTCCGAGCATATTTCTGAGCCAGCCAAGCTTACGGCTTAAAGGGATCGAAACTTCTTTTTCCCTAATGCCGTCTGCGGCTGCTTTTAACTCTTTTTTCTCCTCAATTTTTTTGACGGCTGAAACGATGACTGCTTCAGCTGCCGATACAGTAAAACATGCCATTTTTATACCTCCTGATTATATTTTCCCGATTTGGATTCCCCTTAAATACAGCGAAAGGCATCCTTAATCATTGATTTTATCACATTCCTGTTTATCGTTAAAGTATATATGTGTTACAATGTTGAGAAAACAAATCCGGAGGCATGAAATCAAGATGCAGATAAGAGAATACCTTAAGACAAAGAAAATACTTACCGATGGATCTTTTGGAACCTACTTTTCTACCAAATATAACAGTGATGAGCTTCCTGAAAGCATGAACACAGAGAAGCCTGAGATGGTGGGAGAGATCCATGCCGAATATATAGATGCTGGAGCCGTGCTTTTAAGGACAAATACATTTGCGTCCAATATGAACTCATTAAAGACTGATCTCAAAGGACTTGAAAAGAATATAAAGTCCGCATGCCGTATAGCTTTGGGAGAGGCGGAGAAAGCAAAAAATACAGGCAAAGAGATATTTGTAGCTGCTGATATCGGACCGATAGCATCTGCCTTCAGGACAAGTGATGAAAGTCCGGCAGAAGAATATAAGAAAATAGCCGGATTTTTCCTTGAAGAAGAAATCGATATATTTGTATTTGAGACCTTTGCGGATGTCGATGATATTCTTGAAACTGCAGCTTATATAAAGTCAAAAAATAAAGAAAGCTTTATAATAGCCCAGTTCTGTGTAAACCAGCATGGTTATACAAGCCTGGGGCTGAACGGACAGAAGCTTGCGAAAAAGGCATCCGGGTCAGGGCTTATTGATGCCTGTGGATTTAACTGCGGTATCGGCCCTTCCTCCATGGAAAATATGATCATGGATTCACAGATTGGCAGCGGATGCTATATAACAGCGGTTCCAAATGCCGGTTTTCCTGCATCGGGCGCGGAAAAACCGATATTCAGAAACAATATTGACTATTTCGCAGAACGAATGATAAAAATTGCAGAAAAAGTTGATATCATTGGGGGCTGCTGTGGAACATCGCCGCTTTATATAAAAAAACTTCATGAGAAGATATCCTTAGAACAGAAGTCGAAAGACAGAGGAGCTTCTTCTGACATAAATGAAAGCAGGAAAGACAGCTCTGCTGCAGTAAATGATCTGAAAAATGTCTTCTGGGAAAAGGATTCTGCAAAGAAGATATTTGCAATAGAGCTTGCACCACCATTTGGAGCGGATGATGTGAAAATGATGGATTCTGCCAATACGGCAGCTGAGCTAAAGGCAGATATAATAACCATTCCGGATTCACCTTCAGGAAGAACCAGGGCAGATTCATGCCTTATGGGAGCGAAGATAATGAATGATACAGGGATCAGGACAATGCCCCACATATGCTGCAGGGATAAGAACATGATCGCGCTCAGGTCAGAGATATTGGGCGCTTATCTGAATGGCATCAGAAATCTGCTGATCATAACAGGAGACCCGGTTCCGACACTTATGAGACAGACGGTCAAGGGTGTATTTCCTTTTGATTCCACGGGACTCATGAAAGTCATCAGCGAAATGAATGAAGAAGAATTTAAGAATGACAAGATTGTTTTTGGTGGGGCGATAAATCAGGGTCGAAAAAATATTGAAGTCGAAAAAAAGAGAATTCTTAAAAAAATCGAATGCGGAGCAAGATTTTTCATAAGTCAGCCCGTTTTTTCAGATATGGAAAAGGAAAGACTGAGAGAGATCAATGAAATGATAAAGGCGATTGATAAGGAGATAAAACTGATATGCGGAGTAATGCCCCTTGTCAGCAGAAAAAATGCGCTTTTCATGAAAAATGAGATGCCTGGCATCAACGTTACAGACGAGATAATAGAAATGTTTAAGGAAAACGGAACGAGGGAAGAGGGCGAAGAAAGCGGAATAAAGATCGCAAAAAAAGTCATAGAAGATACGTCTGATTTTGCAGACGGCTATTATTTCTCGGTACCTTTTAACAGATTATATCTGTTAAATCATATATTAGAGTGACCAAAACACATAGGTTTTTGTTTTTTAGGATTTCACCAGTTGCGTTGTTCGGCTTATATGTTTCCAACGAGGGACGCTCTCGCTTCAAGTGAAAAATCGCAGCGGTACTAGTTCCGCAAAATACGCGGAACAAGGACCGGCGTTTTTCATGCCCCTCTTTTGGAAACATATAATCCTCGCAACTTACGTTTTCAATAACAGTTACTTATATAAAAAATATGTTTGGTAAGTATTTAATTAAGTAAAAAACGATAATGTAAACTGAAGCCGCGAACCTTAAATGTTCCTAAAGAGGATTGTGCGAGACGCCAGCACTTATGCCGCGTTTTTTTGCGGCATTACGTACTGCTGCGTCGGAGCCCAAAGCGAGAGCGTTCCTCGTAGGAACTTTAAGGCGAACGGCGTAAGATGCGAAATCTAAAAAACAAAAACCTATGACTTTTCGTCAGCGTGAACTTAAACTATGTATTTGGAAAGGAATTTGAATAAATAAAAAACGGAAGCCGTAATCAGTCATGGCATCCGTTTTTACTGTATTTATTTTATTATTACTGATCTGCCTCAGTTGCTACTTCTGTGGTACTGCTTGCAACATCATAGTCTTCATAGATATCGATCGAAGTAACTTCATCTCCGGATAACATCACATCTACATTAAAAAGTCTGTAATCATCTGTATAGAAATCATATTCAAAAAAGATAGATTCAGAATCTTCACTGTTGTTAATGTAAGGTGCTGTAAAATCATAATAAGTTATACCAAACTGTGCAATAACCTTTGCAAGGTCGTCAGAATATACTTTGATGCCGGCAAGCTGTGCATCTGTAGGTGCGGGATCTGAATAAAGCTCCTTGAGATCTTCATTTGCAGTTTCCTCATCCTCAGCATAGGCATCCATAAGATACTGAACTCTTGCATCATTTAAGTTTTTTTCACTTTTATCGGCAAGAGCGCTGACATTTGAAAAATCACTTGTCTTTACAGATGAGCCTAATGAATCGACGGTTACAGGAATCTGAGCTTCACCAAGGCTTGCTTCGCAGTAATAATATCCGCCATCATCTACAACGCCGGCTGTAATATCAGTATTTCCATCAAAGTTTTGAGTCTCTTCAGTTGCAGTGGTATTTCCGGGTACATTTGAAGAATTGTATTTACCGCATCCGCTGAAAGAAACTGATGCGACTATAATTGCTGTTGTCAAAGCTGCGATCTTTGAAACATATTTTTTTCTCATTTTTCACCTCATATTATATTTAATTTATAGAAATTTTTCTAAATCATATTATCATGTGAGAAAAAAGCTTTCAAGTGAAAGAAAAGTGAACAGAGGCTAAAGAAAGGTGACCAAAGTATTTTGGCTACAGCTAAGAAATAAAATGTTAAATAAAAATTAAGAAACTTAAAAATATATTGACGCTTTTCGCAAAGAGAATATATAATTATCCTTGTGTAGTTATTTAATGTATTTTTTTAAATACACAGAAGTGTATTAGGGGAAAATCCGAATGTTTAAGAAATCATTGATAGCCCTTTCAATCGGGCTTGTTTTTATACCTGCAACTGTTTTTGCTGCTTCAAAAGTAAGATATGCAGCGGGAGTTGCGACAGTTGTCGAGTCCTCAACAGAAGCCGAAGAAGAGGAAGAAGAGGATGAAAGCGGCGCGATCATAATAAATGATGAAGAAGATATTGAGACCGATACGGAGGAGAGTACCGAAGCAATAACTTCCACCGAGGAGATATCTGCCGGAGCCGGATCCGTAAGGTCTATAGAAGAAAATGCCGAAATGCTTGAAGAAGCTGCAAATACCGAGGATGGCTCTATATCGGGCTATGAAAATCTTGGTATTGCAAAGGTAGACGATAACCTTAATATTAGAGAAAAAGCAGACGGAGAGTCAGAGCTTGTCGGAAAGATGAGAAAGAATTCAGCCTGTGAGATCTTAGATGTCGATGGTGAATGGGCTCATATAAAATCCGGATCGGTGCAGGGATATGTTAAGGCCGAGTACCTTCTTACCGGAGATGAAGCCTTGGAAAGAGCAAGGGAAGTTGAGACGCTTATGGCAAGGGTCTGCACTACTACTCTTTATGTCCGCGAGGAACCCAATACAGATGCACGGATCCTTACAATGGTTCCCATGGATGAAGAGCTTGAAATAACCGAAGGTGAAGAGGGCGACGACTGGATCAAGATCGAGATCGATGAAGACGAAGGTTATATAAGTGCTGATTATATCAAATTTGTTGAAAAACTTGAGACAGCGATCTCAATTCAGGAACTTAAATACGGCGAAGGCGTATCAGATGTCAGAGTTTCAATAGTAAACTATGCAAAACAGTTCCTTGGAAATCCTTATGTATGGGGCGGAACATCTCTTACACACGGAGCTGACTGCTCAGGATATGTTCAGAGTATATTCAAGCACTTTAATATATATCTTCCGAGAACATCATCACAGCAGGCTACCTGTGGTACAAAAGTATCCGCAAGTGAGATGAAGCCGGGCGATCTGGTATTTTATGCAAAGTATGGCCGTGTAAATCACGTTGCGATATACATCGGAAATGGTCAGGTAATAAATGCATCAAGTCCGAAAACAGGAATCAAGATATCGAATACATACTACCGTACACCGGTGGCTATCAGAAGAGTAATAAGCGACTGATAAAAATTAGAATTCAAAAATAAAAAGGGCAGGGACGTTCAGACTTCGAAGGCATCCCTGCCCCTTTTTGGCAAATTATCAGCGGATTTTTTTCAAAAGCTGGGTAACTTCTCCCCAGTCACTTTTCAATACCGCTTCGATCATAATAGCCTGGTCGTAAGTCAGGCTTGTGATTTCTTTGAGCTGATGGAGCGTTTTTACGATCTGCTGACGGTTATGAACCTCGCTTATAGCCTCTTCTGTACAGTGAAAAAGGCGCTGAGGATGATTTTTATCGCCGCCTACCTGCAGTCCGTCGAGAGGATAAAAAGAGTCTCCGGTGGTGAGAATGATCCTTCCTGTTTTTGCCACATCATCAACGTAGGCAAAATTTTTGCCGAAAGCATTTCCGACTATGATCATGTCGCCCGGAGCAAGATATGTAAAATCTTTGTATTTTGCGCTGCTGCCTGCCATTTCAAATCCCCCAATAAATAAAAAAGTTCATCCAAAACCATTATAACATAAAGAATTGTCTGACAAAGCTTTTTTCAAAGTACAATTGCATACAATTGTTGTTACTGTTCACACGCTTTCAGCGTGCTCCAGTAACGGGTTTTGCCATTTAAGATTGCCCCCTCTGGCATAATACTAAGCTCAGCTTTGCTTCGCTAAGTATTATGCGCATACGGCAATGGGCAAAACCCAGTGTTCAGTCAGAGTTATTGTGGCATAACTGCGCACACATATTTCACTTAGTGCTTCAGCACTTAGTGAAATAGCGTACAGAGTAGCGGAGTGCGCAGTTTGCCTGTGAACAGTAACGATTAATTCAAGATTTTATGAATAATCATAATAATTTTAATGATTATTGTTGAACTTTCTGTTATAATGTAGATTAAGGTGGAATGCCTATCGAAGAGTAGGCATCAAAAAAGGTTCTAAATCAGGAAAAAGGAGAACAGAAAAAGATGAAAGAATTCGAGTATAAGATAACAGATGAAGTAGGATTACATGCACGTCCGGCTGGATTACTTGTAAAGTGCGCTAAGCAGTTTAAGAGTGACATCAAGGTTGAATATAATGGTAAGTCTGCAAGTGCAAAGGCACTTATGGCTATTATGGCAATGGGCGTTATGAAAGATGCTGTTGTTAAGATTACTGTTGAAGGTGAAGACGAAGAGACAGCTTGCAGCGAAGTTAAAAAATTCATGGAAGAGAATCTGTAATTCCAGAAAATTAAGGAGAATTTAATGGAACGCTATACAGGGAAGAAAATCTATGAAGGGATAGCAATCGGAAAGATTGCCTATCTTGGAAAGAAAGAACAGGTTGTCGAAAGAAAACATACAGAAGACAGTGAAGGCGAGAAAAGGCGCTATGAATCTGCACGTGAAGAGGCAATAAGCCAGCTTAGAGCCCTTTACGAAAAGACAAAGACCGAGATCGGTGAAGCAGATGCTGAAATTTTTGATGTACATGCAATGATGCTTGAGGATGATGGTTACAATGATTCCGTATATAACATCATTGAAGCACAGAAAATGAATGCTGAATATGCTGTAGCTGTTACCGGAGATAACTTTGCCGAGACTTTTGCCTCCATGGATGATGAGTATTTCAAGGCTCGTTCTGTTGATGTAAAAGATATATCGGAGCGTGTCATCAGAATTCTTACAGGAGAGGGTGAAGCATCTGTAGATGCAACTGTACCTTCAATCCTTGTAGCTGATGATCTTACTCCTTCAGAGACTGTTCAGCTTGATAAGTCGAAGATTCTTGCGTTTGTTACAAGAAAGGGCTCATCAAATTCACATACGGCAATTCTTGCACGTACAATGAATATTCCTGCGATCATAAACATTGATGTAAATGAGAGCTGGAATGGTAAGATGGGTATTCTTGATTCTGATAAGAACATTTTTATTGTTGACCCGGATGAGACAACAATGAAGATGTACGAAGCGCTTCTTGATGAGCAGAATCAGAAAAAACAGCTTCTTCAGGACTTAAAGGGCAAACCTACTGAGACAAAGTCCGGAAAGAGCATTATGCTTTATGCAAATGTTGGAAATCTTTCTGATATTGCTTCTGCACTGCAGTATGATGCAGGCGGAATTGGTCTTTTCAGAAGTGAGTTTATCTACCTCGGCAAGGAAACATATCCTACAGAGGAAGAACAGTTTGCAATCTATCGTAAGGCTGCAGAGCTTATGGCCGGTAAAAAGGTTATCATCCGTACACTGGACATAGGTGCAGATAAACAGTGTGATTATTTTGAGCTCGGTCATGAGGAAAATCCTGCTATGGGATTCAGAGCTATAAGAATCTGCCTCAAGAGACCGGAAGTCTTCAAGACACAGCTCAGAGCACTCTTCCGCGCAGCAGCATACGGAAACATTTATATCATGTATCCGATGATCACTTCAATGTCTGAGATCAGTCAGATAAAGAAGATAGTTGCAGAGGTTAAGGCTGAGCTCGAAGAGCAGGGTGTACCTTATAAAGATGCACCTCAGGGTGTTATGATCGAGACACCTGCAGCAGCAGTTATTACTGACCTTCTTGCAAAAGAAGTTGACTTCTTCAGCATCGGTACTAACGATCTGACACAGTATACACTCGCTATAGACCGTCAGAATGCAGCACTTGATGATTTCTGTGATACACATCATGAGGCAGTACTTCGTCTTATAAAGATGACAGTAGACAATGCACATGCAGCAGGAATCTGGGCAGGAATCTGCGGAGAACTTGCAGCAGACACATCGCTTACAAAGACATTCCTTGAAATGGGTGTAGATGAGCTCTCAGTAGCTCCTCCTTCAGTCCTCAAGGTAAGGAAGATAGTTCGCGATTGTGATTAATATCATATGTTAACCAAATCCCATCGGCTTTGCCGGTGGGATTTTTTTGTAAAATAGAGTATAATAGGATAATTAGATACTCGGACTATGCTTATTTTTTATAGGAAAACAGGTAAAGAATTTATGGCAAAAATCAGAGTTGAACGTAAAACCGATGTTAAAGTCAGCATAGTCAGGATCTTGATCGTCCTGGCATCAGTTTGCATTC
The DNA here is from genome assembly GCA_030434875.1 of Lachnospiraceae bacterium C1.1. Classification (NCBI taxonomy): domain Bacteria; kingdom Bacillati; phylum Bacillota; class Clostridia; order Lachnospirales; family Lachnospiraceae; species Lachnospiraceae bacterium C1.1. The sequence continues at coordinate 2,831,182 of JAUISW010000001.1, read as the reverse complement.
AGATATGGTGGATCACCTATCTTTTGCTAATTCTCTATAAAGAAAGTCCCTGGATAAGAATAGCCTATGCACTTATACCGCTTATGATAAGTCTTGCGGTCTACGGGCGCCATATCAATGCTTCCTATAAACTGCCATGGCTTGTCATTGTGCTGGCATTCAGCCCGATGGGCGCGGTCATGTATGTGATTTTTGGAAGAAAAGGCGCGATAGACAGGCAGAAAAGAGAATATCGGGAGTTAGATGATCTGGTAAAAAAATTGTCTGTTGGAAATGCTGAAATTATAGATAAGATAAGAAAAGATGACAGCTATGTAGCGGCATCATGCTCCTATATCAAATCTGCATCGGGAATGCCGGTATGGGAGCACAGCAGTGCAGAATACTATAATGATCCGACATTAGGTGCATTGGCACAGGTGGAAGAACTTCGAAAGGCCGAGAGCTTTATTTTTATGGAATATCATGCCATACAGGATGGACCGGGATTTGATCCCTTTTTTAATGTGCTTTGTGAAAAGGCAAGAGCCGGAGTCGAAGTAAGACTTATATTTGACGATGTCGGAAGCATAATGTTCATAAACCGTGATTTTATAAATGCGATGAAAGAGGCAGGAGTCCAGATACTGGATTTTAATCCTATATCGCCGCTCTTTCATGTTTTCATGAATTACAGGGATCATCGTAAAATAACAGTAATAGACGGACGTGTCGCATTTACCGGAGGCTATAATCTGGCAGATGAGTATTTTCATTTCACGAAACCTTACGGTTATTGGAAAGACAGCGGTGTAAAGATCACAGGCGAAGCCGTTTTAAGTTTCAGCATTATCTTTCTTGAGATGTGGAATTATATAAAAGAAACTGATAATCAGTATACATTGGAAAAATATCTGGGATCGACCGTGAGCCTTCCGGAAAATGATGGCTTTATACAGCCTTATGCGGACAGTCCAATGACAGAGGAGCCACTGGCTGAAGGTGTTTACCTTAATATAGTCCGTATGGCAAAGAACTATTGCTATTTTGTTACGCCATACCTTATAATAACTGATGAGTTTATGAGGGAGCTGACTGATGCGGCAAAACGCGGAGTTGATGTGAGGATAATAACACCCGGTATACCGGACAAGAAACTGGTTTATGCAGAAACGCGTTCCTATTATGCACCGCTGGTCAGATCGGGGGTAAGGATATACGAATATACGCCTGGCTTTGCTCATGCAAAGATGTGTATATCGGATGATGAAAAGGCCACTGTAGGATCTGTTAATCTGGATTTCAGGAGCCTTTATCTTCATTTTGAAAACGGGGTATTTTTCTACAGAACAAAGATGATAAGCGAAATATACGATGACTTTATGGAAATGTTTGATGAAAGCGAAGAAGTTACAGAAAAGTATATTGCGCATAGAAGCATACCGGTAAGGATAAAGCATAGCCTCTTGAGACTGGTGGCACCGATGCTTTAAATTGCAGAATGAATAATTAATATGAAGAAAAGAAAAAAATCGGGCTTTGACTGGCTTTTTCTTATAGTATTATTGGTGAGCGTTCTTATTATTTCGTTTTCAATATACATGGCGGTTAAAGATTACCTTCCTCAAAAAACAAAATTTAATACAGAAGTGGATGAGTTTTCCGGAATCGTAGTCAGGGCAAAGGAAAACCCCGGAATGTATTTTGACGTAGAAGCATATATGAAAGAAGATGAGGCATATATCTTTTTGCCGGAGACAGCAGATGAGTCAGAATTAATATTTTACCTGACTGACGAGGATGGAGCTCTCTTGAAAAGAGTTCAGCATGATTTCACAGAGGCTGATATGGAGATATGTGGAATAAATGTGACAGTTATGAAGTCTGATCTGCCGAGTATAAATTTAGGGATTTATGATGAATATCCTGCACTCGAGGATGTTGAGGCGGATAAGGATCATAATGTTTCTACAAAGGCATATTTCGAAATGGATGATTATGAGGGAAATATAATCGATGGCGTAGTAAAAATGCGTGGCCGCGGAAATACTTCCTGGAAAGAAGATAAGAAATCATATCAGATAAAATTTGAGAAATCCACAGATCTCCTTAACATGGGTGAGGCAAAGACCTGGGTATTGCTTGCAAATGCCGGGGACTTTTCGCTTTTAAGAAATGAGGTATTCTTAAATCTGGCAGCAGATATGGGCATGCCCTATACAGCAGAGATCAAGGAGGTTAATCTCTTTATAAACGGAGAATACCGCGGAGTATATTCTCTGGCTGAAAAAGTAGAAAATGCGAAAAACAGGGTAGAGCTTGGAGACGGTGATTACTTATATCGTATAGGAATGGACGCTGACGGATTTTCATTTTTGGCATATCTGAATGAAGATGCCGAGGGAGAAGGTAATTTCAAAAAGCTTTACGGAGAACTGAGGGACGTACGCGGAAGCGAAAAAATAAAGCGTTCAGAGCAATACCTTATAGATGCAATGGAGCAGCTTTACGACAGCAAATCGGATCTTTCACTGCTGGACGTGGAGTCAGTGGCAAAATATTACTGGCTGCAGGAGTTTTCGAAAACCACTGATCCAACAGGAAGAAGTGTTTATCTCTACTGGATTTCAAGTGAAGGCAAAATGTATATGGGACCTGCCTGGGACTATGACAGAACGGCTGGGATCATAGAAATGCCATTCCTGGAGGAAGATTATTTATGGCCTACGGGATGGACTGCAAGAGCGAGAGATTATTATCCGGCTTTATTGAAAAATGAAACATTCCTTGAGGTTATGAAAGATGTCTACGAGAACGGAGTAAAAGAAGCTTTCGAGAAGGCGGCAGATGAAGTAGCCGACAGAGCATATAATATAGAATATGATGCCGAAATGAATTTCATCAGATGGGATGTGCTCGAAGAAGAGGAAAGCAATAAAGTTGCGGAAGTTTACGGAGATAATTCCTGGGATAGTCAGATCGAATGGCTGGAAGACTGGCTGACTATGAGATGTGACTGGATCGAAGAAGAGATGGAAGAATTGGATTAATTGGATTAATTGGAAAATGATAAAAATTTTTGATACACATGCGCACTATGACGACAGCAGATTTGATGAAGACAGAGAAAATGCAATAAAAAAGATCAGGGAAGCAGGGGTAAGACATTTTGTAAATGTTGCTTCTGACCTGAAATCAGTGGATACCTGTCTTAATCTGGTAAAAGAACATGAGGAATCCTATGCAGCACTGGGAATAATTCCGGGCGAATGCGGAGATATCACTGAAAATGATATAGTATCGATCGGAGAAAAGCTCAGTTCTTTTGACAGGGCAGTGGCAGTGGGAGAGATAGGGCTTGACTATTACTGGAAAGAAAATCCCGCTCCGGAAATACAGAAAAAATGGTTTATAAGGCAGCTGGATCTTGCCAGACAGACAAATAAACCCGTAGTGATACATTCGAGGGATGCAGCAGCGGATACGCTTGAGATAATGAAAGCTGAGGATGCCGGAAAGATCGGAGGAGTAATTCACTGCTTTTCATATTCGCCCGAAATAGCGGCAGAATACGTCAAAATGGGATTTTTCCTGGGCATTGGCGGAGTCGTTACATTTAAGAATGCTAAAAAGACGGTAGAAGTTGTAAGAAAAATGCCGCTGGAAACTCTTGTTCTGGAGACGGATTGCCCTTATCTGGCACCGACACCCCATAGGGGAGAGAGAAATTCGTCAGATCTGCTCCCGAATGTTGCAGAAAGAATTGCCGAGATAAAGGAAATATCCGTGGATGAGGTTTATGAAAAGACCTATGAGAATGCGCTGAGACTTTACAGGATAGAAGAATAAGTTGAAATTAAGGAGTTTTTAAGCCTATGGCTGATCTTGGAAATCCATCAAGAACAAAAGAAATAATGCAGAAATACGATTTTGTCCTGAAGAAAAAATTCGGACAGAATTTTCTGATAGATGATAATATATTAAAGAAAATCGTGTCTTCTTCAGGCGTGACAAAAGATGATTTCGTAGTTGAGATAGGACCGGGAATCGGAGCCATGACACAGCATCTTTGTGAAGCGGCAGGAAAAGTAATAGCCGTAGAGATAGATGATAAGCTTATTCCTGTGCTGGGAGAGACTCTTGGAGAATACGATAATGTGAGGGTGATCAATAATGATATCCTTAAAATGGACTTAAACGAGCTTGCAGCAAAGGAAAATGACGGTAAGCCTTTTCATATAGTTGCAAATCTTCCATATTATATAACAACGCCGATAATAATGGGACTTTTCGAAAGTCATGCGCCTATCGCCTCCATAACGGTTATGATTCAGAAAGAAGTTGCTGACAGGATGAAGGCGGGGCCTAAAAGCAAAGATTACGGGGCGCTTTCGCTTGCAGTTCAGTATTATTCAAATGTTGAGATTGTGGCGGAGGTCTCACCTAAATGCTTTATACCTGCACCAAAGGTTGGTTCTACGGTGGTTCATCTAGAGAGGGCAAAGGCACCAAAGGTGGAAGTGGCGGATGAAAAGCTTATGTTCAGCCTTATAAGGGCAGCTTTTAACCAGAGAAGAAAGACATTGGCAAATGCATTAAAGAATTCTCCGCTTCTTCAGTTTTCAAAAGAAGAAATTGAAAGTTCTATTTTAAGAATTGATAAAAAAGTTACCGTAAGGGGAGAGGAACTTTCGCTTGAAGAATTTGCAAAATTAACAGGAATTTTAAAAGAAATACACGGTTGATATAAAAAGTCAACAAGTTTTTGACAGTAGTTGAGCACTGTGTTAAACTTATGTCGAAGAATGGATACAATTCAGTTTTAAAGAGGCAGTAAGGGGTATAAAGAGTTGGATCGTTATGAATATAAAGTGCGTGTGGCACAGATAAAATCATTGATAGCGAGCAAAGATTTCTATGAAGCGATGAATATAGTTGATACTATTGACTGGCGAAGAGTCAGAAGTGCTTCTATGCTCGGAATGGTCAGTGAAATCTACAAAGTTAACAGACGTTATGATGATGCGAAGGGCATCCTTATGATGATGTATAATCGTAATCCTGAGCTTAGGACTACGGTTTATGCGCTTTGTGAGATCAGTATAAAACTCGGGGAGATCACGGATGCAGTAAAATATCTGAAGGAATATATGCGTCTGGCTAAAGGTGATTCCGGAGTATATATACTTCAATACAAATTATACAGGTCACAGGGAGTAGGACTCGGCGAATGCATAGAGCTTTTGAAGAAATTAAAAGCTGTAGAATATGATGAGCGCTGGGCTTATGAACTTGCCTATCTATATCATTTAGACGGTCAGGAAAAGAATTGCATAGACGAATGTGATGAGCTTATAGTCTGGTTTGGACGGGGCAAATATGTCACAAAGGCTATGGAACTCAAAATGGAACATGTCAGCCTGACAGAAGATCAACAGAGAAAATACAATCAGTCCGGTGCCAAACTTCGTTCTAATGGAGAACTGGAAGAAAACGGTGATGAGAATGATCTTGAAGAAGCAGAATTAAGGCTCGGAGACGAGGTCAGGGATACTAAGCCGCATAAATTACAGAAGGCTGAAAAAGTTCAGGTCAGAGAAAGAGTCAAGGAAGCTGAGCCTGCAGAAGAAATAGAAGAAACTGCTGAAGAAATAGCTGAGGAAACAGAGCCTGAGACAGAAACAGAAGTAAATGCAGAAGCTGAAGCCAGGGCAAAAGCTGAAGTCGAGTCAGAGGCTCGCTTTGAAGATGCAAAGCCGGAACCGCTTCCGGAGAAAGCACCGGTAAAATCCGATCCGTCAATGTCGATAGAAATAAAGAGCGTCGATGTTTCAGATCAGCCCACAAAGAGAATACCTCATCAGGAGATCCTTAACAGGATAAATATTGATGAAATAGAAATAAAGCCTTTTAACACCGGTGTTTACAGCACAGTAAACCTTCAGGATGAGATCAGAAAAAATCTTGCTGAATTTGCTAAAAGAACGGGACAGCCTATCCATGAAAAAGAGGAAAGGATAATTCCGTTTGAAACAGAGGAAAGAAAGAGACCTGTCAGCGAGGCTAAAAAGACTGCTGAATATACAGGGGATATAACTGCGGAAATGACCGGAGAACTTCCGGGAGATATAAGCGCAGAAATGACCGGAGAGCTTCCAGGAGATATAACTGCAGAAATGACCGGAGAGCTTCCGGGAGATATAACTGCAGAAATGACAGCAGAAGATGAGCTTCCGAAGATAGCTGCCGGAAAAACTGCGCAAAGCAAGCAGTTTAAGCGTCGTTATGAGCAGGATGAGGAAGTTGAATTTGAAGAGCGTTCGATAAGGGAAAATGACAGACCGAAGGAAATCAAGGCAGAGTCCCAGAAAGCACGCAAAGTTAAAAAATCCAGGAAAAATGATGATGCCGAAATTAAGGCTAAGAAGAAATATAAAGCTCCTCAGCCTAAGGAGGTCACCGGATTTACTGATGAGGAAAAAGAAATTTTTGCAGATTTCCTTGCCATGCATGAACTTCCGGAGCTGATAAAATCAGCTCTCGATAATATCGAGATGGTCGGAAACCGCGGAAATGTCATAATAACCGGAAACGAGGAATCAGCCAGAGTACGTCTTGCCGGTGCACTCGCAAACGATCTAAGGGAGACAAATCCGGATTTCCTTGGAAAAATCGCAAAGATAAAGTCAGACCTTTTGAATAAAAAAGATATAAAGAAAGCCATCAGATCTCTTGATACCGGAGCCCTGCTCATAGAAAGAGCCGGAGACTTAAGTGAAAAATCACTTGAGACAATAAAAGAGATGCTCGATAACCAGGATACAAACATTGTTCTCTTCCTTGAAGATGCAAGACTTACAATGAAAAAAACACTGGCATCACATGAGTGGATGGAAGACTTCTTTAATGTAAATATAAATATTCCAACTTATACGAATGACGATCTTGTTTTCCATGCAAGGGAATACGCAAGGCAGAGAGAATATGCTATCGACGATATGGGCGTGCTTGCTCTTTATACCCGTATCGATGAAATGCAGACAGCAGATCATTCAGTAAACATAAATGAAGTTGAAAAAATTGTTGACAGCGCCATAAACCACGCAGACAGAAGGACACCGGGTCATTTGATAGACCTTATAGTCGGCAAACGTTATGATGACAATGATCTGATAGTATTGAGGGAAAAAGATTTTTCAATTTAAAAATAAAATATAAATATAAAACGGGGGCATTATACTAATGGGCAAGCACAAGAATAAAAACAGAAATTATGCTCAGCAGTCATCAGCTAAAAACGCATCTGTGGGAGCAGCAAAGCTTTCAGAGGAAGAGAAGCTTGTAAAAGAAAAGAATCTGTCAGAAGTGGTTCCTATCGAGGCACCGCCTACAGCACCTGCAGTTCCGCAGTGGCTTAAAGATTCAGAAGCAGAAAAAAAACCTGAAAAGGTCTACATCTCAAATGATGACCAGTATTATTTCGGAACCGGTACACACTATGATATTTATAAGAAACTCGGAGCTCATCTTTCTGTAGAGAACGGAGTTGAGGGAGTTTACTTCTCAGTCTGGGCTCCTCATGCCAGAAATGTCAGTCTGGTGGGTGATTTCAATGAATGGGATACCTCCAGAAACAGGATGGAACGTCTCGAGCCGCTTGGGATCTGGCAGACATTCGTACCGGGTATAAAGTCCGGCACACTCTATAAATTCTGCATAGAGAAGAGAAACGGCGGAGTAGTTTACAAGGCAGATCCATTTGCACAGTATGCAGAACTTCGTCCGGGCACAGCTTCAAGAGTATATTTTTCAAACTTTAAATGGTCAGATACAAAATGGATGTCGGAAAGAGAAACGAAGGATCCCAACCGTCAGCCGTTTGCTATATATGAGTGCCACATGGGTTCATGGATGCGCCATCCGCACCCTGAAAATGACGGAATGTACAGCTACCGTGAATTTGCAGACAGGATCGTTGAATATCTGCAGGATATGAAATATACCCATGTCGAGCTTATGGGTATTTCAGAATATCCATTTGATGGTTCCTGGGGATATCAGGTTACCGGTTATTATGCACCGACCTCCAGATACGGAACCCCTGACGACTTCCGTTATCTCGTAAACAAACTCCATGAGAATGGAATCGGCGTTATCCTTGACTGGGTACCGGCACACTTCCCGAGGGATGAATTCGGTCTTGCAGACTTCGATGGAGAGCCTTTATTTGAATATACAGATCCCAGAAAGGGAGAGCATCCGGACTGGGGTACAAAGATATTTGACTATGGCAAGAGTGAGGTCAAGAATTTCCTCATTGCAAATGCAATCTACTGGATGAGAGAGTTCCACATCGACGGACTCAGAGTTGATGCGGTCGCTTCCATGCTTTATCTCGACTATGGTAAGCAGGGAGGTCAGTGGGTTCCCAACCGTTACGGCGGAAATAAGAACCTCGAGGCTATCGCATTCTTCGAGCATTTGAATTCTGTAGTCCTTGGAATGTTCCACGGAACAGTAATGATCGCAGAAGAGTCCACCGCATGGCCGAAGGTTACATCGAAGCCTGAAGACGGTGGTCTCGGATTCACATTTAAATGGAACATGGGATGGATGCATGATTTCTGCGATTATATGCGCCTTGATCCATATTTCAGAAAAGATAATCACTACAAGATGACTTTCGCCATGAGCTATAATCAGGCTGAAAATTATATTCTTGTATTATCGCATGACGAGGTAGTACATCTTAAGTGCTCAATGCTCAATAAAATGCCCGGAGATAAGGAGCAGAAATTTGCCAATCTCAGAGCAGGATATGGCTTCATGATGGCTCATGCAGGCAAGAAGCTTCTCTTTATGGGACAGGAATTTGCCCAGGAAAGAGAGTGGAGTGAGGCAAGAGAGCTTGACTGGTTCCTCCTTGAGGATCCCGCTCATGCAGCTATGAAGGCTTACGTTAAAGAGCTTCTTGAGATATATCGTGAATATCCTGCATTATGGGAGCTTGATAATAAAGAAGAAGGCTTCAGATGGATAAATGCCGATGATACCGAGAAGAGCCTCTATTCATTCGTAAGAATGGATCATACGAAAAAGAAGAATCTCGCAGTAGTTGTAAACTTCACACCCGTGAGAAGAGATGATTACCGCATGGGATTCTTAAAAGATACAACAGCTCATCTTGTATTGAACAGTGATGAGAAACGTTTTGGAGGAACAGGACTTCTGCTTCCTAAAACTCTTAAGACAGAGAAGATATCCTGGGATAATTGCGATTATTCAATAGGTTTCCCTCTTGCACCGTTCGGTGTGGCAATATATGAATTTGACTAGATGACATTGACAGTTCCTAAAAAGGATCCGGTGATGAGCCGGATTCTTTTTTGCTTTATAGGAAATTCCGATTTTTTTTGCAATCAATCCTAACATATGTTCGAACGAATGAAAAGGGAAGAACAAAGGAAGGGGATGATAAAAAGACGATAGGGCAATTAGAAGATATAGAAACCATCTTCTCCAAAATCGTCATCAAGTTCGTCATCATTTAGAAAATAATCCATGTCCAAAAGTTCATCCTCGCTCATATTGCGAATGTCCTTGGACGAAAAACCTTCTGGTGGGTTATCCATGTATTTTTTGCGCAGTTTCTCAATGTTTTGTTCCATGTTGGTATCCTCCTGAAAGGATTATATCAAGTATAGACTGTTTAAGAAAGTCATGCAGATGAATGCAATCCACGAGATTTGGACATTGCTTTCTCGTATAGTTCTTCAAGAGAAACGCGCTTGTGATTAAAATATAGTTCCAAGAACAGCATTGTTGAACCGCAATCGCATTTTAAAGGATCATATCCGAATGCGGATAGCTGTGAAGTACGCCATTTATTGAAGCCACGAAGAAATGAGTGCTTTTCTTTTAAAATGGCGCGGTTAAGATTTTTGTCAATGTCTCTGTGACGGGCATAAATACCACCATAACGTATCATCTTAAAGTGTTTTTCAGGTATATGCCGTATCAGACGTTCAATGAACTCGGTTGCAGGGATGGTTTCTTCTACATATTTGTCATCTTCGTGGCGGTTGTAGTGGAAAGTGACATAATCACCGTCATATTTGTCAATACGTGAAGTTGCAATGACGGGTCTGCCAAGGTAACGTCCAATGTATTTAATTACGGTGGTAGGGTTGCATTTGTTGGGCTTGGCATAAACATAGAAGCCCTGTTTATTTTTGTCATAACAGGCAGCTTTGACTTTCTTAAAGGAAGAGCCAAGATAAGGTTCTAATTCATTTAAAAGTGCAGTTTGAAATGAACTGCGAAGAAGCTTGTAATTAAAATGAGTTACGTTTCGCCATTCGCCGTTGTCACTGTAACCGCCTTCAGATATTAGACAGTGAATATGCGGATTCCATTTTAGATCACGTCCGAAAGTGTGCAGGACCATGATAAAACCGGGAGTGAAATTTTTTGATTTATTTATTTTGCGGAACATATGGGAAATAACACTGTTAACAGCGTGGAACAAGCAATTTAGAAGAGTACGATCCTGTAAGAAGTAGATCCTTAAATCTTCTGCAATGGTAAAAACGCAATGTCTATGATTGACCTTAATCAGCTTGAAGGACATGTTAGTGGTGCGTTCCATGGAATACTTATTTCCGCATGAAGGACAAAAGCGGCTGTGACAGCGAAAGGGAACAAATTTAAGTTTTCCGCAATCCGGGCATCCATACATGGCACCACCAAAGTCTGGATTGCCACAATTAATCATCTTGTCGATGTTTTCAATGACATATGAGCGAGGTTTCATTGTGAAAATAATTGTTTCATAGTAGTCGGTAAAGATTTTTTGCAGTATGTTCATATAACTATTATGAATGAAAATGGAACAAAAGAAAACCCCACCCCCTCATGAGTGAGGGGCAGGGGAGTTGAAGTGCCGAAGGCACTTTTTTATTACTGTTCACACGCTTTCAGCGTGCTCCAGTAACGGGTTTTGCCATTTAAGATTGCCCCCTCTGTGTGGCATATACTAAGCTCAGCTTTGCTTCGCTAAGTATTATGCGCATACGGCAATGGGCAAAACCCAGTGTTCAGTCAAAGTTATTGTGGCATAACTGCGCACACATATTTCACTTAGTGCTTCAGCACTTAGTGAAATAGCGTACAGAGTAGCGGAGTGCGCAGTTTGCCTGTGAACAGTAACTTCTTTTTTGCTTTTTATGGGGTACATGCAACAAATATAATGGATTATTTTGTATAATAACAATAACAGACGCTCTTGAGACTTGTGGGAATTGTGCATTATTAACATAGAATAAGAAAATTTGCTAAATGGGATATTGTAAACTTTTTTACCAGGAGGGAAGTTATATGAAAGGAATCAAAAAAAAGGAAGCATCTGCCCATAACAAGCCGATTAAGACAATAAGCGGAAAACTTATGAAGATCCTGATACCGCTTATTGGCGTACTTATTGTATTTATGATAGTATTTCTTTCCATGCAGGCAAGAGGGATTATTTAACAGCTGTCAGAGAATAATCTTCAGCAGGAAAGTATTGCAAATGCCAATATTTTAGGAGCAGATATTGAAAAGTTTATCGGTTCTGCGGATGCCATGGCACTGACTCTCGAGACAAGAGATTTCAAAGACGATGCTGATCTGCTGGCTTTCCTCGAATTATCAAAAACCTTTAATGCAAGTGCTGAAAACGGAATATATATAGGTTTTGATAATGGGGACTGGGTTGACCCGAGCGGATGGGTGCCGGATGCGGATTATGACTGTACGACCAGAGGCTGGTACCAGGATGGTACGACGCATAAGAGCTTTGCTGTGGGTTCAGCTTATTTTGATATGGTTACAAATGCAATGGTTGTTCCGATTTCAAGGGATATCACAGTTAAGGATGGCAGACATGGTGTTGCGGCATCAGATTTCTCCCTTGCCAAGATAATGGAAACTGTTACCGGATTAAAGCCGATGGGAACAGGTAAAAGCATGCTCATGGATGGAAATATGATCATTTCGTTCTATGATGCTGAATATAACGGAACATCTGTTGAAGATCATCCGGATGATATTTATATACAGGAGATTTATTCCGTAGCGCAGAAGGGCACATCTACAGTTGTCACAATGAAATCCGGCAAGGATGTGATCTATGTTGACTGCGAAAACGTACCGGGTACAGGATGGACACTTATCTCTACAGTGGATCAGGGCAATATACTTGCAAAACTGAATCAGTTTTTGATAATCTGCACTATATTGGCAGTGGTCATGATAGTTGTGATCGGATTTGTCATGAGAAGCCTGATATATGCGATCGTTGCAAAACCGGTTAAGAAGCTTACGGAGAATCTCATGAGCATCACCGACAATGATTTCTCCATTGAAATAGAAGAACGCGGTAATGATGAAATAGGCGTAATGAACCACAATATGCGAAAGTTCATAACCCATATGAGAGAAACCCTGTCAAACATGAGAGACGTGACAGGACAGCTTTCGCAGGAAGCAGGTGTCAGCAGGACAGTAGCTGATGAACTGACAGAAGAGGCAAGGAAACAGGCTGATTCCATGAACCAGATCAAGGAAACGATGGATGGAATGGCACATGCGGTTACAGAGCTTGCCAATGACGCAACAGAGCTTGCCAATAAGGTCAGCGACCTTACAAATCAGGGTAATGAGACAAATGAGATCATGACGAACCTTGTTTCTAAGGCGGGAGAAGGCCAGAATGACATGAGGGCTGTAACAGACAGCATGGCTTCTATTGCAAAGGCTATGGGCGAAGTTGATACAGCAGTTGTTTCGGTTGACGAGTCGGCAAAGAAGATAACGGATATCATTGAAATGATCAATTCCATAGCTGGTCAGACAAACCTCCTGTCACTGAATGCATCTATAGAAGCAGCCAGGGCTGGTGAGGCCGGCAAGGGATTTGCTGTAGTTGCAGATGAGATCGGAAAGCTTGCAAATGACAGCGCAAATGCCACAACAGAGATAGCTGCGATCATAGGAGATATAGCACAGCAGATTGCTGCACTGTCCAAGAAATCAACTGAAAATGTCGATGCGATCAAAAAGAGCACGGAGTCTGTTGCAACAGCAGAAAAGACATTTGAGGAGATCTTTAGGAATCTTGATAACACCGGTACAACCATGAAGACGATGATCTCGATCATGGGAGATGTAAATACCATAGCAACCAATGTTGCTGCCATATCTGAAGAGCAGTCAGCAAGCTCGGAGGAAGTATCGGCTACAGTGGATGCCCTGACAGCAAGTGCAGAGCAGGTTGCATCAAAGAGTTCGGATGTACAGAACAGCGCAGATGCTGTTGCTAACGGATCTGATGCGATAAAAGATTCTGTGAGCATATTTAAAATTTCATAAATCCGGCGCAGCTGACGCATAAAAAAGACCCTTATGAAGATAGTGGTAAATCTTCATAAGGGTCTTTTATTATGCGTTCTTTTTTACTTTATAGGAAATTCCAATTTTTTGGACAACAAATCCTAACGTACGTTCGGACATTAAATTGAAATGAATAATGAAGGAATGCATGACAAACAGACGGTATGGAAATTAAAAGATGTAGAAACCATCTTCTCCAAAATCGTCATCAAGTTCGTCATCATTTAAGAAATAATCCAAATCCAAAAGTTCATCCTCGCTCATATTGCGAATGTCCTTGGGAGAAAAACCTTCTGGTGGGTTATCCATGTACTTTTTGCGCAGTTTCTCAATGTTTTGTTTCATGTTGGTATCCTCCTGAAAGGATTATACCAAGTATAGTCGGATTAATAAAGTTATGCAGATGAACGCAATCCACGAGACTTGGACATGGCTTTCTCGTATAGTTCTTCAAGAGAAACGCGCTTATGATTAAAATATAGTTCCAGGAACAGCATTGTTGAACCGCAATCGCATTTTAGAGGATCATATCCGAACGCGGAAAGCTGTGCAGTACGCCATTTATTGAAGCCACGAAGAAATGAGTGCTTTTCTTTTGAAATGGCGCGGTTAAGATTTTTGTCAATGTCTCTGTGACGGGCATAAATACCACCATAACGTATCATCTTAAAGTGTTTTTCAGGTATATGCCGTATCAGACGTTCAATGAACTCGGTTGCAGGGATGGTTTCTTCTACATATTTGTCATCTTCGTGGCGGTTGTAGTGGAAAGTGACATAATCACCGTCATATTTGTCAATACGTGAAGTTGCAATGACGGGTCTGCCAAGGTAACGTCCAATGTATTTAATTACGGTGGTAGGGTTGCATTTGTTGGGCTTGGCATAAACATAGAAGCCCTGTTTATTTTTGTCATAACAGGCAGCTTTGACTTTCTTAAAGGAAGAGCCAAGATAAGGTTCTAATTCATTTAAAAGTGCAGTTTGAAATGAACTGCGAAGAAGCTTGTAATTAAAATGAGTTACGTTTCGCCATTCGCCGTTGTCACTGTAACCGCCTTCAGATATTAGACAGTGAATATGCGGATTCCATTTTAGATCACGTCCGAAAGTGTGCAGGACCATGATAAAACCGGGAGTGAAATTTTTTGATTTATTTATTTTGCGGAACATATGGGAAATAACACTGTTAACAGCATGAAACAGGCAGTTAAGTAAAGAACGATCCTGTAAAAAGTAAATCCTTAGATCTTCGGCAATGGTAAAAACGCAATGTCTATGATTGACCTTAATCAGCTTGAAGGACATGTTAGTGGTGCGTTCCATGGAATACTTATTTCCGCATGAAGGACAAAAGCGGCTGTGACAGCGAAAGGGAACAAATTTAAGTTTTCCGCAATCCGGGCATCCATACATGGCACCACCAAAGTCTGGATTGCCACAATTAATCATCTTGTCGATGTTTTCAATGACAGATGAGCGAGGTTTCATTGTGAAAATAATTGTTTCATAGTAGTCGGTAAAGATTTTTTGCAGTATGTTCATATAACTATTATGAATGAAAATGGAGCAAAAGAAAACCCCACCCCTCATGAGTGAGGGGCAGGGGAGTTGAAGTGCCGAAGGCACTTTTTTATAATGATTGAATTTATTGCTTAAAGCTCCTTAACCCAAAGACCGTGGAGGTTGCAATATTCATAAACAGCAACGGCTTTCTCGCCATTCAGGAGAAATTCAGTCTTAGGCTCGTCGCCGGGGGTAATATAGTGCATCTGGCATCCGTTTTCTGTTTCGAGGCATATGAAAACAATATGATGCTCTGCAAGGGCGGGATGCATAACAGAGCCCACCTGTACACAGACCTTGTCGCCGTCGATCTTAACATCGGGAACATGCTTCTCATTAGCACCATCGGTAGAATTGGCCTTTAGAATCTTCATTTCTTCGCCGCAGCACTTGGGTGTACAGGCTGTTTTGTCGCCAATAAAGGTTACGAAGTTGCCGCATTTCTGACAACGGCAGAATATCATTTTGCCCATAAGAAATCCTCCTGTTCATTAAAGAATAACAAGCATACAACTACCTTTAGATTATAACATGTAATAATAGGCTAAATTGTATAAAATTAGCGACTTAGACTAATTGAAGATTTACTTTATTCGTGTTATTATGAATGATGTTTGTGATATGCTGTAATAGTGGAGAGTTAGAAGAAGATGGATAAGATTTCAGCAATAGTACCCTGTTATAACGAGCAGGAAAGTATACCGCTTTTTTATGAAGAATTTATTAAATCGACAGCAGAAATGAAAGATGTCGAATTTGAGCTTATTTTTGTTGATGACGGCTCAAAAGATGATTCGCTTAAGGAAATGAAAGAACTTGCAGAAAAAGATGCGAGAGTCAGATATATATCATTCTCGAGAAATTTTGGAAAAGAAGGCGCCATATACGCAGGTCTTAAAAATTCCACCGGAGATTACGTGGTAATGATGGACGCAGATCTGCAGGATCCGCCGTCACTCCTTCCGGAGATGTACGATGTCGTGAAAAACCAGGGCTACGATTCAGTCGCAACCCGCAGGGTCACAAGAAAAGGTGAACCCCCGATACGTTCATTCTTCGCAAGAATGTTTTATAAGATAATGAATCATATTTCGCAGGCAGACATGGTAGATGGTGCAAGAGATTACCGTCTCATGAGCAGAAAATTTGTAAATGCACTGCTTGATATGAGTGAATACAACCGCTTTTCGAAAGGACTTTTCGGCTGGGTCGGATTTAAGACCAAATGGCTGGAATACGAAAATGTAGAAAGAGTTGCAGGCGAGACAAAATGGTCATTCTGGAAGCTCTTTAAGTACAGCCTTGAAGGAATAGTTGCATTCTCAACATTCCCGCTGACCCTTTCGTCACTCATTGGCTGCATTTGCTTCTTTGTATCGATAATATCAATGATATTCATCATTGCAAGAAGGCTCTATTTCGGAGATCCTGTTGCAGGCTGGGCTTCAACAGTGACCATCGTAGTTTTCATAGCCGGAATCCAGCTCCTTTGCATGGGAATACTCGGACTTTATCTTTCAAAGACCTATCTCGAAACCAAGAGAAGACCGATATATATCGTATCGCAGACCAATTGCGAGGAAAAATAAATTATATAGAATTAAAAAACCCGTCCAGATCGGATAATGATCAGGACGGGTTTTTTGCAAATTGATCGGAAGATCCTCAATAAGCATCATCTGGTATGAACTTGCAAATACTCTGAAATTATCTATCATTTCCAGAATTTCAGCATCTCTGGATACTAATTCGTATGGGATTTTTCCAAATGTCAGGCTGTATGGATTGCTCATAGTTAACCATCCTTTAATTATTGTCAATTAGTTCTTTAAGAATTAATTAGTTTTAATTAGTTATTGGAATTTTAATTAGTTTTAATTAGTTTGTCAAATTATATTCGCTGACTATAAGATTCAATGAAGCATATAGAGCCAATGCCTTTTGGGCAAAGGCTCTGTATTTTTTGCAAAAAAAAAAGAGCCCTTTAGGCCTTGTCAAATTTGCGAATATTTCGTAGATTGACTTAATCTACGAAAAAATAGATTGCTTTTTATTCGATTCTGTTAATAAACATTAGATGCAGGTATGGGGTGAGTACCGATGCTGCAAAAGTGTGGTCATATTGTATGTAGAAAAGCTGCATATCATTGGATATGCGGAGTGGCGAAGCTTGCTAAAAAAGGGAGAAAATATGTGGTATGTGATAAGAGTAAAAAGTGGTGATGAGCAGAAATTGAAGTCTATGATAGAAAGCAGGCTTGAGAAAGAATATTACAGGGATTGTATCATTCCAGTTTATGAAAGTGTCAGGCGGAGAAAAGAAAAGTGTCTGATCATGTTATGTCGGCTTTTGCCGGGATATATTTTGATAGATACCGACAATCCAATGGAAGTAGATAAAGCTTTGAAAAGAATTCCCTATTTTACGGAGATACTTGGAAGCAGAGAAAATAAAGAGTCTGAGAAAACCTTTATACCGATTGGTAAAGAAGATGAAGAATTCTTGAAAAGCATTCTTGATGATGGTGTCATGCATGTGAGCTATGTTCACCTGTCAAAAACAAATCGTATAGACAAAGTTATCGGGCCGTTAAAAAATTATTATAAATATATAACAAAGATGGAATATAGACATCGTTATGCAACTATAGAAGCAGAGATATTTGGAAAGAAAAGAATAATAAATTTTGGACTATGGGGCGACGGAGATCCCCGCCTGCCATGGCTGGAGGAAAGAAAAAAGGATTTAGAAGAGCCATTAGCGGATAACAGTTATCAATTGGATACTGATCTACTTATACATGTAGGTGACAGGATCATGTATCCGGAAGTCTACGGCGACAGGATCTTTACAGTAGATTACATAAATCAGTCTAGTAAAATAATCCATTCAACAATAAGTATGTTTGGATGTGAAAGAAAGATTGAAATGTTTGCAGAGGATGTTAAGAAGATAAGTTAATAAAAATTTACGGATGGATTTTATAAACAATTTTAAGGAAAACAGATTAAATTTGAATATAGATTTCTGAACATTGAAAATTTCATACTTTACATTGGTGATCTAACATGATATTATATCTAGGCATTTCAACTCATGATTAGATTCCGGCGTTCGCCAATTTTCCCATGATCATAAGGTAATCGATGTGTAATAGAATTGTTTGAAACTTTTCCTAGCTCTATTCGCAACTCTGATCTAAGCATGAATTGAGTGCAAATAAATAGATTTGAGGTGAATAAATGTCAGAAGAAAAGAAAGAGAACCCTATGGAATCGTCGACACCGTATGATGATGCATTCAGGACAATGGAAACAAAATGTGATGATCTGCTGATTCCATTTGTAAATCATATATTTGGAGAAAAATATGATAAAAGAGCGATTATCAAAAGACTACGAAATGAAGAATTCATAGAACACAAGAATGGATCAATGGAAAAGAAGATAACTGATTCCAGTTTTGAAATCATATTTGATGAAATGATCAAGAAATATCACATTGAATGCGAAAGCAGCAGGTATGATGGATCAATTCTTATAAGGATATTCGAGTATGATTCACAGATAGCCAGAACAGATGTTGAGGGAGACTTATATAAGGTCATATTTGATTTTCCAAATACAGGACTTTTGCTGTTAAGAAAAACTGAACGCACTCCAGAGAATGCTCTTATAGAATTAAAAATGCCAGATGGAAATGCTGCGTCATATAAAGTTCCATTCTTAAGGATATGGGATTATAGCATAGATGAAATATTTGAACACAGGCTTTATATGTTAATCCCATTCTATATATTCAAATATGAAAACAAATTGGATATGATCGATGGAGACATCCAGGAACTTTCCAATCTGCTTGAGGAATATAAGAAGATACGCGCAAGACTAGATAAGGAAAATGAGAACGGCAACTTGTCGGCGATATCACTTAGTGTTATCATAAAATTGACACACAGAGTTGCGTATGTACACTCTGCATATATAACGCAAAATTCTCAAAGTCTGGGTGAAGGGTGGGCTCACCTCCGATAATGCCTGTAACACCATCAAAATCCTTCAAAGAATCAACAGCCTTTCTGAATGTTTCAATGTCCATTAAAAAAGGCTTCTTGTGATTCCCACAAAACCTTGTGCAATTAGAGCATCTTAAATTACATGCATTCGTGATCCCCTATGTGGTCTAAATCCCATCATTTCGTTATAAAATGATGGTTCAAAAACGGCCTCAAGTACCCTTCTCAATGCATCCTGTACAAGTTTATCCTCGTAACAGTATATGTTGAGAGGTCTGGTTTTGCCATTGTCTTTAGGAATTTCTACTCTTCTTGCCGGCTTTGGCCTGTAAGACTTGTTCCTGAGTCTATAGACCAGTGTGTCAAGATTATCATCCAGTTCGCTGTCATAAATTTCTTTCGTAACTCCATCAATACCAACAGCCTTCTTTCCATCCATGTCTGTATGGCATGCTTTCAGCAGATCTTTGTTGATGAGATGAAATATTGATGTAAAGACCATGTCTGGATTTTCTCTTGACATCTGTGATATTCTCTCCAGTTGCGTTCCCATAGTTTCTCCTATCACTGAGTATAAGACTATGTTTCCCTTTTGATATGACTTTATGTAGCCGCCTTTCCTCCAACGCTTATAGTTTCCTTTTCACGCCTTCTCAGGTACTATGCAGCTATATGACTCCCACATATCCGTCACCATTCTCCCCTGCGTAGGTTGTTCCGGCATACCACTTCATTATGGGAATATGTGGGTCTCCCAAGTTGACTGTACGTTCACAATGTTTTGCATGATTGGCACTAGTACTCCGTGGGAAGAGGTGATATCTTGCCCTAGCGATACCCTCTCTGTTGCTTTCCGCCAGCGTAGAGGCGTCAGCTTCCCAGACTAGCATTTCGGAGCCGTATTTGCCCAACCCTACAATCTTGCTGTCTACGCTTGGCAGGCGCCGTCTCCAACGCCCACCCAAGACTCGCTAATGTTGGTTGGCTAGACCTTAACATACTGGCTTCTCACCAGTTAGAACGTACGCCCTTATCTTGGCGCACTACGCTTAAACCTAACGTTACCGCTTCGGCTCCAAGACTTGCTAATGGTGGAGTGGTTAATTCCTTACCATATGGGGTTTCCATCCATTATCTAAAGCGTCCTCTCTAGACGCACTGCCTGTCACTGTTAACGTTTCCCAATAATAATTAGACACCTAAAAAGGCCATGCAACTATACATGACCTTCCCTGCAACATTACTTAAAATAAAAACTCCCGACATAAGATAAATTTCATACCTTACATCGGAAGTCTAACGTTCTCTTATTTATTTACTTCAACAGCTGACCTATACCGTTCGATATACTCTTTTGCTTTTTCTTCCGGCAGATCATATCTCTTCTTGAGCTTTTCAACTATAGTTTCTTCCGGAATTCCATCCTCTAGCTTATCTTCGATGAAAATTCGTATTCCTTCAGCTATTCCATCTGCTTTTCCATTATCATAAATCTTGAACTCCGGCAAATCTATCACATGTCCACCCATAAGATCACCAACCTTCTTCTGAATATTTTTTCGTTTCATAGTAAGATTATGGAAAACAGAAGGATATCATGTGTTTTCCGGAAAAAGATTTTATATATAAGATGCAGGAACGTGAATTCTCAGCTGAGAGGATTATAGAAAACAAAGATGGAAGCCGTTATATGAAAAAGCGGGGCGCAGGCTTATGGTCAAATATGAGTGCCGGATATCGGAGGCATTATGAGGTTATTCAGGATACTTTTGGAGTCCAGTTTTTAAATGATCATCTTAACCCGTCATATCATCAGCCGGGACTTTTTTCAAGAAAAGATTTAGGTATTCCGGATGAGGAGTGGATAAGGCTCAGAGATAATTGCTGGATGCAAAATTCATGGAGTGCAACGATTACGCCAAGGGGAGCATTCTTCTGTGAAGTTGCCGGGGCTTTGGATATGCTGTTTAATGGCCCGGGTGGCTGGAAAATTGAACCGGGATGGTGGAAAAGACAACCGGAGGATTTTAAGGATCAGCTTCATTGGTGTGAATTATGCGGGTTTGCTTTGAAAAACATTTTCAGCAGGGATGCAAAAGAGGAAGTAGATGATGTATCCCCTACTGTCTATGAAAAGCTTAGAAAACTGGATAGTCCTAAGCTTAAGGATGGACATATTAATCTTGTGAAAATAGAAAACGGTGAAATTTCTGAAGAATCCAAGGCGGAGAGACCACCCTTTATATTTGGAGTCTGCTATATAGAAAATTATGCGGATCGTTTTCAAAAAGAAAATTCCATTCTTTTTGATATTGATTATGATGAGTTTATTGTCGAGAGTTCTGACAATTTCGGACAGCTATTGAATAAAGCTATTACTGAAAGTCAAAAGGAATGGATTTTAATTAGGACTAGCAGCAAAGCGGATATAACTACACTTGTAGAATTCTTAGGAAATTCTGTTTTTAATCCGGGCGTTCTTCATAAAGGAACGGATTATCTTTTCTTTTCTAAAAAAGCTTTATCTTTGAGAAAAATCGGATTTGACGGAATAGCGCATATGTCAGATTCAAGTGAGCTGATAGACTCGTGGGAGAATGGAAAGATAATTGATGTGACTGATATTAAAGAAATGACTCGAATCGGAAGTGATCTGATAGAAGGTGGAAAGTCATATGCAATCTGGGGATCCGGTATTCTAGGTGAATATTTTGCAAAGACAGTAAGGCTATCTGGTGGAGAAGTCAGTTTCTTTATTGATAAATCAATAGAAAAACAAGGCGAGAAATTTGGAGGAATTCCCATATTTGTGCCGGAGATTCTGCGAGAGCAGAGAAATGATTTTGATGCAATATTAATTGCAAACCATTCCGCTTTCGATGAAATAAAGAAAGATCTTTTAAATATGGGTATTGATGAGGGTAAAATACTGATGCCTTATGAGATGATCGAGAGCATTGGTGTTAAGAGTTAAGATTTTATTTAATGTTCTGTTACAGTTCACACAGCTCTGCGCACCTGCAAGGTGTGAACAGTTACGAAGTAAATATAGACTTATGGTTACTGTTCACACGCTTTCAGCGTGCTCCAGTAACGGGTTTTGCCATTTAAGATTGCCTACGGCAATGGGCAAAACCCAGTGTTCAGTCAGAGTTATTGTGGCATAACTGCGCAGCGGAGTGCGCAGTTTGCCTGTGAACAGTAACGACTTATGTACCTTGACAATTTGAATCTTTACATGAGTAGTTCTTTGTGGTATATTTAATATATAGGCGAACGTGTGTTTATTGATTTCTCAAACTCATATTCTGCAAATGAAAGAGGAAGGAAATGGACAATGGGTGAAGAAATTAATAGAGAGCACAAGGATAGGCTGTTTTGTTTTCTTTTTGGGAGAGAAGAAAACAGAAAATGGACGCTTGAGCTTTACAATGCCCTGAATGGAACAAATTATCTTGAAGAGTCGGATATAGTATTTAACACTCTTAAGGATGCGGTGTATATGGGGATGAAGAATGATGTTTCTTTTTTGTTAAGCAGCGTTCTGAGTTTATATGAACAGCAGTCTACATATAACCCGAATATGCCGGTTAGACAGTTGATGTATTTGGGAAAGATATATGATAAATATATACATCAATTTAATTTGAACATTTATGGTAAACGACTAATAAAGTTTCCTGTTCCCAAGCTTGTTACTTTTTACAATGGTATTGAGAATCATGAAGACAAGATTCTGCGTTTATCTGATTCATTTGATTCAGATAGTATTATTTCAGAATCTGATGTGGAGGTGAATGTAAGGATGATTAATATTAATCATGAGAGAGGAAGTTCACTTCTAAAAAAATGCCGGCCATTGTATGAGTATTCATGGTTTGTTGATAGGATAAGACTTAACAATAAAACTATGGAGATTGAACCGGCAGTAGATAAAGCATTTGGTGATATGCCTGAAAACTTCGTTATTCGCAAATGTATTGAATTAAACAAAGCGGAGGTGACAGATATGTGTCTGACAGAATATGATGAAGCCAAAACGATGGAGATGTTTAAGGAAGAAGGCAGAGAAGAAGGCAGAGAAGAAGGCAGAGAAGAAGGCAGAGAGGAAAGGGACGGAGAAATATTAAAGGCAATAGAGTCCGGTGCAACTATTGATGATATAAAAAGAATGTTGGTATTTAATAGTAAATTGTAAGTTTTAATGTTAATTCTGAGTAAGTAAAGAATAAGAACTCCTGATGTAAGGTATGAAATTGTCTTATATCAGGAGTTTTTTTGTTGGAAATAGGGGTTAATTTATGCGTTCACCGTCAGACATGGAATTTATACAAATAGATATTACAAATGCCTGCAATATGCGCTGCTCAAATTGTACGAGGTTTTGCGGAAATCACGCAAAGCCTTTTTTCATGGATTTTGAGACTTTTAAGAGAGCAGTGGATTCAATGGAGGGCTTTGAAGGAGTTACGGGACTTATCGGTGGTGAGCCTACACTTCATCCTGAGTTTGAACGATTTGCAGACTACATGAGGGAAAAGTTTGGAAAACCATCAGGCGGTGACAGGCTTCTTTATCCTCAGAAAGATTTTATTCACAGCATTCATGACCGTGAGCTTGGAAGTGAAAGGGTATCTGAAAGAGCAGACGGAAGCCATTACATGAGAAAGCATGGGGCAGGGCTCTGGTCAAATATGAGTGCGACCTACCGAAAGTATTATGAAGTAATTCAGGATACATTTTCTGTGGAATACTTAAATGACCACTTAAATCCTTCCTACCATCAACCGGGACTTTTTTCAAGGAAGGACTTGAATATTCCGGATGAGGAATGGTTTAAGCTTCGTGATAAATGCTGGATACAGAACAGCTGGAGCGCGACGATAACTCCCAAAGGTGCTTTTTTCTGTGAAATAGCCGGAGCACTAGATATGCTTTTTGACGGGCCTGGTGGCTGGAAGATAGAGCCAGGTTGGTGGAAGAGAAAACCTGAGAATTTTGGAGAACAACTTCACTGGTGCGAGATATGTGGCTTTGCATTAGAGGGTCGGACCTTTACAAGAGACTCACAGGAAGAAACAGATGATGTTTCGCCTTCAGTTTATGAAATGCTTAAAAAGACGGAGAGTCCAAAGTTAAAGTCAGGACATATAAATCCTGTAAAAATTACAGACGGTGTCATAGATAAGGAAAGCATTCCGGAGGATAAACGGTTTGTAGTGGGAGATCGCTATATAGCCAAATATGAGGATCGTTTCCAAGAGAAAAATTCAGTCCTTTTCAAGATGGATTATCAGGAAGTCTTAGTTAAAGGCGAAGATGATTTCGGAAGAAATCTTGCAGCTATTATTTCAAAAACTTCAACTAAAAATATTTTTGCCGGAATGGAATGGGTTCTTTTGAGACAGGATGAGAATGCAGATATTTCTGAACTGAAATCCATGATAGGTAAAAGGATTTTTAATCCGGGAACACTGCATTTAGGAAATGGATTTATCTTTTTCTGTAAGACTGCATTATCGGTTAGAAAGACAGGACTTGATCGGATAGCAGATATGAAGTCATTAAAGGAATTTAAGGATTCATGGATTCAGGAAAAGATTATAAATCTTTCGGATACGGATGAGAAGACTTCTCTTAAACGTAAGAGCATAAAAAAGAATTCCAATTATGCGATCTGGGGAGCGGGGATGCTTGGAGAGACCTTTGCAGAAATGATCAGTCTATCTGATGCAAATCTTACACTTGTGGTTGATAAGGCAGCGGATAAGACGGGGAGGGAATTTGCAGGTTTAACCATTTCATTACCTTCTGCATTGAAAGAGGAAACCGGGAAATATGATTATCTCTTGATCGCACACCATCTCAGATTTGAGGAGATAAAAAAAGAAGCTCTTGAGATGGGAATCCCGGAAGAAAAGATTTTAATGCCATATGAGATTTAGAAAAACTAAAATCAGATTTTTTGAATTTCTAAGAAATTGAAAACTTGATATTTAATGGAATTTCATAGACAAGAAACAGGAGAATTTTTTTGAAAAATGATACTGAAAATGAAAACAGAATAATGCCAGAAAATACGGTATCCATCGTTATTCCTGTATATAATTCTGCGAAATATTTAAGTCAGTGTCTGGACTCTGTTTTAGATCAGACCTGGAAGGATCTGGATATCGTATGTGTAAATGACGGATCAAAAGATAATTCTCTGGAAATCCTAAAAGACTATGCTTCAAAGGATAGTCGCGTGAGAGTTTTTTCAAAAAAAAACGAAGGCCGTGGTGCTGCTTCTGCGAGGAACATGGGACTTAAAAATGCCAGAGGAAAATACATCCAGTTTCTTGACAGTGATGATTTTTTCGAAGCCGATATGGTGGAGTCCCTGGTACGAAAAGCTATTGATACAGGAGCAGAAGTTGTTATCTGCAGGGGCAGGACTTTTGACGATGAGTTAAAAAAGGTTACCGGAAATTTAGCCCATCCGGATCTAAACTATGCACCGGATAAGGATTCTTTTAACTGGAGGGAATGCCCGGGATATATCTGTGAGATAGCTGATAATTATGCCTGGAATAAGCTTTTTAAGAGGCAGCTTTTAGTAGACAATGACCTTTCATTTACTCCGATCCCGATATCAGATGACCAGGATATCTCAATGCTGGCTCCGGTTTTAGCAAAAAAGGTTGCAGTCATCGACAGGGCTTTTATTAACTATCGCGTGGGGACGGGGAACAGCCAGTGTGATTCGCAGACCAGACATCCGGAAGCAGCTTATGAAGGTGTTTATACGGTAGTAGAAAGATTTAAGAAACTTGGTTTTTGGGAAGAGGTTAAGCAGAGTTATCTAAATGTCTCGATACGTCTTATGAGAGAGTATTTTGACAGGATGACAGAGTATAAAAAAGCTGACTTTCTTTATAAAAAATACAGGGAAGAGATTTTTCCCTTGCTGGAGGCTGAAAATCTTCCGGAAGGATATTTCCACGATGAGCGGATATGGGAATGGTATCATCTTATAACTACGAAGACATTGGAAGAGATTATTTTCGAATCGGCAAGGGCATCGGGAGGAAGCATGACGACAGCTCCCTTACGTTTTCAGGTGCCTTATCAGGATATAAAGAAAAACAGCAGGATAGTTTTAGTAGGTAAGGGAATGGTCGGAAGATACTGGTATTCGCAGTTGCTGCTTTCGAACTATTGTGAGGTTATTTACTGGACAGACACGGATGAACATATCCCACAGAATATTTCATTTGATGCTGTTGTAAGAGCAAGGTAGTTGTAAGTTCGGGGGAAAAGATTTGGATTATTACATTTTTGGAGCAAAAGCTACGGCAGCAGGTTTATATAAAGCTTTATTAAAAAAAGAGCCGGAAGATAAAATGAAAGCTTTTTTAGTATCGGATACAAAAGAAAATGCTGATGAAATATTTGGAATACCGGTGAAGGCCTTATCAGAAGAAGCTGCTTTATTATCGGATGAAGAAAAGCAAAAGATAAAAATATATGCTGCAGTTCCGGAACTAATTCATCCGGACATAAAAGAGTTGCTTCAATCTAATGGATTTAAGAATCCAATCATGCTTGATTCAAAAATGGAAGCTGATCTGATGGAAAAATATTTTGAATCTGAAGGAAAATTCAGATCGGTCCGTTCTTTGGAACTAAAAAATAAGAAAGAGGAAATTCCAAATATAACTTTTTACGCAGCATCATTTTATAAAGATAAACCCTTAAATAATCCTCCGAAATTCCCAGACTATATAAAAAGATTATATCTCGGCTGTGACGGGGCAGTTAAAAATGGGATAGATATAAAAGGACAGGCGGATTTTTATGATAACGAGGGTGACAACATATCCGAAAAAAATCCTAACCGTTGTGAAATGACAGCCCATTACTGGGTTTGGAAAAACAGATTAAATACAGATGATGATTATGTCGGAATCTGTCATTACAGAAGGCTTCTTGATCTGTCAGATGATGATCTGAGAAAGATTAAGGAAAATGAAGTAGACGCAGTCCTTCCGTTCCCGATGATACATTATCCGAATGCAGAGATTCAGCACAGCTGGTATGTGAAGGAGAAGGATTGGAATATATTAAAGCAGGTCGTTCAGAAATTATATCCTGACTATGGAAGAGTATTTGATAAAGTCTTTAAGGCGCATGAATTTTATAACTACAACATGCTTCTTGCTAAGAAGTCTGTTTTTGCAGACTATTGTGCATGGCTCTATCCAATACTGGACAGGATAGAGGAAATATCAGAGCCAAAGGGAGCTGACAGGCATGACCGTTATACGGCATATATGAGCGAAAGCCTGACAACACTTTATTTTATGGCGAACTTAAATGATCTGAAGATATATCATACTGGAAGACTGCTTTTCAGATAATAAAAAAATAACTGATAGAAACTTAATGAATAATATTTAAGTAAAAAATACTGGAGACTGATTTCTAATGGCGATACTTGTCTGCGGTGGGGCAGGATATATAGGATCTCACATAAATAAAGAATTAAATAAAAATGGTTACGAGACTGTAGTATTTGATAATCTCATTTACGGGCACAGGGAAGCTGTCAAATGGGGGACTTTCATAGAAGGTGACTTATCAAATACAGAAGATATTGAAAAAGTATTTTCTACTTATGATATAGAAGCTGTCTTCCACTTTGCAGCTTTCGCCTATGTTGGAGAGTCTGTAAATGAGCCTGAAAAGTATTATTACAATAATGTAGTGAATACTTTGAATTTATTGAAAGTGATGAGAAAGCATAACTGTAAGAAAATCATTTTCTCATCCACCTGTGCAACTTACGGTGAACCTGAAAAAATTCCGATAACAGAGGAGATGCCACAGAACCCGATCAACCCTTATGGGATGACAAAGCTGACGGTTGAGAGGATATTTAAGGATTATAAAAAAGCATACGGCTTACAGTTTGCAGTTTTAAGATATTTTAATGCAGCAGGAGCTGATCCCGATGGAGAGATTGGTGAAAGTCATGATCCGGAAACTCACATAATCCCATTAGTTTTAGATGCGGCAAGAGGTAAAAGGGCTGATATAAAAGTTTTTGGAACCGACTATGATACTCCGGATGGAAGCTGTATCAGGGATTACATACATGTGACAGATCTTGCAGATGCACATCTGAGGGCACTTCATTATCTCGAAAATGGCGGAGAGGGAGATTTCTTTAATCTGGGAAATACGATAGGAACTTCCGTGCTGGAGATAGTGGATTCTGTTAAGAGAGTTACAGGAAAAGATTTTAAGGTTATTTTGTCAGATAGAAGAGCAGGCGATCCTGCAAAGCTTGTTGGAAGCAGTGAGAAGGCGCGAAGAGTGCTTGGCTGGGAACCTAAATATGCTGATATAGACACGATAGTTAAACATGCATGGGAATGGCATGAGAATGCAGAGTATTAATAGAGTTTAATAGCTAAAAAGAGAGACTTTTGATGGGAGAGTTTATGAAATACGATTATCTGATAGTTGGTGCCGGTCTTTACGGAGCAGTATATGCCAGGCAGAAAACGGATGCCGGTAAGAAATGTCTTGTCATTGACAGGCGTCATCATATCGCAGGAAATATTTATTCTGAAAAGAAAGAAGGAATAGAAGTTCATATTTACGGACCGCATATCTTTCATACAGATAAAGAGGATGTATGGCAATACGTTAACCGTTTTGCAAAGTTCAATCACTTCCGTTACTGTCCTGTGGCTAATTATAAGGGAGAGCTTTATAACCTTCCCTTTAACATGAATACCTTTACAAAGATCTGGCCGGATGTTAAGACTCCGGCAGACGCTGAAGAGAGGATAAAAAAACAGAGGGAAGAGGCCGGGATAAAAGATCCTCAAAATCTCGAGGAACAGGCAATATCCCTGGTCGGAACGGATATCTATGAAAAGCTTATCAAGGGATATACAGAGAAGCAGTGGGGGCGCCCCTGCAAAGAACTTCCTGCATTTATCATAAAACGACTTCCGGTAAGACTGACCTTTGACAACAATTATTTTAATCATCCCTATCAGGGAGTGCCTGTTGAAGGCTATACAAAGATGGTTGAAAAAATCCTTGATGGGATAGAAGTCAGACTTGGAACTGATTATCTTTCGGATAGAGAGAGTTTAAGAAAGCTTGCAGACAAAGTCGTTTATACAGGAACGATAGATGAATACTTTGATTATTGTTATGGAGAGCTGGAATACAGAAGCCTTAGATTTGAGACCGAGCTTTTGGATATGGCAAATTTCCAGGGTGTTGCCGGAATGAATTACACAGATACAGATCATAAATTTACAAGGATCATTGAGCACAAGCACTTTTTATTCGGTGCAGGAAATCCGGATAAGACCGTTATCACGAAAGAATACCCTATCGACTGGAACAGGGGTGATGAGCCTTATTATCCGGTAAACAATGAAAGAAATGCTGATATATATGAAAAATACAGAAAGCTTGCAGAATCTGAAAAGGGACTGATATTTGGAGGCAGACTTGGAAAATACAGATACATGGATATGGATAAGGTGATCAAAGAGGCATTAGAGGATTCAGCGAGATAGAGGAGAGAGGAGAGAACAGATTATGAGGGTAGCAGTGATCGGAACCGGTTATGTCGGACTTGTCACAGGAACATGTTTTGCGGAGATGGGTAATACGGTATGGTGTGTGGATGTTGATGAGAAAAAGATAAAGAACTTAAAAAAGGGTATCATTCCAATATATGAGCCGGGACTTTCTGAAATGGTAGAGAGAAATTCGGCTTCGGGCAGTTTGAATTTTACTACTGAAACAGGTGAGGCTCTTGAAAAAGCAGAGATAGCATTTATAGCAGTCGGAACGCCAATGGGTGAGGATGGTTCGGCGGACTTAAAATATGTGCTTGCGGTTGCGAAAAGTATTGGTGCAAATATGAAGCATCATGTATATGTGGTTGATAAATCCACAGTACCGGTGGGTACAGCCAAAAAAGTAAGGGCGGTAATTCAGGCTGAGCTTGATGCAAGGCAGTCATCTCTTACATTTGATGTGATTTCAAATCCGGAATTCCTTAAAGAGGGCAGTGCGGTTTCAGACTGCATGAAGCCTGACAGGGTAGTTATAGGAGTTGACAGTGAGCGTGCCGAAGCTGCAATGAGGGAGCTGTATAAGCCCTATTTCATGAACAATGATAATCTTATTTTTATGGATATAGCATCCGCAGAGATGACTAAATATGCGGCAAATTCAATGCTTGCAACCAAGATATCCTTTATGAATGAGATATCAAATATCTGCGAAAGAGTAGGCGCAGATGTAAATAAGGTCAGAAGAGGGATCGGCAGTGACAGGCGCATAGGCTTTTCCTTTATCTATCCCGGATGCGGATATGGCGGAAGCTGTTTTCCAAAGGATGTGCAGGCACTTATAAAAACCGCAGGTCAGTATGGATATGAGTCAAAACTTCTGCAGTCGGTGGAGGATGTAAATCATGCCCAGAAAACGGTTATCGTAAACAAGGTCAAGGAAAGGTTTGGAAATGACCTGACAGGAAAGACCTTTGCAGCATGGGGACTTGCATTCAAGCCTGATACTGATGACATGAGAGAGTCACCTGCAATCACGATAATAAAACTCTTAACGGAAGCAGGAGCAAAGATAAAAGCTTATGATCCTAAAGCTGAGAAAGAGGCAAAGGAATGTTATTTAAAAGATAACAAAAACATAAGCTATGTTGACAATAAATATGAAGCATTAAAAGATGCAGACGCACTGATACTCATAACTGAATGGAAGGAGTTCAGAAGCCCTGATTTTTATGAAATAAAGAGGCTTTTGAAAGAGCCGGTTATCTTTGACGGAAGAAACCAGTATGACCCGGCAAGGGTAAATGAATACGGACTTGAGTATTATCAGATCGGTGTCCGTAAATATGAAATCAAAAATACGACATCGGAGGTGGCAAGATGAAAAGAATCCTAGTTACGGGAGGAGCCGGTTTTATAGGTTCTCACCTCTGTGCCAGACTTGTAAAGGAAGGCAATGATGTAATCTGTGTCGATAATTTTTTTACAGGCGCAAAAGGAAATATAGAGAAGCTTTTAGACTGTCATAACTTTGAACTTATCCGTCATGATGTAACGAAGGAACTTTTAGTAGAAGTCGATCAGATCTACAATCTGGCATGTCCGGCATCACCGGTACATTATCAGTATAATCCGGTAAAGACTATCAAGACATCCGTAATGGGTGCGATAAATATGCTGGGACTTGCAAAGAGAGTAAATGCCAGAGTGCTTCAGGCTTCGACCAGTGAAGTATACGGTAATCCTGCTGTTCACCCACAGCCGGGGGAATACTGGGGCAATGTAAACCCTATAGGAATACGTTCCTGTTATGACGAGGGAAAAAGAGTTGCGGAGACTTTATTCTTTGACTATCACAGACAGAACCATGTGGACATAAAGGTTATCCGAATCTTTAATACCTATGGACCAAACATGAATGCCAACGATGGCCGTGTAGTTTCCAACTTCATTGTTCAGGCATTAAAAGGCGAGGACATAACGATCTACGGAGATGGAAAACAGACCAGAAGCTTCTGTTATGTTGATGATCTGGTTGAGGGAATGATACGTATGATGAACAGTCGTGACGGTTTTACAGGCCCGGTAAATCTGGGAAATCCCGGAGAATTCACCATGCTGGAGCTTGCAGAAAAGGTTATCAAGCTTACAGGCAGTAAGTCAAAGATAGTCCATAAACCGTTACCGCAGGATGATCCGACACAGAGAAAACCGGTCATAGAGCTTGCAAAAAAGGAACTCGGCTGGGAGCCGACGATTAAGCTTGACGAGGGACTAAAAAAAACAATTGATTATTTTAAGGCAGTTATATAAAAGATAATTTATTTAAAGGGAATTAATTATTATGCCAAAAGTAGGAAAAAATATCTATTTACGCAAAGATGGTCGTTATGAGGGGCGCTACATTGCTGCGAGAGATGAAAATGGAAAGCCAAGATATGCATCTGTTTATGGCAGGACGGTGCATGAGGTTGAGTCTAAACTCATTGAGGTTAAATCAAAACTCAGGGAGAAGTTTCCGGACGAAACTATTAGATTTTCTGATGCAGTTACGGAATGGCTGGAGGACAGGCGGAAGCATCTGGCTGCAGCCACGACTGATCGCTATGAATATTTTTTATATCGATATTTTGTCCCGGAATTCGGAGACAGAGATATAAACAGTATAACGGATATTGAGATCAATGCTTTTATTGTGGGACTTGCGGATAAGGATAAGTATGGAGATAACGCGATCGGCGGCACGACAATTGAAAATTTGAGAAGTATTGCCGGAAGTGTTGTATCCTTTGCGCGGAAAAATAAGCAGGAATATCAGTCATTGAGGTCTATGGTGAAGATAGAGAGAGATTCCTACGAACCATTGGACAGTGATGAGATACGAAGGCTGGTGTCATGTGCGAAATACAATAGGAATCCGGAAATGCTCGGAGTTATGCTGACGCTTTTTACGGGTATCGGAACCGGGGAGTTGTGCGCACTTTCCTGGGATGATTTTGATCTGCCGCGCAGGGAGATATATATAAAACATACTTTATACCGCATTAAGAATAAGGATGGCGGAAAAAAGAGGACGAAACTTGCAGTTACAGACGTTAGAAAATCTGCGATCCGTACCGTTCAGTATCCGCAGGAACTGGATTCTTATGTAAGGGAATTATACCACAAGGGATGTGTTTTCTTAACCGGAGACAAGGAGAAGTTCCTGGAGCAGAGAAGCTTTGCAAATCATCTTGAAAGTATGATCAAAGGGCATGGTCTGTCCGGGCTTACGCTTCAAAGGGTTAAGAAAACTCATGACAAGGGGTTGGCTGATATTCGTTATATTTCGGATCCTTATTACGAAAAACAGAATAGTTCTAAAGCTCAGGTACAGGTGCGTCTTGATGAACGCTGGCTCATTAAGGAGATGGAGAATGATCTGAGACCTTTAAGGAATATCCTTGGGATCAGTTCTTATGAAATGGGCGCAGTAATGGGAATTTCAGAAGATGATTATAAGGCGATCGAAGCCGGAGAAGCAGTGATGGACTGGGATCTCTTTTTATCACTTTTGTTTTTCTTTAAGTATAACAGCAAGACGGAGAGCGTGGTAGATGCTCTCGGACTTTATCCAAACGCATTACAGGAACGTCTGGGAATCAGGAACTAAAGGATCTGATTTTTCTTAAATATTATGGAGATAATGCATGCAGGAATTGGAAAATCTAAATAAAGAGGAACTCATTGGGAAAATGGTGAAGGAACTGCCGAAGATCCGATCCGAGCTTGATATTTCTTATGACGATCTTGAGAGAACGACCGGCATTGGCGCGAAGCGCATAGCAGCTTTTGAAGAGGGGCGGCAGGTTCCGAAATGGAGCGAATATTTATCCATAGTTTTCGTACTATGGACAAATGAAAGTTGCCGACCCATACTTGATGAAAAAGGTTTATTTCCGCTTGAATTAAAAAAAGTATTTTCGGTAAACCGAAATGCTCATGATCCTACAGTATAAAAACAGCAGCCATCAAAAAAATGGCTGCTGTTTCTTTTTTCTGCACATTTCCGCTTTCAGCTTCGGTCATGTGCTTTGGTGAATGTATTGTGTGTAAAGGAAGATGTTAGCTTATTTAACTGTTACCTTGAAGCGGTATTTGATCTTTTTGCCGCCGCTTATGAAGGTAGCTGTGATCTTTGAAGATCCTTTTTTGAGGGTTCTTACAAGTCCTGTATTTGATACTACTGCAACGGACTTGTTTGAAGAGCTCCAGCTGCTTACCTCAAATCCTTCGCAGGAGATAATATCATTGGCGCTTATGGTTTCGCCTACTGCTGTTGCGGTGACTGTCTTCTGGAGAAGAACAGGAGCAACAACCTTAACGGTATAGGAACCGATCGCAACGTATTTGCCTGCAACTTTATGATAGCCGGTTATTGTAACTTCACCGGATTTCTTTTTCTTTGCCTTTACGATACCCTTCTTGGTTACGCTTGCAATCTTTTTCTGAGATTTATCGGTGATCTTGAAACGTACTGCGCCGGAAATCTTATCAGAAATATCAAGCTTGCCGCCGGCTATAACGGAAGCTTCTGAAACAGTGCTTTCATTGTCTGAGACGCTGCTGTCCTGAGAATTGTCACTGCTGCTTGAGTCATCGTTTGAGTCATCGTTTGAATCATCGCTTACAGGTGAATTGTCACTTGTGTTGTCTTCGGAGCTGTCTGATGATGAATCCTCATTGCTGCTGTCTTTTGAAGAATCAGATGAGGAACTGTCATCGCTGCTGCTGTTTTCACTACTGTCTTTTGAAGAGTCCTCAGAACTGCTGTCCTCTGTACTATCTTTAGAAGAATCCTCAGAACTGCTGTCCTTTGAGCTTGAATCAGAATCATCACTGTTTGTATATTCTACATCTACATAATAGAAGTTAATTCCGCCGCTTTCAGAATAGAGGTAATAAGTTCCGGCCTTGCTGAATTCGAATTCGCAGGTACAGATTCCGCTGTTGCTTACATCTGCTGTAGAAGCTGCAATAAGTTCACCGTCTGAAGCTGTTCCGAAATTTAATACCCTTGCTTCTTTACTGCTGGAAGAGGCTGCATATACTGTGACTTTTCCGCTTCCTTCTGTTGTGAAGGCAATGGATCTTGCTCCATAAGAACCTGCTCCGCCGGTCTTAAGTCTCTGGGTAAAGCTTATATCATTGTAAGTCTTTTTGCTTGCATCTACTTTTACAACATTATTTTCTGAAGCTGTAATAGTAAAGAATGAATTATCGCCTGCGGTGAAATCTTCTGAATATTCACCAACTGTAAGGTCGCTTGCATTGAGTACCCTGCTGTAGCTTACAACCTCGGATGAATCATCGGTCTTTTCGTTTTCTGATGATGTTTCCTCAGAATCTTCTGAAGAACTGCTGTCATCTGTAGAACTGTCATCAGATACTATAGAAGCATCAATGCCGCCGACACTTACCAATGATGATGAATAATTTGATACAGCGGACTTTAATTTTGCAATGATGCTTGAATTGGTATCTTCAGTATCGTTATCAAAGCTGAACTGGAGATCACCGCCGTTCACACGGCCTGCCTGTGCCTCTATCTTTGCTACAAGTTTTTCATCAGGGCTGTCGATATTGCTTTCATCAACCGCGAGATCAACAGATCCGTCAGTATCGAAATTATTATAGCTGTAGCCGCCTTTGACAGTAGTTACGCTGGAAGGAACTGTAGCAGTTCTTGAGCTTACTTCATAGGCATCAAAATGTTTGCTGGTATCGATAGTGCTGTAGCTTGTCGTTGTGCCTTTCATGAGATAGGTTGAAGCACCGTAAGGTATGAAAGAACTTGTATTGTTAGTATCTACTATAGTATTGTTGTAAGCCTTGATCGAACCTCCGGCTTCACTGGAGAAAGTTCCATAATTTACATTGTACTTACTTGTTCCCGAGTAAACATCATTACCCTGCAGTGAAGACAGCATTGGGAATTTACAGTTTCTGAAATAATTGCTTTCAGCAAAAACATTAGAGCTTGTTGTTGCACCTATACCATATTTGGAGTTGCCGTCGAAATAGTTGTTATACACGTGCACAGACATGGTTCTTACTCTCGGATGTCTCGAGTCTGAGTGATCGAACCAGTTGTGGTGATAGGTGATGTAGTTAGGACCTGTCTCTGAAGTCATTCCGCAAAGTGAGCATTTTCCGGAATCCCAGAAGTGGTTATAAGCAACTGTTATAAACTTCGAGTCGCCCTTGATATCTACAGAGCCGTCACCTTTTACCTGATCACTGTCACTTCCGGGCTGTCCATAGAAAAGGTCGAGGTCGTGAACCCAGATATCAGTGTTTCCGGTATCGATCGAGATACAGTCATCGAGGCAGTTATAAACTGCAAAGTTTCTTAATTCCAGATTCCTTGCATAACGTGCAAGTATTCCAAAACCGTTTATACATCCGTCTTCACCGATACCCTCGATGGTGATGTTCATAGGAACTGCCGTTTTTGAAGGACCCTTTATCTGAAGTCCCTCATCACTTAAAAGAGTATCCATGTCATCATAGGTGAGTTCGCCTATGATCCTGAATGCTATAGGGGTCGTGTCATAACCCTTTTCATATCTTGCTATGATCGACTGCATTCCGGTGTAGGTCTCAGTGCCTCCCTTAGCATCTTTTATAACATCAGTGCTGATGGTCTTTACATTTTCTGCTGTTACATAGATTACCTTTGCACCGTCCTTAAGTGTTCCGTCAAGATTGTAGGCACCGGGCGCTTCTGAAAATGCTGAATCATCAGAAAAAGCAAATCCGCTTCTGTCGTAGGCGATTACTGTAAGTTTGTCGGTGGTTTTTGATGAAATTATATTCCCTTCGGAATCAATAGCTTCAACCTTTAAGTAGTAGCTGCCTGCCGAAAGTCCTACAGCATCTGCTCTCATGTATGTGCCATAGCTTCTGATAAGCTCATTGTCGAGCTTTGTGTAGCTTGAGCCATCTGCTGAATAATATGCCTTGTAACCTGCTGCATCTGTAACAGGAGCCCATTCAGCATATAGTCCCTCTTCGTATCCCTCGCTCTCGCTGAATGAAATGCTGCTTGATGCTGCCGTAGTAACTGTCTCTGTTGATGCGTAAGCATTTGTGAGAGACGGGGTGCAGGAGAATACAAGAGCTGCTGACAGAACTGCCGTCATCAGTCTGCTTGTCCTTAATCTTCTAAATTTGAACATACCTTCCTCCGTTTATCTAATGATTGTACTTTTACACAAACATCTTTGAGACTATTATAAATGAACTTCGACAATTTGACGTTGAAATAAACGAAGTTGGCAAGAAAACTGTCAAAGGTACACAATACATGTCAAGAATTAAGCGGTACAAATAATTACAGGTACGAAATGAGAAAACGCATAAAATAGCGCAAAGAGGGCATCTATTCCTCTCTGTCTACAGAATAGATGCCCATCGCATACAATAAAACGCTGAAAACTTGTCATCATAATTTCGCTTCATAAAAGCCTTGCTGAAACCTGTGAAGCGTATTTTGTGAAATCTTTTAAGAGGCCAAAAAACAGCTTCCAGACGGGAAATTCTGAAAATACTTTTTGGAACGTTTAAAAACGCTTTACGTTCCAAAAAGTCTTTTCAGAAATTTCCCATATGGAAGCGTCATTTAATGCTACTTATAATTTCACAAATTTCGCGGCAGTTTCAGCAAGCCTCGAGTTCACTTCGTTGTTTTGCTCCATGGCAGCGGAGATCTCGTCAATCTCGCCTACGATTTCTCCGGCACCGCTGGCAGAAACATTGATCGCCTTAGTACTTTCATGGATAGAATTTGTAACATTCTCAATGCCGGAACTTACATTTCGCATGATCTCACGCAGATTGTCAGCCTTCGCATTAAAAGTCGAAAGCATTTCAGACATTGCAACTGCGCTGTCCTCATATTTATCACCGGTTTCGACGAAATTGTCATAATCATGGATAACAGTTGTGTTAATGAAAGCGAGAACCTCTTCAGCATTTGAAGCTAATGCCTGGACTGCATCAGTCACCGAATTACTGATCTCGCGAATAGTTCCGGCAGTTTCACGGCTGTTCGCTGCGAGAGAACTTATCTCCATTGCGACAACAGCAAATCCTTTTCCTGCTTCACCGGCTCTTGCCGCTTCAATGGAGGCGTTGAGAGCCAGAAGATTTGTCTGGGCAGAAACGTCAAGAATAACATTGGTAAGCTCATTGATCCTTGCAACAGCCTTAGAATCTTCAACTGATTTGGAGAGAGTGGAACTGAGTTCTTCCACTTTTGCGGCAGCATCATTTTTCTTTTGTGCAACCTCAGCTTTGATCTCATTGGCATCTGTCTGAATATCATTTACCAGATTACTGCGGTGCTCAGCTTCCGCACTTATGGCATCGGCTGCAAGAGACACATCAGCCATTTCTGCATTTATGGAATCGATCGAATTGTTTATAGTCTCCATGCTGGCGGAAAGTTCCTGAAGTCCGGCAGAAGTATTGGAAATATTGTCACTTGCCAAAGCGACCTGAGAGCCCACTTCGGAGGAAGAATCCGTGAGAACCGTGATCCCGTCCCTGACATCTTTCATTATTACCTGGAGAGATTCTATAAAATGATTTATACCGCCTACGATAAGCATTAGCTCAGAGTGAGTTGTCGTATTTATCCTTCTGGTGAGGTCACCTTTATTATGTTCGATATCATTTATGATATCGCTTACCTCTCCGGCTATGGACTGGATCTTTTTAATAATGCTTCCATAGCTGAAGGCAAAACTCAATATTATAAGGATGATAGTAAAAACAAGTCCGATGGAGGCCATACGCAGCCCGTGTGCATAAAGGGCATCCATGGTGACGGTTGTATAGGCTGCCGAGCTGTTTACTGCATTATCGAGGGCTTTGCAGGAATGAAAGATGGCAACCTTTTGAATTTCGGCGCGGTCAAAAAGAGTATCGGGAGCTTTGTCTGCATCATCTTCAGAATCGCTTTCACTGATAGCCTGATCTATAAGAGTGTTCAGACGTCCATAAGATGCTTCTATATCAGTCATCGCATTTATGGCTTCCTCATTCCTGATGACTTCCAGCTGGGAATTGATATCGGAAATATCACTGTCTATCCTGCTTCTTATATCATTTATACCACTGCTTAAAGCTTCTTTAGTCTCGACTGCATCTGACTGGATATAGCCTGTTGCCTGGTCGTAAAGGGACATGACATCGGTTTTGAAAGTTCCTTCAGCCGCACTGAGAGCCAGAACCTGCTGTGACATTTCCTTGCTGGTAACCGTACTCTTTTTCATGGCAGAGGTGATTATCATTATAACGATGATAAAAGCTATGAGAAGCACGACATTAATGGCGCTGAGTCTGAAAAGGATAGTGTTGAAAAAAAGCGGCTTCCGCATAGTGGTATTATTTTTGCTGCTCATAAGTTAACTCCTTTCTTTCTATCCTTAACTGTTTTCCAGACTTTCGGACAGCTTCTCATAAAAACCATCAGAATAAAGAGCCCCTGAGGCGAAATCATAGAAAAGAGGGGATATATTCTGCGTTGAAAAGCCGCTTTCTATATTCATCCAGTGCCAGGATGAGGTCTTACCGGAAGATAAATATTCACTGACTGTTTCCGCAAAGGGATCAGATGCCATATAGCTGCAGGAGTTAAAAGGGCTTATAAATCCGGCGTCTTCTACAAGTATTTTCTGGGCTGTGTCTTCAGAGCACCATTGAAGAAAAGCTTTTGCAGCCTCAGAATTTCCTTCCTTTGGAACTGCCCACCAGGAGGGAGGGCTCGTAAGGATCGTATCCATACCTTCCTCAAAGCAGTAGGGAAGCATGCCAACTTTGAAATTACCGGCAGAAGCATATTCTTCGGAATAGTCTCCGTTAAGAAGTGCGCCTATCCAGGATCCTTGTGTAATAAAAGCGTATTTGCCGGCTGCAAAATTTCTGACCTGATCTTCGTATGTTCCCATTGTAAGGAGAGAGGGATCGGAATGCTGCTGGATAGTATAAATAAAATCAAGAAAGTGTTTTAATCTGTCATAATCTAAGCTTTTTGATTCATTAAAAAGGTCAATATAGGTCGTGTCATCACGGTCGAGACCGGAATCGAGATAATTTCCAAAAATATGATTGCCTGTTGACCAGGAGAGACTCTCGAGATTTGTGCCGTAACCTACGACGGCTGTGAGTCCAAGGGCTGATTTCTGGGAATCGATTTTATCGAGAGCTTCCTTAAAAGATTCAGGACCTGTGATGCTGGCCGGATCAACTCCTGCCTTTTCGAGAATGTCTGCATTGTAGCTTAATCCTATTGCTTCTGTAGCGTAGGGGAAGCCGAGAGTGCCATATTCGGGATCAACAAAGGCGGAGTCCGTATCGGAAACCCATGCCTCGCCGCTCATATCGGTGAGCAGCCCGTCCCAGTTGTCAAAACCTGAAGATTCGCAGACAATGATATCCGGGAGTTCATCAGCGAGATACAAGCCTTTTAACAACGCCTGTGCATCAACGCCGGAGGATATGTTCTGCACCTCGACGGTAACACCGCTTTCCGCCTTATAGGCAGCGGCGAGCTCATCAATTTGGGAAGCGACCTCTGATTTACTGTTTATCAGGCTTATGACTGCAGCTTCATCTGAACTTACACTTTCATTTTTTTTAGAGCCGCTGGGGATTTTTAAGGCGCAACCGCAGAGTAAGATCATGGATATTGACATTGCGGCAATCCTGATATGACGTGAATTGATTTTTATACTCATGAAACAAATCCCCCTTCTGTATATTATTAAAAGAATATAAAAATATATATCTGATGTGAATTCTTTTGGACATGAAACCTTATCAATTATTATATCGGAAGGGATTTAAAAAAATTTAGATTTTTTTAATAAAAATAAATAATGTATTAAAAAAAGAACCGGATGAAATATTATTTGATATTCCATCCGGTGATCATCAGATTTTGACTTATGCGTTAGCCATCTGCTGGAGTGCTGAGTCTGCAATTATCTTTATGCAGTGCTCATTTAAGAATGCTTCATCAGAAGCCTTGTAGCTTTCACTCTGTGCATATTCAGTTATGATATTGCAGATCTTGTTGAAATCCTCAGGCGTATGCTGAGCCTTACGGATTATCAGATAATAATGAGAATCTGCAGGATTTTTGTAAAGTGTATTAACACCATCATAGAAACCTGCCACGATATGGGCAAGTCTTGCAACCTCATCGAGATTTTCGAATGAGTAGCATTTGACGATATCTACGGGAACAGTTATCTGAAGCTCTCCCCTGACAGATCTTGCTTTCTTTCTCGGAGCAGCTGTCTTTGATTTATCCTTGCTGTCATCAGAGCTTATGCCTCTGAGTTTTTTGAACATGTCAAGGACATCATCAGCACCCGAAGTTGTAAGTGCATTGATAATATCACCGTCATTTTCACTGACAGAAGGTGCAAATTTCGAGAATCTTGTATCAAGTTCCTCAGGATTTTCTACCTTTGTGATTATCAGGACAATCGTCTCTCCTGAAAGAGGTATTGCTTCTATCATAAGCGGAATGTCATCTGCTTCAAAACCAAACTGATATGCAGCCTGCTGCATCATATCTCGAAAAAGTGACTTTGCCTTTTCTGTACCGTATGCGAGTTCACTGATCTTAAGCTCACGCTCTGCAAGATCGGTTTTAGTTAAAGTACAACGAATCTGATGGTCGTTAACCTTCTCTATCTTCATTTAAACCACCGTCCTTCATATAAAAACTTATAGTTACTAAATTTATATACTTTTAAAGCGCTCAAGTCAAGTGAATTTTTTTCTCAATAAATTAACGGTTTGGACATAAAGTTACTGTTCACACGCTTTCAGCGTGCTCCAGTAACGGGTTTTGCCATTTATAATTGCCCCCTCTGTGTGGCATATACTAAGCTCAGCTTTGCTTCGCTAAGTATTATGCGCATACGGCAATGGGCAAAACCCAGTGTTCAGTCAAAGTTATTGTGGCATAACTGCGCACACATATTTCACTTAGTGCTTCAGCACTTAGTGAAATAGCGTACAGAGTAGCGGAGTGCGCAGTTTGCCTGTGAACAGTAACGACATAAATTCATCTGATGCCACTACCTGTCTTATTTTAAGCGGTATAAAATTTCCGGACTTGCGCATACAGCGGATTAATAGTAAAATGATTTTTGATTTGGCTCAAAGACGAAAATGGGAGGTAAAATTATTATGACGGATGAAGAATGGTTGGAAGTTGCCAGGGAATGCAGTACAGAGAATATCCCTTTTCTGTCGAGTATGCCTGAAAAGGAAAAGACAGAGCTCTTGGAAAGATCAGAACTCAGACGTGTCCGCAAGGGCAGTTATCTTTTTAGAGAAGGTGATAATGTAGATGCCATTTATATAATACTTAAGGGTAAGGTGAAGCTCACCCGCTTTGATGCGGAGGGCAGAGAGCAGATCGTCGGTATTTTTGCAAAGAGCGATACGGTCTGGGAAGGAATGCTGTTAGAGGACAGCCATTTCCCTTATTCCGGAGTAAGTATGGTAAATACATTTGTATGTATAATATACAGATCTGATTTTGTAAAAGTTTTAAGTGACTTCCATGTTGCGCTGAATATAATAGCGCTTCTTTCAAGAAAATTGCATGATGCAAATGAGAGGAACCTTTTGCTCTCGACCAAGGATCCTAAAGCGAGACTTGCTGCTTTCCTATTATATAGG
Organism: Lachnospiraceae bacterium C1.1; assembly: GCA_030434875.1. Lineage (NCBI taxonomy): Bacteria > Bacillati > Bacillota > Clostridia > Lachnospirales > Lachnospiraceae > Lachnospiraceae bacterium C1.1. The sequence continues at coordinate 2,788,849 of JAUISW010000001.1, read as the reverse complement.
GAAAAGCGCGATCATGAAGAAACCATTGACTTAAGGCTTGAGGACATTGCGGCGAGCCTTTCCATGCGGCCTGAAACAGCCAGCAGGAAGATAAAGGAACTCTCTGATGAGGGACTCATTAAAAGAGTCGGAAAGAGCAGGATTCAGATCGTCAATTTTGAAGGTCTGGAAGATGCAAGAATGTAAGCTGCTTTCAGAAAGGATTATTTATGAGCGACGAGATTATAAAGGCAGGAGTTCATTCGATAGAGACTTTCGGATCCGTTGATGGCCCGGGAGTGAGGTTTGTTATTTTTGTAAAAGGATGCAATCTGCGTTGTCGCTACTGCCATAATGCAGATACCTGGAATCCTGAAACAAATAACTTAAAGACCGCGGATGAGCTGCTTGAAAATGCCATGCGTTACAGGTCTTACTGGGGCGAAGACGGCGGCATTACCGTAAGCGGTGGAGAGCCTCTTTTACAGATTGATTTTCTGATCGATCTTTTTAAGAAGGCAAAGGCTGAGGGCATAAATACCTGCATAGATACAGCACTTCAGCCCTTTACAAGAGAAGAGCCCTTTTTTAAGAAATTCAATGAACTTATGGAATACACAGATCTCCTTTTGGTGGATATAAAGCATATCGACAGAGAAGAGCATATAAAGCTCACAGGAAAGCCAAATGACAATATCAAAGATGGTATGAAATATCTTTCGGAGATCGATAAGCCCATATGGATAAGGCATGTGCTTGTTCCGGGAATTACTGATAATGATGAATATCTTAAAGAGACCAGGAAATTCATAGACAGCCTCAGCAATGTAAAAAAGGTAGAGATCCTGCCTTATCACTCGATGGGTGAGTACAAGTTCGAGGAACTTGGTATCGAATACAGTCTTAAAGGCGTAAAGGCACCATCAAAGGAGCGTATAGAAAACGCAGAGAAGATCCTGAAAGGTTAAAGCTTGTTAGTTAAGGCTTACCTGATAAAATTTGTCAGGAATGCCTTATATTCGTGAATATGGTTATATTTTACGATTCTCAAATCAAAAGAATCTTTATAACTAATAATATTTACCGAGTAAAATGACAGTATGTATTAATATCTATACAAATATTTGTTGAATATTCACAATAAAATATTCAGCAATAATGCGTGTTTTGTCTATTAAGCGTAAGCAATCTTTTATTGATAAATAAATATCGAATTGATTTAAATCAATGTAAGAGGAGTTAGCCTGTGCTAATCTAAATCAGCACAGGTTAAAAAAATAACAAACCCCTGGCAATCCGGTAAAAACTACCGGAACAGTCGTTGAAGTTTTTATAAGGAGATATAAAACATGAGAGAAGAATGGCATGGATTCAAAGGAACACATTGGTTGGATGATATCAATGTTCGTGATTTCATTCAGAATAACTATACCGCTTATGAAGGAGATGAGGAATTTCTCGCAGGCCCTACAGAGGCAACAGATAAGCTCTGGGGACGTCTCCAGGAGCTTCAGAAAGAGGAGCGAGCAAAGGGCGGAGTTCTCGAGTGTGAGACAGAAGTTGTATCAGGACTTACAGCTTATGGCCCGGGTTACATCGATGAGTCAATGAAGGATCTTGAAAAGGTAGTAGGTCTTCAGACAGATAAGCCTCTTAAGAGAGCATTTATGCCTTACGGCGGAATCAAGATGGCAGAGGAGGCAGCTGCTAACTACGGTTATACAGTAAATCCTAAATACCACAAGATTTTTACAGAGTATCACAAGACTCACAATCAGGCTGTTTTTGACGCATATACACCTGAAATGAAGAAGGCTCGTCACAGCCACATCGTTACAGGTCTTCCGGATACTTACGGAAGAGGACGTATCGTAGGCGATTACAGAAGAGTTGCTCTTTACGGTATTGATTTCCTTATCGCAAAGAAGGAAGAAGATTTTGCTAACTGCGGTGACGGCACAATGACAGATGACGTTATCAGACAGAGAGAAGAGATCACAGAGCAGATCAGGGCATTAAAGGGCATGAAGGCTATGGCAAACGTTTACGGCTATGACATTTCAAAGCCTGCTTCAAACGCTGCCGAGGCAGTTCAGTGGCTTTACTTCGGATATCTTGCAGCTATTAAGACACAGAACGGTGCTGCAATGTCAGTTGGAAGAATCTCAACATTCCTTGATATCTATATCGAAAGAGACATGAAGGAAGGCAAGCTTACAGAGACCGAGGCTCAGGAACTTATTGACCACATGGTAATGAAGTTCAGAATGGTTAAGTTTGCAAGAATCCCTTCATACAACCAGCTTTTCTCCGGAGATCCCGTATGGGCTACTCTTGAGGTTGCAGGATTTGGCATGGACGGCAGACACATGGTCACAAAGAATGACTATCGTTTTCTCCATACTCTTGAGAACATGGGACCTTCACCCGAGCCTAACCTTACAGTTCTTTATACATCAAAGCTTCCTGAGAACTTTAAGAAGTATGCAGCAAAGATCTCTGTAAATACCTCTTCTGTTCAGTATGAGAATGATGATGTTATGCGTCCTGTATGGGGTGATGACTACAGCATCTGCTGCTGCGTATCTGCTACACAGACAGGTAAGGAGATGCAGTTCTTCGGCGCAAGAGCAAACCTTGCAAAGGCTCTTCTCTATGCTGTAAACGGCGGTATCGATGAAAAGCTTGGAACCCAGGTAGGACCTGAGTATGCACCTATCAAGGGCGATTATCTTGAATATGATGAGCTTATGCACAAGTATGACATCATGCTTGATTGGCTTGCAGGCCTCTATGTAAATATCCTGAATCTTATTCAGTATATGCATGATAAATATTATTATGAGGCAGCCGAGATGGCTCTTATTGATACAAACGTAAGAAGAACCTTCGCTACAGGTATCGCAGGTTTCTCACACGTTGTAGATTCACTCAGCGCTGTTAAATATGCAAAGGTTAAGATCGTTCGTAACGAGGAAGGTCTTGCTGTAGGATATGAGACAGAGGGTGATTTCCCTAAATATGGAAATGATGATGACAGAGCTGATGAGATCGCAGTATGGCTCTTAAAGACCTTCATGAAGAAGATCGAGAAGCACCACACCTACAGAAATTCTGAGCCTACAACATCTATCCTTACTATTACTTCAAATGTTGTTTATGGTAAGGCTACAGGTGCTCTTCCTGACGGACGTGAAGCTTATAAGCCTTTCGCTCCCGGTGCAAACCCGGCTTACGGCGCAGAGAAGAACGGACTCCTTGCATCACTTAACTCTGTTGCAAAGCTTCCTTATGAGTATGCTCTTGACGGTATTTCAAATACCCAGACTATCAATCCTGATGCACTCGGACATACTGAGGATGAGAGAAAGAATAACCTCTTCCACGTACTTGACGGATACTTCACAAAGGGTGCTCATCACCTCAACGTAAACGTATTCGGAGTAGAGAAGCTTAAGGACGCTATGGAGCATCCTGAGAAGCCTGAGTACGCAAACTTCACTATCCGTGTTTCAGGTTATGCTGTTAAGTTCATCGACCTTACAAAGGAACAGCAGATGGATGTTATTTCCAGAACCTGCCACGACAGAATGTAAATCATATTTTTGCTGCTGACTAACTTAATGCCATAGATAGTTAATATCAAAAAATCCCGCTTCGTATGATCACGGAGCGGGATTTTTGTGTTTTTTATCAGATGGAAAAATAATTAATTAGAAGCCTCTGCCTCTGCTTTGATATCTTCTTTGATCTTTTCTGTTTCGGCGGTTTCGCGAACCAGATCTCTGTACCAGCTCAAAGCACCTAAATATGCGTTATAGATGTTTTCTGAGTTTAGGTTTTTAAGAACTATGATACGGGAAACTTCATCCCAGTCAGCCTGCTCATATGCAGAAGCAAGTGCATATACAGGATAAAAGAGTCCGCTATTATTGATGAGAGCATCGCTTATATGGGATGAGACATTGAGGATCTTTATTGCCTCTTCCATCGGTTTATTGAGCATTACATCAATGAGCGAGAACATTCCCATAAGGAAAAGTTCCTGGCTCAGATTGGCAAGCTCAAATTCCGGAGCGAGATTTTCTGCAAATCTTGCCCTAATCATGGACATTCTTGTGATCTCGCTGGGCTTATCGGCACAGAGCTCTTTTGCAAGAGCTGTATCGATCCAGCGGCGGAGTTCTTTCTGTCCCAGCATTGCAGTTGCGTGACGTACGGATTTTATTCCGGAGTTTACAGTCATCTTGTTTACCATTTCCAAAAGGGAAATGACAAGGGCTGTATCTTCTCCGATTACGTCAGCTGCATCTTCCAAGTTGAAATCCGGAGCATTGACTGTATTGAAAAGCCTTACATAGTTTACTTTAAGAGGATTGACTTCGTGATCGCTGTCTACGATCGGGATACGGAAGAATTTACCCTCATAAAGATCAAACTTGCCGCGTTTGTCTAATTCTTCTTTTTCGTCATAAGTATTGACATTTACTGCACATAATTTAAGATTTCTGTACTTAACACGAAGAAGCTGCCTGCTCTTTTCAAGATCGGGATTTTCACGATTTAGAAATAGATAACTCGTCATTTTAAGAATTTCCTGATATGCAAGGAAATCTCCCATCTGAAGCTTTCTTATACCAAAAGAAAATCCTTCTTCTTTAAGCTCCTTTATCCGATTAACATACTGCTCTGTAGGCGGAATAGTATTGTCCATTAAAAGAATTATTTTTTCTAAAGGGACCTTACAGACTGAACTTATATCTGAGAATATAGAGATATTGTTTATCGGAACAAATACGGTGCCTTCTCCGGCGAGAGCTTCAACACCCATGGAATTAACAACATCGAGTTCGGAGACATTTCCTGCTCCGTCATATCTGCCATATCCTGCGAAAGATCCATCAAGAAGATGATTTTCTTTTCTTGCGAGCACGGAGTAGGAACCAACGGTCATATCCGCTTCAAACAATGGTATTAAAGTTGCGACCATGATCATGCTCTCCCTTCAAAATCAATGAATAGATACAGGGTAAACCCCTCGTATAATCTGTTTTCCTAAATAAACAGATGAGATTGTTAATTTAAATAGAAAAATAGACTTAACTAATTTCATTTTAATATCATAATGACTATATTTCAAGCGACTAAAGACAGAATTGTGAACAAAATTTAGTACTTACTGACAAAAAAATCTGTAAATGACCTTGCTTGAATTAAAAAATATACAAAAATTGGTAAAGTTAAACCGCAGTGACCATTTTGACCACTGCGGCTTAAGATTTTTATTTTATTACCTGTATTGACTGTCTGTCAGCGAAAACTGCAACGAATACGAGGAATACGATACCTTGGATAAGCTGCATCATCTGTGTTGTAAATCCCATCATTGTAAGTCCGCTGTTAAGAACTATATAAAGGAGTGAACCTACTATGATATTTAAGAAACGGACCTTTGAACCGCCGGAGATAGGCATTCCGCCTAAAACAAGGGCTATGAGGATCTGTGTTTCCAACTGGTTTCCGCCGGAAGATGTAACCGAGCCGACCTTTATAACATTGATAAATGCTGCAAAGCCTGTGATGGCACCGGCAAGAACATAGATCAAAAATTTCATTTTGTCTGTTCTGATACCTGCAAACATTGCGGCTTTTTCACCTGCACCGATGGATTTTAAGTAAATTCCGAATTTTGTAAAGTTAAAGATGATAAAGCCGATCACAAGTACCAGCAGCGTACATCCAAGCTTGAGACCGGTGCTGTCGAAATTTATAAGCTTTGCAGAACCGGCTACAGGAGCGTTAGTTGTAAGGAATTTGATAAATCCTCTGAAAAGGAACATTGTACAGATTGTAACAATAAACGATGCGATTTTCCTTTTTACGTAAAAGAATCCGTTGATCGCGCCTATTGCTGCACCTGCAGCGATTCCTCCGACAATTGCCAGCGGTATGCTGATCTTTGATAAATAGCATACGACGATGGAAGCAATTCCTAAGATCGACCCTTGCGAGAAATCAAGACCGCCCATGGTCATTATGAAAAATACGCCTGTTGCTGCGATCATAGTTACATATACCTGGGAAAGTACCAGGGAGAGATTTCCGATCATTCTCCATTTAGTCAGGATGTTAAAAAGTAAAAAGATAAGTATCAGTCCGACTACAGGGAGAAGAGCACGGATAAGATTCATTTTTGAGAGCTTAGCGAGCTCTGCATCCTTAGATGCTGTATTAGTTTTATTATTTTCTGCCATATCTGTTCTCCATGAATTAATTCTTTTTTGATCAGCCTTTTAAACCATCATTCCGATGAGGTTATTTTCGTCAAGATCCTTATTTCGGTCGAGGCTTCCGCTTGTCTTGCCGTCTTTCATTATGATTATGCGGTCGCACATTCCGATAAGCTCCATCAGCTCCTCTGAGATCATGATGATGGATTTTCCGCTTTTTCTCATTCGGTCCATGAGCTGGTATATATCCTGTTTTACCTTGATATCGATACCTCTTGTAGGGCTGTCGAGAACAACAATGTCAGAATCCTTGCCGATCCAGCGTGCAAGCACGACCTTCTGCTTGTTACCGCCTGAAAGCTCAGATACGAACTGATTTGTGTTTACCATTTTGACGGTCATTTCTTTGGAAAACTTATTTGAAAAATCCTTCATTTTCCTGCCGCTTAAGATTCGACCGAAAGCACAGAGATTATCGAGAGAGGGGAGACATATATTGTCACCGATGCTCTGGTTCATAACAACGGATTCGTTATCTCTGTCTTTTGAAGTATAGGCGATGCTGTGTTTGATCGCCTGCGGTATGCTATTGATCTCTGTACCGTCAGCTAAGGTTACGGAACCGCTTCTGTCATAGGAAGCGCCGAAAATAGCCTTGCCGATCTCATGCATTCCGGATTCCGAAAGTCCTCCGAAGCCTAAGATCTCACCTTTGTGAAGATCGAAGCTTACGTCTTCTATAAGCCCCGGGACAGTCACATTTTTTACAGAAAGAACTACTTCATCTGAAACCTTTTCGCCGTAATCAGCTCTGTAATAATCACCTGTTACCTCACGTCCTACCATTAGTTTTTTGAGGTCATCCTCTGTCACGTCGGCGCTCTTAACTGTGTCGATGTAGATTCCATCGCGCAGGATCGTAATGGTATCTGACTTATCAAGGACTTCCGGAAGGTCGTGGGAGATGAATATTACGGAATTTCCCTCTTTTCTGATCCTTTCCATATGTTTGTAAAGTTCCTCACGTCCTTCCTGGGAAAGAGCGGTTGTCGTTTCGTCTATTACAACGATCTTAGGATTGAAATATGTTGCCTTGACGATCTCTACAAGTTTTCTGTCCTCGAAATTATAATTGTCGATCATGTCTGAGGCTTTTATACGGTCAAAACCGTATTTTTTCAAAAGTGCATTTGCCTCGCGGTTCATTGCCTGGGTATTTTTGATACCTAATTTTACAAATCTGTTTTCGTGTCCTAAGAATATGTTCTCGGCAACGGTAAGTCCGGAAAGTGTTCCAAGCTCCTGAACTATGATCGATACGCCCTCGTTATTGGCTTCTACCTGGTTTTTCGGATGTATTTCTTTTCCGTCAAGTACGAAAGTTCCGGAACCAAGCTGATAGATGCCTGTAAGCATATTTGTAAGGGTTGATTTGCCGGAACCGTTCTCACCTATAAGGGCGTGAACTTCTCCTTTATTTACATTAAATGAAACATTCTGCAGAGCCTTCGTGATACCGAAGGATTTGCTGACGTTTTTGATCTCAAGTCTTATTTCGCTCATATATTCCTCCTTCGGTAATTTTATTTAACTATATCGCCTTTGCGTACCTTAGTTGTAAGAGTGATGATGATAAGGAGCGCAAAACCTGTGATAACGTCCTGGATGGCTGTAGGTGCTCCGAGTGCGATAAAACCAAAGAAGATGATGTTGATGACAAATTCTCCGATGATTATTGCCTGCAGAGGGATACCGTATTTTCTGAAAGCCATACCAAAGAAACATCCCATGGTCGGGACGAAGTTACGGCTCATGGATGCCATACCTGTAACTGCGACCATTGAAGAACCGTAGCTTATGGTGAGGATAGCCATGATCCCGAAGAAAGCGCCGCTTGTTATGAAAGCGAGCCTTTTATACTTATTTACATCAATACCCATGTTTTTAGCTACGAATTCGTTAGAACCGATAGCGTAGGTATAAGTTCCGAGTTTTGTGTAATTTAAGAGTATGTAAGCGATGGCACATGATATAAGCGCAAGTATGATATCGCCGGGCATTGCACCGAACATTCTTAAATTTGCTGGAAGGGTCTGCTCGATTCCTCCTGCCATATAGTTGGCAACGGATTCATAAATAAGGGCAAGACCTGTGGTAACGATCATGGACGGGATCCTTAATTTTACATAGAAGAAACCGTTCAGAGTTCCGACGATCGTTCCGGTTATGATACAGCCTATGATCAGGCCGAAATAACCTAAATTGAACTTGTTGGCGAGAACGCAGCCAACTATAGCGGAAAGCATGATGTTTGCTCCGATGGAGAAATCAAACATTCCGGTAACCATAACAAAATAGAAACCGCATGCGCCGACCGTTGCGATAAGACTGGCCTGGAAATAACTTAAGATGTTATTGAATGAACCGAAATTATTAGGTGTAAGAATCTTGAATATGAGCCATGATGCAATTACCAGACCTGCAAGGATAAGGTAGCCTTTTAAGCTGCCGGATAACTGTCGGCTCTTGGAAGCATTTGTAGAAGCCATATTTTTCCCTCGATTAGTATTTTAGATTGAAATACAGCCGGTATCGGAGTGATGAACTGCGACACCGGCTGCGGTTAAACTATTTTAATTACTGATATTATTCACCGGCCCTGGCTGCGGCATCCTCAATTGAAAGCTTAGCTGCTGTAGCCTTGAGGTCATCCAGACTCTGGTTGGACATCTCTACGAGTTCATCATCAGTATAAGGAAGCTGATTTACGAAATACTTTTCATAATTTGCATAATCATCAGCAGAAGAAACATAGAGATAAGGGAAAGGAACATCGTTGAAGTTTCCTTCAAATCCTGTGTAGTTGCCCTTTATTGCGTTGTAAACCATCATGAAGGCAAAGAGAGGATCACAGTAGTGTCCACCTGACTCGCCTGCCATTGAACCGTTTGCCAGTCTTTCGCCGAGGTCGGGAAGGAAGTCTGTTGAAACGATATCGATGGAATCAGTCTTGCCTGCTCTTTCAACTGCTGCGATAGCGCCCTGAAGAGGATCTCCGCCGCCGCCTGCAGGGATAAGTGCATCAAGATCAGGATCTGCTGACATAAGAGCTTCTGCAGCCTTTGATCCGCCTTCTGAAGAAGTACCTGCATACTGAGGCTCTGAAAGCTTTGCGGGATCATCGGGATGTGCTTCGTTCCACTTGTCTACACCTGCTGTGTAGCCTTCAAGTCTTCCGAGCCATGTAGCATCGCCCTGCTCCCAGCCTATAAGACCTATGTTACGATCACCCTTCTCGAGGAGGATGTTTACAAGTTTCTCACCGTTTTCAGGCTCGTTCTCGTGAACAGCACCGATGAAATAAGGTGAATCAACTGCTGCCTGATAGATATCAGGGTTGTTTTCCTGTGAAATGATTCTGAAGAACTGTGCAAGGTAAACCTTGTTGTCGTTACAGGTCTTGATAGCTGAGGTCATTTCTGTATCAGATGAGTTACAGATAACGATTCCCTGGCATCCTGCAGCTGCGAGCTGCTCAACAGAAGCTGTAACCTTTTCGGAAACATGTCCCTGATCAACGTACTGTACCTGCACACCAAGAGCCTTTGCAGCTTCATCAAGGATGAGTTTGCACTGTGAACCGAGGACATCAGTTGATGACCAGATTGAAACACCGATCTTTATATCAGCGTTATCAATTGCAGCCGTATCAGCTGCTGCACTGTCTGCATTCTCTGTAGCTGCTGCGCCCTCTGATGCTGCAGGAGCTGCCTCTGAAGCGGCACCACCGCCTGAGCTTCCGCATGCAGCAAGACTTACAGTCATTACAGCACAGGTTGTTACTGCGACAAGTTTTCTGAATAATCCTTTCATATCTTTACCTCCCGTGGTATTGATATTTTCTGTAATACCTACAATCACAGAAAATAACAAAAATATTTTAATATATTTTATAATATATATACAAAATGCACAATATCAGAAGACAAAAATTGAATTTAAAGTTGTATTTAAAATCTTAAAATGAACTTTAATTTTTGGATAATTATCATATAAATTTGTTGAAATTAAACAATTTTAGGTTTATAGCTTCAAATACTGTGTTGGAGGGGTTTCGTGACTTATAAAATTTCAAAAAATATAAGGCTTAATGCTGTGGGTTGAAAAGTGGAAAAAGTATGGGCAACAGAGGACGGGAAACTTATGGTAAAATTGTTCAAAAAATTCGACATGTAATTTGAAATTTTAAATACAAGTCTAAATTTATGCACGATTTGATTAGTTGTATAATACATTGGGTTAAATTGATTATAATCAATGTTAGCGCTGTGCAATCTGCTGTATATTACAGTTCATAAGGGGTGCGGATTATCCGCAATATTTATATTTATTTTAGGAGGAGAATTGGGTTATGAATTTAAGTGAAAATATGACATTTGAAGAGTTGAAGGAGGTTTTGGGCAGCACGGGTGAACAGTGCGCACTCATATCCGACAGCAGGAGAAATGAAGGCGATCTTGTTAACGGAATCTTTTTCGAGGCAAAGTCAAAGGCGATAGCTGATGTTGTAGTTAAATTTGATGATATCAGCAAAGAGGAGGATAAAGTTGAACCTCAGAGCCTGAGAAAAATTCTTCAGAATGTGAGCTCACTTATAGAGAGACCTGCTTCAGATGCAGGGGCTTTTGAAAAGGCCAGCTATGACGGAGCAATGCAGGGTTGCGAAGATGCATCCCAGATGATCTGCTGGTATGCTGTTGGAATGGCAAATTGAATATTGAAATTTAAATTTCGGCTGTCGCGTGTGCGGGAAAAATGACCCTGGGGGACGGAGCATCTGGGGGAAAATGACCCTGGGGGACGGAGTATCTGGTTCATTTTGTTCCAAAATGAACCAGATACTCCGTCCCCCAGGGTCATTTTTCCCACACAAGCCGCCACACCAGGGTCATTTTCCCCCACACGCCGATTTCCCTCGAAAAAATTTGTATTTTCCCTAAATTTTTTTTGTATCCGATTTTTTACTAAAAATAATCACTTCAAATTGTCAGAGATGCCGAAATGTCAAAAATTAAGGTGTAAATCATTGACTTATTTTCCTGACAGATTAAATTAAAAAGTATTATGGCTCAAAAAAAATACACAGAAGAATAGGAGAATGGGATATGAACAAGATGAACAATATGCCGGAAATGAAGATCGGTATCGTGGCAGTAAGCCGTGACTGCTTCCCGGCAGAACTTTCAAAAACACGTCGTGAAGCTTTGGTAAAAGCTTATGGGGAAAAATATAATAAAAATGATATTTATGAATGCCCGATAACTATCATCGAGAGCGAGACTGATATGGTCGCAGCGCTGGAAGATGTAAAGAAAAATGAATGTAATGCCCTTTGCATATATCTTGGCAATTTCGGACCTGAAATTTCAGAAACTCTTCTTGCAAAGCACTTTGACGGACCTAAGATGTTCTGTGCGGCAGCTGAGGAAAAACAGGCCGGTCTTCTTGACAGCCGTGGCGATGCATATTGTGGAATGCTCAATGCAAGCTATAATCTTGCACTTAGAAATGTCAGGGCTTATATCCCGGAGTATCCGGTAGGCGATGCTGAAGATTGCGCAGACATGATACATGAATTCCTGCCTGTGGCAAGAGCTGTTTATGCACTTCAGAATCTTAAGATAATTTCTTTCGGACCACGTCCGATGAACTTCCTTGCCTGCAATGCACCGATAAAGCAGCTTTATAACCTTGGAATTGAAATAGAGGAAAATTCTGAGCTGGATCTTTTTGAATCTTTTAAGAACCACGAAGGCGATGAGCGTATCCCGGAAGTTGTAGAGGATATGAAGAGAGACCTTGGCAGCGGAAATAAGATTCCGGAGGTTCTGCCAAAGCTTGCACAGTATGAGCTTACACTTAAAGACTGGATCGAGAAGCATAAAGGCTACAGAAAATTTGTTACCCTTACAACAAAATGCTGGCCGGCATTCCAGACACAGTTCGGTTTTGTACCCTGCTATGTAAATAGCCGTCTTGCAGCTCAGGGAATCCCTGTATCCTGTGAGGTAGATATTTACGGAACACTTTCCGAGTATATCGGCGAACTTGTATCAGATGATGCTGTAACACTTCTTGATATAAATAATTCTGTACCGAAGGATATGTATGCTGAAAGCATTAAGGATAAATTTGACTATAAGCATACAGATACCTTCATGGGCTTCCATTGCGGAAATACCTGCAGCTCAAAGCTTGCATTCCATGAGATGAAATATCAGAAGATCATGGCTTCAACACTTCCGAGAGAAGTTACCAACGGAACTATCGAGGGAGATATCATTCCCGGAGATATCACATTCTACAGACTCCAGGGTACTGCAGAGGGCGGCTTAAGAGCCTACATCGCAGAGGGAGAAGTTCTTCCGGTTGCTACTAAATCCTTTGGTTCGATAGGTGTATTTGCAATAAAAGAAATGGGCAGATTCTACAGACACGTTCTTATAGAGAAAAACTTCCCTCATCACGGAGCTGTTGCATTCGGTAAACAGGGTAAGCTTTTATTCGAAGTGTTTAAATATATAGGCGTAGAGCAGAGCGAGATCGGTTATAACCAGCCTGCCGGCGTGAGATATCCGAGCGAGAATCCCTGGGCATAAGGGAATTTAGGACGAAATATCCCCCGTGCGCATGTGCGGGGGAAAAAATGACCCTGGGGGACGGAGTATCTGGTTCATTTTGGAACAAAATGAACCAGATACTCCGTCCCCCAGGGTCATTTTTCCCCAGATACTCCGTCCCACATCACCATTCTATAAAAAAATAAAAAACCCCTTGCATTTTTAAACTGTATATTGTATACTAACAAAGCGTGATGCGTTTCAGCCAAATATTATTCCGGGATGCGGAATGGAGGTTGACATAACGCAGAGTTAAAAAATAAAATTTCAATTTCAGATATTAAAATCAAATCATAAGTCTTCAATTCAGAAGGCATACTCCTAAATTAAAATTATTAGATTTATTGTAAACAGATGTGACAATGTTGTTTTATATTTTTGGGATTTTTATAGAACAGCATAAAGAAAAACTTTTTTACATTTAACACTTAGTCAAATACAAAAAGAGCAGTTTTTGAAAAATTGCAAGTGTCCGATATTTGAAACGCATCGTGCATAAGGATATACCACTGACAGCCGTACAGTAATTATTTATGACATTTCCGAAAGGCGCCCCAATTGCTATTTTATGAAGAAAATGTTGTTTATGACTGTACGGCTGTTTTTTGATTTAAATCAAAAAAATATGACAAAAAAATATCTATTCTTTATTATAGAACTCTATCTATGCTATATTGGATTTAACAGGAGAAGGGCAGTTATTTTTTGTGGATTTTGAGTGATTTTCACTTGAATTAAAGGGAGGGTAAAAATAAAAATGGAGTTCTCAAATTATAACTCAAAGGGGCAGGGAAATGATGAGGCAAGACTGAATTATCTTTCACTTCTTGCATACAGATATCCGAACCGCCGCTCGGTCGTTACCGAGATAATAAATCTTCAGGCAATTCTTAATCTGCCAAAGGGGACAGAGCATTTCATGAGCGATCCCCATGGCGAGTATGACGCATTCAGGCATATTATAAATAACTGTTCCGGAGTAATTAAGGAAAAAGTAGATCAGGTTCTTGGAGAAAGTCTTACGTCTGCCGAGCAGGCACAGTTCTGTACGCTTATATATTATCCTAAGGAGAAACTTTCACAGCTTAAGGCAGAGGGTGGAGTTTCTGAGCTATGGTATAAAAATACTCTGGAAAAACTGATAGCACTTGCACAGTTTCTTACTTCGAAATATACACGTTCAAAGGTAAGAAAAGCTATGCCGAAAGAGTATGCATATATACTCGATGAGCTTCTTCATGCGCAGCAGGATGAGGACAATAACCGTCAGCGTTACCATAAAAGGATCATAGATTCCATAATAGATACCGGAAGCTGCGACGATTTTATATATTCACTCTGCGCGTTAATAAAAAGGCTTGCAGTCGACAGGATACATATAATAGGTGATTTCTTTGACAGGGGTTCCCATGCCGACAGGATCCTGGATCTTTTAAGCGATTATCATTCTATAGATATTCAGTGGGGAAATCATGATATTCTCTGGATGGGAGCAGGCTGCGGCTCTTTGATCTGCATAGCGGGTGTCATAAGGAGCAGTATCAGATATAAGACCCTCGAGATACTCGAAAGCGGATATGGAATTTCACTTAGGGCGCTTGCCATGTTTGCGGAGAAGACCTATAAAAAAGATGACGGTGTTGAACCGCTCATGAAGGCTGCAAACGTATTGCTTTTTAAGCTTGAGGGACAGTTAATAGCGCGTCATCCGGAATTTGACATGCGTGGTAGATTACTTCTTGATAAGGTTGACATAAAAAATAAAACTGTGGAGATCGACGGTAAAAATTATGAGATGAATACGGTTGATTTCCCAACGGTTGATCCTAAAGATCCGTATAAACTTACGGACGAAGAAAACCAGATAATGCAGGGGCTCTATAATGCTTTTGTTAACAGCGAAAGACTCAGGCGTCATATAGACTTTCTTTATTCAAAGGGTTCCATGTATAAATGCTGTAATGGAAATCTCCTTTTCCACGGATGCATACCGCTTGATAAAAATGGAAATATGGATCCGATGAACTGTGACGGAAAGCTGCTTCAGGGAAAACCCTATATAGAATTCTGTGATATGAAAGCCCGTGACGCCTGGAACGAGGGTGATGAGAACAGTCTTGACTGGATGTGGTACCTCTGGTGCGGCTTAAAATCTCCGCTTTCCGGACGTGTGGTAAAGACCTTTGAACGTTCTTATCTCACAGATAAAACAACCTGGAAAGAACCTAGAAATCCATATTTTACTTATTATGGAGATG
The DNA here is from genome assembly GCA_030434875.1 of Lachnospiraceae bacterium C1.1. NCBI lineage: Bacteria > Bacillati > Bacillota > Clostridia > Lachnospirales > Lachnospiraceae > Lachnospiraceae bacterium C1.1. The sequence goes on along the minus strand of JAUISW010000001.1, from coordinate 2,773,702 downwards.
AGCGTTATGCATTGATGATCTTGCATGAATTCGGACTTTATTCAGACAGAAGTCATATCATCAACGGTCACACGCCTGTACATGTGAGCAATGGTGAATCTCCGATAAGAGCCAACGGACGTGTACTGGTCATAGACGGAGGCTTCTGCAAGGCATATCAGAAAACCACCGGAATTGCAGGTTATACACTTATATTTAATTCTCACGGAATGAGGATCAAGGCGCATCAGCCTTTTGTGAGCCTTGAAACAGCACTTAATGAAAATGCTGACATGGACTCGGATACAAACGTTGTCGAAACAGAATCTAAAAGAGTAATGGTTGCAGACATTGATGACGGCGACTCCATAAGGCGCATGATAGCTGATCTGATGGAACTTCTGGACGCATACAGAGAGGGAAGGATTCAGGAATCTAAATAAAAATTAAAGATAAAAAACACGATTTGGCAACATTTTTTGTTTATACTATTCACAACTCGCTGTCTTTAGGGTAAAGTTAACTAGGCAGAGACAGCGGGCTGTGAATTTTTTATTTTAAGAAATCATGATGGCCGTTGTTTTATAAAACCAGAATTTTAGGAGGGAAAATCATTTTGAAATCAAAAGTAAGATATGAAGTGTTCTTAATAATAACCTATATGGTTATGGTGGGGGTATTTCTCTGCCTCACATTTTTGGGAAGCTCAACACCGAGCATTTCCAACGTGATAGTAAATGCCGCAATGTTTATAATCGTTGGACTGATCTTTCTTTATTCTGTACAGAACAGCCTCACACCTACGGCCGCAGCTACAGTTGATCTTGGCAGGGCGAAAGATAAGATAGAGAAAGATGCCGTTGCAAGTCAGGGATACCTTTTCAGACATTATGAGGAGCAGAGAGAGGTGCTGTTCTCAGACAAAAACCTTACTAGAAGATATACTGATTATCTCAAGGAAGTTGAGAGAGTCAGCCGCAATGATAAGGCATACTATAAGACAAATATCGATGAATATATAAATTATGACCTTATTGACAGTATCGTTCACAGAAATATATTAAACCAGATCCCAGGAGTCATGACAGGTCTTGGAATCCTTGGTACATTCATCGGACTTTCACTCGGACTTCAGAGCTTCAATACAGGATCCACAGCGGAGATAACCGGAAGTATCGAACCTCTTATGGATGGTATAAAGGTTGCTTTCCATACTTCCATTTATGGAATGATATTTTCACTTGTTTATAACTATGTATTAAAGCGCAGAATTGATGATGCTGAAAGCGCAGTAAAAGATTTCCTTAATGCTTATAAGAAATATGTACTTCCGGATACCGGAAGTGAGGGATTTAACCGTATGATAGAGCTCCAGAAGAGAGGGTATGATGCGCTTAAATCTATGAGCGAATCAGTTGGCGAGGGACTTTCAGAAAACTTAAGTTACGAATTCGACCGTTTCAACAAGAATATTGCAGATTTTGCCAATATGGCAACAAAGAACCAGATGGATGCAATGTCCATGGTAGTCGACAATTTCATCAAGCAGATGAACGCATCGCTTGAGCACAGTTTTACAAAGCTTGGTCAGACTGTAAACCAGGCATATGTTTCACAGCAGGAAAATGCCAGACAGATGAATGAGATTCTTGCAAAGACCGGAAATGCTTCTGAAAATCTCGATGAGATCGAAAGACGTACTGCAAATCTTCTCGGCGCCCTTGGAAGCTATGTAGAAGATGTCAAGCATGTTCAGGAAGGAATCAGTGCTGATACTGCTGTGATGGCAAGATATATCGATAAGCAGAATCTTCTTATAGAAAAGCTAAATGCAAGCGTAGAGCAGATGCCTAAGCGTATAGATGAATCAATGCGCCTCGTAAATGACAATATGGTCGAGATAAGCCAGGATTACAATAGAAATTTAAGCAGGGCATCTAAAGCAGCCGAAGCTTTGACAGAAGCTATGGAAACTCAGAAGAGGCGGGGGTGATGCTTTATGTTTAGGAGAAAACAGGACGAGGAAACGAGCTACTGGCTTTCCTATTCGGATATGATGGCCGGACTCCTTCTTTGCTTCGTGCTCATAATATCGCTCACCATGCTGAGGGCAAAGGTTCAGTATGATGAGAAAGAAACACAGCTCGCAGGCAAGGAAGATGAGCTTAATGCCCAGAGCGTAGAACTCGTTAACCAGCAGAAAAAGCTTTCGCTGCAGTCAGATGAGCTTGAAGCTCAGAAAAATAAGCTCATTGCCCAGGAAGAAAAGCTTATGAGCCAGGAAGAGACCTTAAACGAGCAGGATCAGCTCTTAGGAGAACTCCAGGCACTCTTAGACGAGCAGGAGGCAAAGCTTCAGGATATAATCGGTGTCAGAAAAGAGCTTATAGAAAAGCTTAAAGACGAGTTTGAAAATTCGGATCTTTCGATAACTGTAGATGAGACTACAGGAGATATAACCTTTGATTCAAGTATCCTTTTTGATTACAACAAATCAACGCTCATAGATTCGGGACAGGAATTGCTTTCATCTTTCCTTCCAAGATATATCGATATCCTTTTGAGCGATGAGTACAAAGATTATATTTCTGAGGTTGATATCGTAGGTCATACCGATACCGACGGAACCTATCTTTTTAACCTCGATCTTTCGCAGGCGAGAGCCTATAACGTAGCTCAGTACTTTATGTCAGAGGATAATGATATCTTATCTGATTCAGAGCGTGAAAAGCTTCAGGAAGTACTTACTACCTCTGGAAAATCCTACAGCTCACCGGTTTATAATGATGACGGTTCTGTAAACATGGAGGCATCAAGACGAGTAGAGATTTCCTTCAGACTTAAGGACGAGGAAATGGTCAAGGAAATGATCGAAGTTTTAAGTGCTTCAAAAGAAGAAGCGGAGCAGGCAGCCGAGTCAGCTGATACAGATAATTCGGAAAATACTGAAGAAGTCGTAGAGACAGAAGAATAATATTAAGCCCTGAAATGCAGTTTTGTATTTCAGGGTTTTTTCTTTATATTAAGGGCTGTAGTGATAAATATCTTAAAGGGAATTGAAAATCTGCCGCCAAATTTTGGATGAAAAATTAAGAGGATATGATCAAGAGGTAGAAAGCTTTTTGGTCATATCCTCTTTTTCTTATTAAGACTACGGGGAATGGCTGTTGTCTATAAAATTAGTTCGTGCTATACTTCCAAAGGGTGTAAATTTATCATACGGAAAGCGCGATAATTGTGGGTTTCTGCGATAGATTCACTTTAATATAAGAATTTTGGAGTAATCATTTATAAAGGAGCATTATGAAACCGGCTATAGTTGTTGTTGCATATAACAGAGACGATTCGCTCAGGAGAATATTAAGATCGATCGAGTCTGCTGTGTATGATGAAGATAATATAGAACTTATAATAAGTATAGATTACAGTGAAAATAAAAAAGTCAGAGAGTGTGCGGAGAAATTCAGCTGGAAGCATGGAGAAAAAAGGATCGTGGTCCATGCCGAAAGAATGGGCTTAAAAAGACATATTTTAGAGTGCGGAAATTATGCCTCTGAATATGGAAGCATCATCATGCTTGAAGATGATCTTTACGTTTCTTCTGATTTTTATAATTTTGCGTCAAGGGCACTGGAATTTACTTCTGCATATCCGCAGATCGGAGGAGTGTCCCTTTATGCGCATAAATTCAACGTTTTTGCAAGGCTTCCGTTTGAGCCGATAGATGATGGATATGATAACTGGTATTTCCAGTTTGCTTCGAGCTGGGGACAGGCCTGGACTTCTGATCAGTGGGAAGGTTTTGCCGGATGGCTTGAAAAACATGACGGAGAAGATATAAGCGGAAACGGACTTCCCTCAAATGTTGCAGCCTGGGGTGAGAGTTCCTGGCTTAAATATGCTATTAAATATCTGATAGAGACGGATAAATATTTCCTTTATCCAAGAATTTCCTACACAAGTAATTTTGCCGATGCAGGAGAGCATGCGGTTCACGCTGTGACGGATCTGCAGGTGCCTCTCGCTTTTGGACACAGAGAAAATTTTAGATTTTCCACAATTTTAGAGTCGGGCTCAGTTTATGATGCATATTTTGAAAACAGTCTTTTATCCTATGAATCCGATCTATATGGATTGAAATATAGGGATTCTCAGATGAAGACGCGTTTTCTTCTGACAACTAAGGCACTTCCTTATAAAATTGTAGAAAGCTATGGCCTTCTCTTAAAGCCTATGGATGCCAATATTGTGCAGAAAATTGCAGGTCATGAGATAAGACTTTATGACCTGAGCCTGAGGGCGAGGGAAATAAAGACTGATAAGGGTCTTTTGGAAGATTATTTTTATCCCGGAATGAACAGACAGAAAATCTTTGAACTTATGTCATACAGGTTGAAGAACAGATGAGAGATATTTTAAGAAAATTAAACTATATATTTGATAAAAAACAGAAAAGAAGCATGTTTCTTCTTTTGATTGCGATATTTTTGGGAGCTGCGGCAGAGCTGGTCGGAGTATCTCTTATAATGCCGCTGATACAGCTGATATCGACACCCGAGGTGGTGGAAGAAAATCCGCTTATATCAACGGTATATAAATTCCTGAATATGCAGTCGGTAACAGACTTTTTTATTTTTCTCGTTATTGTGATAATAGTCATTTACCTTATAAAAAATATCTTTCTTTCAGCCATGTATTATGCGCAGTACAGCTTTATATATAAAAATCAGCTGAAATGCGCGGGCAGGCTTATTGACTGTTATTTGAAGAAGCCCTATACCTATCATTTGGATCACAATACTTCTGACATGATAAGAAACATCATGCTGGATACGGACAGGCTTTTCCAGTTGATCTTATCGGTATTAAATGTTACTTCAGAGGGCCTTCTTTCACTTTTGCTAATGACTTATTTATTGGTAAGTGATCCTGTAATGTCTATTGCCGTTGCTTTGATATTGGTGATCTGCGTTGGGGCTTTTCGACTTTTTACAAAGAAAAAAACTCATTCCTATGGTCTGCAGAATCAGAAGTATGACGGAAAGATGCATCAGGCGATCAACCAGGCTCTTGGTGCAGTTAAAGATATAAAGATCCTTCACAGGGAAAAATATTTCGTGGATCAGTTTGTTAATTGCGGCGAAAAGAAAATGAACGCCCTTATAATGAATAATTTCTTCGGAACAGTTCCTAAATATCTGATAGAAACCGTTTGTATCGCAGGAATAATGCTCGTTCTTATTTATAAATTAAAAACAGGAACTGACTTAAATGCCATTCTTCCGCAGCTTGCAGCCTTTGCGGTAGCAGCATTCAAGCTCCTTCCGTCAGTAGGAAAGATAAGCAATTACATGAACGGCATTACCTTCCTTCGTCCTTCGATAGACCTGATCTATCACGACTTAAAAGAGACAGAGGATATGGTCGGCGTTGAATTTAAGAATAAAGATGCAGAATTTACTGCAGCTTCGGCAGTTTCATCGATATCGATCGAAAATCTTTCATACCGTTATCCTAATACTGATGAGGATGTACTTAAAAATATCAACTTCAAGATCCCGCTTGGCTCTTCGGTCGGACTTATAGGACAGAGCGGTGCCGGTAAATCGACAATGGCAGATGTTATATTAGGCATTCTTTTTCCGAGAGAAGGTTATGTCAGATACGGCAGGATGAATGTTCATGAGAATCCGCTGCACTGGTCAAAGAAGCTTTCATATATCCCCCAGGCTATTTATCTGGCTGATGAAAGCATCAGAAGAAATGTTGCTTTCGGAATCAATGATGATGAAATAGATGAAGATCAGGTATGGGCAGCACTTGATGAGGCTCAGCTCAGCGATTTTGTACGATCTCTTCCCGAAGGTCTTGATACAGAGGTTGGAGAACGTGGAGTAAGGCTTTCAGGCGGGCAGCGGCAGAGGATCGGTATTGCAAGGGCTCTTTACGGAAATCCTGAAATACTTGTGCTCGACGAGGCGACCAGCGCCCTTGACAATGAGACAGAAAAGGCTGTAATGGAGGCTATAGAGAGACTTCATGGTAAAAAGACACTTTTGATAATAGCCCACAGACTTACCACAATAAAGAGCTGCGAGTATATTTTTAAGGTTGAAGATGGAAAAGTGATCCCGGTAGATCCGAATGAGGTAAAAGCATGAAACCAAAACTTTCAGTCGTATTAATAGCGTATAATCATGAGCCATTTATAAGAAAGGCTCTTGATGGAATCCTTATGCAGAAGGTGGATTTTCCCTATGAAATAGTGGTCGGAGAGGACTGTTCTACAGATCACACGAGAGATATTTTAAGGGAATATGCCGAAAAGTTTCCGGGCAGGTTCAGGCTTCTTTTCAGAGAAAAAAATCTTGGAAGACCTACATTAAATGTTTATCTTACATCAATGGAATGTCAGGGAAAATATATCGCATATTTAGAGGGTGACGATTATTGGACGGATGAGAATAAGCTTCAAAAGCAGGTCGATTTCCTTGACAGTCACCCGGACTATATGGGAACCACACACTCCTTCAGACTTATCGGAGAGCACGATGAGCCTGTGGAGGATGCCGATAAGACAAGGCTTTATAAATGGAGCGGTGACTATACTTTCGCAGACTGGCAGAAAGCGGGAGCATGGCCGGGCCAGACAGCCTCAAATGTCTGCAGGAATTTTTATAAAAACGGAAAGCTTGATTACTCGATCCTTTACAGGGCACATGATTTTGTGGATGACGGTGTTATTTTTACCTTCCTTCTTTTACAGGGAAAAATATATCGCTTCGATGATGTGATGGCGGCTCACAGGGTTATAAAGAAAAGCGGAGGAGGAAGCTGGACTTCGCTTAAAATGAAGAGAAATTATCTGATCGAGGAATGCGAATTAAAGCTTACAATGATGCAGTGGGTCGAGGAAAACGTCGGTCTTACCTCTGATGCGTTCAGACGCGCAAAGGGCGAATTTAAGACGGCAGCAAGCTGCTATATCAAGCATCCTTCGGCAAAAAGCTGGAAGCTTTTTAAGAGAGCCTTTGGATATTATATAATGCATTTAAGGCTTGGAAAGGCTAAGAGAAGATGATAGTCTTGAGGTTTACAAGCGGTCTCGGAAACCAGATGTTTCAATATTCCTTTTACAGCTACTTAAAAAAGCGATACCCAAAAGCTGAAGTTCTCGCGGATATTAGCTGGTATGAATGGAACAGTGCACATCAGGGTTTTGAGCTTGAAAAACTTTTCAAACGCGATGATAATCCGGATTTTATCTTCGAAAAAGCAGGTCATTTTAAGGCATGGCAGGCATCGGGAACATTTCCGCAGACGAGCGAAGCGGTAAGATATATAAATCGTATAACAAGACTTTTTGCCGGGAAGCATTTCGAAAGACAGCGTTTATCCGAGACCGGCAGGGAGGATGAAAATGTCCTTAAAGAGAGGATAGATAATCTTGATCCGGCTAAAAATACCTACATTACAGGATATTTCTTAAAAGAGGATTATTATGCGGATAATCTTTCTGAACTCAGGAAGGCATTCAGCTTTGATATTTCTAATATCGGAGAGGATAACAGAAGACTGCTGGATGAAATAAGAACCTGTAATTCCGTTTCAGTTCACGTCAGACGTGGAGATTATCTGACGAGCGGTAAGGCTCAGGGATTTTTAAGTCTTGATATGGATTATTACAGGAAGGCTGTGGAATTTATTAAAGAAAGAGTCAAAGATCCTGTATTTTACCTTTTTTCCGATGATGCGGATTTCCTGCGTAAAAACTTCAGCTGGCTTGAAAATACAAGGATAGTCAGTGGAAATGATGGGGACAGAAGCTATATAGATATGCTCCTAATGAGCAGATGCTGCCACAATATAACGGCGAATTCGACCTTTTCCGAATGGGCAGGATTGCTGAATGCGGATAAAGATGCCCTTGTTATCTATCCTAAAGCCTATATTCAGGATAAGGACAGCGACATCAAGCACATTAACGGATGGCATCGTATCTGATATTTTCGTCAGATGTTAAAAACATAGAGAGATAAAAAAATTATTTTTGTAGCTTTAAACAAATTTTTGATTTAGCACAATTTACCTATTCACAAAACACAAGATATGGTATATTATATAACTATATTTAGTGATTACGTCTCTCTTTCACACCATATTTAGTACAACCCGGCCATACAGCCGGGTTGTACTGCGCGAAGGAGAAAAGTTTAATAATATTTTACAAGGAGGGGTTCCGGTTCAATGAACCCGGAAGGATATCGAAATGAACATCATTAAACGTAACGGCGAAGAAGTAGAATTTGATGGAGAAAAGATCGTAGCAGCCGTAAAAAAAGCCAATAAGGAAGTTACGGAAAACCTGAGACTTGATGATGCAGGAATCAGAGAAGTTGAGGAGCATGTGGAAGCATACTGCGCTTCAATGAGCAGAGCCATGAATGTAGAAGAGATACAGGATATGGTAGAGAATGAGATCATGCAGGCAGGAAAATACGAGCTCGCAAGAAAATACATCACCTACCGCTACAGACGTGCTCTTGTACGTAAATCCAATACAACCGATGACAAGATCTTATCACTCATCAGTTTTAAAAATGAGGATGTAAAGCAGGAAAACTCCAATAAAAATCCTGTTCTTGCATCAACACAGAGAGATTACATGGCAGGAGAGGTTTCCAAGGATCTTGCACGCCGTTTCTTCATGCCGGAAGACGTTATGGATGCAAATGACAAGGGAATCATTCATGTACATGACCTTGATTATGTCTCACAGCAGATTCACAACTGTGACCTCGTAAACTTGGAAGACATGCTTCAGAACGGAACTGTTATCTCAGAGACAAAGATCGAGAAACCTCATTCATTCCGCACAGCCTGCAATATCGCTACGCAGATCATTGCCCAGGTTGCAAGTTCACAGTACGGCGGACAGTCGATCACCCTTTCACATCTCGTACCTTTTGTAGATGTGAGCCGTCAGAATTACAGAAAGGCCGTAAGGGAAGAGTTTGAGGCAGAGGGACTTCCGCTTTCAGAGGAAAAGATCAACGAGATCGCAGAGATGCGTGTACGCAAGGAAGTAAGAGACGGTGTACAGGTTATCCAGTATCAGGTCATCACCCTTATGACAACAAACGGACAGGCTCCCTTCGTAACTGTATTTATGTATCTTGACGAAGTTCCGGAAGGCAGGATCAGAGAAGATCTCGCGCTCGTTATCGAGGAAATGCTCAAGCAGCGTATCAAGGGCGTTAAGAATGAAAAGGGTAACTTCATTACCCCTGCATTCCCTAAGCTCATATATGTTCTTGATGAAGACAATGTTACAAAGGATTCAAAATACTGGTATCTGACAGAGCTTGCTGCACAGTGCACAGCAAAGAGAATGGTTCCGGATTATATCTCAGCAAAGATCATGAAGGAACTTAAGGGTGATGTTTACCCATGCATGGGCTGCAGAAGCTTCTTAACACCTGATACAGTAGGTCTTGGCGAGAACGGCGCCCACAAATATTACGGACGTTTCAACCAGGGTGTCTGCACTATCAACTTAGTTGACCTTGCATGTTCATCGGGTAAAGATGAGGAAAAATTCTGGAAGCTCTTTGATGAGAGACTTGAGCTTTGTAAGAAAGCGCTTATGTGCCGTCATGAGAGACTTATGGGAACACCTTCAGATGTTGCTCCTATCCTCTGGCAGTATGGCGCTCTTGCACGACTTAAGAAGGGCGAAGTTATCGATAAATATCTCTTCGATAACTATTCAACTATTTCATTAGGATATGCCGGAATCTGCGAAATGACCAGATACATGAAGGGATGCTCACATACGCAGGAGCCCGGAACATCATTTGCTCTCAAGGTAATGCAGCACATGAACGATAAGTGTGCAGAGTGGAGAGCAGAGACCAACATCAGCTTCAGTCTTTACGGAACTCCGCTCGAGTCAACTACTTACGAGTTCGCAAAGAAGCTTCAGAGAAGATTCGGCATCATCGAGGGTGTTACAGATAAAAACTACATCACAAACAGCTACCATGTTCACGTAACCGAGAACATCAACGCTTTTGATAAACTTAAATTTGAGTCACAGTTCCAGGAACTTTCTCCGGGTGGAGCCATCAGCTATGTAGAAGTTCCTAACATGAACAACAACATTGACGCTGTTATCTCAGTAATGCAGTATATCTACAACAATATCATGTATGCTGAGCTTAATACAAAGAGTGATTTCTGCCAGGTTTGCGGATATGAAGGCGAGATTCAGATAGTTTCTGATGAGAAGACCGGCAAGCTCGTTTGGGAGTGCCCATCCTGCCATAACCGCAATCAGGACAAAATGAATGTTGCAAGACGTACCTGCGGTTATATCGGAACACAGTTCTGGAACCAGGGACGTACCCAGGAGATAAAAGAGAGAGTGCTTCATTTGAGCGAGCATATGATGCAGAAATAATCCCAAAAACTCCCAAAAATCCCAAAAAAACTAAAAGAAACTAAAAAGGCGGCCGGTTGGTCGCCTTTTTTTGCGCCCATAAATGACAAACGCAACCGCAAAAAACCACTAAAAATCCCCTCTTATTTTCGTTAATTATTAAGGCATGTATACCTTTACTTTACTTTTCAAACTGTATAGAATTAAAAACATAAAACGTTTAATCAAAAACGTTTAAGCAGGGTACGAAAAGGAAGGGAGAAAAGGATGAAAGAGAGGCTTTTTAAGAAAAAAGGACGACATCTGGCATTGATATTGTCAGCGTCAATGGTCTTCTCGGCAATGGTTCCGGCACCTGTGCCGGTTTTTGCCGATGGTAAAAAAGAACTCGTAAGCTACGACTTTACGGATTACAGTTCGACGATCATAAATGATTCGTCGGGACAGGGAAGAGCCGGAGTCATGAGAAATTATGACAAAGGCGGATTCAAGGTTATAGATGCCAATATATATGGCCGCGAGGTAAAGGCTCTGTCACTCCCGGGCGGAGATGACGGAGGCTATCTGGAGTTTCCTGAGGGAATACTCGATGGAGAAGATGAAATAACTATCTCTGCCTGGGTCAGATTAAAGACCGATACGGCATATCAGAGAATATGGGATTTCGGAAACGGCCAGACAAATTATTTTTATCTGCTTTCGAATGGCGCCAATGATGGATTTAAGGGATATTCATCCGCCATTACGAAATCAGGCTGGAGTAATGAAAAGGGAATATCAAGCGGTGAAGATGGGGACATTGCGAAGAATAAATGGGTCCTTACAACAGTCACAATAGACGGCAGCGATATGAAGCTTTATGCTGACGGAGAACTTGTAGGAGAGAAGGACACTGGTATAAGCGTTGCCGATCTTGGAAAACTTGATAAATGTTATCTCGGAAAAGGACAGTTCAGCGATCCTCCGACAAAGGCGGATTTTGCAGATGTAACTATATATAATTACGCAATGACCGAGGATGAAGTTGCGGATAAATGCAGCTTCGATGATGAAGATCTTCTTGCAGGAGATAAGGCGGAGCTTACGCTTGACGGGATTGATACGGAGGCAGTAACGGAAGATTTTGAACTTCCGCTCAAAGGATCAAATGGCTCTGACATAAGCTGGTCCTGCAACAGCAGATATCTCAGCGTAAGCGGAGCAAATGCCGATGTCACGAGACCTGATGTTGGTGAGGATGATGCGGAGCTTACACTTACGGCAAATCTTGAACTCGGAGATGCAAAGGATGAGAAGGATTTTGAACTCAAAATTCTTGCCGAGGAATCTGACGAGGAAAAGGTAAAAAAAGACCTTGAAAAGATTTCCATAGAAAACGAAGCTGCTGTAACTGAAGATATAGAACTTCCAAAAAAGGGAGAAATATACGCTTCAGACATTAGCTGGGAGTCCTCTGATGAAGCGTATCTCAGCAGTTCGGGAAAAGTTACAAGACCTGCAGTGGGAGAAGATGATGTTAAAGTCACACTTACTGCAAAGGCAAAAAAAGGAAGCGTAGAGGCCGAGAAGAAATTTGAGCTTACTATTCTTGCGAGAAAAGAGGCAAACTCGATAGTTTCTTCTGATGAAATAAACGTAGAAACCAAGGTTGGCGACGCGCCTTCACTTCCGAATTTCGTAAGAGTTTATTTTGCAGACGGAAGCAGTCAGAAGATACTTATATCCTGGCCTTCGGAAATTGATAGGAGTAAATATTCAGAGCCCGGAAGCTTTGACATTAAAGGGTCTCTTGTTGGTATCGAGCATTCTTCCGTAGTTGCTCATGTCAAAGTTACGGAGGATTACAGTGAAGATGTTAGGATAGAGGCTAAGGGTTTTGAGCTTGAGGATGTGAGCCTTGACGGAGATAAGGATACGATCCTTACCCAGAATATGGCGCGTGATCTTGCCTACCTTAAAAAACTTGATAATGACAGAATGCTCTATAATTTCAGAAAGACTTTTGGAGAGGACACAAAAGGCGCTGAGCCGCTTGGTGGCTGGGATGAGCCCACAGGACTTTTAAGAGGTCATTCTACAGGACATTATCTCTCAGCACTTTCACTTGCGTATGCTTCTACAGGTGATAAAGAGATCAAAGAAAAGCTTGACGAAATGATCCATGAGCTCAGAAGACTCCAGAAGATGTCTAAGGGCAAGGCAAGTGATTTCAAGACAAAAGGAACCAGTCAGAGCGTATGGAGTACTGATCCGGAAGAATGGGGAGAAGGATTTATAAGTGCTTATTCTCCTGATCAGTTTGCATTACTTGAGGTTTATACACCCTATGCAACAATTTGGGCACCTTATTATACTCTGCACAAACTTATGGCAGGTTTTATAGATGCATATCAGTACAGCGGAAATGAAGAAGCGCTTGAAACCGCAAAGGCTCTCGGAAGCTGGATTCATGACAGACTTGGTGCCTGCAGCGAGGAGCAGCGCTCAAAAATGTGGGATATGTATATCGCCGGAGAGCTTGGCGGAATGAATGAATCCATGGCAAAGCTCTATGAGATCACTGGTGAAAGTGAATATTTAGAAACCGCAAAATATTTTGATAATACCAAATTCTTTAATAATTTAAGCCACAATATCGATGACATTCACGGACGTCATGCTAACCAGCACATCCCTCAGATAATAGGTGCTTTGGAGATTTTTGAAGCGACCGAAAAAGAGGGTGAGGCTGAGAAATATTATTACAAGGTTGCAAAGAATTTCTGGGACAGAGTTGTAAGAGACTATGCCTATTCCATAGGCGGAGTAGGAACCGGCGAAAACTTTAAGGAAGCCGGAAAGCAGGCTGCAAATATCAATACAGACAGAAACTGTGAGACCTGCGCAGCCTACAATATGCTGAAGCTCACAAAAATGCTCTATGAATATGATCCTGAGGATGCATCCTATATGGATTATTATGAGAGAGTTCTGGATAACCAGATCATTGCATCACAGGATCCGGATCAGGCGACAAGCAATGATGTTACTTATATGCTCCCGATAGGAAACGGCGTCAGAAAGACCTATTCCGATGATTATCAGAGCTTCACCTGCTGTCACGGAACCGGTATGGAAAATCACGTTAAATATCAGGAGGCAGCATATTTCAAAAAGGACGATACCCTTTATGTCAATCTTTATATGCCGACAACTGTAAACTGGAAGGAAAAGGGACTTAAGATAGTTCAGGAAAACGAATTCCCTTCAGAGGACTCAGTCATAAAAGTTGAATCTCTTGAAGCTGACTCTGATGAAAAGATCAATATGAAACTGAGGGTTCCTTACTGGGCAGTGAACGGATTTAAGGTAAAAGTAAACGGTGAGACTGTTGTAAAAGATGCTGATCCATCAAGTTATGTGGAATTGACAGAGCTTAAGAGTGGTGATGAAATATCCGTAAATATGCCTTTTGGATATCATCTTTCTGCAACTCCCGATAAGATCGGCGGAAGCGAGATCGCAAGCGTAATGTACGGGCCTCTCGTTCTCGTTGCAAAGAGCAATGACACAAACTGGAAGACCTTGAGATTTGCAGAGAATATTGAAGCATCTATTAAGAAAAGTGATAAAGACGCTCTTACAATGACAACAAACGGACTCAGCTTTGAGCCTATGTACAGAGCGCATCACTATAATTACACGACTTACTTCAAGATTTTGCAGACAAGCGACGATGCGGAATATTATGATGTTAAGCTTACAAATGAGACTCCTAAATACGGTGAAGCTTCCGTTAACTCAGAGCTCGTTAAAGAGGGCGGTGATGTTGAAGTTTCGGTAAAGAGTAAAGATGGATATAAGCTTAAATACATTAAAGTTAACGGAGAAAATCTCGAAGCAGATGAAAGCGGAAAATACCTTATAAAGAATGTTGATAAGGAGTTGAAGATCCTTGTAAGGTTTGCAAAAGATCTCCCTTCAAAAGCAGATCCGGACGCACTGGAGCTTGCAGCTGTCGCAGCTTCGGATTATACAGCTTCATGGGAAAATCTGGATGGAATCAACAACAAAAATAATGAGCCTTCATCATCTGCACCCGGAACAAATGTGGGCTGGGGCAACTGGTCACAGCAGCAGGGCTCAAAGCACTGGATCTCCTATACCTGGGACTATCCTGTAAAGCTCAATACAAACGAAATCTACTGGTATGATGACGGCGGCGGAACGAGAGTACCTTCGGAAATAAGCTTTGAATATTCCGACGAGAACGGCGAATGGCATGAAGCTAAAATGAAGGATAATGACAAAGATATATTCAGCCTTAACCGTTATAATACGGTAAAAGTTGAAACTGTCACCGCGACAACGCTCAGAATGAATCTTACGATCGCAGATTTTGACGGATGTGCAGGAACAGGAGTGCTCAGATGGAAGGTCAGCTATGAGGAGGATAAAACACCGAGTCAGCCAGATGCACCCGAAAAGCCTGAAACACCAAGTGATGCTGACGCACCGGAAAAGCCTGAAACACCGAGTCAGCCTGACGCACCTGAAACACCTGATACAGATGCAGAGGTTGAAAAGACTGCAAACGGATATATTCTTAAAAATGAGTATTTTACAGTAGAAACAGGTAAATACGGAGAAATATATTCACTGCAGATAAATAATGACAAATTTAATACCAATTATGTCATGAACACGAAGAATGCCTCTGCTCAGAATACAAAAGGACATGAGTGGCTTGGCGAAGTTATGCTTCAGACCAGGAGCGGAGAAGAAAAGTCCTGGACAAAGGAGAGAACCGCAAGGTCAGACAGTGCCCGTAAAGTTACTCTTTCCGGCAACAGAGTTATTGTAACCTATGAAAATGCCGGAGAAAAAGATGGAATTAAGAATGTTAAGCTTACAGAAATCTATTCACTCGATGGAAATAAGCTTAAATGGGATATTTCAGTAAAGAATGCAACTGAGGATATGCTCGAAGTTGGTGATCTCGGGCTTCCGCTTCCGTTTAATGAATTCTGGACTGCAGGAGACGAGATTTATGAAACAAGAGTTGTTGATCACAGTTTTGTAGGACAGAACGGTTCCTATATTTATGTGACAAGACCCAGCGGACAGGGCAAATTCCTGCTGATGACTCCTGACAAAAAGACAGGTGCCGGATTTGAATATCAGGATCACTGGCGTGTTGGAGAGCACAGCGGAGATGAGACCGCATGGTGTCAGGATCAGTCAGGATGGCAGAACGGACTCAATGTTTTCTATATTCACTCGGCAGCTATAAAAGAGACAGGAAGAGGATATCTTCCCAATACATCATTAAAGCTTGATGCCGGTGAAGAAAAGACTTACAGCTTTAATTTTACTGCTGTTGATGATGAAGCTGATATGAAATCTGCTCTTTATAAAGAGGGACTTATAGATGCAGTTGCAGTTCCGGGAATGGCATTCCCTAAGGATATGCCGGCAAAGATCTACCTTCATACGGAATATGATGCTGAGGATATCGACATAGATATCAAATGCCCTCATGATCTTAAACTTTATGAAGGAAAGAAGAATTTTGTCAGCAGTGAAATGAAACATACGGCGGACGACAGTAATACCTATGCAGAGTATGAAAAGACCGTGATTATAGATGGGGAAAATTATCATGTTTATGATCTTCATTTTGATGAGCTCGGTCAGCACAATGCTGTTATCAGCTACGACGGAGATAAAAAGACTACACTCCAGTTTTATATAATGGACAATGCAGCCGATGCGCTGGAGACACATTCTAAATTTATGGTAGAAAAGACCCAGCTTGATACACCGGGCAAGATCGGAGATGCAGTTTTCGACGACTGGATGATGGATAATAAGACCACCAGAAGCGAAGTGGAAAATGGATATTTCCAGATGAGCTACTGGGGCTGGGGAGATGACTGGGGACTTACCCATGGTACCTTCCTTGCTGAAAAGAACGTATTCCAGCCTGTTGCCTCCGAGATAAAAGCATTGGATAAATATCTCGATACTGCGATCTGGAACGGACTTATGGGAGAGCATCATGATGACTATCTGGTGCATGATTTCCTCGTAGAGGAGCCCAATCCTTCTCCTATTTACAGAGGTTATGCTTATCCTCATATTTACAATACTTATTTCATGATGTATGAGATAGCATCTAGATATCCGGATATGGCTGATTACATCGAAAGTCCTGATACTTACCTCATGCGTGCCTACAATATCATGATGGCATATTATTCGGATTCTGTCGGATATAACTGGGGCACAGGTGTTATGGGAGAGAGCACGACTCCTGCAATTATAGATGCGCTTGAAAAAGAGGGACATGTAGAAGAAGCAGAAAAAGTCGTTGAGATCATGGATAAAAAATATGAGAGTTTCAAAGAGCAGAAATATCCTTATGGCTCTGAGTACTCTTACGACAACACCGGTGAAGAGGCTGTTTACGTACTTGCAAAGCTTCAGAAAGAAGCCGGAAATGATACGAAAAATGCCGAAAGAATGATGAAGGCAATTAATACAAAGACCCGTGCCTGCAGAGGAAATCAGCCTATATGGTATCACTATGCCGATCCTGTGACCAACTGTGGTGAGAACTGGTGGCAATTCCAGTATTCAGCTTCACTTATCGGATACTGCATGAACGACTACCTCCTGCATCAGGATAATGAATATGAAAGCTCCGATGCGAGAGCGGTTGCAGAGAGAATGAACTATGCAGCTAAACTTGCAAACCTTACCTGCATAAATTCCGGACAGATCGATTCTGATCCTGAAAATATAGGAACTGTTGCCTGGACCTATCAGGCAGAGATGGGAAATCTCGGAGGACAGGGAACCGGCGGTGGAAAGCTTCACAATGGCTGGAGACAGATGGCCGGCGAAGCTGATCTGGGACTTTTCGGAGCATTGCAGATCCTTTCTGCAGATGTTTCTGAGGATCCGGTATTTGGTCTTTTCGGATACGGATGCGAAGTAAGCGAAAAAGATAATGCTTATGATGTAAAACCCTGCGACGGACTTTATACAAAACTTAACCTTATAGATCAGAAATTCAGCATGGAGCTTAAGAGAGACCAGTATACACGCGCGATTGTAAATAAAGACCGCACTGCATTGAAGCTTATGGTCAAAAATCTTGAAAAGACAGCTCACAGCTCTGATCTGGAACTTATCAATCTGAAAAAGGGAAGCTACGAATTATTTGTTGACGGAAAATCTGCAGGCAGGTTCAGCGCAGATAGCGACAAGACCGTAGTTCCTGTAAAACTTCCGGCGGCAGCGGATGCTGAAATTGTAATAAAGCCTGCTGATAAAGTTGAAGCAGATGTATCCGTAGAAGCCTGTGAAGATATAACAGCTTATATTTCCGATAAGATTTATATAAGCGGAAAAGCTGATGATAAGGGAGATATAGCAAAAACACCCGAAGTAAAATGGACGCTTGCAGATGAAGAAAACGCAGACGATGTTGAGATAAAGAGTCCGGCAAAACTTAAGAGCCGTGTAATATTCAAGAAGCCCGGCAGCTATAAATTTATCCTGACAGCAGTTGAAAGTGGAGTTTCCGACAGCGTTATCGTTAAGGTTCTTAAAGACCCTGAGACTATTATCGCAAGAAGAAAACTCATAAGTCTTGTGGAATCGATGAAAAAAGCTGACCTCTCAAAGGTAGAGGAAGGAAAGGAAAATTTAGAAAAGGCTATAGTTTCAGCAAATGAGGCAGCAGATAATAAGTCAGCAGAGCTTTCAGAATTAAATGATGCAATGAAAGGGCTTAAAAAAGCATTTTCGGAAATAAAAGTTAAGAATAATAATCTTGCATTTATAGCTGAGATTTCAGCAAGCTATACTTCCGGATGGGAGGATATCAAAGCTGTAAATGACGGCAAACTCCCGAAAAATGCAAATGAATCTTCCTACAGTCACTGGGGAAGCTGGGGAAACAGTTCATCAGAGGAGAGTCTTACATATAAGTGGCCTGCAGAGGTTGAGATCGACAGTTCTAATCTCTATTTATGGTACGATGGAAATACTATTACCTCAGGTGGAATAAAGTTTCCGAAGAGCTATAAATATGAATATCTTGATGAGAACGGCAGCTGGAAAAGTCTGGAAACTGAAATGCCGATGGAGACAGATAAATTCTCAACAGTTTCTTTCGACAGGATCAAGACGAGTTCTATCTGTGTGATACTTGAAAAGAGAGCAGCTGACGGAGAAGGTGTCGGAGTACATGAATGGGAGATAATCGGACAGCCGGTTGAATATATGATCACACCGGATGAACCTGAAACACCTGATGTACCGGATGAACCTGAAACACCTGAGACACCCGAAACACCGGAAGAGCCTGAAACTCCTGTAAGTCCGAGTCAGCCGGATGCTCCTGAAACACCTGAAAAACCTGAGACACCGGAAGTGCCTGAGACACCGGAAGAACCGGAAATGCCTGAAATTCCGGTAAATCCGGATACACCTTCTGATCCGGATGCGCCTGAAACTCCGGCATCACCTTCAGAGGATACGGCTCCGGCAGAGGACAATAGTCCAAAGGCTCCTGAAGGAAATGAGATAACAGGTGATAACTGTGTACTTACTACAGGAAATAAGTATTACATCAGGACTGATTTCAAGGTAAAGAAGTTTATAATCAGTGATAAAAAAGTCCTTAAAGTAACAAAGAAAGGCAAAGTCAGGGTAAAGCGTGCCGGAATAGTAACTATTACCGCAAAGGGAAAGAATGGTGAGACAAAAGTATTCAGCAATATCGTAGTAGAAAAACCTAAACTTTCCTCCCTTATTGTTAACAGCAGGGAAACAATAGATATATCTGAAATGCTGACCGGTGTAACTTACAGCAAGGCTGACAGTTATGCTTCTTCCAATACAAAGGTTGCAGCTATAGATGCAAATGGTAAAATTACGATAAACGGCGCAGGAAAAACAAAGATCACCGTAATATTCGGCAAGAAGAAGTTTAAGAAAACACTGAAGGTAAGAATCTGATCTTGCCCTGAGCTAAGGAGAAACCGTCTGGCAGAAATTTGCGGACGGTTTCTCTGAACTTAAAAAAGACATAATTAAGGTTTATAATGTAAATATTTAATGATCTGATCGCAGGAATCTGCATCTAATTCGGATTCTGTGCGAAATTGTAAAACAGGGGGTAAGCTGATGGCAACCATAAAAGACATAGCCAGGGAATGCGGAGTTTCCATAGCGACAGTTTCAAACGTTGTGAATCATACCGGAAGAGTGTCGGAAAAGACAGTGACAAGAGTAATGGAAGCGGCAGACAGGATGGGATATGTTCCTGACAGAGTTGCCAGTAATTTAAAGAAAAGGCGCACCAATGTTATCGGTGTGATAACGGAAGATCTCACTGTATTTAATACCGCGGAAATAGTGGATGGCATAAATGAATACCTTGATGATAACGGCTATTCATTTTTGCTTGGAAATCTTCGACTTTATAAAAAATATAATAATGAATTTTATAAAAATGACGAATACAAGGATGCAGCTGAGCTCGAATTCAGAGTAATGATATCTCAGAGAGTTTCCGGGATAATATATATCGGGGCTCATGTACGTGAAATTGATATAGTTCCGGAGGACTGCAGCGTTCCTGTAGTTGTGGCTTACGGATTTGATAAAGACAGAAAAATCCCGTCGGTCGTTTATGATGATGAACTCGCAGCCTATGAGGCAGTGAGCAGCCTGATAGAGGGCGGAGCAAAAAAGATCGGCCTGATAACGGGAGAGAAAAAATCCCTTCACACAAAGCTTAGGGCAGAAGGGTATAAAAGAGCGTTATCAGAACATGGGATAAAGGAGAATAAAAAGCTTATTGCGGCAGGAAACTGGCAGAGAGAAGGCGGCCGTAAGGCAGCTGAAAAACTCATGAAGGAAGGCATAGACGCTATATTTTCCATGAGTGATACAATGTCGGTTGGCGTATATGACTATGCAAATAAATCCGGATTAAAAGTTGGAAAAGACTTCCGTATCGTCAGCTTCGATAACCGGGAGATCAGTGCTGAACTCACCCCTGCGCTTTCTTCCGTAGCAATACCTCTTTCTGAGATCGGAAAGACGGCAGCAGAGACAATGCTCGGAATGCTTGATGGTGAAAACTACGAGCCTGAAAGCTTAAAGAAGCTTAAATGCCGTATCGTAAAAAGAGATTAAATATGATAATTAATTGACTAAATAAAAGACAGTAGATCGTTATCGGATTTACTGTCTTTTTAATTTTGCACAAAAATCAGAGCAAAATTATAGCAAAAATGGAGAAACGTTTAATCAATGATGAAAACTATTTACTTTTAACTTTTTGAGTGCTAATCTATAGCTACAAGGTAAAACGATTAATCAAAAGAATTTAGCTGAATAACGGCTGAAGATTGGGGAGAGATGAGTAGAAATTTAACCTATATTAATCTGAGGAAAATATCTGTTACGGATAAGCTCTTCGGTCATTATATTAAAAAAATCGGAGATAAAATCCTGGAACATCAATGGGATATCCTCAATGATACGGATGGAACGGAGCCGACCTACTGTATTCGAAATTTTAAGATTGCAGCTGGAGATATAAAAGGTAAAAGAGAAGGGGTTGTTTTTCAGGATACCGATCTTTATAAATGGCTTGAGTCTGTGGCTTACAGCATAGCCGGCGGCCAGGCTGGGGATTTTGAGGAGAAGGCTGAGGAGGTAATTGATATCCTGGAGAGGGCTCAGGAAGAGGATGGCTACTTAAATACCTACTTCCAGATAAATGCGCCCGAGAGAAAATGGAAAAATCTTGTTGAAGGTCATGAACTCTATACTGCCGGACATATGATGGAGGCAGCGGCTGCATATTTTGAAGCGACAGGAAGAGATAAATTCTTAAATATCGCAAAGAAAAATGCTGATCTGATCTGCAGAGTTTTTGGCAGGAACGAAGGTCAGATAAGGGGTTACGGAGGTCATCAGGAGGTTGAGATAGGACTTATAAAACTCTACAGATTGACCGGAGAAAAGAAATATTTAGATCAGGCGGCATATTTCATAGATGAAAGAGGACGGGAACCAAATTATCTGGCGGAGGAAATGAAGAGAAATGATTTCCCGGAATTTTTCCCGGAATTTATGAGGTATGACCTTGAATATGCTCAGGCCGCAAAGCCGGCGGTAGAGCAGTCGGAAGCTGTCGGACATGCTGTAAGGGATATGTATATGTGTTCCGCAATGGCAGATCTTGCCGAAGAAAACGATGATAAAGCTCTTCGTGATGCATGCTTAAGAATATGGAACAATATGGTAAAGCGTCGTATGTATATCACAGGAGGAATAGGCAGCAGCGGTTTCAGGGAAAGATTTACGGCAGATTATGATCTTCCGAATAATACAAATTATTGTGAAACCTGTGCGTCGGTGGGACTCATGATGTTTGGTCAGAGGATGGCTTCACTTATGAAAAACGCTGAATACTATGATGCTGTGGAGCTTGCACTTTATAATACCGTACTTGCGGGAATAAATACTGAGGGAGACAGATATTTCTATGTGAATCCTCTCGAAGTGGTTCCGGAGTTTTGTACGGAACACACTTATATGGATCATGTAAAGGCAGAAAGGCAGAAATGGTTCAGCGTTGCCTGCTGTCCGCCGAATCTTGTGAGAACATTGGCTTCATTAGGTCAGTATATATATGCGAAAGATGAGGAAAGCCTTTACATTCACGAATACATTTCATCAAATTTAGAAGAAAAAATTGGGGATACAGATTATAAGCTCGAAATGGATTCAGATTATATCAGGAGCGGAAAGATAAAGATCAGGCTGAGTCTTGATGGAGCGGGGAAAATCAGATTAAGGGTCCCCTGCTTTAGTAAAAACACAGAGATAAAAGTTGATGATAAAGAACTTGATGGCAATGTCAGCAGCGGTTACGCTGAAATATCAGTTTCTGAGGGTGAGCATATTATAGATATAAAATTTGAAACAGCTCCCCGCTGGCTGGCAGCAAATAATAATGTAAGGGCAGACAGCGGAAGAATGGCATTGATGAAAGGTCCGGTGGTCTACTGCCTTGAGGAGGTGGATAACGGAGATCATCTTTCTGAAATCTATGTAAATCCTAATGAGAAGGTTACTGAAAGCAAAGAAATAAGCCCTGTAGGAGAGCTCCCGCTATTGGAATATGAAGCCTGCAGGATCAGAAGTACTGTCGAAGAAGACAAACTATATGGGGAAGTTAATTTTGAAAAGGAAGAGGTAAAGCTTAAAGCTGTTCCATACAGTCAGTGGAATAACCGTGGGAACGGTGAAATGAGCGTATGGCAGAAAGTTAAACTATAAGCCTTTTGTAAAAAGGTAATTAAGGAGGAAGGTATGAAAACAAGAAAGATCAGTGGAGTTTTAGTTTCAGCATTATTGGCATCATCAATGCTTCTTACAGCGTGTGGGGGAAGCAGCGCCGGAGGTACGGGAAGCACCGGAGCAGCCGGCACAGATGCAGCATCTTCGGCAGCAGGGGAAAAGGATGCTGCCGACGGAAAAGTGCATATAACCTATGCTCAGTGGGGAAACGAGACTGAGACTGCCGCTACACAGCAGGTTGCAGAGAAGTTCAATAATTCTCAGGATAAGATCGAAGTAGAAGTTTTGAAGATCGATCATGATACTTATGTTACAAAGCTCAATGCAATGGCAACAGCAGGTGAACTTCCCGATACAGGAATAATGTCAGAGGCAGGTGTCCTAAAATTCGCAGAGAACGGACTTCTTGCAGATATAAGCGGAATGTATGGTGAAGGTGAGGCAAAGCCATTGGACAGCCTTGCATTTAAATACGATGGAAACACAGTAGCATATTCTGCAGCAAATGAAGTTTTGAATCTCTGGTACAATCAGGATCTTCTTGCAGAAGTTTGTGAGAAAACAGGATTAAATATTGATGAAGTTACTCCACCGGCAGCTGCAGATGCAGCCTGGGACTGGGATACTTTTGTAGAAACAGCACAGAAGCTTACGCTGGACGTTAATGGTAAAAATGCTCTTGATCCTGATTTTGATGCGAACAATATCGATATTTATGGTTGTACGATAAATACACTTCCCTGGCAGCTTGAGGTATGGGCAAAGTCAAACGGAGCCGGCTATTACAGCGAGGACGGAAAGACCTGTACGATCGATTCCGAAGCTACAGTAGATGCACTTCAGAAAATTGCTGATCTTTCAAATGTATATCATTGTGCACCGCCTGTTTCAACAGCAGCAAATGCACTTGAGTCTTCACTTGGAAGCAAAAAAGTTGTAATGGCTACGGACGGAGCCTGGAATGTCGGAACTTTCCTCGGACCAAATGCAGATTTCACTTATGGCGTAGGCGTACTTCCTTATATGAAGGATAAGGTAACCATCTGCACAGGCGGTCCCAATGTAGTCTTCTCGACAACAGAGCATCCTGAAGAGGCTATGGAATGGCTTAAATGGTATTCTCAGGAAGACAATAACTGGTCACTTATAGAAGCAGGTACATGGATGCCTATACTTGATGACTGGTACACAGATGAGGCAAAGACCTCAAAGTGGATCGACAATCCTAACTTCCCTGAGCATGATATGTATAAGAGTGCAGTTGTTGATTATGCAAAGGATTATTCTAAGTCAACAGCATGGTACTATGTAAACGGAACAGAAGAATTCAACGCTACGCTCGACACTGTTTTCTCGGGAGTATGGTCCGGCGACCAGACAATGAAAGATGCAATTGCAGAAAATAAAGATGAACTTATGAGCATTTTTGAGGAAAATAACCCTCAGTAAATTTTCAAAGATCAGAGAGGGTGAAAATATTACTTTTGAAGAATTATTGGCGGGATCCGCATCTGATGCGGGTTCCGACTGATGATTCACACCCGGACGGATGAATACAGGTAATAAATTTCATTTATAGGGGAATCATGAATATGGAATACATGGGTAGTATGAAGGCAGATAAAAAAATAATAAAAAAAATCGATAAAGGGACTTCATCCAGAGCAAGCAAAGAGGAAGCAAGGACAGCTAAGCTTTGTCTGATCCCTGCATTTCTCGGAGTAACACTTATAAGTTACGGGCCGACGCTTGCAGTATTTGTATTAAGTCTTTTTGACTGGAACGGACTTAGTGAAGCAAAATTCATAGGCTTAAATAATTTTGAAAAGATATTTACAAAGGATATATATTTTGTGGATTCTGTTAAATCCACAGTTATTTATGCCTTACTTGCGGTAGTGGGATCTATCATATATTCACTCATGATCGCGATTTTGTTAAATATGAATATCAAGGCGAGAACGATTTTCAGATCTATTTTCTTTATACCTTATCTTCTTCCGGCAATAGGAGTTTTTAAGGGTTGGCAGTGGTTATATGAGCAGAATTTCGGACTTTTCAATTTTATTTTCAGGATGATTGGTCTTCCTCCTCATAAATTTTTGAACAGTCCCGGAGAGGTTATTCCTTCTCTTGTACTTATCGCAATCTGGACAAGCGGAAATTTGATAGTCATCTTTCTTGCAGGACTTCAGAATGTACCGACAGTTTATAAAGAGGCTGCGATGATTGATGGTGCAAATGCTGTTCAGAGATTCTGGAATGTAACGATTCCCAGTATCAAGCCGATAATTTTTTACAATGTGCTTACAGCTCTCATCACGCATTTACAGGTAATAAACCCGGCGCTGGCACTCACCAACGGCGGACCTGCAAAGAAATCTATGTTCATGTCCTACGTAATTTATATGTATGCCTTCAAGAAAAATAAGCTTGGACTGGCAGCGGCATATTCGGTAGTATTTTTCATTTTGGTTGGAATATTCACATTTTTCCTTTTCTTTACTCAAAAAGACAGCATTTTCGGGGAGGAGTAAGAGATGACAAATATATCAAAAAAAGGCTCCTCGATGAGCGGACGGAAAAAAAGAGAAAACCTTCATAATGCCATAGCAACATTTGTAGTTTTGATATTTGCAATGATGGTTATCCTTCCGATATGGTGGATATTCAGATCATCACTTATGAGTGTCGGCAAACTGAATGCATATCCGCCTTCATTCATACCGCATGAATGGCTTTGGTCAAACTATTCCAAAGCTCTTGAAACCTTTGAATACTGGACATATTTCAAAAACACCTTTTCCATCATAATCCCGGCAGTTCTCTTTGGAACGGTTACCGCCATTTTCTGCGGATATTCATTCGCCAGATTACGTTTCAGAGGAAAGAAACTTTTCTTCAGTATATGTGTAAGTACCATACTTCTGCCGGGCATGGTAACATTAATCCCGCTTTATATAGTATGGACAAAATTCCTCGGACTGGGGGATACCTACTGGCCTTTGATCCTCCCGTTCCTTACAGGAGGCGGCTTCTTTAACATATTCCTCATAAAACAATTCATCATGACAATTCCCAAAGACCTTGATGAAGCAGCAGCAATAGATGGCGCAGGCAGGATGAGGATACTTTGGACGATAATAGTTCCTGCGATCAAACCTGCCATCGTCGTAGTGTCGATGATGCTCTTTATACAGATATGGAACGATATGCTCCAACAGATCATATACATAAACAGCATGGATAAATTTACCTTTGCAATTGCTCTTACCAATTTTACGGGCTCCTTCGGAACAAACTGGCCGGTCGCTCTTGCGGCAACCTTTATGACGATAGCTCCCGGCATAATAATCTATATTTTTGGACAGAAGAGTTTTGTTGAAGGTATTGTTTTGACAGGGATGAAAAACTGATGAATATTTTTAAGAAATTCAACGACTGGTATATGGGAAATAATGAAAGGGAGACTGAGCCACCGCGCTCGGGTCTCCCCAGAATTGCATATTTACTTATAAATTACACAGGCCGGATTGTTGCTGTTAATATGCTGTTCCTGCTCTGTTCCATTCCTCTTATCACAGCGCCGGCAGCCTTAATGGCGCTGAACCGTTATCTTATCAAAATGTATCGTGATGGTTATGCTTTTGATATGGAAGATTATTTCAAGGAATTTAAGTCTGAATTATTCCGTGCTCTGCCGCTAGGACTGATTTCCTTGAGTCTGACATTTTATGGATATTATCTTGCAAGTCTTGCATTAAACTATGCAGGAAGCGAAATTTCGATGATCCTGACGGTGATCGGATCCGCCTTCATAATAAACGGATTGCTTTTTTCGGCATATGCATTTGTCATGGGCGCAATGCTTGACTTAAATCTTGCAGGTATAATCCGAAATTCATTTTTATTCATCCTTATAGAATGGAGATCAAATGTTAAGATCGCTCTTACTTACATAGTTTTTTTGTTTTTAACCCTTACATTCCTTCCATTCTCGTTCATCCCTCTCTTACTATTTGCATTTTCACTTTTACAGCTCTTCATAATATCCGCAGTCAACAGATCCGTAGAAAAACGTATACTCAGCATCTTCAAAACGTCGGGAACATAAATCCCCAGCGTTTTTTCGTTTTTGAACAACGCAGCAGGCGAAATCCGAATATAATATTCGTAGATTTGAAAAAGAATATCTTTCGTGTAATAATAAAAACAACTGAATTTTTGTTGAAAAAGAATAGAGAGAAGATATGCATATAGGAGAAATAATAAAAGCTGACTCAGCGAATGGACCGGGAATACGTGTAAGCGTCTTTGTATCGGGATGCCGTAATCATTGTGAGGGATGTTTCCAACCGGAGACCTGGAATTTTGATTATGGTGAAGCATATACAGAAGATTTGGAAAAGCTGATACTTGAGGAACTTTCACAGCCTTATTATAGAGGCTTGACCTTGCTTGGCGGAGATCCGATGGAACCTGAAAATCAGAAAGAAATTATTGGATTGCTTAGGAAAATCCGAAAAGATCTGCCGGATAAAGATATATGGCTTTATACCGGTTATTCTTTTGATGAGACAAATGGAGATCCGATACCAAAAACCGAGTACACCGATGAAATATTGTCATTGATCGACGTTATGGTGGACGGTAAATTTGTTCTTGCAGAAAAAAATCTCATGCTGAATTTCAGAGGCTCAGAAAATCAGAGACTCATTGATATGAAGTCAAGTCTTGAAAAAGGGAAACTTGTTCTTGATCCGTTAAATTAAAATATGGGGAGGAGTGCGCATCAGCGCATAGCTAATGAAAAAGATGGAAAAGAAACTTTGTAAGATACTTGTGTGTGCTGCTTTTACAGCAGTAATCTTAAATTTTGCGCCTAAAAAAGAAGTTTATGCCCAGAAATATTATATTTCCGAGGAGGGAAATGACAGCTCGGATGGCTCTAAAAAAACTCCGTTCGCGACATTTAAGCATGCGCTGTCACAGCTTAAAGCCGGAGATACTCTTTTAGTTAAAGCCGGGAGCTATAGCGAAGAGATATATATTCCTTCAAGCCTGTCAGGAACTGATAGCCAGAGGATTACAATAAAAGGCTATGGGCATGGAGATGCGATCATAGATGGCGATGAAAAAAACGTTCATCTTTTAGAAATCGATGGGGCATCATATATAACTATAGAAAAACTGAAATTTGAAAATGCTGTCGGAAACGATTCGGCCGGAATATGTGTTTATCCGGGTTCAAAAGAAATAAAGCTTATAAAGAATGAAATAACTGATATCTGCATAACCGGAGATGCATCCGAAGACAATAATGCCAATGGAATAATTGTCTATGGTAATTCAACAAAAACAATATCGGATATTGAAATAAAGAAAAATTATATTCATGATCTGGATACAGGTTATTCTGAAGCATTGTCGGTTGCAGGAAACTGTGAAGACATAGAAATAAAGAACAATACTATTGAAAACATCAGCAATATCGGAATCGACTGCTCCGGGAATTATGGCTATTGTCCCGACCCTAAGCTTGATTATCCGAGAGACTGCAGCATAGAAAAAAACAAGGTTTCAAAATGCGTTTCTCCATATGCGACTTCATATGGAATATATGTTGATGGGGCACATAAGATAGAAATCAAAAAAAATAAGGTCGAAAACTGCAGCGGCGGGATAGAGATCGGAGCGGAAAACAGCCAGTCGGTAAATGCTTATGCAGCTTCGGATATCGATGTTGAAAGAAACAAAATATATGACAGCAGTGAGACAGCTATCGCGGTTGGCGGTTATGAGAAAAACCTTGGCATGGTCGGAAAAGTTAGTATTAAGAATAATCTATGCCGAAGAAATGGTGATAAGGACGGCGCCGCAATGGTCATTCTATCAAAATGCTGCGACATAAGTTTTGAAAAAAACCGCTTCTTCAATGATGATGGACGAGGTGATGTTCTTTACTCCGAAATGCCAAAAGAATATACTTATAACATCAATTTTCTAAATAACAAATATGCAAATAATGACAACGACAGCTTTGTTCTTAACAATGTCGAGCTGACTTCACTCGAAGGCTGGAAGAAAAAAGGCTGAAAATGGAACATTCGTATCAGCATTTCGAAAAAACTATACTTATTTATTATTATATAATGCTTACGGCTGAAAACCTTGGAGCTTTAGTTCCGAGGATGAAAGCCGCTCTGCCCTAACATATTTCTCGCCTAAGCGAGTTCGGTAGCGTATAATATAGTTCCATGAATAAAGATTATAAACATGGAAATCGAAATAAATATCTGCTTCGTTACCACCTAATTTTAGTATGCAAATATCGTAGGCATTTGTTAAGTGCTAATAATATCTCCTCAGATATGAAGGCTCTTGCAAAAACTATATCTGACAAGCATAATGTTCAAATACATTACATTGAAGCTGACAAAGACCACCTGCATATGATGATAGAAGCAACTCCCAATATCAATTTGTCAGACTATGTAAGAACTCTAAAATCGTACACTACCTTCCATATTTGGGAGAAGTACCCGACCTACCTTAGTAAGTGTTTTTGGAAAGAAAGAACATTTTGGTCGGACGGTTACTTCATAAGCAGCATAGGTGAAGTAAGTAGTGATACCCTGAAGCATTACATTGAAAATCAAGGTAAAAATACTTGACAATATACAACATTGTAGTATAATGGCGTTCAGAGGTGGTGATTATGACAATTTTAGAGCTACGTCAAAAAACAGGGCTTTCCCAAAGTCAATTTGCAAAAAAGTTTCACCTAAATGTGCGAACGGTACAAACTTGGGAACAGGGTGTTCGTAAAACTCCTGAATATGTAATATGGCTCATTGAAAGAGTCATGGAATTAGAGGAAATGTTAAATGCTCAAAGGAATGGAATTTAGAATATATCCCAACAGAATACAGGAAACAACAATCCAAAAAACTTTTGGATGTTCAAGAGTTGTATATAACTCAGGTCTTGCACTTCGGATAGAAGAATACAAGAATGGTAAATCTGTTGGATACAAAGAAACTAATTCCATGCTCACCACCATGAAGAAAACAGAAGAGTATTCATGGCTTAAAGAAGTTGACTCTATTGCTTTACAACAATCTCTTAGAGATTTGGATAAGGCTTATAAAAACTTCTTTGCAAAAAGAGCATCGTTTCCTAAATTCAAATCAAAACACAATCATAACAAGAGCTATCGTACTCAGAATGTTGGCGGTAATATTTCAGTTGCAGGAAAGTATATCAAACTTCCGAAACTTGGATATGTTAAAGTCAGGATTTCAATGTCTGTTAATGGAAAGATAAACAATGCTACCATTAAGCAGACTCCAAGCGGAAAGTATTTCTGTGTTCTTAATGTAGAAGTGCCAGATGTGTTCTATTCCAATGAAGGATGTATGGTAGGACTGGATGTTGGTATCAAAACTTTCTATACGGACAGTAATGATAATTCCCTTCCCAATCCGAAAAAACTTACTAAATCTGAAAAGAAACTTGTCAAGGAACAGCGCAAACTTTCAAGAATGGTCAAAGGTTCATCCAATTGGAATATACAGCGTATTAAAGTAGCAAGAGTGCATGAAAAAATCACAAACCAACGTAATGACTTTTTACATAAGGAATCTACAAAACTGGTGAGAGAAAACCAAATCATCTGTATTGAAGATCTGAATGTAAAAGGCATGATACGCAATCATAAACTCGCCAAGTCAATAAGCGACGTTTCATGGTCTAAGTTCTTTGATATGCTTGAATATAAAGCGATTTTCTATGGTGCTGAGATAATCAGAGTTCCAAGGTTCTACCCAAGCAGTCAGACTTGTAACTGCTGTGGATATAAGAATCCAAACATCAAAAAACTTAGTATTAGGGAATGGATATGCCCTGTTTGCGGCACATATCACGATAGAGATGCTAACGCTGCAAAAAACATACTTAAAATGGGTCTGTCACTTCGCATGACAGCTTAACGAATAGCAAGGTAGGCATGGGCTATGCCGAACCAAACGCTTGTGGACATCGTTGGGAAAACTACTCTCTACGGAGAGTGTGACAATAACCGTGGTGGTTGAAGCAAGAATCCAATCAAGCTTTAGCTTGTGGGAGTGTCAATGGAGAATATGATCATGGATTATTTTGCAACGATGGGACCAAACTGCTATAAAACAGAAACTATTGAAGCTTTGATCAATGCCGGTATGACGGGAATAAGACTAAACCTGTCTCATTCTTCGCTTGCCGATAAAGCTGAATGGATAGATAACCTCCATACTGCTGAGGAACGAACAAGAAAGAAGCTTAAATTTTTGATTGATCTGCAGGGTCGAGAGTTAAGAATAAATATAAAAGAAGATAAGCTTATCCTAAATGAGGGGAATATTTATACCATTGGAATATCAAACGACTGCGATATAGTTGTTCCGGAGATCATGCTGTCATATTTTAAGGAAGGTCAGGTTTTATCCTTGAATGATGGAGTAATTCAAATGGAAATGGTAAAAATAATTTCCAATAGTTCTTTTAAATGCCTTTGTAAATCCGGCGGTGAACTTATAAGCGGCAAGAGCATTGCCATAAAGGATCAGCCTATAGATATGTGTCCGGTTTCCGATGCCGACCTGGCTAACCTCAAGGATGCCAAAAAATATGGTGTAAACGGTATAATGCAGTCTTTTGTTTATTCAAAAGAGGATATAATCAAGCTTAAAAATATACTAAATGATTACGGACTTTCAGATCTTTTGATATATGCCAAGATAGAATGCCCTGAAGCAATAAAAAATATTGACTCGATTATAGATGCTGCTGATTGTATAATCATAGCAAGAGGTGACCTTGGAAATACCATGGGACTCGCTGCTGTCCCACCGCTGCAGAAGCGTATCGCACAAAAATGCCGCGATAAAGGCAAGCCTTTTATGGTTGTAACAGAAATGCTCAAAAGCATGATAGAAAATAAAACTCCAAGCAGGGCTGAAATGTCCGATATCTATAATGCTATTCTTGACGGTGCCGATTCCCTAATGCTCACAGGTGAAACCGCTGTCGGAAAATACCCGCTTGAAGCAATGAAAGCGTTAACTTCCTTTAGTCGCATATAATCCGTCGAACCTCCAATGAACTAACTTTAATAGATTCTGGTCAAGAATCGATATTTCAAAATCTATAATTAATTATAACAAAAAAATATGATTAAGATCAGAAATTAGACTTGAAATGTGTATACAAACGTGCTATTATAGCAAAGCACTATTCAAGAAGCGGTATTCACCGCGATACTTCCCAAATATATTTTTAATAGATGGCTGTTCGGTCTGATAATGATTTATTATTCGTTATCACATCTATCATAACAAATCTTTATTTACATATCTAAACAGGAGACATTTCTATGAACGAAGAAAATAATTCAACAGTAAATGAAAAAGAAAATAAAACAGTTAACACACAGGTGCAGGAAAGCATAATTGATGCATATGCAACATCAATAGTATCATATATAGGAGTTATCGGTCTTATATTGAGTTTTTGCATCGGAGATAAAAAGGATCCGTTTGCGCTGAGACATATAAATCAGGCACTTGTGCTTTCTATAGGAGATATTGCACTTATAAGCTGCACGATATCAGGCTTTTTCTTTTTACCGGAGGTTGTAGTACCTTTCATGCATATTTTTCAGCTTCTTCTTTTTGCACTTAGAGTTATAGGATTTATTACGGCGGTGCAGAAAAAGAACTCAGAACTTCCAATCGTGGGAAAGATAAAACTTATTAAATAAAAATATTGAAGGAAATCAAAGTGCAAAAGACTGAACAGCCATAAATTCGAGAAGATTAAAGCAAAAGTTTGATCAGCTAAAACAGCCTTTTTAAGGGGGCTTGAAAAGCAAATGTTTACAGTATTCAGAATAATGTGGTTACTGTTCACAGGCAAACTGCGCACTCCGCTACTCTGTACGCTATTTCACTAAGTGCTGAAGCACTAAGTGAAATATGTGTGCGCAGTTATGCCACAATAACTTTGACTGAACACTGGGTTTTGCCCATTGCCGTATGCGCATAATACTTAGCGAAGCAAAGCTGAGCTTAGTATTATGCCACACAGAGGGGGCAATCTTAAATGGCAAAACCCGTTACTGTTCACACGCTGAAAGCGTGTGAACAGTAACAATAATGTGTGCAAAAATATAAAAAAATTTAAAAAAGTTGTTGACACGGAGAAGTTAAAGTAGTATTATATCACTTGTCGCCGCGAAAGAGCGGCAGACAAAGAATCTTCAAAGCCTTGAAAACAGAGGGCTGAGAGGAAACTGAACCTTGAAAAACTAACAGCAATGCAACCCTGAAAATCCAAATGAGTTTTCTGAAAAAGAAAACGAAAAAGAGATTTCAGAAATGAATGAAAAAACCAACAGTAATAACGGTTAAAGAAACGCAAAGCAAAAAATAAGCTAGTGTAACTTGACCGGATCAAACTATAATCGAGAGTTCGATCCTGGCTCAGGATGAACGCTGGCGGCGTGCCTAACACATGCAAGTCGAACGGTTCTTATATAACGGAAGCCTTCGGGTGGAAGACTTATAAGAATAGTGGCGGACGGGTGAGTAACGCGTGGATAACCTGGCTCATACAGGGGGATAACAGAGAGAAATCCCTGCTAATACCGCATAAGCGCACAGCATCGCATGATGCAGTGTGAAAAATTCCGATGGTATGAGATGGATCCGCGTCCGATTAGCCAGTTGGCGGGGTAACGGCCCACCAAAGCGACGATCGGTAGCCGGCCTGAGAGGGCGGACGGCCACATTGGGACTGAGACACGGCCCAGACTCCTACGGGAGGCAGCAGTGGGGGATATTGCACAATGGAGGAAACTCTGATGCAGCGACGCCGCGTGGGTGAAGAAGTATTTCGGTATGTAAAGCCCTATCAGCAGGGACGATAATGACGGTACCTGAGTAAGAAGCCCCGGCTAACTACGTGCCAGCAGCCGCGGTAATACGTAGGGGGCAAGCGTTATCCGGATTTACTGGGTGTAAAGGGAGCGCAGACGGAATGACAAGTCAGATGTGAAAGCACAGTACTTAACACTGTGACTGCATTTGAAACTGCCGTTCTAGAGTACTGGAGAGGTAAGCGGAATTCCTGGTGTAGCGGTGAAATGCGTAGATATCAGGAAGAACACCGGTGGCGAAGGCGGCTTACTGGACAGATACTGACGTTGAGGCTCGAAAGCGTGGGGAGCAAACAGGATTAGATACCCTGGTAGTCCACGCCCTAAACGATGAATACCAGGTGCTGGGGATCAAAGGATCTTCGGTGCCGAAGCAAACGCATTAAGTATTCCACCTGGGGAGTACGTTCGCAAGAATGAAACTCAAAGGAATTGACGGGGACCCGCACAAGCGGTGGAGCATGTGGTTTAATTCGAAGCAACGCGAAGAACCTTACCAGGTCTTGAGATCCTGCTGGATAAGTGGTAATGCACTTAGGCCTTCGGGACAGCAGAGACAGGTGGTGCATGGTTGTCGTCAGCTCGTGTCGTGAGATGTTGGGTCAAGTCCCGCAACGAGCGCAACCCTTGCCTTCAGTAGCCAGCACGTCATGGTGGGCACTCTGGAGGGACTGCCGGGGACAACCCGGAGGAAGGTGGGGATGACGTCAAATCATCATGCCCCTTATGACCTGGGCCACACACGTGCTACAATGGCGGTCACAGAGGGAAGCGAGGGAGTGATCCGGAGCAAATCCCAAAAAGGCCGTCCCAGTTCGGACTGTAGTCTGCAACCCGACTACACGAAGCTGGAATCGCTAGTAATCGCAGATCAGAATGCTGCGGTGAATACGTTCCCGGGTCTTGTACACACCGCCCGTCACACCATGGGAGTCGGAGATGCCCGAAGCCGGTGGCCTAACCGCAAGGAAGGAGCCGTCGAAGGCAGAGCCGGTGACTGGGGTGAAGTCGTAACAAGGTAGCCGTATCGGAAGGTGCGGCTGGATCACCTCCTTTCTAAGGAAAAAGGAAGAGTAAGGGATTGTATTGCTGTCAGCTTTTCAAGGAAGAGCTGAAATTTCCTGTGGCGATGCGTACTGGGGACACACCCGTTCCCATACCGAACACGACGGTTAAGACCGGTACGGCCGAGGGTACTATTCTGGAGACGGGATGGGAGAGTAGGTGGCCGCAGGAATCCAAAAAAAGAAGAAACACCGGACTTTGAAAACTGAATATCGAACCAATATAAAAAATCTTAACTAAAGAAAAGAGTTAAGACATCCGAGGGATGTATGATGAAAGTCATGCATCAAAAAGAAAAAGTCAGGAAGACGAGAGTCTGAAAGACAACGCAAAGCAAAAAAGCAAAGCGAAAGTTCGTAATCAAGAGCGAGAAGCTCGAGAGAACAGCGACCGAGTGACGGAGCAGAGGAATCTGCGAGGTCAAGCAAAGAAGGGCGCAGGACGGATGCCTTGGCACTGAGGGCCGAAGAAAGACGTGATAAGCTGCGAAAAGCTGTGGGGAGGAGCAAATATCCCGTGATCCACAGATATCTGAATGGGGAAACCCGGCGGATGAAGAGACCGTCACCGTATGCTGAATACATAGGTATACGGAGGGAACCCGGTGAACTGAAACATCTAAGTAGCCGGAGGAAGAGAAAACAAAAGTGATTCCGTAAGTAGCGGCGAGCGAACGCGGAAGAGCCCAAACCATCGTGCGTGCATGATGGGGTTTAGGACTGCATAAAGCAACGATAGGACAGTGGAACAGTTTTGGAAGAGCTGACGAGAAAGGGTGAGAGTCCCGTACACGAAGTCCGACAATAGCCGGCAGGATCCAGAGTACCGCGAAACACGAGGAATTTCGTGGGAATAAGCGGGGACCACCCCGTAAGGCTAAATACCACTCAGTGACCGATAGCGTATAGTACTGTGAAGGAAAGGTGAAAAGGACCCCGGGAGGGGAGTGAAAGAGAACCTGAAATCCTGTGCCTACAAACTGCGGAAGGACGTCAAGGTCTGACCGCGTACTTTTTGTAGAACGGTCCGGCGAGCCGCGGTATACGGAGAGGTTAAGCAGTTAAGCTGCGGAGCCGAAGGGAAACCAAGTCTGAACAGGGCGAAAAGTTCGTATGCTGTGGGCCCGAAACCGGGTGACCTATCCATGTCCAGGATGAAGACACCGTAAAAGGTGTTGGAGGTCCGCACGCACATCCGTTGAAAAGGGTGGCGATGAGGTGTGGATAGCGGAGAAATTCCAATCGAACCCGGAGATAGCTGGTTCTCCCCGAAATAGCTTTAGGGCTAGCCTTATAGGAGAGTTTCCTGGAGGTAGGGCACTGAATGTCCGCGGGAGCTGCATAAGCTTACCAAAGACTATCAAACCATGAATGCCAGAGAAATGTTCCATAGGAGTCAGACCGCATGAGATAAGTCGGGCGGTCAAAAGGGAAAGAGCCCAGACCATCGGCCAAGGTCCCGAAGAGCGCGTTAAGTGGAAAAGGATGTGGGATTTCGAAGACAGCTAGGATGTTGGCTCAGAAGCAGCCATACATTCAAAGAGTGCGTAATAGCTCACTAGCCGAGAGGTCCTGCGCCGAAAATACACGGGGCTGAAACGCGCCACCGAAGCCATGGGATCAGTTGTACCTGCGGGTACAGGTGATCGGTAGGGGAGCATTGATGCAGGAGCGAAGCGGTACGGAAACGGGCCGTGGACTTGCATGAAGAGAGAATGCCGGAATGAGTAGCGAGATGAAGGTAAGAATCCTTCAGGCCGAATGCCAGAGGTTTCCAGGGTAAAGCTGATCTTCCCTGGGGAAGCCGGGACCTAAGCCGAGGCGGAGACGCGTAGGTGATGGACATCAGGTTGATAATCCTGAGCTCCGGATGGTCAGAAATGTGGGGACGCAGAAAGAAAGCTTCAGCCGGGAATGGAAAAACCGGTAGAGTAAGGAGCCAGCCATGGGTTAAAATACATGGGAAAAGGCTGCTTATGAAGGACCGAAAAAAAGTAGGGAAGGAAGCGGACAGGCTGCCGGGAAAAGCCACTATTGTGCCATACGGACCCGTACCGCAGACCGACACAGGTAGGCAGGGCGAGGAGCCCAAGGCCGGCGGGAGAAGCATTGTTAAGGAACTCGGCAAAATGTCCCCGTAACTTCGGGAGAAGGGGAGCTCCAGAGATGGAGCCGCAGAGAAAAGGTTCAAGCAACTGTTTAGCAAAAACACAGGTTTATGCGAAACCGAAAGGTGAAGTATATGAGCTGACGCCTGCCCGGTGCTGGAAGGTTAAGAGGAGAGGTCAGGAGCAATCCGAAGCCTTGAATTCAAGCCCCAGTAAACGGCGGCCGTAACTATAACGGTCCTAAGGTAGCGAAATTCCTTGTCGGGTAAGTTCCGACCCGCACGAAAGGCGTAATGATTTGAACACTGTCTCGACAATGCACCCGGTGAAATTGAAGTACCAGTGAAGATGCTGGTTACCTGCGCCAGGACGGAAAGACCCCATGGAGCTTTACTCCAGCTTGATACTGGGATCCGGCAGTGGATGTACAGGATAGGTGGGAGGCTAAGAACCGGGAACGCCAGTTTTCGGGGAGCCAATGTTGGGATACCACCCTTCTGCTGCCAGCTTCCTAACCTGCGCCATTGAATCATGGCGGGGGACAATGTCTGGCGGGGAGTTTGACTGGGGCGGTCGCCTCCGAAAGAGTATCGGAGGCGCTCAAAGGTCTCCTCAGGATGGTCGGGAACCATCCGCAGAGTGCAAAGGCAGAAGGAGGCCTGACTGCGACACCGACGGGTGGAGCAGGTACGAAAGTAGGACTTAGTGATCCGGTGGCAGAAAGTGGAATTGCCATCGCTCAACGGATAAAAGCTACCCTGGGGATAACAGGCTGATCTCCCCCAAGAGTTCACATCGACGGGGAGGTTTGGCACCTCGATGTCGGCTCATCACATCCTGGGGCTGTAGCAGGTCCCAAGGGTTGGGCTGTTCGCCCATTAAAGTGGTACGCGAGCTGGGTTCAGAACGTCGTGAGACAGTTCGGTCCCTATCCGGCGCAGGCGTAGGATATTTGAGAGGAGCTGTCCTTAGTACGAGAGGACCGGGATGGACGGACCGCTGGTGCATCTGCTGGATACCAAATCCACGACAGAGTAGCCAAGTCCGGATCGGATAAACGCTGAAGGCATCTAAGCGTGAAGCCGACCTCAAGATAAGATATCCAGGTGACTCCGGTCATGAGAGACCCCCTGAAGAGTACAGGGTAGATAGGATGGAGGTGGAAGTGCAGTGATGCATGGAGCTGACCATTACTAATAGGTCGAAAGCTTGTCCAAGAAAAAACGTCGTGAGGATGAAACCTCGGAAGGTTCGATATTCAGTTTTTGAAGTCTGATATTTGTTTAAGAAGCGTATGACCTATGTCATGCGTTTTTTATTTTGCTTAGAACAATGTTATTGACTTTGGAAAAAGAAAAAGCCATATCACCGGCTGATCAGATTGGAGCGGGCGATATGGCTTGAACTGTCTTTTATGATAAAATTTTAATGCTTATGAGACTTTGAGGCATTTAGTGACGGAACGTTATATGTTCGCATTTAGCCAATTTCTGAGAATCCTTGACTGTTGCATATAGCATCGATTTTCTGTCCTGCCTGACAGAGCTTGCAATTGCCTGCATCGTAAGATACATAGTCGGGAATATCTGATGAATCAAAAAGAGTATGGATCGGTATTCCGCATACTGAACTTGCTGCAGAGAATATTGCAGAAACTCCACTGATTGTTCCACCATAGTATTGGATTGTTTTTACAGCACTGGAAAGAGTTCTTCCGGTTGTAGCAGAAGCAACGAGAACAAGAACGTTCTTGTCTTTTATCCAGCCCTTAATATTATCACGGAATATCATCTGTCCGGATGGTGTAAAATCGGGTTCAAGAATGTAGATTGATTTATGTGCATTCATGGAAAGTACGCCGACTTTAGCGAGGTGTTCTGCAAGAAAGGCACCGATAACCTGGCATCCATCAATGCAGAGAATCGTATCAACAACAGTTGTGCTGCTGTACTGCTCAGCAATTGCTTCGGCAGCAGCATTTGCTTCAGATTGTCTGGCTTTGATAGCTGACATATCTATATAATAATTAATATGTGAGTTTGCTGTTACAAAATGTCCTTTATAGACACGTAACAATATTTCAGGGTAACGTTTGTTGGGAATCTTAATATAACTCTCCATCTAATCACCTCTCGTTTTGTATATACAGTTAAAATGTCAAAAAGGATTTATCACACAATTTATTATATCAGTATTATATATTTAAAACATTTTTTTTTCTGAAACAATTTCTTAATTGATTAAATGTTACTGTTCACAGGCAAACTGCGCACTCCGCTGCGCAGTTATGCCACAATAACTTTGACTGAACACTGGGTTTTGCCCATTGCCGTATGTGCATAATACTTAGCGAAGCAAAGCTGAGCTTAGTATATGCCACACAGAGGGGGCAATTTTAAATGGCAAAACCCGTTACTGGAGCACGCTGAAAGCGTGTGAACAGTAACGATTAAATTCGACATAAGCCGAACGGCGCAGCAGGCTAAGAGCGAAAACAAAACTATATAACTTTTAAATAAAGACTATAATAGGCAGTAAAAAATGATATAATATTCAGAACTTAATAAATGAAGGAGGATGGAGAAGGAAATGAATAATTTTGAACAATATGCACCAACAAGGGTGATTTTTGGTAAAGGAACAGAAGAGCAGGCCGGAGCTGAGGTAAGAAGAGCGGGGGGCAGCCGTGTACTCCTTGTGTATGGCGGTGGAAGTGCAAAGAAATCGGGTCTTATAGACAGGGTAAAGGCATCTCTTACAGAAGCAGCTGTTACATGCATGGAATTTGGTGGAGCTAAGGCAAATCCGACTCTTGCACATGCTGAAGAAGGAATAAAAGTTGCATTGGAAGATAATGTTGATTTTATTCTGGCTGTAGGTGGTGGAAGTGCAATAGATACAGCAAAAGCCATTGCACATGGAACTGCTAACAGTGAATACAAACTTTGGGATATCTGGAAGAAGAAAGTTCCGCTCACAAAGAGTCTTCCGGTTGGAGCAATTCTTACGATCGCAGCAGCAGGAAGCGAGATGAGTGATTCTGCTGTTCTTACAAATGAAGAGCTTGGAGTTAAGGCCGGAATAAACACAGAATATAACAGATGCAAATTTGCGATCATGAATCCTGAACTTGTTTACACACTCCCGGATTATCAGCTTTCAGCCGGTATATCAGATATAATGATGCATACCATGGAAAGATATTTCATTCCGGGTATTAAATGTGATATGACAGATGAAATTGCAGAGGGACTTTTAAGAACAGTAATAAAGAATGCAGAAATAGTAGTAAAAGATAAGACAAATTATGACGCGCAGGCAGAAATTATGTGGTGCTCATCACTTTCCCATAATAACCTTACGGAGTGCGGAAGAGGAAAGGATTTCTCAGTTCATAAATTCGGACATGCTTTGAGTGCAGTATTTGATTATACACATGGAGCATCTCTTACATCTGTATGGCCAAGCTGGGCAAGATATCTTTACAAGGATGCACCGGAGAGGTTTGCAAAATTTGCTCGTAAGGTGTGGAATATTTCAGAAGAAGATGATCTTAAGGCGGCAGAGATGGGAATTGATGCTACTGAAGCATTTTTTAGAAAGATCGGTATGCCTGTAAGATTAAAGGAAATCGGACCGGATGTTGACTGGAATGATGAAATTCTTAAGAAGTTAAGTATGCTTGCAACTCTTAATGATACAGTTAAACTTACAAGGATTAAGCCTGTTGGCGCTAAGGAAGCTGAGGAAATTTACAGATCGGCTATAGGTTAATTTTTTTGAAAGGTAGTATTAGAAATATGTATGTAATAACCGGACTTGGAAATCCCGGATCAAAATATGCCGGAACAAAGCACAATGTAGGATTTGATACGATAGATATCCTGGCGGATAAATATGGTATTGCAATTGATTTTGAGAAACATAAAGCTGCTTGCGGCAAGGGAATTATAGAAGGCAATAAAGTACTTCTTGTGAAGCCCTTGACATTTATGAACCTGAGCGGAGAGGCTGTTTCAGAAATTGTTAATT
The DNA here is from genome assembly GCA_030434875.1 of Lachnospiraceae bacterium C1.1. Classification (NCBI taxonomy): domain Bacteria; kingdom Bacillati; phylum Bacillota; class Clostridia; order Lachnospirales; family Lachnospiraceae; species Lachnospiraceae bacterium C1.1. Next base: position 2,732,728 of record JAUISW010000001.1, on the reverse strand, counting down.
ATTATAAGGTTGATCCTGATGAGGAGCTTATTGTTATTTCAGATGACATTGATCTGGATCCGGGACGGATAAGAGTCAGGGCAAAGGGAAGTGCCGGTGGACATAACGGACTTAAAAATATAATAGCTAAAACCGGCACGGATAGATTTTCGCGAGTGAAGATCGGAGTTGGAGCAAAGCCCCATGCCTGGGATCTGGCTGATTGGGTTCTTGCGCCTTTTGATGAAGAAAGTCGCGAACTTGTCGACGAGGCAGAAATCAGGGCTGCCGCCGCTGTTGTTTCAATAATGACGGATGGTGCCGAGGCTGCTATGAATAAATTTAACGGCTGATATTTTTCGGAAATTGTCTTTTTGGGTTCGCCTGTTGCGCTATTTGTAGCGATTTTTATACGAGTGGCGTAAGAGGCGAATAAAATTGTAATTTGATACCGAATATAAAAATCTTTTCGTTTAACGTTAAGGAGTAGCAAAAAAAGGATGAAATCATTCGAGGAGCCGTTAAAAAAATCGGCGTTGTTCGAGGAAATCAATGAAGCACTTAAAGAAAAGGGCATAACTGAAATAGAGGGTTGTGTTGATGCGGCAAAACCTAATCTGATGTCCGCCCTGGGGAGAGATAAACGATTCCGGATAATTGTGACGGCAGATGAGTTAAAGGCCAGAGCACTATATTCGGATTACAGAGTATATGACAGTGATGTTGTATATTATCCTCCGAGAGACCTGATGTTTTATCAGTCGGATTTAAACGGTAATCAGCTCACCAGGGAACGAATGAATTGCATAAAGGCCTTGATGTCAGGGAAAAAATTTACTGTTGTTACAACAATAGATGCCCTGATGGAAAGGATTGCCGGCGTAGAACTAATTGCGTCAAATATAATAGATATCAACTCAAATGACGAGCTTGACGAGAAAAAATTTGCAGAACAGCTTGCAAATTGTGGATATGAGCGCACTGCGCAGGTAGAAGCCCAGGGACAGTTTGCAATCAGAGGCGGAATAGTGGATATTTTTCCGCTTACAGAAGATAATCCGATAAGAATCGAGCTTTGGGGAGATGAAATAAGCTCAATCCGATCTTTTGATGTAGCCAGTCAGCGATCATTAGAGGATATGGAAAAAGCAGAGATTTATCCGGCATCTGAAATAGTTTTAAGTGAAGATGAAAAAGATGCGGGAATGGAAAAAATCCGCCTTGATTTTGATAAAAATTATTCCGAACTCAGAAAAGCTATGAAGACGGAAGAGGCTCACCGGCTTAAAAGTCTTGTGAATGCTTTTAGTGAGGAAATGGATAATTTTCTTCAGGCTGCTAATATTATCAGCTTTGCAAATTATTTTTTTGATGAAATGTATTCATTTCTTGATTTCTTTATTCCGGATGAGACAGCAGTATTTCTGGATGAATCGATACGACTGATAGAAAAGGCAGAGGCGGTTTTTTCAGAATTTTCAGAAAGTATGACTGCGAGACTTTCTCAAGGATATATCCTTCCGGGACAAAGTGACATTTTATATAGTCCGGATGAAATATTTCATAAAATCTCAAAATGTCATTCGGCAGCGTTTTCGACAATTTCACAAAAGCAGGATAAGTACAAGGCAAAGGCTCATTTAAGCATACATGTGCGTTCTGTAAATTCTTATAATGGCAGCTTTGATTCGCTTTTGACCGACCTAAGACGTTTTAAGAAAAACAATTATAAAGTTATATTATTGTCTGCATCGACAACAAGGGCAAAAAGACTTGCGGATAATCTTGCGGAAAATGAGATAAATGCATTTTTTTCTGAAAATTTCGACAGGGAACTTAAAGATGGTGAGATAATGACTGCTAATGGCAATATCTCTGCCGGCTTTGAGTATCCGGGAATCAGATTTGCAATTATTTCTGAGACGGATATTTTTGGCTCTGTAAGAAAAAAGAAAAAGAAGAAACGTCACAGCTATGAAGGTGAACATATTTCAAGCTTTACCGATCTTAATGTCGGGGATTATGTAATTCATGAAAGTTATGGACTTGGTGTGTATCAGGGTATTGAACACATTGAGATTGATAATGTTACGAGGGATTATGTAAAAATTTCTTACAGGGATGATTCCAGCGTATATGTTATTGCATCAAACCTTGATGTTCTGCAGAAATATGCCTCAAAAGACGCAGAGAAGAAGCCTAAGTTAAACAGGCTTGGGGATAAAGAGTGGAGCAGAACTAAAGCCAGGGTAAAGTCTTCTGTTGAGGGTGTTGCGAGAAAACTTGTGGAGCTTTATGCCGAAAGGCAGAAGGCACAGGGATTTGCCTATGGAGAAGACACAGTCTGGCAGAAGGAATTTGAGGAAATGTTTCCTTTTGAGGAAACAGATGATCAGCTTATGGCTATAGAGGCTGTTAAGCATGATATGGAAAGTAAAAAGATCATGGACAGGCTTATCTGCGGTGATGTGGGCTTTGGAAAAACCGAGGTTGCGATCAGGGCAGCATTTAAGGCTGTGCAGGAAAATAAGCAGGTTGCATTTCTCGTGCCGACTACTATTCTTGCAGAGCAGCATTATCATACGCTTGCGGAGAGACTTAAGGATTATCCCGTAAAGGTTGCACTTTTATGCCGATTCCGATCTGCAGCGGAAAATAGAAAGACAATAGCAGACCTTAAAAAGGGAATGGTAGATATAGTCGTTGGAACGCATAGGCTTTTATCTAAGGATGTTGTATTTAAGGATCTGGGGCTTCTTGTTATAGACGAGGAGCAGAGATTTGGTGTGACGCATAAAGAAAGAATCAAAGAAATGCGCAGAAATGTGGATGTAATAGCACTTTCGGCAACACCTATCCCAAGAACCCTTCATATGAGTCTCGTAGGAATACGGGATATGAGCGTTTTGGAAGAGGCACCTCAGGAAAGAATGCCGATACAGACCTTTATAATGGAATACTCAGCGGAGATGGTCAGAGAGGCGATAAGGCGTGAGATGAGCCGTGGCGGTCAGGTTTATTATGTCTATAACAGGGTAAATGATATCGCGGATGTAGCGGCAGGCATAGAAAAGTTAGTACCGGATGCGAATGTGGCTTTTGCGCATGGACAGATGAAGGAACGTGAACTCGAAGACATTATGAGTGACTTCATTAACGGTGAGATCGATGTCCTTGTATCTACCACGATAATAGAGACGGGAATTGATATTCCAAATGTTAATACTATGATCATTTCTGATGCAGACAGAATGGGACTTTCCCAGTTATATCAGCTGAGAGGACGAGTTGGAAGGTCAAATCGTACAGCCTATGCTTTTCTTTTGTACAAAAGAGATAAAATGCTAAAGGAAACTGCTGAAAAACGACTTGCAGCCATAAGAGAATTTACGGATCTTGGCAGTGGATTCAGGATAGCTATGAAGGATTTAGAGATCCGCGGAGCCGGAAATGTCCTTGGTGCTGAGCAGCATGGACATATGGAGGCAGTTGGTTATGATCTTTACTGCAAGATGCTCGATCTGGCTGTAAAGCATGAAAAGGGTGAAGAGCTTCAACCGGAATTTGACACGACAATTGATATTAATGAAGATGCGTTCCTTCCGAACAGTTACGTGAAGAATGAAAGCCAGAAACTGGAACTTTACAGAAGAATTGCGGCAATAGATTCTGAAGAGGAAGCTCAGGATATGAGAGATGAGCTTAAGGATCGTTTTGGTAAACTGCCTAAATCTGTAGAAAATCTTATAAACGTCTCGCTTATCCGTGATATGGCGCATAAAGTATATATCGAACGCCTTTCGGCAAGGGAAAATACCGTTATGTTTGAAATTTACGGTGAAGCAAGGCTGAATCCTGCAAATATTGAACCTTTTCTTGATAAATTCGATGGTGCCCTTACCTTTAAGGCAGCAGGTAAACCGCTCTTTATCTACAAAAAAGGCAAGAGCGAAAAGGATGATTTTATAAATATATCAACTAAAGTTCTCGATGAGATGAAAATTCTCCTCTCATAATGAATATTTCGTAAAATTCAGATTTTGTAATAAAGTCGCAAAAATATATAGTTTTTGATCTTTTTTCGAAACATCAAAATTTTGCTCGTTTTTTATATAAATTTATCACGTTTTATAGTCGATAATCACTATACAGATGAAAACATGTACTGCACTTTTAGGGTCATGAAAGTGACAGAACAGATAAATTTATTGAGAGGGGGGCATAACTCAAATGAAGGAAGCAAAGGGCTCGAAGGGCACTGATCAGAAAACTAAGGTTAAGCAGACCAGTATCAAAGTGAAAATGATTGGGATGATACTGCCGGTTATGGTTGTGGGATTTGTTATATTGACGTGTATTTGCGTTATAACAATGAGAAACAAAACAATAGAACTGACTATTGATGCGCAGCAGAAATCATTGAATGCAGGTGCTCTTTCTATGCGCGGTGATATTGAACAGGTTAGGATGTCTGCGATAGACCTTGGCAATACTTTTGGTAAATACTTCGAAAAGCTTGAATTATCTGATTTTTTAGAGTCAGCAAGCGGAATGATACTGCACAATGATATGGTCACGGGCTCCGGTCTTTGGTTTGAACCCTATCTCTTTGATAAGGAAAAGGAGTATTGCGGTCCATATTGGTATCTGGACAATGGTGAGATAGTAGAGACATGGGATTATTCAAATGCAGAATATAATTATTTTGAACAGGAATATTATACTGCTGTAAAGGATATGACGGCTATAGATGCACATTTTACAGATCCCTACTATGATCCTACTTCCAATACTATAATGGCTTCATGTTCTGCACCGATGCTTTTGCATGAAAAATTCAGGGGATGCGTAACGGTTGATATCAGCCTTTCATCAATCGAGACTTTTGTAAATGAACTTCAGATCGGTAAGAACGGTTATGCAATGCTTATAACCGGCGATGGCAAATATATTGTGACACCAATGGAAGACTGCAAGAATCAGGAATTATATCTTAAGGATTCGCAGAATGGAAATATTGCCCAGTTTGCCGATCAGATCATTGCAGAGGAAAAAGGCAATCTTACATATACAGTTAATGGTAAGCCATGGTGCTTAATGTGGGATAATGTTCCTAACGTTAACTGGAAGGTTATAGGCGTGCTTCCTATGTCTGAGATCACAGCAGAATCAACAGCACTTGGTTTCAAAATGGCATTGTTATCATTTGCAATAATTATTGTATGTATGCTGGCAATATTCTTTGTGATCAATAGCATGACAGTAATTATAGCAAAGGTAAAGAATTTCTCTGATACACTTGCAGCAGGTGATTTCACGGTTGATCCGCTTGATGTTAAGGGAAGAGACGAGTTTGCCAGCATGGGACATTCCCTGAATAAAATGCTTGATAACAACAAGAGTGTTATAGGAAGCATTGCAAAGGAATCCGGTAATATCAATGATGCTGCCAGTACCCTTGGTGCAATGAGCGAGGAGCTTTCGGCAGAGTTCCAGAAAATACAGTCGAATATGGCGGCTGTCAATGATGCAATGATGTCATCGGGAGCTGCAACTGAGCAGGTAAGTGCTTCCGTACAGGAAGTAAATGATTCTGTACAGGGACTTGTAAAACAGACCGAGCAGGCAAGAGAAGAAGTTGTAAAGATAAAGGAACGTGTAAGAAAGATCATGGATGACAGCCAGCGTTCGTGTGATGAAGCTGTTAAGGTTGCCGAAGAAAGACAGAATGAGATAGAGGCTGCTGCAGCTAAGGCAGAGATTGTTTCGAGGATCGGAACACTTGCAACTTCTATTTCCGAAATTTCATCCCAGATCAATCTGCTTTCTCTTAACGCTTCGATAGAGGCTGCAAGAGCCGGAGAAGCCGGAAAGGGATTTGCAGTAGTTGCTGAAGAAATAGGTAAACTTGCGACTGAAACGGATGATACGGTTAATGAGATTCAGGCAACGATCGATGAGATCCAGGGTGCTTTTGCAGAACTTACGGATGGTTCCAATAAGCTTATCGTATTCCTGAAAGATACAGTAACTCCTGACTACAGCGGATTTGTCGAGATTGGTCAGCAGTATGGAAGAGATGCAGATCTCTTTGGAAATCTTACCAACCAGATCGACACTATGACAGAAAATATTGGAAATAACATGGAGGAAGTTAACAAGGCAGTTCAGAATATAGCTGAAAGTTCGCAGGAGACCTCTACCAACAGCAGTGAAATCACAGATTCCATAACTTCAATGGTTGAATCCGTGGATTCTGTTGCGGATATGGCTACAAAACAGCAGCTTACAGCCGAAGAACTTACGGAAATCGTTGGAAGATTTAAACTTTAAGAACTTTAAGAAAGAACCGGTGTTATGCCGGTTCTTTTTTACTTTATAGGAAATTCCAATTTTTTGGACAACAAATCCTAACGTACGTTCGGACATTAAATTGAAATGAATAATGAAGGAATGCATGACAAACAGACGGTATGGAAATTAAAAGATGTAGAAACCATCTTCTCCAAAATCGTCATCAAGTTCGTCATCATTTAAGAAATAATCCAAATCCAAAAGTTCATCCTCGCTCATATTGCGAATGTCCTTGGGAGAAAAACCTTCTGGTGGGTTATCCATGTACTTTTTGCGCAGTTTCTCAATGTTTTGTTTCATGTTGGTATCCTCCTGAAAGGATTATACCAAGTATAGTCGGATTAATAAAGTTATGCAGATGAACGCAATCCACGAGACTTGGACATGGCTTTCTCGTATAGTTCTTCAAGAGAAACGCGCTTATGATTAAAATATAGTTCCAGGAACAGCATTGTTGAACCGCAATCGCATTTTAGAGGATCATATCCGAACGCGGAAAGCTGTGCAGTACGCCATTTATTGAAGCCACGAAGAAATGAGTGCTTTTCTTTTGAAATGGCGCGGTTAAGATTTTTGTCAATGTCTCTGTGACGGGCATAAATACCACCATAACGTATCATCTTAAAGTGTTTTTCAGGTATATGCCGTATCAGACGTTCAATGAACTCGGTTGCAGGGATGGTTTCTTCTACATATTTGTCATCTTCGTGGCGGTTGTAGTGGAAAGTGACATAATCACCGTCATATTTGTCAATACGTGAAGTTGCAATGACGGGTCTGCCAAGGTAACGTCCAATGTATTTAATTACGGTGGTAGGGTTGCATTTGTTGGGCTTGGCATAAACATAGAAGCCCTGTTTATTTTTGTCATAACAGGCAGCTTTGACTTTCTTAAAGGAAGAGCCAAGATAAGGTTCTAATTCATTTAAAAGTGCAGTTTGAAATGAACTGCGAAGAAGCTTGTAATTAAAATGAGTTACGTTTCGCCATTCGCCGTTGTCACTGTAACCGCCTTCAGATATTAGACAGTGAATATGCGGATTCCATTTTAGATCACGTCCGAAAGTGTGCAGGACCATGATAAAACCGGGAGTGAAATTTTTTGATTTATTTATTTTGCGGAACATATGGGAAATAACACTGTTAACAGCGTGGAACAAGCAATTTAGAAGAGTACGATCCTGTAAGAAGTAGATCCTTAAATCTTCTGCAATGGTAAAAACGCAATGTCTATGATTGACCTTAATCAGCTTGAAGGACATGTTAGTGGTGCGTTCCATGGAATACTTATTTCCGCATGAAGGACAAAAGCGGCTGTGACAGCGAAAGGGAACAAATTTAAGTTTTCCGCAATCCGGGCATCCATACATGGCACCACCAAAGTCTGGATTGCCACAATTAATCATCTTGTCGATGTTTTCAATGACAGATGAGCGAGGTTTCATTGTGAAAATAATTGTTTCATAGTAGTCGGTAAAGATTTTTTGCAGTATGTTCATATAACTATTATGAATGAAAATGGAGCAAAAGAAAACCCCACCCCTCATGAGTGAGGGGCAGGGGAGTTGAAGTGCCGAAGGCACTTTTTTATGCTTCCTGCAGCAGTTTCAAATGCTGTCTTGGAAATATGGTAAAAAGCTAATTGTACAGAATTAAGGACAATTTAAAAAATATAAGAAATTTTATATGTGATATAATATATAATATGAGGGGAAATAAATACGTTTATCTGTAAGTTGTAAATAAGCAGTATTATATATTGTGAATGATCAGGAACTCATATATGAAACTTTATGGCAATAAATATAAAGAAAATTTCAGACTATCAGCTCTGTTTATTATAATAATATCCATTCTGACACTGATATGCCTTTTTCTGTGTATCAAACTGTTTTTAAACGGAAATACACCAAACAATAAGCTGGTCTTATATGATGGATGGGAGCTTCGCATTAATGATGAAGTTTATGAAAATGTAAACCTGAATGATTTTAAATTCCGGGGTATAAAAGACGGGGATATTATTACACTCAGAAAAACAGGAATAAAAAGCAGTATTGAAGCTAATGTTCTTTTACTGATGATAAAAAACAGTACTGTTTCTGTAAGGCAGAATGGAGAAACTGTTTATTCCTATGGACTGGAACAGCATAAAGAGGGAAGGCTGGTAGGATCCGGATATCACAGGGCTAACCTTCATAATCTGGATGAAGACGACCTTATAGAGATAGAGCTTATAGTAGATGAAAAAGATGCTTTTTCATCATTTGATCCGCCGGAGATTAGGGATGGGAAGACAATATCATATGAAATGTCTAAGGAACTGCTGCTTCCTTCCCTTTTGGGAAATTTTTTCTTTGTGTTCGGAGTATGTATAATTTTTATATCGCTCCTTTTTTCTGCGGTATGTAAGCTGTATATGACCGATCTGCTCAAAATCTTCTGCATTGCGCTCTTTTCTTTGTGTGCAGGATTCTGGATATTTACATCGTCAAATGCATCAACATTTGTAACAGTTAATTATTCGGTAAAGACTTTTCTGGAGTATTTTTCGCTTTATCTGATGCCGCTGGTAGTGCTTGCCTATCAGTTTGATGCAAATCTTATAAGCGTATCGTCAAATATCAGAAAAAGAAGCTATATTCTGCTCTGGCTGGCAGACCTGGCATTTATTACAGGAGTATTCGTATGTTACATGAGCGGGAAAATAAGCGTTGTGCAGTTTCTTATTCCTGATCATATAATCTCTGCGATAATATTGGTGTTTATTATCGTGACACAGTTTTATGATATTGTAAAAAACAAATCAAAAAACTATATTACGGCGATCGGAGTCCTTGTTTTAGTTCTTTCGGGACTTTTTGAGGTATTCAGGTATAATTTTGCAAAATACGTGGCAGGCAGGGACGTGGATTACAAATTCAGTGTGCTGTTTCTGGCAGGGCTGGTATTTGTGTGGTCAATCATCATCGACTACATCGCGAATGCGGTCAGATCGGCAAAAGACAATGCCAAGATGGAGATCATCGAAAAGATGGCATACACTGATTCGCTGACACAGATATATAACAGGATGGCAGCGGAAAAACGCTATAGGAAAATAGATGAGGAAATGATCCCCTATTGTATCATTGAGATGGATATGAATGGTCTGAAACGGATAAATGATACATATGGACATGATGAGGGGGATGAGTATATCAAAAGCTTTGCACAGGTTCTGTCTGACGTTTTTTCGGATTTTGCCATGGTCAGCAGGACAGGAGGAGATGAGTTTACTGTAATAATAGATGGTGAAGATGCTCTGGACTATGAAAATATAACCAAAAAGCTCAGGGAATTAAACGCTTCCATAAATTACTTGAATGATATTCATGAAAACTGGAATCTGAGTCTTGCCTATGGATATTGTTTTTACAATGAGGAAGGTGTGGAACATGTTCTGGACGCGTTTAAGAAGGCTGATGAGCGAATGTATGAAATGAAAAAAGAGATGAAGAAGGAAATCAAGAAAGAGAATAAAAAGCTTGATAAAACAAATCTGAAGAAGAAAAATAAACAGGCAAGATTTAATTTTTGAATGAACTGAGAGATCGGTCCGAAAATTAGCTTAAAAAAACTAATTTTTGGACCGATTTTTGATTTTTAAATACAAGCAGCAGCTAAGCTTGAAAATGCTCAGATTTAGGGACAATTGGGCATCTAGACGAAAGTTAAGGACAAAAACTCGAATAAAATCTAACAAAAAAACCAACTTTTATTAAAAAAACAAACCATATTTGTAAAAAAAGTATAAAAATCTATACTTTTTTGGGATTTATCTCAATTTACTTAATAGGGCTAATACATTATGATTTGTATTGTAAGCAATAACAAATCACAGGGAGGTTACACAAATGAAAAGAAAGTTAATATCAATGATTATGACGGTTACAATGGCCGGCGCACTTCTCGCTGGATGCGGATCAGCATCATCAGCACCTGCAGCAAGCGAAGCAGCACCTGCAGCATCAGAGGCAGCAGCAAGCGAGGCAGCACCTGCAGCATCAACTGAGGCAGCAGCAAGCGAAGCAGCACCTGCAGGCAGCGAAGCAGCTTCTACAGAGACAGCTGACACAGCAGCATCAGGCGAGCTTATCAAAGTTGGTATCATCAACAATGATCCTAACGAGTCCGGTTATCGTACAGCTAATGATAAGGACTTAAAGGCATTCTTCACAGAAGAGAATGGTTATGAGGCTTCTTTCGCATACAGCCTTAAGAATGATGAGCAGATCACAGCAGCTCAGAAGTTCATCCAGGACGGTGTTGATTATCTTCTTCTTTCAGCAGCTGATACAGCAGGCTGGGATTCAGTTCTTCAGGATGCACAGGATGCAGGCATTTCTGTTCTCCTCTTCGACCGTACAATAGATGCAGATGAGAGCCTCTATGATGCTTCAATCGTATCTGATATGGCTAAGGAAGGTGAGACAGCAGTTTCATGGCTTGCTGATCAGGGCCTTGACGAGTACAACATCATCCACCTTCAGGGTGTTATGGGTTCTGCAGCTCAGCAGGGTCGTACAGGCGCTCTTGATGACAAGGTAGCAGCTGAGGATTCATGGAATCTCGTTACACAGCAGACAGCTGAGTGGAATGCAGAGAAGGCTCAGCAGATCGTACAGTCAGTTATCGATTCAGGTGAGAAGTTCAACGTAATCTATGCTGAGAACGATGATATGGCTAAGGGTGCTGTAGCAGCTCTTGATAAGGCTAACATCTCACACGGCGTTGGCAAAGACGTTATCGTTATGGGCTTTGACTGCAACAAGTGGGCACTTGAAGAGCTTCTTAACCAGAACTGGAACTATGATGGACAGTGCAATCCTTTCCAGGCTACATATCTTGATGAGTGCATCAAGACTATCGAAGCAGGCGGAACGGTTGATCCAAAGACCATCATCATGGAAGAGAAGGGCTTCGACGCAACAACAATTACACAGGAAGATGTTGATAACTACGGCATCTGATGAATGTTGATATGTCACTTATGTGACTTTGCCTTGAAACTTACGCGCGGCGCCGCGCGATAAAAAGCTGCGGCACCGTGCATTTTTTTACAAAAAACGGAAGAGGAAGATGTTATGAATGATGAAATTTTACTTGAAATGAAGGACATCCATAAAAGATTTCCGGGTGTCTATGCGCTTAATGCAGTAGATTTCTCACTCAGAAAGGGAGAAGTACATGCTCTTATGGGAGAGAACGGAGCCGGCAAATCTACGCTTATTAAGGTCCTGACCGGTGTTTACACAAAGGATGAAGGCGAAATTCGCATGAGTGGAAACAGCGAAGCACTTGATATTCGTTCCCCTCAGGATGCACAGAAGTATGGAATCAGTACTGTTTACCAGGAGATTACACTTTGCCCAAACCTTTCAGTAGCAGAGAATATTTACATAGGCAGAGGTAAAGGCCCTGTACAGAATTGGAAAGAAATGAATGCCGGTGCAGACAAGATTCTTAAGTCTCTTGATATTCCGGCAAAAGCAACACAGCAGCTTGGAAGTTGCTCACTTGCAGTTCAGCAGATGGTTGCTATTGCAAGAGCAGTAGATCAGGATTGTAAAGTTCTGATTTTGGATGAGCCTACATCTTCACTGGATGAGCAGGAAGTTGAAAAGCTCTTTGGACTGATGCGCGATCTGAAAAGCAGAGGCGTTGGCATCATATTTGTTACACATTTCCTGGATCAGGTATATGAGATCTGTGATCGTATCACCGTTCTTCGTGATGGTAAACTTGTAGGATCTTATGATATAGCTTCTCTTCCAAGAGTTCAGCTTGTATCAAAGATGCTTGGTAAGGATATGGACGATCTTTCAGATATTAAGGGTTCAGCAGAAACTTATAAGGCTGATGGAAAAGCAGCTCCGGTTTATGAAGCTGAAGGACTTCAGTCAAATGCAGGAATCAAGCCGTTTAACTTCCACGTTAATAAGGGAGAGGTTACAGGCTTTACAGGACTTCTTGGATCCGGACGAAGTGAGTGCGTACGTGCTATCTTCGGCGCAGACAGAATTTTAGGCGGAAAAGTTAAGAAGAACGGCAAAGAAGTTACAATTAAGAATTCCTATCAGGCTATGAAAAATGGTATCGCTTATCTCCCTGAGGACAGAAAGAGAGATGGTATTATAGGCGATCTTTCTATAAGAGACAATATTATCCTTGCACTTCAGGTTATGAGAGGTTTCTTCAAACCAATGAGCAAGGCAGAAGCACAGAAATTTGCAGATGATTATATTAAGCTTCTTGATATTAAGACTCCTGATGCTGACAAACCGATCGGTGCACTTTCCGGTGGTAACCAGCAGAAATGTATCCTTGCAAGATGGCTCCTTATGAATCCTGAGTATCTTATCCTTGATGAGCCTACACGAGGCATTGATATAGGAACAAAGACAGATATTCAGAAACTCGTATTAAAGCTTGCATCGGAAGGTATGAGTATAACCTTCATTTCATCTGAAATCGAAGAGATGCTCAGAACATGTTCAAGAATGATAGTTATGCGTGACAGACGCGTTGTAGGTGAGCTTTCCGGCAATGAACTTACGCAGAATACGATAATGACCACTATTGCAGGAGGAAGTGAAAAATGAGTAATTTGAAAAAACTTGTGGGAAAACAAATATTTATTCCCATTGCGGCACTGCTCATACTGATTTTATTCAATCTGGTGGCAGACCCGTCTTTCTTTAAGGTTACACTTGGAACAAACAGTGCAGGTAATCCGGTTCTTTCCGGATATCTCGTTACAATACTTGACTATGGCTCAGAGCTTGCAATCCTTGCAATTGGTATGACACTTGTTACAGCAGCTTCAGGCGGACAGGATATCTCAGTCGGAGCTACACTTGCTATCGCAGGTAGTGCAATGCTTAAGGTTCTCTGCGGAGGCGCAACATCAGCTTCTGTTATGCAGAGCCCTGTGATCATCGCTCTTATCGTAGGTTGCATCGCTTCAATGCTTGCAGGTGCTTTCAACGGAGCATTGGTTGCATATTTCAGGATCCAGCCCATGGTAGCAACACTTATTCTCTATACAGCAGGTCGTTCAATAGCTGCATGGATCAACAATAATGAGCTTCCTATCATTTCAGATCCTGCATTTACAGTATATGGCGGATTTATTCCGGGTATACCGATCCCGACACCATTCTTCATCGCGATCCTCTGTGTAGCTGCTGCATGGTGCCTGCTTAAGTTTACAACGATCGGTCTTTATACACAGGCAGTAGGTATCAATGAAGATTCTGCAAGACTTAACGGTATAAATCCTGAATTTATCAAGTTCATTTCATTTGTTATCCTTGGTGTATGTGTGGCTGTTGCGGCACTCATTAAGATAAGCCGTCTTTCAACCATCAACTATTCGGTAATCGCTAAAGATATCGAAATGGATGCGATCCTGGCTGTTGCACTCGGTGGAAATGCTCTTGGCGGCGGTAAATTCAACCTCTGGGCATCAATACTTGGAGCTTATGTAATCCAGTTCCTTACAACAACGCTTTATAAATTCAATGTACAGTCAGATGCTCTTCCGGCTTACAAGGCTGTAGTAGTAATCGCGCTGGTTGTATTCAGTGCACCCGCAGTACGCGAGAAGCTTGCGCAATTGACAAAAAAAAAATCGCGTAGTATCCAGGTAGCCGGAAAGGAGGCAGCTTAATCAATGGACAATAAGAAGAAACCGGTACTGAATTCCGGATTTATAGCAAAGACAAGTGATACGACATTACTTCTTTCGATCACTATAGCAGTATTTTTCCTTATGTATATAGGAGCAATGATCTTTCAGGGGGCAGGCTTCTTAAAGGCTCAGACATTTTTCAACATCCTGAACGCAAATGCAGCACTTATCGTAACCTCGGTCGGCATGAGCCTTGTAATGATTACAGGCGGAATCGATATTTCAGTCGGCGGTGTGGTTGCCCTGGTATGTATGAGCTGCGCAGTTCTTCTTGATAAGAACGGCGGAAATGTATTCCAGGCAGTAATACTTGCAATTGCGATCGGAATTGCTTATGGAATAGTTCAGGGTTATCTTGTAGCTTTCCTTGATATCCAGCCTTTCATCGTATCACTTGCCGGTATGTTCTTTGCAAGAGGTATGACAACGATCGTTAACACAGAGCCTTTCAACGTTTCAAACGAAGAGTTCGTTGCACTTAAGTCAACACGAATTCACATACCGTTCCTTGGATCGATAAACAAAAAGGGAGTATTTGTTCCAGCATATATAGAGATCGGCGTAGTTGTAGCCCTTCTGGTAGTAGTTCTTTTCTTCCTCATTCTTCGCTGGTCAAAGCTTGGACGCTGGTTCTACGCAGTAGGCGGAAACAGAACAAGTGCCCTGATGCTTGGTATCAATGTTAAGATGACAAGATTTTATGCACACCTTCTCTGCAGCACACTTGCAGGTATCGGCGGATTTGTTTACTTCCTCCATGTAGGTTCCGGTTCGGCATCACATGCAACAGGAATGGAGATGAACGCAATCGCTTCATCTATCATCGGAGGAACAATGCTTACAGGTGGTGTTGGTAACATCATCGGAACATTCTTCGGAGTACTTTCACTTAGTACTATCCAGAATATCGTTTCTTCTGCAGGACTTGATCAGGCATGGTGGACAGGAATCACGATCGCAGCAATGCTTTGCCTCTTCCTTGTAATCCAGAGTGTGATCATGAGTGTTAAGAAGAAAGCTCTTCAGGCTTAATTCAACCCAATTCTAAATATCAGAGATGCATCAGCTGATGATGCATCTCTTTTTACATTATAGGAAATTCCGATGGAATTCCCCATAATGCAAAAAACGCACTGCGTGCGTATGATGCGTCAAGCGCGGATAGGAAGAGCCTGCGGCTCCCGCGCTTGCGCGGAGAATCCTGCGGAGCAGGATTCTTTCTTATGTTTTTAGAAAAAAATTAGAAATGATTTATTATTTATACATAATTTAATTAGAGCCAGATTCCGATAAACAGATTAAGAGGATTTTGAACTTATAAACGATCATTCCAAAGAAAATACTAGAACGGAGGTGATCACGAATGTATCAGTTCACGGATGATTGCCTTATAGGCAATGATTTAATCGACGGCGAACACAGACATTTATTTGGCATGATCAATGAGGCCGCTGAGGCGGAAAAGAATCCGGATGCAAATTTTGAAGAGTTGCTGGACTCATTGCTGAGAGAACTTTCAGAATATGCATCATATCATTTCGAACATGAAGAAAACTTTATGAAAGAAATAAATGATCCGGAATTGCCTTTACAGCAGATCGAGCACAATGGTTTTATCAGACTTATAAAGCGTGAGTCTTTGAAGGAGATTACGCGAGAGAATGCCCGTGAAAGATACAGTGACATTCTCGGCTTTGGTGAAAAATGGCTCTATCATCATATAAAGGGATCGGATGCATTGATAGGTACCGGAAAACGGACCGGGCTCAGCCTTTTCGAAGTGCCCATGAGTTTTTCGGACAAATATATGACAAATATCGGATTTGTAGATGAAGGCAACAGACGCATATTTGAAAAGATTCAGTCAGTAAGCAGGATTGCAGGAATACTGGGAACTGACGGGCATATTGAAGAAGTGATGTCTGAACTTAGTGACCTCAAGAGAATGGCAGCAGAGCATTTTACGGCAGTAGAGAATTATCTGAGCGGGATAGGATGTGATGTATTCATTAAACAGAAGCGGCATTATGACGCTTTTGTTGAGAAGGTATCAAGCGTAAATATGAACTATATCGATAAGAACAGAAGGGAATATCTCGAGGATCTGACAGACTTTCTCCTGTATTGGTTTAGTTCGAATATGCTCTTCATCGGAAAAAACATTAAATTCAATCAAATTAAATAATATTTAGCGCGTTAAAGCACTAAAAGTTTTTCTTGAATTACGACTAATGGTCTGTTATCATAACATTTAGATAACAGACCATTAATTTGTTTAGGAGAGTATATAAATGGATAAGCTGGAGCATATTGAACACATTGAGAATCCGGAACATTCTCAGAGACTTGAGGAGATCAGAAAAGGCATAGGCGAGTGCGATGACAGGATCATTGATGCACTTGCAGACAGGATGAAGCATATACAGGAGATAATCAAATATAAAAAATCAACCGGTATACCGATCCTTCAGCCTGAACAGGAAAAAAAGCAGGAAAATACTCTTAAGGAGAAACTTGGAGATAATCAGTTTGAGGAGGAAATCCTCGATATATTCAAATATATCGTAAAGAACAGCAGACGTGTCCAGGCTAAGAGTCTTTTTGACTATAATGTATTCCTTATCGGCTTTATGGGCGCCGGAAAGAGCACGATAGCATCAGAGCTTCAGAGAAAGCTTGAGATGAACCGTGTTGAGATGGATGAAATGATCGTAGAGAAGCAGGGAATGTCCATATCTGAAATATTTGATGAGTACGGAGAGGCATATTTCAGAAATCTGGAGAGCAACTGCCTCATCGAACTTCAGAAGGTAAAGCAGTCAATAGTTTCCTGCGGCGGCGGCGTTGTAATGAGAGAAGACAATTCCGAGCATATGAAAAAGAATGGAAGAGTAGTCCTTCTTACAGCAAGTTCAGAGACTATCCTGGAACGTGTAAAGGATTCGGATGAAAGACCTATCCTTAATAATCATATGAATGTAGAATTTATAAACAGCCTTCAGGAAAAAAGAAGGGAAAAATATAATGCGGTAGCTGATATAACGGTTGCTACAGATGGTAAAACAGCAGATGAAATATGCGATGAGATAATAGCAAAACTCATTGATTTCGACAACGCAAGAGAAAAGTAATAATAAGGTTACTGTTCACAGGCAAACTGCGCACTCCGCTACTCTGTACGCTATTTCACTAAGTGCTGAAGCACTAAGTGAAATATGTGTGCGCAGTTATGCCACAATAACTTTGACTGAACACTGGGTTTTGCCCATTGCCGTATGCGCATAATACTTAGCGAAGCAAAGCTGAGCTTAGTATATGCCACACAGAGGGGGCAATCTTAAATGGCAAAACCCGTTACTGGAGCACGCTGAAAGCGTGTGAACAGTAACATAATAAGAAAACTGTTGTGATTTTTGGTTCTTTCATGTATGATGTATGTGTGAAAAGCGGCGAAGTTTGGGAGTATGGGATTCGTAGAGGCGGATCGCGGTAAATCATACAGATGATTCAGTCGAGGAGGAATCATGAATTCAATTGGTTATTTTACGTTGGTAGCAGGGCTGATCGGCGGACTGGCAATGTTCCTTTACGGAATGAGTGTCATGAGCGCAGCATTAACAAAGATATCGGGAGGTAAGCTTGAGAGCATACTTGTCAAGGTGACATCAAATGCTTTCTTTGCTTATCTCTTTGGCGTTATAGTTACAGCAGTGGTGCAGTCTTCATCAGCATCAACGGTTATGGTAGTCGGACTTGTAAACTCCGGCATCATGAAGCTGACACAGGCTGTTAATGTTATACTTGGAGCAAATCTCGGAACCACTTTTACAGCGTGGCTTTTATCATTAAATGCCATAAGTTCGGATAATTTCTTTATAAATCTCTTAAAACCCATGTCATTTACGCCTTTCCTGGCATTGATCGGAATAGCGTTTTTAATGTTCTCAAAATCTGATAAAAAGAAAAATATAGGTACAGCTCTTTTGGGATTTGCTGTATTGATGTTTGGTATGGATATGATGTCTGATGCGGTATCTCCTCTTAAGGATGTGCCTGAGTTCAGAGCACTTCTTATGACCTTCAGTAATCCTATAATCGGTCTTTTCGTCGGTATATTCTTTACAATGGTCATCCAGAGTTCCGCAGGAACGATCGGTGTTGTACAGGCTCTTTCGAAGACTGTCGAGATCAGCTATGCAACAGCTATCCCGGTAACTATCGGTGCTGAGGTAGGAACCTGTATCACAGCCATTCTTTCTTCACTTGGAGCAAATAAAAACGGTAAGCGTACAGCATTGATGCACCTTTATTTCAATATTATAAAGGCCGGATCTTTTATGATCCTTTTCTATGGAACAAATGCGATCTTTCATTATGCATTCCTTGATGACCAGGCAGGAATGGTAGGAGTTGCAAGTATACATACACTGGTAAATCTCATTGCTACACCGCTTATGCTTCCGTTTTCAGGAATACTTGTAAAACTGTCATTGAAAACTATTCCTATTACAGAGGAAGAACTTGAAAAAGACGGAAAAGAAATTGCAATTCTCGATGAGCGTTTCTTAAGCAATCCACCTTTCGCACTTGAGCAGTGCAGACAGGCTGTTAATGATATGGCAACCTATGCTGAGAAATCTTTGTTTAAGGCTATGTCATTGATAAATGAATATGATAAGAAAACTGCAGAAGAGGTTGCTGAACTTGAAGAAATGGTTGACAGATATGAAGATCAGCTTGGAAGCTATCTTGTTAAGATCAATTCTGCACAACTTGCAGTTGGGGAAAGTCATCTGCTTACAATACTTCTTCACAGCATATCCGATTTTGAAAGAATCAGTGATCATGCCTTTAATGTAATGCAGGTCTGCCAGGATATGAATGAGAAAAAACAGTATTTTTCTGACAAGGCGATTGCAGAGCTTTCAGTATTTTCAGATGCGGTAAGAGAAATCGTAAGGATATCATTTGATGGTTTCAGAACACAGAATCTTGTGCTTGCAAAGGAAGTAGAGCCTCTTGAAGAGGTTATAGACGGACTTCACATGGAAGTAAAGAGACGCCATGTAAGAAGACTCAGAAAGGGCAAGTGTACTGTAGAACTTGGATTTTCACTTTCAGATATCGGAACAGATTATGAGAGAATAGCAGATCACTGCAGCAATCTCGCACTCAGCATGCTTGCAGCAAATGAGGATTATTTCGACACACATGAGTATCTCGAAATGCTTAAGGCCGAAAAAGATTCCAACTTTGAGCATGATGTAGAGATATATGAAAATAAATTCCGTCTTCCCCTTTTGAAAAAGGGCATGGAAGAAAGTGAGATATCACCTTCATTCGCAATGGAGCATCCTATCATAGTAAATGCAATGATGACAGGGAATGAGCCGATTATGGATGAAGAATCCGATGATAAGAAGAAAAAGAAGAAAAAGAAGAAAAAAGATAAGTAAAATTAGTTGAGCCCGGAAAATTTTGACGCTAAATGTCACATGCGTTATAATGAAACGATGTGTTTAATCTAAGAAAAATATTTTAGGCGAAAGCGTTTCTGAATAATGGAAAGAATTTTTAAGAATAAAAGGCTGCTGGTAAAGAGAGCAGGCCTTATGGTATATGACATATTTGCAGTTATGGCATCCTCAGCGGTAGGTTTACTGCTGAGGTTTGATTTGAGTTATACAGAATTACTGCATACGATGGGAGGAGTGATATGGCAGGAGCACCTGTGGACCTTCCTTCCTATTAATATTATAGTCAGTATCTGCGTTTTCTATTTATTTCATCTCTATACTAGTCTTTGGACTTATGCCGGTGTTCCGGAAATGACAGCCACTATATCAGCATGTCTTACGGCATCTGTGATACAGGCAGTCGGGATGATCGGCATGGGGCTTACTATGCCCAGAAGTTACTATTTCCTATATTGTATGTGCCTTATGGCATTTGTGCTGGCAAGTCGTTTTGCATATAGACTTTTCAGCACTTTTGTGCTTAAAAGGACAGAGGATGCACGTACAAGGAATGTAATGATAATCGGTGCCGGAGAAGCCGGAAATTCCCTTATCAGGGAGATGAAGACCAGCCGCTATATCAAAAAGAGTGTAATGTGTGTTATTGACGATGATAACGCTAAGATCGGAAGCTATATACACGGTGTTAAGGTTGTAGGCGGACGTGATGAGATAATCGAAAGTGCAGCGCAGTACAATATCGATGAGATCATTATCGCTATGCCTTCTGCACCACGTTCTCATCTTAAGGCTATTCTTGATATATGTAAGGAAACAAAGTGTGAACTGAAGACTCTTCCCGGCATATATCAGCTTGTTAACGGTGAGGTAAATGTAAGCCAGCTTCGTAAAGTAGATGTTGAAGATCTGCTTGGACGTGATCCTATAGAGGTAGATCTGGATTCTATAATGAAGTATGTTACAGATAAGGTCGTTCTTGTAACAGGAGGCGGCGGATCGATCGGGTCAGAGCTTTGCCGACAGATCGCAAGCCATAAGCCAAAGCAGCTAATAATTTTAGATATATACGAAAATAATGCATACGATGTTCAGCAGGAGCTTGCAAAGAAGTATCCGGAGCTGAATCTTAAAGTGCTGATTGGTTCTGTCAGAAATACTGCACGTATAAGGGACGTATTCCGCACATACAGACCTGATATTGTTTATCATGCAGCGGCTCATAAGCATGTTCCGTTAATGGAAGTAAGCCCGAATGAGGCAGTTAAGAATAATGTCATGGGTACCTGGAAGGTGGCCCAGGCAGCAGTGGATTTTGGAGTAAGCAAATTCGTACTGATTTCCACAGATAAGGCAGTAAATCCCACAAATATAATGGGAGCGACAAAACGAATCTGTGAAATGATAGTCCAGTCCTATAATCACAGAGGAAATACTGTATTTGTTGCAGTTCGTTTCGGCAATGTGCTTGGTTCAAATGGTTCAGTAATACCGCTTTTTAAGAAACAGATCGCAGCAGGTGGTCCGGTAACTGTAACAGACCCTAATATAATACGGTATTTCATGACTATCCCAGAGGCTGTGTCACTTGTACTTCAGGCCGGTGCCTATGCAAAGGGCGGAGAAATCTTTATTCTTGATATGGGTGAACCTGTTAAGATACTTGATCTTGCGGAGAACTTAATACGTCTTTCGGGTTATGTTCCGGGTGAGGATATTGAAATCAAATTCACCGGTTTGAGACCCGGAGAAAAACTTTATGAGGAAATGCTCATGAAGGAAGAGGGAATGCAGGATACAGCGAATAAGCTTATACATATAGGAAAGCCCATTGAATTCGATGAAGATGATTTTTATGAAAAGCTTCATGAATTAAATGTTGAGTCTAAAAAAGAACAGGCAGACGTAGGAAAGTGGATCAAAGAACTGGTTCCGACCTACCATTACATTGCGGGAAATAATTATATACCCGGTGAGCATAACGAATGATTTACAGAAAATATTTAAAAAGAATATTCGATATAGTATTTTCGCTTCTGGCGATAGTTATGCTTTCGCCGGTGCTGATAATTACAGCGATCCTTGTAAGGATAAAGCTCGGAAGCCCTGTACTTTTCAGACAGGAAAGACCAGGACTTCATGGTAAAATATTCGGGCTTTATAAGTTCAGAAGCATGACGGATGAACGTGATGAAAATGGAGAGCTTAAATCAGATGAAATAAGGCTTACATCTTTTGGAAAAAAGCTTCGTGCCACATCTCTGGATGAGCTTCCGGAATTTTTTAATATTCTTAAAGGTGAAATGTCATTTGTGGGTCCAAGGCCTCTCCTTGTACAGTATCTGCCTTTGTATAATGAAAGACAGGCACACAGGCATGATTGCCTTCCGGGACTTACGGGGCTTGCACAGATCAACGGAAGAAATGCTCTGAGCTGGGAAAAGAAATTTGAATACGATGTTGAATATACAGAAAATATTTCATTTGCACTTGACATGAAGATTATTTTTATGACTTTTGGAAAAGTATTTGCAAGAGATGGAATAAGTTCATCAACTTCAGCGACAATGGAAGTATTCACCGGAACGCCTAAGACGGAGGAAACAAAGGATGACTAATGTTTTGATACTTTCTGCGGGCAGACGTGTAGAGCTCGTTAATTGTTTTAAGAATGCACGTGACAGACTTGGAATAAAGGGAAGTATAGTTGCAGCAGACTGCTCAGAGCTTGCACCTGCACTCTATTTCGCGGATATGAATGAGATAGTCCCGAGGATTTCTGAGGGAGATAAGTATATCGATTCTATCATAAGCATATGCAATAACCTCGATATAGCGCTTATCGTACCAACTATAGATACGGAGCTGATCCTCCTTGCAGAAAACAAAGAAAAAATAGAGAGCTCTTCTAACGCAAAATTGCTTATATCAAGTGAACAGGTAATTTCTGTGTGCAGAAATAAAAAGAACACACAGGCTTTTCTTGAAAAGCATGGATTCCTGGTACCGAGGATGTTTTCGGATGCAGAGCTTAACGATGAAGAGGTTAGAGCTAAGCTTAAATTCCCTCTTTTCATAAAGCCTCTTGATGGAAGCTCATCAATAAATGCTTTTAAGGTCAATAACAATGAAGAACTTGAGACTTACAGAAAGCTTATTGATAAGCCGATGGTTCAGGATTTTATGGAAGGAACAGAATACACCGTAGATGTATTTCTGGATTTTGAGAGTCATATCATAACGATAGTCCCCAGAGTAAGGATCGCTACACGAAGCGGAGAAATAGCCAAGGGTCTGATCATCCGTGACCGCGAGATAATGAGAGATGTAACGCGTCTTATGCAGATACTTAAACCGATCGGCCATATAACAGTACAGTGCATGAAGACAAAGCGCGGCATTGAGTATATTGAGATCAATCCCAGATTTGGCGGAGGCGCACCGATGTCAATAATGGCAGGGGCAGATTCCTGTGAAAATCTTTACAGGCTTCTGGCAGGCGAAAAACTTGAATATAACGAGAATTTCAGAGATCATCTGACTTTCCTTCGTTTTGATCAGAGTATTATGCTTAATGAAAATATGGAGAGAGAATATGAATTTGAAGGCAGTTATTTTTGATCTGGATGATACTCTCTATCCTGAAAAAAGCTACTGCCTCAGTGGATACAGGGCTGTATCGAAATATCTGTCAGAAAAGGGAATATCTTCTGAAGATGAAAATTTCAGGCTTCTGAAAGATTTATTTGAAGAAGATGCAAAGATGGTTTTTAATCGTTTTTTTGACAGTAAAAATCTGAGATATGACAAAGATGATATAAAGGAACTTATAAGGGTATATCGCGAACATGAGCCAGAGATAGAATTTTTCCCTGATGTACTTCCAACTATTGAGAAATTAAAGAAGCTGGGAATGAGACTTGGAATTCTTTCGGATGGTTATGCAGCAGCCCAGAGACAGAAAGTAAAGGCATTGAACTGCGAAGCTTATTTTGAAAAGATCGTCCTTACGGATGAAATTGGAAAAGATGCATGGAAGCCTTCTCCAAGAGGCTTTGAAATCTTTATGTCAGAATTTTCGCTTTCCGGAAATGAGATGCTTTACATAGGAGACAATCCGACAAAAGACTTTTTTGTAAAGAAGACAGCAGGTCTTGCTACAGCACGTATAATCCGAAAAAACGGAGTATATGCAGATGCAGAATATTTAGATAACCTGCATGAGGACTATACGCTTGAAAGTCTTTCGGACATTGTAGAGAAGATAAAATGAACGTATTATGCTTATTTCAAAAATTTAGTTTTAAGTCGTCTACAATTTATTTGGATCTGGTAAATGAATTGGAGAAAGAAGGTCACTCAGTATTTATCATTGCGGGATCTTCTGATAACGATATTGATTATAAAAAGTTATATGTGAAGGGAAGAAAAAAGACAGCCTATGTCAGACTTCCGGATCAGTTTCATGCTGACAAGATCCGAAAGGGTCTTATTCAGCTTACAATAGGCAGAAAGATGCTTTCGGCTGCAAAGAAATTTTTCTGGGATGAGAAAGTAGATATTATTATTTATCCAACACCGCCTATTACACTGGCAGGGATCATAAGGCCGCTTGGTGATCATTTTAGAGCGGTAACATACCTTATGCTTAAGGATATATTTCCTCAGAATGCAGTAGATCTTAAAATGATGTCAGAGGGCGGACTTCTTCATAAATATTTCAGGAAGATGGAGAAGAAGCTTTATGCATCTTCTGATCGTATAGGCTGCATGTCGAATGGAAATATAGAGTATATCCGACAGCACGAGAGCGAGATTCCGAATGAAAAGCTGGAGCTTTTTCCCAATACTGTAAGGATACTTCCTGAGTCAGAGCCAAGTTTTACGAAGGAAGAGCCGACAGTATTTATGTTTGGAGGAAACCTTGGAAAGCCTCAGGCAATAAAGTTCCTGATGGAAGGGATCAAGGCATTGAAGAGCTACAACCGTGCCAGATTTGAAATTATAGGTGACGGAACTGAAGCAGGGTATGTGAAAAGCTTTATTGAAGAAAATTCTCTTGAGAACGTGACTTTTGCCAGTGAACTTCCAAGAGATGAATACGAAGAAAAGCTTAAGAATGCAGACATAGGTCTGGTAATGCTGAGTCCGGATTTTACGATTCCGAATTATCCATCGAGGACTTTGTCCTATATGCAGCTTTCAAAACCTATTCTGGCAGTGACCGACAGAATAACAGATCTGCATGCGCTGGTCACATATGAGGCTGCTTGCGGCTGGTGGTGTCCATCAGATAATACCGCGAGTTTTGTCGCGACCGTTCGGAAAATATGTGAAGAACGCGACAGCTACGAGGAACTTGGTAAAAACGGCAGAAAATATTTAGAAGAAAACTTCGACGTAAAGCGTTCGGTAAAGATACTGGAAGAAGCGTGCGCCAAGGCATAGGAGAGTAAAATGAACGACGAAGAAATGTTTAAGGGGAAAACGCTTATGATAACCGGAGGAACAGGTTCCTTCGGAAATGCTGTACTTAAGCGATTTCTGGATACACAGATAAAAGAGATCAGAATTTTTTCAAGGGATGAGAAAAAGCAGGATGATATGCGTCATATCTACAATAATCCCAAGATTAAATATTATATAGGAAATGTACGTTCACTTCAGTCGCTGGAAGACGCAATGCATGGTGTCGATTATATTTTCCATGCGGCAGCCTTAAAACAGGTTCCGAGTTGTGAATTTTTCCCGGTAGAGGCAGTAAAGACAAACGTTATCGGAACAGATAATATGCTTACGGCAGCTATACATGAGGGAGTTAAAAAAGTTATCTGCCTTTCTACAGATAAGGCAGCATATCCTATCAATGCCATGGGTACCTCAAAGGCTATGATGGAAAAAGTTTTTGTTGCAAAAAGCCGCACAATAGAACCGGATGAGACGCTTATCTGCGGAACGAGATACGGAAATGTAATGTGCTCAAGAGGCTCTGTAATACCTCTTTTCATAGAGCAGATAAAAAGCGGAAATCCTATAACGATCACTGAGCCTAAAATGACACGCTTCATAATGTCATTAGAGGAAGCGGTTGAGCTGGTTATCTATGCATTTAATCATGCCAACAGCGGAGACATCATGGTTCAGAAAGCACCTGCATGCACTATTGAGACACTTGCGCAGGCAGTTAAGGAACTTATGGGTGTTCCTGATTATGAAACAAAGATAATCGGTATCAGACACGGAGAAAAGATGTCTGAAACGCTTCTTACATCTGAGGAATGTTCAAGAGCTTTAGATGAGGGTGGATTCTTCAGAGTACCTGCTGATAACAGAGACTTAAACTACGACAAATACTTTACAAAAGGTATGACAGAGCGTCCGAAATTCGATACCTTTAATTCGGATAATACTGAAATTCTCGGAGTAGAGGCTGTTAAGGAAAAACTGCTCAAGCTTCAGTATATACAGGATGAACTTGCTGCCTGGAAGGAAGCCAAGAGATAATGGGAAAGAGAATACTGGTTACCGGTTCAAACGGCTTTATAGCCAGGAACCTTATATATAATCTGAAAAATGCCGGTTACAGTGAGATAGATTGTTATAATCATAATTCAACAGATGAAGAACTGGATCAATATATTGAAAGAGCAGATTTTATTTATCATCTGGCCGGAGTAAACAGACCTCAGGATAATTCCGAATTCTTTGAGGGAAACGCAATGCTTACCCGGAAAATTGTATCAAAGCTTGAAGAGCTTAAGAAATCGGTACCTATCCTGCTTTCCTCATCCATTCAGGCGGGACTTGATAATCCTTACGGTGCTTCAAAAAGAGCAGCAGAGGAATCGGTATTTACATACGGAAAAGAATTTGAGACGGCAGTTTATGTATATCGTCTTCCAAATGTTTTCGGAAAATGGTCCAGACCGAATTACAACAGTGCAGTTGCGACCTTCTGCAATAATATTGCAAGAGATTTTCCGATAACTGTAAATAATGCTGAAAGCATATTGAGACTTGTCTACATAGATGATGTGGTTGATCAGTTTATAAGATGCATGGAAAAGGGAATAATTCTTCCTCCGGGAGAATTTGTGACCTTCCCTGATTTTCTCGTTTATGAAACGACGGTAGGTAAGCTGGCAGCGGAGATAAGGTCTTTCAGAGAGTCGAGGAAAAAGCTTAGCGTAGCTGATATGAGCAATGAGCTTTCAAAGAAACTCTACAGTACTTATCTTTCATTTCTGCCGGAGGATGATTTTTCTTATCCGCTGGAGATGCATGAAGATAACAGAGGTTCTTTTACTGAATTTATAAGAACTGAAGACCGGGGACAGGTTTCGGTAAATATATCTCATCCCGGCATTACTAAGGGAGAGCACTGGCATAATACAAAGAATGAGAAATTCCTTGTGGTTAAAGGTGAAGGGCTTATCAGATTCAGAAAGATCGGAACTGATAAGATCATCGAATATCGCGTGAGCGGAAAAAAATTAGAAGTGGTTGATATACCCACAGGCTATACCCACAATATTATAAATGTGGGTGAAGAGGACATGGTCACGATAATGTGGGCTAATGAAGCCTTTAATCCTGACAGGCCTGATACCTATTACGAAAAGGTAGAGAAATAATAATCTTTAAGAAAACTTTTTATCATGGCAGGAATCTTACGTGATAAAAAGTTTTTTCAAAAGTAAAATAAATAGAAATTTTTATCGGAAATCCAAAGGAGCTATATTTTGAGTAAATTAAAGCTTATGACGGTTTTAGGGACAAGACCGGAAATAATACGCCTTAGCGCTGTAATAAAATGTGCGGATAAATATTTTGATCATTGCCTGGTACATACAGGTCAGAACTATGATTACACCTTAAATCAGATATTTTTTGAAGACCTCGGATTAAGAGCGCCTGATTATTATCTCGAGAGTGTAGGAAAAAATCTTGGCGAAACAATGGGAAATATCATTGCAAAATCCTATACACTTATGACAGAAGTAAAGCCTGATGCGCTTCTGATACTTGGAGATACAAATTCTGCACTTGCTGCAATTTCAGCAAAAAGACTTAAAATACCGATCTTCCATATGGAAGCCGGAAACCGTTGCTGGGACTGGAATGTATCTGAAATGATAAACAGGAAAATAGTAGATCATATTTCAGATATAAATATGCCTTATACAGAGCATTCAAGGAGATATCTCTTAAGCGAAGGAATTGATGGTAAGACGATGTTTGTAACAGGCTCTCCGATGAAGGAGGTTTTAAACAGCTATCGTGAAACCATTGAGAAATCCGATGTTTTAGAAAGACTTGGACTTGAGCCTAAAAAATATATACTTCTTTCAGCTCATAGAGAAGAGAATATTGACCTGGAAGAGAATTTTATGGATCTTATGAATGCGGTAAATGCAATAGCTGAGAAATATCAGATGCCTGTAATTTACTCAACACATCCACGTTCCATGAAATTTATCGAGCAGAGGAATTTTAAATTCCATCCTCTGGTACGTAATCTCAAGCCTTTTGGATATATGGACTACAATAAACTTCAGGAAAATGCATATTGTGTCCTTTCTGACAGCGGAACGCTTTCTGAGGAATCGGCAATGATGAATTTCCCCGGTGTGCTTATCCGTACATCTACTGAGAGACCTGAGGTTCTTGATAAGGGAACCATAGTCATCGGCGGAATAAAGAAAGAAGATGTAGAGCAGGCTCTGGAGCTTGCAGTATCTATGTTTGAAAATGGCGAAAAGGTCGTTGAAGCAGAGGATTATGCCGATGAAAATGTTTCGGTGAAGGTTATAAAGATAATACAGAGCTATACCAAAATAGTTAACGAAACAGTATGGCTTAAACGATAAACTGAAAATACAAGGTGATATGAAAAAAATACTGGTAATAGATACGGCTGCAAGTAAGACAGGAGCTCTTTCTGTACTGCAGGACTTCGCAGCATACATTAAAAAAAATGATCATGAAAATGAATGGCATTTTATAACCGGCGCAGAAAATCTTGTTAAAGAGAGCCGGAATCTTCATGTGACCGTGCTTAAGGATATAAAAGAGTCCAGAATAAAGAGACTGCATTTTGATCACTTCAGCGGCGCGGATTTTCTTTCAGAATATAAGCCGGATGTGGTTTTTTCACTGCAGAATACTATGCCGGTTGGAAAAGTAAGAAGCAGAAACGGCTATGCAAAGAAGGTTGTTTACGTGCATCAGCCTCTGGGATTTCAGAATTCCAGGCGCTTTTCCTTTTTGAAAAAAGATGAGCGTCATTATGCCATTTATCAGTATCTAATATCAAAGGAAATAAATTCGTCAATAAAGAACAGCGACAAGACTATAGTTCAGACAGACTGGATGAAAAAAGCTGTGATCGATAAAACTGGGGTGGATGAAAGCAGGGTTATAAAGATCCTGCCAGATGTACCGGATACGGGAGTCAGATTTAACGGAGGAAATAATGCTTTCTGTAAATTTATTTTCCCGTCGGGTGCCATCCTCTATAAAAATCATCAGACGATCATCGATGCGGTGAAGATACTTAATAAAAAGGGAATAATAAATTTCGAAGTAAAATTTACTGTGGACAGGAAGGAACTTCCCTGGATCAAGGGAGAAATTTCACCTAATATCCACTTTGCAGGAAGTATGCCGCGTGAGGAACTTCTTAAAAATTATGAAGACTCTGTATTGATATTTCCGTCATATATTGAAACCTTTGGTGTACCGATGGCAGAAGCCAGAAAGAGCGGCACGATCGTACTTGCCGCAAACACACCATTTGCAAGGGAAGTTCTTAATGAGTATGAAAATGCGTATTTTTTCAGTACTTTTGCGGCAAGAACGCTTGCAGAGCTGATGGAGAGAGTTATCAGCCATCGAATTACCGCAGTTCAGACAGAAGAGAGAGAAGAAAAGTCTGAGGATGCCTATGGAAAGATTATCAGGGAGCTTTTGAATTAATAATGAAGGAATTAATAAAAAAATATAATCCGGCAGAGAACTACTATCCGGCAATGATGATCATATATGCTGCATCATTGATCTCACTTGATCTTATTCATCCGGGAATGGTGTCCGCAGTATTGGTAGCGGCTACAGTTATCTGGTGTGTAATGGCCGGAAAGATGAATATATTGAAAGAAAAAAATACCGCAGATATTATCATGGCTCTGTGGCTTTTATATAATGTCATTTCAGGCATATGGACAATAGGGTACGGGATGCCGGCTTCGGTATATTTGGGCGAGCTTTTCTCAACCGCACTGCCGATGATCTTTTATTTTGCGGCAAGAGGAACTGAGGAAATCGAAAGAGAGCGGTTTTATCGTTATTTTATATTCGCGGTAACTTTTATAGGAATTCTCGGAGTTATTCTTTATATAACTGCTCCACAATTTTACATTGATTACTTATTCAGGCTCGAATATGTTTCAAAGGCGGATGCATCCACAATGAGAGTCAGGATGCACTCGGTTATCGGTTCGACTCTTATGGGTTACCTGCCTGTTGTGGCAATGCTTTTTTCAGAGCATTTTATACTAAAGAGCAGGAAAAAAATATACCTTCTGTTTTTCTTCCTGAATTGTTTCCTTGCATTTATGAGTAATCAGCGTGCAGCAATGGTGGCGGCTATACTGGTAATACTCTATGTAAATTATCTCGTATTCTTTACTTTTAAGATCATTGATAAAAAATACTTCTTCATGGAGCTCGGCGGATTTGCAGTTATTTTATTGGGATTGATATTTGTTTTTCACGGTGCATTTATGAAGGTTTATTACAGGCTCGTCTCGCTTCCGGGGGCGATAGGACAGCGTTCTGATCAGTGGATAGGCGCAGCGAATAACATGTCAAATATCTGGCTTGGAAACGGACTTGGAGCTAATGGTCACAGATCACTGGGAATACAGGAGCACTTGATAGCTGACGGAGGACTGGCGAAGCTTTATTGTGAAATGGGAATTCTTGGAACCTCGATCTTTATATTTTTGATGATCCTTGTATTCAGAAGGGGATTAAGAAATCTGAGACATTCTTCGGCAGAAATGGGAATAGTTGCAATTACACTTATTGTTTCTATCGGATCAAATATGATGTCATTTGCGCTTGCTGTTCCGGTACTTTATTATGCGATCGGCGCTCTTACGGAGAATGACTGTCGGGCATCGAATTAACCTTTTTGGAGAAAAAATGAGAGTTATAGCTTTATATTTACCTCAGTTTCATGAGTTTGAAGAAAATAATAAATGGTGGGGAAAAGGTTATACAGAATGGACAGCGGTAAAAAGAGCGAAGCCATTGTATAAAGGCCATTTTCAGCCAAGGGTTCCGCTTGATGGATATTACGATCTTGTTAATGAGGGCGTTGAAACCTGGAAGAGACAGGCAGAGCTTGCCTGCAAATATGGTGTATACGGTTTTGCAGTATATCAGTATTATTTCTGCGGTAAAATGCTTATGGAGAAGCCTTTGGAGATACTTCTGGCTCATCCTGAGATAGATATCAAGTATTGCATAACCTGGGCAAACGAGACCTGGACAAGAGCCTGGTATGACCTTAAGGAAGAGGTTCTTATGCGTCAGGAATACGGCAGAGAAAGGGAATGGGAGGATCATTTTAACTACTGTCTTAAATTCTTCAAGGATCCCAGATATATAAAGGTTGGGAATAAACCTCTTTTTAATATATACAGAACATTTGACATTAAATCTCTTGCTGACATGTTAAGTTATTTTAACAAGAGGGCAAAAGAAGAGGGATTTGACGGAATATATACGGTTGCCGGAAATACAGCAGGCGGCGTGGAAAACAGAAAAGTCCTTGTAGACGCATTTTATGATTTTGAGCCGGGATATACTCTTAAGCATCATTTCAGCAGACTCAGAGCAGGGCAGTATAATATTGCGACTGCGCTTCGCCATGGGCTTAACTGTATAAGGAAAAAGAAAATACTTGAACGTCGTATTCCGATCAACTGGATCCTCGATAACATTGCTGAAAGAGATTATGAAGAAAAAGAGTTTCCGGGAATAATAGCGCGTTGGGATAATACACCGCGACGTGATTATAAGGGACTGGTATATACGGGTGCTTCACCGGAGCTTTTCGGTAAAACACTTGCAGCCTTGAAGAAAAAGGTTGAAGGCCGCGAGAATGATTTTGTTTACCTTAATGCCTGGAATGAATGGGGCGAAGGTGCCATGGTAGAACCCGACGTCGAAGAAAAATTCGCCTACCTCGAAGAAATTCGGAAAGCATAGGTTTTTGTTTTAGGTTATCGCCTGTTGCGTTGTTCAGTTTATCTGTTTCCAACGAGGGACGCTCTCGCTGCAAAAGAAAAATCGCAGCGGTACTAGTTCCGCAAAATACGCGGAACAAGGACCGGCGTTTTTCATGACCCCTCTTTTGGAAACAGATAATCTTCGCAACTCACGTTTTCACTTAATTTTACAATTCATAAATTAAAAAAGCCGGAAGATCGCTCATAATCTTCCGGCTTTTATTGTCAACCGAAGACGTGAACCTCAAATGTTCCTAAAGAGGATTGTGCGAGACGCCAGCACTTATGCCGCGTTTTTTGCGGCATTACGTACTGCTGCGTCGGAGCCCAAAGCGAGAGCGTTCCTCGTAGGAACTTTGAGGCGAACGGCGTAACAGGCGAAGTCCCTAAAACAAAAACCTAGAGTTTGTTATTTTCGAAGTATAGAGGCAAAAGCTATTATCTAACTATTTTTTTATATTAAGAAATGGGGTGATAACGTCTGCAACTTTCTTTATAGACATCGACTGTAAGCAGACTTTTCCGGGACCTGTGAGAATAGTATCAAAAAGGCCCTCGCCTCCAAATACCATGTTTTTAAGACCCTTAACCATCTGAACATCATAATTTACGGTTGAGTCCATAACTGCAAGAACACCGGTATCACATACGATCTTTTCTCCCGGCTGCAGATCATATTCCTTACAGAAACCGTCTATTTCAAGGAATACAATTCCGGGCCCCGTAAATTTCTGCATCAGGAAACCTTCTCCTCCAAGAAAACCGGAACCTGCCTTCTTTGTAACATGTACTTCCATGTTTACATCAGGAGTTGCACACAGGAAAGCTGTTTTCTGTGCAATGATAGTTTCTCCGGGTTTAAGCTCACGAGCTATAATACTTCCCGGGAATGAAGAAGTGAATGCTATCTCCGATGGACTATTTGCAGTATAGTGGCTTAAGAAAAGACTTTCACCTGTAAATATACGTCCAAGCGCTTTAGCTGCTCCTCCGGAATTTGCTTCTGTGGTGACATCACCCTTGCACCAGGTTCTTCCACCGGCTTCGCTGACTATCTTTTCTCCCGGATCAAGTGAAACAATGAGTGTCGGCAGGTTTCCGCCTTCGATTGAATAACGCATAGTATCCTCCTTTACAAATCATCTAACCAACCACCCGGCTGCGTATAATCTGTACCTGAGCCCCCTGTTTAGCCTGATCTGACATTGCCTTTCTATGATAAAGGTGTCAGGATTTTCTTTAGAAAATCCTGCCCTTTCATCATTGGCACATTTCATACACAGACCTGTCTGCGCTATATAAATCCCATACAGCTATACCATTAAGATAGCAAAAAATGACATCCTCTACAACTTATTTTTTATCACGATCTATTATTATAAAAATTGCCGCAAGCCTTGTAAATACTTGGATTGAAGTCTATGTTCCAGACAAAAACATAAATTGCTTTTTAATAAAAACACTTATCTAACTAATTGATTGCAATATTATTTTCAAGTAAAATGAGAGATAATTTCTATATAACTATTTCATTTAAGGTTTGAACTAAGGGGAGGATTAAAACTATGTGGACAATATCTGAAATTAAAGAAAAAGGAAAAGTATCTTTCAAAAATAATTACTGGTACTGCGTTTTCGTCGCATTTATCTTAACGCTTATTACAGGCGGAACATCTGCCTCCGGAACAACCGGAAGTTTTAGAAAGATAGGTGAGCTTTTCAATGAGCAGGATCCCGAAGTCAAAGCAATAATTCTTGGAATCTTTGCGATTGTAATGTCTATTATTGTTATTTGCGTTATTATATGGTCTTTAGTTAATATATTTCTTTTAAATCCATTATATGTAGGATGTGCCTGCTTTTTTAAGGAAAATAGCAATTCTGCAGCGCCTATCACTCTTATAAAAAATGGCTTTACAGAGAATTATGCAAGAAATGTTCTTACAATGTTTATTACTGATCTCTTTAATTTACTATGGTTCTGTCTTTTTATAATTCCTGGGATCATAAAGTCCTATTCATATAGAATGGTACCTTATATTCTTTTTGACGAACCGGATTTACCTGCAACAGAGGTTATCACAAGATCAAGAAAAATGATGGATGGGCATAAATGGAAAGCCTTTCTTTTAGACCTTTCCTTCATAGGATGGGAGTTCTTAAGCCTCATAACATGTGGTCTTGTAGGAATCTTTTGGACATCGCCATACCGCAAAAGCAGTAACGCAGCTTTATACAATGTTCTCAAAGAATCCATGAAAACCGACGCTTAACCTTCATCGCACCGGAACAATTTATGACTTCTTGTGGGTCAATCAAGGAAAAGACCCACAAGAATCCGGCTTCGCCGGACACGCCTTCACCTTCCGGTGAAGCCTGGTCCAATACGATTCCCGTTTTTCTGAGGAAAAACAGGAATCTATATATTTTGGAGATTTATTTATGAATAACGAAGTTGAACAGTTTAAGAAGAGAATACACGAATTATCAGATACTGCTTATACAAATTCGCAATATCTTTTCAGCGATTTTCTCTCAGAGGCTGAAATTTCGGATATATTGCAGGCTGCAGGAAATGCCGCAGCAGCTATTGCTGAGGGCAAATGTGTAGTTACTTCCGCATATCCTGCAGGAATAACACTCTATGGAGGGCATGATGATGCAACACGCAGAATTGCCCGTTTTGGATCTATGGAAGCTTTTGCATATGAAGAGGATTTTCCGATCAGGATAATTCATATACGCCCTATTATAGAAAAATTTGCTGATAATTTTAGTCACAGGGATTTTCTTGGTGCCATATTAAATCTGGGGATAGATCGACGTGTTACAGGTGATATACTTACAAATGGTACGGAAGCATATCTTTTCTGTACTGAAAATATTGCAGACTTTATAATTGATAATCTAGACAAGGTTAAGCACACAAATGTTGTATGTGAACTCGTAGATGAATCTCCTGTTTCAATGCAGCCCACACTCAAGCGCCATTCCTATCAGATAAGTTCTGAGAGAATTGATGCCATTGTTGCAGCGGTGACAAACCTTTCCCGAAGTAAGGCCGTAGAATTATTTCGCAGCAAGAAGGTTTTTGTAAATAGTCGTCTGGAAGAGAATCCTTCTGCACAGATTTCTGCCGGAAGCAGCATAAGTATCCGCGGATTTGGAAAGATGCGATACGAAGGCGTTGACCGTACCACTCGTAAGGGGAAACTTAATATTATAGTTGATCGTTACGAATGATTTTCGTTTTTGATCTTTTTTAATTTTTCTCAAGGTTGACCTTATTAGTTATAAAGGCTACAATTATAAAGGTTATTTAATAATCTGAAAGGATGGAGAAAAAATGACAGATTTTTCAAAAATGGATAACGTTATGGTATTAGATCACCCGCTTATTCAGCATAAGATCACACGACTTCGCGATAAAACAACAGGAACGGCAGAATTCAGAAAGCTTGTAAACGAAATTGCAATGCTTATGGGATATGAGGCACTTCGTGATCTTGAAACTGAGAATGTTGAAATAGAAACTCCGATCGAGAAAACGATGGCACCTGTACTTGCCGGAAAGAAGCAGGCAGTTGTGCCTATTCTTCGTGCAGGTCTTGGAATGACAGACGGTATTCTTTCTCTTTTGCCGACTGCTAAAGTAGGTCATATCGGTCTATATCGTGATGAAGAGACTCATAAGCCTCATTCATATTACTGTAAGCTTCCGGATCCTATCAGTCTTCGTACGATAATAGTTACTGATCCTATGCTTGCTACAGGAGGATCAGCTATAGATGCTATTAATTTCATCAAGGAAAAAGGCGGAGTCAAGATTAAGTTTATGTGCATTATTGCAGCACCTGAAGGACTTGAAGCACTCCATAAGGCTCATCCCGATATACAGATATATGTAGGTCATGTTGACAGAGAGCTCAATGAAAATGCATATATTTGTCCGGGTCTTGGCGACGCAGGAGACAGAATTTTCGGAACTAAATAAAAATCTATAGATTCCCGTTTTTCTGAGGAAAAACAGGAATCTATATGTTTTGGTGATTTTATTGCAGGAAGTTCGGATTCCTGCAATGAAGTGACCAAAATATATCATTCACCGGCGAAGTCATCTTTTACGAATGACGGGATGGAGTCGGTTATGAACTTGCAATTTTCGCTTGAAAAATTATCATCACCAACGTCTCCATAGTAGAAGGTTACAATGTATTTATTTTCATCATCGCGTGGA
The DNA here is from genome assembly GCA_030434875.1 of Lachnospiraceae bacterium C1.1. Taxonomy (NCBI): domain Bacteria; kingdom Bacillati; phylum Bacillota; class Clostridia; order Lachnospirales; family Lachnospiraceae; species Lachnospiraceae bacterium C1.1. The sequence goes on along the minus strand of JAUISW010000001.1, from coordinate 2,696,650 downwards.
TCATCCCAATTTTCATAAAGGTCACTGATATAGGTATTTTCATAGAGCTCGGTTATTTGATCAAAATTTGTATAAGTTTTAGTATTGCCCTCGGTCTCTTCATAATAATTATCTTCATAATAATCATCTGAAGAATAATTTCCAAAAATATTTTCTGTATCTTCTGAGTTGTAATATTCAACCTGCGCTTCATTTACCATATAGGGTTTTACTTTGTTATCGATCCAGAGATTATTATCTTTTAAGAATTCTATGGTATTACTATAGTTTTCATAAACAGGAAATTCTATGGAGAAATTATGGTAGTCATCAGTTGAAGAATCATATTCGCTTCCAAATTTTATCGAACCCATGGGAATACCTCGTTTTGTCAGGGTGAAGTCATAGGAGAGGAGATCCTTATCATAGGCTTTGCGAAGTTCTTCATATTTAGATAAAATATCATGATCGAGCTCTTTAGAACTATTTGCAAGACTATAGTTTAAAAAGAGCTTTTGATTAAAATAATCTTTGAGAATCTCATCATGTTTATAAGGAAAATATCCGTCTTTGTATTCTTCACTTCCAAGGACTTTATTCATCAGATTTTCATCCACATCATAGGGAATAACGAGTTCTCTGCTTCTTACAAGACCGCTTTTGAGTCTGTATATTACTGTAACAGTATAACCATTGATGGCTTCACGGCTCTTTTTAAGCTGCAGACTGTTTTCAGTTGCAATGGCTGCCAGCTGGTGCATGGATTCACCATCGGTCAGAAACATATATTTATAAGCATAGTCCTGCTGATTAATGGGTAAACTATCTTTGTCATAATAACTGATGTAATTGTCCCTTATAAGCGCATAGCTCGCAACCGAATTCTCAGAGGGAAGATATCTGTCATAACCGAATATGTCAAAGTAAAAACCTAAGAATACCAAAAGTGCGATGCCCATTACAATAAATGAATTTGAAAAACGCTTTAAGCAGGATTTTACATTAAAACTCAGTATGCCCTCCATAAACATTGAAGATAAAATTGCGGTTACAATGATCACTGAACCAATAAAGAGGAGGGTAAATAAATTGATCGAATCCTCCACAGCCATAAGATAGAACCAGCTGATATTTATAGTGATGATTGTGGCGATCGAGATTTTTATAATTAATCTGGCAGTTTTGAAAGCTATAGCACATCCCAGCATTTCATTTTTTCTTTTAAGGTAAATGAGGTAGGCTAAGACAGCCAGAATAAGAGCAAGACCCAGGTTGGTAAGGGTTCCCTGCCATTTACCAAGAACAAAGTTTGAAACCGGATTAGGACTGAAGTTTTTTAGAGGGTCAAATCCTAAAGAGTAGTCCGTATAGGTTGCAAAAAGAATACTTGCTAAACCATTAAAAATGAGTTTCAGATCATCGTACCATACCATAAGGACTATGGTACCCATAAATGCTATAACAATATGTCCGCAAAGCATCGTGGACAGTATAGTGAAGGAGTATACAGCAAGGTATAAAACAGATGCTTTCAGCATGGTTGAAAGAGCTATAAGCAGAACATCAGTATCTGTATATCCGATAACCGACATAAAAATGTAGCCGATAAAGCTGCTAAAGAAATATGGAATAAATACAATATAAATCCCACTGAAAAATATATTCCACCATCTAAAGCCGCGCCCTACAGGCTGCGATTCGTAAAAGTCAACCTTCTGACGGTTATAAAGATAGGCATATCCGGACATTGCAGCCACAATAGCCATACAGTATAAGGCAAAGGGGATAAGATAGGGTCCGAAAAGCATGCTGGAAGCTGTTTTTAGATGATCATTCAGCCTGATATCATTGCTTGAAAGTCTTGCGAAAAAGACTGCTGTGGCGCTTCCGCCTATATAATAGATCATGAAGAGAAGTAAGACTAAAAGGAACTGCCAGTTTCTCTCTCTTAAAAGATTTTTCTGAAATTTAAATATTTTATCCGGCGATAATTTTTCTGATGTCATAGCCGACGACCTCCGTTTCACTTATAAATGCTTCTTCTAAGGTTAAGGGAAGAAGTTCAAAGAATGTCATTTCAAAGTCTGAGAAATGAGCCAGGATTTCTTCACGTTTTCCCCTGATGGTTATGGTGTGGAGTCTGCCTCTTTTTTCATTCAGCATTATCTCCATACCCGTAAGGATCTTTCTTTCATCCTCATCATTTTTAAAGACGCATTGGATTTTCTGAATACCGAGCTTTATATCTTCAAGGTTTTCGGAAAGTAGTATTCCGCCGCGGTGAAGAAGACCGATGTTTTCACAGATATCCTCAAGCTCACGCAGGTTATGTGAGGCTATGATCGGGGTAAGTCCACGCTCTGTCATATCATTGGCGAAGAGACTTTTAACAGCCTGGCGCATTACGGGATCGAGTCCGTCAAAGGTTTCGTCCATCATCAGGTATTTTGTGCCGGCACATACTCCAAGGATCACAGAAAGCTGTTTTTTCATTCCCTTGGAAAAGGTTGAGATCCGTCTGTTTGGTGTAAGACCAAAATCTGCAATCAGTCTTTCGAATCTGTCCTTATTGAAATTATCGTAAATATCAGAATAGTAATCTTTCATCTGACGTGCTGTTGTGTTTGTACGGAAAAAAGGCTCATCAGCAATAAAAAATATTTCTTTTTTAGCTGCAACATTATCGTAAACGGCTTTTCCGTCTATATAAACATTTCCCTGATCGGGTTTATAAATTCCTGCTGCTATACGCATTAAAGTGGATTTACCGGAACCGTTCGTTCCTATGAGACCAAATACTTCGGATTCTCTTATGTTCAAAGAGATGCCGTTGATCGCATGGACGATGTCTTCTTTTTCGCCGGTATCAAAGGTTTTATGCAAATCTTTTACTTCTATCATGCTTCTCATCCTCCATATATCTGATATCTCAGGAATCAATCCTCGAGACTTTTAAGCAATTCTTTTTTTGATATGCCCATTTCTTCAGCTTCCGCTAAAATTGCTCTGATCTTAGCAATAATTTCTTTCTTCTTGCTTTCAATAAGAGATAAATTTTCTTTCACGAAATTTCCCCTTCCTTTAACTGTGTATATGAAACCGTCCCGTTCCAACTGTGCAAAGGCTTTCTGCACCGTATTGGGATTAGTAGACAGTTCTACGGCCAGACTCCTTACAGACGGCAGCTGCTCGCCTGCTTCTATGACACCTGATAAGATCAGTTTTTCAAACCCTGAAGCTATCTGCTCATAGATAGGACGACTGTCCTGATAATCAATTCGTATAAGCATCTATGCCTCCCTTTCTAAATGTGTATCAACTGTACTATTTATATTAATACAGTAAGTATACTCCTATATTATTAATTGTCAACAATTTATTTGAAAATTTTTAATAATAAATGTGGTCATGACAACGTAAGCGGCTATGCGTTTGCGATATATTATCCATATCAGTTATATGGCTTGCAGAAAAAAATAAATAAATGTCGGCATTATGGCGGGGAAGCCGTAGTAAATGCGGCTTCTTACAAAATAAAGCAAGGTAAAAAGGAGAAATCATTATGGATTGTAAAATGTTTTGTTATCAGTGTCAGGAAACAGCTTGCGGAACAGGATGTACTGTATCCGGTGTGTGCGGAAAAAAGCCTGAGCTTGCAGCTATGCAGGATCTGCTCATCTATGTTACAAAGGGACTTTCTGCAGTAACTACAAAGATCAGGGAAGAGGGCGGAAAGATTGATGGAAGTGTAAATCACCTTATTACACAGAATCTTTTTTCAACAATAACAAATGCAAATTTTGACAGAGAGTCCATTATAGAAAGAATAGATGAAAGCTTAAAAATTAAAGCAGAGCTTGCTGAGAAAATAGCAGACAGATCAGTACTTCCGGAGGCTGCATTGTGGAACGGAAGAAAAGAAGAATATGATTCAAAGGCTGCAAAGGTTGGTATTCTTGCAACGGAAAATGAAGATATCAGGAGTCTCCGTGAACTGATAATTTATGGATTAAAGGGAATGGCAGCTTATCTTAAGCACGCAAATGCTCTGCTTAAAGACAGCGAAGAACTCGATGCATTCCTTCAGAGCACATTGGCAAAAACCCTTGATGACAGCTTAAGCGTTGACGATCTTGTTGCTCTTACTCTGGAGACAGGAAAATACGGTGTTGACGGAATGGCTCTCTTAGACAGTGCACATAATGAAAAATATGGTGCCCCGGAAATTACAAAGGTAGATATAGGAGTTCGCAAAAACCCCGGTATACTTATTTCAGGTCATGATCTCCGCGATCTTGAAATGCTCCTTGAGCAGACTGCAGGTACAGGCGTTGATGTATATACACATTCTGAAATGCTTGCAGGACATTATTATCCTGCATTTAAGAAATATCCTCATTTTGCAGGCAATTACGGTAATGCATGGTGGAAGCAGAAGGAAGAATTTGAAAAGTTCAACGGGCCTATCCTTATGACTACTAACTGTATCGTTCCTCCGGCTGAGAGCTATAAGGACAGACTCTGGACTACAGGTGCAACAGGATATCCTGGATGCCGTCATATTGATGGTGAGTACGGTGAGGTAAAAGACTTTTCAGCAATAATCGAACAGGCAAAGAAATGTCCGGCTCCTACAGAAATAGAAAGCGGAAGCATAGTCGGAGGATTTGCACACGAGCAGGTATTTGCTCTGGCAGACAAGGTAGTAGACGCTGTAAAAACCGGTGCTATAAGGAAGTTCCTTGTAATGGGCGGATGTGATGGCAGAATGAAGTCAAGATCCTACTATACAGAGTTTGCTGAAAAGCTCCCTAAGGATGTTGTTATACTTACTGCAGGATGTGCAAAATATAAGTTTAACAAGTTAAATCTTGGAGATATAAATGGAATCCCAAGGCTTCTTGATGCAGGTCAGTGTAATGATTCTTATTCACTCGCACTCATAGCGCTCAAACTTAAAGAAGTATTCGGACTTGAGGATATAAATGAACTTCCTATAGTTTACAATATCTCATGGTATGAGCAGAAGGCCGTAATAGTATTGCTTGCACTCCTTTACCTTGGAGTTAAGAATATACACCTTGGTCCTACACTCCCGGCATTCCTTTCACCCAATGTTACAAAGGTGCTTGTAGAAAACTTCGGAATATCAGGCATAACAACTGTAGACGAAGACCTTAAAAAGTTTTTTGCATAATTTGAATAAACTCTCAAATCCCTGTTGGCAATGAAAGTCGACAGGGATTTTTTAACGGATGATAAACAGGTACTTGAGGAAGTACTTCTTTATGGAATCTTAATTAGATGTATAAAGCGGACTGTTGTATAATAAAAGTGGACAAATATGAAAAATAGTCAGAAAATTACACTTGAGTTTAATCAATGGGGTGACGTTCCTTGAGTGTATTCATTCTGCTTTGGGGGATTTTATTATGTGGGATTACAGCTTTGCTATTCCTAGCCTGCTGATTTTAATGATAATCATGTTCTTTTATTTCTCCTTACCCAGACTTCCGATTAAAATGAACAGGGTTTTTCTTTCTATAGTATTAAATGAGGCAGTTGTCATTGTCTTAGATATTGTATCAAGTCTTGCTGATGAGAACTATCGGTTGTTTTCTGTGCCTTTTTTGATAGCTCTTAACACAGCTTATTTTATCTTTTTTATAATCAGGATGTATCTTTATTATATCTATACATTTGTTCTTTTAAGGATTAATTTGCCTAAAAAATCTATCCTTTCAATAGTGGATACAATTCCGATGCTCATTTCTCTCAGCATTATATTTGCCGGAATGTTCACCGGATATATTTTTACTATAGATGATACAGGTTATCACAGTGGGAAGCTGTATAATCTGATCTATGTATCCAATTATTTTTACCTTATTTTATCATTTATACTTATATATTGTTTTAGGGACAGGATAAGGAGAAGAAGAGAGAGAAGAAGTATAATAGGCTATAATGTGTTGATGGCTATCGGACTTATGGTAAGAATTGCACTTCCTAAACTTCTCCTGTTTGATACATTTTGCGTAATGGCAGTTATTCTTATATATCTGGCATTTGAAAATCCTGATTTTTTTATAGAACTAAGGAGTGGGACTTTTAATAGTCATGCTTTTCGGAGTTATATTGAAGAAAATGAAGGAAAGGGAAAATACAGGATTCTTGCATTTGTAATAAAAAATTATCATGAGATGAGGGAAATCTATGGTAGTGCCCAGATGGATCATGGCATCGCTCTTATTTCAAATTTTCTTGTAAAAAATTATAGTGACAGAATGTTTTTTTATTACAGAAGCGGCAGATTTATAGTGGTTGGAAAAGCCGATATGGATTATAAAAGAATGCAGGAAGAACTATGGGTAAGATTTCATCTTCCATGGAAGTCGAATAATACTGAGCTTTATCTTGATATAGGCTTTGCGGTCATAGATTGTTCAGAAGGTTATGAACATGCTGCCGAAGTAATAAGTACTATTGGGAAACTTTTAGAAACTGCAGATAAATCCGGTGATCAGGTATGTGAGTATGCAGATAAGACAACAATGGAGGAGTATGAGGATGACTTGAAAAATAAGCTTGCACTTGAGTCGGCCATAGATAACGAAAGAGTTGAGATTTTTCTGCAGCCGATAATGCATGCAGATTCAAAAAATCTTGCCGGGGCTGAAGCTCTGGCAAGGATCAGGGACGAGGAAGGAAATCTTATATCTCCGGGAGCCTTTATTCCGATCGCTGAAAAAAATGGACGTATAAGTCAGCTCGGAGAACAGGTTTTTGAAAAAGTATGTAAATTTTTAAGCGAGAATGACATTGAAAAAATGAATATGTCATTTATAAATGTCAATCTTTCTCCAATACAGTTTATGCGTAACGATCTTTGTGACAGATTTTTAAGAATAATCAGACGATATGGTATAGATGCTGAAAAAATCCATCTGGAAATTACGGAAGAATCAATGAAGGATGAACAGCAGATGCTTCGCCAGATCGAAATGATGCAGCGAGCGGGATTTCTCTTCGCACTTGATGATTATGGAAAAGGATATTCTAATCTGACCAGACTTAAGAGAACTCCTTTTATTAATATAAAGATAGATATGGAATTGGTCTGGGATCATTGCAAAAATCCTGACAATGTTCTGCCAATGATGGTAAGATCATTTAAGGATATTGGTTTTACTATAACTGCAGAAGGTATAGAAACAGAGGAAATGGCGGATCAGATGAGTGAAATGGGAGCAGATCTGCTGCAGGGGAAACTGTTTTCTATGCCAATTCCTGTAAATGAGTTTATTAAAAAATATTCTTAAATTTTAGCTTTTATATTAGGGAGCCAGCAGCTGTCGGAACATGCGTCAGCATGTGACATACAGATGAGGCAACCGACAGGCTATGTCAACATATAAACTTACGTTTATTAAGGAGATAAATGCATTACTGCTTTATGGAAAAGTGGCAGCGGAACTGACGAAAAAAATTGTGCTGCAAAGATAATAGAAGAAGCGGTGGTTGTCAACGGCGAAAACAGATATTTTACAACAGCTTACATTATATCTTTGTCAGAAGGGGAGTCAGTCATACCTTCGGAAGGGCTTTTTCTTTATTTAAGAAGTATAACAAAAACAGGAGATCGCACTTTATTGTCTTCCGCATCAACTGAAGAAGCAACTAAGACTATATCTGCAAATGTAACAGTTTCAGATAACAGGGCAGTCATATATGCAGAAAATATTAATGATGCGAGTGCTTCCTCAGGCGATGCAGATATTCCTGTAAAAGAATATATACTTTCGGATCATTGTCCTATATACCTGATATCTACAGGAAATTCCATGCAGTGCTTCATGAACAGAAATAAGTTTAATGAAAGGCTTAAAAGCTTTCCGTCTGGGATCAGCATGTATATAAGCTTAGATAAGAATGATAAGGTCACATTTCTTTTTGAAAATTTTCAAAAATCTGAATAAATTTACCATTTAAAGGTTGCCCACCGGTCGTTGAATTTGGGAAAGATAAGAGAAAAAAGTTTTGCTCTTATGCTGTATTTTTTTTTTTTTTTTTTTTTTTTTTTTGTTAGCTTCTGCTAACAATTAAATATAATAGCATACCAATTCTATATTTTCAATCATAAAAAAAGAGATCCGCATCTGTAGGATGCAGATCTCTTAAAAATTAATGGTGTTTTCTTCTGTCGTGAGTCATGTAGAAAGCAGCCTTGTCTTCATACATGAATTTATCGGCCCGGTTCATGATATAAGTAATATCCGATGAATTATCACTCCAATACCATCCGGTCGCTATTGCCATATCTTTTTCTGAATCGAATTCATCTTTTATTTTTTGACAGCGTTCATTAAATTCCTCTTTAGTGATATCAGAACGGATAACCAGGAATTCATCGCCGCCGGCTCTGTAGATATTATCCCTGATGAAATGATGACTCATGATCTCACTTATGTTTTTAAGGAGTGAATCTCCTGCGTCGTGCCCTTCAAGATCGTTTAATTTTTTGAGCCCATTGGCGTCTGCGTAAAAAACACCTACAGTATCATTGGAATTTTTTAGCTTTTTAATCTTGAGCTCCATGGCATTTCTGTTTTTGACATTACAAAGGGTATCGTAAACGCTTAGTTTTTCAAGATTATTTAAAAGTCTCTTTCTGATCACCTCGGCTGAAATAAAATAGCTTAGAGTTTCCAGAAATTGTCTTACATCAACGGCATCAATATCTTCATAATCTACTGCACCGAAACATCCTATTTTTGTACCATTATCAATGATAGGAATCTCGATCATTCGGTGTACACCCAGATCGTAAAGATTATCATAGGCTTCCGGATGTAAAAGGCGAATACTTTCAATTTCATCAATGATTATGCTTGTTGCACCGGGATAAGCTATATCCCAGTCGACCATATGTGAAGCCGGGCGCTTTTGAACCAGGTGTTTTACTGAATTATTCGGATTACTTACCCACTCAAAGGTTTCAGTATAACATCCATCGTCGTCAATCTCGAGAATATATATTCTTTTGGCATTTAGGGTGCTTCCTATAGTACTCAGGACATCATTCATTGCATCTTCAAAGGAAGATCCGCCATGCAGCAGCTTGGTGCATTTGATGATAAGGTCATCGGTTGTCCGTTCACGTCCGAGGTTGATATTTAATATATGCGACTGGGTTATATCCTCCAAAACAACGGCACATCTGCCTCTCTGTGCAGCCTGTGACATAGTTATCCTTATCCATTTTTGCGACGAAGCTATATATTGTATCTCAGAAATGTTTTCGCCGTTAAATGCGGCCCGACTGAAAATGTCTTCCCAAAAATCTCTTTTTTCAATAGTAGTTGCGAGATCTCTACCAATCATTTCTTCGGTAGGAATTTCCATTAATTCAGCCATTTTTTTACTGGAATATATACAGATTATATCCAATTTTCCTGAATTGTCTTTTGTTACGCTGAATATTGAATAGGCAACCGGAAGATTATTGAAAAGATCAATATAGTTTTCCTTAACCAGGATATGCTCTGTATTCAGGTCAACGCCCCTTACACATTCATAATAACAGTTGTCACCATAGGCAGGTGCATGGATCAAAACATAGGATTTCCAGACATATTCACCGTTAATATCAAGGGTTCTGAAATAAGTCATATCAAAGGTTTTAGGTGTTTTTTCAAAACGATCATTGATATTTTCTAACTTATTATAATCGATATATTTGTCTTTCTCATCCGGATGTATGAACTCATCGGCATATTTCAGGATGTATTCAGTAAAATTATTGCCTTTTGTCTGAATAACATGGTTATTTTTATTTATATAAATCTTTTCATATTTGTTTTTATTGAGGTCTATAAAATTTATATGTTCATAAAGAGAATAAAGGCTTCTGAGAGCATTTTCCTTTTCATAATTTTCCTGGTCATATTTTGAAAGATTAATAAGCCAGGCACGGCAGATAATTATTTTATGATCATCGTCTAAATATTTGCAGAGTATTTTTATAGAGCAGTAGCAGTCTTTGGCAACAAAATCCTTTGTCTGACTGTCATTAGTTCTGAGACTTGTTAAAACGCTGCCCAGAAAACTGTCGTATGCACCTATTTCTTTATTATTAAAAAATACTGCGGCTTCATCGGGAGTTGTGTATCCGATCGAATTGAGCTCTTTAAGATAAGATGCAGTATATTTGACATAGGAAAAAACACCGCCTTCATGTTTGATGATTGCAAGCGGTATATCCATATCAGGTATGTCCATGTCTATATCACGGAGCCTTTTTTCAAATTCAAGATCAGTCATTTATTTTTCCTTTGTCAGAATAATTGATATAAAAAATACTTATTCATATCAATTGTCAGTAAAAGATCAGAACATATATAATATTTTAACACAAAAGTTTTTTTGCATTCAATAATATAGACTATGTATGATAAAAAAATCAAAAAGATGTTTCCGAAGCGGTACATGAGTGATAGGATAAAAAGAAATGATTGTTTTACGGAGGAAAATTATGGCAGATATAAAAGAAAGCGCATAAGGCAACTACAGGCCCGGAGATCTGGAAACAGACTGACGGAAAGGTGGATATTTTTGTTGCCGGAGTGGGAACAGGCGGAATTTCCACAAAATCGTCAATTTTATTTCGCCGAATTTTCTCAAAATCGTCAATTTTGTTTTGATTTTTTCATCCTGCCTTGCCCGTTACTGACCGGTGTATAGGGGAATTTGACGCCGCACAGAGCGGATAGGCAGGATGCTTCACGTTCTATTATGCAAAGTAACGATCAAGAAGTCCTTTGAAAGCTTTTCCGTGTCTTGCCTCGTCACGAGCCATTTCATGAACGGTATCATGAATAGCATCGAGATCAAGTGCCTTAGCTCTCTTTGCAAGGTCAACCTTGCCGGCAGTTGCACCGTTCTCAGCATCAACCCTCATCTGAAGATTCTTCTTTGTTGAGTCTGTAAGGACTTCACCGAGAAGCTCAGCAAATTTTGCTGCATGCTCAGCCTCTTCCCATGCAGCTTTTGCATAATAATCGCCAACTTCCGGATATCCTTCACGGTATGCCTGACGGCTCATTGCGAGGTACATGCCAACTTCTGAGCACTCGCCTGTAAAGTTGGATCTGAGATCTTCGATAATGTCATCCGGAGCACCCTTTGCAACACCTACTACATGCTCTGCAGCCCATACCATATCTTCGCTCTGAGCTGTGAATTTAGAAGCGGGTGCCTTACATACAGGACATACCTCCGGTGGCTGATCTCCCTCGTGAACGTAACCGCAAACCTGACATACAAATTTCATAATTATTTCTCCTTTCCTGGACGCCTTTGTCCAAATGCCATAAATAGTTTTTAAATCTTAATCGGCTTTTTCCGCACATTTTTTACAAAGTCCGTAGAAATAAGCCTTGTGTCCATGGATGATCCCGTCTGACTGCTCCTGAGCCAAGGAGTCTAAGTCAAGATGAAGCATTATGTCACTGACAGCGCCGCATTTTTCACATATAAGGTGATAATGCTCATCGGTATTCGGGTCGAAATGATCGACACCATCGCCAACTTTAAGCCTTTGGATCTCTCCTAAATCCGAAAGAAGTATAAGGTTTCTGTAGACGGTACCGAGACTGATGCGTGGGAACTCTTTTCTCATCTCCGCATAAATCATATCTGCTGTAGGATGATCTGTACGTCCCTCTAATGTTTTTCTGATAGCCTCTCGCTGTTTACTGAACTTTAATGCCATAAATAAATCTCCATAAGTTCAAGCATTAAGCTTGTTGGTTATTGATAATAGTAATGATTACTGTTATTAATATACCATGATTTTTCATAATGTCAATAGTTATATCGGAAAAAATTGTCCTAAATAAAGAGCCGGGTTCACATTATTTTCGTTTGACGCTCTTATAGGGCCTATTTATACTAGAAGATATAGAGATAAATTTTTATAAAAAGGAATAAAAGATGGATATAGATTATTTACTTGTCCTGCAGGATTTCAGAAATACATACGGAACGTTTATAACTCCTATAATGAATATAATTTCGGATTTTGCAATCAAATATATGCTGGCGATCATATTTTTGATCTACTGGTGTGTAGACAAAAAGGCAGGGATAGCGCTTATGTTTCCGACAGCTTTTGGCTCTATGATAAATGAATGCCTGAAAATGACAGCCTGTATATACAGACCATGGGTAAGGGATTCAAGGATCATAGCTGATGCAAAAGCGATCAAGACTGCTACGGGCTATTCTTTTCCCAGCGGGCACAGTGCGGGGGCAGCAGCAGAGTATGGTTCAGCTGCTCTGATGCTTAAAAAGAAAAATAAAATACTCGCAGGGTTTTCACTTTTGATGATCGCTCTTACCATGTTTTCGAGAAATTATCTGGGAGTGCATACGCCTCAGGACGTGCTGGCAGGAGCCTTAGTCGGAGTTATTTCTTTATTTATATCGCTGAAAATCCTTCCTCTTATATTAAATGATGAGAAATGGAGGTTCAGGTTTATATGGATAACATTGATCATCAGTATAGCAGTTATTTTATACATAAGCCTTAAAACTTATCCGCTGGCCTATGATGTATCCGGAAACCTCCTTACAGATCCTTATGAGATGCAGTCAGACAGTTTTCAGATCATAGGACTTCTGAACGGTGCTGTCATAGGAATATATATAGAAGAAAAATATATAAATTTTTCTGAAAAGGGAATGAAGAAGTTACTTATTATAAGAGCTTTTATTGGTCTTATGCTGATACTGCTTGTAAGGAAAGGCATCACGCCGGCATTAGAGATGTTGGATGAGCACTGGGGAGTTTTTGCCGGAAGCTTTTTACTTTCATTTATGGTCATGGCAGCGTATCCATTTCTTTTTAAGAAGTTTGAAAAAACTAAGGCGACCGTACAGGGATGAGATACTGATGGGATACGTTAGCGTAAAATTTCCCTCGGAAAATTGAATAGAAAAGAAAAAAGAACATCCTGACGTGTGATATGATATTAGCTTGTGACACAAATATCATTAAGGAGGATGTTCTCTTTATGGAAAACATTATACGCTATTTTATGTATGACTGCATCAAAAATCTTTTCAACACCAAACTCAATCTTTACAAAGATACAACTGACCTGGCATACTTTGTATTAAACGTGCAGGAAGAAGTCCAGGAGCTTGGAAGACGGTTCATACAGGATACTCTGCAGGAAATGAACCAGCTGATTAAGGATATGCCTGAGCGCAAAAACAACTGGTATGTTGAGCATAAAGGAGATTCCAAAAAGATCCTTACGTCATTAGGAGAGGTCATTGTAAACAAGACCCTTTATACATCAAAATTTGAAACAGATGAAAACGGGAAATATCTGGAATGCTATCTTTTGGATAAGGTTCTCGGGCTGAGTCCAAATCAAGCCATGACAGAAGATGTCACAGCAAAAATATACAAAGAAGCAGCGCTCACCTCGTATCAAAAAGCAGGTGAGGAAGCAACTGCCAGAGAAGGTGTTACAAAAGCTGCAGTAAAAAATATACTGCACAGTACACGCTTTCCGAAAAACTTCCAGATACCGGAGCAAAAGCGTATAGTAGAATACCTCTATATTGATGCAGACGAAGACCATTATCATCTTCAGTTCCAGTCCAGTCGGGGAGACCTGAAATATAATTCTGTTGGAAGAAAACTGAACGGTGCAATCAATAAGATCATATATGTATTTGAGGGTATAGAGCCTGTTAGTCCTAAAAGCAAACGGAATCATTTAATAAATACCCACTATTTCTGTCGTGGCAGTGAAGAGGATAATAAGCAGCTCTGGAAAGAGGTATTTGATTACATAGAAAACAAGTATGATACAAGTGCAATAAAGAAAATATATGTCAACTCTGATGGAGGAACATGGATCAAGTCAGGTTACAGAGGGCTTGCGGATGTTACATTTGTTCTTGATGAATTCCATATATCAAAGTACGTTAGCAAACTTATTCAGCATACAAAAGATTCTGAAGATGATGCAAGATCAGAAGTAATGGCAGCCATACGGGATGGAAAAAAATCTGATTTCTTTGAGGTAGTAGAAAAGCTTAAAAACTGTACCACTTCGGAAGCAGTAGTTCAGAGGATTGATTCTGCAGCGTCATATATTTCTTCAAACTGGACTGCGGCAAAGTACCGGTTAAAAAAATCAGAAGGAGTTGTAGCCTGCAGTGCAGAGGGACATGTCTGCCATGTACTGTCCAAGAGGATGAGTACGTTGCCGATGGGATGGTGCAGGTTAGGCGGATCCAAGATGGCTCGCTTGCGTGAGTATTATTATAATGGTGGAGATATGCTGGAACTGGCAAGGTTTCAGAGGAAAGAAATCCCCATGGCTGCAGGAGCCGAAGAAGTAGTTCTTAGTGCACGGGCAATGCTAAATTCAGAGCGAACTGACAGGAGTAAATCACTGATCGAATATGGCAAATATGCTGAAAGTATCCGCTCAAGTATATCAGTACAAAGCAGTAAAAGACTAAGTTTCCAACTTAATGGCAAATTGAAATTTTGATAGTGATAGTTTGAGCTATTTGAGCCAGGGATGATCGTCACGTATCAGCAAAATATAGTGCCAGGTGAGGTATGAAAACATGATCCATGGAAAAGTCTCAGATGAACCTTGAAATGAAAAACTGAAGATGTAGGTTTAACATTGCAGAGCCACTTTTCGCCCACCCCGTTTACTTTTGATGGTAAGCGAAATGCAACTGCCCCACCCCAGCTCAAAGTGGCTCTGTGGATGTGACAGCACTTGTACTGTATATGTCGTTGCCGAATTTCCTAAGGCTTAAGACAGCTTCATGGAATTTTTATCTATTTTGACTTCCTTAAAATCAAGGTTTTAGAACTAAAGACATGCGGTAAAGGTTACATTACCCTTCAAAACTGCGAGGGCTTATTTATTGAACCCTGAAATAGAAAAAGCCAGGGGAAAGGTGGAACGTATCCAAAAGAAACATCATTTGAACCCGCCCGGCGAAATCAGCTTTTTACGCAGACTTGTGCCACAGGCGAAGAGCTCTTAGTCTTGAACGAATCGCCTGTGGCACTATGTCGGAGTTAAAGCGGAGTTCGACGGAAAGTCGGGTTCTTGTGTTTCGTTGGATACGTTCCGACCTTTCCCCGTCAAATTTAAAATATTTGTCATAAAGGGCTTTTTAAAACAAGAAAAACATGATACAATCTATATGCATCTAATATCATATCTGAGTGCATAAGGATTTTCTATTTTCAAATTTCCGAGTACAAATTTACGCTGCCGATGGGATACAGAAAGTTTGACATGACAGGCTATCTGTGCTAGCTTTAAAAATATGACTTTTTTTATCATAGATATATAAAAGACTGCTCACATTTGGCAGGGAAAATGGAGACACTAAAATGACAGAAAAGAAACCCTATTACATTACGACCGCGATCGCTTATGCATCGGGAAAGCCTCATATAGGCAATACTTACGAAATCGTACTTGCAGATGCAATCGCCAGATTTAAGCGTGAGGAAGGCTTTGATGTTCACTTCCAGACAGGAACAGATGAACATGGTCAGAAGGTAGAGCTCAAGGCAGCGGATGAAGGGATTACACCTAAGCAGTTCGTAGACAGAGCATCAGGTGAGATAAAGAGGATCTGGGATCTAATGAACACATCCTATGACAGATTTATCAGGACTACGGATGAAGACCATGAGAGACAGGTTAAGAAGATATTTAAGAAGCTCTATGATAAGGGCGATATTTATAAGGGTGCTTACGAAGGAATGTACTGCACACCCTGTGAGTCTTTCTGGACAAAGTCACAGCTTGTAGACGGTAAATGTCCGGATTGCGGACGTCCGGTAAAGCCGGCACACGAAGAGGCATATTTCTTCAAGATGAGCAAATATGCTGACAAGCTTATCAAATATATAGAGGATCATCCTGAATTTATTCAGCCGGAGCAGAGAAAGAATGAGATGATGAATAACTTCCTCAAGCCCGGACTTCAGGATCTCTGTGTATCGAGAACTTCGTTTACATGGGGAATCCCAGTTGATTTCGATCCTAAGCACGTTGTATATGTATGGCTTGATGCGCTCGTAAACTATATCACAGGTATCGGATATGAGTGTGACGGCGAGGACGGAGAGCTCTTCAAGAGATTCTGGCCTGCAGACCTTCATCTTATAGGTAAGGATATCATAAGATTCCATACGATTTACTGGCCTATATTCCTTATGGCACTTGATCTGCCGCTTCCGAAGCAGGTATTTGGTCATCCCTGGCTTCTTCAGGAAGGCGGAAAAATGAGTAAATCAAAGGGAAATGTAATATATGCGGACGATATGGCCGATATGTTTGGTGTAGATGCAGTACGTTATTTTGTGCTTCATGAGATGCCATTCGAGACAGACGGTGTCATTTCCTGGGAACTCATGGTGGAGCGTTTTAACTCAGATCTTGCAAATACTCTTGGTAACCTCGTTAAACGTACTGTTTCAATGACAAACCAGTATTTCGGAGGCGTTCTTGAGAACAGAGGCGCTGAGGAAGATGTTGATAAGGACCTCTATGCTACAGTTCTCGGAACAAGGGATATCGTAGTCAAGGATATGGCAGGACTTCGTGTTGCCGATGCTCTTACACATATCTTCAATCTGTTCAAACGCTGCAATAAATATATTGATGAGACAGAGCCGTGGGTACTTGCAAAGGATGAGGCAAAGGCTGACAGACTTTCAACAGTTCTTTACAACCTTGCAGATTGCATAACCATAGGCGCTTCGCTCTTAGAGTCATTCCTGCCTGAAACAGCAGAAAAGATCTTTAAGGAATTAAACAGCGCCAAGGCTGATTTTGCAGACCTTGATAAGGCAGGCAAAATCGCAAACGGAACAAAGGTTACAGAAGCTCCGGAAACACTTTTTGCAAGAGTTAAGCTTGACGACATTATGAAGAAGGTTGCTGAGCTTGAGGCTGCCCAGGCAAAGGCCAATGCAAAGAATGAGAAGAAGGAAGAGAAGAAAGAGTCTGAAAAGTCTGAGGATAAAGGCTTTATTACCATAGATGATTTTGCTAAATGCGATTTCAGAATAGGTGAGGTTTTAAGCTGCAGTAAGGTTGAGAAATCAGAAAAGCTTCTTTGCTTCAAGCTTAAATTCGGAGATGAAGAGAAACAGATCCTTTCAGGAATTCAGAAATATTATCCGGAGCCGGAAAAACTTGTCGGAAAGAAAGTAATGGCGGTACTTAATCTAAAACCGAGAAAGATGGCCGGAATGATGTCTGAGGGAATGATCCTTTCAGCAATGGACAGCAAGGGTGATCTTGCGCTCATGACAGTTGAACATGACGTGGAGAGCGGCGCTGAAGTTGGCTGATATATAGAACGGGAGATTGAAAACACTTTTTGCTGCAGGATAAAAACTGTGGTGAAAAGTGTTTTAATATAATATAAAGGGGTGGGACTATATGGTTCTGAAAGAGGAATTTACATTTGATTCACGAGACATGAGGACGAAGATACATGCTGTAAAATACAGCCCTTCAGGAGAAAAAAAAGCCTGCCTTATAATAGCGCACGGAATGGGCGAACATATTGGCAGATACAGTGAAATAGCTGAATTTCTGGCAGAGCAGGGAATAGTCGTTGCCGGGGCGGATATGCTCGGACATGGAAAAACTGTTACAGATGAAAAGGATTTCGGATATTTCTGTGAGCAGGATCCTGCAACTGTGGTAGTCAGAGATGTGCACAGACTGAAAAAACTTATTCAGGCAGAAAACATAGATCTTCCTGTTTTCGTAATGGGACATTCGATGGGATCTTTTCTTATAAGAAATTATATTGAAATGTATGGCAGCGGAATCAAT
This sequence comes from Lachnospiraceae bacterium C1.1, assembly GCA_030434875.1. Classification (NCBI taxonomy): domain Bacteria; kingdom Bacillati; phylum Bacillota; class Clostridia; order Lachnospirales; family Lachnospiraceae; species Lachnospiraceae bacterium C1.1. The sequence goes on along the minus strand of JAUISW010000001.1, from coordinate 2,678,753 downwards.
GGTGCTGTGATCATGGGAAGTGGAACGGTCTCTCCTGCTGCTTTATGGGCCGGGGGATGCATAACAACATTTTTAAGGGCAATTCATGGAGACAGATATGTCAGCCGTTTCTTGAGCTATTGTGCTCTGGGCCGCTATTCTAAGATGTCTCCAAACCATGAATATCCTTTTGAATGGTCGTGCTCTAGACCGGAGTCAAGAAAAGAAAATGCGAACGACCCCCTTAGCGGACACGAATTCAGCGTAAATGGTTATCATACCCTGATCACACTTGTGGCAAGATCACAAGATTCAGTCCGGATGCAGAAAATACCAAAGGATCTTCCTCTTTTTATTGTATCCGGAGCTGATGACCCAGTGGGTGATTTCGGAGTCGGAGTTAAGAAAGCGGCTGATTCATATACAAACATTGGGCTTAATAATGTCGATGTAAAAATATATAATAATGACCGGCACGAAATCTATAAGGAACGAGACAGATTTGATGTAATGATGGACATCATCGGATTTATGAAAAAGACGATGATGTGAAAAGAACGAGGAGAATTATGAAAAGAATACTTGCTTGCATTCTTGCGGGAATACTCTGCGTAATGCCCGCATCAGCTGTGTCTGCAAAAGATGTGCAGAACATTACCTGGGGAGACGGAACGGAAGCAGCAGATAATTCGGGAGACAGCACTGAGTCCGCGGAGACCGGCGATACTGTTGACAAATCACAGATATATCTGGCTGTTGGAGCGGATCTCACAAGTTCCCAGCTTGCAACTGTAATGAGCCTGATGGGACTTTCCGGGACTGATATTTCGGGTTATAATGTAGTAAATGTAACTAATTCAGAGGAACACCAGTATCTTGACAGTTATATCAGTTCATCTGTAATAGGTACAAAGTCACTTTCTTCAGTACTGGTTAAGCCTGCTGAAAGCGGACATGGGATCAATGTTGTGACACACAATATCAATTACTGCACAGAAGGAATGTATCAGAATGCTCTTATTACTGCCGGTGTTGAAGATGCAGACATAATCGTTGCAGCTCCTACATCGATCTCAGGAACTGCAGCTTTGATAGGAGCGCTTAAAGCCTATGCCCAGATGACAGATACAAGCCTTGATACACAGGCCTTGGATACTTCACTTGATGAGCTTGTAACTACAGGAGAGCTTGAAGAGGCTGCTGCAGCTGCGAACGGAGCATCCAGTGAAGAAGTTGAGGCACTTTTAAGCTTTATAAAGCAGGAGATCGCCAAGAGAGATCTTTCCAGCAAAGAAGCAATAGAAGAGGCAGTGCGCGCCGCTATAGCAGACTACAACAGTGGAAAATCTACAAAGATCGAACTTTCAGATGATGAAATATCTAAAATAGTAAGTCTTATGGAGAAGATCAACGATCTCGGCCTTGATTATGATACCCTTATAGATCAGGCAGCAAGCATTTATCAGGAGCTTGGAGATAATATAACAGGTGAAGATCTTGCGAATGCTCTTGAAAAAAATAAGTCTGCAATAGCAGGATCTGTTGTTAAATCATTCTTCAAGGGAGTCGGAGATAAGATCGTAAGTTTCTTTAAGAATCTTTTTGGTTAAAACTATAGAAAACCCGTATTGACTGCGGGTTTTCTTATAATAAAGGACTGGATTTCGTTTAGTATCACATTTGAGGATCTTGTGAGGGGGTAATCATATGAGAACTATTCGTGCCGTGAAGGCAACCGAGTGGAACCTGGCTATGGCTATGGTATGGAGAGTTTTTCTTAAGTTTGAAGCTGATGTGTACAGCAGCGAGGGAATAGAAAACTTTCGAAGATTTATTACTGCAGACAGTCTTTATAAAATGTTCAGACAGGGCGAATATGTCATGTTTGGCTGCTTTGATGAGGCAGACAGGGTGCTTGGCATAATTTCAGTGCGAAACCGCAATCATATATCACTTCTTTTTGTAGATGAGAACTGCCAGAGGCAGGGAATAGCATCTGCACTCATAAAATATTTATGTGATTATCTGCTCACACAGAAGGGGCAGACTTACACTACTGTGGATTCTTCTCCGTATGCTGTGGAATTCTATCATAAGATGGGATTTACGGATACGGCAAAGGTTCAGAAAAACAGTGGGATCATTTATACTCCTATGAAGTTTTTTCTTTGAAACATTCTCTTTTGAAAGAGTAAAACTATGGAATGCTTAACTTTTTCGTGATAAAATGTTCATGTATATAGAGAAATAATTTCTGAAAATTTTTGTTTGAAACATGTAATTTGGGGGAAAAGTGGGACAGGTTATTCGCAGCGAGGATGTGTGTCAGCTTATAGTTGGCACATTAAAGTTAATAGACAGCAAAGTCATGGGCCATAGCTGCAGGACTGCGTTCATGGTTTATGCCATGCTTAAGGCCTCCGGGAAATATGAGGATTTTGAGCTCGCAGAGATTACATTTGTTGTTGCGCTTCATGATATTGGTGCGTACAGGGTAGAGCAGGGAGTTGAGAGCCTGCAGTATGAGTTTGAAGAGCCCCTGCCGCATTCAATATATGGTTACCTTTTCATGAAGAGCTTAACGCCCTATGAGCAGCTTTCTAAAATAATCCTATACAGTCATGTTGATCATACAAAGCTTAAAAATATAAATTTCCAGTATAAAAATGTCGCAAATATATTAAATCTGGCAGGAATGATAGAGCATTTCAGGAGCATAAAGGGCAAAAAGTTCAATACAAATAATCTGAGACGATATATAGGCAGTAAATTTTCTGAGCTTCCCTTTAATCTATTGGATATCGCTGCAAGAAGATATGATATGTTTGAAATGCTCGACAGCGGTGAATATCTTGACGAGCTTTACGAGTCCTTCAAAAAGGTGATGTTTGCCGATGAAGACAAGGAAAAGATGCTGGAACTGCTGGTATATATAATGGCACTGTCGGAATCCAGAAGGGCGGGGGAGGCAATCATCTGCATGGATGTGGCTGAGCAGATAGCCAGACGCCTTGACGGGATCACAGAGGAAGATATCGAAAAGCTTCACTATGCAGGTCTGCTGCATGACATAGGACTGTCAAAGGTTCCTAAGGAGCTCAGGAATCCGGCAAACCTAAAGGAAGAGTCTGATATAAAGAAATTCTGCAGGCACCTTGAGACTGCGGATGACCTTTTAAGGAACAGGATTGATCCGGAGATCTGTGATATAATCGCGAGACATCATGAGCGCATAGACGGATCAGGCATACCGAACCAAATGGAAGCGCCGGATATGACTATGAATGATAAAATATTACAGCTTTCGGAGCGGATTGCAGATATAGCAATGAGCGGAAATGTTGATAGTGTAAAACCGGCGGCTACCATTGCTGCGATCGTAACGAATGAGATGGATCATAATAAATTTCAGCGAAAGATAGTAATGGCATTTTGCGGAGATAAGGAAGAGATCATGGAGCATGCCGTGACCAGGAGAGATGAGATAATGGCTGATTTCGAGAAGATCAATCTTCAGTATAAACAGCTAAGCTCAGCTATGGGAGTGACAAAAACCTGACATTCTGGATACCGGACAGCGATGAATTATCGAAGAAGGTTGACAGAAGAAGTTTCAAAAGTTATAATTTCAAGGTATCTTTTTCAGAGATACTTCAGGCTCCGGTCCCACGCAATGGAAATCTATGAACCGTGTCAGGTCGGGAACGAAGCAGCACTAAGTAGAACCTTTCATGTGACGTGGGGGTTCCGGGGTCTGAAGTATCTCTGAAATTTTTTTTATTATAAAGCTGGTCATCAGGGAATATACGTTCGAAAAGAAACAGTTTTGTAATATTTTATCAATGTATACAAAAAAATGCAACTCTTGTGTCCATTGTGTGAAGCGGCATGAGAGCACTTCTTAAAAAAAATCAAGCAAAAGGGGTTTAAATACAAAGGTTTAAAGTGGTATGATTTAGGAGAGTAGGTCAATGTTTAAAAACGAGCTTATAGAAAGCTTAATATGGTTTAACAGGGATTTTAAAAATGGAGGAGCGAAGGGAATGATAGCTAGGCATTACAGAAAAGGCATAGCCGCTCTTATGACGATGGCAATGGTGTCTGGGCTGTTTACCATGCCAATAATGGCAACAGAAGATACCGCTGATGAAAGCTTAAATACTGAGGCAACTGATTCGGTAAATAACAGTGATGAGGAAGTTGAAGAAAGTTCATCAGACGAAGAAGATTCAGCATCTGTATCGGAAGATGATCTTCCAACTCAGAGTGATGGTTCGAGACCGGTAAGTTTCAGCTTTCCGTCAGAATATACCTATAAGGTAGACAGTTCTGAATGGTCAGGAAAGAGTAAATTTACAGGAAGTCTTTATGAAGCGGTTCAGAGTGAAAATGAATCACATGAATGGGCATATTCCGCAATGCTTGCAGCGGCTGACGGATCTGCTGCAGATCTTGTATCTGCACTTTATGATGATCCTACTGATCCGCTGGGGTTATTCAATAAGGACAGAACCAGTGATAAAACAGAAGAGTTTGGCTACGGAAATGCAGCACTGGCAACTTTTGTGCTGGCAAATTCCACATCGGTTAACGGAATAAAGGGTCAGTTAAACGGAGCGGCATGGGCCCCTATTAATGATGTAGCAGCAATTAAGGGTCTTATATATAAGTATGGTGCAGCAGTCATTGATACTTATATGGATATGAGCGTTTCAAGTGCAACTGCTTACAGAACAAACAGTGAGAACCTGATGTTTACCACTGTAAGTGATGATTATGCAGATCCAAATCATTCTATCGTAATTTACGGATGGGATGATAGCATAGATGCTGCAGACTTTACCAACAGAGTGACAGGTAACAAACCTTCATCTTCAGGTGGTTTTAAGGCAAGAGGCCTCGATGGGGAAGATTTCTACATTTCCTATGAGGATGCAACATTTACAGCTGAGGCTAACAGCAAAAAACGCAGGGCGGTAGCCTATAACTTCTCTGAGTCGACAACATATTCTCATATGTATGCATATGATGGAACACCGAATGTAGAGACAAAAGAAGTAAATATGCTCGCTAATATATTTACGGCAAGCGGAAATCCGGGAAAACTTGCAACAAGAACAAATTCTAAGACAAAGAAGAAAGAAACTTATATAACAACTACCTATGAGGCTATCAAACAGGTTGGCTTCGCCGTAGCTGACCCGGGCAGTTATGAGATCTCGATCTACAGCTATCCTTATGGGATAACAGAGAAGGCATCTCCGTTCGTAGCTGATAATCTTATCGAAACAGTTGATACGGATGTGAATTATGTCGGCTATACAACGGTGAAGCTGGATAAACCTATACTTATAACAGAGGGAAAGAGCTTTGCTGCTGTTATCAGAAGAAAAGACGGTGTTGATTTCGATGCATTTGTAAGCAAGACTGATACTGAGACATACGATTGGATCAGCTTTGAAGACAATGGTATTGATAAGTCTTATTCATCAACACCTTATGTAAGCTTTTACAAGAATGCAATCGACGGAGATACCTATGTCGCAGGATATAGTCCGAGGATCAAGGTATTTACGGATAATGTAGATACTATCAAAAAGGTATCTGCAAACGGTGTAAATGTTACTTTACCGCATTATATTTATAAACATACCGGAAAGAATATTTCACCAAAGGTAATTATTGAAGCAAACGGATATCTTATGAATTCAGATTCCGGATTATTCACCAGAATACTGGTAGGATGCAAGGATACAGGTGTTGGTCAGATGATTGTCAGCAGTAATACCGTATTTTCCAGCTATCAGGGGGTATGCTTCCAGATAGTATCTTCAAAGGGCGCAAAGATGAGCAGAGCCAAGGTTTACGGAGTACAGAATCAGGCTTTGAATTCAGACAAGAATTATGATCAGAGTGATATTCTTTTGAGATACAAGCTTTCAAACGGAAGTTATGTTCCTCTTGTAGAGGGTGTTGACTATGTAGTTTCTACAGAGTTTACCGGTCAGAATCAGGACAAGAAAAAGCTCAAGATGACTATTACCGGAAAGGGAGCTTTCAGAAAGACAAAGACGGTTTCATTCCGTGTTTATGACAATATAGTTCCTATGAGTGATTCTTCGATCGATGTAACTATGACCTACGAAAAGAAAGAACTTGAGAACTTTGAGGAAGTAGATTATACGGGAACAAAGATCAAACCTAAGGTGACTGTAAAGGACACAGCTACAGGAACAGAGCTTGTTGAAGGAACTGATTATAAGGTTAAGTACAGCAAGTGTAAGAATCCCGGACTTGCAAAGGTAACTATTAAGGCTTATGGTTCAGCCAAGGCAAGTTATAAGGGCAAGGTTGTAAAGTATTTCATAATCAAGCCTATAAATATTGCAGGCGGAAAGCTTACGGACAAGTGCTCAAGCGGATATCGATACACTGGTTCAGCAATAACACCTTCAGTAAATGTTGCTATTAAGAAAAAGAATGCAGGAAACAGCACTTTGAGCATCTATACAACAAATGATGTAAGTGTAAGATCTAAATCTTATTCAACAGTTAAGAGCAGACCTACAGCTTATGTATTCGGCTCAAAGAGATATACAGGCTATGCAGGTAAGCTTTACTACACGATCCTTGCAGCGACATCTACAACAAGCAGTAACTAAATAAAAGATAATTTAAGAGGATCCGGCGTTTGCCGGGTCCTTTTTTTGCATTATAGGAAATTCCGATGGAATTCCCCATAATGCAAAAAACGCACTGCGTGCGTATGATGCGTCAAGCGCGGATAGGAAGAGCCTGCGGCTCCCGCGCTTGCGCGGAGAATCCTGCGGAGCAGGATTCTTTCTTGCATATAGGGTATTATATTTAAATATTGTTTTTTAAATGACATCTTTATGAAAAAAATGAACAAAAAAGATAACTAAAAGCATTAACTTGTATTATAATTTCCTATATAATTGTTTTAAAACTAATACAGCATTTCTACGCTGATCGAAGGGAAGGTACATCTATGGGAAATATTGATATTAAAGCAGCGATCGAATCAGGAAAGACAGTACTCGGAATCGAATTTGGTTCCACTAATATTAAAGGAGTACTTATTACTGAAGATTTCACACCGGTTGCCCAGGGTAAGCACAGATGGGAAAACAGACTTGAGAATAATATCTGGACATATTCAGAAGATGACATCTGGGGCGGACTTCAGGATTGCTATGCAAAGCTTGCTGAGGACGTTAAGAATAAGTATGGTGTTGTTTTGAAGAAAATCGGTGCGATCGGATTTTCTGCAATGATGCACGGATACATGGTATTTGATAAAGATGGAAAGATGATGGTACCTTTCAGAACATGGAGAAATACCATGACTGAGAAGGCTGCCGGAGAACTTTCAAAGCTTTTCAACTTTAATATTCCTCAAAGATGGAGTATCGCACATCTTTATCAGGCAATCTTAAATAATGAACCTCACGTAAAAGATATTGTTTTCCAGACAACTCTTGAGGGTTATGTACATTGGAAGCTGACAGGAGAGAAGATAATCGGTATCGGTGAGGCTTCCGGAATGTTCCCTATCGATTCTGAAAAGAATGATTATGATGAGGAAATGGTTAAGAAATTTGATGATCTCATTGCAGACAGAAATTTCTCATGGAAGTTAAGGGATATATTCCCTAAGGTACTTGTTGCAGGTGAAGAGGCAGGAAAACTTACGGAAGAAGGTGCAAGAAAGCTTGACCCTTCAGGAAACCTTGAAGCAGGAATTCCACTCTGCCCTCCTGAAGGAGATGCAGGAACAGGAATGACAGCAACAAATTCCGTAGCTGCACGTACAGGTAATGTTTCAGCAGGTACTTCTGTATTCTCAATGGTTGTCCTTGACAAGCCTCTTTCAAAGCCTTATGAGGCACTTGATATGGTTACAACCCCATCAGGAAAGCCTGTTGCAATGGTTCACTGCAATAACTGTACATCAGACCTTAACGCATGGGTTGATCTTTTCCTTGAGGTTATAAAGCTTACGGGCGGCGAGACAGATACATCTGAATTTTATTCAAAACTTTTTGAAGAGGCACTTAAGGGCGAGAATTCCTGCGGCGGTCTCATGATGTACAACTATTTCTCAGGAGAGCCTATCACCGGATTTGAAGAGGGCAGACCTCTCCTTATGAGAAAACCTGACGCAAAGATGGATCTTGCCACATTCATGAGAACGGTTCTTTTCTCGGCATTAAGTACTCTTAAATACGGTATGAACATTCTTGTAAAGGATGAGAAGGTTCAGATCGACAGACTCACAGGACACGGCGGATGGTTCAATGCAAAGGGCTCAGGCCAGAGGATCATGGCAGCAGCCATGGGAGTACCGGTATCTGTAATGGAGACAGCAGGAGAAGGCGGCCCTTGGGGCGAAGCTCTTCTTGCAAGCTATATGCTTCATAAAGAAAACGGGGAGACACTTGAGGATTATCTTGAAAACAAGGTATTCGCAGCATTCAAGTCAGAGAGCATGGCTCCTGTAGCATCTGATGTAGAAGGCTTTGATAAGTTCCTTGAGGCTTATCTCGAGGGTCTTAAAGCTGAAAGAGCAGCAGTAGAGTCTTTCAGATAAATATAGGATTAAAAAAGGCCACGGACAGACATTTTATAATTGCCTGTCCGTGACCTTTTTTTAATGTATGTTTGCCCTATAACGCTATTTGTAATATAATTAGATGTTAAAAGTTTTTGGTTTATATATTAAGGAAAATTAGGATTAAATGAACGAAAAAGTTTTTCAGGTACTTGAATTTGATAAGGTAAAAGCCATGCTGATAAAGCATACGGCATCCCCTGCAGGTAAAGAAAAAGCTGCGGGACTTGTGCCTTACGACAATATAAATGATATAGAGAGAGCACAGACTGAAACTGAGGATGCATGTAACCGTATCTTTGCTAACGGTTCGGTGAGCTTTGCAGGGGTAAAGGAAGTCCGCCACTCGCTTTTTACTGCTGAGGCAGAAGGGATTTTAACGACCAGAGAGCTTATGGATATAGCATCGCTGCTGGAAGTTACAGATTCCATAAGGCGGTATGGAGTCGGAGAATCGGATGAAACACGTGTGAATGACTCACTCAGTGACAATTTTAATTGTCTGGAGCCTTTGAACGGGCTTGTCAGAGAGATCAGAAGATGCATCATAGAAGAAGATAAGATCGCAGATGATGCAAGTTCTGAGCTTAAGCGTATCAGAAAGGCAAAAAATATTGCGTCGGATAAAATTCATTCTACACTGCTTTCTCTCATGAACGGTTCACTTAAGACTTATCTCATGGACAGCGTTATAACTCAGAGAAATTCTCGTTTCTGCCTCCCTGTAAGGGCAGAGTATAAGTCACAGGTACAGGGAATGGTCCATGATCAGTCCCAGACCGGCTCCACGCTTTTCATAGAGCCGCAGTCTGTAGTTAAACTTAATAATGATATAAGAGAGCTGGAACTTGCTGAGAGAGAAGAGATACAGCTCATCCTTAAAGGGCTTTCTTTTGAGTGCGGAAGCAATGCAGAAGTAATACGTGCGGATTACAGCATTTTATCGGAGCTTGATTTTATTTTTGCAAGAGCAGAGCTGGCTTTGGAGATGAATGCAATAAGGCCTAAATTTAATTCCTCGGAAATAATAAATCTCATTGGGGCCAGACATCCCCTCATAGATAAAAAGAAGGTTGTTCCCATAGATATTCATCTTGGAGATGAGTTCGACCTTCTTGTAGTGACAGGTCCTAATACAGGCGGTAAGACGGTATCGCTGAAAACTGTAGGACTTTTAGAGATCATGGGAATGTCAGGATTACATATTCCGGCGCTGGACCGATCAGAGCTTTCTTTCTTCAGAGAGATTTATGCCGATATAGGGGATGAACAGTCGATAGAACAGAGTCTTTCAACGTTTTCGTCTCATATGACAAATATTGTCCAGATACTTAAAAATGCCAATATTACAAGCCTTTGTCTGTTTGATGAGCTTTGTGCCGGAACAGATCCTACCGAGGGAGCGGCACTTGCAACAGCTATTTTGTCAAAGCTTCATTCCAGAAGTATTCGTACAATGGCAACAACGCATTACAGTGAATTAAAAGAGTATGCGCTTACAACATCCTGGGTAGAAAATGCCTGCTGCGAATTTGATGTGGCTACATTAAGTCCGACTTACAGAATTCTTGTGGGTGTGCCCGGAAAGAGTAATGCTTTTGCAATTTCAAAAAAACTCGGTCTTGCCGATAATATCATTGATGATGCAAAAGAGCGCATAAATGAAGAGGACAAGAAATTCGAGAAGCTTCTTGCCAGCCTTGAAAAGAACAGAGTTGAGCTTGAGAAGAAAAAGAAAGAAATTTCTGATACAGAGAACGAGATAAAGAAGCTTCAGGAAGAACTGGACAGTGGAAGGCAGAAGCTGGAAAACTCTAAAGAAAAGATTCTTGCAAAGGCAAAGGAGGAAGCAAAGGCAATCCTCAGCGAGGCAAAGGCAACTGCAGATTCTACAATTAAGAACATGCAGAAGTATGCCTCCAGCGATGCTGTTAAGGCAGCTGAGAGAGACAGGGAACGTGTAAGAAATGCCCTTTCAAAAAATACCTCTAAATCCGGAGGGCTTAAGAGTAATAATTCAAATGCCGGAATCGATCCCAAAAAGATAATGATGGGTGATGAGGTAATGATAGTGTCTCTGGGACTTAACGGAACAGTAAGTTCACTGCCGGATTCAAAGGGGAATTTATTCGTTCAATGTGGTATTATTAAATATAAGGCAAATGCCTCAGACCTAACCTATGATAAGCCTTCGGTAAAAAAGAAAGAAGAAAAGAAAAAGGCAAGATCAGGACAGAAATCACTTTCGCATGCTATGACCATCAGTACAGAATGTATGCTGCTCGGAATGACAGCCTATGATGCGGAGCAGACACTGTCACAGTATCTTGATGAGGCATATCTTTCACATCTCGAACAGGTAAGGATAGTACACGGAAAAGGTTCCGGAGTCCTTAGAGATGTAGTAAGGGAATTCTTAAAGAGATGTAAATACGTAGAGAGCTTCAGAGCCGGTGAATTTGGAGAGGGTGATGCCGGTGTTACGATAGCTGTTTTCAAAAAACATAAGGGGTGAAAAAATGGTGGAAAAACAGAAAGTGCTTATTGTTGATGATGACAACAACATTGCAGAGCTTATTGCGCTTTATTTCACGAAGGAGTGCTTTGATACCAAAATCGTGAATGATGGCGAAAGTGCAGTTAAGGAGAATGATATATTCAGACCGAATCTGATCCTTCTTGATCTCATGCTTCCGGGAATGGATGGATATCAGGTATGCAGAGAGATCAGACAGAAATCACAGGTTCCGATAATCATGCTTTCGGCAAAGGGTGAGGTTTTTGACAAGGTACTCGGACTTGAGCTCGGCGCAGATGACTATATGGAAAAGCCTTTTGATTCAAAGGAGCTCGTGGCAAGAGCCAAGGCTGTCCTCAGAAGAGCAACCCCTCAGAAGGTTGAGGAGCCAAAGAGTCAGGTAAAAAAGGTAGAATATCCGGATCTTACTGTAAATCAGACAAATTATTCGGTAGTTTATTATGGAAAGAGCGTGGATATGCCGCCGAAGGAATTAGAGCTGTTGTATTTCCTTGCTTCTTCGCCAAATCAGGTATTTACACGTGAACAGCTCTTAGATCATATCTGGGGCTATGAATATATCGGAGATACAAGAACAGTGGATGTTCATATCAAACGTCTTAGAGAAAAGATAAAAGATCATAAGTCGTGGAAAATATCTACAGTATGGGGAATAGGATATAAGTTTGAAACTATGCTTTGATCGATTGGGGAAGTTATTATGGTTAAAGCATATTTAACAGGAGAAGCAGATGGACGATAAAGATTCCGGATTTCAGTTTATCACTGAAAAAATAAAGGAAAGACCTTTCGATAAAAAAGGCTTTTTGCTGTATTGTATCCGACTTTTGGGGTCAGCAGTTATTTTTGGTCTGGTGGCTGCGCTGGTATTTAATGCTTTTATAAAAAAGAGCGGTCCGGGAAATCAGACAATACCGGTAAATATAACATCAAAGGATGAAAATAAAGAAGACAATTCGAAAGTTTCGGATAATTCAGTATCCGGTAATGCAGGTGATAACAGTGTAAGCAGCGGGGAAGCCGAGCCGACTCAGATAATAAACAACATTACCGAGATGGTATCACTTACAACAGATGATTATAAGCAGTTATATGCAACTCTGTCAGATGCTGCGAAAGAAGTATCCAAGTCGATAGTCACAGTAACGGGTGTTGCTTCCGATACTGACTGGTTTGAAACTACTTATGAAGATAAGAGTTCAGGTGCGGGAATAATCGTTGCAAATAACGGACGTGAACTGCTGGTACTGGTAAATTCTGAGACAACATCAGACGCAGACAGGATCACGGTAACATTCTTCGACGGAAGCATGGCGGAGGCAACCGTAAAAAAAGTTGATGAAAATACCGGTTTTGAGATCATTGCAATTCCTATGGAGGATATATCCGAGGAAACAATGGAAGTGATCAGTGAGGCAACTCTCGGAAGTTCCAGGGGATCAAATCTTACTGAGACACCGGTAATGGCAGTTGGAAGACCCTACGGCTCGAGCGGATCTGTTGCTTTCGGACTCATTACGGATAACAGCAGAACTGAATCGATGACAGACAGAAATATGACGATCATCTCAACCGATATTTATGGAAGTTCGGAAGCCAGCGGTGCGATATTTAATTATGAAGGTGAGGTGCTTGGAATCATAGCACCGGATACCGGAGCAAAGGATATAGAGAACCTTATATCAGGATATGCAATTTCTGATCTGAAAGAAATTATAGAAAGTTTGTCAAATGACAAAAGTACAGCATGTCTCGGAATTCGAGGAAATGATGTAACGGAGGCAGCACATGAGGAATTGGGACTTCCGTACGGCGCATATGTTACAAAAGTTGTTATAGATTCTCCCGCAATGACTGCCGGAATTCAGAGCGGTGATGTTATAACTAAGGTAGGAACAAGAGAAATATCAAGCTACAGTGACTATGAAAAGGCAATAATGGAGGCACAGCCCGGAGATGATGCGGTAATAACTGCTGAAAGATATGCCAGGGGTGATTATACGGAAATGACTTTTGATGTTACATACGTTAAACTTGATGATTCCCTTGCAGAAGAATAAATATTTCGGCGCTATGCGCCAAAGAGTTAATTAGACAGGAGATTTTAATGAAGTATATCAGTGACTTAAAAGAGGGCGACAACCTTTCAGACATCTATCTTTGCAAATTTTGTCAGCAGGCAGTTACAAGGAACGGAAAACCGTATCTCAATATAATACTGCAGGACAGGACAGGAACTCTTGATGCAAAGGTCTGGGAGCCGAATTCGCAGGGAATCTCTGATTTCGATACACTTGACTATATTGAGGTAGTAGGAGAAGTATCGAGATATCAGGGTGCGCTGCAGGCCTCTTTGAAGCGCGTCAGGAAGGCAGCGGAAAATGAATATGTAACATCCGACTATCTTCCTGTAAGTAAGTTTGATAATGAAGCTATGTATAAAACTGTTATGGATGTTATAGATACAGTTAAGAATGAGCATCTTAACAAGCTTCTGAAAAAGGTATTCGTTGAAGACGAAAAGCTCAGCAAGAACTTTAGAAGAAGTTCGGCTGCAAAGAGCATCCATCATGGATTTGTCGGAGGACTGATGCAGCATACACTTGCTGTTACGAGACTTTGCAAGTTCTATACAAAGGCATATCCGGTACTTAACCATGACCTTTTGATAACATCAGCACTTCTTCATGATATAGGAAAAACCTCCGAGCTTTCAGATTTTCCTCAGAATGATTACACTGATGATGGTCAGCTTTTAGGTCACATTGTGATCGGCGCACAGATAATCCATGACAAGGCGCGTGATATAGAAGGTTTTCCCGAGAAGCTTTTAAGGGAGCTTACACACTGCATACTTGCACATCATGGAGAGCTGGAATTCGGTTCACCAAAGAAGCCTGCATTAATGGAGGCAATGGCTTTGAATCTGGCAGATAATACGGATGCCAAGCTTGAGACGTTTACAGAGATCCTTGAAAATGCCAAACCTGAAAACTCTGAGGGATGGCTTGGTTTTAATAAGTTAATGGCAAGTAATTTAAGGAAGGCCGGAGAATGGAATTAAAGAAAAACGACGAAGTCAGTTTAGAAATCATCGACCTTACAAATACAGGAGAGGGAATCGGCAAAATTGACGGATTCCCTCTTTTTGTTAAGGACTGTGTTCCCGGAGACAGGATCAGGGCAAAGGTCATGAAGGTAAAGAAAAATTATGGATTTGCAAGGCTTATGGAAGTAGAAGAGCCATCTGCAGACCGCGTAAAACCTGAATGCCCTGTGGCAAGACCCTGCGGTGGATGCCAGCTCCAGGCTATGAGCTATGAAGCAGAGCTCAGATACAAGACTAAAAAAGTACATGACTGTCTTTTAAGAATTGGCGGGATCCCCGAGAAAATTTTAAAAAATGCTGAAGAGCCGATCATTTCAATGGAAAAGCCCTGGCGCTACAGAAATAAGGCACAGTATCCGATAGGACTTGATAAGGATGGAAATGTTATAGCAGGCTTTTATGCAGGACATACGCATTCGATCATCAGCTCGGATGACTGCCTTTTAACACCTCCTGAATTTCAGGTGATATTAAATACAGTCCTTGAGTTTATAAGAGATTTTAAGATAAAAGTTTATAATGAAGAAAGCGGAAAAGGACTGGTTCGCCATCTCCTCATAAAAAAGGGATTTGAAAGCGGAGAGCTCATGGTATGCCTTGTGCTTACGTCAGAAAAGCTTCCACATAAAGAAGAATTCGTGGAGAGACTTAAGGGAATCCCCGGAATGAAGACAGTATGCCTTAATATAAATCCGGACAGGACTAATGTAATATTGGGAAAGAAAATAGAGGTTCTTTACGGTGACGGATATATCGTTGATATGATGGACGGCCTAAAATTCAGGATCTCACCGCTGTCATTCTATCAGGTAAATCAGATCCAGGCAGTAAAGCTTTATAAAAAAGCACTGGAATATGCAGACCTTAACGGTAATGAAGAAGTCTGGGACGTATGCTGCGGTATCGGAACAATAAGCCTTTTCCTTAGTCGGAAAGCAGGAAAAGTCCATGGTCTTGAAATCGTGCCGGAAGCCATAGAAGACGCAAAGGCGAACGCCGAACTTAACGGAATAAGAAACGTTGATTTCGTAGCGGCAGCGGCCGAAGACTATATGCCCTCCCATAAAGAGATAAGGGCAGATGTAGTAGTAGTAGATCCGCCAAGGGCAGGACTTGATCCCTCCGTCTTAGAAACCATAGTCGGAATGAGTCCCGAAAAAGTGGTTTACGTATCCTGCGACCCCGCAACTCTTGCCCGTGACCTGAAAATCCTTCTTGCCGCCGGCTACAAATTAAAAAAATACGCCGCCTGCGACCAGTTTAGCAGAACTGGCCATGTGGAGACGTGCGTCCTCTTGTCCCACCAACAAATCGACAAGTATAAAACTGTTGATTATACGCCTGATGGTAGCTATATGAAAAATGTCAACAGACATGCTACATACAAAGAAATTAACGAGTACGTTGAAGAAAAGTATGGTTTCAAGCTTCATTCCGCCTTTATAGCACAAGTTAAGCGTGAATGCGGTATAGAAATGGGAGAGAACTATAACCTGTCTAAATCGGACGATTATGAGCCTAGAGAGGTAACACCTGAAAAGCGTGCTGCTATCATAGATGCTTTAAAGCATTTCAACATGATTGAATAACAATAAAGACCACTCAATCTCAAAAGAGAAAGAGTGGTCTTATATTTTAAATCTTACCTGTCTTATTATATTTTTCAATATACTCTTTTAGAGCCTGTTCAACAGTTGCTGTTTTACTCATGAGGGTCTTTTCGATGAACTGCTCAAGCAAATCACTAACTTCTTTATCAATCTTACAGTTAAGATTTTTGTACTCTTTATTTGCTCTTGCCATATCAATACCCCTCGTTAGTTATCTGATTTATGACCATTGTGCCATTTACAAATCATTTGACAGTTATTTTCTTCTGTCTTTCCACCTTGGCTCCAAGGAACAATATGGTCACATTCCATTTCTTTATAATCGTACTCAGTTACACCTTGTGGATATGTGTGACCACCGATGCTCTTATCACAGTAAGGACATTTGTGATTCTGCTTTTCATAAATCTTTCGCTTAATCTTATCATCAAATGTACGAAGTGAAAGATGCTTTTCCTCACCATCCATAATGTATTCGTAGATACCTTTAACGGTTTCTACTTCATCATCACCGATAAGTGTGATGATGGCCTTGTGAGAGATTTCTTTGTAATCATCTGTTTCATAATTACCCAGCGATGCTCTGGATATTCCGGTCTCCTCTGACAATTCTTGTAGAGACAGGCCTTTTTCTATTCTCAAATCTTTTAGTTTTTCCTGAATTGATAATTTACACTTCAATGCTTTATTCCCCCAGTGCTTTTCCTAAAGTCCTTGTATTAGTATTCTGAACCACAGCACCGCTTTTAATTCCTATCATTATTCATACAATAGTACATCTGTTGGCGAAGACCACTTGACACTATTTACTAATATAGATTCCAACTCATCAAGCAATGACTGGATACTATACTTGTTAAACAGTCCTCTTTTTTTGAGGTTGCCAAAGGACTTTTCAATGTTTATTTATTTTTTCCAATTTTGATCGGAACGCCTCAGGAGTGAATGTAAAAGTCTTAAAAAATACTCGCTGAAAATAAGCCACATTTCCATATCCCAAAGTGTGAGCTATTTGCGCAATACTAACAGATGGGTTTTTTAACAATTGAATTGCTCTGTTCATTCTGATATCTTGTAGTAATTCAGAAAAACCCTTACCGGACTGCTTTTTTAGAATTCTTATAACCTGCCTTTCGCTATAACCAAATTGATCTGCAAGAGTGGTTAAATTAACAGTTTGACAGTGAAGGTGCATATAATTCAGAAAAGTATTAAATACTGAATCTGTGCTGTTAATCTGAGGAACAGAAAAAATAGCCTCATTTTCATGCTTGCGCATCAGAATTATGAAGAATTTGAGTACATTTGCTTCAATCATCTGTTCACTATATTTGGGTTTTTCGGACCATTCTTTATAAGATTCAAGAACCAGACTGGTAAGCTCAGTATCTTTATTACAGTGCCATAGAATATAGTTCCCTTTTGTGTTATAGATTGCATTAGAAAAAATAATTGACAGATAATTGTTCTTATTAAGTAATTGGAAGAACACAGTATCAAAGGTAGTAACTCTTATAAAAAAGTCTAAGATAATGCTGTTATCATTATGGGCTTTAAAGCAATGATCAAAGAGTGGCGGGCAAAGAATGATGTCGCCATCAGTAAGTTCAAGCTCTCCAGAGCGAGTTATCATATAGCTGCCGGAGCTCTTTAATACATAGTTAATCTCTATAAACTGATGAGAATGCAATAGCAGCGGCATATATCGCAGGTTTTTCCGCATTGTGACATTTTCCTGCGGTAATATAAAGAAATCTTCTTTGATATAATAGGCGTTTTTATCCAGGAAAAAATCTTCTTTTTTTGCGCTCTTATCCCAGTACTTCTTCATTAAAGTATAGACATTATCATATTCATAATCAGACTCGTCTTTAAGACCTATTATAGTGTTCTGATATACAGGAAAGTCATCTAAAAACTTTTTTAGGTACTGTTCTATGTGGTTTAATTTATAGATTTCTTCATGTGATGCAGAATAGTTATCCATTTTTCCCCCTATGAGAAGGTGTCATGAAAATATAAAGCGATGTCACTATTTTTATGCCATTCAATGATAACATGAATCAACAAGTAAAGTACAACAAAATTGGGAGGTCAAAAATGGATAATCAAAAACAAAAACTGAATCTGTCAACGATACTATCCTATGGAATGGCATATGGAAGCGGATATCAGATCATGGGTGCATTAGTTGGTTCCTATCTAATGATCTTTTTCACAGATACGTTTGGTGTTCCGGCGGCTGCGGCAGGCGTTATAATGGTAATTGCGTCAATATGGGATGCAATCAACGATCCTATAATGGGAGTACTGGCAGATAAAACGCATACAAGATTTGGTAAGTTCAGACCGTATCTTTTATGGGTACCTGCATGCCTGACTGTTGTAGTTGTATGTCTGTTCATGAGCCCGAATCTTTCTTCGACAGGAAAGATAATATGGGCAGCTGTTTTCTACATTTTATATGGAATGCTCAGGACTGCATTTGAGATACCCTGTAATGCTCTGATCAATGCAGTAACCAATGTAGAAGCTGAGAGGCAGAAATTGATTTCCACCTATACACAGATAATGGGTATATTTACAGCCATAACAACTTCTTTTGCACTCTCTATGGTTTCTTTCTTTGGAGGAGAGAATACCTCAAAGGGCTACATGATAGTAGTCGGCCTTTCAGGAATTCTGATGACGATTTTTTCATTATGTCTTTTTGCTACGGCTAAGGAGAGATTCGTTACAGAGTCAAAGGATACACATCTTCCTCTTGCTAAGCAGTTAAGTCTCCTTGTGACTGTAAAGGGTCTTGTCCCGACAGTTATAATCTGGGTTGCTGGCTATATCGGATTTAACACCATGATGGGATCATCAGTATATTATGTTATGTACTGCCTTGTAAGACCGGATCTTATTTCCAAATACATGATGACAATATCTCTTGTTGGACTGCTCAGCCCATTTATTTTTGTACCGCTTTTCTTAAAACTATTTAAGAGTTTAAAAATGGCATTCATAGCATCACAGATTCTGACACTTGCTTGCAATGTATGCTGCATTATATTCAAAGGAAACATTACTGCTGTCTTTATTCTTTCAGGATTTGGTGCGTTGTTCGCCACCATGTTTATGGTATATGGTGCAATGCTCATGGCAGTAGTTACAGACCAGAGTTTTTTACAGACAAATGTAATAATGAATGGAACAATAGCTGCGCTTAAGGGCTTTTCAAATAAACTTGGAATAGCGCTTGCAAATGGAATTCTTAGTGCTGTTTTAGCAATGACAGGATATATTGCAAATGCAGTTGGTCAGGAACCACAGGCAACTGTGACCGGAATTACACTTGTCAGATTTGGTGTTCCTGCTCTGATGGCTGCCATTGCAGTATGTGCTCTTATTGGTCTTCCATCACCGCGTCTTAAAGATGAAAAGTCAGATAAGTGAGGTAATGGCAATGAAAAGAGAAGACGTGAATATCCGAGATCCTTTTGTATTGGTAGATGGTGAGAAGTATTATCTGTATGGTACGCGAAGTGAAACCTGTTGGGAAGAAGCATATGGTTTTGACTGTTACGTGAGTGATGACTTGGAATCCTTTGAAGGCCCTATAGAGATATTCAAAAAGCCCGAGAACTTCTTCGCAACTGACAGTTATTGGGCACCGGAGTGCTATAAAATAAATGGAAGCTATTATTTGGTAACCACGTTTGGAGCCCCCGGGGTAAAAAAAGGGGTCTATGCGCTGAGATCAGATTTTCCGACAGGACCGTTTGAAATATACTCAGAAAGATTGACTCCTGCCAATTGGTCATGCATTGATGGAACTATTTATACAGATTCTGATAAGGTGTATCTTATATTTTCCCATTCCTTTGAGGATGCCATGGACGGAAGTGGAACAGCTGATGGTGACTTCTGCATAATGGAATTATCATCAGATCTATCATATCCTGTAAGCGCTCCTCAGAGGCTTTTTTCTCCGAAAGATGTAGCTTGGGCGAGAAAAGTGCCTTTTGCAAAAGCTGAATTTGGAATTGATGGCGACTGCTATTTTAGTGATGGGCCAAGTCTTATCAAGTATAACGATGGTAACCTATACATGATTTTTTCCAGCTGGAGCGATAAAGGTTATGCAGTTGGTGTTGCAAGATCAGAATCAGGTAGTGCTTTTGGCCCCTGGATAATTCAAAAGACCCCTTTATTTCCGGAGAATGGAGGGCATGGAATGTTTTTTACTGATCTTGATGGCAATTTGATTCTGGCACTTCATTATCCTAATGACAGATTTAAAGAGCATCCTTCTTTTTGGAAAGTATGCGTAGAAAATGGAATGTTGACAATAAGATAATTAGCAGTGAAGTGCTGATTAACACCTAAGCTCCCGTGAGTTTATACCGCATCCTTGGTATAAATTCACGGGAGCTTAGGTTTCAATTGACAAGAGAGGAAGTTGATTTGGTGAAGTCGCAAAATGCGACTTCACGTAATGGTTCATTTTTTGAAGAGCAGGATGGTGGTAGAATGTAGACATGCATTGTAGAGGGAATAGTTGTGATACTGTTATCTTTGCTGTCGAGCTTAAGCTCTGTTGCATCGACAATGGAGGGATCATAGCTAATATTCAGGTCATCATCTGTAATATCAGCATATGTTTTGAAGGTCATAGGGATTAGTTGCATATGTGAAAAATTGGAGACAGAGACTACCATAAAAGAATTTGATCGTCAAGTATTTGAAAGTATAGTGGATTATGTCATCGTGGGAGATTATAATGAAGAATGAAATGCTGATTCGTCGATGATAACGTTTGTTTATCGGACCGGATTCAAGGATCGTAAAGATGCTAATCACTTTAAATTCGAAAGACTTAATGCAGCCAAGAAGAAAAACGGTTCTGACAGTCATACCAAAGAGGCTTGCCAGAGTGATGATACATCTTCTAATAGTTCTTTAAGTCATTCTGGTTTGCAGTCACTTATACCGGACGGCTTCAACATTTCCCCGTCAAATTTAAAATATTTATTTTAAAGGCTTTTTAAAATAAGAAAATCATGATACAATCTATATGAATCTAATATCATATCTGAATGCATAGGGATTTTCTATTTTCAAATTTCCGAGTACAAATTTACGCTGCCAAAAGCGTGAGTTTTTGTGGAAAAATCAGCATCT
Source organism: Lachnospiraceae bacterium C1.1 (assembly GCA_030434875.1). NCBI lineage: Bacteria > Bacillati > Bacillota > Clostridia > Lachnospirales > Lachnospiraceae > Lachnospiraceae bacterium C1.1. The sequence goes on along the minus strand of JAUISW010000001.1, from coordinate 2,657,715 downwards.
CTGTGCTATACTCAAGGCAAATAAGGAAGTAGTGACATAAGCCGTGGATAACGAAGAAATAAAGCTGTCCGAACTTGAAGCAACAATGTGATTGTATTCTCAAAGGGCTGCGTTTTTTTCTGCATAATTGTGAAGATAGCTTTCATGACTGTTCAGGATTGGAGAGAAAAGATGAAAACGGATAACAACATACAAAAATTCCTGAATAAAAAATCATTTCTGAAGCTTCGACTAAAAAAAGAGGTCCTGGAAGACGGAATCGCCTATATTCCATGCTATGCACAGAATATGGAAGATATCATTTGTAAATACAGCATCAGGGATTGTGTGAGCCTAAACTCTGAGTTTACGGATTACATAACGGATTTTATTGAGTGTATTCCGACGAAGTATCCCATCGTTCTGGAGATATACGGGGCAAAGTTTACCGAGGAGCAAAAAAAGATCATTGTTGACACAATCGCTTCAGAAGGAGACTATGAACTTGGCAGGACAATACAGGAGAACAGACATCACCGACTTGTTTTTGGAGAAATGGTGATTGGCACCGTAATCTCAGGCATCCTCCTTGCTTTAATTGGAAAATATCTTGGTGATATTCCTCAGGAATTTTTCTATGTGTTATTCTGGCTGTTTGCAGATGCCTTTGTCAGATATATTTTTATCGAAAGTGGGGATTATCGGGACAAAAGGATTGGTGCAGGGAGAATTGCAAGCATAAAGGTGGAGTTTGTAGAGGATGAAGATAACAGTTTCTGTATTTCGCAACAGTGAATAGTTATCATTTTGTTTCGAAGGAAGCGGCAGCTTTGTCTATGTGGACGATGAAGAGGATGTGAAGGAAATGAAGATGAGGCTGATAAAGATCGATAATAAGACAATCCGCTCGCTTGTGCCCACTGTCATGTTTTTTTTAACACTTTTTGCCATTGCAGTATCGGTGAAAAATGATATTTTCCGAGACTCAATGTACATGGTAAGAATCATCGATTTTATCAGTCTCGTTTTTTTGACAGTTCTTTCGGGATTTCTGTGCTTCAAGGATAGCCACATCGGAGCAATGGGCCATTTTACTCTCTTTCTTTTTAATCTTTTTGTTGCGGTTTTCTTTGCAACACTTACAGGAAGTGTTTACAGTATGCCGGAGCATATCCGCTCTATTACGGTGCTTTTAAGCCTAAATTATTATTTTTCCATGACCTGTTTTCTGACCTTATGGCTTTATCAAAAGAGATTTCTTGAGGAAACAATCATCACACGCATGGTTACCGTGATGATCTCTATTGGGATTATCATTTATTTCATTGCCATCCTCGTCAACATATTCAGGCCTTTTCTTTTTCTTGTCACTGAAGAGGGACTATATTCCGATGTCGTTGAGGATCGTATCAGTATCTTTCTGGACTTATTTTGTCTGATAGCATTGTCGGTTGCAACCCTGTTTTCAAAATTGAGCAGAACCCGGAAGCTTTCCTTTATATGTTGCATCTTTTTCCCCGTACTCTTTTCCATGCTGTCACTGAATCTGGACATTTTAACCGGTTATGTCTCGGTGTGGGGGCTGGTGACGCTTGTGTTTATGATGCCGATCTGCCTTATCTTTTTTGACGCAAATGATGAACTTGAGAAGGATAATCTAAGATATGAAAAGGAACTGGCTAAACTTCAGATCTCAGCCATGATCTCGCAGATGCAGCCCCATTTCCTTTATAATTCTTTGGCGGTCATCGAAGCCTTGTGTGAGGAAGATCCGGGGCTTGCCGCCAGAGCTATAGGTGAATTCTCGGAGTATCTGCGTGAGAATATTGATTTTGCAGATAAAAGTGAGCCTGTTTCTTTTTCGGAAGAATTGAATCACATAAAAACTTATATATGGCTTGAAAAGCTTCGTTTTTCAAACAAACTGAACATTGAATTCGATATAAGCTGCACTTCTTTTCTTGTACCGGCACTTTCAGTACAGCCTATTGTTGAAAATGCAATAAAACATGGTGTCTGTAAGAAGAAGGATGGAGGGACTGTGAGGATCAGTTCATTTGAAACGGGTGAGCACTATATTGTATCGGTAGTAGACGACGGAACAGGATTTGATATTACAGTGTATGAGGATGACGGGAGAAAGCACTTAGGAATAGAAAATACCCGATACCGGATTCGGGAGATGGTGGGTGGAAGTCTTACTATCGAGAGCACTCCGGGCAAAGGAACAAAGGTAACTATAAAGATTCCCAAAATGAAAGGCACGGAAAATGAGAATACTTGTTGTAGAAGATGAATCCATCCTGTTAAGGCAAATGACCAGACGTGTTCATGAGGCTCTGCCGGAAGCTGAGATAGTGGCTTTTGATAATGCCGATGATGCGATTGAAGCCTTACCATCAGGGATGGTAAGTATTGCTTTCCTGGATATAGCGATAGGAACTGTGACAGGTGTTGATTTGGCAAGGTGCGTTAAAACTGCATATCCTGAGTGTGACATAGTTTTTACCACCGGATATAGCGAGTACGCCCCAAAAGCCTTCGAACTGGGAGCCAGCGACTATCTTATGAAGCCTGTTACGGTAGAAAAAATTGAGCACGCATTATCTCAGCTTCGACATACTGTCCTTAAAGAAAACATGGGGAAAGGATTGTTTATCCGGTGCTTTGGTGATTTTGAAGTATATTATGACGGAGAGCCTGTCGTATCATTTACAAAACGTTCGAAAGAACTCTTGGCTTATCTGGTAAATAAGGCCGGCGTTCTCTGCCCGGTCACGGAAATCTGTAATGTTATATTTCGGAACAGTTCAGACTCTTATATACGTGTCACAAAGAAGGACCTCGTAAAGACATTATCGGAAACAGGCAAGGAAGATATTCTGATCAAGGGCTGGGGAGTGCTGGGGATCGACAGAAAAAAGGTACGGTGTGACTACTTTGACTATCTGGATGGAAAGCCAGGTGCTCTTAATCTGTATCATGGTGTTTACATGTCCCAGTATGACTGGGCTCAGGTACACAACTTATTAAAGACCGACAAAAAGGGGTGATCTTTCATTTGAAAGCCTCGGCAATGCAAAGCATTGCCGAGGCTTTTCTTCTTTGTAATTGAAAAAACATTTTGCTAGAATTGTAAATTTATTCTGAATAATTTCTAATATTTTGGATTTTAACGGACTTTTAACATTATTTTAAGTAAAATGTCTGTCAGGTTTGTAACTATTCAGCATATTGAAAGGAGCAGCTATGAAGGTAGATAAGATTATTAAAAATGCAAAAATCTTCACATCTAACAAGAACAGTCTGTTGGCTACAGCCCTTGCAGTAAAGGATGGCAAATTTGTTTATGTCGGCGATGATGCCGGTCTTTCGGATTATGAGGGCGAGATAACGGATCTTAGCGGAAAATTCATAATGCCGGGAATCATCGACAGTCATGTTCATGTTACTATGCCCATCGGGTTTGAGTATAAGGATATGGGTGAGTATATTATGTGCGACTGCAAAAAGGAAGCTCTTGACTTTATAGCTGATCATATTAAGAACAATCCGGGCATAGAGAGTTACAATTTCCTACTGGAGCGCGTTTTTCTGCATGGTGAAGAGATCACAAAGGAAGATCTTGATGCTGTCTGTGCCGACAGTGAGATCATGATCTTAGAGGGCGAAGCACACAGCGTATGGGCAAATTCCAAACTTCTTGAGCGTCACGGCATTACGGATGATGTCATCGATCCCGTACCGGGGCTTAGTTACTATGTGCGTAAGGATGGACATGTGACCGGAAATATATTCGAAGCGGCTGCGGAAACCCGCTTTCTGATCGATGGTGCGGAAAAACTGACAGATGAACAGATAGATGCCGCGCTAAAACGTTGGATCGATTTTTCTGTAAATGCAGGGGTCGTGGGTGTCTTTGATGCCGGTATTCCGGAATGCAATGATTTTCATGAGAGAGTTTACAGACGATTGAAAAAAATGGACGAGGAAGGAGAGCTTCCCGTTTATATTGACGGCTGCTATGTGATCACACAGCCCCGCCAGGTGCCGGAGGCGATAGAAAAGCTTAAGAGCTTTAACAGTGAATTTAATACGAAACACCTTAAGGTGCATACCTTAAAGATTTTCAATGACGGGACCTTAAAGATAGAAACGGCAGCACTTGTGACACCTTACGAAGATACCGGGGACAAGGGAACGGCTGCTTTCAATAAGGATCAGATCGCAGAGCTTCTTATTCGGCTTAATGAGGCAGGACTTGACCTGCACCTGCACACTGTGGGTGAAGGAGCCTCCCGTAATGTACTTGACGGTGTGGAGCTGGCTAAGAAGGAGCTTGGGGATAAGTACCGTGTGAAGGTCACCTGTGCACATCTTGAGATTCAGGATGATGCAGATATTGACCGTTTTGTGAAGTTAGGTGTTAACGCCAATTATACACCATGGTGGCATGCAGGAAACATGGGCGGAGATCCTTATAAGACATGGTGCGAGCTGCTTGGTGAGGAGCGTGCAAATAAGATGTATCGCTGCAAGTCGGTCTGGAAGACCGGTGCCAATGTTACATGGTCAAGCGACGATATCCACTATGGTGATTTTAACAACTGGAGTCCATACCTTGGCATGGAGGTCGGCATGACAAGGTGGATAAACGAGAAGACCAGAGCCGCCAAAACAGATTGGACCGTCAGAGCAAATCCTTCCGATGATGAACAAATGAGTATAGAAGAAATGATACTCGGATATACGATAAATGGAGCAAAACAGCTTGGTATAGATGATAACAAGGGCTCTATTGATAAAGGTAAGGATGCCGATTTCCTTGTGTTTGACACCGACCTGCTTACCGCAGAGCATGAGGGCTTCAGCTACAACAAACCGACGGATGTGTATTTTGCGGGAAAGAAAGTAAATTAACAATACAAGGAGGTACAGATAATGAAGGCAAATAAGGTCATCTACGGTAATATCTATACAGTTGATAAGAAAAATCCCAAGGCTGCGGCGCTTGCGATTTCTGACGGCAAGTTCGTATATGTGGGCGACGAGGAGGGTGTGAAGGAATATATCGGCAAGGATACGGAGGAGATCCGGTACGATAAGGGTATCATTCTTCCGGGATTTGGAGAGGGACACGGTCATATCGCGCCCGGAGGAACTGAAGCGCTTTTCTTTGTACACCTAAATCCCATGGGTACCTTAGAGGAACATCTTGCCGCAATAAAGGAGTTCATTGAGAAGCATCCGGAGCTCGATGTTATTCAGGGATCGGGCTTCATCCCCACTCCGGATATGGGGCCAAACGGTCCCACTGCGGATCTGCTTAACGGCATGACAGACAAACCTATCGTTCTTGCGGATATAGGTCATCATTCCTATTGGGTTAATCATGCTGCAATGGAGCGTCTGGGAATAGATAAGAATACGCCCGATATAAGTGACGGTATAATCACCCGTGATGATGAGGGCAATCCCACAGGTTATTTCCGCGAAGGTGCCATGGATCTGTTAAAGGAGTTTACCGTGTTCTCGGTAGAACAGTATAAGGAGGGATTCCTGCACTATCAGGAAGAATATCTGGCTAACGGAGAGACCCTGATCCTTGACCCCATAATCAACTGGGATACTACCGACAATGCCGCACTTGCCTGCCATGAGCTTGATATGGAAGGGAAGCTTAAGATGCATGTCTATGCTGCTTATCAGGTATTTCAGGCGGCAGGTCATGATACGATGGCGGAGATAGAACACGCGTCAAGCTTAAGAGAGAAGACCAGGGGGCGTATGTTCGAACTAAGCAATATCAAGATACAGATAGACGGTACGATGCCGGGGACACCTTCAACAGCATATATGAAGCAGCCTTACACAGATCCGTGGTCTGTCGAGCACAAACATCATGGGCAGCTCCGCTTTGACATGGAAACACTTATTAAAATATACAAAAAATCCCACGAGCTGGGATTTACGGTACATGCTCATGCCATAGGAGACGGGGCACTCTGCATGGCTTTAGATGCCATAGAGAAAGCATTGGAGCAGACAGGACCTCACGATTACAGGGATGCCATAACCCATCTTCAGGTGGTAGACAGGGCGGATATACCCCGTATGGCTAAACTAAACGTTATAGCTTCTACAGATCCCCACTGGTTTGATATGGATCCGGATTATTTCGGTATGATGGTTGCTGTCCTTGGAGAAGAACGTGCTGAAGATCAGCTTCCGATGAAGGCATTCTTTGATGCCGGTGTGGTAGTGACTTCTGCCAGTGATTATCCCGTTACCAATCCGGCATATCCTCTTATCGGCATACAGAAGGGCGTGTTACGTCAGCTCCCCGGACGCCCGGATACATTGCATGGTGCAAACGAGCGCGTTTCCATTGAACAGATGATAGAAGCGACCACCATTAATGAGGCTTATCAGCTGCTTTGTGATGACAGGCTGGGCAGTATTACTGTCGGGAAGGAAGCGGATCTGGTGGTACTTGGTGATGATATTACCAAGTGCGATCCGGAGCATATCCAGGATTCGCCCGTGCTTGGAACCATGGTGGGCGGAGAGTGGGCCTACATCCACGAATAGGAAGGAAATCATCGAGAGCGGGGCTCCTGTCTTCACAAGATCTACGGAACAGGCCATCGAGTGTACAAATGATATGATGAAAGAACTCGATTGCAAAACAGTTGCCGACCTGAAGAAGGTCGATGTGAAGAGATTTTTGGAAGCATCTGCAGTGACATAAAAGGTGAAAGCTATGAATTAACCAGCCGTCTGTTTAATATAAATATAAAATATAAGAAAGAGAGGTAGCAGGAATGGCTCAGACTGCAGACAGGGTTTACAGAAACGCAAAAGTCTATTCCATCGCATTGGATGGAACGGAAACACATGCACAGGCGGTTGCCATCAAGGACGGCAAATTCGTGTATGTTGGTGACGAGGCGGGAGTAAAGGAGTGGATCGGAGAGAGCACGGAAGTTATCGATTGTAACGGAAAGAGTGTCATCCCCGGTCTTGGAGATGCGCACAATCATGTTGCTAATGCAGCGAAAAAATTCGCAACATGCAGCTTCAGCTCTATTGTGCCGGATCCCAAAAAGGACACGCCCGAGGGAGTGGTAAAGAAGCTTCAGGACATTTTGAAAGCCTATGTCGATGAGCACAGGGATGCTCCTGTAATCCGTGGACTGGGATGGGACAGAACATGGTTTTCAGGAGGACTTCAGGGTATCGTGAGACCGTTTACCAGACATGATATTGATGTGGTCGTACCGGATAAACCTGCTGTTCTTATGTCATACTGCGGACACAGGGTCCTCTTAAATACAAAGGCACTTGAAGTGGCAGGAGTGACGAAGGATACGGATGATCATAACGGGCTGATCGTAAGGGAGGCGGACGGAAGTCCCAGCGGCTATATAAAGGAGCCTGTTACCTTTCTTCCCATCATTGACAGTATTCCAAACTATGATTTTTCGCCGGAGGAACACAGGGCTTCTCTGAAGGAATGCTTTGATATGTTTAACGAAACCGGATTTACGCTGCTGTGTGACTGTCTGCAGTGTGCATCTTATCCGATTCTTACCGATATGGCAAAGAAGGGTGAATTTACTGTCAGAGTATCCGGCGTTCATAATGTCAACGATGCGACCCGGGATGAAGACATGGAAAGAGCGATCGCAAACCGCACGAAGTTTGATGTGGAAGGGCTTTTCACCGTGGACACGGTAAAATACTTCGCGGATGGTCAGTTTTCAATGATCGAGCTCTATGCGGATACTTCAATCAACCATAAGCCGGGCACCAGAGAGCCGCTCCTCTGGGATGAAGCGCATATGGAGGAGTCCATGGCACTTGCCAACAAGGAGGGCTTCAATATCCATACACATGCCATGGGAAGCTATGCCATCCGCAAAGTGATCGACTGCTATGAGAACGCGCAGAAGCTGTACCCGAATCCAAGGATCAGAAACATTATTGCGCATGATACATTTATTGCGCCAGAGGACAGGGTACGTATGGGCAGGAGCCATATCATCGCCAGCAATCAGCCGGCATGGTTCAATGATAATCCTACCGAAGAACCGATCATGGTCGCTGACTGGGGCGAGGATGTCGTCAGACAGACGTATCCCAGTAAATCACTGATCGACAATGGTGTAGTGTGTGCTTACGGATCGGATTTCTTTGTCAGTCCCTCCTATGGTATTACGGCTATCCAGGTGGCCATGACGAGAAGACATGTCAGGAGGGATCCGACTTATGAGCTGTTCAAGGATGTTCCCGCCGCCTTACCGGAGGAATGTGTGAGCCTTAAGGAAGCACTTCAGGCACATACGATCCATCCCGCATATCAGGCTCATCTTGAAGATATCACAGGCTCCATCGAGGTTGGAAAATCAGCGGAGCTGGTAGTTCTGGACAGTGACATTGAATCCGTTCCTGTGGAAGGTATTCAGGATATTCAGGTGCTTGAAACTGTGTTTATGGGTAAAACGGTATTCAAAAAAGCCTGACAGACCGAACGGACCAAGTCAGATATAAAACAGCGTTTATAGAGGAGAAAAGGCACTCCTGCGGCTTTGCCGCAGGAGTGTAAATGCTCTTTTTTTAACGGTTTTTTAATTATTTTCTTAGTAAAATGTTATGTATAATGAAATTGAAAACGAAGTAAATGAATCATTTGTTACTGTTCACAGGCAAACTGCGCACTCCGCTGCGCAGTTATGCCACAATAACTTTGACTGAACACTGGGTTTTGCCCATTGCTGTAGGCAATTTTAAATGGCAAAACCCGTTACTGGAGCACGCTGAAAGCGTGTGAACAGTAACAATCATTTTGGGAGGACTGGGAAAATCATGAAAAAGCTATTTACAATCGATGATTTTATGGTAGCGTTCATCTCGGCAATGGGATATGGCTTTGGCTATACGATCCCGATGCATCTGGGCTGGCCGCAGCTTGCGTGCATGGTGTCCTGCTTTGCCCTCGGAATTGCGCTGGAAGAACTCATCAGTAAGCTTGTTTTCAGCAAAACAGTCCAGCAAAAAACGGCCAACCGGATATTCACTTATGTGGCAATCCTGCTCGTTTTCCTGCTCGCCGAGTTTGTTTCCATGCGTTTACTGGGCGCATCCCTGGTGGAAGACCTGGAGGAGGAGTTTGTGTGGGTTGTGGGTCCTCCAATTCTCGGTCTTGTGGTGAATCTGTGCATCCGTGGATATCGTGTCCGAAAGATCCGCAAGCTTTACGGGGACGGAAGCGAGGGTTATGTGTTCGATGTTGCGGATAAGGACATCGAGCAGGTGAACCGGCAGAACCGGGCCGTTCACGGTGGATATGATGCCGAGTGCGCGGTCAGGACGCGAACCGGCACCTATGTCGGGGAGAAGTACAAGAAGACACGAATCTTTATGGGCATTCCATATGCAAAGCCGCCGGTAGGGGAACTCAGATGGAAGGCACCCGAGCCGCTCCCTGCGTCAGAGGAAGTATTTGAGGCAAAGAACTTCGGTGCTTCGGCCATACAGGTGGAGCACAAGGGTTCGATCATAAGGCATCACCGGCAGAGCGAGGACTGCCTGACCCTGAATATTGCCGCCGGAGCCGAAAAGACAGAGGCGAAAAAGCCGGTGCTCGTGCTGTTCCACCATGGCGATTTTACCTATGGCAGCGCGGTCGATCCGCTGCTGTACGGCGGAGATTATGTAAATACAAATCAGGATATCGTGCTTGTCAGCTTTAATTATCGTCTCGGTATATTCGGGTTCATTGATTTTTCGGAGGTTCCCGGCGGGGAGGCCTGCCCGGACGCCCTGAACCTCGGGCTGCTGGATCAAATCGCGGCTCTGAAGTGGATCAGGGAAAACATCGCCGCCTTCGGAGGCGATCCCGATCAGATCACGGTGCTGGGCTTCGAGTCAGGTGCGACTAGTATCTGCCTATTAGCCGCCAGTGAGCAGGCGAAGGGACTGTTTAAGAGGGCTTTCGTGTTCAATGGCAGCCCGGAGTCTGCCTATGATACGCCGGATGCTTCCAGAACTCTGGCGAAAGCGCTGCTGAAAGAAACAAACACTTCGACAATGGAGGAACTCTTGCAGCTGGATACACAAGCCCTAAAGGATGCTTTACAAAGGCTTTGGATGAATATGTGCGCACCGACCTGTGACGGAAAACTGGTCCCTAAGAAGGTGTATGAGGCATATCGGAACGGAGCCGCTTCGGGTATCGAGTTTATCGTCGGCATTACCGGCGGGAAAATGCAGGTGTTCCGGTCCGCCGTTGGCAGTAAGAACTACGAGGACGCGGTAAACGCAGCTGTGGATAACCAGCAGGGATATTTGGACGGTTCCATCGCCGAGGCGGTGCGGGCGTATATCGAGGCTCAGACATCGGCTTCGTCTGAGCTTGAGGCGAAATCAAAGCTGGTTGGGCAATGGATAGCGCTGGGTGTTTATCGAGTCGCGGCAAAGTTATCGCAGGGTGGAAACAAGGTGCATCTGATGTACTGGGACGAAAGGGCGCTGATCGAGAACCTGGGTTCGGGCACCGCAGATGTTCTCGCAACATTGCTCGGAAACGGAGAAGCGTTACAGATGTACGGCAGCGTGATGAATGCGGATCTGTCCGAGACGCTCCAGGCTCTGCTGCAAAAATTCGTCAGCGGAGATGCCCTGCAGCTGTATCGCAACGAGATTTCGGGCTTCGGCGGTCTCGACTGGAAGGCTTTTCCCCGGGCGCTTATCGTTGCGGACGGGAAATTAGCGTGCGATACGATTGAAGACAAAATAACAGAGGTTAAAGGTTTATTGGACTATATGGTGAAATAACGGGGAAAATTGTTTGACATTCTGGAAACCCCTCTTGAAGGCAGCAGAAAAAAGCAGCAATAATTATCATATTATTATTGCATTTTGTTCAGTGCATGCGAAACGAAAGGAGAAACAATGAAAGCAGACAAGATCATCAAAAACGCGAAAATCTTCACATCGGATAAGGACAAGCCGGAGGCTTCCGCCCTTGTGGTAAAGGACGGCAAGTTCGTCTATGTGGGTGACGAGGCTGGTCTTTCGGAATATGAGGGAGAGGTCACTGACCTCGGCGGCAAATTCATCATGCCCGGCATCATCGACAGTCATGTCCATGTAACTATCCCTGTAGGATTTGAATATGCTGATATGGGAGAACGCCTTGAGCCTAACGGCAAACAGGAGGCTCTGGACATTATGGCCAGGCGCATCAAGGAGAACCCCGGTCAGAAGCGTTACAGATTCCTTCTGGAGAAAAAGTATCTTAACGGAGAGGATATCGTAAAGGAGGATCTCGATGCCATCTGTCCTGATGCCGAGCTTCAGATCCAGGAAGGCGAGGGACACAGTATCTGGGTAAACTCAAAGATCCTTGAAAGACATGGTATTACAGACGACACACCCGATCCCATACCGGGGCTTGCTATTTATGTGCGTAAGGACGGACATGTGACAGGAAACTGCATTGAAGGCGCAGCGGAAATACCTATCATCCTCGACAGCTCGATGGAGCTTTCCGATGAACAGGTTGATGCAGCCCTTAAACGCTGGATTGACTTTTGCGTTGAGTACGGAGTGAGCTGCGTCTTTGATGCCGGTCTTCCGGGGGACGCAAAGTTCCATGAGAAGGTGTATAAGCGTCTGAAGGCTCTTGATGAACAGGGCAAGCTGCCCGTTTATGTTGACGGAAGCCTTGTGATCAACGCTGAGCGGGATGCCAAGGAGGGGCTTGAGGAGGTGAAGCGCTTCAATCGTGAGTACAACACGGAGCACCTTAAGGTTCATACCATGAAGATCTTCATGGACGGTACACAGAAGATCCATACCGCTGCCATGGTCACCCCTTATGTGGATGTAGATACGGTCGGAACTACTGCTTTTTCCGCAGAGGGAATCTGTGAGCTTTTGAAAAACCTCAATGAGGCGAATCTGGATCTTCATCTTCACACTGTGGGAGAGCGCGCGTCACGCACAGTACTTGATGGCTATGAAATGGCCAAAAAGGAGCTGGGAGACAGCTTAAAGGTAAGGGTTACCTGTGCTCATCTGGAGATTGAGGATGACGCGGATCTGGATCGTTTCGCAAAGCTTGGCGTGATCGCGAATTTCACACCGCACTGGCATGCGGGAACCCCGGATGAGTCTGCTAAATGGCTGGGCATGGATCGCGCATGCAAGCAGTTCCGCTGCAAGACGGTCTGGGACAGCGGTGCTCTGGTCGCATGGTCCAGTGATAACATCACTTTCATGGATTTTATGACATGGAATCCTTACCTTGGTATGGAAGTCGGCATGACACGTAAGATCACCGAAAAGACCAGAAATTATGAATTTGCAAGATGCGCTACGGTATTCCCTCCGGAAGATGAGAGAATGAATATCGAAGAGATGCTGCTGGGCTTTACGATCAACGGCGCGAAGCAGCTTGGCATAGAGGATAAAAAGGGATCGATCACTGCCGGCAAGGACGCGGACTATCTGGTATTTGATCAAGACCTGCTTACGGCAGAAAAGGATGGCTTTAGCAATAACAAGCCGACGGATGTGTACTTTGCCGGAAAGAAAGTAAATTGAATTCTTATGAAGGGAGTTCAGGATATGAAAAGAGAATTTAAGGATTTGATCAGATTGGAGTCATACGAGAGCCTGAACAGTGAGATCAAGGGAGACTATGACAAGACTCATGCTGTGAAGTGCATAAACGGCACCTTCGTCGGAACCGAGGAGCACGGGGTCGCACAGTGGCTGGGTATCCCCTTTGCGAAGCCGCCCGTGAGCGAGCGCCGCTTCAAGGCACCGGAATAAGAAGGGCTATGCGAAACACATAACAATCATGGCTGGCAGTACGGCCGACGAGGCCAGACTGTTCATGGGCGAGGGTCCGATGTTCAGCGTGGAAGAGCAAAAGATATTTGCCCAGCGCACCGTCGGAGACGCAGTTCCCTATCTGAAGGAAGAGGACAAAAAGTATTATGAGGAATTTAAACGGGTCTGCAGGTTTAAAGAGCCGGGGCTTATCGAAACGGAGTTCATAGATGAGCTCATGTTCAGGGTTCCCATGCTTAAACAGCTCGACGAGCAGAGTGCGTGGAGCAAAACCTACAGCTACTACTGGTCGTATCCGGGCAGCAATCCTGATGTGGGAGCAGCGCATTCTGTGGAGCTCATATTCGTGTTCGACGTTCGCTGTGTCGGGACGAGCAGTGCTTTCAACGGCACGAACATCCCCGATGAGATTTTTGACACCGTTCAGCAGATGTGGACCAATTTCGCGCGCTGCGGCAACCCATCCACAGATAAGGTTGAATGGAAGCCTTACTCGGCCGGGGAACAGAACGTTCTGGATATTGCCGGACCTGATGACATACGTATCAAACGTGATCTGCTGGCTGACCAATACAAGGCCGTGCTCCCCCTGGTAGATTACTATCAGTTCATGGACAAGTACTTTACCCCTGCCTACATGTTTGATATCCTCGCCGCACGTGAGCAGAAATCATAGGCTCTGTCGGTACTTCAGACAGAACAAGCCGAAGGAAGTGTATTTTTGGATAGAAAGAAAAATGAATCTGTGAAAAGGAGATTGAAGCAATGAGTGGAATGGTAATGATGGGATTGGATGAAGCGACAGCGAAGATGTATGCTCTGTACGGAGAGAACAGAAAAATTACAGACGGGAATTATGACCGTTCGCTGGGAGTCAAGTGCATCAACGGCACTTTTGTCGGAAAGAAGACGGGGAATATCATTGCATACAAGGGTATACCCTTTGTGGGAAAGCAGCCGGTCGGGAACCTGCGCTGGAAGGCACCGGTGGATGTCAATCCGGACGACGGCGTGTACGAGGCGTACTACTTCGGAAAGGCTCCCTGTCAGGTGGGAAGTCCCGGTCAGATGGGAGGCCTCTACCCCCAGGGTGAGGACTGCCTGTATCTGAATATCTGGAAAGCTGATGAGAAAGGGACTCAGAAGAAACCGGTCATGGTGTGGATCCATGGCGGCGCCTATGAGCTCGGCGCCACACCCGAGCCCCGCGAGGAGGGTACCAGCTTCGTGCAGGAGAACCCGGATATCATCCTCGTCTCAATCGAGTACCGGCTCAACGCACTCGGATTTCTTCGTCTTTCCCATCTGCCGGACGGAGCGGATTACCCGGATGCACAGAACCTTGGCCTCATGGATCAGCTGGCGGCGCTGAAGTGGATACACGAGAATATTGCCGGATTCGGCGGCGACCATGACAACGTGACTATCTTTGGACAGTCCGCAGGAGGCGGCTCTGTTTCTTTGCTGCCTTTGGTGGAGGGCTCGCATAAGTATTTCAGGCGCGTCATCGCCCAGAGCGGTTCGCCTGCGTTCTGCAGGTCAACTGAACAGTCGATCTGGTGTACGAATACGCTGATGGAGGAGCTGGGCTGCAAAACCGTTGCTGACCTCATGAAGACTGACGTAGACAAAATCGTACAGGCTGCGTCGAAAGTGCTTTCGATGCCGCTCACCACACCGGAGCGTGACGGCAAGTTCCTTCCAAAAGAGGTATTTGATGCCTATGAGAAGGGTGCGGCAAAGGATCTTGACATCATGCAGGGCTGCACGAAGGACGAATGCAGTTACTTCGTGGCCGGGTTCGGCGCGGAGAACTTCATGCCGTGGGCGGAGAACTGCAATGCCGAGAAGCTCGCGCAGTTCACCGAGGAGGAGAGGAAGCTTGCTGAGAGCTATATAAAAGACCTTCCGGGCGAGGATTATGACAAACTCAGCCACTTTATGGATCAGTACTGGTTTAACGCACCGCTTATCAGAACGGCAGAAAACCAGGTCAAGGGCGGTGGAAAGACATACGTCTACTATTTCAGGGCAGAGTCTTCCATTCCAATGATGAAGAGCGGACACGCGATAGAGCTCTCGGAGCTGTTCAACCATGCTGAGGAGACTTTAGTCACGGGAAGACAGTTTGACAAAACTTTTTCCAGGACGATGCGGAAAATGTGGGTGCAGTTCGCTAAGACCGGCAATCCCTCTCTTTCTGCTGACATTTCGCCTGATGGCAAAGCTAAGGAATGGCCGCTTTATGACCTTACGGATAAGTACGTGATGGTCTTTGACGAGTTCGACATCCGTGCTGAGAAGGAGTCCGCCATGAGTATCGTGGATTGGGACAGAACCTACTTCATGACCAGGTACTACGTCCGTTAGAGAGAAGTAAAGAAAGTCAATTAACATATTATGGGGCAGTTCGGAAGATTTCGGACTGCCCTATTAAGACAGATACTTAGGATGCAGGAGCGAATCACGCATCCCTGCAAACAAAAAAAGGAGGAAACGAATAAAATGAACGAAACAGGTAAGCTTACAGGCGGAAACAGTGCGGATCTCGTTGTCTATGGAAAGATATTTACTTCCGAGAATCAGACAGTGGAAGCATTTGCCGTAAAGGACGGCAGGTATGTCTATGCAGGTGACAGAAAGGGAGCCAGGGCATTTATTGAAGAAGGAAGGACTGAAGTTATCGATCATACCGGCAAGGGTCTTGTGATGCCTTCCTGTGGCAACGGTCATGCACATTATTTTACGGGTCATGCCATGCCTATGGTCGGAACGGTCGTTGGCGGACAGGATGATGTGGATAAGTTTCTTAAGGAGATTGTTCCAGCTGCTGTGGAGAAGGCAAAGGCCAACGGGATAAAGACTGTATTCGGTTTCGGCTGGAATTATCATACCTTTTCTAAGAATATGCCCACCCGTCAGCAGTTGGACGCCATAAGCACTGATATTCCGATCTACTTTGCCGATGAGGAAGGCCATAAGGGACTGGTGAACACCATTGCCCTGGTTAACGCAGGGATCATGAAGGAAGACGGAACAGTATTAAAGACTGAGATCCGCGGAGGCGAGATAGAAATAGGTCCCGACGGTACACCCACCGGTTTCCTCAAGGAACAGGCAGGAACCTATGTGCGTTCCTTCCTTGACAATGACAGGCTTTTCTCGGTAGATGTTGCAAAAGCAACTATAAAGACGATCCAGGATCAGATGCTGTCAGAGGGATACACGATGTATATGGACGGATGGTCTCAATATTTCTATAACGACCATTTCTATCAGGCTGCGAGACAGGTGGACGAGGCCGGTGATATGAACTTTATATTGGGCTTAAGTTACGAGATTGAAAGCTGGATGAACGTTGATAAGACCCTTGCCGAAGCAGATGCCGTCAGAAAATACGCTACCGATCACGTATTAACGAACTGGATCAAGCTCTTTATGGACGGCACGGTTGAAGGCGGTACGGGATTCGTGGATCCGTTATATCCCGACGGACATCAGGGCCTCGTCAACTGGACGGAAGAGGAGACTACGGACATTACGCGCAAGGCTAATGAAAAAGGTCTGTCCATGCATATACATACAATGGGCAATAAGGCCGTGAATCAATGTGTCAACGCATTCGTCAGTGGCGGAAAAGATGAAATGCGTAATACTGTCGTACATGTGCGTAATGTTGATCAGTCAGACTGGCAGCGTATGGCGGATCATAATATCTATGCAACCGCAGGCATGCTGTGGCATGATATGCCATCCGGAGCAGCTGATCTCTTGAAACCTCTTGTTCCCGAAGGCATGGAGGATAAATCCTATCCCATGAAGACTTATTTCGATTACGGCATCAATGTCTCCTCACACTCTGATTTTCCTGCACTTTCCGGCTGCCCCGACGACCCATTCGGCATTATGGAGATTGCGGTTACCTGTGTTCACCCCACGGTGAAGGGAGATCCCTGGTGGTACGATGAGCACCTGACCCGCGAGCAGGCCCTGACAGCCCTGACCATTAACTGCGCAAAGCAGATGTTCATTGAAGATGAAAGAGGCAGCATCAAAGAAGGCAAATATGCGGATTTCCTCCTCGTTGACAAGGATGTGCTGTCCTGTCCGGCGGATGAGATACACACTGCCAAGGCGCAGGCTACCTATTTTGAGGGAAAGAAGGTTTACTCTGCATGACCACTGCCTTAAGTAGCTTGGCATCGAGGCGCGCAAGGGTTCCATCACGCCCGGCAAGGACGCGGACTTCATGGTGTTCGACAACGACCTGCTCAACGCGGAGCAGGAGGGCTTCGGTTATAACAAGCCGAGTGAAGTGTATTTCAGCGGCAGGAAGGTTAACTAAAAAGCAGCTTTAGACAGGAGGACGAAAAAAATGAGTGATACCGTAAAACAGCCGGAAACGCTGGATGACATCAGAACACTGCTGTGGGAACAATATGGCGGAGAGAACAAAAGGATCACTGACGCGGATTATGACAGGACGCTGGCGGTCAAATGCATCAACGGGACCTTTGTCGGAAGGAAAACGGAGAATGTCGTCATGTACAGAGGGATCCCCTATGTCGGCCGGCAGCCCGTCGGTGAGCTGCGCTGGAAGGCTCCGGTGGAGGCTGTTCCGGATGACGGCGTATATGAAGCGTTTTACAATGCGAAAAGCGCCTACGGGAACGGACAGCTGGAAACGGGGTCTCTTTATTATATGGATGAAGACTGCCTCTACCTGAATATATGGAAGTCGGATGAAGCGTCTGATGAAAAGAAGCCTGTTATGGTATGGATCCACGGCGGCGCTTTTGAAGCAGGCGGCACGGTCGATCCGATGTTTGACTGCCATAATTTCGTAAAAGAGAACCCGGACGTCATCGTCGTTACAATCGCGTACAGGCTCGGCGTCTTCGGTTTCCTGCACCTGTCCCATCTGCCGGACGGCAAAGACTATCAGGATTCGCAGAATATAGGACTTCTGGATCAGATCATGGCTCTGAAATGGGTTCATGAGAATATTGCAGGCTTTGGCGGTGATCCCAGTAATGTGACAATCTTCGGTGAATCCGCAGGTGCTGCAAGCTGCACCCTGCTTCCGCTCATCAAGGGATCTCACGCCTACCTCAGGCGCGTCATTGCCGAAAGCGGTTCGATCAATCTTACGAGATCTACGGAAGAAGCCATCGAGTGCACCGATAAACTGATGGAAGCACTCGGTTACAGTACCGTTGCCGATCTCCTGAGGGTCGATGCCGAAAAGCTCTTGGAGACGGCTTCCTCCCTGCTCTTCTTGTACCAGTTCCCGGAAAGAGACGGCAGGCACCTGCCGAAGGAAACATTTGAAGCCTGCGCGAACGGCGCGATGAAGGACATCGATTATCTTGTCGGCTGCAACAAGGATGAAATGGACTTTTTTGTATACAGCTTCGGGCTGGATGGGTGGGACGAATGGGTCACCAGGCGGAAAAAAGGAAAGCTTGCCCTGCTGCCGGAGGAGGAGAAAGCGCTGATCGACAGTTATCGTAATGACGTGAAAGGAGACAGCTATGAACCAGACAGTCGGCTGTTTAGCCAAAGCTGGTTCAATGCGCCGATCATCAGACTGTCTGAGGAACAGACAAAAGCCGGCGGAAAAGCGTATACCTATTACTTTACGCCGGAATCTCCCAATCCGATCATGAAATGCGGGCACGCAATCGAGCTTGCTACCGTATTTAATCATCCTGAGATGTCCGCCGAAACCGGAAGGGTATTTGACGAAACCTTCTCCAGGACCCTTCGCAAAATGTGGGTCCAGTTCGCCAAAACCGGCAATCCGTCCCTCAGTGCGGAGCAGTCTCCCGACGGCAAGGCGAAGGAATGGCCGCTGTACGACCTCGAGAACAAGCGGGTGATGGTCTTCGACGAATTCAATGTTCGTGCGGAAAAGGAAAACACGATGAAGATTGTTGACTGGGACAGAACCTATTTCCTGACCAAATATTACTGCATCTGATGATCAGAAACAAATATGACAAAAAAGAGAATTTTGGCGATGACAATGGCATAGCCGGTATCTACAATGGCATAATATAAAATGCGGTCTGAGATCTTTTGATTGAGGTTCCGGAGCGCTTTTTGTGCGAAAAAACCCCGGCAGAATTGTCTGCCGGGGGTATTTTTATAGCCAGGGCATTTTCATACATACGGAGTACGTAAAATAAAAAGCTAAGTCAGAAAGAAATGGGTTTGACATTCTGGAACACCCTCTTGAGGGCAACGAAAAAAACAGCATAATAAGTGTATATCATTTCTGAACGCTATTTTTGTGTGATTGGAGGAATATCATGGAAACAAGATTCAAAAAGAAATCGCAACTGATAGACATAGGGATTACGGCAGTTGCCGCAGTACTATCGGTGGGCATCATGATCTATGGGATCAGCCATTTGGGGCTTCGCGACACGTGGCCGGAACTGGTGCTTAACCTGTGTTACATCGCATGCCTTGTGATGATGGGGCTATATTTCTTTAAGCGCCTCGACAGTCAGCGTTTTAACTATTGGAGTTCGGTGTGCATAGGTATTACGGTACTCTTACGTGATATCCTTTTTGCTCCGCCGCTTGAGAATTACCCGATCCATTTAATCTGCCTTACTCTTTCGGTTTTGCTGCTTCTCATGCTCACTTTTTTCTATGCTCGCAAAGACTGGAAGAGCTACACCAAGCGTAACCTGTGGATGCTTTTTATCATTGATATGTTCATTGCCGGATTGTACCACTATGTCATTGTAAACAATCCTGTCAATGAGTATACTACCTATCTGCTCACGGAGATCTGGATACGGCCGACCATCATCTATGGGCTGGTGGCCTGCTTCGTATCGGAAGAAGGAACTGAGATGGGAGAGGCGTGAAGTCACAGATTCATTTATCAGAGCATTTTACATATGGTAAATTACTGCGCTTTACACTGTCGCCCATTGCGATGAATATATTCACTTCCCTCTACATTATTGTGGACGGATATTTTGTTGCCAACTATGTGGGAAAGACGGGATTTGCAGGTATAAACCTGATTATGCCCGTGCTGAATATCCTCGGAACGACTGGCTATATGTTTGGCGTGGGTGGCAGCGCACTGATCGCAAAGACGCTTGGAGAAAAGGAGCAGGAAAAAGCTGACCGTCTGTTTTCCCTGATCATTCTGGCGTCTTTCAGCCTGGGTGTTTTGATGCTGGTGCCGGGCTTTATCTTTATGCCCTGGATTGCAGCCATGCTGGGCGCAGAAGGGAAGCTCCTTGAATACAGCATACTGTACGGACGGATCTTTATCCTGGCTTTGCCTGCATGGATATTGGCGTATTCGTTCCAGCTATTTTTTGTTACTGCCGAAAAACCCCGGCTGGGGCTTGTCGTTACTGTATGTGCGGGGCTTTGTAATATTGCTCTGGATATGCTTTTTATTATCGTCTTTCAATGGGGACTTGCGGGGGCGGCAGCCGCCTCGGCTGTATCACAGGTCGTTGGAGGCCTGTATCCGCTTATTTACTTCCGGCGAAAGAATAACAGCCTCTTACGTCTGGTGAAACCCGGATGGGATGGGCGGGCGCTTGTTAAATGCTGCACGAACGGATCCTCGGAATTCATGGCGGAAGCGGCATTTTCTTTCGTAGGAACCATATACAATGTACAGCTTCTTAAATATGCGGGTGAGGACGGGGTTGTCATTTACGGGCTTCTGATGTATGTCAGCCTGATCTTTTCCGCTATATTTGTGGGATATTCCAATGGGGCAGGGCCGGTATTCAGCTACCATTACGGCGCACAGAATCATACGGAGCTTAAAAACCTGAGAATAAAGAGTCTCGTGATCGTCGGACTTACATCCGTCATAATGTTTATTCTCTCTGAAGTACTGGCATATCCGTTTTCCATTTTGTTCTTAAAGGATACAGGACAGCTGCTTTCAGATACCGTACACGCGTTTCAGATATTCTCTTTCTCATACCTGTTTACGGGAATGGCTATTTTCGGGTCGGGATTCTTTACTGCCTTAAACAACGGACAGATATCTGCGCTGATCTCTTTTTTACGGACATTTGTATTTGAACTTGGGGCTGTACTCTTCCTGCCGGTACTGCTTGGCGCGGACGGTATATGGTGTTCCGCTGTTTTCGCAGAGCTGATGGCGGCAGTAGCCGGGACCATTTTTATGGCTGCATTGCAAAGAACGTATCATTATTAAGATAATAATTTGACATTTGGAACACCAATTGATTAGCTTATTGCAGGAACCCGCAGTAAATGCGGATTCCTGCAATTTATTCATATTATCTAATAGTAAACCTGGCTAAATTGTTATTTATGGTGTCAACAGCATCTGATACGGAAGATGCCGCAGTTGCAACAAGCTCAGAGGATGTTGCAACTCCATGGGCAGCTTCGGTGACACGTTCAACATTATCTGCGATCTCCTGAGTGGAAGCGGACTGTTCCTCGGAAACAGATGCCATATTTGTTGCGACATCATTAACCTTATTCATCTGATCAGCCATTGTATTTAATGTATCACTTGCCCTTTCAAGTTCACGTGTTATTTCCTCAAAAGTAGCTGCGGCAGTGTTAACAGTTTCGGCGCTGCTGTTGATCATTTGAGTATTAGACTCTGATTTATCGGACAGAAGCTGAACTCGGGATGACATTTCCTTGATAATATCAGCTATCTGATTGGTTGCATCTGCTGAATTCTGGGCAAGAGTACCTATTTCAGAGGCAACAACTGCAAATCCTTTTCCGGCCTCGCCGGCTCTTGCAGCCTCAATGCTGGCATTAAGTGACAGGAGATTAGTCTGAGAGGAGATCGAATTTATAAGATCGATGATCTGAGTGATCTTCTCAGCGGCAAGATTTACACCGGAGACTGCCTCTGCCATATCTTTCATAGAAACTACGATATCATCCATTCCTGTTGATACGGAAGCCATATCCTGCTGACCGCTGTTGGCCTTGGAAACAAGCTTATTCATGGTAGTTTCAATTTCCTGCTGCTGCTCATTAACCGTATTAACAGTCTGGGCAAGTACAGTTGCATTCTCAGCAACTTCAGTAACGGCTTTTGCCATGTTCTCGATATTTTCACGAACCTGAGTCATGCTTTCTGACTGATCATTAGCTGCTCCCTCGAGATCTTCGGCCGTTGTTTTGGAAGTCTGTGCATTATCGTGAAGTCTGCTCGAAACATCTTTGATCTCGCTAAGAGAAGTTCTCATTCCATCTACGAAATCACCCATCGCATTATTCATATATGCGATCTCATCATTACCGTTTGAATTGATGCTTACGGTAAAGTCACCGCCGGAAATCTTCTCGATATTATCTGTAAGTGATGTTACAGGGTTCTTGATCATTTTCCTGAGAACAATATTCATAATGATTATAACAGCAACGATAGATATGAGGACTACTATAAGGAGAACCATTATGATAGTGTTAAGTGTTGAGTAGACCTCACTTTGTTTTGCGTATACAAGTACATACCAGTCAGTGCCATCAACATCAGCGGCAGCCATGAAATATTTCTCTCCGCCAACATTAACGCTGGTGACTTCGTGATCTTCTTTTGATGTCTCAGCAGTTACAAAATCACCCACAGCGGATAAGAATGTATTGTCTGTGATCTCAGAAATTTTCTGACCGCAGAAACTGGAATCTTTACCATATGTGAGGATCATTCCGTCGGCTGTGACCATCATAGCGCCGCCGGTTTTGTATAACTTAACAGAATCAAGCGTTTCCTGGGAACTGGATAACATAAGGTCTGCAGCAAAACAGCCTTCACGACCGTCCTTTAAATGAACGTGTCTGATAACAGTAGCACAGAGATCACCGGTCGCAATATCAAAATACGGAACATCATAATAATAGAACCAGGTATTATCATAAGTCAGAGCTTCTATATACCAGGGTTTCTGAGTAATAGACTCCATTTGAAGACTCGGATCGCTTGGGTATATAAAAGATTCGTCTTCGAGTGCAAGATAAGCACCGGTCGGTATCATATCATATCTGCCTACTGTTCCTGTAAGATAGGCTTCTATATCCTCATTGGAATCAAATTTATTCTGTTCGATGGCATCTGCTACACCGTTCAGATAATAAAAGGTTGAATTCAATTCTCTGTTTATATTTCCTGCATCTACGGAAACCTGATTTTTTAGTGACGTAAAGGTCAGACTTTTGATAGTAAGGTAAGAAAGTGAAAATGTAATTCCGACAGCGATTAAAATACTGATAAGCAAAAGAATAACAAACAGAACTGACAATTTGGTGCTGATCGCTTTTTGAGCACCGGTTTTTGTGTGATTAGTTTTATTTTTGTCCCGCATAAGATCCTCCTGACTTGTTTAAGAAGAAAAGTCATATTTGTTTAATCATACTATAAAAAGCAGTGGATTAGAGATGTTCTGCGTATTTTTAATATAATCTTAATTATGCTTCACAGAATTTTCAGAAAAGCTATATTGACTTTTAGGTCAAAAAAATATATCGTTTGAATAAGAATTTTAAAAATAAATTTAAAATGAAATTATGATTCAAAACGATATAAAAAACGGAGGGATCAAATGTTCAAAAAACAGATTGCTATATTATTGGCGGCGATCACAGCGTGCTCAATGTCAGCCTGTGGTGTATCTTCCACAACTGATAAAGCTGTATCGGAAGCTGCGCCGACAGTTGAAACAGCAGCTGATGAAAGTGGTAAAAATACAGAAACTGCTGATGAAGCTGAAAGTTCAGCATCAGGAACTGTCGATAATTCATTGGCTGAGGATGAAGAAACACTTATAGCGACCTATGCTGATAAATTCGAGCAGAAAACATATACTGATTCAGAAAGCGGACTCAGCATTACTTATAATCTTTATCTGCCTGAGGACTATGATGAATCAAAAACTTATCCAATGGTAGTATTTATTGGTGACTCCAGCTGCGCAGGTGATGATCCGACCTATTCACTGACACAGGGCAGAGGCGGACTTGTGTGGGCAACAGACGAATGGCAGTCGGTAAATCCGACGATCGTTGCGGTTCCTACATATCCGGAGACAATCCTTGATGACCATGGCAGCTATACAACTACAGAATATGTAGAACTCACAAAACGTTACATCGACTATATGTCAGAAGAGTACGCAGTTGATACAGACCGTATCTACGGAACAGGTCAGTCGATGGGATGTATGACAACACTTATCCTTGCATCGGAATATCCGGATCTCTACGCGGCATGTATGTTTGTTGACGGACAGTGGGATATCAGCACACTTACAGGCCTTGAAGATCAGAAATTTGTTTATTTTGCAGCGGAAGATGATACAAATGCATGGAATGGTGCACAGGAAGTCAAGTCAATGTTCGATGATGATTCCGTTTCATATAAGTATGCACAGTGGGATGGAAACTGGTCGGTTGATGAACTTTCATCGGCAGCATCTGAGCTTTTTGAAGATGGAGAGGATCAGTATTTTATATCCTGGAAAACAGGCACTATAGAGCCTAAGTCGATGGGAATGGGCGGAAATGACAGCGGTTCATATCATATGGCATCCTTTGATTATGCATATAACTGCGTAGCAGCAATGGAGTGGCTTTTCAGTCAGACAAAATAAGATTCACAAGTAAAATAAATCAATATAGAATAAAGAAAGATTAATTGAGCCATCAGTGTATATAAAAGCACTGATGGCTTTTTTAAATTGACGATTACGCATCTCAATGATAAAATTATATCAATGTATTAGCAGAAAAAGAATTAAGCTGTGAATGTTAGTTTCGTATCTTTTTGCAAGAACAGGAATTGCATGAACACGGCTTTTTTAATGCGAAAAATATAAATCAGGAGGATGAGATTTGTTCAAGATGAAAAAGAAGTTAATTGCTTTTGCGCTGTCCGCTGTAATGGCAGCGGCATGCCTTACAGCTTGTGATGCCGGTAAGGAGAGGATGATGTTTGGTACCGGAGGTACAGCCGGAACCTATTATGCTTACGGAGGAATACTGTCACAATATATGACAAAATATGCCGGAGTAAAGGTAACAGCAGTTTCTACCGGTGGTTCAAAGGTAAATATCCAGTCGATCCAGGACCATGATTTCCAGCTTGGATTTACTCAGTCAGATGTAATGGATTATGCGTGGAACGGAACCAAAACTTTTGAAAAAGATGGCGCTGTAAAAGATTTCAGGGTCATTGGCGGACTTTACAACGAAACTGTCCAGCTCTTCTCGATGGATGATGATATCAAATCTGTGGAAGAGTTAAAGGGAAAGAGCATATCAATAGGTGAGGCAGGTTCCGGAGTTTACTTTAATGCGCTCGATGTGCTTAATGGAGCAGGCATTACACTTGATGATATCAAGCCTCAGTATCTGAGCTTCGAGGACAGTAAAGAAGCACTTAAAGACGGTAAGATAGATGCTGCATTTATAGTTGCGGGTGCACCGACCACTGCAATTACAGAGCTCGCAACAACAAATGGTGTAAATATCATAAATATTGATGGTGAGCTGAGAGATAATATTTTATCGGAGTGCCCATATTATACGGCATTACAGATTCCTGCAAATACTTATCCGGATCAGAACGAGCCTATTGAGACTATCACTGTCAAAGCAACCTTGATCGTGGATGCGAGTGTTGATGAGGATACCGTTTATAATATGACAGCAGCTCTTTTTGACCATACAGAAGAGATAAAGGCTGAGAATGCAAAGGGAAGCGAGCTCAGCGTTGAAAATGCGACAGAGGGTATGGCTGCACCGTTCCATAAGGGGGCAGCAAAATATTATGCTGAACATGGAATAACGGTTGAAACAGAATAAAATAATAAGGAGAGGAAAAAATTGATCCATCAGAATAAAAGTAACAGTCCGAACAATGCCAGTCAGGCACAGGCATCGATCGATGCTGTAATGAGAAAATATGACAGAGAGAGCAATACCCGTGTGTGGACCGGTAATGCCCAGAAGATAATAAGATTTGTAATAGCAGCTTTTTCCATTTGGTGCATTTACGTAACACTTTTTGCAACATTTCTGGAAGAAATAAGACTTACATCATTTCTTGCATTGATAATCCTCATGGGCTTTCTGCTTTATCCAATAAAAAAAGGTGTTACAAAGCCAAATCATATGCCCTGGTACGATATAGTTATGATGATCCTGGGAACAGGCTCTTACCTTTACTTTACCTTTAATGCAAATTCTATAATTCAGCAGGGAACGAGATTTCATACCTATCAGATAATCATAGGTATAGTTGCCGTACTTGCCCTTATAGAAGTAACCAGACGATGCGTAGGTATACCGATATTGCTGGTAGCAGGATTCTTTATCATATATGCATTAAGCTTTGGTCTTACAAATCCGGAGTTTTTCGGCAGAGTAAAGTACCTTGTAAGAAATCTTTTTTATACAAAAGAAGGTATATTTGCAACACCAGTAAGCGTATGTTCAAAATATATTGTAGTATTTATAATATTCGGCGGCTTCTTAGAGAAGACAGGAATATCAAATTTCTTTATCGAAATGGCAAACTGCGTAGCAGGTAAATATGCAGGCGGTCCTGCAAAGGTAGCCGTAATTTCCTCAGCTCTTTGCGGAATGGTTTCCGGTTCGTCGGTTGGAAATACCGTTACAACAGGATCAGTAACTATCCCGATGATGAAAAAGACAGGATACCGTGCTGAATTCGCAGGTGCCATAGAGGCAGCATCATCAACAGGCGGACAGATAATGCCTCCTATAATGGGAGCGGCAGCTTTCCTTATGGCTGACTTCGTTGGCGTTCCCTATGCGGATATAATAAGCAGGGCGATAATCCCGGCAGTACTTTATTTCGCAGGAATATTTATAGCAGTTCACCTCGAAGCTAAGAAACTTAATCTTTCGGGAATTCCGAAAGAAGAACTTCCAAAGATCGGAAATATAATTAAGAAGCTCTATCTCTTACTTCCGCTGGTAATGCTTGTCGTATGGGTATCAGGAAACATGATGACAATGCAGAGAGCAGCAAGCTTTGCAATATTACTTACGATAGTAGTAAGTCTCTTTAATAAAGACAATCGTATAACTCCGGCTAAGATATTTGATGCATTGGTAACAGGCGGAAAAGGAGCTATAACAGTAGCTGCAGCCTGTGGTGTTGCCGGTATAATTTCAGGTTGCATAACAATGACAGGACTTGCAAATGAACTTATCAATGCGATCATTTCAGTTGCAGGCGATAAACTTATAATCGCACTCCTCCTTACAATGCTTTGCTGTATCGTACTTGGAATGGGAGTACCTACAACGGCTAACTACTGTATCATGGCAGCAACAACTGCTCCGATACTTGTAAGAATGGGCGTACCTGCACTTGCAGCACATTTCTTTGTATTTTATTTCGGAATAGTTGCGGATATCACACCGCCTGTAGCACTTGCGGCCTATGCAGGATCGGCTATAGCAAAGTCAAATCCGATGAAAACAGCCTTCAATGCGTCAAGACTTGCGATCGCGGTTTTCATAGTACCTTATGTATTCTGCATGAATCCGGCACTTCTGCTTATAGATACCAGTGCTGCAGGAGTTGTTCTGATAGCGTGCACCTCATTCATTGGAATATTTGGAATCTCAGCAGCACTTGAGGGTTATCTCTTTACAAACATGATCATTGCAGAAAGACTCTTACTTCTTGTAGGCGGAATATGTATGATAGATCCAAATCATCTCACGGACTTTGTGGGGCTGGCGCTTGTTGGGGCAGGATGTATAATTCAGAAGATAAGGAGTAACAGGATAAGCAAAATGGGGGTAAAGGCGTAATGAATTCAAAATATAAGGTTGTTACAATAGGCAGACAGTATGGTGCCGGCGGAAGAACTGTTGCAAGAGGGCTTTCCGAAAAACTCGGAATTCCATTTTATGATAAGGACATCGTAAGGCTGACTGCCGAAAAAAGCGGCTTTTCAGAGGATGAGATAAAAGAAGAAGGCGAGGAAATAAGTTATTTCTCAGGATTATTCAACAGACTCCTTAGAAATTCTTCAGCCTACAGCAGTTCATATGATGCAATATTTGATGCCCAGGTAAAAATGATGATGGAGATCGTTTCAGAACCCTGCATAATAGTTGGACGCTGCTCAAATATAATATTTAACCTGGCCAATATCCCATCATTCGATATTTTTCTCTTTGCTGATATAGAGAAAAGAATTAAAAGGGCTGAAGAGCTCAAAGAGTATGGCAAAATGGATATAAGAAAATACGTTGAAAAGCGTGATTCTGAAAGAGATAACTTTTACAAGATGTACACCAAACGCCAGCCAGGAATGATCATAGATTATGACATCAGCCTTAATACAGGTGACATAGGCATGGATAAATGTGTGGATATACTTTATGATATTTTGAAGTAAATAAAGAGAGAAGGCAGAGACGGTTCGTATCAGAATCGTCTCTTTTTTATAGAATATCAGCCAAGATATTGCACAGATAAAAATACTTTTGTTACTGCACTTTTTAAGGCACATTATAGAAAAAACCATATCTTATGTGGTAAGGTTTAAATATATGTAGTTTTTTAATTTAATAAGTCCGCTATCGCTTGCGGATGAAAACTTTTGGGGGTATTCTATATGAGGAGCAAGCTGAACAAAAATTCTATTGCCTATCTTATTCTCACTAAGCTTCAGAAGGTTTTTGTGATCATTACGGTCGTAGTGGTTGTTTTAATGGCATGTCTATTTCTTTTTACACAATATACAGCAGTTGTTAATAATGCGGGTATAGTCCGTGGAGGCAGTCAGAGAGCCATAAAGCAGGTATTTGCGGGATCTGATGCGACCGAGGCTATAGGAAAAATGGACAGTATGCTCACTAAGCTAAAGGGAGCCATGCATCTTGGATCGTTTGGAAAAAAGCGTACAACGGTCGAGGATTACTGGAATAATGAAATAAAGCCGGCTATAGAAGATTATAAATCAACAGGTGACGGAGCAGCGCTTCTTGAAAAATCCGAAACATATTTCGGGCTTACTAATGATATGGTAAGTTCTGCCCAGCTTGTGGTTGACGTATTAGCCGGAATTCTTTATGTAATGCTGATTGCATTTGCAATTTCCGTAGCCATAATTTTGAAAAACGTTTATCAGGTATTTGATGAACGCGTTGTTAAGCCTATTTACGGTCTTGAAGAGGATGTTGATAAGCTTGCCAATGGAAGCCTTCTTATAGATTTTAATTATGAAAGGGATGATGAGATAGGAGCGATGTATGACCTCCTTAACAAAATGAAATCATCTCTTACGGAGTATGTCCATGACATAGATTCTAATCTCAGTACCATGGCAGAAGGTAATCTTGTGGACAGTACAGATATGGAATATGTCGGTGACTATATTCCGATAAAGGAGAATCTTACAAATATACGTTCCACACTCTGTAATGATATCCAATCTATGGGAAGACTTGCGGATCAGGTTGCGGTAAGTGCAAATGAGGTTTCAAAAGTATCACAGAGCCTTGCGGACGGTGCAATGACTCAGACCGGAAGCATAGGAGAGCTTCAGGAAAAGATCAACGTGACAATGGAGCTCAATGAAGAGGTTGGAAATTATGTGGATGAAGCTGTAAGATCCGGCGAGAATACGGTAAGGAGTATTGAAGAAAGTAAAGTCCGGATGAGCAATGCAGTAGATGCTATGGGAGAGATAAGCAAGGCATCAGAGGAGATCCGTTTAATACTTGGAGCACTTGATTCTATCACCTCCCAGACAAATCTGCTTTCGCTTAATGCATCTATAGAGGCAGCAAGAGCTGGTGAGGCAGGAAAAGGTTTTGCTGTCGTAGCAGAGGAAGTCAGGGAACTTGCAGAGGGATCTGCACAGTCTACAAAGACTATCCGTGACCTTATTGCAAATACCCTTGAAAGCATAGAGCATGGCACTTCGGTTGTTAATACTGCAGCTGCATCACTTGACAGCATTACAGAAAACACGGCAAAGGTCAATGAGATCATAAATCAGATAAATGAGCAGAGTAAGACTCAGAAATCAAATATGCTTGAGATCAACAACTTCTCAAAGGCTATACTGGATGTTGTAACAGAAAAC
This sequence comes from Lachnospiraceae bacterium C1.1, assembly GCA_030434875.1. Lineage (NCBI taxonomy): Bacteria > Bacillati > Bacillota > Clostridia > Lachnospirales > Lachnospiraceae > Lachnospiraceae bacterium C1.1. The sequence continues at coordinate 2,627,746 of JAUISW010000001.1, read as the reverse complement.
TCCGGTATATCTGAGGAATGTGCGGCATCAAGTACTGAGCTCTCTGATTATTCAGCTTCTCTTAAGGATACGGTAAGCAAGTTCGTTACAAATTAAATCTATTTGTTCTTTTACAAATCAGATTATGAGGGGATTAAAAAATCCATGAGTTTTTTTGAGTTTTTCAAGGAATACAGTGAGTTCTTTTTTATAATTTTTATTGTGAGTTTTTTCATATATTCGAGATATGAGATTCATATAAGAGAAAGAAACGTATTAAAGACCAGGGAACAGCAGACTGGTCTTTTGAATGAGCACGCATGCATAGAATTCCTGAATGAACTTTCTGACAAAAACACTATAAAAGGTTACGCAATAGTTTATTTCGATATCATAAGGTTTGGATTTATAAATGACCGCTATGGAATGGATATTGGTAATCTTGTTTTGCGTGATTATGCGAGATGGCTCGAGAGAAGCATCACAAAAGAGGAGATCGTGGCAAGACAGACCGGAGACAGGTTTATAGCTGTGGTTTTAAGGCAGAACCTCGATAATTTCCTTGAAAACCTGAAAGAGCATTTATTTGAAATTGAATATGAGGACAGAAATTACAGTATAAATGTAGCTACCAGATCAGGTATATTTTTTCCGCTTGAACAGAAAATGCCCGGAGAAGAAATCATTTCAATAGCTCACGGGGCTCTGAATTACGGAAAAATGGTTAAAAAGGGCAACGTCACCTATATGACGGAAAAGCTTTATTCGGATATAAAAGAGAGAAAGAGATTTGAAAATGATATTCCCCTTGCAATGGCAAATAATGAGTTTAAGGTTTATTATCAGCCAAAGGTAAATATACATAATAAAAGGCTTTGTGGAGCTGAAGCATTGGTAAGATGGCAGCACAAGGGACAGATGATTTCTCCCGGAAAATTCATACCAATGCTCGAGCAGAATGACCTCATGTGTGATATGGATTTTTATATGCTGAGGCATTTATGCGCGGACATATCAAAATGGATAACAAAGGGAATAGTACCGCCAACTATATCAGTTAATTTTTCGAGGCGAAATCTTTCAAACGAAAATGCGGCGAATGAAATAGATGAGATAGTTAATGAATATCATGTACCTAAAAAGATGATCGAAATAGAGATCACTGAGACGATAGATGAGTTCCCGATAAGTGTTCTGGGAGAATTTGTAGATAATCTTCACAGACTTGGTTATCGCGTGGCAGTAGATGATTTTGGATGCGGAAGTTCATCACTCAGTCTTTTAAGGGAAGTTACTTTTGATACGCTGAAAATTGATAAAGGATTTGTGGATCGTGCATATGCAAAGGATCTGACGATACTCAACTATATAATTAAAATGGCTAAAGCGTTGAATGTTGAGGTATTGGCAGAAGGCGTAGAAAGAAAAGAACAGCTGGCGACTCTGGACAGTCTCGGCTGTGATGTTATACAAGGTTTTTATTTTGACAAGCCTCTTACAGGGAAGGCTTTTGAAGAAAGAATGCTGATTGGGGGATACTCGGATGAATAGGTTGAGGGTGATCAAAGGTGTTGTAAGAAAGTTAATGATATTCTTAGGAATATTATTGTGTATCATAGTTGCGGGATTTGTCCTGCATGTCCTGGAGGTTAACAGACAGAATTCTTTAGAGAGAAAAGTCACACCTGATTCTACGGAAACGGATGTAATGATAGATATACATCCGAGAGGACAGGTTACTGACAAATGGGAGAAGGACAATGCTTTTCCGGATAAGGTCATATATGCCCGTATATATGAGGCCGCAGTCACTAATAATTCTGAAGGAATAATGAAAGACTGGTATATAAGACTTAATATTCAGGATGACTGTTTCATTAATAATTCCTGGTGCGGAAAGATGGAGATACATCAGTTTATTGACGGCGAGGAAAATATTCAGACCATTGACCTCAGAGATTATGAGGAAAAAGATGTTACGCTGAAGCATTTCATGGCAGGACAGGATCTCCTTATACCGCTGACAAAGGGCGATTATCTTATCTATCATCCTGATGACTCCGGTGTGTCGGGAGAGTCACCTCTTTCATCGAGTAAGTCGGGAATAGGACAGGCGCGCATAGGTATAATAATGTATTCAGAGAGCGGAGAGGTTGATTTTTCTGATTATACATTAAATTACTTTATCAAAAAATCTTACTTTACAGGAACCGAAGGTATAGTTTATCTTTCACTTTTTGCTATATGGATACTTATATTTGCATTTTCGCTGGTTGTATCGCTTCTTACTCTGCATTTTGAAGGCAGACTTTATGGCAGCAACAGAATGCTCGAGGAATCCTTCAGATTGTGTGCTTCGATCGCTGATATCAAGGATTCATATACTAAAGATCATTCATACCGGGTGGCAAAGTATGCGAGAATGATAGCCGAAGAGATGGGAATGGATAAGTCAGATTGTGATAATGTTTATTATGTCGCAATGGTACATGACATAGGTAACTATTTCATTCCTGAGCAGATATTGCGCAAGGGAGAAAAATTATCCAGAGATGAATATGAAGCGGTTAAATCCCATCCTACAAAGGGTGCTGAACTATTAAAGGAAATGGTATCACTTCCTTATGTAGCAGAGGGAGCAATGTATCATCATGAAAGATATGATGGAACCGGATATCCTATGGGGATCAAGGGGGATGACATCCCACTCATAGCCAGGATAATATCTGTAGCGGATGCTTACGATGCTATGAATTCTGACAGGGCATACAGAAACAGGCTTTCAATAGAACAGATCAAGCAGGAACTGAACGAAAAGAGTGGAAGTCAGTTTGATCCTGTGATAGTAAAAGTATTTATGGGAATCATTGACAATCTTGACAGATGAAAAGAGCTGTAGAACATGGACAAAGCTAAAAAATACATAATTGCATATGTTATAGCAGTCGGATTGAATATATTTGGCGTATGGTTGGGATACAGATATAATATTCCTGCTTATCTAAATGTTATGGGAACCATTTTTGCTTCCTATGCGATAGGACCGATTTTTGGCACTTTGGTTGCTATATTAACCGGCTTTGGTATATATCTTACCATGAATATAGGACTTTATTTTCTGGTCATGGATATTCCGGTCGCAATTTTTGTCGGAGTGATGTCTAAACGCGGATTTTATCTGGATAATCTTGGCAATCTGGTAACGATGACGACAATGACCGCTTTTATCAGAAGTGCCTTCTTGTTGATTATAAATGGCATATTTATGGGAGGACAGACATCGTTTGAATATACAAATGCCGTGATGACTGAACTGGATGTAATGCTAAGGACAAGCCTTATAAGCGGTCTTTTTGCAAGCCTTTTCATATCTTTTCTTGATATACTTACAGCCAATCTGATTTATTATATAGGTCAGGCGATAATAAAAAAGATCAAAAAGAAGAAAAGGGCAAATGAATTGAAAAAGGCACTGGGAGGAAAGATATCTCTTGGCATAATTTTTACAGCGATCCTTCTGCCAATCTTATCAATTCAGTCTGCGGAAGCCTCAAACAAGATAAATTTTGTTGAAAGATTTTATAACAGCAGTAATGGTCTTACAGGCGGATGTGCCAATGATATTGAAGAAACCGATGACGGTGCTTTATGGATAGGAACCTACGGTGGACTTTACAGATTTAATGGAAGCAAATTTACACTTCTTACGCATATGGAGGGGGTAAGAAGTGTCCACACTCTATTTAAGGATAAAGAGGGCTGGCTCTGGATCGGAACAAATGGCAGCGGACTTACTGTGGCAAAGAGTGCGATGGAGTATGCAACCTTTACCATTAAAGACGGATTGCCGTCGAATTCTATAAATGATATCATTCAGGATTCCAATGGAATTTATTATATAGCAACTGATTGTGGAATAGTACTTGCTGATTATAAAAATGGGAAGTTTGAGATTCTTTATATAGAAGATAAAGCTGAGAAGTCGAAGAAGTTCTGTGCTGACGACCATGATAATATAGTGACAGTTGGTGCAAATGGAAAGCTTATGCTATTTTCAGGAGGCGTTTATGTTTCGGAATATCCGCCTCATAATCATTCGTTCGTATCTGCCCAGTTTGATAAAAACGGAATACTTTATGCAGGGACTGATATAGGAAGAATAGACAGGTTTACTGTAAACAAAAACGGCTTTGAATATCTGGATTCTATAGATACCGGGAATTTTGAACGTATAAATAATTTATATTTTGACAAGTCCGGTATCACATATATTGCAGCAGACAGTGGAGTAGGATATATAGGAGAAGATGGCAGCGTAAATACAATTGAGACCGGAGAATTTAATAACGCGGTTGATAATATTTTTAAGGATTATCAGGGAAATATATGGTTCACGTCGTCACGCTGTGGACTTCTTTCCCTGAATCAGTCTGTTTTCAGGGATATGTTCAGATTGTCTGATGTAGATTCTGAAGTCGTAAATGCAGTTATTGAATGGAATAGATGCATATATACCGGTACGGATGAAGGGCTTGTCATTATTGATGATAAACTTGGGGTGAGCGTAAGCAATAATCTCACGGAATTTTTTAAAGGAGACAGGATAAGGACTATAGAAACTCTTGACTCGGGAAATATTGTTATAGCAGGTTATAAAAACGGCCTTATAGAAGTAAGTGCTAATGGAGTCTTCAGGGACTATCTGAAAGATGATGATAAGTCCTTTAAAAATGGTTCAGTTAGAGTTGTAAAGGAATTACAGGATGGTTCGCTGATCATTTCTGATGATGAGGGACTCAGTTTTATTAAGGATCGTGAGATAGTAAAGAAACTCAGACTTGGACGGGAATTAAAATCAACAAGGGTACTTAATATTACAGAACTTTCCAATGGTAATATACTTGCCGGAACTGATGGAGATGGTGTATTACGCATTTCTAATGAAAATGCAGACGGTTATATATCAACGGAATCCGGTTTAACGACCAGTGTAATTCTCAGGATTGTGGAGAATAAAAAAGGAACAGGTTGTTTTGTCCTGACGGGAAGTGGAATATGTTTCCTTGATGAGAACTTTACCGTAAGGGAACTTAATGGCATACCTTATTTTAATAATTACGATCTTATTATGAATGACGATGAACTCTTTATTTTAGGCGGAGCAGGAGTATATATCGTAGATTATGAGGACTTTATCTCTAATGAGGCAAACCTTAAATATACTTTGTTGGATGCCAAAGACGGGCTTCCGGGAAGTCTTACCAGCAATGCCTGGAACTGTATGGCTGAAGGCAGGCATCTTTTAATGGCAGGGAACAATGGAGTCTATGAGCTTGATACAAAGAATTATAAATCCAGGATAAAGGATTACAAGGCTGAACTTCTGACTATTAAAATGAATGGTACGGAAAGGGTTATTTTCAGTAATGATACAATAAATATCCCGAAGGGAGTAGCAAGCCTTGAATTAAATATATGCGTGAATAATTATACCAGGATGGATCCTTATGTCCGCTATTATATGACTGGCGTTGATGAAAAGAAAAAAGAGGTGGCGCAGAGCGAGCTTGAATCCATATATTATGAGCGGCTCCCATATGGACTTCATGAATTTCATATAGAAGTTCTGAATGAAGAGGGCAGGACTGTATCTGATAAGATCTATAAATTCAATAAGGAAATGGAGACCCATGAGACTTATGGATTTAAGATATATTTCTTTGCCATGTTCACACTTGTGCTCGTATTTACTGTCATAACGATAGTATTATTCAGTCTGCGTTCAATGACAAAAACCCAGAAGGATGAGCATGATAAGGTTGTTGCAAAGCTTGAGAGAGAAAAGGCACAGGCATTTGAGAGAGCTCTTAAATCTGAAGAAAGTGCAAATAAGGCGAAGTCAGTATTTCTGGCATCGATGTCACATGAGATAAGAACGCCTATCAATGCGATCATAGGAATGGATACCATGATCATGAGAGAGGCGAAAAATGAGACTATCAGAAATTATGCCAGAGATATTCACAGCGCCAGCAGAAACCTGCTTTCACTTATAAATGACATATTAGACTTCTCAAAAATAGAATCCGGAAAATTTGAGCTTGTTCTCGGAGAATACAGCCTGAGTTCGGTAGTAAATGACCTTGTAAATATGACAAAGCCAAAGGCTGACAGCAAGAACCTTGATCTTAAGCTCGATATCGATCCGGAAATTCCTGAGAGACTTTATGGTGATGAGGTACGTATCACACAGATCATATTGAATATTTTAAATAATGCTGTAAAATATACGGAAAAAGGCTCTGTTACATTCTCTATGCATCACGAAAATGTAGATGAGCAGAATATACTTCTTAAGGTAAGCATAAAAGATACCGGAATCGGTATCAGGGAAGAAGATATCGACAGACTTTTCTCACCCTATAGCCGTTTTGATGAAAAGAGAAATAAAAAGATCGAAGGTACCGGTCTTGGAATGAGCATTACAAAGAACCTTCTCGATATAATGGGAAGTAAGCTGGAAGTATCCAGCGTTTATGGAGAGGGATCTTGTTTTTCATTTGTGATCATGCAGCCGGTGAGATCTTTAGATAAGATAGGAGATTACAAATCCAGAAGAGAAGAGGCATGTGATGAAGCTTTAATGGACGAAAAATTCCATGCACCAAATGCTGAGATCCTTATCGTTGACGATGTAGAGATGAACCTTATTGTTGCCGAGAATCTGTTAAAGAGAACAAAGGTTAAAATAGAAACGAGCCTCAGCGGTAAAAAAGCAGTTGAAATGGCAAAAGAAAAGAAATATGATATAATCTTCCTTGACTCGATGATGCCTGAAATGAACGGTGAGGAAACGATGAAGGCAATTCGTGCTAATTGTCCGTTAAATGCAGATACACCGATCATTGTTCTTACTGCGCATGCTGTAAAGGGTGCAAGAGAAGAATATCTTAAGATGGGATACACGAATTATCTTTCCAAGCCGCTTGATGCAGTTAAGTTAGAGGCAATGGTACAGAGTTATCTTCCCGAAGAAAAGATAGAGATTGTTGATCCAAATGCAGTAAAGGATGAAGAGTCAGAAGCAGAAAATGAAGAAGCATTATCTGTAATAGAGAAGATAGCTGAGATAAAGGGTATCGATGCTGAAAAGGGCATAGAGCTTGCAGGCGGAGAGGATGTATATGAGGTTATCTGTCACAATTTCCATGATACTGCAGATACCCGAATAAGCATGCTGCGCGAAGCTTATGATGCAAAGGATATAAAAAACTATACTATACAGGTACATGCCCTGAAGAGTACGGCCAGACTTGTCGGTGCTTATGAATTATCTGAGAGGGCATGGCAGCTAGAGCAGGCAGGAAGAGAATCAAATCTTGAAAAGATAGAAGCAGATACTGAAGGTGTTATTGAAGATTATAGGAAGTTCTATGAAGAATTTGACAGGATCTTTAATGTAGATGAAGAGAAGCCGGCAAAAGATGACAGACCACTTATAGCCGAGGATGATATTAAGGCTAATCTTTATGACTTAAAGGAATTGCTGGAGGCATTTGATTTTGATACGGCAAAGGAACTGATGGAAGCATTTGCGGAATACAGTTTGCCTGACAAATTTGCAGAAACATACGGGAAACTTAAACAAGCAATGGCAGAAGTGGACAGAGATGGAGCTATTTCGCTTATTGACGATTACATGAAGGAGACTAATTAAATGGCTGATAAGATATTATTTATTTCTGACCGCGAATCATTTATCATCAAATCAATAATGCAGAAGGTCAGTGCGGAAGGTATAGAATGTGTTTTCTCAGCATTGAATATGGATGAGATAAAGAAATACGATAATAAGCTGGGAGAACTTGCTTATCTTTATATTGATGATATTTCAAGATTCTCGGACAGCGATCTTGTTTTTTTGAGGGATTTCTGCATTAGTAACGGATTAGAGCTTATACTTATAGGCTATGAGATCGATATAAAACATCTTAAGGAGAATATTTTTGCAGGTGGTGTCTTTAAGGAATATTATCGACCGATCAATGCCAACGAAATGGCTTCAGAGATAATTACAGAGGCAGGCTCTGATGCGAAAAAGAACAGACGCAAGCATATTTTAGTTGTAGATGATTCCGGTATCATGCTTACAACGATCAAAGAATGGCTTAGCGATAAGTACAGGGTAAGTCTTGTAAACTCTGCAATGAATGCGATTACTTTTCTCTCAACCAGAACGCCGGATCTGATCCTGCTTGATTATGAAATGCCGGCCTGCACGGGAGCACAGTTTTTAGAAATGCTTCGTACTGACAGTGGAAATGATATTCCTGTAATTTTCCTTACGGGACATAATGAGCCGGAAACGGTTAAAAAGGTCATAGCTTTGAGACCGGTGGGATATCTTCTTAAATCTCTTCCAAAAGAAAAGATTGTCAGCATGATAGACACTTATTTTGAAGGAAAAATGATGGGTAAATAAAAAATGCATCCTCACGATTGTGGGGATGCATTTTTTGGTCACAGGGGCTATAATATTAATAAAAAAGCTAATGAACGGAAAGGCGGTAATATTATGAAACAACATAAGTTTTTTGCATGGGCTACAGTTTTTGCTTTTTTATGACAATGATAACAGGCTATCAGAGAAAGTAACAGTAAAAGAAAATAAGTTGTGAATGGGGCTTTTCCTGAAATGGAGGCCCCTTATTTCTGACGTTTTATAAAGGATGATCAATAATGAAATTTTTGGTTCAAAGGGTGAGCGATGCATCGGTCACGGTAGATAACGAACTTGTCGGAAAGATCGGAAGGGGATTTCTGGTTCTCATTGGGATCGAGGACGCAGATACGGAAGAACTTGCCGACAAAATGGTTAAAAAACTCATAGACCTTAGGATATTTGAAGATTCGGAGGGAAAAACAAATTTAAATATAGAGACCGTTGACGGAGAGCTTTTAATGATCTCGCAGTTCACTCTTTATGCAGACTGCAGAAAGGGCAACAGACCGTCCTTTGTAAAGGCAGGAAAACCGGATATGGCAAATGATCTGTATGAGTATATAATTAAAAAAGCAAAGGAAAGGGTAAAGGTTGTTGAAAAGGGAGTATTTGGAGGCGATATGAAGGTGTCGCTCTTAAATGACGGACCTTTTACTGTAATGCTGGACTCGCATGAAATTTTTGATCGTAAGTGATCAGCAAAGCTGGAGGATTTATGAAATATAAGGCATTGATCAACGGACTGGATACAGAGGCTGAATATTCAGATGAACTTATTCAAAAACAGCTTTTGCCGCTTTTGCAAAGGCTGAAGGAGCTGCAGGAGAAGAAGGGAAAAAGAGTTCTGGCGATGCTTGCTGCACCTCCGGGAGCCGGAAAGACAACTCTTTTAAGCTTTTTAAAATATCTTTCAAAAGATCTTGATATGAATTCATTAGCTGTGATAGGCATGGATGGATTTCACAGATATCAGGATTATCTACTGACACACAGCCTAGTAAGGGATGGTAAGGAAATAAGAATGGTGGATGTGAAGGGGACGCCTGAGACTTTTGATGTAGACCGATTGATTGAAAGAGTAAAAATGCTGGCAGCGGGAGAAAACTGTGGCTGGCCGGATTATGACCGTACTACGCATAATCCAAAAGAAGATGCGCAGATAGTGACAGAGGATATAGTAATACTCGAGGGAAATTATCTTCTTCTTAAAAGGGATAAATGGTCTGAACTTAAAAATTTTGCAGACCTGACTATTTCATTAAAAGCTGATGAAGATATCTTGAGAAAAAGACTTATAGAGAGAAAGATCAAGACGGGCTGCAGCAGGGAAGATGCCGAAAAGTTTGTGGAATTCAGCGACCTCTACAATGTAAGGATATGCTTAAATGAATCGGATGATGCAGATATAGAGTTAGATTTTTTTAATTGAGATTAAGGAGACATAATAATTATGACTGATGAGAGATTTAAGGGCATCGAGCCTTTTAAGGAAAAAGTATGGCTTTCCACACCGACCATGCATGGTGAGGAGCTTAAATATATGCAGGAAGCTTATGAGACTAACTGGATGTCAACAGTAGGAAAGAATATCAACGAGGTTGAGCGTCTTTGTTCAGAAAAGATAGGCAGAAAATATGCAGTTGCTCTTTCTTCGGGAACTGCTGCACTTCACCTTGCAATCAGGCTTTGTGCAGAAAAGCTTTACGGTCAGCCGAAGGTTGCACACGGATGTCTGGAAGGTAAAAAAGTATTTTGTTCAGATATGACTTTTGATGCAACTGTAAATCCTGTTGCATATGAAGGCGGAGAGGCTGTTTTTATCGATACGGAATATGACAGCTGGAACATGGATCCTGAGGCGTTGGAGAAGGCTTTTGAAATTTATCCTGAGGTAAAGCTTCTCGTGATCGCTCATTTATATGGTACCCCCGGAAAGATCGATGAGATCAGAAAGATATGCGATGCTCATGGCGCACTTATCGTAGAGGATGCAGCCGAGTCCTTCGGGGCGACCTATAAGGGAGTGCAGACCGGATGTTTCGGAGATGTGTCTGTAATATCGATGAACGGAAATAAGATAATTACCGGAAGCAGCGGCGGCGTACTTCTCACAGATGACAAGGTTCAGGCAGAAAAGGTCAGAAAATGGTCGACTCAGGCGAGGGAAGATGCAGCCTGGTATCAGCACGAAGAGCTTGGATATAATTACAGAATGAGCAATGTTATTGCAGGAGTTATCCGCGGCCAGATGCCTTATCTTGAAGAGCATATTGCGCAGAAAAGGGCGATATATGAAAGATACAAAGAAGGATTTAAGGATCTTCCGGTAAAAATGAATCCGTTTGATGAGAAGAATTCGGAGCCTAATTTCTGGCTCAGCTGTCTGATAATAGATAAGGAAGCCATGTGTAAGCAGGTCAGGGGCGAAAAAGATGCTCTGTATATAACAGAAGAGGGCAAAAGCTGCCCGACAGAGATACTTGAAAAAATAGCCGAATTCAACGCAGAGGGAAGACCGATCTGGAAGCCTATGCACATGCAGCCTATTTATCGTCTGAATCCTTTTATAACAGCTAAAGGCAGCGGCAGAGCCATAAGTAATGCATATATTAAGTCTGATGACGGGGTTCAGGATATTGGAGAGGATATTTTTGAACGTGGTCTCTGCCTTCCGAGTGATAATAAAATGAAGCCGGAAGAGCAGGATATAATTATTGATATCATAAAGAGATGTTTTAAATAAAGATATAAAGAAAGAAGGGCACCGTGCCAGGGGAAGCACCGGTGCCCGAGAAGAGGAAAGTAAACCAATTCCGGCTTTAAGCCGAAACGTTGGTTAGGGTTAGGGAAAGATTATCTTTGTTACTGGTCGGATAATCCGAACTTGCAGCTTCACTGACAAGCATCATGCTGTTAAGAGCATCTACCTGATCAGATACACTGTAATTGAACAAATTCTCTATGTTAAATACGAGATCGTTTGTTGTACTCATATCCGACTCCTTCCCATACAATATACATCGGAAAAGGGGGGAGGTTAGATGTATATTGTATACAAATCTTATAATTATATTATAGTCAATTCTGGAAAAGTTTCAAGTTAACAATTTATAAACTATTATGAAAGAAAGATTTATAAAAATGAGATTTTTGCATAAATTTGGGAGGAAAAAATGAACTTTCATATCGATGGCCTGATAATAGGCGTATTTATGCTTCTTTGCACCGGTATATTTCATCCTATTCTTGGAATTACCTGCATCTGGTGCATTGTGGAACTATTTGAGCAGGAGAAGAGAGTTGAGAGAGGCTGGTTCCCCAACGGAAGAAAAAGAGAAAAGAGATGATGGGAAGTTATGACTTTTCGCCACTGCGTGCCTCAAAGTCATGCAAACAAGCTTGCTAAGCTCGAAAGAACCTCGCTAAGCAAACTTGTATGGTTCGTACTAAGCTCGAGAAAACCTCGCTAAGTACTCTACTCAAACAAGCCACTTAATGCAGTTACGCTGCGGGCCTGTTTGTAGCTTGTTTTACTTAATCATACGGAACCCGCAGTAAATGCGGATTACTGTAATTTACAATTCAAAAATATATTTTATTGTCAAGTTGACGCCACTCTTGACTACAAATAAAAATAAATGCTGAAATGTCGTCACCGACGGCGAAGAACTCAAGAACAATAGGTTTTTCTCAGTTGGTCAGGGCATTTTAGCATTTATTTTTATCCAGTCAAGAGCAGGCCGCTGGCGCGGTGGCTGTCAGGAACCTCAGGCTCAGAATCTAAGAACAATTATTATGGACATCCTGGAAACTGTGAGTCAATCCAAAGTATGTCATGAAATCAAACGTACACTTGCCAGAGCATATTTCATAGAGGCGAAGAAAATATGACTAAGATTGAATTTTTGTGGCATTTAAGGCAAAAAAGAGAAAAAAAGCAGCAGCCGTGTGAAAGAAAAAAGAAGAAAGTATGACTAAAACAGAGAGAACGTGCCGTTTTAGGCAAAAAAGGGAAAGAAAAGCAGCAGCCGTGTGAAAGAAAAAAGAAGAAAGTATGACTAAAACAGAGAGAATGTGCCGTTTTAGGCAAAAAAGGGAAAGAAATGCAGCAGCCGTGAAGAAAGAAAAAAGAAGAAAGTGTACCTAAAACACAGAAAACGTGCCGTTTTAGGCAAAAAAGAAAAAGAAATGCAGCAGCTGTGTGAAAGAAAAAAGAAGAAAGTGTACCTAAAACACAGAGAATGGGTCAAGTTTTTCAGTTCAAAGTATGCCATAAATCCAGGATATTGTTCATTAGAGCATATTATATCAAGTTTTTCAGTTCGAAGTATGCCACAAATCTAATATATTACTCATCAGAGTATATTTTTTACAAATAAGAAGTTGACTGGGCATAATCTGCACATACAAACTTCCGGATGTCCACAATAATTGTTCTTAGATTCTGAGCCTGAGGTTCCTGACAGCCACTGCGTAAGCAGCTTGCTCTTGACTGGATAAAAATAAATGCTAAAATACCTTGACCGACGGAGAAAAAACTATTGTCCTTGAGTTCTTCGCCGTCGGTAATGACATTTCAGCATTTATTTTTATCTATTGTCAAGAGTGGCGTCAACTTGACAATAAAATATATTTTTGAATTTTAAATTGCAGTAATCCGCATTCAGTGCAATTTTCAAACTAAAACATATTTTTTGCAAATCATGCACAATAAACTGCATGTCATGCACGAAATATTGAAATAGAATGTCGAAAAATTTATCATATACCCATAATTAATTTGCGCAAATTTTACAGAGGGTGGGTCACTTATAAATTGCATGGATAAGGACAGGATAAAAAATGAGAAGACATTCGATCTTGTGGACAGGACTTGCGTCAACTACAGCTTTCCTTCTTGTTACAACAACAGTGGGTTTAAGCTGCATGAAAGGTTACGAGGGTACAATTAATCAGGCACTGGGCATTCAGACGAGTAAAGTCGTGAATGAAAATGCCGGAGAAGATACAAGCTATTATGAAAGTGAATACGGAGAACTCAACGCAGAGAATCTGCAGAAACTCATTACTGATACTTATGATGAGGCAGTGCAGGAAGAGGTTGAGGGAGCCGTATTATTAAAAAATGACAATAATGCTCTTCCGCTTAAAAGCGGGGTCAGAGTGACATTATTCGGACACGATTTTGTACAGCCGCTTTATAAAAGCTCATCTGCCGGTTCGAAGGGTTACGAGACAGAGTATTGCATAGACCCCTATACTGCATTTTCAGAAGCCGGAATGGTTATAAATGATACGCTTTTTGATGCATATAAGGCAAGTGAACTACAGAGAGGAACAGGTAAGTTTGATTTTCTGACACAGACAACAAGCGTGCTGTCACTTGGAGAAGAAGAAATATCATTCTATACAGATGAACTCAGATCATCCTGGGAAAATGATTACAATGATGTGGCTATCGTAATGCTGGCCCGTGAAGGCGGAGAGGGCATGGAGCTCGAGATGGAGGATCAGTTCGAAGGTATCAGTCAGCTTGCTCTGCATCAGCAGGAAAAAGATATGCTGGATATGATAAAGTCCTCCGGAAAGTTTAAAAAAGTCATTGTACTTGTAAACAGCGGAAATCCAATGGAGCTCGGATGGCTCGATGATTACGGCGTAGATGCATGTCTCTGGATCGGAGAACCCGGACAGAGAGGTTTTGAAGGAGTTGCGAAAATACTCATGGGTGAGGAGAATCCTTCAGGACATCTGACAGATACTTATGCCTACAATTCACTTTCATCACCGGCAGTAGTGAATGGAAGTTTTAATAATCAGGAATGGGCAAATCTTGATGAAGTTCTTGAGAAAGTTGATGATGCCGATGAAGCCGTTACATATTCGACAGTACAGGCCGAGGGTATTTATATAGGATATAAATATTATGAGACACGTTATGAAGACAGTGTTTTAGGAAACGGAAATGCAGACAGCAAGGCAGGATCTTCTGACGGAAAGAACTGGAATTATGCTAACGAAGTACAGTATCCTTTCGGTTACGGACTTTCCTATACAAGCTTTGAGCAAAAGCTCGATAAGGTGGAAATTGACGGGGATGATATAAAGGTAACGGCAACAGTTACCAATACCGGAGACAGAGCCGGAAAGTCAGCAGTTCAGGTATATGCTCAGACTCCTTATGGTGATTATGAGAAGGAAAATCTCGTGGAAAAATCATCTATCCAGCTTTTGAATTTTGCAAAGACAGGAATCCTTGAGCCGGGTGAAAGTGAAACCTTGACCATTGACTGTGATAAATATCTTCTTGCAAGTTATGATCGTAAAAAGGCAAAAGGATATATCATGAGTGAGGGTGAATACTATATCACACTCGGTGATAATGCGCACGATGCAGTAAATAAGGTTCTTGCCGCTAAGGGCGCTGAGGGCATGACTGAGCCTGATGGATCAGCTTCAGCAGTCAATGCTGATAATGTTTATAACTGGCAGGAAAAATTTGATGCAGAAAGCTATCATAATTCGAGATATACGGGAGAAGAAGTAACCAACCGTTTTGAGGATGCAGATCCTAACAGCTGGGAAGAAGGAACTGTAACTTATCTTTCAAGACAGGACTGGGATGCAACTTATCCCGTAAAAGCAACACAGCTCAAACTTACTGATGATATGATAAAGCTTCTTTCCGGAGATACTTACGAAAAACCGGAAGATGCAGCTTCGGTGGCTGATTATGTTCAGGGAGACAATAAGGGAATTCCTCTCGCTGCAATGATAGGACTTGAATATGATGATGAAAAATGGGAAGAATACTTAAATCAGTTTACTATCGAGGAACTTGCGTCAAATCTTGCTGATAACTTTGGAACCAAGGAAGTTACTTCAGTCGGTAAACCGGCTATAGTTGCAGGAGACGGACCCGATGGTGTTGGCGGAACCTTTGATGAAAAGAAATTCGGTGACGGAAGACAGGACTGCTCATTCCCTACAGAAATAGTTCTTGCATCAACATTTAATAAAGACCTGATGGCACGCAGGGGCGCATTAATGGCTGAAGAGTGCTTGTATCTCGGCATGACAGAGGACTGGATGCCGGGGGTAAATCTTCACAGAACACCTTTCGGAGGAAGAAATTTCGAGTATTATTCCGAAGATGCAAACATGAATTATCTTTGCGAAATCCCTGAGGTTGAGGCTGCAGAGGCAAAAGGAATTGCAGTCGGAAGTAAACACCTTATAGGAAATGATCAGGAAAACAATCGTGAAGGTGTTGCGGTATTTTGCAACGAACAGGCTTTGAGAGAAGGCGCTTTAAGAGGTGTTGAAGGTTCACTTGCAGTGGCAGGAGCACATGCGGTAATGCATGCCTACAACAGGATCGGACTTGTTTGGAGCTCGGCAAGCAAGGCACTTTGTACAGAGGTTGTTGAAAACGAATGGGGATTTAAGGGTCAGCAGGAAACTGATGCTGTCATCTATCCTGAGGGTACTTATAAAGGTCACTTTGCAACTACTCTTGAAGCAGGTGTAGACAATTACTGTCTTGACTTTGGGGGAGGCTCATCAAGCGCCGTAGCAGAGCTGATCAAGTCGAATGATGACGGATATCTTTTGGGATTATTAAGAAAATCAGTACATGATTATCTTTACATGGTAGCCAACAGCAGTGCGATGAACGGTTACAGCGTTAATTCAAAGATAGTATCGGTTACTCCCTGGTGGAAACCTCTTGGAACCGGCCTCATAGTTCTTTTCTCGTTAATAGAGATAATCTGTCTTATCATGGGATTCAGAAAATGCAGAAAAGAAGAGAAAATCAGTATTGAGGAGGTAGTTCAAAATGGAGAAGTTTAAATATAAAAAGACAATAGGAGTTATTCCTGTGATACTGGCTGCTGTATTGGAAATTATAGGACTTGTGCATTTCTGCCTTTGGGCAGGCGCGCACAACGCCTTTGATGTAAGCATAGTGACTGTACTGCTTATCGGCATAGCAGCTTCGGTGATAATGTATTTTGAGGATATTGATTTCCTCGCGGTAATAGCCACAGCATGTTTTAGCTACGGATGCATCAAACACTTGACCAATCAGGTAGGCTCTTTCGTAGATGCCTTTCAGGGTGTTAATCTTTTTGGAGATGCCACACAGGTTTCAAATATTATTTCTATCGGAATAATACTCGGCGTTGGAATTTTACTTATGATAATTGCCTCTTTCATGAAAAGAGAAAAAACGGTCGTTGCAGGATCAGAAGTTTAAGATATAGGAGAAGCAATGAAAAAAATCGATTTTAATAATAACTGGATATGTTACCAAAAGGGAAAAAGAGAGAGCGCTTTTGCGCTTTCTCTGCCGCATGATGCAATGCTGCTCGACAAGAAGGATTCAAAGAGTGTCTGCGGAGTCAACAACGGCTGGATCATGGTAAATGATTATGTTTATGAGAAGGTGCTGAAGGCAGATCCGGAATGGAAAAATAAAAATATAAGCCTTTACTTTGAAGGAGTATATCATAAGGCAAAGGTATATATTAATAACGTAAAAAAGGCATATCATCATTATGGCTATACTCATTTTATGGTGGATATCACAGATGAGATCGATTTTTCAAAGGATAATATTTTAAGGGTCGAGGTTACAAATTCCGACCAGCCAAATTCAAGATGGTATTCGGGAACAGGGATTTACAGGCCTGTATGGCTGGAAGTCAGGCCAAAGAAATATATAAAGCCCTTTGGACTTAAGATAAAGACAGTAGATTTTAGAAAAGGAATATTGGAATTATCTGTAAAGACTAATGCTGCCGGTTCCCTTAAGGCAGAGATATTTGATCCTGATGGAAATAAGGTATGGGAAAAGACAGTCGTAACTGATGGGGATTGCCGCATAAAAGCCGGGATCGATAAGCCGAAGCTTTGGAACAGTGACAGTCCTGATCTCTATAATTGCAAAGTGACATTTGGGGAAGATTCCTTTGAAGAGAAATTCGGTATCCGTGAAGTTTCTCTTACAAAGGATAAAGGACTTTGCATTAACGGAAAAAGAAAACTTCTCCTGGGAGCCTGCATTCATCATGATGAAGGAATCTTAGGCGCGGCAGAATATGATTTTGCAGCCTATAGAAAAATAAAAATCTTAAAGGACAATGGCTATAACGCAGTAAGAAGTGCGCATAATCCATGCTCAGAGGCAGTGCTCCGTGCCTGTGACGAGCTTGGAATGCTGGTCATGGACGAATACGTGGATATGTGGTATATGCACAAAACCAAGTATGATTACGCAACAGAGGTTGAGAGCAATTTTGCGGAAGACTTTGTCGATATGGTAGATAAAGACTTTAATCACCCCTCGGTCATAATCTATTCCACAGGAAATGAAGTAGGAGAAAGTGCGCAGGAGAGAGGAATAAAGCTCTGTGCAAGGATGACGGAGGAGCTTCACAGACTTGATCCAACCAGACCTGTAAGCTGCGGGATAAATATTTTCTTTAATCTTTTGAGCTCTATGGGATTTGGCGTTTACTCTGATAAGAAGGCAGAGCAGGAGGCAGCCGATACGGGTAAAAAGAAGGCTGTTGGAAGTGAATTTTTCAATAACCTTGCAGGACTTTTAGGTGCAGACTTTATGAAATGGGGTGCTTCACTTTATCCCTGTGACTTGAAGACAAAGGGCGCGTTCGCGGCAATGGACGTTGCAGGATATAACTATGGAATAAAGCGCTATGAGCATGACTTAAAAAAATATCCTGACAGATATATTTTAGGAAGTGAGACTTTCTGCTCGGATGCTTATAAATTCATGAAACTTGCGAAGAAAAATCCGAGGATCATCGGTGATTTCGTATGGTCGGGAATTGACTATTTAGGCGAGGTAGGAGTAGGCTCCTGGGAATATGCGGATTATGCACCTGACTTTTCGCACGGAAAAGGCTGGGTGGCAGCGGGCTCCGGAAGGATCGACCTTACGGGAAAACCGCTTGCTGAAATGAGCTATACCCGTGTTGCTTTCGGTATTGATAAGATCGGGCTCGCAGTGGTTCCGGTATGTTACACAGATCAGAAGCATTCTCCGTCTGCTTGGAAGATGTCAAATGCGATGGAGAGCTGGTCATGGCGCGGCTGTGAAGGTGCCGATGCAAAGGTTGAGGTCTATGCGAAGGCAGATCATGTAAGTCTTTTTCTTAATAAGAAAAAGCTTGGAACGAAACGTTTTAACGGAGACTGTAAATTTGTTTTTAAAACAAAGTATCATGACGGTGAATTAAGGGCAGTTGCCTTTGACGGAGCCGGAAAGAAGCTTGCGGAGAAGGTTTTAAGAACAGCCTCCGAGGAAACGGTTCTGACGCTTGAACCAGAGAATAAACGACTGGAAAAGAATGACCTTGCCTATATAAGACTTAAATTTACAGATAAAAACGGTATCGTCAAGCCGATGGAGAGAGCTGAAATAAAAATAGAGGTTGAAGGCGGAAAGCTGCTGGCTTTCGGAAGTGCATGTCCTTATTATATCAAGAGCTATCTTTCGGATACTGCAGATACATATTATGGAGAAGCACTGGCAATAGTAAAGCCGGAAGGCGGAAAGAAGGTAAAGATCAATGCATACAGCCGTATCGGAAACGCAGAGGTGGAAATTGAAGGATAAGTGGAATAAATTCAGTGAAGCTCATCCGAAGCTGTCTAAGATTTTATATCAGATTTTTTATTTTTATGTTTTCAGTCTTAGCGTAACTATCTTTCAGTATCTGATGTTTACTTTTCTGCCTTATCTTTTTGGTATTAAACTTGCGGGAACGGAATTTATGTGGCCGCAAATTCAGATGAATATGTTCGGCTATTCTTATAAATGGAACATCCTGGGTTATGATATAGCCCGGGATGCAGCCGGAAATGTTATTATCGGCGGAGGCTTAGGCTATTTTTTATCATACGAGATAGGAGCATTTTTAGCCCAGTGTATAAATTTTCCTCTGCAGAGAAATATAACTTTTAAGAGTAAGGGAAATATAGGAAGGCAGATAGTATGGTATATAATTGCCTGGATACTGATATCGGTTTTCTGCAATGCTATAAACGGACTCTGGCTGCCAATCGCCCAGCAGAACTTCAGCCCGCAGGTCTACAATATTCTTGTGACCTTCATAACCGGCGGAGTTTCGATGATAATATACTTTTTTGTATATAAGATCATCTTTTGATAAAATATATTTATCGGAAAAAATTTCACTTGAGATCGGCGTATTTTGATGATCTGAATAAGGTGACAGGATGTATAAGATTGCAATAGTAGATGATGAAAAAGAGGCACGCGACTGCATATGCGAAAGTATGGAGCGGCTTGGAAAAGAGATCTCAGAGGAATTGGAGCTTAAATGCTTTGATTCCGGAGAGTCTTTTCTTTTAGAGTTTGACGGCAGCTATGACATGATCTGCCTTGATATTGATATGGGATCTCTTAGTGGTATAGAAACTGCAAAAGAAATCAGAAAGACAGACGGAAAGGTCTGTCTTATTTTCGTTACCAATATGGCTCAGATGGCGATACGCGGATATGAGGTCAGGGCATTTGATTTTATATTAAAGCCGATAGATTATTATTCTTTTTCCATGAAGCTTAAAAGTGCTTTTGCAGTCATAGGGCTGAAAAAACCAAAAAACATCCTGATAACATCGGCAGGAGGAGTTCAGAGGATATCGACGGACGACCTGCGTTTTGTTGAGGTAAACGGACACTATCTATATTACCATACTAAGGACGGGATCTTTAAGCAGAAAGCATCTCTTAAAGAACTGGAAGAAAAACTGGCAGGACCCGCTTTTAAGCGTTGTAATAACTGTTACCTCGTGAATCTCAAATATGTTGAAAGAGTTGAGAAAGAGGATATCTGTATAGGTGGAGAGAGACTGAAAATGAGCCGCTCGAAGAAAAAGGAATTCTTAAATTCTCTGGCAAATTATATGGGGGGAATTATCTCGTGATGATGACTGAATGGAATAAAATATCTTATATGGTGCAGCTTATAGCAGCCTGCATAATTACCATGATCCCCGGAATGAAAAGGGAAGGATACAAGCTTAGAATGGTGATGTCTTCCGCTGTGCTTTTGATCATCAGCTATGCTGCAAACAGCTTTATAAAAGTTGAAGAGATCGGTTTGATGCAGCTTCTGTACTGGGGTACATATCTTTTATCCATAATAGGCATGACCTGGCTTTGTATGGAAATAAGTCTGTATACGGCGATCTTTTGCAGTCTGTGTGCCTGTGCGGTGCAGCATATAGCATTTGACTTCATGATGATAACGGAGCTTAGCGGAGTTGGGTATCCTTTGATCTTTTTAGGCATATATATCCTTGTATTTATGGTTTATTATCTGTTTTTTGTAAAAAAAATCTACAACAGCGGACTGATCGAAGTCAACAGAAATTCCATAATTTCTGTTTCTACTATAGTCCTCATTGTCTGGTTCATAAGTGTAATGGAAATGTGGGTAAAGACAGATAATACGGCAATGGTCACAGAAAAAATACTCTTCAGGATCCTCGATATGCTCTGTTGTTTTTATGCTGTATGGGTACAGGTAAGCCAGAAAGAAAATATAATCCTTCAAAGGGATATCGAAGGAATCCAGATGACTTTAAGCCGTCAGAAAGAGCAGTATGACATTAAGATGGAGACGATCGACCGGATCAACCGTAAATGTCATGACTTGAAACATCAGCTCCGCGCGCTTAAGAATATTTCTATGGAGGATGAAAGAGAAGAGTATATTAAAGGTCTTGAAAACGACATAATGATCTATGACAGTACTGTTGATACGGGAAACAAGCAGCTGGATGTGATCCTTATGGATAAGCTCCTCTTTTGCAAAAATCATTTTATTAATTTTACCTGTATGGCAGACGGAAGCAGACTTGGCTTTATGAAGCCGCATGATATTTATGCTCTTTTTGGAAATGCTCTTGATAATGCTATTACGGCTGTCTTAAAAATTGACGAGCATGAGAAAAGGGTTCTCGACTTAAAAATAATCGATCAGAGCGATATAATGGTCATTCAGGTTCAGAATTATTTTGAGGGAACGATAAAGTATGAGAACGGAATGCCCGTTACAACGAAATACGAGAAAAACGAGCATGGATTTGGAATAAAGAGTATGCGCTATACGGCGGAAAAATACGGCGGAACGATAACCACCAACGCAAAAGACAATATATTTACATTACAGATACTGCTTCCCGAGTTATAAGACCCGGGAAGCAGATTTTTATCAGCTGAAGAATGCCTTTCTGATCTCCTCTACAGGCATATCGTGTCCTGTGAAGAGCTTGAAGGAGGCGACTCCCTGCCACATGAGCATGCCCTTTCCGCCGATGGTTGTGCAGCCTGCTGCCTTTGCCTCGCGGAGAAGCCTGGTCTCAACAGGGTTGTAAACAGCGTCTGTTACAATGAGACCGGGACGGAAAACTGAAGTATCCTT
The DNA here is from genome assembly GCA_030434875.1 of Lachnospiraceae bacterium C1.1. Lineage (NCBI taxonomy): Bacteria > Bacillati > Bacillota > Clostridia > Lachnospirales > Lachnospiraceae > Lachnospiraceae bacterium C1.1. The sequence goes on along the minus strand of JAUISW010000001.1, from coordinate 2,605,783 downwards.
AATGATGCTTTCATTTTCCATTGGCTTCATTCCTACGATGGTCGCATTTGAAAAGATATCTGATTTTGAAATCTCCTCTGCAAGTGCGTCTGTATCTGCGAGATCACATACCTTTACTTCGCAGTCAGGACATTTTTCTTTGATCTTGTCTGCAGTTGCAAGTGTTCTATCGAAAAATTTATCTTTGATATTGAAAATGGTTACAGCTGCGGCTCCGTCAAGAGCACTCTGAACTTCTATAGCTGTAGCAGCTCCGCCGCCTCCGGCAACAACGACTTTTTTACCCTTGATGTCAATGCCGTTGTCTTTGAGCATATTTACATATCCTTCTCCGTCGGTGATATATCCTGTAAGAACGCCGTTATCGTTTACAACGGTGTTGCTTGCCCCGATGATCTCCGATGCGGGGGAAAGTTTATCAACGTTCTTTGCTGCAGCGATCTTATCGGGCATTGTTACATTATAGCCTCTGATATTTAAGGTGCGCATTGCATCGAGTGCAGCGGGAACCTGATCCTCTTTTACATCAAAAGCAAGATATGCATAATCAAGACCCAAAAGTGAAGCTGCCAGATTCATCATGGCAGGTGATGTAGAGTGTGATACCGGTGAGCCTAAAAGCCCCAGTAATGTTGTCGTAGCTGTAATTCTTTTCTCCATTTTGAAATCTCCTCCGAATTATCCCGATAATGACTTTTGCCATTTCTTTTATTAGTCTTTCAACGGTTGTATCATAATATATCATTAAACTATGATTTAATCAAGCACAAATTTAACGCATTAACGCTTTTATGCGTTAAAGTATTCACAATCAAGTCCATGTTAGATTATTTGATCCCAAGAGAATATAAATTGTTACTGTTCACAGGCAAACTGCGCACTCCGCTGCGCAGTTATGCCACAATAACTCTGACTGAACACTGGGTTTTGCCCATTGCCGTATGCGCATAATACTTAGCGAAGCAAAGCTGAGCTTAGTATATGCCACACAGAGGGGGCAATCTTAAATGGCAAAACCCGTTACTGGAGCACGCTGAAAGCGTGTGAACAGTAACTATAAATTTACAAAAAATAAAAAGATGTATTACGTTTAATCACTTATAAATTGTAATGTATTGTTCAAAATAGACAGCTTTTTTGTTAATTGCTCTTTTGTACTGTTCAACATGTTGAAATTAAATTGGATATGAATTAAAATTGTATTAATAAAAATACAAGGTATGAGAGGCCTTGAAACAGGAGGGAAAGATTAATGAGAAAGTTACTTAAAGGCATAGCTTCGGTCGTTACGACAGCAGCTATGCTGGCAGCATCGCTTACTATTTTGCCGGCGACTGCTGTAAATGCCGAGGCTATTGAGCCTGAAAGCGGAAACATTTACTACATCAAGAACAAGAACAGCGGATTGTATCTGACAGTAGAAGATGATTCTGCAGAAGACGGTGCAAATGTCATTCAGTCTACAGGTACGGGTTCTTTAGGACAGAGATGGATACTGGAGGAAAACAGTTCTACAGGATATTACAGACTTCATCCTGCAACAGACATGAGCGGAGGAATATCACTCGACGTTGCAGACGGTGATTCTTCAGATGGCACAAATATACAGATTTATACAAATAATGGATATTCGGCACAGAATTTTGCAATCCTGGAAGCTGACGACAATAGCGGATATTATATTGCAACTGAGGTTTCGGATTTTGAGTCAGCTCTTGATGTTTACCATGCAAGATCCACATCAGGAGCAAACGTTCAGGAATATACATATAAAGGATCTGATAACCAGATCTGGTATTTCGAACAGGCTTCATGGCCATCAAGCAGTTCTTCGAGCTCCAGCAGCTCTTCAAGCTCAAGTTCATCATCAGATGATGACGAGGATGAGCTTATCTCTGACGGCTGGTATTATATCAAGAATATAAACAGCCAGAAATATGTAGAGGTTGAAGACGGAGACGACAGCAATGGTGCCAACGTTCAGCAGTACACCGGAAACGGCTATTCCTGCCAGAAATGGTATGTTGAAAATCAGGGCAGCAATTATATCACACTGCAGAGCGGAATGAGCGGCGGCAGGATGATGGATGTCACAAACGGCGGAACAAGCGATGGCACCAATGTTCAGATCTATGACGAAAACGGTCTCGATCCTCAGGAATTCAAGGTTGTTGAGAGTGATACAGACGGTGCTTACTGCCTTCTTACAAAGTGCAGCGATGAGGAACAGGCACTTGATGTTTATGGCTGGTCAACAGATGACGGCGGAAATATCAATACCTGGACTTATAACGGACTTGCATGCCAGCAGTTTAAGTTTGAGTCAACTGGTGATTCGAGCTCTTCCTCAAGCTCAAGCAGTTCATCGAGCTCAAGCTCTTCTTCAAGTTCCAGCAGTTCTTCAAGCTCTTCGGGACTGTCATCTGTATATCCCAATCAGGAGCTGAATTTTGTAAACTGCTCTGACGGATATTATCTCACAGGAAGCAGTTCTAACGGCGGAACAGTAACAACTGACAGTGATTCTTCAACATCAAACAGATGGATATTAAGTTATGTTGCTTCGGGTGTTTATAGGATCATAAATTCGGAAACAGGTTATTGCCTTACACCTTCAGGAAGCAGTGTAACAAGTGGTGTTGCAGTTACATCCACAGCTGTTACCTCAGGTGATAAGACACAGTATTGGAAGATAGCATCCGTAAAGACAGATACAAACGGAGACGCTCTTAATTACAAGATTGTAAGTTATAATAACAACTCACTTGCGATAACTCTCTCCGGAAGCAGCTATAAGCTTTCATCCTACAGCGGATCATCAGCTCAGTGCTTCAGGGTAAATTCCTATGGTGCTGAAGGTTTTGCCGGCTACAGCAAGGATATGAACGGAAATGAAAAGGCATCAGTTACAGGCGGTGTATTCGGAAAGACTGTTACAGTAACATCTCTTTCAGACCTTCAGACTTATGCATCAGGTTCAACACCTTATACTATCATCATTGGTGCAGACCTTTCACAGAGCTCACTCACAAAGGTTAGCGTAGGATCAAACAAGACCTTTATCGGTTCTTATGATGCGCATACTCTTTATAACATTCATTTCCGCAACATTTCTTCATCAGGAAATAATGTATATAAGAATATCATTTTCTCACATGCTGTAAGCATTAACGAAAATGATGATATCCAGATGTATATTTCAGACGGCAATAATTTCTGGCTTGATCACTGCTCATGGCCGGGACACGATATGACCTCAGATACATCAACTCATGAAAATGATACAGATAAGTTCCTCTATGTAGGACTTCAGGCTAACTATGTTTCGGTAACAGGCTGCTTCTTCGGAGGTCATAAATACGGTCTTATCCTTGGTTATCCTTCAGAGGACGGAGCTTCTACCTATGACGGATATCCCTGCATGACTATCTGCAACTGCTATTTCAATACAACACTTACACGTGCACCGGGACTTATGAGATATGGTTATTTCCATTGCTATAATAACTATGTATATAACTTTAACCTCGGATATACACCATATACAGACTGCAATATCTACTCAGAGAAGAACTATTTCTCAGCAGGTTCTTACAAGGGATCTGTTGTAAATGATATGGGAGTAGGCAACTTTACAGATTCCGGAAGTGTGCTTTCATCCGATATTTCAAGCATCAGCCTTGATGCTACAAGCTGGAGACCTTCAAGCAATTACAGCTATTCCTCAAGAACGGCTGCAAATGCAAAGACCTGGGCAACGAATTATGCCGGAGCACAGGATTCTTCAATAACTTATGCTATAGATTAAAAAATAACTTATAAAAGTGCTTGACATATCATTATCGATGTTGTAGACTTGCACTCAAGGACAAAGGCGTCTTGGAAATTTTCTCCAAGACGCCTTTATGTTTTTAAATTCTTATCCGCGGAGTATTTAAAAAACAATATGTTTTGGTCACTTTATTAGAGGAATCAGCATTTACTGCGGGTTCCGTGTGATTAAATAAAACATAGATTTTGTTATTTTGAGCGATGCAACGGGGCATCATGCTGCAGGAATGCAGTGTGCCGCTGCATCGCTTTTTTGATTGAATAACTTTTCAATCGGAAAACGTATCGCGTATGCAATGAAGCTGCGGGGTGCGGATGCTTTTAGATCAGGTTTGGAGGAGAAATGAAATGAATGAAGAGATCTTAACTGCGATTGACAGCAGCGTTTTCGGAGTATGGTTTTTGATCGGCGCTGCACTGGTATTCTGGATGCAGGCCGGTTTCGCAATGTGCGAGGCAGGTTTCACAAGGGCAAAGAATACAGGAAATATCATAATGAAGAACCTTATGGATTTCTGTATTGGAACAGTAGTATTTATCCTTATCGGATTTGGTCTCTTCCTCGGAGAAGACCTGATGGGAATCATCGGTAAACCCGGATTTGATATCTTTACCGATTATGCAAATTTCGACTGGTCGAATTTCGTTTTCAACCTGGTATTCTGTGCAACGACAGCTACTATCGTTTCAGGAGCCATGGCTGAGAGAACCAAATTCATATCATATTGTGTATATTCAGCAGTTATTTCAGCACTTATCTATCCGGTAGAAGCACACTGGACATGGGGCGGCGGCTGGCTTGCACAGATCGGTTTCCACGATTTTGCCGGTTCTAACTGCATCCACATGGTAGGCGGAATTGCAGCTCTTATCGGAGCAGCTTTCTTAGGACCCCGTATCGGAAAGTTTGAAAGAGATGATAAAGGTAATGTAACAAAGGTAAATGCTTTTCCCGGACACAATCTTGTAGCAGCTTCACTTGGTGTTTTCATTCTCTGGCTCGGCTGGTACGGATTCAACGGTGCGGCTTGTACATCAGTTGAACAGCTCGGTTCAGTTTTTGTAACAACAACCATCGCACCTGCACTTGCAACTGTAACCTGCATGATCTTCACATGGGTAAGATATGGTAAGCCTGATGTTTCAATGTGTTTAAATGCTTCACTTGCAGGACTTGTAGCAATAACAGCTCCCTGTGATGTAACAGATGCATTCGGAGCTTCTATTATCGGTATCGTAGCAGGACTTCTCGTTTGCTTCGGCGTATGGTTCCTTGATCACAAGCTTCGCATTGATGATCCTGTAGGTGCTGTAGCAGTTCACTGCTTAAACGGTATCTGGGGAACAATAGCTGTTGGTCTTTTCGCTACAAATGCAGCACCCGGCTATTCTATCGCAGACGCAGAAGGCAATGAAATGATTGGCCTTTTCTACGGCGGCGGCACAAAGCTTCTCGGAATCCAGCTTACAGGTATGCTTGCAACAGCTCTCTGGACAGCAGTAATGATCACAGTTTCATTCGCTCTCATCAAGGCTACATTAGGACTCAGGGTTTCTGAGGAAGAGGAAATCTTAGGACTTGATTCCACAGAGCACGGTCTTGCATCAGCATATTCAGGATTTGCTATCATGGATGTTTCCAACACTCTTAACATGGCAGTAAATGAGAACACAGACCTCGGTGTAAGTGATTATAATGAAGCAACAGAATTCCAGAAGAGGGCTTCTGTTCAGGTAGTTAAAAGCGGTATTGAATCTGATTCTGCAATTCATAAGGTTTCGATCATTGCAAAACTTTCACGTTATGACAAGCTTAGAAGAGCAATGAACGATCTCGGGGTAACAGGAATGACAGTTACCCAGGTAATGGGCTGCGGTGTTCAGAAGGGCTCCGGCGAGATGTACAGAGGTGTTGAAATGGATGCGACACTTCTTCCTAAGATCAAGCTTGAAGTTGTTGTAAGCAAGATCCCCGTAGAGGATATTGTAGAAGCAGCTAAAAAGGCTCTTTATACCGGACATATCGGAGACGGTAAGATCTTTGTTTACAGCCTTGATAACGTTATAAAGATCAGAACAGGCGAAGAAGGTGTGGAAGCACTTGCCGATGTTGAATAAAAGATAATCAAATTTGATTGATAAGCGCAGCAAAGGAGCTGATAGGATCCTTTCGCTGCGCTTCTTTTTTAGGGAGCCAGCAGCTGTCGGAACATGCGTCAGCATGTGACATACAGATGCGGCAACCGACAGGCTATGTCAACATATAAACTTACGTTTATTAAGGAGAGAAAAATGGATTTCAGAATCAGAGCGGTCGGTGATGAGGCAGTTCTGGCGGAGTTCGGAACCGAAATAAAAGATGAGATAAATGCAAAAGTTTATCGTATGAAAGACTGGATCAGGGAGCGAAAGATAAAAGGTGTGGGAGAAATGCTTCCGACTTACAGATCTTTAATGATCTATTATTCACCGGATGAAATAGGATATGACGAGCTGGTAAAAAAACTTAAAAAATTTGATTCTTCTGAAAACGATCATAATGACATAAAGAAAAAAATCCTGAACGTTCCGGTCTGCTATGAAGGGATTTACGGCGAGGATCTTAAAGGAATGTCAGAAGAACTCGGAATGTCAGTGGATGAGATCATTTCTATTCATTCAGAACCTTCTTACAAAATATATATGATGGGATTTTTACCGGGCTTTGTTTATCTGGGAGGAATGGATGAGAGAATAGCTGTTCCGAGATTAAAAAGTCCCAGAACCAAAATACCTCCGAGATCAGTTGGGATCGGTGGTAAACAGACCGGCGTCTATCCGATAGAATCCCCGGGAGGATGGAGACTTATAGGATCTACACCGCTTGATTTTTACGATCCATTAAAAAAAAATCCGGTTCTTTGCAGAGCCGGCGAATATATTAAATTCCATCCGATCGATCCAAAAGAATATGAACTTATAAGGAATGACTTAAAAGATGGACGGTACAAGATTCAGATTACGGAGGAATGAAATGAGTATTGAGATTTTGAATGCCGGACCTCTTACGACAGTACAGGATGCCGGAAGATTTGGTTTTCTGGAGGCAGGAATAGGAACAGCAGGCGTTATGGACAGGAAAGCATATCTTGCAGCAAACAGACTGGTCGGAAATGACAATAATGAAGCGGTGTTGGAATTTACTCTTTTTGGAGGACAGATAAAATTTGAGTCCGATGCTATTGCAGCCATTACAGGAGCTGATATGCAGCCGACAGTTGACGACGAAGCGGTGGAGCGCTACAGGCCGATAAAAATATCTGCAGGACAGGTACTCGGACTTGGAATGGCAGTCAAAGGCTGCAGAGCATATCTTGCCGTAAGAGGCGGGATCGATACAAAGCCGGTGATGAACAGCAGATCTACAGATCTTAAGGCAAAGATCGGAGGCTTCGAGGGAAGAAAGCTGGCACAGGGAGATGTATTAAAGACAGGTACTGTTAAATTTATTAATGAAAATGAAATGCAGGAGCTTCTAAGCAGAACAGAAGAAAAACCTGATTTTTCAGATGAGGTAACGGTCAGAGTTATCGAAGGACCCCAGGAAGAATATTTTACAGCAGAGGGAATTAAAAATTTTTACTCCGAAGTCTATAAAGTACTTCCCGAAAGCGACAGAATGGGGATCAGGGTCAGTGGAAAGGAAGTAGAAAGTATCAATGGAACGGATATAGTTTCTGATGGAATAGCTTTTGGCTCAGTGCAGATACCGTCTTCCGGACAACCGATCATTTTGATGGCAGATCATCAGACGACAGGAGGATATGCAAAAATAGCAACTGTCGTTAAAGAAGACTTAAGCTTACTGGCACAGCTTAAGCCCGGAAATTCTATAAGATTTAAAAAAGTGGATCTTAAATCTGTTCAGCCGAAAAAGGGATTTTGGAGGAAGTTATTTGGATGAATTATGAAGATATGAAACCCTCAGAGGTGAGAAAACTTATAAGATCAGAGGAGATAACAGGTCAGACCTCCGGAATGTGTGCCGGATATGCCCAGGCAAATCTGGTCATCTTACCAAAGAAATATGCCTATGATTTTCTTCTTTTTACACAGAGAAATCCGAGATCTTGTCCGCTTTTGGAGGTTTCGGATACAGGCAGCAGGAGCTTGAGCTTCCTCGCAGAAGATGCAGATATAGCAAAAGACATTCCTAAATACAGGATCTATGAAAACGGGGAATTAAAAGAAGAAATGACAGATGTTTCGGGGATATGGAGAGATGATCTCGTAAGTTTCCTTATAGGCTGCAGTTTTTCTTTTGAATCAGAGCTCTTAGAGGCTGATGTTCCGGTAAGACAGATAGAGATGAACTGTAACGTACCGATGTATAACACCAACATAAAATGCAGTCCTGCAGGAGTCTTCAGCGGAAACATGGTAGTGAGTATGAGACCTATACCTCATGAGCTGGTCGTAAAGGCAGCTGAGATAACGGCGGCAATGCCGAGAGTACACGGAGCACCGGTTCATATAGGTTATCCTGAGGCAATAGGTATAAAGGATATAAACAAGGTGGATTATGGAGACAGCGTAGAAATAAGAGATGGAGAAGTGCCGGTATTCTGGCCCTGCGGAGTTACACCCCAGGCGGTTGTGATGAATTCGAAACCGGATTTCTGCATCACGCATGCACCGGGACATATGTTTATAACAGATGTTAAAAATGTTAATTTGAAATATTAAAAATATCCGGGAGAGTGAGAGAAATGAAAAAGATAGATCTGAATTGTGATCTAGGCGAAAGCTTTGGAAATTATAAATGCGGAATGGATGAAAAAGTAATACCATATATTTCCTCGGCAAATATAGCCTGTGGCTTTCATGCATCGGATCCCTGTGTTATGTCTGAAGCGGTAAGGATGTGCAAGGAAGAAAATGTAGAGGTAGGAGCACATCCGGGATACGCTGATCTCGTGGGATTCGGAAGAAGAAATATGAATATCGCACCGACTGAACTCAAATTTATAGTACAATATCAGATAGGTGCCCTGAAGGCTTTCTGCAAGGCAAATGACATAAGTTTAAGTCATGTAAAACCCCATGGAGCCATGTACAATATGGCAGCAAAGGATATGAAGCTTGCTTCTGCAATTGCAGAGGGAATTTATGAAGTAGATCCGGAACTCATATTATTGGGGCTTTCGGGAAGCATGCTTGTCAAAGCCGCAAGGGATACAGGACTTAAGGCGGCAAATGAAGTTTTTGCAGACAGAGCCTATGAGGATGATGGTTCACTGGTTCAAAGGACAAAAGAGGGAGCCATGATCACAGATGAGAATCTGGCGATAGAAAGAGTCGTGCAGATGGTAAAAGACGGAACGGTAAAGACTATCACGGGAAATCTTATAGAACTTGAGGCAGATTCGGTTTGTCTGCACGGAGACGGAGTAAAGGCAGTCGAATTTGCTAAGAGCATCAGTGAGAGGCTCAAAGCTGAAAATATAAAAATATGCGGACTTGAAGAGGTGATAAAAGGTGAGTGAGGCGAAAAGCATAGAAGAAATAATCCTTAAATATTCATCAAGGGGAATGAATATATTAAAGGATCATCTTCCTAAAGATTATTGCAGCATAGCCGCAAATGAAATCCTGTCATGGAAAAAGGGAAATGTAGTTTTAGCTACAGGTTTTTATGTGGCAGGCTTTGCAGAAACAGACGGACCTGCAGGAACGGTCGTATTGGGAAGAGCCTTAAAAAAGCTTGGATATGATCCGGTCATCGTAACGGATGAATATTGCAGAAACTTTTTTGAGGATGAAGATTTTAAGGTAAGATATCTGGATTTAAATGCTGACAGTGAAAGCTGTCGGGAATTGCTTAAAGAGCTGGATCCGGTTGGTATGATTTCTATAGAGCGATGCGGGAAAAATATTGAAGGCAAATATGCAAATATGAGAGGAGTTGATATAGGGGAACATACGGCACCTGTAGATGAACTTTTCAGACTTGCATTCGGAGAAATTCCGACTATAGGGATAGGAGATGGTGGAAATGAGATCGGAATGGGTAATCTTAAGGAAACTATCAGTAATGAACTTTCACTCACGCCATGTGAGGTAAAGACAGACATCCTTCTTATCGCTTCGGTTTCTAACTGGGGAGCATATGCCCTTGCAGCAGCTCTTTCAGAAAAAACCGGACAAGACCTTATGACATCCTCTGAAGAGACCGAAGCTTATATTGGAAAGACCGTTGAGATGGGAAGTGTTGACGGGGTAAGCCATGAACATAAGGTGAGTGTAGACGGAAATGACATTTCGATAGAAATGGAAATAATAGACGAACTAATAGGAAGTATGAAAATCACAGCTTAAATTAATAAAAATATTGTTATTTAACTGGAGGGATTGATATAATGAAAACATTAGGTTATTATAACGGAAAATATGATGAACTTGAAAAAATGACAGTACCTTTTGATGACAGAGTCTGCTTTTTCGGTGACGGCGTCTATGATGCGGCTCCGGCAAGGAACTATAAGATCTTTGCTTTGGATGAGCATATAGACCGCTTCTTTAACAGTGCTGCAATTCTTGATATCAAAATTCCGGTTACTAAAGAAGAACTTGCAGATATTCTTAATGATCTGGTAAAAAAACTTGATACAGGTGATCAGTTTGTATATTGGCAGTGCACCAGAGGCACAGGTATCAGAGATCACAAATATACCGAGGGTGCCGGTAACCTCTGGGTAATGCTCAAGCCCGGTAAATTATCCGACGGACTTACACCTATTAAATGTATTACCTGCGAGGATCACAGATTTGAGTATTGTAACTGTAAGACCTTGAACCTTCTGCCATCGGTACTATACGCGGAGAAGGCCGCGAAGGCCGGATGCGATGAATCAATTCTTTACAGACACGGAGGTCGTGTAACAGAATGCGCACACTCAAATTGTCATATCATCAAGGATGGAAAGCTTTATACAGCACCGGCGGATGACCTGATCCTGCCGGGAATCGCAAGGGCACATCTTGTAAGAATGTGCAAAAAACTTGGAATAGCAGTCAGTGAAACACCGTATTATATGGATGATCTTCTGAAAGCGGACGAGGTTCTGGTAACTTCTTCATCAAATGTCTGCCTGAGAGTAGGAGAGCTTGACGGAGAAAAGATCGGAGGAAAAGATCCGGAGACCTTTGAAAAGCTCAGAAGCAGTCTTTACACTGAGATACTTGAGGCCACAGCTTAATTAACCTAAACAGGGTAAGTTATATATGTTTTATAAGGGAGGAAATGTGTATGGAAAGATTCGAAGAAATTGTTGCATCTGTTGACAGCTTTGTCTGGGGACCGGCAATGCTGATACTGCTTGTAGGTACAGGCATTTTCATGACAATAAGGCTTAAATTTCAGACCTGGAGAAATTTAGGCTATGCACTTCACAGTATTTTCAGCAGTGATTCAAGAAAGACAAATCGCGGAACAGGTGATGTATCTCCGTTTTCATCCCTTATGACAGCCCTTGCGGCAACCATCGGTACAGGAAATATCGCCGGTGTTGCAACAGCTATGGCTTCCGGCGGACCCGGAGCATTGGTATGGATGTGGATCAGTGCTTTATTCGGACTTACTACTAAATTTACAGAGTGTATGCTCGCTGTAAAATACAGAGAGAAAAATGAGATCGGTGAAATGAACGGCGGACCGATGTTCACCATGAAAAATGGTTTTAAGAATAAGGCAGTCGGGAAAACACTTGGATTTTTATTCGCACTCTTTGCAGCTCTGGCATCTTTTGGTATCGGAGACATGACTCAGTCAAACTCGATCGCATCAGCAGTCAGCAGTTCCTTCGGAGTTCCTGCAGCTGTAACAGGTGCAATTGTTACAGTACTTACATTAGCAATAATCGTTGGCGGTATTAAGAGTATTTCAAAGGTATCCTCAGTAGTCGTTCCGGCTATGGCAGTATTTTATGTAGTTGCAGGTCTTCTTTGCATCATCCTTAACATTAAAAATGTACCTCATGGTCTTTATCAGATCATTGTAATGGCATTTAACCCTCAGGCTGTTGGTGGTGGTGTTATTGGTACTATCACAGTTTCAGTTATGAATTCTGTAAGATACGGCGTTGCAAGAGGATGCTTCTCAAATGAAGCAGGTATGGGATCTGCAGCGATCACAGCAGCATCAGCTACAACGGACGATCCTGTAAGACAGGGTTACATCAACATGACAGGTACTTTCTTTGATACTATCGTGGTTTGTTCTATCACAGGTCTTGTTATCGCATCATCGGGTGTTCTCGGAACAGTAGATGCAGCAGGAAATACACTTTCGGCAGTACCTCTTACAATGGCAGCTTTCGCAACTACTTTGGGACCTGCAGGTTCATATCTTGTATCGATAGGAATCATGCTTTTTGCTTTTTCAACGATCATCGGCTGGGAATATCACGGTGAAAAGGCGGTTGAGTATTTAGTACCAAACAGAAAAGTTATATATCTTTACAGAGTGGTTTATTCACTTATAGTTTTTGTTGGTGCTACACAGACTCTTGAGCTTATCTGGAATATTTCAGATATCATGAACGCACTTATGGCTATACCGAACCTTATCTGTATGCTTGTTATGTCAGGTGTAGTAGTAGAGGAAGTAAAACGCTTCCAGCCTACAGTTGAAATGGAAAAGGCATCCTGGAAAAACAAGGCAAAGGGTGCAGAAAGCACGTTAAATGCTGAATAATAACTAAATTAAAGACTGATCTTTGACCGGAGGTTTTGATGCCTCCGGTCTTTTTTTTGACCAATTTGTGATTTTTTGTGACAAAAGTCATTTCTTTTTTTATAAAGGATAAATTAAGATTACGAGATTATACTCACTTCGAAATTAAAAATAAAAGGTTATTTTAGAAATAGAGAGGAAAAAAATGAAAGAAAAGTCTTTAGGTAAGAAGTTATTTAAATCAAAAAAAATCATTGCACTGACTACTGCTGTTTTAGTCACAGTATCAGTGGGAACAGCAGTAGTCTTTAATGATGTTTTTGCTAATGAGCCATCTGAGGAGGAGCTTTTAGAAACTGTCGCAGTTGAAAGACAGGATTTAAGAAGATCGATAAGTGTTACCGGTACAATTGCCAGCGCGGAAAGCTATACACTTACATCGGATCTTACAGACGTTGATGTAAAGAAAGTTTATGTAAAGGTTGGAGACAGGGTAAAAAAAGGAGATATCATTGCGGAACTGGACAGCTCTGATATAGAGATATCACTTAAGGATGCAGAGGAAAGTTTAAGCGCTGCAGAAGAAAAAAATAATCTTGAGATAGCAGCAGCAAAAAGAAATTACGAACTCGCAAAAGAGGCTGCCGAGGCTTCGGCTCTCCGCTCTGCAGCTGAGCTTCAGAAGGCTCAGCAGGATTATGCAGATGCAGTAAATAAATCCGAGAGTCTGAAAAATGAGTACAACGGAGCATCTGCCAGCGTAACAGAGGAAAATGGAAATGTTGATGAAGTAAAAAAAGATATTGAAAAATTAAAGAAGAAATCAAGAAAAAAAGAAGCCGAGATTTCTGACCTCCAGCGCGAGCTCGATAAAATAGATGAAGAAAAAAACAGGGATCAGTATAACGCTAAAAAAGATGAAATCGCAGACTGCCAGAAGGATCTCGAAAAAATAAAGAATAAACTTGAAGATAAGGAAACTGCCCTTTCTGATATTCAGTCAGACCAGTCGGAGGCAAAGTCAAAACAGTCAGAGAAAGAGTCAGAGGCAAAGACGGCCGAGGAAGATATCAAAGCAAAGCAGGAGGCTGCGATCAAAGCCCAGCAGGCAGCCGAGGATGCGGCAAGGGAAAACGAAAAATCACTTGCAGAAGGACAGGACAGTATTAAAAGCAGTGAACTTTCTGCAGCATCGGGAACTACGGAGTCAAAAAGAGAAGTAAATAAATATAAAAGACAGCTTGAAAAAGCGTTAATAAAAGCACCCTCTGATGGAGTGATCACATCTGTTGAGGCTAAGGAAGGCTCTGCTTATAAAGGTGATGTGATAGCAGTGCTGCAGGATGACAGTGGATATAAGGTAAAAGCGCAGGTAGACCAGTACGATATCAGTGATGTGGAAAATGGCATGAAAGCTGAGATTAAGACTGATACCACAGGCGATGAGATCATGACAGGTAAGGTAAGCTTCGTATCACCGACTCCGGCAGAGGCTGTGTCGACTAAAGACAATTCTGATTCAAATACGAGTGGTTCGAGCACTGATTATCCTATTGAGGCTGTTATAGATGAACCAAGTGACAGACTGAGGATCGGAATGAGTGTTAAGTTGACAATTATTGAGAAGGAATCAGTTAATGCTCTGGCAGTTCCGAATAGTGCTGTTACGGAAGATGAGGATGGAAACAGCTATGTTGAAATAAAAGCAGTAGATGATTCATCCTCTGAAAACGGAGAGTCTGATTTTGAAATAAAGAAAGTCACTGTAAAGACAGGTCTTAAGACAGATTATTATACAGAGATAATAAGCGATGAACTCAGCGAGGGAAGCGAAGTGATCAACAGCTCAGAGGATGAGGAAACAACGGAGGCTGCAAATGAGCTCTGATAGAAAATTAATTATTGACGCAAAGGGCATTGTTAAAAGATTTAATATCGGAATGGAAAATGAACTGGAAATACTTCATGGAATAGATATAAAGGTCTATGAAGGAGAGTTTGTTTCAATAGTCGGAAGCTCGGGTTCCGGAAAATCCACACTTATGAATATAATCGGACTCCTTGATAAACCGACAGAGGGAAGTTATATTCTCGATGGTGAAGATGTATGTGCAGAGCGTGATGAAAAGCTTTCACATATAAGAAACCAGAAGATAGGCTTTGTATTTCAGACCTATAATCTGATCTCGAGGACCAGTGCATTAAAAAATGTTGAGCTTCCGATGCTCTATGCGGGAATGGGAGCAAAAGAGCGACGTCAGAGAGCTGAGGAGCTTTTAGAAATAGTTGATATGAAAGAGAGAATGGAACATACTCCGGATGAACTTTCCGGAGGTCAGAAGCAGCGAGTAGCAATTGCGCGCTCACTTGGAAATTCTCCTTCGATAATACTTGCGGATGAGCCGACAGGAGCGCTGGATTCGCATACCGGAAGAATGATAATGGATCTTTTTCATAAATTAAATGAAGAACAGGGGATTACGATAGTGTTTATCACGCATTCGCCTGAACTTGCGGAGGAAACCGAAAGAGTCCTTACTCTTTCAGATGGACGTATCATAGACGAAAGGAGAGGAGCCAATTATGTTCGTGGAAAATATAAAGCTGGCGCTTACGGCGCTTGCGGCTAATAAAATGAGGACTCTCCTTACAATGCTTGGGATCATCATAGGAATTGCATCTGTTATCGCAATAATGACAGTGGGAGATGCAA
The DNA here is from genome assembly GCA_030434875.1 of Lachnospiraceae bacterium C1.1. Lineage (NCBI taxonomy): Bacteria > Bacillati > Bacillota > Clostridia > Lachnospirales > Lachnospiraceae > Lachnospiraceae bacterium C1.1. The sequence goes on along the minus strand of JAUISW010000001.1, from coordinate 2,590,526 downwards.
TGAATAACAGCATGCTGGATTCAATGGGAGATATGGGTATAAATAATGTTTCTGTTTTTATTTCAGAAAAGATGCAGGAGGACGGGAGCTACAGCGACCGTAAGATGAAGGACTCTGACTATTTTGATGTGGATTTCATAGAATCGCTTAAAGAAAAATTTAAGGGGAAAATAGAAGGAGTATCCTTAAAACAGGAGCTTGGAAGTGTAAAGGTTACCGATAAAAAGAATTATGCAAATATAAATCTTAAAGGTGTCAACAGGACTGCATTTAAGCAGACCAAGGCAAAGATAATCGCCGGGAGAAATCTGAACTCAGACGATTACGTAAATGGAAACAGTGTTGTTATTGTTTCAGACAGATATGTCAATAATATTTTTGACGGAGATGCAGAAAAGGCATTGGGACAAAATGTGGAAGTTGTTCTTGGAAGCAATTATTACAGTTATGTTATAGTTGGTGTTTATGAATATCAGGACAGGGCGGGAGGATTTAGTGCAGGTGGTTCCCAGAAGGATCTGGAAACGGAAGCTTATATTCCGATAGTTAAAGCCATGCATCAGAAAAGAGAGAATCAGCATTTTTCTGATTTTGATGTGGTTGCAGCTTCAGGACAGGATCCGGATGAACTTTCGATGAAGCTTCAGGAATGGATAAATTCCAGTAAATATAAGGACAATGATGCTTATGAATCATATTGCTACAGCATGAAGGCAGATGTGGAACAGATGAAAGGAATGGTTTCAATGCTTCAGTATGCTTTCATGGGAGTAGGTGCAATATCACTTCTGGTCGGCGGTATCGGTGTTATGAATATCATGATCGTGAGCATCACAGAGAGAACCCGTGAAATAGGTACGAGAAAAGCCCTTGGAGCCACAAACGGATATATTAGGCTCCAGTTTATTACGGAAGCAGTGGTTGTCTGTGCAGCTGGGGGTATCATAGGAATATTGCTTGGAATGGGACTTGGAGCTGTGATAACCAAAGTCATACATAGCCATGGAATGGCATCGCCTTTAGGTATTCTTTGCTGTGTTGCCTTCTCTATGGTATTTGGAGTATTTTTCGGATATTATCCGGCCAATAGGGCAGCAAAACTTAATCCTATAGAGGCATTGAGATATGAATAAAGAAACCGGCAGATTCAGGTCTGCCGGTTTTTATAATGATCTAAATGGACTTCAAAAAAATTTTTTAGAAATCTAAAATTTATCGGAATTCTGACCGATATTAAAAGAGGGTGATAATATTTAATTTTTTGGGGGACAATAAAGTGAAAAAAACTATCATAGGAAAAATTACTGCGATCGCATGTTCATTAGCTCTGACGGTCACAAGTCTGACAGGCTGTGGTCTGACAGGGACATCCGGAAGCGGAGCAGGAGGAATGAAATTCCTTTTTGTCTGTAATGATGTAGAGGGTGATGATTTCCTTACGCTTCTCTCTAATGCGACGGTGGCAGCAGGTTCTGAAAATGGCGTGACTGTAGATACAGCATACTCGAATAATTCCGTAGAGGAACAGATGCAGCAGATCGCAGATGCGAAGTCGGGTGGATACTCAGCTATAATATGCAGACTGACAGATGTTTCAACAGCATTACAGGCAGAGGTTGCAGCTGATGGTCTTCCTATAATTTTTGTTAATTCCTCGCCGGATGATGACAGACTGGAAGCTAGTAAGTATGTATATGTAGGATCTCCGGAGAATACGGCCGGGCAGCTTCAGGCAGAGGCTGTATGGAATGCACTTGGGAAACCGTCATCTGTAAAGGCAGTAATGATGATGGGTGAAAGTATCCATCCCGGTGCTATCGCAAGAACTCAGGGTGTGGCAGATTACTTTGAGGATAATGGTGTAAAAGTTGAATATGTTTTTAAGGATTACGCAGACTGGAGTGATACAAAAGCTCATGACTATTTCCAGACTTTCTTAGGAACCGGACATGAATATGACTGCGTATTCTGCAACAATGATTCTATGGCAGTGGGTGTTATTAGCTGTATGGAAGAAAATAAGATCGATCCGTCAACAATACCTGTCGCAGGTTCTGATGGAACAGCTGCAGGATGTCAGCTGATCGCTGATGGGAAGATGCTTTATTCAGGCTTCCAGTCAGCTGAAGGCCAGGGAACGAAAGCTGTCGAATCTGCTATTGCTATAGTAAGATCGGGAAGTATTAAAAAGGTGGAAGGCGCTGCAGACGATCATAAATATGTATGGGTTCCCTATGAAGCGATCACAAAAGATAATGTTTCGAAATATCAGTAATAGGTAAAAGGTAGCTTTAATTATATTAAAAAGGCTTTTTGGATTTTAAGATCTTAAATCTTCCAAAAAGCCTTTTTATTTTATTTACTGCCGTTCATGGGCATCAGTATTTTGAGTTCAAACCAGTTGTTGCTGGTCGATACGGACATGCTACCGTTGTATTTCTCAACAGCATAGGAAATGCTTTTTAATCCGAAACCATGATTATTCCGGTCGTGTTTGGTGGTTTTCGGAAGACTGTGATTTTTGATGTCGATCTTGCCTTCAAAATAATTTGCAATATTTATGAGGACAAAATTTTTTAATGATGATACAGTTACGTGGATCATCCGTTTTTCGGGATCATCAATTATTACCGTACTTTCGATGGCATTATCGAGAGCATTTCCGAAAATAGTGCAGATATCTGTTACGTGCATGAAATCCAAAAGCTTTCCATCAGCGACACAGGTAATACGGATCTGGTTTTTCTGTGCCTGAAAGACCTTGGCTCCGAGCATGGTATCTAAAACCTGGTTTCCTGTCCGATCTACTATATGATTGTCATCGAGTTCTTTCTCGAGTTGATCCAGCCATTCCTTTCGTTTTTCATTGTCCGTTTCATACCTGAGACCTGTTATCTGATGCTTCAGGTCATGGTATTTTATATGAATCATTTCCATGCTTTGCTGATAATAACGATACTGGTCATATTGATTTTTCAGCATGGAACGTATAGTATTTACTTCCTTTTCGGCATAGTATTCACAGAGCCTTATCTGTGATGAGTAAAGGATTGCCAGCCCACAGGCATCCACAAGGGTCCTCATAAGATTGATATCAGCGTGTTCTATTGCGCTGAAAGGAGTATTCGTACTTATAAAGCTGATATTACTGAGGGCAAAAGCTATGGCGGTAAGGCCGAAAGCTGAAATGACATCTTTTTTGCTTATCTGTGAGACAAAAACATTATTGATATATTTTTTTTCCAGAAAATAAAAACCTGTCATTAAAAATCCGAATGAAATAAACATAAGGAGAACATGCCACCAGAAGTTTCTCATAGTGAAATATCCGATGAAGCTTTCCAGCTGCCATTCGATCGAGGCAGTAAATTCTGCGATCATAAATGCGCAGGCGGTAAAATATGCTGCGGATTTTGCATGGGTATCTGTAAGAAGCCATATAGTTCCAAACATCCACAAAACTGCAGCTATCATACAGGGAAGCCAAAGGGCAAGACTTACCTTTCCGGTAAGAAGCATAAAGATTGCCAGGACAATTAATGAAACTGACGAAAGAGCAATGGTTGTTCCTTTTGAAAATCTTTTCCGCAAAAGGAAGATATAGATAACGCAGGCAGCCCATTCTGCCAGCGCTGTATTTATTCTGGGTATTTCTACAAACATCATAATTGTTCACCACTCATATAGGCGAGGAGTGCCTCCATAAATTCTTTTCGTTTCTGTCTGCTGACCTGTAATTCTTCACCGTTGATTATGCAGCAGCCTTTTTTTACTCCGTCAACATATTTCATATTTACAAGATAGCTTTTTGCACTTCGATAAAATCCGCATGGCTCTAAGGCTTCCTCGAGATCCTTCATCGTTCCTCTGGAGTCAAATTCTCCGTCTTTGGTTTTATAAACGATCCGGTGGCCAAAGCTTTCGAGATAATAAATATCTTCGGCTTTTAGCTTTTTAACACCTGATTCCACGGGAACGGTGATATAATGTCCGTCACTGCGGTGCAGCTTACTTATGGCTCTCAGGAGCTTTTGTGAAAATGAAAAATATTCTACAGGCTTTACCATATAGTCAAGGGCATCAACTTCATAGCCACGGATCGCATACTGGGTCATATTGGTAATAAACATGATGATCACTTCGCTGTCAAGCTCCCTGATCTTTTCTGCCGCGGTCATTCCATCCATAAACTGCATCTGAATATCCATAAGGATAATATCAAATCCGGCTTTATAATTCTCGGCAATTTCATCGCCATCACGAAAAATCGTGGTTTCTATTTCATTGCCGGTCTCCTTGCGAAATCTGTCCATATATCCGCTAAGCTGGTCTATATAAATTTGTTCGTCTTCAACGATGGCTATTTTTATCATAATTCTCCGCTTTTCTTTTTCGAATCTGGATATTTCTTATCTATCGTTTAATTATAGCATATCACGATATTATTTCATGCAGATATACATTTTATGTCATAAAAATGCCTTTTGTGTCACGAGGAGTATTTTTTATCTGTATATGTTAATCTGATATCAGGTAAATTGGAAGCAGACAGGAGGAGACTGTTTTGAAGCATTCAGAGATAATCAAAAAAATGACGTTAGAGGAGAAGGCAGCATATCTTTCAGGAAAGAATGAGTGGGCCACAAGGGATTTCCCGGAAATTGGAATTCCGCCCTTATTCTGTTCTGACGGACCAAATGGAGTCAGAAAGCAGCAGGGAGCAGGAGATCATCTGGGATTAAATCCGTCTGTTCCGGCGACCTGTTTTCCGACATCAGTAGGAATTTCAAACAGCTGGGATAAGGAGCTTGCTGATGAAGTTGGAGAAGCACTCGGAGAAGAGGCAGCAGCAGAAGGAGTTAATGTTCTTCTGGGTCCCGGAATGAATATAAAGAGAAATCCTCTTTGCGGCAGAAATTTTGAATATATTTCTGAAGATCCTTATCTTTCCGGAAAGCTGGCAGCAGCTATAATCCGCGGAATACAGAAAAACGGAGTATCAGCCTGCGCAAAGCATTATGCAGTTAACAGCCAGGAGCTTCGCAGAATGGCTATGGACTCGGTTATAGATGAGAGAACACTCAGGGAGATATATCTTGAGTCATTTGAGATTGCCATAGAAGAGGGTAAGCCCGGATCGGTAATGTCAAGCTATAACGAAGTAAATGGTGTTTATGCGAATGAAAACCGTCATCTCCTTATTGATATATTGAGAAAAGAATGGGGCTTTGACGGGGCTGTCATCACAGACTGGGGTGCTTCAAACGATCATGCACTCGGGGTTAAAAACGGCTCTACACTTGAGATGCCGGCACCTGGACTCGATGCTGCAAGGGAACTTCTTGAAGCAGTTAGGAGCGGTAAGATAACCGAGTCAGATATAGATGCAAGAGTTGATGAGCTTTTAGAGCTTACATTAAAAACTCAGGATAAAAAGAAATGTGCGGATAAGGCTGCAATGCACAAGGCACATCATCAGGTTGCGAAGAAGGCTGCAGTCGAGGCGGCCGTACTTCTTAAAAATGAAGAGAAACTACTTCCTCTTAAGGCAGGAGAAAAAATTGCCGTTATTGGAGATTTTGCATTTACACCGAGATATCAGGGTGCAGGATCTTCCATGGTAAATTCCACAAAGGTTGACAGCATAGTTGAGCTTATTGGAAATTATGACCTGCAGATAGTTGGAATGGCAAAGGGATATAACAGAGAAGGAATCGATGATGATGCCCTTCTTAAAGAAGCAGTTGATCTGGCTGCAAGAGCTGACAAGGTTCTCTATTTCTTTGGCCTCAATGAAAATTCCGAGTCAGAGGGACTTGACAGAAAACATATGAGGATCCCGCAGAACCAGATAAAACTTATGCAGTCATTAGCACAGGTGAATCAGAAGCTTATCGGTATAATAAGCGCAGGTTCTGCAATAGAGATGCCCTGGCATCATCATATGAAGGCAATACTTCATGGATTTTTGAGCGGACAGGCCGGAGCCGGTGCAATACTTGACCTTCTTACGGGAAAAGAAGTTCCTTCAGGAAAGCTTGGGGAGACAATTCCTAAAAAATATGAAGATACTCCTTCATTTAATTATTATCCTTCGAGACAGCGTACCTCAGAGTACAGAGAGTCAGTATTTGTAGGATATAGATACTTCTCTACTGCAGAAGTGCCTGTACTTTATCCTTTTGGATTTGGACTTTCTTACTCATCATTCGAATATTCAGATCTTAAGGTTAATGAAAAGTCAGTTAGCTTTAAGATAAAGAACAGCGGAGAATATGATGCGGCTGAAATAGCGCAGCTTTATATTGGCCTCGAGGGAGCAAAAGTCTTTCGCCCTGTAAGAGAGCTTAAAGGCTTTGAAAGAGTTTTCCTTAAAGCAGGAGAAGAGAAAGAAATAAGTATAGAGTTTGATAATAAGAGCTTCCGTTACTGGAATACAAAGACTAACGGATGGGAAGTTGAGGCAGGTAATTATTCAATAATGATCGGAGCTTCATCTGAAGATATAAGGCTTAAAGGAAATCTTGAAGTCAAGGGTACTACAGAGAGTTATCCGTATGATCCTGCCAAACTTCCTTCTTATTACAAAGCTGATGTTGCTCATGTTTCAGATAAAGAATATGAGAGGATTCTGGGACGTGCGATACCGGATGGACAGTGGAACGGAGAACTTGGAATAAATGATGCGCTCTGCCAGATGTATTATGCTAAAAGCGCATTGGCAAGATTCGGATATAATTTCTTAAACAAACGACTTAAAAAGGCAGAAAATGCCGGAGTTCCGGATCTTAACACACTCTTCCAGTACAACATGCCATTCCGTGCCATTGCAAAAATGACAGGAGGAATGGTCTCAATGGAAATGGTTTACGGAATCGTAGATGTCGTAAACGGACATTTCTTCAAGGGAATGGGAACTGTTATCGGAGGATTTTTCAGAAACCGTCGCTTAAATAAAGAATATGAAGCTAAATATCTTAAGCGTCAGGGAAAGGATTGACTAAGAGATAATTATGGAAAAGATTAAAGGCTGGATAGAAAAACACCCCGATCTTTGGGAATTTATAATGTTTAACCTGCTTTCAAACTGCGCAACGGTTACAAATTTCGTTGTGATGTGGATCTGTACAGGATTTATTTTTAAGAGCTTTGCAGCAACACCCTTTAAGTTTTTTGTTTTTAATTATGCTGATAATATTGAGTCTAATCTGGGTCTTTGCGGATTTTTAAGCTTTCTTGTTGCAACTGCGGCAGCCCAGACGGTCAACTTCTTTGTTCAGAAGAATTTCGTATTTAAGTCAAATGCAGCTTTTGAAAAGGCAGTACCTAAGTACATAATCTTTGCGATAGTACTCGTCCTTGTATCGGCGGCACTTCCGGCATACAGCCAGGCTTTTCTTATTAATACGTTAAAGCTTCCGGCTTCGCTGGCACCGACTATTGCGAATATCATCAATATAGTTGTTCAGGTAGTTTTGAGTTATCCGACAATGAAATTCTGGATAATGCCAAAGAATTAAAACAAATTGTTGGGTCTTATATGCATTTCGTGCTTTGATACTGCAATTTATGACAAATACGATTTATATGGGACCTTCTATGCTATGTTATTATCAACAAATAAAAAGAGAGGTAGCAAAAGATGTTGGCAATTAATATCGATGACGTCATTAGTGTTCTGAAATCAGTTACGCCTCACCTGATCGCAGTCGGAGTTCTTCTCCTTCTTGCAATCATCGTGACAGTAGCTGTCAGAAAGATGGTTAAGGAAAAGAAGAGTTTTATCCGAAAGGAGACCTGGCTTGTATTCCTGCTTGGAGTCATAGTCGTTTTGAACCTGATCCTTACCGGTCCTATGTATAACATGGTAACATTGGCAACCGGTGATGGTGCGATCTCTGAGGAGACATCAGCTGAGGCAAAAAGTCTTGGTGAAGAAATCGCTTCAGAGGGTATAGTTCTTCTTCAGAATAATGAAAATACACTTCCGCTTGCAAAGGGTACAAAACTTAATGTATTCGGCTGGTCTTCAACAAATCCGGTATACGGCGGTACAGGTTCAGGTGGACTTAATGATGCTTATCCTACAGTTTCTCTCCTTGAGGGACTTCAGAATGAAGGCTTTGAGATAAACCAGGATCTTGTTGATTTTTATAAAAATTTCCGCGAAACACGTCCTACAGTAGGCATGTGGGGACAGGACTGGACAATTCCGGAACCCACAATGGATGATTATAATAATGCAAATATTTTTGAAAATGCAAAGAATTATTCAGATACGGCAGTGATCGTTCTTGCTCGATCAGGCGGAGAGGGAGCAGATCTTCCGACAAGTCTTGATCCTAATGTGGAGGACACATTTAATGATGGAGGAACTTTTGGTTCAACAGGTGTAAGATACAGTGAGCAGAGGGATGACCTGGATGCTTCAAAGCATTACCTTGAGCTTTCAAACAGAGAGCAGGCAATGGTAGATGAAGTTACTGCAAATTTCACTAATGTAATCCTTGTAGTTAATTCAGCCAATACAATGGAGCTTGGATTTGTAGAAAATTATCCTCAGATCAAGTCAGTTATATGGTGCCCGGGTGCAGGTCAGTCAGGCTTTAACTCACTCGGTAAGGTACTTGACGGAGATGTAAATCCTTCAGGAAAAACAGCAGACACATTCGTACGTGATCTTACAAAGACACCTTATTTCAATAATATAGGTAACTTTGTTTATGACAACATGACTGAATATCCTATGGATGATCACGGAAACACCTATACACCTTCATTTGTAAATTATGTAGAAGGAATCTATGTAGGTTATCGTTTCTGGGAGACTGCTGCATCAGAGGGACTTATTAATTATGAGGAGGCTGTTCAGTATCCTTTCGGGTATGGTCTTTCATATACAGAATTTGAGCAGCAGATGGGAGAGATCAAAGATAATAACGGCGAACTCTCTGTAGACGTAACAGTAACAAACAAAGGAAGCGTTGCAGGTAAGGATGTAGTTGAAATTTACTATAATCCTCCATATACTAACGGCGGTATTGAAAAAGCATCTGCAAATCTTGCAGGATATGCAAAGACAGGACTCCTTCAGCCTGGTGAAAGTGAAACAGTAACAGTAAGCTTTAAGGCAGAAGATATGGCTTCATATGATTCTATCAAAGCAAAAGCTTATGTTCTTGAAGCAGGTGATTATATAATTTCACTTAATTCTGATTCACACAATATCATTGATTCTAAGACTTATACAGTAGCTGAAACAGTTACTTACAACGGTGAAAATACACATGACGGCGATCAGATAGCTGCTACAAACCAGCTCGATGATGCACGCGGAGATATTACATATCTTTCACGTAAAGATGGCTTCGCTAATTATGCTGAAGCTACAGCAGCACCTTCAGATTACAGTCTTTCTGATGAAAGAAAAGCAGAGTTCTATAACAACAGCAACTACGATCCTGAAGCACTTAATGACAGTGCAGATGAGATGCCGACAACAAGTGCTAAGAACGGAGTGAAGCTTGAGAGTCTCAGAGGACTTGATTATGACGATCCAAAGTGGGATGAGCTTCTTGACGAACTCAGTGTAGATGATATGGATACACTTATTTCACTCGATGGTTACCAGACACCTGCCGTAAATTCTATCGGTAAGGTTCAGACTGTTGACTGTGATGGTCCTGCATCTATCAATAATAACTTCACAGGAACCGGTTCTATCGGATTCCCTGCAGGAGTTATGATCGCAAATACCTTTAATAAAGATCTTGCAACAAGATTTGGCGAAAGCATCGGTAAGATGGCTGATGAAATGAAGGTTTCAGGCTGGTATGCACCTGCAATGAATACTCACAGAAGTGCCTTTGGAGGACGTAACTTTGAGTATTATTCTGAAGATCCGACCCTTTCGGGAACTATTGCAAGCAATGCAGTAAAGGGTGCAGCAGAATACGGTGTATATGCCTACATCAAGCACTTTGCATTGAATGATCAGGAAACTAACAGAAACTATCAGCTTTGCACCTGGTTCGATGAGCAGTCAGCACGTGAGATTTACTTAAAGCCTTTCGAAATGTGTGTAAAAGATGGACAGGCACATGCAGTAATGTCAGCCTTTAACTTCTATGGTGTTACACCTGCTTATGCAAGTGACAGCGTACTTAATAAGATCCTTCGTGATGAGTGGGGATTTAAGGGCTTCGTTGAAACTGATTATTATGGAGTTTATGGCTATCAGGATGCAGACAGAGCCATCAGAAATGGTAATGATGCATGTCTTACAGCTATCGATACAGAGACAAACCACTTAACAGATACAAAGAGTGCTACATCTGTAAAGGCTATGAGACAGTCAGCAAAGAATATTCTTTACACGACTGTAAACAGCAGAGCCTATGCGCCTGAGAACCTTAATACAGGTCTTCCTGTATGGGTGATCATCATGATCGTAGTAGATGTTATCGCAGCAATATTGATCCTTTTCTTTGCCTTCAGAAACTATCAGAGTTACAGCAAGAGAATTATCGTTGACGAAGAAAAGTCAGAATAAGAAATTATTAAAAGTCATGCGGACTAAGATCCGCATGACTTTTTTCTTTTTAAATAACTTTTACCCGGTTTTTACATACAGGAGATTATAGATTTTACTTTTGCCTAATAAAATAACTATTGTCATCTGAATAAAGAAATTCAAAAGGAGGATTATTATGAAAAAGACTATTAAGAAGACAATAGCGGTTGGCATGGCAGCACTTATGCTTGGAGGAAGTCTTACAGGCTGCGGCAGTACAGAGGCTAGCGGTTCTGAACTGGGCGGGAAGATCACACTGGCAGGAAGTACATCAATGGAAAAGCTATGTGAGGCGATGAGCGAGAGCTTTATGGAAAAAAATCCCGGCATTACTGTTACTGTTGAATACACAGGGTCAAGCGCAGGGATCGAGTCTCTGACCAAGGGAAGCGTTGATATTGGAAATGCATCAAGAGCAGTTAAAGATGGAGAAAAAGAAGAAGGCGTAACGGAGAACATTGTGGCTATCGATGGAATTGCAGTTATTACGGATAAAGAGAACAATGTTGCCGATCTTACCACAGAGCAGCTGGTTGATATTTATAGCGGAAATACAGCAAACTGGAGCGAGCTCGGAGGATCTGATGAAGCAATAGTAGTTATCGGACGTGAGGCCGGATCAGGTACAAGAGGAGCATTTGAGGAACTTCTTGGACTGGAGGATGCCTGCAAATATGCACAGGAGCTTGATTCAACAGGTGCAGTTCTTGCAAAGGTAGCATCTACTCCCGGTGCTATAGGATATATCTCGCTTGATGCGGTTGATGACAGCATTCAGAGCATTGCATTAAATGCTGTTGAAGCAACTGAGGAAAACATTGTTTCCGGAAGTTATACACTTTCAAGACCTTTTGTGATGGCTACAAAGGGAGAGATCTCAGAACAGAGTGATCTTGTAAAAAAATGGTTCGATTACATTAAATCAGAAGATGGACAGGCTGTTATCAAGGGTGTTGGTCTGATACTTCCGGAATAAAGAAGGGTTTAGCATGAAAGAAAAAGTGAGGTTAAATGCTGCGGAAAAAACAGCGGAGTACATAGTATCTTTATTGGCTGTTATTGCTGTATTTGCAGTTTGCGCCATCACAGCTTACATGATAGCAAAAGGCACCCCTGCACTTGTGAGTGTAGGAGTGCCTGAGCTGTTATTCGGGACTGTGTGGAAGCCGACTGCTTCGGAAGCGGCATACGGCATATTTTATATCATTTTTACATCTATTGTAGGAACCGGAGCTAGTGTGTTTATAGGAGTTCCGATAGGGCTGCTTACGGCAGTATTTTTAACAGAAATTGCAGGGAAGAAAATTACAGCTTTTGTAGAGCCTGCGGTCGAGTTGCTGGCAGCTATTCCGTCAGTTATATACGGACTACTCGGAATGATGATCTTAAACCCGTTTATGTATAAGCTGGAAAAATATATTTTCAGAAATTCAGAAACGCATCAATACACCGGCGGCTCAAATCTGATGTCAGCAATACTGGTACTTGCAATAATGATACTCCCTACGGTAGTAAATGTCAGTGCATCTTCCATAAGGGCAGTGAGCAAGGATTTGAGGGCTGCATCTCTGGCACTTGGAGCGAGCAGGATCGAAACAATATTTAAGGTCACGATACCGGCAGCAAGATCCGGGATAATGACAGGAGTAGTCTTAGGAGTGGGAAGAGCTTTGGGAGAAGCAATGGCTATAAACATGGTTGCGGGAGGTTCTGTAAATATACCGTTGCCGTTTAATTCTGTGCGTTTTCTAACAACTCAGCTGGTCAGTGAAATGGGTTATGCAGAAGGGATACACAGGCAGGTTCTTTTTACTGTGGGACTGGTACTTTACATATTTATTATGATCGTAAATTTAATTTTGCAGAAACTTAGGAAGGAGGCAGATGAGGATGAATGACAGATGTTATTTATCATCAATCCGCGATAAAAGGAAAATTTCGGATTTTATATGCCTTTTATTTATCTGTCTTTCAGCTGCGCTTTCGGTAATTTTGCTGACCGTAATTATAATTTACGTTTTTATGAAGGGTGCAGACAGTATAAGTTTTAGATTTTTGACTTCGGTTACATCTGTTTTGAAAGGTACAGTGGGAATAGCCGGAAATATAGTAAATACCTTGATGATCATTTTGATAACTATGATGATCGCAGCTCCGATCGGTGTTGGTGCAGCGATATATTTAAACGAATATGCGAAGCCCGGAAAGCTTGTAAGTCTGATCGAATTTGCAACTGAAACTTTATCCGGAATACCGTCCATTATTTTCGGATTATTCGGAATGATGTTTTTCGGACAGACGCTTAAGCTTGGCTATTCACTGCTTACAGGTTCTCTGACTTTGATATTGATGGTGCTCCCGCTTATTACCAGAAATACGCAGGAAGCTTTGAAAACCGTACCGGATAGTTATCGCCATGGTGCAGTGGGGCTCGGAGCGGGAAAATGGTACACTATCCGGACGATATTGCTGCCGTCTTCCATGCCGGGGATCATTACCGGAGTAATACTGGCAATCGGACGAATAGTTGGAGAATCTGCAGCATTACTTTTTACTGCGGGCAGTGCAAAGAATTTACCAGATGGAATATCAGGGATTTTTCAAAAGATATTTCATTCGGGAGGAAAAATGACGGTACAGCTCTATCTTTCGGCAACGAGTGAGGGTGATTTTGACACAGCATTTGGGATTGCAGTGGTACTTATGATACTTGTGTTTTTAATAAATCTTGGAACTAAGAAACTGACCGCTAAATATGATCTAACGAGGAAAGAATAAAATGAAAGACAGAATAAAGATCAGCGCTGAGGATCTTAATCTTTATTATGGAGATAATCATGCATTGAGGGGAATTAACATAGCAATAAGAGAAAAATCCGTAACTGCGCTGATAGGACCGTCAGGATGCGGAAAATCGACTTTCTTAAAAACCCTGAACAGAATGAATGATTTGGTCGACGATATAAGGATCGAGGGAAAGATATGTCTTGACGGAGAAGATATATATGACAAATCTGTTGATACCACGAGTTTAAGAAAAAGAGTTGGAATGGTATTTCAGCAGCCTAATCCATTTCCTATGAGTATCTATGACAATATTGCCTATGGACCGAGAGTTCATGGGATCAGGGACAGAAAAAAACTGGACAGGATCGTGGAAGAAAGTCTTAGGGGTGCGGCGATATTTGATGAGTTGAAGGATCGCCTTAAAAAGTCAGCACTTGGACTTTCGGGAGGACAGCAGCAGAGAGTGTGCATAGCAAGGGCATTGGCAGTGCAGCCTGAGGTATTGTTGATGGATGAGCCTACATCTGCACTTGATCCTATATCAACATCAAAGATAGAAGATCTTATGGAGGAATTAAAGAAAAATTACACGGTAGTCATAGTCACACATAATATGCAGCAGGCAGTACGTGTGGCAGATGACACGGCATTTTTTCTGATGGGAGAGTTGATAGAATTTGCCGATACAAAGCAGCTTTTTTCATACCCCGGGGACAAACGCACCGAAGATTATATCACGGGAAGATTTGGCTGATAAAGGGAGGAAATATGAGATCAAAGTTTGATGAACAGCTTCGTTTGCTAAACAGCGAAATGATAGTGATGAGCACAATGATAGAAGATGCAATAAAAGATGCGATAGAGGCTCTTTTTACTCAGAATGTTGAAAAAGCAAGAAAGATAATGAGGGATGACGAACTTGTAGATCAGGAGCAGAAAAAGATTGAGAATATCTGTTTCCAGCTTTTGGTCCAGCAGCAGCCGGTCGCAAAGGATCTGCGCACGATAACGGCCGCGATGAAAATGGTCACTGATATGGAGAGAATAGGTGATCAGGCAGCGGATATCTCGGAGCTTACGATCATGATGGCAGGAAGTCCTTACAGGATAAACGGAAAAAATATTCAGAAAATGTCCTTAGAAACTATAACGATGCTTATACATGCTGTAGAAGCCTATGTTGAACAGGATATTCAGAAGGCACAGGAAGTGATAGAACATGATGATATTGTAGATGATCTTTTTGTAAAGGTTAAATCCGATCTCATTGAACTTATGCAGAAGGATACAGATTACGAAGAACATGCAGCTGACCTTTTAATGGTAAATAAATATCTCGAGAGGATCGGGGATCACGCTACAAATATCGCAGAGTGGGTTATATTTTCACTGGATGACAGGTATGTGAAAAGAGAGGATTGAACAAAGAGGTGGAGTCTCATGAAGAATCTGTGGAATTATATAGATAATAAAAACTGGAAGGCTGAAAATAAATACAAAGCTTTGTTTTTTATAATGGGAACTGTATTTGCAGCTATCGGTTTTTTTACATGGCTGATAGTCAGCAGATGGGTGCTGGATTCGCCGGAATGGGCAGTATGTTTTGCAGGATATCCGGTTGTCTTTTCTCTTTTTTGGGGATTTGTATATACGGCTGATGCGCAGTTTCATGATGGAAACAGAGGATGATCAAAGATATGACAGACGGCCGATTTTATTAGAAAAAAAGATTCTTCTTTTTCCTGATCTGTGATATCATTTTTTATAATACATCAGCCAGAAAACCCATGACCTAAAAGGTCGTGGGATGAATGGCGTCAGATTTAGAATACCTATATTTTACTTAAAGGCTATTAAATCAGTAAAATATTTGATATAATATACATACAGGAAATCTTATTTCCGAGTCTATGAAAGGAGAAATCTGCATGTATCTTACTGTAAAACAACAAGTCAAGCATCTGTCTAAGGAAGAGTATCTTACAATAAAAGAATTGTGTCATACTGCAAAAAATCTTGCTAACGAAGCTATTTACAATGTGCGACAGTATTACTTTACTGAAGGAGAATTTCTTAAATACGAAAAGAATTATGCCCTATTGAAGAATAGTCCTAACTATAAATCATTAAATTCCAATATGGCACAACAAATCCTTAAAGAAGTTGATGGTTCTTTCAAATCGTTCTTTGGACTTTTAAAACTGGCTAAACAAGGTAAATATACTTTTAAGGATTGCAAATTGCCACATTATCTTCCTAAAGATGGATATACAACACTTGTCATAGGTTTTGTAAGACTTAATGGAAATAAGTTAATACTTCCATTTTCTAACAGTTTTAAGAAATTACATAAACCTGTTGAAATCACAATACCACCTGTACTGCTTGATAAAAAAGTCAAAGAGATTCGTATTATACCTAAAGCTAATGCAAGGTTCTTTGAAATTCAGTATATTTACGAAGCTGAATGTGTCCAAAGAAATCTTAATAAAAACAATGCACTTGCTTTGGATTTAGGAATCAATAATCTCGTAACAGCTGTATCAAGTAATGGTAAATCCTTCATTATTGACGGTAAAAAGCTTAAATCTATTAATCAGTGGTTCAACAAGGAAAACGCTCGCTTACAGTCTATTAAAGATAAACAGCATTACGGGAAAAAGACTACTAATAGACAAAAAGCGATAGCCCGTGATCGTAATAACAAAGTCAATGATTATATGAATAAAGCTGCTCGTAAAATCATAGATCACTGCATTTTGGATGACATAGGAATTCTTGTAGTTGGCTATAATGAGACATTTCAGCGTGGTAGTCGTATCGGTAAACAAAACAATCAGAATTTTGTCAATATTCCATATGGCCAGTTGCGTAGTAAGCTTGAATATCTCTGTGAACTTAACGGTATTGTGTTTGTAAAACAGGAAGAAAGCTATACGTCTAAATCCTCATTTTGGGATAAAGATGATATTCCTGTCTATAATGCTGATAACCCAAAAGAATATCAATTTAGCGGTAATAGAATATATCGTGGTCTTTACAAAACAGCGAGTGGTAAAACATTTAATGCCGATGTAAATGGAGCATTAAACATTATGCGTAAAAGTAGCGTTGTGGATCTTAGTATCCTATACGGTAGGGGCGAAGTGGACACGCCCGTAAGAATAAGGATTGCCTGATATTTCAGGTGGAAACTTAAATATCAAACTTCTTAAATAGAGCCGTTAGGCTCTTAGAAGCCCATTACCTTTAGGTGATGGGTAGTTCACGAAAAGGCTTTAATAAAAAGCATTTTTAGCCGATAACATCAATATCTATTGTAGCTTATCAGGAAAGTGAGGGGCGCAAATGGCCAGAGGACTCAGAAGGGTAAGAAGAGCATCCTTAAAAGCGATCAAACGCAGATCAAGGGTGGTAGAAAAGCATCACAGCAATAAAATTGCCAAGACATTAAAAAGATCGAACAATGTCAATGGAACTGATGCAGATGCACTGATCGAAGGAACGAAGAAATTTGCTTCAGATGGAATCGGAATATTGGAAGCCCATAAGGATGCGATTGACTATGTTATGGGACTGACTAAAAAAATCTTTCCATTTGGTAAATCGGACTAAGTAAAAAAGACTTTTGTTGACAGAGGAATAACTTTTGATTAAAATTCAGATATGCAGACAAAGATGCCGCAGGGCTCTTTTGTCTGCATTTTTTTTACTCTTTATTAAGAAAGGAAATTCAGAGGTGAATCTATTTGATGTTGTTGGACCGGTAATGGTCGGACCATCGAGTTCGCACACTGCGGGTGCAGTTAAGATCGGAAATGTATGTGCGAAGCTGGTCAATGAAAAAATAAAAAAAGCAGATATATATCTTCACGGTTTGTTTCTGGCTACGGGCAAAGGACACGGGACAGACAAGGCCTTAGTTGCAGGATTGCTCGGTATGAAAGTAGATGATCCGGATATTCCAAAGAGTTTTGAGATTAAATGTTATCGGAGCAGTTAATGCAGTAACAAGTGCAGATATGGCTGTTGCCGGAATCGTAAGCAAAATTCCGCCTGATGAAGTTATTGATGCGATGAAAAGCATCGGAAGAGGTATGAGTGCAGATATCCGCGAGACCGGAAACGGTGGCCTTGCTGCTACTACACCTACAGGCAAAAAGATCGCTGAGGATCTGCTGTAGCTTATAGTTCTTCAAATCTCAACTGTTGCGTTGTTTGGCTTATCTGTTTCCAACGAGGGACGCTTTCGCTGCAAAAGAAAAATCGCAGCGGTATTAGGTGCCGCTGCGTCGGAGCCCAAAGCGAGAGCGTTCCTCGTAGGAACTTTGAGGCGAACGGCGTAACAGGCGAAGTAAAAAAACTAGATGTGTTATTACGAAATAAAATGTTTGGCCAGATATTAGTTTATAAAATTTTTATAAGTAAATCTATTGACATAATGCGGTCTCGGATAGTAAGATGTATTTGCAACTGATACAAGTATAGGGAGTTAATAAAATGAAATTTTCAATTGCAGACGCAGTAAGATCACGAAGAAGTGTAAGAACATTCGATGATAAGAGATTAAAGGATTCAGATTTAGAAGCTCTTAAAGAATTTACAAAAAAAGACTTAAATCCATTCGGTCTTCCGGTTGAGTTTAGATTTCTTGATAAGGATGAAGACAAACTTTCAAGTCCGGTATTAAAGGGTGAACACACCTATATGTCAGCAAAGACCAAAAAGACAGAGGATTATGAGATTGGATATGGCTACAGTTTTGAATATGCCTGCCTCTATGCAGAGAGCCTTGGTATCGGAACAGTCATAATCGCAGGAACATTTGACAGACCGGCTTTTGAAAAAGCAATGGAATTATCAGATGATGAGATATTTATCACAGCAAGCCCTGTAGGATATTCTGCAGAAAAGTTGAGCATCCGCGAATCGATGATGAGAAAAGGTCTTAGGGCTGATGACAGAGTTCCTTTTGAAGAAATCTTCTATAAAGATAACTTTGAAAATAAGCTTTCAAAAGAAGATGCAGGAGTTTTCGCAGAGGCTCTTGAGATGGTAAGACTTGCACCTTCAGCTGTAAACAAACAGCCATGGCGCGTTGTAGTAGATGGTGATAAGGTTCATTTCTATGAAAAGAGAACCATTAACAAAGGCGAATTTGATGTTCAAAAGGTAGATATGGGAATTGCCGCATGCCACTTTGATCTTTCAATGCAGGAGAACGGACATGAAGGTAAATTCGTAAAAGAAGCTCCGGATATCAAGGTACCTGAGGGCCTGACATATACTATCTCTTATGAGAGGGCTAAATAAATGGACACTCGTTTTTCTTCAGCAATACATATACTGATACTGATCTCTGAGGCAGAAAAGCCGCTGAGTTCCGAACACATCGCATCCAGCGTCGGAACAAATGCGAGCTATATAAGAAAGATCACAGGCCTTTTGAAAAAAGGAAAGATCATAGAAAGTAAGCAGGGAGTCAGCGGATTTAAGCTTAGAATTCCGGCAGAGGAGCTTAGTTTTTATAAGATCTACTGTGCAGTTTATGAGTCAGATCAGTATCATGTCTTTGACATGCATCAGAATCCGAATGATGAATGCATAGTCGGTCGCCGCATCAAACCGGTGCTGACAGAGCAGTTCACGGAAATTGAAGAAAAAGCAATGGAAGAGTTTAAGAGAAGAACTCTTGCGGATGTCATAGAAAGTATGAAGAATTACAAAGAATAAAACAGCTTGTTTTGATCAAATTTATACAGGCTTTTTTATAAAGAAAAAGTTAGCGTTATCTAACTAATTGCACACAAGGGAAGAAAGTTCGGCTTCCGGAATTGAAAGGAGACAAAATAATGAGTAAGACATTAGTTGCGTATTTTTCAGCAAGCGGAGTAACAGCAAAGGCTGCAGCAGAAATAGCTAAGATCGAGCAGGGAGACTGCTTTGAAATTAAGCCTGAAACACTCTATACAGCTGAAGATCTTGACTGGAAAAACAAGGAGTCACGCAGCTCTGTTGAAATGGCAGATAAGAACTGCAGACCTGCGATCGTAGGAGCAGTAGAAAACTTTGCACAGTATGACAAGGTATTTATCGGATTCCCAATCTGGTGGGGACGTGAGCCAAGCGTTGTTGATACATTTTTAGATGCATATGATTTCAACGGAAAGAAAGTTGTTCCTTTCTGCACTTCCGGTGGTGGTGATGTAGCAGCAGCTGCTGCACGCATCAGAGAACTCCTCGGAGACGGTGCTTCAGTTGATGACGGAAAACGTCTCGGTGGAGAGATTTCAGAAGCTGACCTTAAGCTTTGGACAGAAGGACTTTAATATTTAATTGAGTAAAAAATAATGATTTGAGATATCTATTTGATATAGATATGAAAGGAGTAAGACTATGTTTTATGATTACAAGGTAACAACAGGAAAAGGTGAAGAACTTAACCTCGCAGATTGCAAGGGAAAGGTTGTAATGGTAGTTAATACAGCAACAGGATGTGGATTCACACCTCAGTATGAGCCCATTGAGCAGCGCTACAAGGACTATCATGAAAAGGGACTTGAAATTCTTGATATCCCCTGCAACCAGTTCGGCGGACAGGCACCGGGAAGTGATGAGGAGATCCATGAGTTCTGCACAATGCACTTCAACACAACATTCCCTCAGATGAAGAAGTCTGACGTGAATGGTGCAAACGAGCTTCCTTTATTCACATATCTTAAAGAGCAGAAGGGCTTTGAGGGATTTGATGAGCACGAGTTAAAGCCTCTTCTTGAGAAGATGTTTGACGAAGCTGATCCTGACTGGAGAAATAAGTCCGACATCAAGTGGAATTTCACAAAGTTTATCATTGACCGTGAAGGTAAGGTTGTTGCAAGATTTGAGCCTACAGCTGATATGAAAAAGGTTGAGGATTGCATCAAGAGCCTTCTTTGATATTAGACATGAATTAAGTTATGAAAACAAAGTTTAAGAAAATTTTTGCTGTTTCAACATTTGTCATATCGCTTGCAGCATTTACAGGCAGAGGCAGGGGCAGAGGCTGGTGCCATGGCTCCGGCAGATGGTAAAATAAACAGATGAGCCTTGGGGACGTAATATAAGGCTCATTTAAATGAGCCCTATACTACGTCCCCGGGGCTCAAAAGGAGGAAAAAATGGAATTCAGGGAATTGATCAAGAAGCGTTATTCATGCAAAAAGTATGACGGAAGACAGGTAGAGAAGGAAAAGCTCGATGCCATTTTAGAGGCAGGAAGGCTGGCTCCTACTGCTAAGAATCTTCAGGAACAGCGTGTTTATGTCATCCAGTCGGAAGAAAATCTCGCAAAGGTTGACAGCGTTACACCTTGCAGATATGGCGCACCTACAGTTCTTGCAGTCGCTTTTGATAAAAATAATGTATTCACATATCCCGGAGAAAAAAGAGATTCCGGAGTTGAAGATGCCTCGATCGTTGCTACGCATATGATGCTGGCAGCGGCTGCTGAGGGTGTTGACAGCTGCTGGCTTAATTACTTTGATCCTGATAAGGTTGCAGAAGCGCTCGGACTTCCGGAGAATGAGGAAGTATTGATGCTTCTTGATCTTGGATATGCAGCTGAGGGAACAGCACCCCTTGCAAATCATGATTCAAGAAAAGATTTATCGGAAACAGTTGTTTATATGTAAAAAGTGAAAGAGGATTTATGCCCCCCAAGCCCGGGGGGCATTTTTGTCGATCTTTATATTTTCAATTGTGTTATCGGGCAAAACTGTAAAGATCAATTTGTTGTCATTGTATTTATATATCAGGTCGGTGTATCTCCGGCATCGGGATATTGAAGCTGCCATCTGTAACCGTCGTCATTTTCGGAGAGATATTCACTGGATTATTCAATAGATTTCTCAGCAGTATTTGAATAGCAACCGTCTTACATAGAGCAGTTATTCGAAAGGATAGCTGTTCTTTTTTTAGATTGATTTCAAAAAAGAAATTTATTGTAAGTTTTGAAAGTGAATGATACAATATTTTCAAAAGTGAAAAGAAATTAAAGTTTTGAAAGTGGGATTCATATGAAGATTATTGAAAGAAAAGATTATCTAGATAGACTTATTCGATTAAGGAATACTCCAGATATTAAGATAATAACAGGTCTGAGGCGTTCCGGAAAGTCTGAGTTGGTACGAGCATATATGGAATGGATTCGTGCGAATGAAGATACAAATATAATATATGTCGATTTTGCTGATTTAAAATTTGATGATTTAAAAACATATAAGGAACTCTATAATTTCTGTGATGGACAATGTATTGATGGTAAATCAAATGTTATTGTTGTAGATGAAGTTCAAATGTGTGAGAAATTTGAGCTGGCTATTAATAGTTTATATAACAGTCGTAAATACGACATTTATATAACCGGATCAAATGCATTTTTGCTTAGTTCAGATTTATCGACGTTATTTACAGGCAGATTTATTGAAATTCCAGTTTACCCATTTAGTTTTTCTGAATACTGTAAGTACTACGGATATGATTCTAATACAGCAAATGTTCTGGATTCATATGTTATGAATGGTGGTTTAGCTGGATCTTATGTATACAGCGAAAAAGAGGATCAGGCGTCATATATAAAGGATGTTTATACTACAATTATAAGACGTGACCTTGTAGATAAATACGGCATTAAGGAAGAAGCGTTGCTGGATTCTTTAACAGATTATATGATGGACAATATTTCCAATCTTACATCAGCTAGCAAGATTAGTAATATTTTTAAGCAAAATAAAGTTGAAACGAATCATATAACTGTAGGAAATTATATGAAATATCTCTGTAGTGCATTTATGTTCTATAAAGTAAAGAGATACGATATTCGTGGGAAAAAGTATTTGGAAACATCAGACAAATACTATCTTAGCGATTTGGGATTCAGATATGCCATGCTTGGAACGAGAAATATGGATTATGGACGAGCATATGAAAATATAGTCGCATTAGAATTGCTTAGAAGGGGCTATGAGATTTATGTCGGAAAGCTGTATCAGAAAGAGATAGATTTTGTAGCTATGAAGCAAAATGAAAAGCTGTACATCCAGGTATCTGATAATATTTCTGATCCAGATACATTAGAAAGAGAGTTATCTCCACTAAGATCAATTAAAGATGCATATCCCAAAATATTGATTGCCAATACGGCGCATGATGATTATGATATTGAAGGGATAAAGGTATTGGATTTAACTAGGTGGCTGTTATAGTAATTTGTTACTATTTATATTCTCATTTTGATAATTGAATAATGAAGTTTACATAGAGCAGTTATTCGACAAGGATAGCTGCTCTTTTTTGCTTTATAGGAAATTCCGATTTTTTTTGTGTGAATCATAGTGAAACTAACAATATGTTAAGTGATGTCGGTATAAATGTCGGTTCAAATGTCGGTATAAGTATTATAAGCAGTACTAGGCGAATGAAATTTGATGCCAAAAAAGAAACAATTCAGGGACGGATAAAGTAGCAAATAAAACAGTAAATAAAGTAGCAAATAAAGTAGTAAAAAGAGTAGTAAATAAAGTAGCAAAAAGAGTAGCAAAAAAGTAATGGATAGAGTATAATTCATGATAGTGGGCAGTAGCTGAGATAATTTGAAAAAATTTGCAGTGCTAATAATAGTGTGTTTAGGAGGCGAGTGGCAATGAATATAGGAGTAGAAACAGAAAAAATAGAGTTCAAGAAAACAACTGGTGAGCTCCGGGAAGGAATAACTTCATTGGCATCTATGCTCAATAAGAATAGCTATGGAGTTCTATATTTTGGAGTTAAGGACAATGGGGATGTGGTCGGTCAGCAAATGGGGGACAGAACACTTAGAGAGATATCTCAGGCAATAGCAAATTTTCTTAAGCCGCAGGTTATACCAACCATTGAACATGAATTGATCGATGACAAAAACGTTATAAAGATCGAGGTTCGTGGGTCAGAAAAACCATATTCGGCATATGGGCGATATTATATGCGATTGGCCGATGAAGATAGAGAATTGAGCCCAACAGCTCTTAAGGAGTTGATGGACAGACAAACCTCATCAGATATTTTGACTTTGGTTCCGGCTCCGATCCAGACGCTTACTTTTAATAAACTAAAAATCGCATATGTAACAGCTGGCCTAACGGTTGATCAGACAACCTTTGAAGATAACACAGGACTAAAAAACAGCGATGGAAAATATAATATGATGGCTTTTTTGCTTGCTGATAAAAATGATATTTCGATTAAGGTGGCTACGTTTGCAGGAAAAGACAAGACAGATCTTGTAAAGAGGAATGAGTATGGAGGTACCTGTCTGGTTACCGCTATTGATAAAGTGTTAGATTATGTGGAATCCATAAATGAAACTATGGTTACAATGGGAAATCATAGGCGAACAGAAGAAAAACTTTTTGATATGGCAAGTTTTAAAGAGGCTTGGCAAAATGCATGTATCCATACGAAGTGGGACAAAGGTAATCCACCTGCGGTTTATATTTTCTCTGACAGAATAGAAATTATATCCACAGGGGGATTACCTGTAGATTTAAACAAGGAAGAGTTCTACAAGGGGATAAGTAAGCCAGTTAATGCTAAATTGCAAAAGATATTTGGACAACTGGGCTATGTAGAACAAACCGGGCACGGTATTCCTCTCATTATCAGTAATTATGGGAAACAGGCTTTTGATATTATGGAAAACTTTGTTAATGTTACAATTCCATTTAATTACGAAAAAAAGAATAGTGATGGAACGGACGTTGATAATGAAGTTAGTCTTAATAAGGCGGAACAGCGTGTTATCAACTATATACGTCAAAAATCTAATATCACGATAAAAGAATTGGTTGAGGTAAGCGGATATTCTGATGGATATATAAGGAAAATTCTCGCTTCATTGAAAGAAAAAAAGGTTATTGAACGTCAGGGGGGGAATAAAGTTGGAAAGTGGTTAGTAAGAAAAAAATAATGAAAACAAGAGTTCATGTCAAAGCAACAGGGGCGGTAAACGTATTTGCTGCGTCTTTGCCAATGATGGATACTGATATGTTACATTATATGTTTGGACAGATAGCCTTACAGTACAATCAAAAAATGATATCTGAATTAAGTAGCAAGATAAAAAATACTATCAAAAGCATTAGGAAAAAATCTTTAGTAGTAGACATTTAAGGCTTGAAGCACCTAGCAAAATAGGGCATTTCGGAGCAAAAAGGAGTAATAGAAAACTATGATAAAAATACTATTCATCTGCCACGGCAACTGATTCCACGAATCCTCTAAAGGCAGTAGTAGCAAGGTTTGTGGGGGTTTTAGGTGGATTTGTAACCCACTTTTAACCCAGGCAGTTTTTGTGCAAATGTGACAAAGCAGCAAAATAACAGTGATTTTGGAGATGGGACATACAATTACATATGGCGAAGCGCACTTAATCTTAAGTGTGCTTGGCTACCAATAAACAACCCCATCGGGTCGTGTCAAAAGCAGGGAAGATGTGCTGTAGATTGACACGGGCTGGTGGGGTTGTTATTTGTTTGAGCTAATAAAACTATACCGCAGATTGTGCCGACAATGTCGGCACAATTATAAAGAGTAGATTATGAAAAATGGTAAGCTATCAAATTGAAAGTGTTCGCATCATAGAATATAATGAAATAGGTACTTTTCAAACAGATTATGGAGAATAAAGTATGGATTATCTCACATCAGCAGAATGTGCAAAGAAATGGAATGTCTCTCAAAGAAGAGTTGCAATTTATTGTAAAGAGGGACGAATTTAGGGCGCTTTTCTTAAGGGAAGAATGTGGTTGATTCCGAAAGATGCAAAAAAGCCAGAAGATCCTAGAAGGGTTCGTAAAATGAAGAAAGAAAACGACGCATAGAACAAATCAGGAGGAGAAATATGGTGGATGATATTAAAAATGACCCATTTGCAGAATATATAAAGCAATCAGAGCCATCAAAGAAAGATTTGGGTTATGCATGGTATACTGCCATGGGACTCCAAGCAGTTGATGGTTTAGAAACATCTGATTATCTTAAAAAGGTTGCGAAAGAAAATATTGAAGGAAATATCTCTTTGCCTGAGGCTAATAAACTGATTGAAAGTTATTATATTACATCGGAAGATAGAAAAGAAAGCAGCGACAGAGATAGAGAAGCAGATATTGTTGCAGGTAGAATCGCAGCAATTCTATCTGAGAATGCTTTTACTTTTTCGGTTCCTCAGTATATTGGAATTCATAGAAGAATCTTTGAAGGAGTATTTTCTCATGCTGGGAAAATACGAGATTACAACATCTCAAAGCGAGAATGGGTCTTAGACGGCGCTTTGGTAAATTATGGAAATGCTCTTGAGCTTAAGGAGATGCTAGAATACGATATGCAAAAGGAAAGAGAGTACAAATATGCATTCTCTGCTGTGGCAGAGCTGATTCCTCATCTAGCAGAGTTTGTTTCAAATCTATGGCAAATTCATGCATTTGGAGAGGGAAATACGAGAACGACAGCAGTATTTCTCATTAAATATTTGAGGTCCTTAGGATTTGATGTAACTAATGATTTGTTTGCAAAAAATTCCTGGTATTTTAGAAATGCTTTGGTTAGAGCAAATTATAACGATTATACGAAGAATATTCGTGAAACGAAAGAGTATCTGGAAATGTTTTTAAGAAATCTTTTGCTAGGAGAAACAAATGAACTGAAAAATAGATATCTTCATGTTAGATGGAAAGATGTAAAACAGGACATTCAAAAACAGGAACAGGATATTGGAGACTTAAAACAGGACATTCGGGAGACAAAACAGGACATTGAAATACCAAAAGAGCTTAGTTCAAAGACAAAACAGCACATTCGAGACCTGTTTTGTGAATTTGGATATGACCGGTTCTTTGGAAGAACAGATGTGCAAAATATTCTTGGATTAACAGCATCTCCTTCATCTGCTTTATTAAAAAGAATGCTTGAATTGGATTTAATTTATCCAATGAAGGGAAAAGGTAAGGGAAAGTATCTTTTTAAGAATATGGAAGATAAGTAAGAGTGTTAACACCCGCAGCGATTCAAATAATCAGTGTGGGCTTTTTTGCCTTATGCTGATTTGATATGACTCATTTTGGGGAGGAAGATGGCGTTAAGCTGAAAAAACACCACGATACGAAATATAAAAATGAATGAGGTGATTGTGGACTCACTGAGTCCACAATCTAAAAATAGTTACTTTAAATAAATTGGAGGCAAATATTAATGGCAATAAGAAGTGCAAAGATAGATCAAAAGGCAGGCCTTATTTGGGCAATTGCAGATAAACTTACAGGACCATATAAACCGCATGAATATGGGGATGTAATCTTACCGTTATACGAAGATTTGATTGTATCTTGTTTGATACAAAGGATGCCAAAGATTACACCGCATGTGTGTAGGCATACGTTCTGTTCCAATATGGCAAAGTCAGGAATGACCCCAAAGACACTTCAGTACATTATGGGGCATTCGGATATAGGAGTTACATTGAATACCTATACACATCTTATATTTGACGATGCCAAAGAAGAGATGGAGCGATTATCAAAGGCTCAGTAATAGCGAGTTGTACAGCGTTCAAATTTACAACTTTTTTACAACTTTTGACGGCAAATTTACAACTTTTTATGCCAAGATATGCCAAAAAACGGAGAAGAAGATTCTGTCGAAAATGTGCCACAAACCCAGTAAAAACAAGGAAAACAGAGGATTATAAAGACTATGATAAAAATACTATTTATCTGCCACGGCAATATCTGCCGTTCTGTAAGTGCAGAGTACATTTTTAAGCAGCTTGTTAATGAAGCCGGACTTGGCGACAAGGTTTATATCGATTCGGCGGCAACTTCTACAGAGGAGATTGGAAATCAGATCTATCCGCATATGCGGCGGACTTTGATGGAGCATGGCGTGCCGATCGGAGATCACAGGGCGCGCCAGGTGAAGAGAAAGGAATATGATGAATTTGATCTGATCATAGCGATGGATGAGGAGAATATGTATTTCCTGGGGCATATTCTTGGGGATGATCCTGAGAAGAAGATCCATTATCTCATGGAGTATACTGATGCACCTAATTCTGAAATTGAGGATCCGTGGTACAGCAGAAATTTTGAAAAGGCATATCAGGATATTCTCAAAGGATGCAAGGGTCTGCTTGAAGAATTATTTTGAATTCCTTCATAGTTATTTTATAAATTTTCGCAAAATAATGCCGATATATCTCTTGCAGCGAAAAGCTGCCCGTTGAATATATCTTTATTATCCCTGTCTTTATTTCATATTAAAACTCAAACAAAAAAAACTCGAATGAAATTAATCATTCGAGTTTTTAATAGCTCGTAGCGGAATCGAACCGCTGATTCTGCCGTGAGAGGGCAGCGTCTTAACCGCTTGACCAACGAGCCATCTTTGATTTTCTTTCGTTCGTTTGCCGCGAACAAATAGAATTATACGACAGCTTTTTATAAAATGCAAGCACTTTTTTAAAAAAATTTGAAAAAATTTTGGATTCCTTAATAAACTTGACGTTTAGAGGCTTCTGAGTATATATTGGACTTGTTCTTATGGCAATTAATGCCATTAAATTATATTGAAAATGTCTATAGGTGCCGCTGAAATGACTTCAGCGGTGAAAAGGGAAGCGGGGTGAAAATCCCCCACGAACTCGTCACTGTGATAAATATCTGGTAATTACTTATCTGGTATAGACCTTTGTGTAATTATCCCGGGCACTTTTAAGAAACCACTGGAATACTTCCGGGAAGGTAAAGATGCTTTTATTTAAGTCAGGAGACCTGCCTGTATGACGGACGCAGACCGCGAGACACCGGAAATCAGCGCCTGAAGATCGATCGTTATTAAAGCTGTGGGAATTATTTCGCCATGGCCTTTTCAGGATGCTTTTTGCCGTATTGCGGTGAAAGGCTTTTTTTAATGAAATTTAAAATTTTAATATTAACATTTCTTATTTCTGCAGCTACCTTGTCCGGATGCAGTGGAGAGAAAAAGAATGTCGCAGAAAGTTCGGCAGCAGCAAGCAAAATATCGGTTTTAGAAGAGACAGGGTCTGCTGTTGAGCTTCGATTGATAAAAGAAGAAAAACCGGAGATTGCGGAAGGTTTTACCATATATGACTATGAAGGCGGGTATAAAAAAATCTCTGTGAAAGAAGACGGACGGGAATACCTGGTCATACCGGAGGAAAAGGAAGTTCCATCTGTAGACGATGGCGTTAAGATAATTAGAAAACCTCTTAAAAATATCTATCTTGCGGCATCTGCTGCCATGTGCCAGTTTGACGCGATAGGAGCAACGGACAAAATAAGCTTTTCCGGGATAGAGGATGATGAATGGACTATTCAGTCTGCGATAGATGCAGTAAAGAGCGGACAGATGGAATATTGCGGAAATTATGGATCACCGGATTATGAATATCTGACTTCTGAGGGCTGTGACCTTGCGGTTGAGAATTTGATGGTCCTTCATAAAAGTGAGGTGATCGAAAAGCTTGAAGCATTGGGAATCCCTGTTTTTATCGACAGGTCCTCAGGTGAAGAAAATCCGCTCGGACGTACCGAATGGGTAAAGGTATACGGCGTTCTTACCGATAAAGAAGAGGAGGCCGAGGCAGCTTTTGAAGAGCAGAAGGCCTATGTTGATGAGCTTAAAGGACTTGAAACGACAGGCAAGAAAGTAGCGAGTTTTTATATTTCAAGCCAGGGGCAGATAGTGGTGCCTAAAAGCGGTGAATCGCTTCCGAGGATGATAGAAATGGCGGGCGGAGAATATATATTCTCAGACTTAAAGGATGACAGCGCCCGTTCAACTGTCAAAATGACCATGGAGGAGTTTCTTGCAACCGCAAAGGATGCGGATATTATTCTCTATGACGGAGCGATAATGCCGATCAGTAATATTAATGAACTCATAGATAAAAATAAACTTCTCTCGGAATTTAAGGCAGTAAAAGAGGGAAATGTATGGTATATGGAAGCTTCGCTCTACCAGAATGCCTCGAGTACGGGAAATATCGTAAAAAACCTGAGGCTTATGCTGGAGGACAAAAGCGGCGGAGAATACATAGAAAAATTGGATGAATAATAAAGGTAAAAATATTTTAATAGTTTATGTCGCTCTTGCGGCAGCAATCCTGCTTACATTTTTTATGTCACTTTCGATCGGAAGTGTCAGTGTTGATATTTTTTCTAAACTTGATGAACTTGGTAAGCAGATAATATATGAGATCCGTCTGCCGAGAGCGGTTCTTGCGGCTGCTTCCGGAGGAGCACTGGCAATTTCCGGATATCTGCTTCAGACTTTTTTCAGAAATCCCATAGCCGGTCCTTATGTACTCGGAATCTCGTCCGGGGCAAAAATGACGGCGGCGATAATGATGATCCTCGTGACAAGCGCAGGACATGTGGTTCTTTCGATCGAGATGATAGGGGCATCCTTTGCGGGAGCAATGCTCTCGACTTTGGTCGTACTTGCTCTTTCCTCGAGGATACGTCGCATGGAAGTGCTTTTGGTTGCAGGAATAATGATGTCGTATATCTGCAGTGCCATAACGGAATTTATAGTGGCTTTTGCAGATGAATCTTCTATAGTAAATCTTCACGGCTGGTCACAGGGGAGCTTTTCAGGAGCAGCATTTCCATCAGCAGCAGAGATGGCAGTATTTGCAGTTTTTCTATCATTAATAGTCTTTCTGCTGTCAAAACCTATAGAGGCATACAGGATAGGCGAGGTTTATGCGAGATCGATGGGCATAAATGTGAGATTTTTCAGTCTTCTGATAATAGTGATCTCAAGCCTCTTATCGGCGATTGTAACAGCTTTTGCGGGACCCGTCTCTTTCATAGGGATAGCAGTTCCTTTTATGCTGAGAAAAATACTTAAATCCTCAAGGCCTTTTCATGTGATCCCGGCACTCTTTATGCTGGGTGCGGTCATTACCATGCTCTGCGACCTGATCGCACGTACGGCGACACTTCCGACTGAGCTTCCGCTTTCAACGGTAACGGCTATATTTGGAGCACCTACGGTACTTGTGATGATGGCGGGAAGGAGACGGGGAAATGAGCATTGAAAATATCGATAGAAAATCTGTCTGCCTTAAATTAATTGATCTGACGGTTGGTTATGACCCCAAGAAACCTGTTCTTAAAAATTTGAATTTAGAACTGAAAAAGGGAAGCATACTTTCGATAATGGGGCCTAACGGAGTTGGAAAATCAACTCTCCTTATGACAATTTCAAAACAGCTTGATGCAATTTCCGGTGAAATTTTTATAGAAGGAAAAAAGATAGGGGATTATTCAGGAAAAGAGCTTTCGAGGAAGCTTGCAGTGCTTTTTACCGGACGTGAGGTTGACCGTTCGGAAACGGTATTCGAAACGGTGGCGAAGGGAAGATATCCCTACACCGGCTGGTTCGGGAATCTGACGGCCGATGATGAGTCAAAAGTTTTTGAAGCGCTTGAAGCGACTGACTGCATGAAGCTTAAGGATAAGCCTTTTGAGCATTTAAGTGACGGGCAGAAACAGAGAACGCTCATAGCGAGAGCCATTGCGCAGGAGACAGAAATCCTTATTTTGGATGAGCCGACAGGGTATCTCGATCTCAAATATCAGATAGAAATAATGGATCTCTTAAAAAGACTGGTCTCAGAAAAGCAGATGAGCATTATCATATCGATACATGAGATATATCTTGCAGGAGAGTATTCGGACAAGCTTTTAATGCTTAAAGACAACGGGCTTTTTGCCTGTGACAGTCCGGAAAAACTCATGAAAAGTGAAACAATCGGAGAATTGTTTGATATAGATTCTTCCGTTTGTGATAGATTAAACTTATTTTAAGCCGGGATAAAATCCGGGCTATAGTAGGAGGATACTATGAAAAAGAGAGAAGTTAACAGATTAATGGCGATCATCATGTCATCTGCACTTGCAGCATTCAGTCTGGCAGGCTGCGGAAGTCAGCAGGCAGGAACAGCTGCATCGACAGCTGCTGCATCAACAGAGGCGGCATCGACAGAAACAGCTGCCTCCACAGAGGCTGCATCAGCAGAAAATGCTGCTTCAACAGAAACAGCATCAACAGAGGCTGCATCAACAGAGGCTGCATCAACCGAAGCTGCAGATGATGAGGAAAACTATGATACAGGTGATGCATCTCTTGATGACAGCCTTAACGCTGATGAGATAGGTGAGAAGGAGATTCTCGTTGTAAGTTTTGGAACGAGCTACAATGATTCAAGACGAGAGACGATCGGCGCCATCGAAAAGGCTGTTGCGGAAGCTTATCCGGACTGGAGCGTTCGCAGGGCATTTACAAGTGACATTATCATAAATCATATCAAGGAGAGAGACGGTCAGGAGATCGATGACTTAAAAACTGCACTCGATAGAGCTGTTGATAACGGCGTTAAGGAACTCGTTGTTCAGCCTACACATCTTATGAACGGCCTCGAGTATACGGACATAGAGACAACTCTTGCAGAGTATTCTGATGCTTTTGACAAGATCGTTCTCGGCAAGCAGCTCCTTGATACTGATGAGGATTATGAGGCAGTAATTTCAGCTATTACGGATGCCACAACAGATTATGATGATGGTGAGACAGCTATTGTTTACATGGGACACGGAACAAGTGCAGATTCAAACTCTTCGTATGCAAAGATCCAGGAGATGCTCACAGCAGATGGTTATGAGAATTACTTCATTACAACTGTAGAAGCTTCACCGACTCCGGAGGAGACTCTTGAGAGTGTTAAAAAGGGTGAATATAAGAAGGTAGTTCTTCTTCCCTTTATGGTAGTTGCCGGCGATCATGCAAACAACGACATGGCAGGCGATGATGATGACTCTATCAAGTCACTCTTTACAAAGGCAGGCTACGAGGTTGAGACAGTTATCCAGGGACTCGGTGCAAACGAGGATATTCAGGATATTTATGTTGATCATATCGAGGATTCGATGGAGAGTATAGAGGAATAAGCATTTTTTATGAGAAAACTTTATTTAAGAAGCATTGCTGCTGCGGTTTTTGTGACCGCGGCAGTTATATCAAACGGCTGCGGAAATTCAGCAGAGGTTAAAGAAAGCAGCGAAGTTGCGGAAGATACAAGCAAGGTGGCAGATTCGGCAGACCAGGTGGAAGCCGAGGATATAGTTGAAAGTTGGATGACGCCAATTGAGGGAACAGAGCTTAATGACGGAGTTTACGAGATAAAAGTTGACAGCAGCTCGTCTATGTTTTCACCGGAAAAAACAACTCTGACGGTTGAGGCCGGAAAGATGACTGCTGAGATGCATATGAGCGGCAGCGGTTATAAGTATGTATACCCCGGAACTGCAGAAGAAGCGGCGGCAGCCACAAAAGAGGAGCTTATTGAATCTCAGGATGATGCAGATGGAAAAAATGTATTTACTTTTGAGATCGAGGCATTGGATAAGGGTATTGAATGTGCGGCCTTCAGTAAAAAGAAAGAGCAATGGTATCCGAGAACTCTGGTATTCAGGTCAGATTCTCTCGATGGATCGGCTTTTAAGGAGGCAAGAGGAACAAGTGCAGAAAGCCTTGGACTTGAAGATGGAGAGTATACTGCAGATGTGACTCTTTCGGGTGGCTCCGGAAGGGCATCGGTCAGTTCTCCTGCTAAAATTACTGTGAAAAACAACGAAATGACGGCGGCGATCGAATTTTCAAGTGATAATTATGATTATGCGATCGTCGGTAATGAGACTTACGAGGCTGACACAAGCAGCGGAAAATCAGTATTTACTATTCCGATTTCTGCATTTGATACGGAAATTCCGATAACGGCAGATACAACAGCAATGAGTAAACCTCATGAGATAGACTATACATTGAGATTTGATTCTGCTTCATTAAAGGCTGCAGAGTGAGGTTAACAAACTTTTTGCTGTGTTAATATTTTAATATGGCAAAAAGTTTTTTGCGTTACTGTTCACAGGCAAACTGCGCACTCCGCTGCGCAGTTATGCCACAATAACTTTGACTGAACACTGGGTTTTGCCCATTGCCGTATGCGCATAATACTTAGCGAAGCAAAGCTGAGCTTAGTATATGCCACACAGAGGGGGCAATTTTAAATGGCAAAACCCGTTACTGGAGCACGCTGAAAGCGTGTGAACAGTAACTTTTTTGCTTTTTTGACTTATTCTGTATTGTTTAAAAATCTTGACGCAAAACTTTCACAATGCTAAACTTGATAGGTTGTAATGAATAGATTTTTTCTCAATTTGGAAAGGCGGTGGTTTTAATGGCAGACATTCCTGAACGAAGGCGCTTTATACAGCGCGAAAACGGAATACTAAATATAAAAAATTTAGCGCCGGAAACCACTTTCTTCAGCGGTGAATTTTCGGCTGCGGATTGGAGAGAAAATGAATATAGAAGAAGTACAGGAGTTTCTCGATGAGAAGAAGTACCATGAACTGAGAGAGAAACTCGGGGAATTGAACGAAGCAGATATTGCTGCACTTTTAGAAGAGCTCCCGGCAGATCTGCAGGTAAGAGTATTCAGACTGCTGCCAAAGGATATGGCTGCAGATGTATTTGCTTTCCTGCCTACAGATGTTGAGCAGGAGATAATCACTTCACTTACAGATAATGAAGCTGTGAACATCATTAATAACATGATGTCCGATGATGCGGCAGACCTTATGGAAGAAATGCCGGCATCAGTCGTTAAAAAGCTTCTCTCAAATGCCAGCCCTGATGTAAGAAGAGATGTAAATCATCTTCTTAAATTTCCGGAGGATTCGGCAGGTTCCATAATGACGGTGGAATTTGTAGACCTTAAGGAAAATCTGACGGTTGCGGATGCTATTGCGAGAATCCGTCGTACAGGAATAGATAAAGAAACTATAAATACATGCTACGTGCTTGATAAAAGAAGACGTCTTATCGGAATCGTTGCTTTAAGAACATTGATATTATCGAGGCCTGAGGATCTGATCGGTGACGTTATGGAGGAAAATGTCATCTCCGTGGAAACGTTGACCGACCAGGAGGATGTTGCACGGGTGATTTCAAAATATGATTTTATTTCGGTTCCGGTAGTGGATTCTGAAAAAAGACTTGTTGGAATCGTAACTGTCGATGATATCGTCGATATCATCCAGGAAGAGGCTACAGAGGATATCCAGAAGATGGCAGCTATCGTGCCTTCGGATCTTCCTTATACCAAAATGGGACCTCTGGATCTTTGGAGAAAGAGAGTCGGATGGCTGCTTCTTCTCATGATCTCAGCGACATTTACGGGAAGGATCATTACGAGTTATGAGAATGCTCTTGGGGCATATATAATCCTCGCGGCATATATACCGATGCTTATGGATACCGGCGGAAATACGGGTTCACAGTCATCTACAATGATAATCCGTGCCCTCTCCTTAAGGGAGATAGAATTTAAGGATATATTCAGGGTAGTCGGAAAAGAATTCTGTACGGCTCTTATATGCGGTGTGACGCTGGCGGCAGCAAATTTCGTGAAGCTCCTTGTAGTTGACAGACTTGATCCGATAGTGGCACTGGTAGTAGTACTTACAATGATAATGGCAGTTATAACAGCTAACGTAGTTGGATGTTCTCTTCCTATGATAGCTAAAAGACTTGGATTTGATCCGGCTGTAATGGCATCACCTATGCTCACGACAATAATCGATGCAGTGACCCTTACGATATACTTCCAGTTTGCAACGCATATCCTGCATATAGGGTGACGCTTCCTGATTTAAGAAAAGTGTGGAAAAAGTGAAAGAGAATAAAGTTAGAGATTACAGAATGGATAATATAAAGGCGATGCTCATAATCCTTGTGGTTGTCGGGCATCTCCTTGAGCTTTTCTTAAAAAGCGGAAATGTGAAAACGATCTATAAGATTATATATTCATTTCACATGCCGCTTTTTATATTTATATCCGGTTATTTTGCCAGATTTAACTTAAAGAAAATATTTACGGGGATCATAGTTCCCTATATTGTTTTCCAGACCATATATATTTTATATGTAAATTATATACTGACACCCGTAAGGAATGTGAAATTTACCTATGCCCAGCCCTACTGGCTCATGTGGTATATGATGGCAATGGCGGTATGGAGTATTGCTCTTCCTTTGATATCGTACGGAGGAAAAAAGCTTCAGATAAGTCTTTTTATAATATCGCTGGTGGTCAGCATAGCAGTAGGTTATGTGCATGAGATAGGTATGAAATATACACTTTCAAGGATTTTTGTATATTTTCCTTTCTTTATATTAGGACATCATTTTTCGGGCTTGATGAAGGATGAAGAGAAAAGAGAAAAATTAAAGGCTTTTTACCATGATCATAAAATGCTCATTTCGATGACATCTGCTGCGGCATTTGGGGCTGCAATGGGTCTTATCATAGGCTATACAAAAAAGGTCTCTTATGTCTGGTTCTATGAATGCGCACCTTATACGGTATCACATGAACCGGCAGAAGTCAGGATAGCGCATTTTCTTGTAGCAGTTATATGTATCATATATTTTTATCTTCTCATACCGAATATAAAATTTAATTTCATGTCAAAATTAGGCGCAAAGACAAAGGGCGTTTATCTTTTACACGGCTTTGTAATACTGGCGCTTAAGGACATGGTGGGACTTATATAGAGGAGAGTAAGTTATGCGTGATATGAAATTTAAGATGGAGATCAAATACGAACATATAGTTCCGGGAGCTGAAGTGGATGTAGAGGAGTCCCAGCTTCAGGGCGGTCTGGTCGTTTACTATACAATAATACCTGCAATAGCCATGTCGGGAAACTTCCCCCGCCACGAAGCCCTGAAAAATCTTCACGGCAAAGTAACAAACGTAGAGGAAGGCAAGGGCGGGGCCTACTACGTAACAGTCTCCTTCGAGGAATAAAGTTACTGTTCACACGCTTTCAGCGTGCTCCAGTAACGGATTTTGCCATTTAAGATTGCCCCCTCTGTGTGGCATATACTAAGCTCAGCTTTGCTTCGCTAAGTATTATGCGCATACGGCAATGGGCAAAACCCAGTGTTCAGTCAAAGTTATTGTGGCATAACTGCGCAGCGGAGTGCGCAGTTTGCCTGTGAACAGTAACGGAATAAACTATAAAATTTTGAAATTTTTAAAATCCGTATTGACAATAACAGTCTGCGGCATTAAAATACACTGGTATGCACTCATAAACCATAGTCAAAGTGTCAGGCATGGAAAAAGAGTACATGCTTGTAAAAAGATATAATTAATTTCCGGGAAATGGAGGATAATACTTTGGCTAACATTAAATCAGCAAAGAAGAGAATAATCACAAGCGCAAAGAGAGCAGACAGAAACAAGTCTGTAAGAACAGGCGTAAAGAACGCTACAAAGAAGGTTTACGCTGCAATCGCAACTGGTAATAAGGAAGAAGCAGCAGCAGCTCTTACATCAGCTATCTCAACAATTGAGAAGGCTGGCTCAAAAGGCGTTTATCACAAATGCAACGCTTCAAGAAAAGTTTCACGTCTTACCAAGGCTGTAAACAAAATGGCTTAAGCATTAGTTGCATATATAAATATATAATGATTTGTTACTGTTCACATAGCTCTGCGCACTTGCTGCGCTGAGCGTAAGAAAACATACAGCAAGAAATATGGATTTGCCCCAT
Organism: Lachnospiraceae bacterium C1.1; assembly: GCA_030434875.1. NCBI lineage: Bacteria > Bacillati > Bacillota > Clostridia > Lachnospirales > Lachnospiraceae > Lachnospiraceae bacterium C1.1. The sequence goes on along the minus strand of JAUISW010000001.1, from coordinate 2,553,446 downwards.
TGCCGAAGGCAATCTTTAAATGGGCAAATCCAGTTACTGTGAGCACCTGTAAGGTGTGAACAGTAACAATGATTTTTAAAAAAGTTCGGATCCCTCTGTCCGAACTTTTTTTTCGTTAAAAATTATGATAAACTTATAAAAAAGAAATAAAGAATCTCAGGTACGAAAGGTAGTTTTTTATAGATGAACATAGCACAGGATCATATCAGAAATTTCTGTATCATAGCACACATAGATCACGGAAAATCGACACTCGCAGACAGAATACTTGAGAAAACCGGACTTTTGACGGAAAGGGAAATGCAGGATCAGATCCTCGACAATATGGATCTCGAAAGAGAAAGAGGGATCACCATTAAGTCGCAGGCGGTCAGAACCATTTACAAGGCAAAAAATGGCGAAGAATACTGTCTGAATCTTATCGATACTCCCGGTCATGTGGATTTTAACTATGAAGTAAGCAGAAGCCTTGCGGCCTGTGACGGAGCAATACTTGTAGTAGATGCAGCTCAGGGAATAGAGGCACAGACACTTGCAAATGTATATCTGGCACTTGATCATGATCTTGATGTATTTCCGGTGCTCAATAAGATAGACCTCCCTTCGGCTGAGCCGGACAGGGTGGCTGCCGAGATAGAGGATATCATAGGGCTTGACTGCGAAGATGCACCAAGGATATCGGCAAAGCAGGGCGTAGGCATAGACGAAGTGCTCGAGGCTCTGGTGGAGAAGATACCGGCTCCTACGGGAGATAGCAGTGCACCGCTTAAATGCCTTATCTTTGACTCACTTTACGATTCCTACAGAGGCGTTATAGTTTTCGTAAGAGTCATGGACGGTACAGTTAAAAAGGGAACACCTATCAAATTCATGGCTACCGACAGAACCGATGAGGTCGTGGAGGTAGGTTATTTCGGAGCAGGAAAATTCATTCCCTGTGATGAGCTCACAGCAGGAATGGTAGGCTATATAACCGCAAGTATCAAAGACCTTAAGGAAACCAGAGTCGGTGATACAGTTACAAACAGCGAAAATCCCTGTGCAGAGGCACTTCCTGGATATCGTAAGGTAAACCCGATGGTATATTGCGGAATCTATCCGCAGGATACGGCTAAATATCCGGATCTAAGGGATGCTCTCGAAAAACTTCAGCTCAATGATGCTTCATTAAGCTTTGAACCCGAAACTTCGGCGGCTCTTGGATTTGGATTCAGATGCGGATTTCTGGGACTTCTGCATTTAGATATAATTACAGAAAGACTCGAAAGAGAATATGGTCTTGAACTTGTAACTACCGCACCGGGCGTTGTTTACAAGGTGTATAAGACAGATGGAACGGAATTTGATCTTACAAATCCTGCGAACCTTCCGGATCCTTCGGAAATAGAGCACATGGAAGAGCCTATGGTTTCAGCGGAGATCATGGTCTCTACGGATTATCTCGGAGCCATTATCGGTCTTTGCCAGGAACGACGCGGAATCCAGACAGGCATGGATTATATTGAGACGACCAGAGTAATGCTCAAATATGATCTGCCGTTAAATGAGATAATATATGACTTCTTTGATGCGCTTAAGAGCCGTTCGAGAGGTTATGCTTCATTTGATTATGAGCTTAAGGGATATGAGAAGTCAGATCTCGTAAAGCTTGATATACTTATAAACAAAGAGTATGTTGATGCGCTTTCATTCATCGTATTCAAGGACAGTGCTTATGAACGCGGCAAGAAAATGTGTGAGAAGCTTAAGGGTGAGATACCTAGACATATGTTTGAGGTTCCCATACAGGCTGCGGTCAACGGCAAAGTCATAGCAAGGGAGACAGTAAGGGCTTACCGTAAGGATGTTCTTGCAAAGTGCTATGGCGGAGATATTTCAAGAAAGAAAAAGCTACTCGAAAAACAGAAGGAAGGAAAAAAGAAGATGCGTCAGATAGGTTCCGTCGAGGTACCTAAATCGGCCTTCTTAAGTGTTCTTAAACTGGATGAACAGTAAAGAATTGAGGCCTTTGGCCATATACGTCCATATCCCGTTCTGTGAGCAGAAGTGCAAATATTGCGATTTTCTTTCGGCACAGGCCACAGACGAGAAAAAATATAAATATGTGAACGCTCTTCTGCATGAGATAATGCACACTGACGGTTCTCATCACATCGTTACCTCTGTCTTTATAGGCGGGGGTACGCCGTCGTGTGTGCAGTCTTTTTACATTGTCAAGATCATGAGTGCTCTCAGGCGCCGTTTCAAATTTGCGGATGATGTAGAGATCACCATGGAAGTCAATCCCGGGACCGTGCGGAAGTCATCGCTTGCAGACTATAAACTGGCGGGGGTGAATCGCCTGAGTATAGGCCTGCAGTCTACTTTTGATGATGAGTTGAGAAAACTCGGGCGAATTCATGATTACAAAATCTTCTTAAATACTTATGGGATAGTCAGGGCAGCGGGGTTTGATAATGTCAATATCGACTTAATGTCGTCACTTCCAAAACAAACTGTCGAGAAGATGCAGATAAGCCTTGAAAGAGTTGTGGGTCTGCATCCGGAGCACATTTCGGTTTATTCACTTATAGTTGAAGAGGGAACACCTTTTGCCAAGATGGAGGCAGAGGGAAAATTAGAGCTTCCCGATGAAAATACAGAAATTGAAATAGATGAAATGACCAGAAAATATCTTTCTGATCATGGTTATATGAGATATGAGATCTCAAATTTTTCGAAACCCGGTTTCGAATGCAGGCATAACCTTGTCTACTGGAACAGGGGAGAGTATATGGGATTCGGTATCGGAGCGGCATCGTTAATGGGACACACTCGTTTTTCCAATACGAGAAATATCAAACAATATATTGCTTCCAATGGAATGGCCGGTGTTAAAACCCAGATACTTTCAGATAAAGATGAAATGGAAGAATTCATGTTTTTAGGCTTAAGAAAAGTTGAAGGTGTAAGTGAGGTTGATTTCAAAAACTATTTCGGTCAGGAAATGAAGGATGTATATGGAAAAATACTAGAGAAACAGCAGTCTGAGGGAATGATAGAACATCTCAAGGACAGATGGGCATTTTCTGAAAAAGGAATGGACGTTTCGAATACACTTATGGCAGAGTATTTGTTTTAGTACACGCATATCATTGAGTAAGTGTTAAAAAATTGTTACAATAAGACATAATGGTTTTTCATTGAGGATTATGTCTATGGACGTGCAATATGAGGAGATGGAAGCAGTGAGTCGCTTTATTAGAGAAATAGAAAGATACGAAGAGGCAAATGAGATAAGTGGAACCTATGTCTTCGAATATGATTCTTTTGAGCAGGGTTACAGTATCTGTGCGTCTTTTGAATATATGTTTCCGCTTAGCGACGAAATGCTTGTGGATCAGATGTCACTTCTGCTGAGCCTACCCGTGATCCAGCAGGACAGGGAACGTTTTGACGATTTTGTAAAAGAACTTAACAGGGATGGCGGACGTAAGAGGGTTTTGCTGAAACTTAAATGTGTAGATGACAAGATCAGATGGTTTAAGATAACAGCAGAGCAGCTTAATGGTCTTAACAATCAGATGGTACGTCTTATCGTTATTTTACAGGATGTAAATTCTGAGATGCTTGCAAAGAGAGAGCTTGAGTACAGGTCTACCTACGATAGTCTTACTCAGCTATATAATCAGGAGACTTTCTATGAAAAGGTTGTAGAGACCTTTCTTTCCGATGATGATGAATACGCACTTATATGCATGGGAATTGATAATTATGGGGTTATAAATGACCGTTTCGGACCCGATACCGGAAAGAGATGCGTAAAGTATCTTTCAAAATGTATAAAAAATCATCTTTGCTGGGGAGAATTGGGCTGCCGTTTTTCTGACGAAGGTTTCATGGTCTTAAGGAAATATAAAACAGATGATGAACTTATAGAATTCACGAGAAAGCTTACGGATGATTTTGATCCGGAGGAAGCCAAGAAATGCGGCGCAAGCCTTGAATTTGGTATATACAAGGTTCAAAATAAGGATGTTCCGGTTCAGCTATTAGCAGACAGAAGCCAGCTTGCAAAGAAATGTGTCAAGGGCAATAGAGATGTCAATTATTGCTTTTATAATGATAAGATCAGGATTCAGAGACAGCGTTATTCAGAAATGGAAAGCGAAATGGAGGATGCGCTGAAAAATCACGAATTCCTGATGTATCTTCAGCCGAAGATAAGCCTCGTTACCGGAAAGATCTATGGAGCAGAAGCACTTGTAAGATGGAATCATAAGGGTGAGTTTCGCATGCCGAATGATTTTCTTCCGATATTTGAAGAAAACGGTTTTATAAAGCGCCTTGATGAATATATGTGGAATGAAGCGGCAGCTTATATTTCAAAAATACAGGAGATGGGTTATGACATACCTGTTTCCGTCAATATTTCGAGATATCACATTACAAATACAAACCTAGAAAAGACTTTGAATGAGATCACGGCAAGACATGGTATTGAGAATAAATATCTGGAACTTGAGATAACAGAGACCTTATTCATTAAGAATATAGATAAGCTCTACAAAAAAATGTCAGAACTTAAGAATGAGGGCTTCGTCATAGAAATGGATGATTTCGGATCCGGATATTCATCGCTCAATATGCTTAGGGAAGCACCTGTTGACGTGGTTAAGATAGACAAATATTTCATGGATGAACTTCTCATGACAAGAAAAGGTGAGATAGTTGTTGAAAATATCGTAAGAATGCTTAAACAGCTTGGAATTCTTGTGATAGCTGAAGGTGTTGAGAAGAAGGATCAGGTTGATTTCCTGAAGAGTGTCCGTTGCGATGTTGTACAGGGATTTTATTATTCGAAACCTATTCCTGCGGATGATTTTACGGAAATGCTTAAAAATGGGAGAGTAGATTAAGCGTATCTAGGGGGAGGCGCTCATGCTGGACATATATGAATTGCTTCGGCAGGCATCGGAGGCAGATGCATCTGATGTACATATAAGCGTAGGTGTATCACCGCGTTTCAGAGTGCACGGAGAGATCGTTACGACAAATTTTCATAAAATGACGCCATCAGATACACTGGAAATATTATTGAATCTCATGTCTCCGGATCAGAGAGAACGTTTTGAGACAGATGGTGAGATCGATCTTTCGGTATCTATACCTTTAGCCGGAAGATATAGGGTAAATGCTTATAAGCAGAGGGGTAGCATAACTATAGCCCTGAGGCTTGTTGATATGAAGATACCGGATTCATCGGTTCTGAAAATACCTGAAAATGTTATGGCACTTTGCGATGAGAACAGGGGACTTATAATGATAACCGGGCCTTCCGGATCAGGTAAGTCAACTGTGATCGCTTCTATGGTCGAGAGGATAAATACGACCAGAGCATGCAATATCATAACGATAGAGGATCCTATAGAATATCTGCATTCCCATAATATGGCAACAGTCAATCAGAGAGAAATAGGACTCGATGCAAAGGATTATATAACAGCTTTGAATTCTGCGTTAAGGCAGGATCCGGATGTCCTCGAGCTTAAAGGTCCTGAAAATGAAGAGGAAGCTTCAAAGATTTTCATGGCTGCAGAGACCGGAAGACTCGTCTTTTCGTCAATGTATACCATGAGCGCCACTGAGACTGTAATGGGACTTTTAGATCTTTATCCAAACGAGAGAAGATCGCAGGCCAGAAATAAGCTTGCGAATTCGCTTAAAGCTACCGTTGCGCGGCAGCTCCTGATAGGAACGGACGGAGGCAGAATTCCAGCCTACGAGATCATGATAGTAGACAATAAGATCCGCCAGATCATAAGAAACGGTGACATCGATGAGCTTGACGAGTATATAGCAAGCCATAAGGACGAGAACATAATCACTATGGATGATTCTCTCTTTAAGCTTTATTCGGAAGGAAAGATCAGTGGAAAAACCGCTGTCCAGTCGGCAAATGATCAGGAAAAAATGAAAGAAAAAGTTGAATTATAGACATGAAAAACCCGCATCGTTGCGGGTTTTTCATGACCCCTCTTTTGGAAACAGATAAACCTCGCAACTTACGTTTTCATGTAAACGGCGTAAAAGGCGAAGTCTCGAAGAACTATAGGATTTTGATATAGTTGTTTTTGCCGACTTCGGTGGCGACTCCTTTTAGTTCGAGCTGGAGGAGTACCGAGATTAAGTCGGGAAGCGATAGATCCGACATGTTGGAGAGCTCTTCGAGGCTTCTTGGATAGAGATCGAGAACCTTATAAACCCTGGCTTCTTTTTTGCTGAGGGGAACCTTCGAGCTGATCTTAAACTCGCTTTCTTCAGTGTCGAAAATACCCATAGCGCCAAGTATACTTGAGGGGGCAAGAGCTATCCCTGCTCCGTCCTCGATAAGCTTTAGGCAGCCGGAGCTAAGCGGGTCACTGATCCTGCCCGGAATGGCATATACATCTTTTCCCTGTTCTATGGCACGCTTTACAGTTATTGAAGTGCCTGATTTAATTTTTGACTCCACAACGAGGATCACATCTGACAGAGCCGAGATGATCCTGTTTCTTAATGGAAAATTTCTGGCGATTGCCTGAGTGGAAGGGGGATACTCTGAAATGAGTCCGCCCTTTTCAACTATTCTTTCGAATAAATCCTTGTTCTGCTTCGGATATATGACATCTATACCGCTTCCGAGGACACCGAAGCTTGAATGCCCGGCTTCAACGGCAGCTTTCTGGGCGATGCCGTCAATGCCGCGAGCCATTCCGCTTATTATCTGAACACCGGCATCGGAAAGCGATTCCGCGAAGTATTTGGCCATTGAGGCTCCGTAGGCGGAACAGTCCCTTGCACCTATGATGGCAACAGAGGGTTTATCCGGATCGGGTAGAGCGCCCTTAACGTATATCCCGTCAGGAGCATTTGGTATAAACCTTAATTTATCGGGGAATTCGTCGTCAAATGCCGTCAGATATCTTATCTCGTTTTCTTCATAGTTCTGCATTCCAGTATCTCCTGTCAAGTCCTTTATAGATAATTGCTTCGCTCAGGTGCTTAGTGCTGATATTATCCGAGTGATCCAGATCAGCTATGGTACGCGCTGTCTTAAGTACACGGTGGAAGGATCTTGCAGAAAATCCTGTCTTATTAAAGGCATTCTGGATAAGCTTCTCCTCTTTGAGCCCTATTTTGCAGTATTTCTTTATATCCCGGATTCCGATATCTGAATTAAAGTGCAGACCGCTGCCTTCAAAGCGTTTTCTCTGGATCTCGGCTGCATCAGATATTCTTTCCCTTATTTTTTCGGAAGATTCAGCTTCCTCGTGTTCGCCCATGAGTTCCCGGAAATCAACCTCGGCAGATTCCACGCAGATATCGATCCTGTCGAGAAGAGGACCGCTTATCTTAGAAAGATATTTTTTTATTTGAATAGCGCTGCAGCTGCATTTTTTTCGATCTGGATAATATCCGCATTTGCAGGGATTCATTGCAGCGATAAGGAGAAAGTCTGTGGGGAATATACATGAACCTGCTGTTCTTTGAACCCTTATGGTCTTGTCCTCTATGGGCTGCCTTAGGATTTCTAAAGATGAGCTGTTAAATTCGGGAAATTCGTCTAAGAAAAGGACACCTCTGTGCGCCAGACTTACTGCTCCGGGCTTTGGAATCTTTCCTCCGCCTGCAAGTGCCTGAGGAGAAATGGTGTGATGAGGGCTTACAAAAGGCCTTTCACTGATGATGCCTTCTTTACCTAAAAGACCTGCGATGCTGTAGATTTTTGAAATCTCAAGACATTCGTCAACAGACAGGGGCGGAAGAATAGAAGGGATGCATTTTGCCATCATTGATTTACCGCTGCCGGGAGGTCCGATAAGGAGAATATTGTGCATTCCTGCTACGGCAACTTCCAAACCTCTACGACATAAAGCCTGTCCGTGGACATCACGGAAATCTGCCGTGGAATTATTTTTCTTTTTAAGTGCATCTCGGAGAGAAAAAAATGTCGGTTCGATCTTTATATCTCCATTTAAATAAGATATGGTCTCTTCGAGACTTGTTACGCCTATGATGTCTATTCCTTCAACCGATCCGCCCTCTGCTGCATTATCAGCAGGAACGATAAAACTGCTGCAGCCGTTTTTCTTAGCTTCAAGAACCATGGGAAGCACGCCGTTAATAGCCTTGACATCACCGGAAAGACTAAGTTCTCCGGCTACCGCCGTGTTTTTCAAAGCTTCTTCATCCACTATTCCCATCGAAGTCAGAAGGGAGAGGGCAACTGCCAGATCATAGGATGATCCGCTTTTTCTGACATCTGCAGGTGAAAGATTGACAGTTATCCGCTTTGGCGGAAGAATATAGGAACTGTTTTTCATTGCAGTTTTTATGCGCTCACGGGACTCCTTTACCTCACTTCCGAGAAAACCTACCATTTCAAAAACGGGCAGTCCTCCTGAGGAGATATCGGCCTCGGCTGAGACCATGATAGCATCCATGCCGTAGAGCGCAACAGTTTTAATGCTGCTGAACATAAAACCTCCATAATAATAATATTTCTTAAATTGAATTGGGATTTTATTAAGATATGTAAAAAAAATGAACGTTTTATAGGATACATTGAAATTATTTTCCTGTCAATAGACAGATAAAACTTGCAAAGTCAAACAAAATGTTGTAAAGTTGTTTCGATTTGTATCTTTTTTTGCTTTATTCAAACAAAGTGTAAAGAAAAAATAAGAACAGATTTCTTTGAGCCAATAAATGGTAAAACGCGGTAAGCGTAATTTAAGGATGTGTGTGAATGGCAAAAAATCTTGTTATCGTCGAGTCACCGGCTAAGGTGAAGACAATAAAAAAATTTTTAGGAAAAAATTATTCGGTAGTTGCTTCAATGGGTCATGTCAGAGACCTTCCCAAAAGCCAGATGGGAATTGACATAGATAATGACTTCGAGCCCAAGTATATAACGATCAGGGGCAAGGGAGAGCTTTTATCAGAGCTTAGGAAAGAAGCAAAAAAGGCAGATACGATTTATCTCGCAACTGACCCGGACCGTGAGGGAGAGGCCATTTCATGGCATTTGCGTACGGCATTAAAGCTTGATGGCGTAGATTCAAAGAAAAAAGTTGAAAGAATTACTTTCAATGAAATAACAAAGACAGCTGTTAAGAATTCACTTAAGAGTCCCAGAGATATAGATATGAATCTCGTTGATGCCCAGCAGGCAAGACGAGTGCTCGACAGAATGGTGGGTTACAGTATTTCGCCTCTGCTCTGGGCAAAGGTAAAGAGAGGTCTTTCGGCAGGAAGAGTTCAGTCTGTTGCATTGAGGATCATATGCGAGAGAGAAAATGAGATCAATGCTTTTATCCCTGAAGAATACTGGACAATAGAAGGAAAATTTGCCGTTAAGGGTGAAAAGAAGCCTCTGGAGGCAAAGTTCCATGGAAGCCTGAAAGAGAAGCTCGCGATAAAGACAAAAGATGATGCTGATGCGATAATCAAATATTGCAAAAAAGCTTCCTATAAAGTAGCAGATGTTAAGAATGGTGAAAGAGTCCGTAAGGCTCCGCTGCCATTTACAACAAGTACACTGCAGCAGGAGGCATCTTCTGTATTGAATTTCTCTACTCAGAAAACAATGAGGATCGCCCAGCAGTTATATGAAGGAATAGATGTCGGAAGTGGTACAGTCGGACTTATTTCTTATCTTCGTACGGATTCAACACGTATATCTGAAGATGCAAAGGAAATGGCTGCTGATTATATCGAGAAAAATTATGGTAAGGAATATCTTGCCGCGCCCAACAGAAAGAAATCCGATGCAAAAAAAATCCAGGATGCTCACGAAGCAATCCGCCCTACAGATTTAGACAGGAGCCCTACAGAGATAAAGGACAGCCTTTCAAGAGACCAGTTCAGGCTCTATCAGCTCATCTGGAAGAGATTTATAGCAAGCCAGATGGCACCGGCGCGCTATGCTACGAGAAATGTTAAGATCCAGGCAGGAGACAAATATATCTTCACTGCTTCGGCTTCAAAAATAAAGTTTGCCGGTTTCATGAATGTTTATACCGAGAGCGGTGAAGAGAAGAGCAGCGGAAATGTTATTTCCGGGGAGATATCGTCAGACAGTGAGATATCCTGCAGCGAGATCGAAGGAAAACAGCATTTTACAAACCCGAGTCCGCATTATACAGAGGCTTCACTTGTTAAGGCGCTTGAGGAACTAGGTATAGGACGTCCAAGTACTTATGCTCCTATAATAACAACGCTCCTTGCGAGAAGATATATTACCAAAGAGCAGAAAAATATATACGTTACCGAGATCGGAACTGCAGTTGATAAAATTTTAGAAGAAGCGTTCCCCGGTATCGTAGATGTGAATTTTACCGCAAATTTCGAGACTTTGCTTGACGGAGTAGAGGCCGGTAAGGTAAAATGGAAAACTATTATAGAAAATTTTTATCCTGATCTTGAAAAAGCTGTAGACAAGGCTGAAAAAGAGATAGAAGAAGTTGAGATCCGCGACGAGGTAACAGATGTTATCTGTGAAGAATGCGGAAGAAACATGGTTGTCAAATACGGTCCTCATGGTAAGTTCTTAGGCTGCCCGGGATTCCCGGAATGCAGAAATACCAAGCCGTATTTTGAAAAGATAGGCGTTAAATGTCCTAAGTGCGGCAATGAGATTGTCATGAGAATGACAAATAAAGGTCGCCGTTTTTATGGATGTCTTGGTTATCCGGAATGTGATTTCACAAGCTGGCCGAGACCGTCTAAGAAAAAATGCCCTGACTGTGGCGGGTTAATGGTAGAAAAAGGTAAGAAACTCGTTTGTATCAACGATGAGTGTAAAAAGGTTATTGACAGAGAAGAGGAAGAAGATTGAGCAGCGTAGAATTACTTGATAAGACAAGAAAGATTAACAGATTATTGCACGATAACAAAAAGACCAAGGTTGTCTTTAATGATATTTGTGAGTGCATGGGTAAACTCATTGATTCATGTTCTTTTGTACTTTCAAGAAAAGGTAAGATGCTTGGAAGCTTTAATGATAAAGTTGCAGAGGACATACTTCCTTTCAATGATGAAGTGGGAGAATTTATAAGACCTGAGATAAATTCCAGACTTTTAGAGGTTCTTTCGACCCAGGAAAATGTAAATACCGAAACACTTGGACTTAAGATGCCTGGAGAAGATAAATGGTATATGATGGTAGCTCCTATATATATCGCCGGTGAAAGACTCGGAACCCTGGTAGTCTGCAGAAATACCGATAATTACTCCATAGATGATATTATTGTAACAGAGTATACTACAACAGTTGTAGGACTTGAGATAATGCGTTCTGAGAGTGAAGAGCATGCAGAAGAGGACAGAAGAGTCAGAAATATCCGCTCTGCAATATCATCTCTTTCTAGCTCCGAGTCAAAGGCTATGAAACAGGTACTGAGCGAGCTTGATTCCAATGAGGGAATCATTGTGGCTTCAAGGATCGCAGACGAAGTGGGAATTACACGTTCAGTTATCGTTAATGGTCTCAGAAAGCTTGAGAGTGCCGGTATCATAGAGTGCCATTCATCAGGTATGAGAGGAACCTTTATAAAGATCCTCAATGATGATATTCAGACAGAGATTTATTCATAAATCCTGTTTTTAGTACTGGTTAAAGACTGACACCCGGTCTGAATAATGAAAGACAATTGTTAAAATTTTATAAATAATATCTAAAAGACTTGTGATATCTTTTTCTTTTGCCGAAATTCTATCTAGGTGTAAGAAAAAGTTATCACTTTTTTTTATTTGAAAAGAATTTAACTGGATATCAGGGTATGAAGACTTGTAAATGTTTAAAATTATAAGCAAAGTAATTGTATAAAACACAGTACCCACGCGGTTTTTCGGCTTCTTCAGATTGACTTTTAGTTTAAATTCTTTATAATATTAATTGTACATTTATCACAAAGCAATGACCGTATTGTATTTAAATTACAACAATTTTGAACAAAACATGGTCGGGCTTAGGTTAAAGCGCTTATAAGGGGGAGCTTTATGATAAATACGGATATCTACAACTATATAAATGTGCTGGATAAGGCAGCAGATGCATCAGCTTTGAGAAACAAGGCCATAGCAAATAATATTGCAAATGTCGATACACCGCTTTACAAAAGACAGGATGTATCTTTTGCGAATGAATTTGAGCGGGCTTTAAGGCATTCACGTTTCAAGAGCCTTGATGACAAGATTGACAACCTCAACATTGACCATCTTCACGGTCGGGTATATACCGATGCGATAGGTTATTCCTACAGACTCGATGGAAATAACGTCGATATTGATACCGAGAACGCAGAGATGGCAAAGAACCAGCTTACATATTCAGGTATTACCCAGAGTATGACGGCAGAATTCCAGAATATCTTATCTGTATGTAAGTAAGCGGAGGATTAGATTATGGCAGTATTTGACAGTTTCGGCATAAATGCATCAGGTTTGACAGCTGAAAGATACCGTATGGATATCATTTCCCAAAATGTGGCAAATGCGAATACAACTCGTACGGATGACGGCGAACCATATACCAGGAAGGTTGTTACCTTCAGGGAGAAAAATGATCCGCATGCATCCTTCAGCGCATATCTGGCTTCAAATCAGAGTAAGTACAACAGAACAGGAATGCTTGGAGTAAAGGTTGGTGGTGTCTACGAGGATGCCCACACCGATTACAAAATGGTATATGATCCGTCACATCCAGATGCGGATGAAAACGGTTATGTGACATATCCGAATGTAAATATTATTTCGGAGATGACAAATCTTATAGATGCGAGCAGGGCTTATGAGGCAAATGCAACGGCATTTAACTCAAGCAAAGCGATAGTTCAGACAGGATTGAATGTCGGAAAGACATGATCCTGAATAATATGGGGTGATGGTTAAGGACAGGGAAGTCCATTTGATCTCATGGAGGAGAGCAGTTTTTGTTTTATTTTGGGGGACGATAGGTTATGGATATTGGAAAGCTTTATAACGTTTCTTCACCGATAATCGGTCAGGCGGAGCTTGACGCCCGGAAGGCTGAGGGGATTTCCGACGGAAAGTTCGCATCAATTCTTGATGCTGCAAAACAGCAGCTCGACGAAACAAATTCATATCTAAACAATGAGGAAGAAGAGGAGGTCAAGTTCGCACTTGGTCTCACAGATAATGCGCATGATCTTGCAATCGCACAGGCAAAGGCAAAGGCTTCTCTTCAGTATACAGTTGCGCTTCGCGACAAATTTCTTGAGGCATATAAAGAGATAATCCAGATTCAGATGTAATAAAATTCAGTAATGGATCGGAAGTATATACATTTGTGGAAAAACAGGGGTGAGTGCAAATGCAGGATCGCATCAGGGGATTACTTAAAAGACTTAAAGAATGGTGGAATAAATTTACCGCAAAGCAGAAAACGGTGATAATTTCTGTAGCGGCAGCGGTAGTTGTTGCCATAACGATATTTATATGGGCTATATCAGCGCCGCAGTATACAACTCTGGTTTCGAGTGAGACGACCAAGGAAACCTCGCAGATCAAGGATATTCTTGACGAAGAGGCAATAGACTATAAGGTATCGGATGACGGTCTGACCATACAGGTCAATAAAAAGCAGCTGTCAGAGGCACGGATCATTCTGGGTGCTAATGACATACCGGCAGCCAGCTATGATATTTCAAATGTTTTCAGCGGCGGCTTTTCATCTACAGAGGCAGATAAGGATAAAAAATACAAGCTTTATCTTGAAAATAATATAAGCTCAGATCTTGAGACTCAGGAAAACATCGAAAAAGCAACGGTTAATTTAAGCATTCCCGATCAGGATGGGACACTTCTTTCTGAAGATAAGGAATCCTATGCGAGCGTTATGCTCACACTTGGAAATCCTGATGAGATGAATGATGATATAGCAGCTACCATAGCACGTTTTGTAGCTACTGCTATAGGAAATGATACAACATCAAATATCGTCATAATGGATTCTAACGGAAATATGCTTTTTGCAGGAGAAGATGACGGATCATCTTCAGGAAGTGCATCTAACAGACTTTCCTATAAGACCAAATATGACAATATCGTTAAAAATGAGATCCGTCAGGCACTTGTTGGTGCAAAGATATACGATAACGTAGAAGTAGTTCCGAATCTTGCGCTTGACTGGTCAGATACGGACAGCACAAGCCACACTTATACTCCGGCAGATGGTCAGAGCCAGGGTGTTCTCTCACATGAGGATTCTTATTCACAGACAGCAGAGAACAGCAGCGGAGAAGTTCCGGGAACTGATACAAACGGTGATAACACTTATGTATATCAGGATAACGGAACATCTACCACAACAACTGATGAGGCTTCGAAGGATTATCTTCCTAACGAGACCATTACAACAACGAAAACAGCCGGCGGTGCTGTAAATTATGATAATTCATCCATAGGAATAACAGCTATAAAGTATGTTATCTACAACGAAGATGATATGAAGGCACAGGGTCTTCTGGATGGAACTACATTTGATGAATTTAAGGCTCAGAATTCTGAGAGAGTAAAGATAGAAGTTGATGAGGATGTAAGCGCTGTAGTTTCTAAGGCAACAGGCATAGCAGAGGCAAATATTCAGATAGTAGCCTATAACGAGCCTGTATTTGTAGAAAGCGATAATGCGGGGATCACCTGGCAGACTATCCTGATGATAGGTCTCATCGTTTTAATCCTTGCATTGCTTGCATTTGTAGTTATCCGTTCCATGCGCTCCGACAAGAAAGTCGAAGAGCAGCCGGATGAAATCGCATTGGATGATCTGCTTATGAGTTCACAGAAGGTACAGCTTGAGGATATTGGTGCAGATGAGCAGAAATCGGACGCACGTTTGTTGATCGAAAAGTTTGTCGACGAGAATCCGGAAGGAGCAGCAAATCTGCTTCGCAACTGGCTCGCCGAGGATTGGGGGTAAGCTGAATGGGTAGTTCCGCAGACTCTTTAAGCGGATTGCAAAAAGCGGCGGTATTGCTTATTTCACTGGGCCCGGAAAAGTCTGCTAAAATCTTCAAGCACCTTAAAGAGGACGAAATTGAAGAGCTCACGCTGGAAATTGCGAATACACGCTCTATAACACCGCAGATAAAAGAGGATGTCATAAACGAATTTTATCAGGTCTGCCTTGCTCAGCAGTATATTGCAGAAGGTGGTATCGGATATGCCAAGGAACTTCTTGAACAGGCACTTGGTTCCGATAAGGCCGTTGATGTAATTTCGCGTCTGACAGCTTCGCTGCAGGTTAAGCCTTTTGAATTCGTTAAAAAGACAGATGCTTCACAGCTTCTTAACTTCATACAGGATGAGCATCCACAGACTATCGCACTCATACTTTCTTATCTTTCGGCTAATCAGGCATCCCAGATCATTGGAGCCTTGCCGCCGGATAAACAGGCAGATGTTGCGAGAAGAATTGCAAAGATGGACAGAACAAGTCCGGATATCGTCAAGGAGGTGGAGAAAGCATTGGAAACAAAACTTTCATCTCTTGTCAACCAGGATTACACGATCGTCGGCGGCGTAGACGCTATCGTAGAGATCCTCAATACGGTAGACAGAACGACAGAAAAGCATATCATGGAGACTTTGGAAGTCGACGAACCCGAGCTTGCAGACGAGATCAGAAAGAAGATGTTCGTATTCGAAGATATTCTGCTGCTTGATGACAGGGCGATCCAGAGAGTACTCAGGGATGTTGACAATAACGATCTTGCAATGGCACTTAAGGGTGGAAATGAAGATGTTCAGTCGGCAGTATTCAGAAACCTTTCCAAGCGTCTTGCAGCAATGATCAAGGAAGACATGGAATTCATGGGTCCTGTAAGAATGAAGGACGTTGAAGAAGCACAGCAGAAGATAGTAAGCGTCATCAGAAAGCTTGAGGACGCTGGCGAAATAGTAATTTCCAGAGGTGGAGGAGACGAGATAGTTGTCTAATCTTATAAAACGCGCGTATACCATTATAAATGAACCCGCTGAGAAGAGGGTGATAGATTCTAATGGTCAGGTTGCGGAAAAAATCAATAAGATAATAAAGGCCATGGAAAGAGAGGAAGTCGACCCTGACGGATTTTCCGAGGGGTTAAATGCCGAGAGGGTCGAGCTTCTCACTGATGATATGGAACAGTATGACGAAGAAGCTGTTCCACAGACTATGGAGCTTCCTGAAAATATCCAGGCTGAAGCTGATGAGATCATAAATGAGGCGAAGGCTGAGGCTGAGAGAATAATAGCGGAAGCTGAGGAACAGGCGCAGTCGATCAGAGCTGAAGCAGAGAAAAACGGTCATCAGGAAGGTTTTGAAAGAGGCCGCGAAGAAGGACTTGTGGAAAGCGAGAAAGCTAAAAGCGAGTATGAGATATTGTCTGATAAGCTAGAGGACGAATATCAAAAGAAAATTGAAGAACTCGAGCCTATGTTCATAGATACCCTTACAGATATTTATGAACATGTTTTTCATGTGAGGTTCGGATCAAATAAAGAAGTCATATTCCATCTTATACAGGATGCAGTTAGGAAGGTCGAAGGAAACACGAACTTCATAATTCACGTTTCAAAAGAGGATTATGGCTTTGTTTCAATGCAGAAAAAACAGCTGCTGGCAGGTGTATCTAATGCGGAATCCGCAGAAATTGTCGAGGATATCACTCTAAAGGCAAATGAATGTATGATAGAGACAGGATCCGGAATATTTGACTGCTCATTAGAGACCCAGCTCGAAGGACTAAAAAAGGAGCTGAAGCTTTTGTCTTATAAGAAAAGCTGAAGTGAGATTAACCGGTAAGAGGGGAAACAAGGGGTGATTTTTTATGGAAAACACAGCAGTTGATTTTTCAAAATATATCAAACTTCGGGAAATGACTTTTTATAAGAAGCTTGGTAAGGTTGTAAATGTTGTGGGACTGACCATAGAGTCACTCGGACCTGATGCCAAGCTTGCAGATCTTTGCAGGATAATGCCGGATGATGATACAAAGCCTCCAATACTTGCGGAGGTAATAGGATTTAAGGATTCAAAGACGCTTTTAATGCCCTATGAGGTTACAGAGGGAATTGGTGCGGGATGTACCGTGGAAAATCTTGGACATCCTTTGAGCGTAACAGTCGGGGAAGAACTTCTGGGTCATACACTTGATGGACTGGGAAGACCGACAGATGGTTATGAGCTCCTAGGCGGTGAGGAATATCCTGTGGAAGCTGCACCGCCGGATCCGATGGACAGGGTTATAATCCACGATATACTTCCGCTCGGAGTTAAGGCTGTAGATGGACTCATGACAATAGGCAAGGGTCAGCGAATCGGAATATTTGCTGGTTCCGGTGTTGGAAAAAGTACCCTTATGGGTATGTTTGCCAGAAATACAAAGGCAGATATAAATGTTATAGCTCTTATCGGAGAGCGAGGAAGAGAAGTAAGAGAATTTATAGAAAGAGACTTAGGACCTGAGGGTATGAAGCGTTCTGTAGTAGTCGTAGCAACATCTGACAGACCGGCACTCTTAAGAAATAAGGCGGCTAAGACAGCAACAGCCGTAGCTGAATATTTCAGGAATCAGGGAAAAGATGTCCTTTTGATGATGGACTCACTTACACGTTTTTCAATGGCACAAAGAGAAATAGGGCTTGCATCAGGTGAACCGCCTGTTACAAGAGG
This sequence comes from Lachnospiraceae bacterium C1.1, assembly GCA_030434875.1. NCBI lineage: Bacteria > Bacillati > Bacillota > Clostridia > Lachnospirales > Lachnospiraceae > Lachnospiraceae bacterium C1.1. Next base: position 2,535,745 of record JAUISW010000001.1, on the reverse strand, counting down.
TTATCCGCCTTCAGTATATGCAGAGATGCCGAAACTTCTTGAAAGAGCAGGAAACGGTGAGAAAGGATCGATAACAGGACTTTATACGGTTCTTGTAGATGGTGATGATTTCAATGAGCCGATAACGGATACAGCGAGATCGATTCTTGACGGTCACGTAATGCTTTCAAGAAAGCTTGCCCATCAGAATCATTATCCTGCGATAGATGTTCTGCAGAGCATTTCGAGATGCATGTCGCAGATAGCATCAAAGAAGCATAAGACACTGGCCTCAAAAATGAAGACGGTACTTGCAACTTATCAGGAGTCTGAGGATCTTATAAATATAGGTGCATACCAGAGGGGGTCATCAAAGAGCATAGATTATTCTATTGAAAAGATCGATGCGGTCAATGAATTTCTGGAACAGGCAGTTGATGAGAAGTTCAGTCTTGATGAAGTACTTAAACTTTTAGAAGCTGTATTTGAAGGAGAATAAGAAAAGATTTGGCTAAATTCAAATATCGTATGCAGAATATCCTGGAGCTAAAGCAGAAAATGGAAGACCAATCAAAGATGGCTTATGCCAATCAGAGGCGGGCTCTTACAGAAGAAGAAAAAAAGGAAGAAGAGCTTAAGGATGAAAAGCAGAGGTATGAGGAGGAAGGAAGAAGACTCCGTGGAAATAACTTAAACGTCAGGGATATTCTTGCAAATGTTCAGGGCGTAAAGACCATGGATATTTTAATAGAAAAACAGCATAAAAATGTTATAAAGGAAGAAGAGAAACTTGAGAAGCGCCGGAAGGAGCTTGAAAAAGTAATGAAGGAGAGAAAGGCGCAGGAGAAGCTAAGAGAGAATGCCTTCAGAAGATTTGTTCAGGAGGAGAACGCAGCTGAAGGAAAGGTCATTGACGAGCTCACTAGCTATAATTATGGCAACAAGAGGAAAGAGTCCGAACATGAAGGGTGAAAAATATGGCAAAAGAAGATCAGGAATTAGATGAAAAGGAAGTAGAAGACAAGAAGAAAAAGCCTAAGAAAGACAAGACCAAGGGTGAGGCGGAAGCAGCTGAAAACGATGATGATGAAGATGAAGGCGGTACTTTATCGGTAATACTTGTAACTGTATTTATCGTTATCGTTTGGCTTGCTATACTTGTGCTGCTCATTAAGCTTGATGTAGGTGGATTTGGATCCGGAGTATTAGAACCGGTTCTTAAGGATGTTCCTTATGTTAGCAAGATACTTCCGGGACATTCACTTACGGCGAGCGGTAATGGCGTCAGTGAAAATGATACCTACGCAGGCTATGATAATCTCGATGATGCAATAAAAAGGATCAAGGAGTTGGAAAACCAGCTTGCAGATGCTCAGGCTGCTGCTAATGATACGGATCAGACGATAGCAGATCTGCAGGCAGAGGTTGCAAGGTTAAAAACCTATGAAAGTAATCAGGTCGAATTTGAGAAGATCAAGGATGAATTTTATAATGAAGTGGTATTCGGAGACAGTGCATTAGACATTTCCGAGTATCAGAAATATTATGAAGCGATCGATCCGACAAATGCAGAAATCCTTTATAAACAGGTAGTACAGCAGGAGCAGACGGATAAGGAGATAGAAGAGTATGCTGAGGCTTATTCCGCAATGAAGCCTAAGGATGCTGCGGAGATCTTTAATACAATGACAAACAGGCTTCAACTGGTGGCAAAGATATTAGGGGCAATGTCAACTGATGACAGGGGAAATATCCTCGCCCAGATGGATCCCGAGACGGCTGCACAGGTAACAAAGATCATGGAGCCCGGAAGCTCCGGAAGCAGCTCGACAACTACCACGACCAATACAACTGCCGACAGCAAGGCTTCTGAAGCATCCAGTGAAAGCAGTGAAGAGAACAAGGAAAACAGTAAGGAAGACAGCAGTGTAAGTGATAATAAATAGTATTCAATGTATACAAAAAAGAACAATAAAAACCTCCGGCTCTATTATGACTGGGGGTTTTTTTGTCGATACAAAAGTAACAAAAGTTGCAGGAACGGAAAGGAGGCTGATAATTACGAATGGCAGTTGACAGAATAGGCTCGGCATTGATGGGAAATACATCAATGATATCGGCAGCAAATCCGTCGAAAGCTGTAAAAAATGACTCATCATTCGGCTCAGTACTTACTAAGGCATCATCAGACAATAATAAGAGCGAAATGAAGATGACGACAGGCAAAGACGGACAGGAGCAGAAATTCAATGAAAAATTGTCAGATGCTAAAAATGCTGTTAAAGACGAAAAGACAGGCGAAATTTCAGAAAAACAGCAGATAAAAACATCTGAAAGCAGCAAAGGAAGCGAAAGAATCGGCGATGCAGTAGACAAGGCTGTAGAAGAAGTCAAGGACATCATAAAAGAGGAGCTTGGAATAACAGATGAAGAGCTTGAGACAGCAATGGCTAATCTGGGTCTTACTTCTATGGACCTCTTGGATACCGGCAATATTACCGCTTTAGTTGCAGAAGTTACAGGTTCGGATATTTCGGCAATACTTACAGATGAAAATCTGTCTTCCAATGTGATGAATATCACAAGCGGAATAGTAAAGGTTACAGCAGATCTGATAGAGGAACTCGATGTATCGGTTGAGACCTTTAAGGACATGCAGGAAAGCGGAGAGCTTGAAATAATGGAAATACCGGAAGAGGATACTTTACCGGATTTGAATGAGGGCAGAAAATTTGAGGATTATTTAAAGCCTGAAGAGATCAAAGTTACGGTAACTTCACCGGAGGAAATGGAGGTTGAAGGTAAGGAAGGATATGAAGAGACTGAAGAGAATGACATCAAAGCGAAGTATCAGGTAAAAATAAGCGATATGACAGAAAGAGCTTCGGATGAAACAGATAAGACGGCAGGGACCAAAACGGAAACCGTCAGTATCTCCATAGAACCGGACAGAGCGGACAGACAGCCGACTGCCGGTGGAGATAAATCCGAAAACAGCACGCTTGAAAAATCCGATACCGGAATTCAGAAACCGGTAGAGGAGACGGTTAAGAATAAAGGAACAGAAGGACAGCAGGGAAAGCAGAATTTCGGTCAGAACGAAGCACAGCCCAAGGGACAGCAGATAAACCTTCTTTTCCAGGATAATCTAACTAATGCGGTCAGAGAAGCAGTAGACGGCACAAATGCAGGTCAGGTTTCTGAAACAGCATATCAGATGAGCACAGCTGAGCGTGTTGAAAACATCTTAAATCAGATAAAAGAAGAAATTAATATTTCGGTAGACAGGGAAAATGCTTCAATGGAACTGCAGCTTAATCCAGCAAGTCTCGGTAAGGTAGGACTTCATATAGAGACAAAGGCAGGAACAGTAACAGCTCAGTTCGTAGCAGAGACAGCCCAGGTAAAAGAGGTGCTCGAATCCCAGATAACAGACCTCAAAGAAACTCTTATAAATAAGGGAATAAGGATTGAGGAAGTTGAAGTTACTATCGCAAGTCATGCGTTCGAGCAGAACTTTATGAACAATGGGGGAAGTCGTTCAGGAAATTTCAATGATGACAGCGAGGGAGCGGCAAGATCGGCAAGACTTAGAAGGATCAATCTTACGGCAGATCCCGGTGAAGCAGAAGAAGTGATGTCCGAGGAAGAGGAACTTGCGAGACGCATAATGATCGATAACGGCAACAGCATTGATTATACGGCTTAATAAAGCATAGGAGATAAAAATGGGTGTATCAGCTATTATAAATAACGGTGAGGTAGTAAACCAGACATCAACAACTGAGAGCACTGAGAAAAAATCAAATGACAGCCTTGATAAGCAGGCCTTTCTGCAGCTCCTTGTAGCACAGCTGCAGTACCAGGATCCGTTGGAGCCTATGGATAATACAGAATATGTTTCTCAGCTTGCAACTTTCTCAGAGCTTGAGCAGATGCAGAACATGGCTACCACAACAGAACTTTCGAGAGCAACACAGCTCGTGGGAAATACGGTAACGGTCAACAGCACAAATGAGACAACAGGTGTAACTACAGAAGTAACAGGTGAAGTTGAATATGTTTACCAGAGCGGATCAAATGTAAAGATCAGTATAGACGGAACCCTTTATGATCTTGATGATGTAGTAAAGACCTACAGCACGGATTATACAGAGGCACAAACACTTGCAGATACCTGGAATGCACTTTATGCACTGCTTCCTGATACGAGTGAGATAACTGCTGCAAATGCAGCAGATTATCAGAATTCCGTACAGGCACTCTGGACATCCTATAGTTCGATGACAAAATATCAGCAGGGATTCCTTTCAGAGACTAATCTTAAGGGTATGGTTAAATATATTAACCTTCTTGGACAGTACGGAGTATATATTGACGGAGCAACGGATGCGGATAACCCGTCAATTGAGTTGAAAGATTCAACAACGTCAACGACAACGGCATAAATGACAGGACGCCAGGGACAGTAAACACGGAGGTTTACCGGACATGAAGATATCAAACGGAAATTATTTATCAATTAATGAAATAGCCGATCGATATTTAAAATTCAGCGGCACAGCTCAGACTTCTGAAAAAGCAGAAGAGCAGAAGAGCTTTGCGGAAATTTTATCCGATAAACGTTCAGTCCTTGAAGCAGCATCGGGGCTTAACTTTTCAAAGCATGCAACAGAGCGCTTATCCTCGAGAAATATCGAAATGAGTGCAGAACAGCTGGAAAGACTGACTGAAGGCGTGAATAAAGCCAGTGCAAAAGGAATAAATGATTCCCTCGTAATGGTTGACACACTTGCCTTTATAGTAAATACCCGAAGCCAGACAGTAGTAACGGCAATGGATTCGACAGACACAAGTAAGGACGGCGTTTTCTCAAATATTGACGGCGCAGTTATAGCATAAACACGGAGGGCAATGCCTTATGATGAGATCACTTTTTTCAGGTGTAGCAGGCCTGAAGACACATCAGACAAGAATGGACGTTATAGGTAATAATATCGCCAATGTAAATACAGTAGCATTTAAATCAAGTTCAATGAATTTCCAGGATATGCTCTATCAGACAACACAGGCTGCAACAGGAGCAAATTCAGATACAGGAAGAGCAGGACAGAACCCGAGACAGATAGGTCTTGGTTCAACTACAGCTTCTATCAATACAACTATTGATACAGCGGGTTCTGCAGAGTCAACCGGAAATCCTTTTGATATTTATATCACAGGTGACAGCTTTTTCGTAGTTTCTCCAGACGGCGGCGGAACACAGTACTACACCAGATCCGGTGCCTTCAACGTCGATGAAGCGGGTACACTCTGTATGACATCAAACGGTTATGCGGTAATGGGTTATGGAACAACAACAGATACTACCGGAGCAGTAGTAGTTGACACAAGTGCACTTGAACCGCTTGCCATCATGAGTTCTGATAATATGACATCTGCGCCTGATGCAACAACATATGCATATATGAGCGGAATCATTGATTCAGAGGATGAATCCTTTGATACGACAACAGGCAAGATGGTTACTCTTCAGTTTTATGATAACCTTGGATATAAATATACAGCAAAATTTACGATAACTCAGACTTCAGATACTGAGTACGCTCTCACTGTTTCTGATGTAGTAGATTCTGACGGAACTTCTACAGGCGGAACAAATACAGGTACTGCAACGATTGTATTTGATAATACAACAGGTGCACTCTCATCTACATCGGCTACATCATTTACCTTAACGGCCAGCGGTCTTAAGGGATCAGATGCTTCTATAACAGTAGATATAAGTACACTCCTTAACTACGCAAACAATGGTAATTCAACTGTTTCGATGAGCCGTGGTACATCTTCTACAGATACCACTGGCTGTGGTTGGGCAGTTGGATCAATGACAGGTATCTCCATCGGAACAGACGGAACTATCTACGGAACTTATGACAATGGTCAGACAGCTCTTTTAGGACAGATCCCGACAGCGACTTTCGCAAATGCTTCCGGTCTTTCCAAGGAAGGTGCTAACCTCTATGCAGCATCTCTTAACTCAGGTGATGCTACAATAAACGATATCACAGCCTCCGGTTCAGGATCTATGACAACCGGTCAGCTGGAAATGTCAAACGTAGATCTGGCAAAGGAATTTACGACCATGATCACAACTCAGAGAGGATTCCAGGCAAACAGCCGTATCATCACAGTTTCCGATACACTTCTCGAAGAACTTACGAATCTTAAGAGATAATTTCTCTCTTTAGGCCCCGCGGCAGACAGGCCAGTGCCTCTGCCACGGGGCATTTCATTTTTTTAAATGCAAGAGCGTTTTTTATTATCTATCAGTTAAGAAAAAAACTTTGTATACCGATAATAAAATCAGATATATCATGAAAACGGAAATTATCTATATAATTTCAAAAAATAGGGGGCTTCCAATACAATTTCCAATCAATCTTGCATGACTTGTGAAACATTACCAAAAAAAATACCTTTTTGGATGCACTTTTTTCGACACACGCATCATAAAGGGATTAATTTATGATATAATTTCATCATTATGATAGAGTTAACAAGATTAGACGAATCAAAAATTTGGGTAAATGAGTTGATGTTTCTCACTATGGAGGAAACCCCTGATACTGTCATTACCTTTAATACGGGGCAGAAACTGATAGTAAAAGAAACTTGTGAGGAAATTGACTGTAAGATCAGGAACGATCGGTAACCTTAGGGTGAGATGGTTACAGACCGGACAGTAAAGCAGGCTGATACTTAAGAGGGGGACGTATATGGATATAGCGTCGATAATTGGACTTCTGGCATGTCTTGGACTTATGATATTCGGTATAACGGGTGGAACGGATTTCGGAGCCATGGCGAGTTTCATTGATATGCCTTCAGTATTCATCACATTCGGGGGAGCATTCGGAGCTACACTTGCCATGAACACAATGGAAACATTCGTAGCCGGTGTTACAACATTTCCATTGATATTAAAGCCCTCAGCTACAAATATGCCGGAGACTATCACTCAGATAATGAATCTTGCAAATGTTGCCAGAAAAGAAGGACTTCTTTCACTGGAAGAAGCAGCCGGAAATATAGAAGACAAGTTCCTTAAAAAAGGAATAATGCTGGTAGTAGACGGTACAGATCCTGAGCTTGTAAGAGCGATCATGGAGACTGAAATGGATGCCATAGCAGGAAGGCATAAGGCAGGAAAAACCTTCTGGGAAAGCCTTGGAGCCATGGGTCCTGCATGGGGAATGATCGGTACACTTATCGGATTGGTTAACATGCTGAAAAACCTTTCGGACTCGGCAGCGATCGGACCGGCCATGGCGGTTGCCCTTCTTACAACATTCTATGGCTCGCTCCTTTCAAACTGGATATGTACGCCTGTTGCAAATAAACTTGGCGCTAAAGACGCCGAGGAAATGATGGTAAAGGGAATACAGGTAGAAGGACTTCTTTCTATACAGGCAGGAGAAAACCCACGAGTAATCGAGGAAAAACTCAAGTCCTACCTGTCACCTAAGGTTGCTGCCGGATTCAGTACTGAAGATGGCGGCGGAGAAGGAGGAGCTGGCTGATGGCGAAGAAAAAAGAAGAAGCCCCGCCACCGGGGTCGCCGGCATGGATGGCCACGTTTAGTGACCTTATGAACCTGTTGCTCTGCTTCTTCGTTCTTCTTTTCTCAATGTCAAGCGTTGATGCCGCAAAATATGAGGAAGTTGTAAATTCGTTTGCGGAAACCTTCAGCGTATTTGAAAAGGGAGGATCGTCCATAGGGGACGGTGTAATGGTAAGCAATGGAGTGAGCCAGTTATCGGAACTTTCACAGTATTCGACAACGATGGGACACTCAGAAGAGGGAGATGCAGAAAACACTGATAACGAGGAAGATGCCGGTGGAAAAGATGCAAAGGAAGAACTGGAGGCAGAGCAGCTGGAGGCTTCCGAAAAGTTGGCGGAAGAGATAGAGGAAGCTTTGTCTGAGAGTGAATACGGTAAGGAAATTGATGTGAATTTTACTTCACAATATGTGCTCTTAACCATGAATGGTGCGTTGTTATTTGATTCCGGAAGTGCTACAATAAAAGAAGAATCAGAGCCTTTAGTGAAGCAGGTAGGGCAGATACTTGAACGCTATGCGGCTAATGTAGTAGAGATCGAAGGACATACAGACAATGTCCCGATACACAATTCTAATTTTGCAGATAATGATGAACTTTCAGATGAGAGAGCACTTAACATTTTCCGTTACCTGAAAGAAACGGCACTGCTGGATCCTTCAATGATCAAGCATTCCGGACGGGGTGAATATGTTCCGGTAGCCGATAATTCGACACCTGAGGGAAGGGCCAAAAACAGGAGAGTCGAAGTTAAGATTTACAATGAACTTTCAGATGCGGCCAGTTGAGCAGCGATTTATGAAGCGGGGAAAAAGGGGATATGAGAAAAAATCTTATCGCAATAATCATTTTGGCACTTCTAGTAGTGAATACCGCTATGACCGGTATCCTGATGTTTAGTATGATTCAGACGAACAATAAGGTAATAACACTTGTAGGAGATATTTCGAGTGCTATTCAGCTTGACCTTGGAATAGCAGGAAGCGGCAATGTAGAGACTGCAGTCGGAAACGTTGCAATGTCCGATATCTCGGCATACAATCTTACAGATACTCTTACCATTAAGCTTGCATCGGATCCTGAATCAGAGGATAACAAAGATCATTACGCAGTAGTCGGAGTTACGCTTTCCCTTGATACAACAAACGAGGACTATGCAACATACTCGGAAACAATGGCAACAAATGAAGGACTTATAAAAGATGAGATAAACAAGGTCATCGGATCCTATACATATGCACAGATCCAGTCGATGACGACAGGAGACCTGCAGGATCAGATACTTGAGGAACTTCAGGAGATGTATAATTCACAGTTCATCATCGGTGTATCATTTAGCAGCTGGATTATTCAGTAAGGGAAGACATAAGGAGACTAGCGTATGGGTGAAGTACTGTCTCAAAGTGAGATAGATAATCTGCTGGCAGCGCTCAGTACAGGAGAGATAGATGCCGATGAAATGAAGGGGACGTCCGAAAAACCGGTCAAGGAATACGATTTCGCCCGTCCCGCCAAATTCTCAAAGGAACATCTCCGTACGATGGAGATTATTTTCGAACATTACGGAAGATTGCTGTCAACGAACCTGCCGGTTTATCTGAGAATGAACGTGCAGGTGTCAGTTATAAACTCGGAAGCACTGACGTTTTCGGAATTTTCAAATTCGCTTCCAAACCCGGTAATACTGGGAATAGCGAATTTTCATCCGCTAAACGGAAACATAATGATAGAAGTCGCGTCGAACCTGGGCTTCGCATTTATAGACCGAATGCTCGGAGGACAGGGTGATCCCCTTGAAAAGAGTAGGGAATTTTCAGAAATTGAGCTATCGATTCTGGAGAAGTTTTTGGTCATATGCACGAGGCTGATGAGGGAACCATGGAAGAACGTGGTTGAACTCGATCCGATGTTGGAGAGGGTAGAGACAAATCCTCAGTTCGCGCAGATCATCGCACCAACAGAAATGATCTCGATCGTTACATTGAACATCAAGATTGGTGAGGTAGAAGGTCTCATGAATGTCTGTCTTCCGTTCTTTACACTGGAAGATATCATGGACAAGCTGAATACAAAGTTCTGGTTCTCAACAATGCAGAATAATGTGGATCAGGATTTTCATGAACAGATAGAAGATATGATAAATCATGTGGAGATGCCTGTGAGGGCAGTTCTCGGATCCAGTTCCATAAGTCTTCAGGACTTTGTAAATTTGCAGGTAGGAGATATTATCCGACTAAACACCGGGGTCGCAGAAGAACTTGATGTATATGTCGGGAATATAAAAAAATTCACCGCATTGCCGGGCGCTGTCAAGAAAGATTACGCCGTCCGAATAACATCGGTAATTAGAGAGGAGGAGTAAGCGCATGGATGGAATGTTATCTCAAGATGAGATAAATTCACTCCTTAACGGTATGGGTACCGATGGCGGCGGAGCAGATGCAGACGCCGGCTCGGCTGAAGGGGGAGCTGCCGAAGACGCTGCTTCATCGAATGGTGTCGATGAAAGCCTTCTTACAGAAGAAGAAAAGGATGCGCTGGGAGAAGTAGCCAATATAAGTATGGGCTCTTCAGCGACAACACTTTTTTCACTTGTAAATCAGAAGGTAAACATCACAACACCAAGAGTTTCGCTTCAGACATGGAATACACTTGCATCAGGATTTGAAAGACCTTGCGTATTCGTCCAGATTCAGTATAAGGTTGGACTTGACGGAACGGACATCATGGTTTTGAAGGAGAACGATGTTAAGGTTATCACAGACCTGATGATGGGTGGTGATGGAACAAATACCGAGGGGGAACTCGGAGAACTGCACCTGAGTGCGATTTCCGAGGCAATGAACCAGATGATGGGCGCAGCAGCCACTTCACTTTCCACAATGCTTGGAAAGATGGTTGATATAAGCCCGCCGGAGGCATCACTGATAGACCTTACGGATTTTGGTGATCCGGCAGATATAGCAGATTTCCTTACAGGGACATTTGCGGTAGTTACATTCTCAATGCAGATAGGTGAGAACCTTGTCGATTCGACTATCATGCAGCTTTATCCTATTGATTTTGCAAAGGAGCTGCAGACTCTGTTCGTTACACCGGAAGCATCAGAGGATCAGTCACAGCCACCGGAGATGCCGGAAGCAGCACCTGCTGCAGCAGCGGCACCACCACCGGCAGCAGCAGCGCCGCCGCCAATGATGGATGCGGCACCGCAGATGGGAGCACCACAGCCAATGCCCCAGATGGGATATGCTCCTCCACCGGGATATGGAATGCCGATGGGATATGGAATGCCGAATGTAAATGTACAGCCGGCAAGTTTCCAGAATTTCTCCACGGACATCAATCCCATGCAGCCGCAGGAGAATATAAATCTCATCAAGGATGTGCCGCTTGAGGTCACGGTGGAACTCGGGCGAACGCATAAGACTATAAATGAAATACTAGATTTTTCACCGGGAACGATTATAGAGCTCGAGAAAATCGCGGGCGAGCCCATAGACGTACTTGTAAATGGAAAACATGTAGCTAAGGGTGAGGTTGTTGTAATCGAAGAAAGCTTTGGCGTAAGGGTTACAGAAATCATAAAGTAAAAGATAGGAGACAAGGACAATGGCAAAGAACATTTTAATTTGTGATGATGCAGCTTTCATGCGAATGATGATCAAGGACATTCTTACAAAGAATGGATATAATGTTGCAGGCGAGGCTGAAAACGGCGCTAAAGCGGTCGAAAAATACGCAGAGCTTAAGCCTGATCTCGTTCTCATGGATATAACAATGCCTGAGATGGATGGAATTCAGGCTCTTAAGAAGATCAAAGCTTCCGATCCTTCAGCAATGGTCATCATGTGTTCTGCAATGGGTCAGCAGGCGATGGTTATTGAGGCTATTCAGGCCGGAGCAAAGGACTTTATTGTTAAACCCTTCCAGGCGGAGCGTGTTTTAGAGGCCGTTAAGAAGGTAGTCGGTTGATATGGCATACTGTCTGCTGACAGGATGGGGAGACATTGGGCGCCTCTTTACTGTAATTGTAATATTTGCGCTTGTACTTGGGATAACCTATTTAACGACACGATTTGCCGCTGGATTTGCAAAACAGCGGCAATGGTGCCGCAACATTGAGATAATAGAGACTTTCCCGATCTCGCAGGGTAAATATATACAGATAGTAAGATGTGCTGATAAATATCTCGCCATAGCTGTCAGCAAGGACAATGTCACATTGCTGACAGAGCTTGAGGAGGAAAGCCTCGAGTTTGGCGATATTTCGCAAAATTCAAAAATACCTGAGTTTAAGGATATTATGGATCAGGCAAGAAAAGTTCTTAAAAAAGGCGGCAGCGGGAATGAAAAATAATTCGAGCAGCATTTTTAAAAGCTTCCTTATGCGCCTGGTCTTTATTTATACCATCATCATTCTTCTCTTAATACCGCAAAAGGTATTGGCTTCGGAAGAATTATCTGCTGTTCATGATGCAGCGGATACAAGTTCCGTTACAGGGGAGAGAAGTCAGAAATACGATGGTCTCGGACTGGATGATGATGACTATAATTCAAGGACGGTCATCAGGGAGCCGGGTACTTCGGATTCAACAGAGGATCTGCGGGAACTCAATGTAGGCAATAACCTCAATATCACTTATCGTGATGGAGCAGGGAACATGTCAGGGTCGTTGAGAATACTCATAACCCTAACATTGATAGCCATCGCGCCGATGCTGATAATAATGCTTACCTCATTTACGAGGATTCTCGTGGTAATGCATTTTACAAGAGCGGCGATCGGCACGCAGACAGCACCTCCGAACCAGGTACTCGTAGGATTGACATTGTTTCTTACCTTTTTCATCATGCAGCCGACGATACAGCAGATAAATACAGAAGCGGTAAAGCCTTTCGAAGCAGGGGAGATAAGTCAGGAAGAATTCTTCGAAACAGCGATGGATCCGCTCCGTACTTTTATGTATGGTCAGACGCAGAAAAAGGATGTTAAATTATTTATGGACATAGCAAAACTCGGAACAGTAGACAGTATAGAGGATATACCGAATTACGTACTGATTCCGGCATTTGTTATATCTGAACTCAGAACGGCTTTTATAATCGGATTTCTGATATATATTCCATTCATTGTCATAGACATGGTGGTGGCATCGACGCTCATGAGTATGGGTATGATGATGCTCCCGCCGACAACGGTCTCGATGCCTTTCAAGATACTGCTTTTTGTACTGGCAGACGGATGGAGTCTTGTTATCGGATCGCTTGTAAAGACGTTTTATTAGCAGTTCATGAGGAGCAGAGGGGGGAAGCAGATGCAGGTTGGAACAGTCACCGATATAATGCAGGAAGCTCTTTATACTATAATCACTACGGCAGCACCGCTGCTTGGCATTTCGCTCTGCGTCGGGCTGGCGGTATCTATATTCCAGACTGTAACATCCATTCAGGAGCAGACGCTGACATTTGTGCCAAAGGTCATTTCGATTTTTTTAGGGATGATGCTCTTCGGACACTGGATGATAACACGAATGGTAGATTATATGATAAAGCTTTGGACGGATTTTTCAGTCTATATCAGATAGAGTCATAAAAAAATAAAGAGCGGAGGTGAAGATACTTGATTGATTATTCATTTCCGATCAAGGATCTGGAGTATTTTCTCCTGGTATTCATGAGAGTATCGTGTTTTGTATATGCAGCTCCGTTTTTTGGAACGACAAATGTTCCGCGAAGAGTGAAAGCAGGACTTGCTTTTTTTCTGGCATTGATAATCTTTCATTTTGTTCTTCCCCGTGAAGATCTCGTTTATAACACGGTTCTTGGATATGGACTGCTGGTTATAGAGGAAGCGAGCTGTGGACTGCTGATAGGTTTTATGACTAATATCTGCATGCAGATAGTGCTTTTCACAGGTGCTCTTACGGATATGGATATAGGACTATCAATGGTAAGTCTTTTTGATCCGGTATCAAGGACGCAGACAGGTTTTACGGGAACATTTTATCAATACGCCATGCTGCTGATATTGATGGCTACAAATTTTCATCACTACATACTGAAGGCGTTTGTTGCATCCTATGAAAAAATACCTGTCGGACATGTGATCTTTGACGGAGAGAGATTATATGCACTGGTATTAAAATTTTTAAGAGATGCATTTCTTATAGGTTTTGAGATATTTCTTCCCGTTTTCGGGGCGATGCTCGTTATGAACGTGATCCTGGGAATCATGGCAAAGGTTTCACCGCAGATGAATATGTTTGCAGTAGGAATACAGTTAAAGATTCTTTTCGGACTTGCGATCATGTATATCTCAATCACATTGCTTCCGGGAATAGCAGATTATATTTTCGGAGAGATGAAGGAAATAATGACAGTTACAGTCGATGTGATGTCTCATTAGACGGGGGAATCATATGGGGGGAGAAGAGAGCATCAGGCTGTTGAAACTTGATCTTCAGTTCTTTGGAAAAGACGGTCCCGGAGGTGAGAAAACCGAGGAACCTACATCAAAAAAGCTCAATGATGCCAGAAAAGAAGGTCAGGTGGCAAAAAGCCGTGAGTTATATAATGCAGTATCTTTAATGGCTGCATTTATCGTATTCAGGATCTTTGGATTCGGAATGGGAGAGCAGTTTGTAAATATTTTCAGATGGCTATATGGAAGGATAGGAAGTTTCCAGGGCATTTATGCAAATGAGATACAGATAGACAGTTTTACATCGCTATTGAATACCATCATTCTTAAAATGCTTGCTTTACTCCTTCCGATGCTGATAATAGGTTTTGTGATCGCTTTTCTCTGTGATGCACTTCAGATAAAATGGCAGGTTACGGGAAAACCGCTTCAGCCAAAGCTCAGCAAACTCAGTCCGATCAACGGAGTGAAGAGACTTTTTTCGAAAGAAAAACTGATCGAACTGCTGAAGTCGCTAGCAAAGATCGCAATAATTTCTTTTGTGGCATGGAATACATTAAAAAATAAGGGCGGAATTCTTTTTCTGCTTTATGATTATGAAATTAACGGAGCAGTATCACTCGTAGTTGATGTCGTTTTAGATGTCGGACTCAGGATATCAGCCGTTTACCTGATCCTTGGAATTGCAGATCTGGTATATCAGAAACGTAAATTCCATGACGATATGATGATGACCAAGCAGGAAGTCAAAGATGAATATAAAAACATGGAGGGAGATCCTCAGGTAAAAAGCAAACAGAAACAGAGGATGATGGAAGCCTCGAGGCGCAGAATGATGAATGCTGTACCTCAGGCAGATGTAGTAATCACAAACCCGACGCATTTTGCTGTAGCATTAAAGTACGATGCTTCGGTGGCTGATGCGCCTATAGTAACGGCTAAGGGAGCCGATCTGGTGGCGAGGCGCATTAAGGAGATAGCCAGGGAAAATAACGTTGAAATTGTAGAGAATAAGCCTCTTGCAAGAATGCTCTATGCTAATGTTGAGATAGGTGCAATGGTTCCTCCGGAACTCTATCAGGCAGTAGCAGAAGTTCTGGCTTTTGTCTACAATCTGCATAAGGACAAGGAGGCAGTGTAGGGGTAAATGCCGACAGCTCTTAAGAATGACAAAATTAAAATACTCGATATCGGGGTTGGTATATATGTACTTGCGGCGTTTGTGTTTTTCATAATAACACTGCCGTCAATACTTCTGGATGTATGTCTTTGCTTCAACATGACAGTTGCATTTGCAATTCTTTTTAATACCATGTTCTGCAAAGAAGTTCTGGATATGTCCTATTATCCGACGATATTACTTTTCACGACCATATTCAGGATTTCCCTGAATGTATCGTCAACAAAGCTTATTCTGACAACAGGTGAACCGGGAAACGTAGTTTCAACCTTCGGACAGTATGTCGGAGGCAATGATATTGTCGTTGGAACCATTGTTTTTATAATTCTTATAATTATTCAGTTTGTAGTTATAAATAAGGGATCTGAGCGAGTATCTGAAGTTACTGCAAGATTCACACTTGATGCAATGCCCGGAAAGCAGATGGCTATTGATGCCGACCTTAATACCGGTGCAATAGACGACAAGGAAGCTAAGAGAAGAAGAGAAAAGATTCAGGAAGAATCAACGTTTTTCGGTTCCATGGATGGTGCCGTTAAGTATGTTAAGGGAGACGCAACGGCCTCTCTTATTATCACGTTTGTAAATATTATCGGCGGACTTATAATGGGAGTCTTGAGAATGGGTCTGAGCCCTGCCGAAGCTATAGAGAAATTTACTATCCTTACAATAGGTGACGGACTTGTAGGAGCTATTCCTTCACTTCTTATATCACTGGCAACAGGTATCCTTGTTACCAAGGGTACAAAAGAGGCAGATTTCGGTCCGACTCTTACACGTCAGATATTCTCTACACCTAAGGTAATGACTTTTGCAGGAGGCGTAATTGCATTTTTAGGAATAGCAACTCCTCTTAATCCCGTAATATTTGTTACAATGGGTGCACTTTTTGTAGTTGGCGGAAGGCTGATGTCCAACCAGCTTGAAGAGCAGAAAGTCGAGGAAGAGGTTGATAAGGAAGAGGTTTCCGCAGAAGAGATCAGAAAGCCGGAGAATGTTGTATCGCTCCTTAATGTAGATCCTATAGAGCTCGAATTCGGTTATGGTATCATTCCGCTGGCCGATGTCAATCAGGGCGGAGATCTCTTAGACCGTGTTGTAATGATCAGAAGACAGGTGGCATTAGAGCTTGGTACTGTAGTTCCGATCATCAGATTAAGAGATAATATACAGCTGAACCCTAATCAGTATGTTATTAAAATAAAGGGTGTACAGGTTGCAGATGGAGAAATCCTTTTTGACCATTATATGGCAATGAATCCCGGATATGTTGAGGAAGAGATAGCCGGAATTCCTACACTTGAGCCGTCATTCCATCTCCCGGCACTCTGGATAACCGAGGGTCAGAGAGAAAGAGCTGAATCAGTCGGTTATACAGTTGTAGATCCTCCGTCAATAATAGCAACACATCTGACAGAGGTCATCAGGGCTCATATTGCAGAGCTTCTTACGAGAGAAGATACGCATAATCTTATCAACAATCTTAAAGAATCCAATCCTTCTGTTGTTGATGAGCTTACGCCGAAACTTCTCGGTCTCGGAGATATTCAGAAAGTATTGCAGAATCTTCTTCAGGAAGGTGTTTCTATACGAGACTTGCTCACAATATTTGAAACACTGGCCGATTACGCACCGACTACAAGAGATACCGATGTACTCACAGAGTATGTAAGACAGTCGCTTAAGCGTGCGATAAGTGCAAAATTCTTTGCCGGAGGAGAACCCACAAGCGTGATAACGCTTGATCCAAAGGTTGAGAGAGAAATAATGGATTCCGTAAAACAGACAGAGCAGGGGGCTTATCTTACTCTTGCTCCTGACAGGATAAAGGCAATAACGTCAGCATCGGAGAAAGAGATCAAAAAACTGGAGGATCTCGGCAGAAACGCGATAGTTATCACATCTCCGATTGTAAGAATTTATTATAAAAAGCTTACGGCTGATTATTTTTCTGACCTTATTGTGATATCATATAATGAAGTGGAGAGCAGCGTGGAACTTCAGTCAATAGGCATGATAACAGCATGATATGATTGAAAAAAGACTAAGATCAAGGGGAAAATTTAGATATGATCATCAAGAAGTTTGTCGGAAAAAATGAAGAAGAGGCAACCGCCGCAGCAAGAAAAGCATTAGGGGAAAAAGCGGTGGTAATGAACGTCAGGGATCTGAGACGAAAGGGACTTGTAGGTTTTTTTATGAAACCTCAGGTAGAGGTCACAGCGGCGATCGAGGAAATGACTGATACAGTTGTAGCCAATGACAATCCGCCGGATATTCCGTCAAGCCTTAAGGGAGTCCAGAATAGGCGCGAACAGCGACCTGTTCAGAAAAATCCCGAAGCAGACAGGGAAAATCCTGATGAAAAAGATGAAAGCGTAATTGAGGAGAAACTCGAAAGTCTGCACAGCCTTATAGAGCAGCAGATGAAGCAGAAAATGGAGACTGCAGGGGAAACCCCGGAAATCGGGCATGGAGAGGAAAAAAAGGAGAATGATGAGGTGGAGAGATTCCTTACATTGATCTGTGATACGCTGGAGGATAATGAGGTGAGCGGAAAATATGCCCGTTCACTGGCGGAAGAAGTTGAAAAGCTTAAAAAGCCCGGCATCAGCATTGATTTCATGCTTTCAAGTATATATCAGAAGCTTGTACTTAAATTTGGAGAGACCAGAACTATAGAAAAGACCGGCGATGGTCCTGAGGTGGTTTTTTTCATCGGACCTACCGGTGTAGGAAAAACTACTACAATAGCAAAGATCGCTTCAAAGTTTTGTGTGAGCGACAGGGCTAAGGTTGCGCTGCTCACAACAGATACTTACAGGGTTAAGGCAGCCGAGCAGTTAAGGACATATGCAGATATTCTGAATGTTCCGTTCAGGATAATATATGAACTTGATGATCTTGATAATGCGCTGGATGAATTTGAGGATTTTGACTATATACTTGTCGATACAGCCGGTCATTCACCTAAGAATGATGAACAGATCGAAAGCCAGAAACAGTTTGTAGAAATGGCAATGGAAGACTTTAATGTGCAGGTCTATCTGGTACTTTCGGTGACAACGAAATACCGTGATCTTATCAATATAGTTGATAAATATTCATATGCTAATCAATACAGGCTTATATTTACAAAGCTTGATGAAACGACAGCACTTGGAAATATGCTTAACTTAAGGCTGTATACAGGTGCAGATGTTTCTTATATAACAAATGGACAGGATGTTCCCGATGACATAAGTGAATTTAATGCCCAGAAGATCGTCAGATCGCTTTTGGAAACAAAAAGCTGACTGTGACCACGGACTTATGAGATTCGATAGTTGACATACATGGAGGGAACAGATTTGGATCAGGCCGAAAAATTAAGAAATATAATTAAAAAGAGCCAAGTCGCAGACAGTCAGAAAACGAGAGGCGCAAGAGTGATCACTGTCACTTCCGGCAAGGGAGGGGTAGGAAAGTCAAATGTGTCCATAAATCTTGCGGTTCAGTTTAAGAAGCTTGGAAAACGGGTGATAATTTTTGACGCAGACTTTGGGCTTGCAAATATAGAAGTAATGTTCGGTGCAATACCGAAATATTCACTAGCGGATGTTATATACAAGGGCAAGGATATTAAAGACGTTATAAGCTATGGACCTATGGATATAGGATTTGTATCCGGAGGTTCAGGCGTAATTGGCATGAATAATCTGAATACGGATTCTGTAAATTTCCTTATCAGAAATATTTCTAAGCTGGATGAACTTGCCGATATAATAATAATAGATACAGGTGCGGGAATTTCTGAAAATGTAGTTCAGTTTCTGCTGGCTTCTTCGGAGATCATTTTGATAACAACTCCGGAGCCTACATCGATCACGGATTCTTATTCACTCTTAAAAGCACTGAAATCAAATGTAAGATTTGATAAAGAAGCGACATCGCTTAAGGTGATCGCAAACAGAGTAGAGAGTACAGATGAGGGAAACCAGCTCTATAGAAAACTCAGCACCGTAGTAACCCAGTATCTGGATATACCGATGACCCTTTTAGGAATCATCCCGGAGGATAATGCACTGGTTCAGGCTGTTATGCAGCAGAGTCCGGTTTCAATGACATACCCGAATTCGAGATCAGCCGGAGCATTTAAGGATATTTCTGATACGCTCATGGAAATACCTCATAAAGACAGGATTTACAGGAGTGGAATGAGCGCCTTCTTCGCACGTATACAGGGAAGAATCTGAAAGTTAACGGAGGATTTTTATGCTTTCTGATTATTTGACTCCCGGGGACAGAGTCGAGGTAAAAGCCTTACACCCGACAACAGTTCTCGCACACAATTTAAGTACGGCAGACGATTACTTCGATCTGAAAAAGACATATCGTACAAGGATATATGATCTGCTCAGTGAAGATGTTGTAAGTATAGAAATGCCTACAGAAAAAACAAAATTGATACTTCTTCCCGTTGGTGAAGATTTTGACCTCTGTTTCTACACGTCAAAGGGACTCTATCAATGTTATGCCAGAGTCAGGGATCGATATAAAACGAGCAATGTCTATATACTTGAGATGGAGCTGACTACTAATTTACGAAAGTTCCAGAGGAGAGAGTATTATCGTTTTAATTGTGTTCTGGATATGAGCGCAAGAAGTTTGAGTGAGGACGAAGAACGAAAGATCGCCGAGCATGAGGTGGAGTTTATTGACACCGATATGCTGCTTGATGACGGAGTTATTGTTGATATAAGCGGCGGAGGTGCACGATTTATATCACATACACAATATGAAGTTAATTCACTTATCCTATTCAAATTTATGCTTGATATTGATGAGAACAGGAGACCTTATACTCTTATAGGAAGAGTAGTGATGTCAGAACGTGCTCAGGGAAGAGATGCATTTGAGGTTAGGATAAAATTCGTAAAGATAGATAATAAAGACAGAGAAAGCATTATTAAATATATATTTGAAGAGGAAAGAAAAATCAGACAAAGACAGAGTATGAAGGAATAGAAAAGTGTCTGGAAATTGGTAAATATTAATAAAAATATCACACGATTATTGTGGAAAGAGTGAGATTGTATGGAAAAAAGAATACTGGTGGTTGATGACTCTGCACTCATGAGAAGAGTTGCCAGTGATATAATTAATTCAGACAGTCGATACCATGTCGAAGACACGGCAGCTGACGGACAGATCGCATTAGATCTGCTACGAAAGAAAAGTTATGATGCTGTTGTACTCGATGTGAATATGCCAAAGATGAATGGACTGGAACTTCTTCGAAACCTGCGTGATGAAAAGATCAACGTCAGGGTAATGATGTTTTCATCCACAACTTCACAGGGCGCCCGGGAAACACTGGAAGCTCTCGAACTGGGAGCTATTGATTTTATAAAGAAACCGGATGGCCTTGCAGAAGTTAAGGGTGACAGCTTTAAGGATAAGTTCCTTGAAATGCTTGGGGTAGTAGCAGGAGCTTCACTGGTAGGAGTCTCCAGAAAAACTGCACCGGCAAGAACACCATCTGTCAGCAGAAGTCCGGCAGTTGAAAAGAGTCCGGAGCCACCATGGAGAAGAAAAGAGAATACAGAACCTGCAGCAAAGAGCAGCACAGTTCCGAAGACCTTCGGACATGGCTCCTTTACAGTACGTGATCCAATTGATAAGGAAATTGTCCTTAGACCAAAGGGATCAAAAGTTACAGGAGAAAAAATAGTTGCACTTGCAAGTTCAACGGGAGGCCCCAGAGCACTCCAGTCAGTTATCCCTCTTCTTCCGCAAAATCTTGATGCAGCGGTATTGCTTGTTCAGCACATGCCGGAAGGCTTTACAAAGTCACTGGCAGAAAGACTCAATACTTTGTCAAAGATGAAGGTGGTAGAGGCTACAGACGGAGAGACCATTCAGAAAGGTACAGTTTATATTTCCGCAGGAGGACGTCATATGAATGCCGTCCGGAGCGGAGGGAGCATGAAGATCAAGTATACAGATCAGCCGCAGCGGGAGGGTGTGCGTCCTTCAGCTAACTATATGTATGAATCGCTTGAGGATTCACCGTTTGCGGAAATCTGCTGCGTGGTATTGACAGGAATGGGGGCTGACGGCACAGCCGGAATCAGAAACCTTGACGAAAAGAAAAAAATTTACGTGATCGCACAGGATGAACCGACCAGCGCAGTATACGGAATGCCGAAAGCCGTTGCGCAGGCAGGACTTGTCAGCGAGATTCTTCCGCTGGACAAAATAGCTGATGCCATCACCAAAGATGTGGGGGTTAGGTAATATGGATGTAGGCCAGTATTTGGGTATTTTCCTTGATGAATCCGGAGAACACATTCAGACAATGAGCGACCAGCTTATGGTCCTCGAGCAGAATCCGGAAGATGAAGACGCCATTAACGAGATTTTCCGTGCGGCGCATTCCCTTAAAGGTATGGCGGGAACGATGGGCTATAAGAAGATGCAGCATCTTACCCACGATACCGAGGATGTTTTCTCAGCTATCAGAAGCGGAGGAATGAAGGTATCCAGCCAGCTCATTGATATTCTTTTCCAGGCTATTGATGCCATTCAGGAATATGTGGATACCATCCGTGAAACTCAGGATGAGGGTGATAATGCCAATGAGTCGATCATTAAGGAGCTTAATGATATATTGGCAGCAGCTAATGGCGGAGGAGCAGCACCTGCGGCAGCAGCACCGGCAGCAGCGGCAGCGCCCGCGGCACCTGCAGCAACTGCGCCAGCACCGGCAGCAGCAGGATCAGATGCGGGAGGACCTCCTTACAAGAGGATAAAGCTTGAGGAAGCCCAGAGAGACGTTATGAAGGACGCAGTAGTAGGCGGAAAGAAGGTCTACGGTGTTACCGTTAAGATCGAAGATGCCTGCATGCTGAAAGCTGCCCGCGCTTTCCTTGTTTTTAAGGCTTTAGAGGATTTAGGAGAAGTAGTTGTTACAGATCCTACATCTCAGGATATTGAAGACGAGAAATTTGATTTCGTATTCAGCTTATTTATAATTACAGATCAGGAACTCGATAAGATCATCGCAGCCTGCAAGACAGTTTCGGAAATCGAAAATGCCGAAGGCGAGCTGTTTGATGAGAAGATGATCGAGAACGCATATAACCAGAACACAGAACCTGTTGCACCGGCAGAAGCAGCGCCTGCAGCAGCACCTGCAGCACCTGCGCCAGCACCTGCAGTAGCAGCGGCAGCACCTGCACCGGCAGCGGCAGCAAAACCCGCAGCGGCGGCAGCGGCGGCGCCTGCAAAGGGCGGAGCAGCAAAGAAAGCGGTAGTATCACATACAGTACGTGTTGATACTGAGAAGCTTGATGTGCTGATGAATCTGGTATCAGAGCTTATCATAGCAAAGAACTCCTTAGTTAGTGCAGCCTCCAGAAGTGATGGAGAAAATGCTGCGTCAGAATTGAATGAACATGTGGAATATCTTGAGAGTGTTACCACAAACCTTCACGAATCAGTTATGAAGGTTCGAATGGTTCCTATCGAGAGTGCTCTTCAAAAATTCCCGAGAATGATCAGAGACCTTGAGAAAAAGCTTGGCAAGAAGATGAGCCTTACCATTACCGGTGAAGAGACAGAGCTTGACCGTACCGTGGTTGACCAGATCGGAGATCCTCTGATGCACCTGCTCAGAAACAGTGCCGATCATGGACTTGAGACTCCTGAGACAAGACTTGAGAGAGGAAAACCGGAGACAGGCTCGATATTCCTGAATGCTTATCAGGAAGGCAATAATGTTACCATAGAGGTTGGTGATGATGGTAACGGAATTGATGTAGAAGCCGTAAGGCAGAAGATCATAGAGAGAAACTTTGCTCCCGAAGAGCAGGCAATGCAGATGACGGACAAGGAAGTAATAGATGTGCTCTTTGATCCCGGATTTTCAATGGCAAAGAAAGTAACTGATATATCAGGACGAGGTGTTGGACTTGACGTTGTTAAGAGTAATATCGAACAGCTCGGTGGTGATGTAGAAGTTAAGACAAAGCTCGGAGAAGGATCGACATGGATCATACGTCTTCCTCTTACACTTGCTATTATCCAGGCTCTTATGGTTTTAGTCGGAGGCGAGAAATATGCGATCGCTCTTGGAAATATCCAGACCATAGAGAATGTTACAAAAGATGATATCCGTCTTGTTGAGAACAGAGAGGTTATCCAGCTCAGAGGTACGGTAATACCGATAATCCGTCTTTCAGAAATTCTCGATATCCAGTCAGAGAAGGAACAGGATGATCTGGTCATAGTCATTGTTAAGAAGGGTGAATCACTTGCAGGACTCGTGGTAGATGAACTTGAGGGACAGCAGGAGATAGTTATCAAGTCTCTTGGTAAGTACATTAAGCCAAGCCGTATCATAAGCGGTGCAACGATCCTCGGTGATGGCGAAGTCGCACTTATCCTTGATTCCAATGCACTTATCTGATAAGAGGGGGATGAAAGATGGCTAACGAAGTAGCGGTAGTAAATGATTCTATCCAATATATAGTTGTTGGACTCGGAAACGAGCAGTACGGCATAGATATAAAGTATATCGATAATATTGTCCGTATGACAAAAATAACAAGGGTTCCAAAGGTACAGCCTTATTTCAGAGGAGTTATAAACTTAAGAGGTGAGGTTGTTCCGGTAATGAGCTTAAGGCTTAAGATGAACCTTGATGATGACGAGATCACTAATAAATCTCGAATCATTATCCTGAAAACCGAATCAAATGCCAATATAGGCATACTTGTTGATGAAGTTAAAAAGGTTGTTACCATTTCAAATTCTGATGTTGAGAGAATGTCTCATGACAGAAAAAATGGAAACCAGACTTTTATCAGCGGAGTTGGTAAAGTAGAAGAGGGACTAATATCATTGCTGGATCTTTCCATGATAATAGACGATGAAGAATAAATAAAGCTTCCTGTTTATTAAAGATTGATACAGATGATGAGAAAGCAGGTAGATAATGGCGGATTTTAATCTTGATAATGTTGACAACATGTACTTCGATGTACTTAGAGAAATAGGTAACATTGGTGCAGGTAATGCTGCAACATCACTTGCCAAGATGCTCAGTACTAAAGTAGACATGAAGGTTCCGAGAGTTGAATTGCTCGATTTTAAAGAAGTCGGGGATGCCATGGGCGGTGCTGAACAGATCATGGCAGGTATTTATCTTGCTGTTGACGGTGATATAAATGGCAGCATCATGTTTCTCCTTGAGGAAAAATCAGCTCATGTCCTTGTATCGAAGCTTATGGGTGGAATGCAAATGGAAGAGCATGAGGGCTTTAATGAAATGGAGACCTCAGCTCTCAAAGAAATTGGAAATATTATCACAGGTGCATATTTGAATTCGCTGTCCGAATTGACAAAGCTTACGATCGTTGAATCGATTCCGGATCTGACTATTGACATGGCAGGAGCTATTCTTTCCGTTCCTGCCGTGGAATTCGGAATGGTTGGCGATAAACTTTTGATGATTCAGACTTCATTTACGGATGATGTGGATTTAAATGGTTATTTTATATTAGTACCGGATGTGCCGTCATATGGGAAGTTATTGAAGGCGCTTGGAGTCATGCAGTAAGGCTGAGCCGGAAAGCAGGTTATCAAAATGGGTGATCTAATAAAAGTAGGTATGGCCGACCTGCAGCTTTGTCCAAAGGATAAAGGCATAACGACTTTGGGGCTTGGTTCCTGCGTCGGAGTTGCCATAGTGGATAAAGCAACAAGACAGGGCGGTCTGGCACATGTAATGCTCCCTGACAGTACGGCAATTAGAAACAATTCAAATGTTGCAAAATTTGCTGATACAGGAGTTGCAGAACTTGTGCGTCAAATGGAAGCGGCTGGTGCAAAAAGGGCAAGGATGGTTGCAAAGATTGCTGGCGGTGCCCAAATGTTTGCATTTCAGAATAATTCGGCTCTTGTTAAAGTGGGAGAAAGGAATGTTCAGGCGGTTAAGGCAAAGCTTAAAGAGCTGGGAATACCTATACTTGCCGAAGACACCGGACTTAACTTTGGACGTACGGTAGAATTTTTCCCTGCTACGGGAGACTATGTTATAAAAGCCGTAGGAAAGCCGGTTAAAACAATATGAGCAGAGAAAAAGACATAGAAAAAGCTAAAAAAGTTTCAAAGGAAGCGACTGCAAAAGTAAATGCGGTTGATGAGAATACAGATGATCCGGAAAATGCCGGAGAAGATGAAGAGCAGCAGGATGGTCCGGAGGTCAGGGAGGAAATCACTCATCTGAAAACAAAGACTATCCCTGCTATTGTGATGCTGCTGGGAGGTCTTGTTACCTCCATATACTGTTTTGTAAGACAGTATAGTGTCCTTATGACTTTGAGCTATGTTTTTGCATCTTTGGTGATCTTTCTTATAGTTGGAGGGATCGTCAAGCTGATACTCGACAAAATTACATTAAAGAAACTTGTAATAGTTGATGTCCCGGATGAGGGAGACTCGGAAGATGGAGCTGATGAGAATCCTGAAAAGGAGACAGATGGAGAAGGTATTAACATGGAGATGAATCCGGAATTAACAGAGGATCAGAGCCAGGGTTGATATATTAAGGGTGAAAATAAATGGGGGCCAGTAGCTGTAGTCATATGCAGGAAATCTGATATACAGATCTGGTATCCGATATTTTAAGCCGGATAGTGCCCGGCAATATTGGAGGAGAGAATCCAAATATGATGGATGAAGCCACAAGGAGAAAGTTATGGGAGGAGTATACTGATACAAAATCCCATGAACTCCGGGAGAAGATCATAATAGAATATGCTCCTCTCATCAAGGTTGTTGCAGGACGATTAAGCATATATCTCGGATATAATGTTGAATATGATGACCTGGTAGGATATGGGGTTTTCGGACTTATCGATGCCATAGATAAATTTGACATCGAAAAGGATGTTAAATTTGAAACCTATGCTTCACTCAGAATTCGCGGAGCGATACTCGATCAGATCAGGAAAATGGACTGGATACCAAGAACGATAAGACAGAGACAAAGGCAGATCGAAACTGCCATTAGGGAAGTTGAGTCGGCAACGGGCAAAGTCGCAACAGAAGAGGGTATAGCTCGTCAGCTTGGGATCACTAAGGATGAATATGCGGAATGGCAGTCACAGATGGCTGTTACAAATGTGATCTCATTGAACGAATTTATGGAACAGGGTGTTGAAACTCCGCTTAGGGAAGTTGGCAGAAGCAAGATAACCTGTCCGGAAGAGTCACTTGAGAGAGAAGAACTTAAGCAGAAACTTGCAGAATCATTGGATATTCTAACGGAAAAAGAAAGAAAAGTAATATTACTTTATTATTATGAAGAGCTTACGCTTAGAGAAGTGAGCGAGGTGCTTGAGGTTTCGGAATCAAGGGTGTCCCAGCTTCACGTCAGGGCTCTGCAGAAAATGAAGCAGAAATTGGGAAATTATTTTGGAATGATCACGGAACTGTAAATTCAAGACTAAAAACTAAAGCGTATCGCATGCGGTACGCTTTTTGTTTCCTCAGGAGGTTTATTATGGGTGCTAAGAACGGTTATTTCAAACTTGTAGGTGGAGATGATGTCGGAAAAGTTATCATTTATCCGCCTGTGGACGGTGGAAAACCGGTCGACAGAGTAGAGCTTGGAAACTACCTCCTGAAGCATGAGATCGAATATGATATCACGGCAGTAGAGAAGGCGATTGCAGAAAAAACGGAAAAAACTGTTCCACTTCTCAGTCCTGTGAGTTATACTATAGATGAAGAAGTGTATCTTTTTGTAAGCAAGGACTCTATGAAGGTATATGCAAGATTTTATCCGCCTACAGAAAAAGGCGGTCAGATGTCTTTTGATGCTCTTGAAAGAGAGATGAAGATAGTACATTTGAGAGCACCTTTAAAAAAAGAGGCATATGACAGGTTCTGTAAGGAAAGACTTTACTGTACCACATATCTGGTAGCCGTAGGCGAAGATATGGAGGAGGGAACCGATGGCTGGATAGAATACTTCTTCAACACTGACAGTTCGGGCAAGCCTACCGTCAAGGAAGACGGATCGGTAGACTTTTTTGAGCTGAATAAATATGCAACCTGTAAGGCAGGTGGCAGACTGGCATTACTTCATTTGGAAAAACAGGGTAAGGTTGGGGCAGATGTATATGGAAAAAAGATACTTCCGCCAAAAGTAAAAGCATTTAAGCTTATACCAGGTAAAAATGTCAGATTGTCAGAAGATGGCATGGAACTTTATGCAGAATCTGACGGGCATGTAAAGCTCGTCAAGGATAAGGTTGAAGTTTCGGGCGTATTAGAGATACCAAGTATCGATACTTCCAGCGGAAATGTTTTGAATTATCAGGGAAATATGCTGATAAAGGGCAATGTTTCAACCGGTTTCAAGGTTTCGGCAACCGGAGATATTGAGATTCAGGGAGTGCTGGAGAGTGCGGATGTCGAAGCAGGTGGTCAGATCACCGTTGTAAAGGGAATCAATGCCAAGGAGAGATCCTCGGTAAAGGCTGGAACAAATGTTATTTCGAAATATGTTGAAAATGCCAATATAGAAGCCGGAGGTTATGTCCATGCAGACTGCATAATCAATTCACATGTGGTTGCAGCAGACAGTATAACTGTAGAAGGCAAAAAGGCACAGGTGGCCGGAGGTTCTATCCGTGCGACTAATTATGTGTCAGTAGGCATAGCAGGCTCGCCAATGGAAATTCAGACGAGTATTGAGGTAGGAACCAGTCCCGAGAAAAAAGCCAGACTTGATGAAATTTTGAAACGTCAGGCAGAACTCAGGAAAGGTATAGAGCAGATAAAGCCGATAATGGATGCTGTAAAGAAAAAGATCATGGCCAAGGAAGCTATTCCGAAAGAACTTAAGGAAAGAGCCGTGGTGATGTCAAAGCAGTTTAAGGATTCGGAAGTTGAACTCGGAGAGCTGAAAACAGAGCAGGCTGCTTTGGAAGCAGAAATTGCGGAAAGCAAGGATTGCTATGTTGAAGTTAAGAAAACAGCATATCCGGGAACCAGGATAACAATATCCGGAACAACAGTAATATTGAAAAATAAGTATCAATATTGCAAGTTTTATCTGCAGGATGGGGATGTAAGATCTAAACCATTGGTATAAGAAAAAGGGGGAGCATGATGCGAGGAGGTGCGAGATGGCTATCAGTCCGGTAGTATTAAATGGAACGATTGGAGTAACTCAGGATATAGCTGCGCTGAAGGCGCATGGGGATGGTCATGCTTCTGTATTACAGAGTACAACCCAGGAAAAAATAGAGCATCAGAATGAGCATAAACTCAATATGGTCAGAGAACAGGATGATGTTGAGAACCGAAATAAAGGTTTTGATGCCAAGGAAAAAGGGAGTAATGAGTATCATGGCGATGGAGGAGCCAGAAGAAGACATAACGAGGACGGAGAGGTTCATATTAAGGGAAAAGGCGGGTTTGATGTATCAATATGATAGGGATTGAGATCGTGCTTCTTGTGGCGGGAGCAATGACATTTACTTTGAGTTTTCTGATACCATCTGATGGAAATTCAGATACTCAGGAGGGTGGTGAACCCGGAAGCAACAGCGAAAAATTAAAAAATACATTGGAAAGGCTGGTGGATTCCAATGAGGATGAGATCAGACGCAGGATGCGTGAGATCGCAGAAACAGAAGTTGATGCTGCCGGAGAAGAAAGAAAGCGTAATCTTGAAAAGATTACAAATGAAAAGATAATGGCTGTGGATGAGTATTCGAAAACAGTACTTGACGCGATCGAGAAGAATCATAAGGAAGTGGTTTTTCTCTATGATATGCTCAATAATAAATCTGCAGACCTGAAAAATACAATAAGAAAAGCTGAACAGACAAAACGCGAGGTTGAGGCTGAAAGGGCTGCTGAGGAATTAAGGGCAGCGCAGATAACGCAGGCCGCAAGAGCGTTGAGGGAAGCTGAAAACAAGCATAGAGCGGACGTGGAAGCATTGTCAGCTCTTAAAGCTGTGTCTGAAACATCATCATCTGCGGAGGAAAAGAAGCCTGAGAACAAGTCACAGGAATTACCGACAGCCAGACAGATAATAGATGAAACAGCTGCAGAAATCGAAAAAGACAATGCTGACAGACCGGAACCTGTAACCCAGGCCACTCCGATCATAGAGCAGATAAAGAAACTCAGGGAGAACGAAAAGATAGGAGGAGTTCCACAGAATCTTACACCTAAAAAGGCAAAGCATAAAAAAGAACTTGATATGGGAATGCCTTCACCTGAGGAAATAGAGGCATCGCTGGATGCAGGAAAACCTATCTTTACAGATGAAGATGTCATTACTGATGAGGATGAAGAACCTGCAGAAGCAGCGGAAGAAATAATAACTGATACAGAAGATACAGTTCCGGTAGTTGTTGATGAAATTAAGGCAGAGCCGGAAGAAGTTATGGCAGCGGCAGAAGAAGCTGCAACAGAGCCGGAAGAAGTTATGGCAGCGGCAGAAGAAGCTGTGGCAGAGCCGGAAGAAGTTATGGCAGCGGCAGAAGAAGCTGTAACAGTGCCGGAAGAATCTATGGCAGAAGCAGAAGTAGCAGCAGAGCCGACAGAGGAGATCAGGGCGGAAGCCGAAGAAGCAGTTGAAGAAATTGTTGCAGAGACAAAAGAACCTGCAGCAGAGATCGCTCCGGAAGCTGAAAAGGCAGTTATAGAGGAAACAGCAGCTCCGGTCAGGGAAGTTAAAAAGCCGAAGAAAAAAGAAAAATCTGCCAGTGAAATGGCAATGGAAGCGATGCTTGCAAGCATGACTTCCGGTGGAAGAGTAGGAAATGGCTCCGGTATGTCAGCTATGGACAGACTCAGAAAGAAGAAAGAGCCCGAACCTGTAGTTGAAACGGCTCCCGTTGAGGAAGTCAGCAGAATGCCCGGAATTGATGAAATAGAAGCCGGCAAGTTGAATTTAGAGGAACCGGCAGCTGCTATGGAGACAACTCCTGTAGTGGATGAAGCTCCTATAGTGGAGGAAGCTCCGGTAATGGAGGAGGCTCCAGTAGTAGAGGAAGCTCCGGTAATGGAGGAGGCTCCAGTAGCAGAGGAAGCTCCGGTAATGGAGGAGGCTCCTGTAGTAGAGGAAGCTCCGGTAATGGAGGAGGCTCTAGTAGCAGAGGAAGCTTCGGTAATGGAGGAAGTTTCTGCAGTAGATGAAGTTCCTGTAATGGAGGAAGCTCCTGAGAAGAAGGAAACAAATATAGTAAAGGCTGTGGCAGATGCTGTCGAGCGACTTGCGAGCGGAAAGAAAACCAAACCTTTTGCGGATATAGCTAATCTATTTGAAGATGAATTCAAAATTGATGAAGAGCAGGATCTTGAAGTAGAATATGATCCGGATGCAGAAAAAGCAGCCGCTGAAAAGGCAGTCAGTGAAGATACAGAGAATGTTGAAAATGATGGATTTGAAGAGGAAATTCAGGCAGATGATCTGATCCTTGAAGAAAATCCTGAAAAACTTTCATTTAAGGAGGAACTTTTCAACCTTATCTCAAGTCAGAAGGAAGATAAAGCTGGGACAGATATAGCTGAAGCAGAGCTGCCCGAAGAGGTTACAACTGCAGAAGAAGATCTGACAGTAACAGAAGCAGTTGAAGAAGAAATATCAGCTACAGAGCCTGCTGTAGAAGAGATATCAGCGGCAGAGCCTGCCATAGAAGAAATACCAGCAGCAGATCCTGCTGAAGAAGATATATCAGCAATGGAGCCTGCAGTGGAAGAGCAGGAAGAAGATGATATAGCAATTGCTGACAGTTTGTTAGAAGAGATTTCGATTGATGAAATTCCTACTTTAGACGATAAAGTTGAAGCTCCTGTGCTTGATGAAATGATGGATGAGACAGCTGCAGCTGAAGCTGTTACAGACGAAATTCCTGCATTTGAAGAGATAATCTCTCAGGATACTGCTGAAGAGCAGGCAGAGCCGGAGGAGACAGAGACCAAGTCTGAAAGAAGACGCAGAAGAAGAAAGGCAAAAGCAGAATCCTTAACAGATTTTGATATTGAAGAGGACACAAGCGAACCTGTAGCAATTTCATTTACCGGTAAGAGCCGTAATGAGCAGGTATTATCAATGCATCATGAAGGTAAGAAAGAGGTTGAGATCGCAAAAGCCCTTACAATGGGAGTCGGAGAAGTTAAACTGGTAATTGAGCTCTATGATCGTGATAGAAATAAAGGAGGTAAGACTGTAAAATGAAGCTAAAGTATTACCTTCGGGGACTTGGGATCGGCATGATGGTTACAGCAATAGTCCTCACGCTTTCTTTTACAAGCAGAAGCTCAAGCGGAATGACGGATTCCGAAATCAGGGAAAAGGCAAGAAACCTCGGAATGACTGATTCTAATGAATTGCTTATTACCAATAATGACAGTGATACAGGCTCAACAGAAGAGACCGAGGCTACAGCTTCGGAATAAAAATAATAAAAAATGCCGACTGCAATTGAATGAAAGCAGTCGGCATTATTTTTTTTAGTTAAGACCCTGACCATAAAGAATCTGTACAAGCGGTGAATCTTTATCAAGGATAATAGTTTTATCTCCACTCTTGAGGGAAGTTTCAAGAGCGTCAAGACTTCTGGTGAAGTTATAGAAATCTGCCTTTTCGGGAGTGTTATAAGCTTCCTGAAGAGTTTTCATGTACTCGGCTTCACCTTCAGCTATCAGGATCTCAGCCTGCTTCTTAGCTTCAGCCTTTTTAATGGACACTTCTTTATCAGTTTCATTTTTGATCTTCTGGGCATTTGCCTCACCTTCTGCCTTATAAGCAGCGGCAATATTCTGTCTTTCGGAGATCATTCTGGCATAAACTGCTTCTTTGTTGTCATCCGGGAGATCGAGAACCTTGATAACAGCTTTGTTTATGCTTATTCCATAGTTACCGATATCAGAATTTGCACCCTCGGTGATCATATTTGTGAGCTTTTCGCCTCTTGCCTCGATGATACCGTCCTGAGACAGAGAACTTATTATATTCTTTGTTGCATTGTAGGCTGCGACACTGACACGATCCTGCGCACCGGTGATCGAACCATTAAGGGTCTGAACGAACTTTGTGGGATTAACTACCTTCCACATAACATAGTCATCAGCGATCATAGACTTTTTATCTCGGGTTATAACATCTGAAGGAGCGATATCATAAAGCTGGATATTCTTCGGAACATAGGTTACTTCCTGGACAAAAGGCATCTTCACCTGAAGACCCGCCGTATCCTTAACATCAACGATCTTTCCGAACTGTCTTACAACAGCGTATTTATCATTGGTAACGGTATATAAAGAATTTGCACCGAAGAAAACGGCTGCGATCAGAATTATAACGATTAAATATTTCATTCTCTTAAACATATCTTAAACCTCCATTAGTAAGGCAATTTTATTCTGCATTGTTTCCGGAAACTGTTACTGATGAAGCTGCTGCAGCAGCGGAATTAAAATCTCCGAGAGGGAGAAGCTTGCTCGTACCGCCGTCATCAATATAGAGTTTTACGCCCGGAAGAAGGTTTTCAACTGTTTCATAGAACATTCTCTGCTTGGTTATAAGTGGATATTTCTGATATTCGGCATAAGTCTTGTTGAAACGCTCAACCTGACCTGCTGCCTCGCTTATTCTGGTTTCCTTCTGAGCAGTGGCATCCTGAACGATCTTATCTGCTGCTGCTTCTGCGGCAGGAATCTTTTCACTCTGGTAAGCCTTTGCATTGTTTACTGCAGTATCTGCACCCTGCTTTGCGTTTTCAACAGATTTGAAAGCTGATCTGACTTCATCTGTAGGCGGCTCTGAATCCTGAACAGTAATATTAACAACTTCGATACCTATATCATCCTCGGTAAGTTCCTCTACAAGTCTTTCTTTAACAGCAGACTGTATCTGGCTCTTTCCTGTTGTGATCGCATCGTCGACTGTGTAATCTGAAACGGTTGATCGTATTGCAGCCATAGCTTCGTTCTCGACGATCGCTTCAGGATTATTGGCATTATAAAGATACTTTACGGGATCAGATACTCTGTACTCTAAATAGAAATCAATATTGATAAAGTTAAAGTCTGATGTGATCATTAAAGAATCAGTGGTGCTGGATGCTGCGCCGGGATTAGACTCACCATCGATCGTGCTGGGCATGTATCCAACCGGCATACCGACTGTAGTAGTGGAGATTTTGTGGACTCTCTGAATAAATGGCAGTTTGAAATAGAGACCGGCGCTCTTAACGCTCTGTACCTGACCGAACTGAGTGAGAACTGCCTGTTCCTGTTCACCAACGCTGTAGAAACAGGAATTGAATGAAGTTGCAAGAAAGAGAACTATGAATACTATTACGATTATTTTTACTATACGCATAGGACTTTTCTTGGGTTCCATATTGACAGTGTTGTCATAGGTGTTGTTTTGATTTTTCTTAAAAAATGACATATTAAATCCTTCCTTTTCATATTTTTACACACACAACAGTATTATATATTAAACAGTTACTAAATAAAAGTTTAATATCGCCTGATACGCCGTTCGGCGCAACAGGCGATATATAAACCGAAAATATATATTTTTCCCTATTGCAATTGTTTATAGAATGTAGTATATTCAATTAAAAGTAAATTAGTTTAGAGAAATCTAAAAATAAAGAGAGGGGAATGATCTTGAAGTACAATACGGAATGGATATCAAACAGAGCTGATCCTTATGTTTTGAAAGCTGAGGATGGAAAATACTTCTTTACGGCGTCGGTGCCTGAGTATGACAGAGTAATGCTCAGATGTGCTGACAGCTTGGAAGGTTTAGAAAAAGCTGAAGAAAAGACAGTATGGACAAAGCATGACAGTGGAATAATGAGCTGTAACGTATG
Organism: Lachnospiraceae bacterium C1.1; assembly: GCA_030434875.1. NCBI lineage: Bacteria > Bacillati > Bacillota > Clostridia > Lachnospirales > Lachnospiraceae > Lachnospiraceae bacterium C1.1. The sequence continues at coordinate 2,501,632 of JAUISW010000001.1, read as the reverse complement.
GGCGCCGGAAATCCACTATCTTTTCGGGGGCTGGTATATATATTTTGCGGCAAGTGATATTGATGATATGTGGGCACTCAGACCTTATATATTAAAGTGTACCGGTGACGATCCTATGAAGGATGAATGGGTAGAGGTCGGAAAAATGAAGGCTGCAGAGGATGACGAGTTTTCATTTAACGCCTTTTCGCTTGATATGACCGTATTTGAGAATAAGGGCGAATGGTTTTGTGTCTGGGCTGAAAAAGTCGGCGTCGGAAAGCAGATATCAAACCTTTATATCGCCAGAATGAAGAGCGCGACTGAGCTTGCAACAGCACAGGTACTGCTCACAAGTCCTGATTATGCCTGGGAGAGACACGGCTTTTGGGTAAATGAAGGTCCTTCTGCGGTTCATCATAATGGAAAAGTCTTCCTTACCTACAGTGCGAGCGATACAAGCCCGGCTTACTGCATGGGAATGCTTTCTGCAGATGAAGAATCAGACCTTTGCGATCCTTCAAACTGGAAAAAGAGTAAAAAACCAATAATAAAGACAAATGTAGAGAATAAAATATACGGTCCGGGACACAATAGTTTTACTAAGGATGAGAACGGAAATGATATTATGATTTATCACGCAAGAACAACGGATAAGCTTATCTGTGAGGATCCGCTTTACGATCCAGGCAGACATACAATGGCTATGAAAGTTGACTGGAATAGTGAGGGTTATCCGGTATTCAGGAGTGAGGAGATAGGTTAATCTTAATAATGAGGCCTGTGGTCAGAAGATCACAGGCTTTAACTATTTTTAGAAATATCTACAAAAGCCGCAGGCATTATCAATCTAATGTCTGCGGCTTTTGTATCATTACTCTTCGGTTTTGCTTTCCTGATTTATAGGCGAATAGCTGATATTTACATCTATATCCTGTCTGTAGTTACCAAAGTTCTTACCGTAAATAGTAAGTCCTCCGACGTGCTCTGCATCGTCGGGAACACTCAGGCGAAAACGAATCTGGCTTTTATATGTAAGGTTGAACTGATCGATTGAAACATCCGATATCCTGAGTCCGTCAATGTAGGTTCCGTTGTGATTTATGACAAGGTTTTTCAGAAGACCGTACTGGTTCCAGTTCGGGTGCCACCAATCGGGGGTGAAAAGACCTTTAACGCCGCCAAAATCTCCGGGGGAGGTCCACATGCCGATATTCGTTCCGTTTATATAAAAGTAAATATCTGAAGGCCATGCATCGTTGCAGCCTGGGGCTTCAGATCCGAGCTCCATTGAAAACGAAAGCTGGTCAATCTTTTGATCAGAAGGAATGAAATTCGGAACGATGTATTCAACATAGCCTCGCGTAAACCAGAGTATTTCTGCAGTTCCGCGATCCGGATGAGCAAAATACCTGGAGTCATCGACTTCACCGATAAGAGAAACCGGACTTGCAAGACCGCAGGTGGGATAAACATCATATTCACCATACTGTCCTATATTAATATGAGACCTGTATACGTTCTTATCTACAACTTCATTTCCTTTGAAATCTATTAATACAGAGTCAAGATGAACTGAACATATCTTCTGATTGCCGTGTCCGCTGGCCTCCTGGGAAACGGAAACTATACCGCATTCCTCCAGCTTTTTTATATGGCTGGTCAGGGCACCGTTTGTGATTTTTAAGCTTGAAGCGAGTTCGTTCATATTCATGTGGTCGTTTTCAAGCAATGTTTTAACTATTTCTATACGAATATCGGAACCGAGAGCCTTGAAAAAGCTCCGGCCGTCTTCTATTGATTTTAGATGGATCATTTAATGCCTCCGCCATTTAAGACTTTACTAAACTAAAATAATTATAAGGTTGAATTTTAAATAAATCAACCACATTTTAGAAAAAACAAATTTATTTTAATTAAATCTAAAATATATATTGACATCCAACTGTCTAAATGATATATTGACAACATAAAAAAGCAAAGCACCAATAAAATTAAACAAAGTGCACAAAAACAATTTAAGAAATTTGTTTATTTAATTTGGAAATTGCTAAAGAAATTTAATGAAAACTAAATGGTTTATGTTAAAAGGAATTAGTAGAAGGAAAAAGGAGGAATTTCAGAAATGAAAAAGAAACTGGTGAGCACATTGTTGGCCGCAGCACTGGCAGCATCGCTTCTTAGCGGATGCGGAGAGGTAAACGCACCTGAGAGCGGAACAGCTGCAGCAACCGGAGAGGAAGCAACAGCTGAAGGCGGAGAGGCATCTGCTGCTGAGGGCGAAGGCGAAGCAGAGGCTGAAGCAGTAACAACTGTCGGACCTGACAGTGGTACACATATGGAAATGTGGTCTTTCGTAGAAGCACACAACACCTTCTATGCACAGATGCTTGAAAAATGGAATGAAGAGAATCCGGACAGACAGATCCAGATCACATTTACAACATATCCATACAGTGATATGCATCAGAAGCTGATAATGTCGCTTCAGGCCGGAACCGGCGCTCCGGCACTCTGCGATGTAGAGATGGGTCAGGTGCCTAATGTATATGAAGGTGTTGACCAGTGGCTTTATCCTCTGGACGAGTCAATGGCTCCTTATGCGGCAGATATGCTCCAGTCACGACTTGATGCATACAAGGGTGCAGACGGAAAACAGTACGGAGCACCTTTCCATGTAGGTGCAACTGTAATGTACTGGAACATGGCAGAGCTTGAAAAATACGGTATCACCCAGGCAGATGTAGATGCAGTTGAGACATGGGATGATTATACGGCACTTGGCAAGAAATATATCGAGACAAGAGGTGAAGAGGGAAAATACTTCACATGTGTTGATACAGCCGGCACAGACTGGCTCTGGATCGCAATGGCTGAGTATGGCGAGGACTGGACAGGCGGATTTGACGGAGAGGCAAATGTAGAGATCGATTCCGTTAAAAAGATGCTCAACATGCAGGTAGAATGGCTCAATGATGGTATTGCAGAGGTTTCACCTGACGGACATATCGACCTTGAGGCAGGCTTCCAGAACATACTTGATAAGAATGTAGTATGCTTCCCTAAGGCTATGTGGTATATGAGCAGATTTAAGAACTATATGCCTGAGGAAAAGGGAAACTGGTACATTACAAAGTGCCCTGTATTTGAAGCAGGTCAGAAATGCTCGGTAGGTATCGGCGGAACAGGTACAGTTGTTACACAGCAGGCTCCTGATACAGCACTTGCAGCAGATTTCCTCTGCTATGCAAAGATGTCTCCGGAGGGTGAAAAGCTTATCTGGGAAGACCTTGGATTTGATGTATGCAATACATCTCTCTGGTCAGATGAAGCATTTGCACATGATGAATCAAACTACTACAATACATTCTTCCGCAACTATCCTTATGATGTGCTTAACAGCATCAAGGATCAGATCGGAACAGTTATGACAGTATCAATAAGCCCGACGATCAATGAGCAGGTATGCAACACAACTCTCAATCAGATATTGGAAGAGGGCGTAAGCGTAGATGATGCTTTGGCAGAGGCTCAGGAAGCAGTTGAACTTGAGCAGTAAAGTGGACTAGAAGGAAGTAAGGGCGTTGCAGGTAAACTCAGGCAGCGCCCTTAAGTAATTTGAAGGGAGCCAGCAGTGCTATGAACATTAAGAAATTACTTTATTCACAGAAAACAGCACCATACGTCTTTGCACTTCCGTTTATTTTAAGCTTTTTAATATTCTGGATATATCCCCTCTGCAGTGCAATGGTAATGAGCCTGCAGGATATAGGTGCAGTAACAACTGAATTTGTCGGAATCAAGAATTATACGAAACTTTTGAAGGATTCGGTGTTTCACACAGCCATGCTCAACAGCTTTCAGTACATGGTATTTTCGTGTGTCCTTCTGATACCGTTTCCGCTTTTATATGCAGTACTCATGGACAGCAATCTGGTAAAGGCAAAGGGTCTGTGGAAGGCACTGCTTTATGTACCGGCACTTACATCAGTTGTTATATCCGGTACACTTTTCAGACTTATGTTTTCAGAGTACAGCACAGGTCAGCTGAATGTCCTTATGAGCTTTCTCGGACTTCCAGCAATGAAATGGCTTAAGATAAAATGGACATCAGAAATTGCACTGCTTCTTCTCTGCTGCTGGAGATGGACCGGTGTAAACATGCTCTATTTCCTTTCAGGACTTAAATCCATAGATAAGGCATTATATGAGTCAGCGGACATAGACGGGGCAACACCCTGGCAGAAATTTATCTATATCACCATACCGCTTCTCAAACCTACAACGATCTATGTACTTACGATAAGTATTTATGCAGGACTTTCGATGTTCCTTGAGAGCTTCATGCTCTGGTCGGGAAATAATTCTCCTCATAATATCGGACTTACGATAGTAGGTTATCTCTACAAGAGAGGAATTGAAAAGGACGATATGGGATATGCATGCGCGGTAGGAGTAGTGCTCATGGTTATAGGACTTACAATAAACTTTATACAGCTTGGATTTAACGGCACACTTAAAAATAAAGGGGAGGACTAAATATGGCAGCAACAGATTCTGTAACTTCCAGCGGAATGAAAGTGAAAAGAACCGTAGGGAGCGTATTTGCTACAGCACTATTTGCTATAATAAGTGCTTTTATATGCTTTCCCCTTATCGCAGGACTTATCGCCTCGTTCAGACCCGGACGTGAGCTCATCAGAAAAGGTCTCAGCATAAGCTTTGATCCTGCGTCGATGAACCTGAATAACTACAATTATCTTTTTTGCGGAAATGCTGATTCACGCAAATACTGGATGTGGTTTAAGAACAGTATGGTTCTTACGATCGTGACAGTAACGCTCACATTGCTGATATGCTTCTTTGTTGCCTACAGCATTACGATGTATAAGTTCAGACTTCAGAAGCTTATATTCATACTTGTTATCGCAACAATGATGGTACCTTTTGAAATACTCATGCTTCCTTTATATAAGGAAATGATAGCGCTGAACATGATAGACAGCATGGCAGGAGTAATACTTCCGGGACTATGTGCACCTTCGACGATATTTTTTTTCCATCAGTATATGAAGTCACTTCCGAAAGAGCTTCTTGATGCAGCCAGGATAGACGGTGCAAACGAGTATTTCATCGCAGTCAGGATAATGATGCCTATTGCAAAACCTGCATTTTCCGCAATGGCGATCCTTTGTGCAATGGGTGCATGGAACAACATGCTCTGGCCGTTGATGATCTTCAGAAGTGCTGATAAGTTCACACTTACGATCGGTCTCAATACATTGCTCACACCTTATGGAAATAACTATGATATGCTTATCGCAGGCTCGATGATGGCGATAATTCCAATACTTGTTTTATTTTTAATGTTCCAGAAATATATAGTTGATGGTATGACAGCGGGAGCTGTGAAGGGATAAATAAAATGAAAAGATTAGTTATAAATACAATAGACAAAAGGTCAAAGATAAACAAAGAAATTTACGGCCATTTTTCAGAGCATCTTGGCAGATGTATCTATGAGGGACTTTACGTTGGAGAAAATTCTGATATTCCAAATAAAAACGGAATGAGGACAGATGTAGTAGAGGCTCTGAAAAAGATGAAAATCCCGGTACTCAGATGGCCGGGCGGCTGCTTTGCAGATGAATATCACTGGAAAGACGGCATTGGTCCTAAGGAAAACAGGAAAAAGATGATCAATACCCACTGGGGCGGCGTAACAGAGGACAACAGCTTCGGTACGCATGAATTCTTCGAACTCTGTGACCAGCTGGGATGCGAGCCTTATGTAAATATGAACGTCGGCTCCGGCTCAGTACAGGAAATGAGCGAGTGGGTAGAGTATATCACCTTCAAGGGGGTATCGCCAATGGCAGACCTTCGTGCAAAGAATGGGCATGAAGAACCATGGAATCTCAAGTACCTGGGTGTAGGGAATGAGAACTGGGGCTGCGGCGGAAATATGAGACCTGAGTATTACGCCAATGAGTACAGAAGATATGCCACCTACTGCAGAAATTATGCAGGCAACAGTATTTACAAGATCATGGGCGGTCCTAACGTTGATGACTACAACTGGACAGAGATGACAATGAAGACCATCGGCAAGAGAGGAACTTATCCTAAGGATCTGATCAGCGGAATTTCTCTTCATTATTATGTACATCCTAATGGCTGGGAGCATAAGGGATCTGCTACGAACTTTGACAGGGATGAGTATTACAGAACTATCAGAAAAGCTTATTATATAGACGAGCTTATCCGCAGACATTCAGATATCATCAATCAGTATGATCCCAATAAGGAGATCGGCCTCATAGTTGATGAATGGGGTGCCTGGTATGAAGTAGAGCCGGGAACAAATCCGGGATTCCTCTATCAGCAGAATACAATGAGAGACGCAATAGTTGCTGCTGTCAGTCTGAATATCTTCAATAAGCATTCAGACCGCGTAAAGATGGCAAATATCGCACAGCTTGTAAACGTGCTTCAGTCGGTTATCCTTACAGACGGCGAGGATATGCTTCTCACACCTACCTATCATGTATTTGAGATGTATAAAGAGCATCAGGATGCAATGCTTCTCGGAAGCTTTATTGAGAACGAGACTATCGGAACAGAGAACGAGAAGATAGCAATGCTTTCGGAGTCTGCTTCAATGGCAGAGGACGGCAGCATCAATCTTACACTTGTAAATGCATCAGATGATAAGGCAGAGGAAGTTAAGGTCATCACAGTTGAGCATAAGGCAGAAAAGGTTGAAGGCCGTATCATCACAGCCGAGATGCATGAATATAACGATTTCAGCAGCAAGAACAAGGTAAAGGCTGAAGATTACACAGACTTTAAGATTGAGAGCGACGGGATCACACTGAAAGTTCCTGCAATGAGTGTTATTAATTTAAGGATCGGATAATTATGGAAGAATTGCTCAGAAGCTGTAAACAATGCTTCATATATAAAGAAGCAGATGAAAAACTTAAGACGGATTTTACGATGCTGATAAACGGCATCCCGAAAAACGAGAGAGTATCTCCGAGAGTTTACGATGAAAGACTCGGGAACTGTGCGGAATGTGATTTCCTTCTTGAGGGAACCTGCCGTGCCTGCGGATGCTTCGTAGAACTCAGGGCAGCTTCTAAAGCTTCTAAATGTCCTAAGAAAAAATGGTAAAGTTAAAAGAAACTATTGCACGATTTTTAGCAATATGATATATTATTCGGGTATGTGGCAAATTATGTCCATATCCGAATTTTACTTTAAAAAACAGGCGTGTCTTTCCATAACGGTGCTGCATTTACAGAAGCAGTTGAAAAAAAGATATGCCGACGCATCAACCGTAGGAGGTAATCAAATGAGCGTTATTTCAATGAAACAGTTACTTGAAGCAGGTGTGCACTTCGGACACCAGACCAGAAGATGGAACCCTAAGATGGCTCCTTACATCTACACCGAGAGAAACGGTATCTATATCATCGACCTTCAGAAGTCTGTAGGCATGGTTGACGATGCTTACAATGCAATCGGCGATGTAGTAGCTAACGGTGGTACTATCCTTTTCGTTGGTACAAAGAAGCAGGCTCAGGATTCTATCAAGTCTGAGGCAGAGCGTTGCGGTATGTACTATGTTAACGAGAGATGGCTCGGTGGTATGCTCACAAACTTCAAGACTATTCAGTCAAGAATAAAGAGACTTAAGGAAATCGAGACAATGTCTCAGGACGGAACTTTCGACGTACTTCCCAAGAAGGAAGTTGCACTTCTTCAGAAGGAGTGGGACAAGCTTGAGAAGAACCTCGGTGGTATCAAGAACATGAAGAAGATCCCTGATGCTATCTTCGTTGTAGATCCTAAGAAAGAGAAGATCTGCGTACAGGAAGCTCACAAGCTCGGTATCAAACTTATCGGTATTGCTGATACAAACTGCGATCCTGAGGAACTTGATTATGTTATCCCTGGTAACGATGATGCTATCCGTGCAGTAAAGCTTATCGTTTCTAAGATGGCTGACGCTGTTATCGAGGCAAACCAGGGTACAGCAGCAGTTGAGGCTGAGGCATCTGAGGAAGTTGCTGAAGAGGCATAATCATCGAACATAAGTAACTTATACAAACAAGGAGAATATAGCGATGGCAATCACAGCAAAGCAGGTAAAAGATTTAAGAGAGATGACCGGCGCAGGAATGATGGACTGCAAAAAGGCTCTTACAGCTTGTGACGGAGATATGGACAAGGCAGTAGAGTTCCTTCGTGAGAAGGGTCTTGCCGGTGCTCAGAAGAAGGCTGGACGTATAGCAGTTGAAGGTCTTTCAGTTACTGCAGTATCTGAGGACGGAAAGACAGCTTCTGTAGTAGAAGTTAACTGCGAGACAGACTTCGCAGCAGGTTCAGATCCTTTCAAAGAGTTCGTAAACGATGTAGCAGCTCAGGCACTTGCTTCTGATGCAGCAGATGTTGATGCTCTTCTCAATGAGAAGTGGATCAAGGATCCTTCAGCTACAGTAGCAGACGAAGTTGCTATTCAGGTTGGTCAGAAGATCAGAGAGAACATCAAGATCCGTCGTTTCGCTAAGCTTGAGGAGCAGAACGGTTTCGTAGCTGCTTACGTTCACGCTGGTGGTAAGATCGGTGTTCTTGTAGACGTTGAGACAGACGTTGTTAACGATGCTGTTAAAGAGATGGGTAAGAACGTAGCAATGCAGGTAGCAGCTATGAACCCTCAGTACATCAGCGAAAATGATATCTCTGACGAGGAGAAGGTTCACTTAAAGGGTCTTACAGTTGACAGTGCATTAAATGATCCTGCTTCTCTTCCTAAGCCTATCCTTAACGGTCTTATCGAGAAGGCTGTAAGTGAGAAGCTTTGGAGCGACGAAGATATTGCTATTTACGAAGAGAAGAAGAGCAACATGAACTATCTCTTCAACTTCCTTTCAAAGGAAGCTGCAGCAAAGCTTGCAGAGCTTGCTCTTGCAGATAAGGCTGCTATTTCAGAAAATAAGATTTTTGCAGGTCTTGTACAGGGACGTGTTTCCAAGCAGTACAAGGAGCTCTGCCTTGCAGATCAGGCATATGTAAAGGCTGAGGACGGTAAGCAGTCTGTTCAGAAGTACATTGACGAAGTTGCAAAGGCTAACGGCGCAAAGATCGTTATCAAGAACGTAGTTCGTTTCGAGACCGGCGAAGGCATGGAGAAGAAGGAAGAGGACTACGCAGCAGAGGTTGCAGCAGCAGCCGCAGCAGCTAAGAACTAAATTAAAAGCGAGGGTTTTCCCTTGCAGCTAATATAGAGAAAGGCAGGGATATAGCATGGTTTATAATCCCTGCCTTTTTTGCGAAGGAAAAAAGTTGATGTTTATTTTATCCCGTCCGTTTTGCGAAGGTATAATGATTGCGCTTTTTGGAGGCTTGATATCCAAAAAGAGACCGGAGGCACGGAGCCTTTTTATGGGAATCTGCGTACTGGCTGAAATTGCATCTGTACTTTCGCTTTATATTTTTGTAGAAAATTCCAGTTATTTTTTCTGGCATCCATATATCGTTTTTTTGATCGCCAACATAGCTGATCTTGCGGTATACGAGAGAGGTCGCAGGGGACCAAGAGAGGCTTTTGGAGAAAAGCTTTTGCTCTGGCCTTTATTTATTATTCCGATAATTTCAGCTTTTATAATGTGCACCGGATGGCTTATAAAACTCTATTGGAAAAATATTTTTGTATTTTTTGGAATAAAATAAAAGGAAAAATGAGTTTTTTGCCGAATATATATATGAGAGAGTATCGGAAAAAATAAAAGATGATCTGACATACAGTTGTGGCAAGCGACCGGATTATGTCAGATTACAAGCTGTGTTATTGTAGGAGGATAATAATACGCTCATACGAGAAGAAATCGAGGAAAGAGAAAGAGAAATACTGAGCCCGTATGCATGCCATTCCGCTGATACGAAGGGACGAAAACATCCTATAGAGGAATGTGATATAAGAACTGCATTTGCAAGGGACAGAGACAGGATCATTCATTGCAAAGCGTTCAGGCGTCTCAAGGACAAGACTCAGGTGTTTCTTACTCCGCAGGGAGATCATTACAGGACACGTCTGACACATACGCTCGAAGTTTCACAGATTTCGAAAACTATAGCTAAATCGCTCAGATTAAATGAAGACCTGACTGAGGCCATTGCTTTGGGGCACGATCTCGGACATACTCCATTTGGGCATGCCGGAGAGAGGGCTTTGAACAGAGCCTGCAGTGAGGGGTTTATGCATGCAGAGCAGTCAGTCAGGGTAGTCGAGGTTTTAGAAAACAACGGTAAAGGTCTCAATCTGACGGCAGAGGTGATAGATGGAATACGAAATCACCGTACTACAGGTAACCCTTCTACACTTGAGGGGAAAGTAGTGCAGCTTTCCGATAAGATCGCATACATCCATCACGATATGGATGATGCACTGAGAGCCGGTATTTTGAAAAGTGATAAAGTACCGAAAAGTATTATGAATGTGCTGGGTGAGACCACAGGACAGCGTCTGGAGACGATGATCCGTGATGTTATCTATACAAGCAGAGGAATTAACGATATAAAAATGTCGAAAGAAGTTAATGAGGCGATGAAAGCGCTCCGAAAATGGATGTTCAAATTCGTCTATACCAATAAGACCGCAAAAAGTCAGGAGGGAAAGGCGGAATATCTTGTAGAGACGCTTTATTATCACTTTCTTACACACTTTGACATAATACCTGATGAATATAAAATGCTGATCGAGAGGAAAGAAAAAAAGGAAGTCGTCATTGCCGATTACATTTCATCAATGACGGACAGGTATGCTATAAGCACCTATCACGATCTTTTTATTCCTATCCCGTGGATGGTGGTGTAAGCAGATGTATTATCCTGATGAGATTATAGAAGAAATCAGATCAAAAAATGATATAGTTGACGTTATCGGGAGTTATGTACAGTTAAAGAAAAAAGGAGGATATTTCTTTGGAATATGTCCTTTTCATTCTGAGAAGTCACCTTCGTTTTCGGTAACACCGGGAAAGCAGATATATCACTGCTTTGGATGCGGAGTAAGCGGAAATGTCATAACTTTCATAATGAATTATGAAAACTGCAGTTTTCCGGAGGCAGTAAAGATCCTTGCAGATAAGGCGGGAGTTAAACTTCCGGAGGCAGAATATTCAGAGGAAGCAAAGAGAAAAAATCACGAAAGACAGAGACTTTTTGAAATACAGAAAGAAGCCGCAGGCTTTTATTACAAGACCTTGAGGAGCCATGAAGGCGAAGTCGGCATGAAGTATTTTATTGAAAGAAAGCTTTCAAGAGAAACCATGCAGAGCTTTGGCCTTGGATTTTCAGGTAAAAGCGGTCATGTGATAGCCTATCTTAAATCAAAGGGGTACACAGAAAAGGAACTGATGAAATCAGGACTTGTAAACTTTGATGAAAAGCGTGGAATGTCCGATAAATTCTGGAATCGTGTCATGTTTCCTATAATGGACGTTCAGAACCGTGTTATAGGCTTTGGCGGCAGGGTTATGGGTGATGGAAAACCTAAATACCTGAACTCGCCTGAAACAGCCATTTTTGAAAAGGGAAAGAACCTTTATGGGCTGAATGCTGCAAGGCGCACAAGAAAAGGTTATATGATAGCCTGCGAAGGTTACATGGATGTTATAAGCCTTCACCAGGCAGGATTCACGGAAGCAGTTGCTTCGCTGGGAACGGCCTTTACGCCGGAACATGCAAGGATACTTAAGAGATACACAAATGATATAAGACTTACCTACGATTCGGATGAAGCCGGAATAAAGGCAGCACTCAGAGCAATACCGATCCTTAAGTCAGCAGGGATAAGTTCGAGGATAATTCATATGGAGCCCTATAAGGATCCTGATGAATTCATAAAAAATCTTGGAGCCGAGGAATTTCAGAAAAGAATAGATTCGGCAGAAAACAGCTTTTTCTTTGAGATTTCGGTTAAGGAAAAAGCATTTGACATGAATGATCCCGATGGAAGAACGAGATTTGAAGAAGCGGTCGCACAAAGGCTTGCCGAGATAGACAGTGAGCTTGAAAGAGAAAATTATACAGATGCGGTCGCAAACAAATATATGATCAAGGCAGATGCTTTGAAAAGAGCAGTTGCCCTGGCGCTTCTCAACAGGCCTTCATCGACGGCAGTCGGAGAGAATATCCGTATAAACAGGACATTACGAACTGATGAAAAGAAAGAGGATGGAGCCATAAAGGCAGAGAAGCATTTGCTGAATCTTATCGCAGAGGAAGAGGGCGTTTATGATGCCATAAAAGAGATCATAAATGTAAACGACTTTTCAGAAGGAATTACAAAAAAGGCGGCGGAAATGCTTTTTGAACAGGCTGAAGCCGGAAATATCGTTCCTGCAGCCATAATAAGCCGCTTTGATGAGGCAGGAGAGCAGAATGCGATAGCTGATATCTTCAGCAATGTAGTGCCGGAGAATCTTTCTAAACAGGAAAAATCAAGGGCGTTGACAGAACTTGTCATAAGAATAAAAAAAGCAAGTCTTGCAAGGATCGCAGCCCATGCGGAAAATTCCGTGGACCGTATAATACGGGAAAAACAGGCTATGGAGAAACTCGCAAGAATACAGATAAATTTATAGGTTAAATATTTGCAGACGGAGGAGATAATAAAATGGCTGAAGCAATGGATGATGCTGCAAAGCAGCAATTTCTTGCAAAACTTAAGGAACTTATTGCACTTGGAAAGAAAAAGAAGGGCGTGCTTGAGGACAGCGAAGTAAATGATTTCTTCGCAGGAATGGAACTTGGAGAGGATCAGTTTGAAAAAATCTTTGAAGTACTCGAGCAGAACGGTGTTGATATCCTCAGGATCAACAGCAAGGGCGTCGATGATGAACCGACAGATGATGAACTCGATCTCGAGGAAGATGATGAAGGAGATGTAGAGAATTTAGACATCTCAATCCCGGACAGCGTTTCAATAGAAGATCCTGTTCGTATGTATCTTAAGGAAATCGGTAAGGTACCGCTTCTTTCTGCTGAGGAAGAAATTGATCTCGCACAGAGGATGGAAGATGGAGATGAGGAAGCAAAGAAAAAGCTTGCAGAGGCAAACCTTCGTCTTGTTGTCAGCATAGCGAAGAGATACGTAGGCCGTGGAATGCTCTTCCTTGACCTTATTCAGGAAGGAAACCTTGGTCTCATCAAGGCTGTTGAAAAGTTTGATTATCGTAAGGGATATAAGTTCTCAACCTATGCTACATGGTGGATCAGACAGGCTATAACACGTGCGATCGCAGATCAGGCGCGTACTATCCGTATTCCTGTACATATGGTTGAAACTATCAATAAACTTATAAGAGTTTCCAGACAGCTGCTTCAGGAGCTTGGCCGTGAACCAACCCCGGAAGAGATCGCAAAGGAAATGAACATGCCTGTAGACAGAGTCCGTGAGATCCTCAAAATTTCACAGGAGCCTGTATCTCTGGAGACTCCTATCGGTGAAGAGGAAGATTCACACCTTGGAGATTTCATACAGGATGATCAGGTTCCGGTTCCTGCAGAGGCTGCAGCATTTACACTTTTGCGAGAGCAGCTTCAGGAGGTGCTTGAGACGCTTACAGACCGTGAGCAGAAGGTATTAAGACTTCGTTTCGGTCTCGATGACGGAAGGGCACGTACGCTTGAGGAAGTAGGTAAGGAGTTCAACGTTACCCGTGAGCGTATCAGACAGATCGAGGCAAAGGCATTAAGAAAGCTTCGTCACCCAAGCAGATCAAGAAAACTTAAGGATTATCTGGACTAAGTTATAAATGGCTAAATTATCAAAAAGACTTGAAAGAATCATCTCCTTTGTAGATAAAGGAGCAAAAATAGCTGATGTAGGCTGTGACCATGGCTTTGTACCGATAGAGCTGATAGAGAGAAATATAGCGTCAGAAGCCTGTGCTCTTGATGTAAATTCAGATCCGCTTTCAAAGGCCAAAAGCAATGCCGAAAGAGCCGGAATTTCCGGAAAGATAAACTTTTATCTGTCAAATGGCTTAGAAAAGCTTCCTGCAGGGAAAGCTGATACGGTGATAATTGCAGGGATGGGAGGAATCCTTATGGCGAGGATACTTGACGAAGGTCCGAGGAACGTTATGGATGGATTAAAAACCTTTATCCTGGCACCGCAGTCAGAATATGAGCATTTCAGACATTATCTTGCGGATAAAGGCTTTGAGATCAAAGATGAAGCGCTGATCGAAGAAGATGGGAAGTATTATCCCATCATAAAGGCAGAGCTTACGGGAAAAAGCTACAGCTATGAAAATGAAATATATTACAGATACGGTAAAATTCTTCCGGAGCGCAGAGATCCTGTGCTTCGGGAGAATCTTTTAAATGATATTTCCAATCTGAACAAACTGCTCGGGATAAGATCATTGCCGGAGGCAAGAAGAAAAGAGCTTGAAAAAGAAAAAAGACTTGCAGAGGAGCTTCTTAAAGAAGATTGATACCGGGCTTTGAATATTTTTGCTTAAGCAGGAACGGGGGTATTTATGGCAGATGAAATGTGTACTGTAACATGGAGGGGAAAAAGTTATAGTTATGCCAAGGGAACCAGATATGCTGACCTGGCGAAGGATTTTCAGGAAAATTATGAATATCCTATAGTGCTTGCAGTTATCAACGGAAAGCTTAAGGAACTTCATCATGGCATACATGAGGATATAGAGCTTGAATTTGAGACACTGGCGGACTCTTCGGGACACAAGGCTTATAAAAGAAGCTGCTGTCTCCTTCTCATCAAATCTTTTTACGATGTAGTAGGAAGAGATAAGATAGAACGCTTTAAGGTGGAATTTTCATTTGGTTCCGGATATTTCTGTACGGTAAAGGGTGATTTTGATCTTACCGATGAAATTGTAGAAAAAGTCAAAAAACGGATGCAGGAGCTTATAGATGCAAATGTGCCTATAATGAAGAAAAGCTACCCGCTGGCTGAGATACAGGAGCGCTGCCATGCCTACGGAATGAAGGATAAAGAACAGCTTTTCCGTTATCGCATGGGTTCCTTCGTAAATATGTACCATATAAATGATTTCATGGATTATTATTATGGCTACATGCTTCCGAGCACAGGTTATATCAAGGTATTTGATCTTTTTAAATATAATGAAGGTCTCGTACTTGAAATGGCGAGAAGAAAAGCGCCTTCGGAGAAGCCGGAATTTCACGATACACCGCATCTTTTCAACACAATGATGGATGCGACCCGCTGGGCAGCAATGCTGGGCGTAGAGACGGTCGGAGACTTAAATGCCGTTATTTCAGACGGAAAATTCAATGATCTCGTGCTTGTTCAGGAAGCACTTCAGGAACACAGGATCGCTGATATTGCAGAAGAGATCGCCAAGGGAAAAAGACGCTTCGTAATGATAGCAGGACCCTCTTCCTCCGGAAAGACAAGTTTTGCAAACCGTCTTTCGATACAGCTGATGGCACAGGGCTTAAAGCCTCATCCCATAAGCCTCGACAACTATTTTGTAAACAGGGTTGATACGCCTTTGCTTGAAAGCGGAAAGCCGGATTATGAGAGCCTGAGGGCACTGGATGTTGACTGCTTTAAGGAAAACATGAACTCCTTCCTCAAGGGAGAAAAAGTAGATCTGCCCCGTTATAATTTCATCACAGGTGAAAGAGAATATAATGGGAATTTCCTCACAATGGGAAAGAATGATGTACTTGTAATAGAAGGAATACATGGTCTGAATGATGCGTTTACAAATGTATTTTCTGAGGAAGACAGGTATAAGATATATATAAGCTCTCTTACGACGCTTAATATCGATGAACATAACCGTATACCTACCACAGACGGAAGACTTATCCGCAGGCTTGTAAGGGATTACCGTACAAGAGGAGCTTCGGCATCGCGAACCCTCGGAATGTGGGAGGATGTGCGGAATGGAGAAGAGAGGAATATCTTCCCTCATCAGGAAAACGCAGATGCAATGTTCAATTCAGCCCTTATTTATGAGCTTTCGGTGCTTAAACAATACGCAGAGCCGCTTCTTTTCAATATTCATCCGGGAGAAGTTGGATATCAGGAGGCTGTAAGGCTTCTTAAATTCCTGCAGTATTTCCTTGGAGTGAGCACGGAAATGCTTCCGAGAAATTCACTTATTCGTGAGTTTGTCGGCGGTTCATGCTTTGATGTAGGTTAAATAAATACGGTTGACAAATCGCTAAACTGAATTTATCATAGAAAAACAGGCAGGTCTGGTGATAGCCGGTAAGACTTTATGGTCTTACGGGAGGAAAGTCCGGGCTTCGCAGGGCAGGATGCCGGCTAACGGCCGGCCGGGGTAACCCGCGGGAAAGCGCAACAGAAAATATACAGCCGATGGAGGGCAACCTCACAGGTAATGGCGAAATGGCGGTGTAAGAGACCACCGGGTTTATGGTAACATGAACCGCATTGCAAGCCCCATCCGAAGCAAGATCAAACAGAAAGCTACAGATTAGCCCGATCTGCTTTCAGGTAGATCGCTCGAGGCTGCCGGCAACGGTAGTCCTAGATAGATTATCACCTAATACATAACCCGGCTTATAAGCCTGCCTGTAAAAATGAAATTATTGACTTAAGAAACACTTTTTGATGCAGATATTATATCTTGTGCCGAAAAGTGTTTTTGCAAATATGGAAATCATATAACACGGACCTTCGGAGGTAGAAGATGAACGAATACTTAAATCAAGTCGGAAAGAAGGCAAAGGCTGCATCAGTAAAGATGGCTGTAATGTCCGGAGAAGACAAAAACAAGGGATTAAGAGCAGCTGCCGCAGCACTGGTTGAAAAAGCGGATTATATCTTAAGCGAAAATGCAAAAGATGTAATGGCTGCAAGAAACAAGGTATCAAAGGCAATGCTCGACAGGCTCTCGCTTGATGAGAAAAGAATAAAGGGCATGGCAGAGGGCTTAAATCAGGTAGCTGATCTGGAGGATCCCGTAGATTCGCTTATCGAGACCATAACACGTCCAAACGGGCTCCAGATAGAGAAAAGAAGAGTTCCCCTGGGGGTTATAGCGATCATATATGAATCCAGACCAAATGTTACAGCTGATTCCTTTGCTCTTTGCTTTAAATCAGGAAATGCGGTTATCTTAAGGGGTGGATCAGATGCAATAAATTCCAATCTTGCCATTGCGAAGGTAATCCGTGAAGCACTTAAAAATGCAGGCCTCACAGAAGATGCCGTGCAGGTTCTTGAAGATACCACACATGAGACAGCAAACGAGCTTATGAAGCTTAAAAACTATGTTGATCTCCTTATTCCTCGCGGAGGAGCCGGACTTATCAGATCGGTAGTGGAGAACAGTACTGTTCCGGTCATTGAGACAGGACTTGGAAATTGCCATGTCTATGTAGATGAGACAGCAGATGAAGAAATGGCTGTAAAGATCATAGAGAATGCAAAGACACAGAGAATGGGTGTCTGCAATGCAGTAGAGTCACTTGTGATACATTCTGCAGTTGAAAAGAGTGTCTTAAAGAAAATTTATGATAGTCTTTCTGCAAAGAGCGTAACCATAAGAGGTGATGAGAGAGCTAAGGAAGCAATAGCTGAAATCGAGGATGCAACAGAGGAAGATTTTGCGACTGAATACCTTGGTCCTTTTATTTCCGTAAAGACAGTTGACTCCGTAGATGAGGCAATAGAGCATATAAACCGCTATACAACACACCACAGCGAGGCGATCATTACTGAGAACAAGGCTAATGCTGACAAATTCTTAAGAGAAGTAGATGCGGCAGCAGTATATGTAAATGCTTCGACAAGATTTACAGATGGCTTTGAGTTTGGATTCGGAGCAGAGATCGGGATCAGCACTCAGAAATTCCATGCCCGCGGACCTATGGGATTAGAGGCTCTGACATCTTATAAATACGAGATCAGAGGAAATGGTCAGATAAGAGAGATATAAATATATGCTTGCCTTTTGCGCGTTGAAGTAATAAAATAAATAAAGCGCATGTTTGAACTAAAATTCAAACATTCTATATCAAATGAAAGGAAGTAAACAACAATGGCAAAAAAAGACATTGACTGGGAAAACATCGGCTTTGGCTATATGAAGACCGACAATCGTTACGTTTCAAATTTTAAGGATGGTAAATGGGATGACGGTGCCATTACAGGAGACGATAAGGTCGTCATTAGTGAGTGTGCAGGTGTGCTTCAGTATTCACAGTCATGCTTTGAAGGTCTTAAGGCCTATACAACAGAAGATGGAAGAGTAGTTTGCTTCCGTCCTGATTTAAATGAGGCAAGAATGCATGATTCATGTCTGAGACTTGAAATGCCTGTATTACCTGAGGGCAGATTTGTAAAGGCTGTAGAAGAAGTTGTTAAGGCTAACCTTGACTGGGTTCCGCCTTATGGTTCAGGTGCTACACTTTACATCAGACCTTATATGTTCGGTTCAAATCCTGTAATCGGTGTTAAGCCGGCAGATGAGTATCAGTTCAGAATTTTTGTAACTCCTGTTGGTCCTTATTTCAAGGGCGGCGCAAAGCCTGTAAAGCTGAAGATCAGTGATTTCGACAGAGCAGCACCGCACGGAACAGGTCATATCAAGGCAGGACTTAACTATGCAATGAGCCTTCATGCCATTGTTACAGCACATAAAGAAGGATACGACGAGAACCTTTACCTTGATCCTGCAACACGTACAAAGATCGAGGAGACGGGCGGAGCAAATCTCATTTTCGTAGATACAGACGGAAATCTTGTAATTCCGAAGTCAGATTCTATCCTTCCTTCGATCACAAGAAGAAGCCTTCACGTTGTAGCCGAGAAATATTTAGGCTGCAAGGTAACAGAGAGAGAAGTTCTTTTGAAAGAAGTAGAGGACGGCGCATTTAATGAATGCGGACTTTGTGGTACAGCAGCTGTTATCAGCCCGGTTGGCTCTATCGACGATCATGGCAAGCTCATTAAGCTTCCAAGCGGAATGGATGAGATGGGTCCTGTGACCAAGAAGCTTTACGATACACTTACAGGAATCCAGATGGGCAAGATCGAAGGACCCGAAGGATGGGTACATGTAATCGAATAACATAGTCAGTAAATTTAACATATTTTAACAAAAAGGAACCTGCATTATTGTGGGTTCCTTTTTATATGATCAACAGAATAATGAAATTGCTTAAAAAAACATAAAAAAGTACAAAAATAATTGAAATGTAAGGAAAAGTTGAGAAAGTCCGAAAATATCGGTCGTTCCGACGAATAAATTGTGCTAAATCAAAATTAAATAATAAACATTTTACACAATTAAAAGTACATAAAACCGCTTAGTGTGTATATTTTGTTACTGTTCACACAGCTCTGCGCGCTTGCTGCGCTGAGCGTAAGAAAACATAAGTCAGGAAATATGGATTTGCCCCATTGCCGAAGGCAATCATCAAATGGGCAAATCCAGTTACTGTGAGCACCTGCAAGGTGTGAACAGTAACTATATTTTGTGTTTTTCTACATGCATTAAATTAAGTGCATTGACAATTTTTTTCAATAGGTGTATACATACTAAGTACGCTAATGTTAAAATGTACACAAGATACTAAATGTTGTGTACAGCACCATGAGCAAAATATAAATTTTAATATATTTATAATTAAGCTTCTTGGTTATGAGGATAGGAAAGATGGCAGACAGCGATTTAAAGAAATTAAACCGCCGTGAGCTTCTGAACTTGATGATAGAATTCTCGGAGGAGGCTGAAGCGGCTAGAAAGCACGAAGAAGAGCTTAAGGCAGAACTTGCAGAAGAAAAAATGAAACTTCAGCGGGAGATGGCGGAAGAACGTGCGGCAATGCTTAAGAATTTCGATGAAGAGCGTGCAGAAATGCGGCGCAAATTTAATGAGCAGAAGGCTGAGCAGCAGGCAAAATTCGATAAAGATATAAAAGGACTAAAGGCCAGACTCGAAAGAGAAAAGGAAGAGATCAGGCACGAGGTAGATTATCAGCTTTCACAGATAAAACATGCAGGGTCACTTGCAGAGGCATCCTTTGCACTTACAGGAATAATGAAAGATGCTGAATTATCGATAGCAATATATAAACAGAAACTGAAGGAACAGGCTGAGGAAATTATTAAAAACGCAGAGCGCGATGCAGAGAGGATCCGCAAGGAAGCGCTGAATTCGGAGAAGAAGACCAATGCCTAATGAAAACGAGGAAAAGCAAGCTTACAGACCGTCGATAGATGAATTGAAAAAAGAGCTCGCAAGAGAAAATAACAGGCATGAATATAATAAGATATTCAGGCGTACTATGTTTGTGCTTATTTTCGTTATTGCACTAGCTATATTAATATCTACGTTTTTTATAACTGTTTTAAAGGTGTCGGGTGACAGTATGTCACCTTCACTGGAGTCAGGACAGATAATAATAGCACAAAACACTAAGAAATTTAAGACAGGAGACCTTATTGCCTTTTATTACAATAATAAGGTGCTCATAAAGAGGGTTATAGGTAATCCGGGTGACTGGATAAATATAGATGAAAATGGAAATGTGACCGTAAATGGTGTCGAGCTCGAAGAGGACTATTTAACAGAAAAGTCTCTTGAGCCTTACGATATCACTTTCCCGTATCAGGTACCTGAAAGCAGGTACTTTGTGCTGGGCGATCACAGAAGCGTCTCGATCGATTCGAGGTCTTCTACAGTTGGATGCGTTTCAGAGGAACAGCTTATAGGTAAAGCAGTGTTCAGGATGTTCCCTTTAAACGTATTTGGTAATTTATAAAGAGGGAAGTATGCGTAAGATTGATATTGAGCGTGCGAAAAATTACATATTGAGCCACGAAAGGTATAAAAAATGGCTCGCTGTTATACTTGTGCTTGCATTGATAGCAGGGACAAGCACTTTTTATGCACTGAATAAACCTGCAACAGCAGTTTCGGAGGAGACAGCAGATGAGGTCGGAATGTCTCTCGGTGATGGCGGAGATGAGGAAGTCCAGGAAGAAGCTGTAGATGAATCAGACGAAGAGGATTCGGATGAAGGCGAAGATTCGGAAGAAGAAAATAACGAAGACTCTGAAGAAGAGAGTGATGAAGAATCAGAGGATTCAGAAGAAAGCGCAGAGGAAAATTCCGAGGAAAGTTCGTCAGATTCTGCCGAGAGCAGTGAATCAGGATCCGAGAGCACAGATACAAGCTCTTCAGAAACATCAACTGAGAGCTCTGAAAGCAGCCAGAAAGGCGCTTCAGACAGTACAGAATCAGCAACAGCATCAGATGAAAGCACTGACGGTGTAGCTGAGAGCAGCGTATCAGGAAACGAGGATACAGAGGCATCAGAGTCTGTTTCGGAAGACAGTGCGGCTTCGGAAGAAACGGAAGCAGTTTCAGATAATGAGACAGTATCGGAGGATTCCGCGGAAGAGAGCGTTTCAGATAACAATGCAGATGAAGAAACTGTGTCTGAGGACAGTGTTTCAGCAAACAGAACAGAATATACATATTCTGACAGTAAGATAAAGATAACGGCAAGCATTAAAGATCCGGCTGCTATTCCGGATGATGCGGAGCTTGTAGTAACAGAGCTCACATCTGATACGGAAGGCTATAATTATGATGCATATATGGATGCACTTAATGAAAATGCAGAGGCAATAGCAGAGGACAGCGGAAAATCTGTTTCATGTCAGTATAGAGAGAGCAATACTCTTATGTATGATATTGCTTTTATCAGTGACGGAGTTGAAATAGAGCCGAAAGACGGTGCTGTAAGCATCAGTGCGGAATTTAAGAAAAAACAGCTTACAGAAGAGATTTACGCAGAAGAAGAGGATGATGTAGTTGTTGTTCATCTTCCTATAAAAGATGAAGTAAAGGAAGAAAGCGAATCTAAGACAACGCAGGAAGCAACAGAGATCAGCTCAAATGATATCGTAGTTGAGACTCTGACTGATACGACAGCGGAAGTCAGCGGAAGCGAAACAGAAAGCGAAAACGAAACCGAAACTGTTGAATTCAGTACCGAATCTTTCTCTGTATTTGTATTTACGTCGACTAATGGTCAGTCAAATTACTGGAAAGGAACAAGTTCCTACACTATTGATGATGTTGTAGAGGGGCTTGGAGAAGCAACGGAGTTTGCTGTTTATGCAAATAAATTTATAAGCGGAGCTCACCTTGAGGGAAATATAAAAGTTGGTGTTTTTGATGTCTTGAGCAATCAGGCATATCTGGATGCTAACGAGAGAATATATAAGAATCTGAGCCTTGATGAGATAATAGTCACGAAGACTGTAAAAAATGGAGATAACGGAGTATTTTATTTCGCATCTGTTGACAGGGATAGAAATAAATTAGATACATTCAGCATAAATACGAACAGTTCGAACAGCATTACCCTTACAGAGGATAACTATCCTAAAACATGGAGGGCGCTCAACAGCGTTTCTCAGGGTATAGTCTATATCTATGAGCTGGATGGTGAAAACGGTGACGTCATCGGGCATGAAGGAACTTACAAAGGAACTTACGGAGATTATACCGTTAAATATACTACGTCGGATGACACAACATCAGATTACGGAAGCAATGCGGTTTCCAATACTTTGCTTACAAACTATATCGGCGATCTGATCTCGTCTAAAAGTGTATATAATCTTGGACACAATTTCTTTTCCAATAATAATCTCGGGATAATGACTTATTTTGGAAAAGATACGGTAGGATTTGATTCAAGCGCAAATAATGGCGGAGCAGTTACTATAACTAACACCGAGGGTAATGTATTCAGTGTTGAAAATTCATCTAATCTTAGTAATTATATAGTAAAAGCTGAAAAAGATTTTACAGATGATATTTCAACAGAGCTCAAGTCTATCGGTAAGTTCTCTGCCCAGCTGGCTAATGCCTATAATGGGGCACAGTCGGGCAAAGATGCCATGAGCGTTATCAATCTGAAGAGTACGACAGGAAATCTGAGAGAGGATCTTCATGACGCAGGATTTTTTTCGGCAGAAAATGGTGCTGTGAATGGTGCTGTGAAGTACATGTTTAAGGATTCTTCCGGAAGAGAGTATCCGGAGACGGATGAGGAATATCTGCTGATAAATATCGACGCAAGTGATTATGACAGTTATTCCTTAAGCCAGATGGTCATAGACGGTTATAATCCGGACTCGGAGAGCCAGTTCTCGAGACTCAGTTCTCATGTGATCTATAATATCGTTACAAAAGACAGCGACGGAAACTTCCAGCCCTATGAGGGAACTGTAACACAGGATGGTGTTGTAGGAGGCCAGATCATAGCGCCTTACGCAACTGTAAAACAGGGAAGCGGTCTTTTCGGATGTATTATAGCCAATGTATTTGACAGAACCAGTGCAAACGGAGAAGTACATAAACTCACACTGTCAAGTATAGCAAGAAAAATAAGAGTTGATGTAACGAATGAGGCTGACTCAGACACTACGGATGCTGAAGTAAAGAAAATCTGGAATGACGGTAATAGCGTGTACAGATGGGATACTGCAAAGATAGGTCTGTGTACAAAGTATAAGAATCAGAAGGGAAGCTTTGGAGAATATGCAACATACAATAAGTATGCAGAGCTAAACTATGATTCGGCGTCGGCATCCTGGAATATTGCAAAGGTATATTATTACAATTCATCGGGAACACTGACATCTACTACAGATGCGGATTCGGTCGGAGTTTCCGTGACAACTGACAGCAGTGGTAATTTCACACTTAGGTTTGAAGATCTGCCAAAGACCTTTACATCGAAAAATAATGTAACCTATGATGTAGTTTATCGTATAGCGGAGATCGATCCGGATGCTGATCTTACAAATATTTCCAGTAGTGATTGGGCATACGGAAGTTCAGCTGTTTCATATAATGAAGCATCCTATACGCCTTCGTATTCATCAAATCTGACAACGGAGTCAACATACAGCGATTCTGAAAGGCTTGTATATGCGTCAGACGGAACGGCAAACAGTGATACAGCACGTGTGACTATTACGAATGATCTTAATGAAACCTTCGGCACAAGTGTGAAGCTCGGAGCCGTAAAGAAATTTACCGATAACGACTGGCCGGATGGTGATGCTTACAAATTTAAGGCTACACTTGAGTTCTATCAGATGACAAATGTGGATTCTGATTATCAGAGCTATGTTAAGCCGATATCTTCAAACCAGTCAGTTGAACTTACAAAGGCTAATCCAACGGCATACTTTGACGAGATAGAGTTCCCGTACAGTTCACGTAAATATATAAAAACAGGATATGATAATATCAAGTTTTATTTCAAGGTGACTGAGGAAAACAGTGGACTTGAGGGTATCAGTTATGATGACAATGTTTATTATATCTGTATCCAGGTAAGTTATGCTGATGGTAAAGCTGTAATAGACGGAGTTAATTATTATTACGGTTCAGAGCTCAGCTCTGTGGGATATGGAAATTGCACAAATACCGGAGTCCTGAACAGTGATTCAGCTTATACAGTAAGCTTTAATAATGCTGTATCAGGAACCGGCAATCTTCGTATTCATAAGATGGTTGTAAATGACTTTGGATCGGATTTTGTCAGAAATGCAACCGATTCAGCATTGCTAAGCAACGTTAAATTCAGGATAACAAATAACGCTAATGGCAATTATATTGTATTTACAGGATTCACAGGAAAGTCATCTTCGACTACATCAGCTATAGAATATGATGCAGACAGCCATGAGCAGATTGGAACTTATACTGTTTATTACAACAATAGTGCCCAGTGGACTGTGGAAAATCTGCCCAGAGGTGTTTATACCGTAGAAGAGGTAGCAGACGGATTAACTTTAACTTATGATGTAAGTGAAAACAAGATGACTCCGGTAGAGTCCTCAGGCTACAGCCGTGTTA
Organism: Lachnospiraceae bacterium C1.1; assembly: GCA_030434875.1. Taxonomy (NCBI): domain Bacteria; kingdom Bacillati; phylum Bacillota; class Clostridia; order Lachnospirales; family Lachnospiraceae; species Lachnospiraceae bacterium C1.1. The sequence continues at coordinate 2,476,706 of JAUISW010000001.1, read as the reverse complement.
CAAAATATGATCTTACTGAGGATGATGAGAGAACTACAAGCCTTTATGCAGTAGGCGGTCAGAATTACAGAAGAGTATTTTCAAATGATCTCGATAATTTTGATGATAAGGGACCTGATAACGTCAAGGTAGGATATTCGGATGTTGATAATAAATCTCATACGCAGACTGTTCAGGTATGTAATTATTACAGTACTCCATTGGCACCTCTTTCAGTAAATAAATGCTTCTCGGGAGGAAAGTGGAAAGACAGTGAGACCTTCAGCTTTACAGTTGAAGCTGTCGATGCCTATGATACGTATCTTTCGGATGGAATAAATGCTGTGTCTATTGACAAAGAAGATATTCCTATGCCGAAGAATACTACAATCACGGTATCAAAGAATGATGCTTCTTTAAGCAGTAATGGAAGCTATTATGCATGTGCAAATTTTGGATATATATATTACACCTATGAAGGAACCTATGTTTATAAGATCACAGAGGTTCAGGGTGATAATAAGAGCATAAACTACGATACTAACTCCTACTATGTTTATGTGACGGTCTCCAAGCAGGAAACCTTGTTTGAAAAGAAATATAAGACAGAAAATATACCTTATTTCAGCAGCTCGGCTTTATATGATGAAGTAAAGGCTTACTATGACGACAAGACGAGTTGGGGAAAAGAATATACCTACGTAGTTAGTGGCGATAGTGTTCTGATCTACCGTATGAAAACTGACAGTAATGACTATCGAGAGAACTTCTTCTATCTGGGTGCCGATGAGGTATATAAGGATGAGGACGGAAATGTTCTTGCAGAATGTAGTTTAAGACTTAAAGATGATCCTTCGACAGCTGATATTAAGAATAACCCTTATATATTTACTTATAGTTCGGGAGATGTTCTTACTTTCTACAACGTCTACAGCCCGGGTGCGATCAAGGTAACCAAGGTTAAGGGCGGAGAGAGTATTATCACGAGTGACGAGAAATTCTATTTCAGGGTTTATGATGTCACAAACGGAAAATACATTAAGGTTTCGGGAACCTATATCAGTGCTGACGGTACGGAAACTGAGTATAGTGAGGCAAAAGACAGGAATCAGATATATGTAGGTGATTCGGTGCTTCTCACAGGTTACTTAGAAGACTCAAGTGACCAGTCATCGCTCACCGGATTTGAGGTCGGAAACGAATATAAGATAGTTGAGCTTTCTGATTTTGATACTAAAACTGAAGGTGCTCCTTCGGGATATGCTGTTGCGTACGAGACGGATGGAACGGCGGTTGATAAGGCTATAGTGTCCTTATCCTCTAATGCAGATACCTCGCAGGTATCGATCATAAATACCAGGGTTGCAAGCCTGAGTGTTAATAAGGTCTGGCTCGATAACCAGGGAAATGATGCAGCTGAAAGTCATACAAGTCCGTTGACGCTTACAGTAGTTTACAAGACCGTATCCGAGGATTCCTGGAGAACCTATGGTTCGATAGAGTTAAATGCCACAAACGACTGGTCTACGGAGGTTACAGGTCTTCCGCCGACTGATGCTTACGGATATGATTATATTTATTGTGTGAGTGAGAACTCTACATATAAAAAGACATATTCGGTGACATACAGCTATGACGGAACAGAATACACTGATCCGGACTATGAGATGCAGCTCCAGGATAGCGGTGATTCCTATGGAAGCGTCACTATTACAAATAAGGATGCTACAAATTATGTACTGCCTTCAACGGGAGGCGGCGGAACTTGGCCGTTTAAGGCTGCGGGAGCGGCAGCAATGCTGGCTGCTACAGTATTTATATTCAAGAGGCGGAAAAAAATTCGCCAAAGATGAGTTAACACCGCTTTATTTAAGAGCGTGTTATATAAATGGGCAATTTGGGAGGGAGAAATCTATCCTAAAGTTAAACAAATTTTTCTAACGAAAGGGAGTAACAATGAAACAATTAACAAGACTCAAAAAGATTGCTGCAAGCTTACTTACTGCGGCACTTGTATTCACATCAGTAGTCGGCGTGGCTGCGGATACGACTGACAGTTCCAGTTCGTCAACAGGCACAGGAACGATCACGATCTCAAATGCTGTAAGCAAGAATACAGTAAGCTATAATCTCTACAGAATCTTTGATTTCGAAGGTTCAACATCAAGCAATGGTGTTTATACAGAAGGTGTTTACAAGCTGAGCAGCAAATGGTCAGGTTTCGAAAGCAAATATTTTAAAGAAAACTCAGATAAAACACTTACATTTAACAACCTTACTGAATCAACTGTAAAGGCTTTTGCAAAAGAAGCATTTGCATATGTATCAGCAAATTCAATAACAGTATCAGCTGACTATACAAGAAAGAATGCTAAAGAAAAATCAAACTCAGATGGAACGGTAACACTTACATTTTCAGGTGTTCCTCTTGGATATTATCTGATAGATTCTTCAGTCGGAACACTTCTTTCTCTTGATACAACATCATCTAATGCAACAATGACTGAGAAGAATGAGGAGCCTACTGTTGAGAAGGAAGTTTATGATATTTCAGATTATGCTGATACTAATCATGCTGCTATCGGAGATGTAGTAAAATTCCAGGCAACGATCAATTGTAAGGTTGGTGCTGAAAATTACGTATTCCATGATAATATGTCAGAAGGACTCAGCTTTAATGGCGTAAATTCTATGACTGCTGTTATGTACAAAGCAGATGGCACACTTATCAGGGAAGTTGACCACGATAAGCTTGCAAAGGCTATAGATACTGATCCTAAAGATGGAGATACATTTGATCTCACTGTAGGTCAGGAATATCTTGATGAAATAACAAAGGACGGATACGACGGATACATCCTTCTTACTTATTCAGCTACAGTAACCTCTGATGCTCTTATTGCAGCTGATGCAAATACAAACAATGCTAAGCTTACATATGGCGATGACCAGACTACCGAATGGGATCAGACAAAGACATATGTTTATCAGTTTGAATTAAAGAAGTACAGTGCAAGTGATTCAACATCTGCAAACCTTGCAGGTGCCAAGTTCAGTCTTCTTTCAGAAAATAAGGTTTCAATGAATCTCATAAAGATCGATGATACAACATATCGTCTTGCTACAGCTGCGGAAGTTGAAGCAGGTAAATCAGTAACAGAGTTTGAAACCGTTGCAGCAGGAAATACTACAGTTTCAGGCCTTAATGCGGCAAAATACTATTTAAGAGAGACAGAGGCTCCTTCAGGATATAACAGACTTACAGAGGATGTTGAAGTTGTTATAAGCAGACAGGACAGCTCTGCTGTTGAAAAAACTTATCTTGTTAACAGCAGTTCAGATCGCGTAGTAGCTATTGCGAATGGTACAGGTTCAGTCCTTCCTTCAACAGGTGGAATCGGTACAACTATTTTCTACATTGTTGGTGGTATTCTTATAATCGCAGGACTTGCATGGTTCATCGTCAGAAGAAAATCAGACGCTGAATAATTTATATGTTTTGGTGACTTAATTGCAGGAATCCGCATTTACTGCGGGTTCCGTGTGATAAATTAAAACAAGTGCCAAACAGGCCCGCAGCGCAGCTGCATTTAAATGGCCTGTTTGCATGACTTTGAGGCACGAAGTGGCGAAAAGTCATGATTTTTTAACCGTAAGGTTAAGAAAAGGGGCTTATTGACTGCCCGGGGGAAGCACAGGGCTTCTCCCGGACTTAAAAAAGAAAGCTAAGGCGGAGAATGGAAAGATCAAACCGACAGCAGGAAAAGACAAAGAAAAAGAAGAAAAAAGGCTTAAAAAAACAGCTGCCGAATATCATATTCGGACTTATTTTCACGGTCGGTCTATGCATTTTTTTATACCCGTCAGTAAGTAACTATATAAATTCATTACATCAGACGAAGGCTATAAAAAGTTACGAAGAAGCCCTCAGTAATTTAACAGAAGAAGATTATACAAAGCTCTGGCAGGCAGCTTATGAATACAATGAAAAGCTTGCCCAAAAACCTATGCACTTCACCCTTTCGGATGAAGAACTTAAAGAATACAACAGCATCTTAGATGCTACGGGAACCGGGATAATCGGTTACATTGAAATTGAAAACATCGGCGTAAGCCTTCCAATATATCATGGTACGGAGGAATCCGTACTGCAGGTGGGAATAGGACATCTACACGGAACATCATTTCCTACCGGAACAGAGAGCACTCATGCGTCTCTTTCGGGACACAGGGGACTGCCCTCATCAAAGCTTTTTTCAGATCTTGATCAGATGATAGAGGGAGATACATTCCTTATTCATGTACTGGACAAGACTTTTGCCTATAAGGTAGATCAGATAAATATAGTCCTTCCGGAGGAAACAGAGGGACTTGCCATAGAGGATGGCAAAGACTACGTGACACTTGTGACCTGTACGCCTTATGGTGTCAACAGCCACAGACTCTTAGTCAGAGGCCACAGAGTAGATTATAATGAGGAAACAAAGCTTATAGTACCGGCAGATGCAATAAGGATCAACACAATAACGGTTGCACTTTATATTGCCGGATTTATGCTTATAATAGTATTTATAGTATTTTTGATAATGACATCAAAGAGATTTAACACGCCGTGAGCAAGAAATCCCCCACCTCTATAGGTGGCGGGATGAATTGCGATAAACACGACGTTTCTTGACTTTTGTATCTGATGATATTATAATCTAATTATAAATCAGTCGTATGTATAATAAAGGTTATAAATATTGTGAAATTAGATAATAATAATCATTCAGTGTTCATGCTGCATTATCACCTTATCATGTGCGTAAAGTACCGCAACAAGGTGATAGATGACAAAATCTCAATCCGTCTCAAAGAAATATTTGAGAAGATTGCTCCTACATATAACATTACGTTAGAAGAATGGAATCACGACATTGACCATGTTCACATCCTGTTCCGAGGACAGCCTAACACAGAGATAAGTAAATTTATCAATGCGTATAAATCTGCAAGCAGCAGACTTATCAAGAAAGAGTTTCCTCAGATACGTAAATCTCTTTGGAAAGAGATGTTCTGGTCACAGAGTTTTTGTCTGCTGACCACAGGCGGTGCTACCGTAGATATTATCAAGCAATATATACAATCTCAAGGTAAGAAAGATGACAAGCAGAGCCATTAAGTATAGAGCATATCCTACAACTGAACAAAGTGTTATGTTTGCCAAGACCTTCGGCTGTTGCCGCAAGGTCTATAATCTCATGCTTTCCGATAAAATTGAGAGCTACAAGTCTACAGGTAAGTTTGTTACTGTAACACCTGCCAAATACAAAAAGGATTATCTATATCTCAAGGAAGTAGACAGTCTTGCTTTAGCGAATGTACAACTAAACTTACAAAGCGCTTTCAAGAACCGCTTTAGCAAATCCCGTAAGAAAAACAACGGATTTCCTAAATTCAAATCTGCAAAACGCAGCCGTAAGTCATATACTACAAATAATCAGCATGGTACTGTTGCCATTACTGATAACAGCATTAGACTCCCTAAAATCGGTCATGTGAAGGCAGTTATCCATCGTAAGCCTGATGATAGCTGGATAGTCAAATCAGCTACTGTATCACAGGAATCTGATGGAAAGTTCTATATTTCCGTATTGTTTGAGGTTGCAGATAGTATAAATACCTATGTAGCAGACACGAATAACTGTATTGGTCTGGATTATGCTTCTGACGGTCTGTATGTAGATAATAATGGTAACGTAGGTACTAACCATAAATACTATCGTGAAAGCCATGATAAACTTGCCAAAGCACAACGTAAACTATCACGTAGGCAAGGCTCGAAAAAACATGAAGCCAAGTCCAATAATTACATAAAACAGCTCCGTAAAGTAAATAAAATCCATCGGCACATAGCAAATCAGAGACTTGATAACCTACATCAAATATCTACAAAGATAGCCAATTTGTATGATGTTGTATGCGTAGAATCTCTGGATATGAAATCTATGTCAAATAAAGGTTTTGGTAACGGCAAAGCTACTCTTGATAACGGATACGGTATGTTTCTGTCGATGCTTGAATATAAGTTATCAGAGAGAAACAAATATCTTGTAAAAGTAGATAAGTGGTTTCCGTCATCACAGATATGTCATTGTTGTGGAGAGGTACATCCTGAGATGAAAAATCTCACAATTCGTACAATGAAATGTGATTGCGGTCTTGTAATAAGACGTGACCAGAACGCTGCTATCAATATCTTACGTGAGGGATTACGCATACTAAACGAATCTTTTGCAGTAGCCTAAAAACTAAACTTTCATGCACGGCTTGCGCCGTGCGCCACCAGATCTGAAAGTGAATTGCTCCGCAGCTTTGCTGCTGCTCTGCATACACTCTCACTAAGTTCGCTAAAGCTCACTAAGTGTTCGTGCTATCCCGCAATTCCCGCCCTGTATTCGCGTTACGGCTTGTCAGCCTTCACGCGGCGGTGCACTGATGCGAATAGCGCATCAAAACGTGCCCGTAAAACGTCCACTGGACGTTTTACCTTACAGGTCAGGTTTCCACGTATCCAATCAGAATTGCACGCCAGCGTGCATTCTGTTGGCTACGGAAAACACTTTCAGAGTAATATACAGTAGGGATGGAATAGCCCTAACTTATACGCCTGTGGACATTGTGTAAGACATTGAGTTGCGTATCATCGTAGCCAATGCAGTAGTGGTTGAAGCAGGAAGCTCCGACTTCAAATGCGTAGCATTAAGTCGGAGTAGTTCACGAAAAGATGACAGCGCAGTGACATGTGCGGTACGGACGCACATGGTAAAGGGGATTGAGATTTATGTATAGAGCTTTTAAGCAGAATTTAATAAAGATGCTTGCCTTTGCGGCGGTCATTCTGGCTTTGCTTGTCTGCCTCAGGATGAATATGTCAACTGTTTACGGAAGCGGCAGCGGAAACCTGACAGTTCATACAAAGTATGAAGATACTGACATAAGCGGAGTAAGTGTACATATTTACGCTGTATCGGAACTCGCAGAAGAGGGAATTGTAGACTCTCAGGCGTCGGATTCTGATGTTGTGAAGGTCATAGCTGATCAGGTAAACAGCGGCGAACTCAGTGAATATTCGAATGGTACGACAGGCTCTGACGGACGTATTGATTTTAACAATGTTCCGGATGGCAGCTATTTTATAAAATGTGATTCCATAAAGAAGGATAAAACCACTTATTCGTTTCAGGATTCGCTGATCTCAATGCCTTACTTTGATGCAGAAGGAAATTCGACCTACGAGGTAACTGTGGTTCCGAAGGTTGAAGTCATAACTGAGGCAGAGGATCCGGAGACCTATTACGTATATAAAAGGTGGAGCGACAGCGGTCATACAAAGAAAAGACCTTCAGAGATCACGGTATATATTTATTTGGATGGAAGCCTTTACAATACTGTAAAGCTTAATTCCTCAAACAGCTGGCAATATTCCTGGTCATATGAAAAGGGTCATACATGGTCAGTTGCAGAGGAATCTATCAAAAAATACCGAACAGTGATCGACAGCAGTGGAACGTCATTTACAATAACAAACACCTATAAATCAACCGGCGGCGGTGGCGGAAGTAGTGATGACGACGATGATGATGACGACGGAACTGTTACGACAACATCAACTACGGATTCGGGAACGTTAGGATCTGCATCAGATCCTATCTCTGATGCTGTTGATGCAGCAGCAGGTGTTTTGGGAGATATGGAAGCAGGAGTTCTGGGCGACAGACTTTTACCTCAGACGGGACAGCTCTGGTGGCCTTTACCGGTACTTATTTTATTAGGAATAATTCTTTTCGTTGTGGGCGTCAGGATGAACAGGAATGAAGAATGAAAAAACATCTGGGAAAAGTTTTTATTGTATTGGGAATATTTTGTGTTCTCGCAGCAGCAGCCTTGATCTGGCACAATATCAAAGAGAACAGGGAAGCCGGAGAAGCTTCGGCAGCGGCTCTTGACGGAGTATTGGCGCAGATACCTTCTGAAGTTTTAAAGGACAGAGGGGATATGCCAATGGTCGATGTCGATGGCAGGACTTTTGTCGGCATTCTCGAGATACCTTCACTGGGACTTACACTTCCTGTGCAAAGCGAGTGGAGTAAGGAAAATGCGCGTGTTTCAATTTGCCGCTATAAGGGCGCAGTATCCACTAATGACCTGATACTTGCAGGACATAATTATCAGGAGCATCTTGGTACGCTTAAAAATATCAATACCGGTGCAGAAATGATCTTTACCGATATGAATGGCAGAAGCTATTATTATGAGGTCACCTATATGGAAACCTTAGGCTCAGGAGATGTGGATGCCATGGACGAGGGTGACTGGGATCTTACTGTATTTACCTGTACGATAGGCGGAGCTTCGAGAGTCACTGTCCGTTCGGAATACACCGGTAAATGCTCTGCGACAGGCGAGATGCCGGACATTAGAAAAGCGGTAAAAGAGAGTGAGCACGTAAGACAGTAAGGTCATAAAGCTAAAAATTTAATAAGATAAACTAAAAGCTCGGAAATTGATTTTTTCGAGCTTTTTTATGTTATAATCTAATGGATTATGAGCAGATTTAAAATGATTTTTTGAAATTCAATAGTTAATAGACTGGAGGAAATATCAATGGTAAAGCATATTATTTTATGGCAGTTGAAAGATGAATATTCAGCAGAAGAAAAGGCAGATATCAGAAAGGGCATTAAAGAAGGACTCGAGAGCCTTAAGGGAAAGATCCCGGGTCTTAAGGATATCCATGTTAATGCTGATGGACTCCTTGCAAGTTCAAATGCTGACGTAATGCTTGACTCCACCTTTGAAGACGAGGCAAGCCTCAAAGGATACTCCACTCATCCGGAGCACGTAGCGATCGCAGACAGCAAGGTTCGCCCTTATACAAAATCGAGAGTGTGCTTAGACTATGAATGCTGATATCCTTCCGGTAGTTCTGGTCTGCAATGCCTTTCTCGCAATAGGCATAGTGATGTTCATAAACGGCCTTATCTTCAGAAAAAGGTTCAGTATACCGTTAATGATAGTCTGCCTGATAGGAGGCAGCTTCCTCACACTCGGCGCGGCCATAGTCGACATAGCCGTGATAGTGACGCGTATGAAATAAAATCTATGATTTATAACAGGGGGTGAAAGATGAGATATCCGAAATTCTTAAAAAAGGGCGGAACGGTCGGATTTGTGGCACCATCTTTTGGATGTGTCGGGGATCCTTATGAGAGCGCTTTTAATAATGCGCTTAAAAATATAGAATCGATGGGATATAAGACCTGGGTCGGAGAGAACTGCAGGAAGGCCGAGGGGATCGGCAAAAGTTCGACACCGGAAAGCTGTGGAAAAGAGCTCAGCAGCGCCTATATGGCAGATAATAACGATGTGCTCATTTCCTGCGGAGGCGGAGAGCTCATGTGTGAAGATATTCCGTATATAGATTTTGAAGGAATAAAGAAAAGCGAGCCTAAATGGTTCATGGGATATTCCGATAATACGAATTTCACTTATCTTTCTGCAACCATCACTGATACGGCAGCCATCTACGGACCCTGCGCCGGAACCTTCGGACAGAGAAAATGGCATAAGGCAGTTGATGATGCCTGGAAGCTTTTAAGCGGTGAAAAGTTTGAGTTTACAGGTTATGACGGATGGGAGTCAAAGTCATTGAAAGACACCGATCCTTTGAGCAGCTACAATATCACAGAGAAAGAAAGTCTTTTCTATGAACCAAAATCCGATAAGGAAAAAGGCGTCAAAATGCACGGAAGGCTTATCGGAGGCTGCCTTGACTGCCTGAATATACTTGTTGGCACAAAATTTGACAAAACAAGGGAATTCATTGAGAAATATAAAAAAGACGGGCTCATCTGGTTCTTAGAGGCCTGTGACTTAAATGTAATGTCTATTAGCCGTGCCCTTTGGAATTTAATGGAGGCAGGATGGTTTGAGGGAGCGACAGGATTTATATTCGGAAGACCCTATCATTTTGATGAGCCATTGATGAATCTTGACAGACACGGAGCCGTAAGGAGAGTTTTGCATGACAGCGGAGTTCCGATCGTTATGGATGTTGATCTCGGACATCTGCCTCCGGCTATTCCGGTCATAACCGGTGCCATGGCTACGATAGAGGCAAAGGGAGACGATTTTAAGATAAGCTACGAGCTTAAATAAATCATAAAGGTTCTGATGGATAAAGAAAAAAGGAAAAATCTGATATATGTCGCGGTTTTAATAGTTCTGATAGCGGTAACATTTTTTCTGATATTCAGAAACTATGATCTGGCCGAAACAATGGAGCTTCTGCAGACCGCAAATAAAGGCTGGATAGTACTGGCAGTAATATTGAATCTGACATTTGTAGGAATCGGTGCGTTCAATCTGAAGATACTGCTTTCAACTTTAGGCTCAAAGGTATCGATAGTTAAAGCAATAAAATACGTGCTTGTAGAGACCTACTTTTGTGCAGTAACACCGTCTGCGTCAGGCGGACAGCCTATGGAAATGCTTGAAATGAAAAGGGACGGAGTAGCTTTGTCAAAATCTACGATCTCCCTTATCGTTATAGCAATAGCATATAAGGGGGCGCTTCTTATCTATGCTCTCATGATGATCGCCATGATCAGAACCGGGATAGTTGAAAATCTCGGTGCATTAAAATGGCTTTTTTATCTGGGGATCGGAATGAACCTTGCAGCTGTGATATTTATGTCGCTGGCACTCTTTTGCGGAGATATATTCAGGAAGCTTCTTGTGAACCTTGTAAATTTTGTAAATTCAATTCATGAGCTGAAAAAATACGATAAACACATCAACGATATAAACAAGGTGATGAAAAATTATCGTGAGGGTGCAGCCTATATATTAAAGCACAGAAAGGTCTTTTACATAGTGCTTATAAGCACTTTTCTGCAGAGAACCTGCCGTTTTGCCGTGACTTATGCGGTATACAGGGCATTTGGCCTGAGCGGGACTTCGTTCGCATGGATAATCCTCCTTCAGGCGATAGTGAATGTATCAGCTGATATGATACCTATTCCGGGAGCGGTCGGCGTAAGCGAGAACTGTTATCTGAATGCCTTCAGTGAGGTATTCGGTAAAAAGCTGGTGCTGCCGTCCATGGTGCTTTCAAGGGGTATAAGCTTTTACGGACTGGTGCTCCTGTCCGGAGTTCTGGTTGTATTTTTACAGCTCAAAAGTGTAGCAGAGGTCAAAGGGGAAAAGTAATGGCCTCGGGCTAAAGGGGAAAAAATTGATTGCACTTTTGACGAAGATATTTATAAAGGATTCTGAGAACCTTAAGGATCCGGGCGTCAGGCGGGCTTATGGAATGCTGACGGCAATAGTCGGGATAATACTGAACAGCTTTGTTTTCAGCATTAAGGCCTTTGCGGGCATCACGACGGGATCGCTCGCGATACTTGCGGATGGATTCAATAACTTATCTGATGCCGGTTCATCATTTCTTTCCATGCTCGGATACTCCATGGCTGGAAAGGAAGCTGATGCGGATCATCCTTTTGGACACGGAAGAATAGAATATATAATGGGACTTATCGTTTCGATAATGATCATAGTAGTGGGCTGTGAGCTTCTGACCAGCTCGGCGGGGAAAATATTTAACCCGGAGGAGGTCAGGCCAAGTGCACTGTCGGCAGTAATTCTCATCATATCAATCTTTATAAAGCTTTATATGTACTCCTATAACAAGGCTATATCGAGAAAAATAAATTCTGCAGCAATGGCAGCGACTGCGGCAGATTCACTTTCAGACTGCGTTGCGACCACTGTTGTACTGATATCCACTGTTGTACTGTATTTAAGCGGGAAAAATATAGACGGGATCAGTGGTGTGATAGTTGCGCTCTTCATTATTTATGAGGGAATATCGGCTGCTAAAGAAACCGTGGCACCGCTTCTGGGTCAGCCTCCTTCAAAAGAACTTGTGGATGATATTCTAAGGATAGTAAATGAATATCCGGAAGTTTTGGGAACTCATGACCTCCTGGTGCATGATTATGGTCCCGGACGCAGAATGATCTCAATACATGCAGAGGTTTCAGGAGACAGAAATATCTATGAGCTACATGATGCCATCGACAGGATAGAGCGGGAGTTAAAGACCAGACTCGGCTGTGAGGCGGTCATACACATGGATCCCGTGGATATAAATGATAAAAAGACTGAAGAAATGGCCGCCAGAGTCAGGATCCTTGTCGAAGGAATTACAGAGGGACTCAGCATACATGATTTCAGAGTCGATATCAAGGAAAACAGCCGGAAACTTTATTTCGATGTACAGCTTTCTTCGGAATGCATACTGCAGCCTTCCGAGGTGGAAAGACTTGTAAAGAAAGAGATAAAGACACTGGGAGACTATGAAGCTGTGATAAATGTGGACAGGTAATAATAAAATAAGGAGTATATCACACTCTGATGAACTTAGATAATAAAACAAGTCTGATCAACTATATAAAAAGAACGTTTTTAATACTTGCGTCATGTGGGATCATAGGCAGTATATTGATGATTTTGGTATGGTGTATACCGGATTCTCTGATAAGGCCAAATGTTGAAAGTGCGTACGAAATATTTAATACCGAGGGAACCGAACAGCATGACATAAAATTTATCAGCTATTTTTACGGAATGAAACTGGTGCCTGATAAAGATGTAATGAGCACCGTGCTTGCAAATGATCCGGACAGATCGCCGATAGAAAAAGCGATGGATATAAATGGATATTCAAGGTATTGGCATGGATATCATGTAGTTTTAAGGCCATTGCTTACATTCTTTAATTACGGACAGTTCAGATATATACTCTTTACGTTCTTTGCATTTCTGATATACGGTATTGTACGGGAGCTGAATAAATCTTTTGAAAAATTACATGCAGGTATCTGTTTTGTGATCACTCTTATACTAAATAATTTTTTTGCAGTTCCGTTCAGCTATCATGTAAGCATGGCTTTTCTTGTGGCATTTACAGCAATGCTTGTCATGCTGAAGAAAAAGGGATACCTGCAGGATGATCTTAAATCCTGGAGCTTTTATATGTTAGTTGGAGGGATAACGTCTTATGTTGATTTTCTGACAACGCCGATAGTCACATTAGGGCTCCCGCTGCTAGCAGATTTATTATGGAGAATAAAAAAAAGTGAGAGTGGATTAAGGGAGAACGTAATACTGATATTCAGAAATTCACTATCCTGGGGAATTGGGTATGTCTTGGTATGGGCAGAAAAGTGGGTCATAGGCTCTTTGATACTTAAACAGAATGTGCTTGCCGACAGTATGGCAGAGGCTGCAGAATGGCAGACAAATGCTTTCGGGCAGAAATATACATTTTTGTCTGCCCTTGCAAAAAATCTGGCATGCCTGCTCCCTTTCGGAGGAACAGCAAAAGAGCTGATTCCGTTTTTGTTTATATATTTAATGGTAGGAATCTGTCTGATATATTTAATAATAAAAAACAGAACGGTAATAAAAGGAAATATATATAAAATTATACCTCTATTAATAGTAGCAGCTTTTCCGTATATTTGGATATTGTTGATGCATAATCATTCCGGAGTGCATGCTACTTTCTGGGTTTACAGGATACAGACGGTTGCGGTATTTGGATTAGTTACTTCATTTAATCTGGCTTTAATTAAAGACAACGGAGATTAAATATGCTAAAGAAAGAAAAGTTAAGTCCCATTAATTTGATTGTTATAATAATGCTTTTTCTGACATTGGTGAAATTACTGGAAATTATAGTAACCGATGGCGCGGCATTGAGAAATTATATCTGGGAATTTGATACAAGTTTCAGGGATTATCTATATCATGTAAAAACTTCCATGATGGATGGAAATGTATATGATAGGGGAAATGGTTCGTGTTTTCCACCACTGGCATATCTTTTTTATAAAATACTTGCGGCATTTTGCAAAGTTGATAATAGTTCTTCAGGTCTGACCGGACTTACCTCATCCACGTCATACCTTTTATCGCTTATATTAGTTGAGGGATTGACCATTGTATTAATGGCAATAACGGTAAAGGATATATTGGACAGGGAAAAAGTTGATCCTGCTGCATCAAATATGATCGCCTTTTTACTGGTGAGTTCAAATGTAGTATTGTCATCGATCACAAGCGGAAATATAGCTTTTTCAGTTTCTGTTATATTGCTGATGGCTATGGCATTGAGGGATTCGAAAAACGGAATACTTAGAGAGATTTCGCTTATATTGATCGCGATCGCTGCGTGCTTTAAGATATATCCGTGTGTCATGGGAGCACATTATCTCAGGGAAAAAAGATATAAAGAGGCGGTAAGACTCATAATATATGGCATACTATTGTTTTTTCTTCCTTTTGTGTTTTTTGAAGGTATTTATGGTTTTAAGATGTTTCTTAAAAATATTACAGAGGTAGGAGGAATAGTTACAGATATAACCATAATAGGGCTGGTGTCAAGAATATTGTCTTATTTTATGACATCGGACCTGGCCCTGATAATAGCCAGGATAGTTGATATAATATATTTTATTATAATTCTTACACTTGTTTTGACTGATAAAAGAAAAAATTCATGGAAAACGATCCTTTTTGTAAGCTCGATGATGATCGTTGTAAATACTGAATCAGGTTCGTATTGCCTATCTTATATGATAATGCCTTTTGTATTTTTTGTGGTTTCAATGGCTCAAAAGAAAAAATATATGTCGATTGATTATTTATATGCTGTTTTATTTGCCCTTTTCTATACGATGATACCGATACCGATTCTGGGAGGAGCAAGCTTTATACCTACTATCATTATGTATCTGATATTATTGACGGCATTAACAGAAGAACTGATAACAGTTATTAAAAGCAGAAAATTAAGCAGAGAAGATAGTATAAAAGAAATCTGACGTCTGCAATAAAATATATAGAGAGAATAAAAAAATGGATAAAATTGCTGTATTAATCCCTTGCTACAATGAGAGCAGAACAATAGAAAAAGTGATCAGGGACTGGCAGAAAACTTTGCCGGAATCCGTAATATATGTTTATGATAATAATTCCACCGACGGAACTGCTGATATAGCATTAAAGGCTGGCGCAGTAGTGAGACATGAGTACCACCAGGGGAAGGGAAATGTCATAAGACGAATGTTCAGAGAAATAGATGCCGAAGTTTATATAATGGTGGATGGAGATGATACCTATCCGGCAGAGTACGGACGTGAAATGGCGGATATGGTATTGAAACGCGGAGTGGATATGGTTGTCGGAGACAGGCTTTCATCGACATATTATACGGAGAATAAGCGGCCTTTTCATAACTTCGGAAATGACATAGTAAAAAATTCCATAAACAGTCTCTTTCATTCGGATATTAAAGATATAATGACGGGATACAGAGCTTTCAGCTTTGAATTTGTAAAAACCTTCCCTGTGCTCTCACATGGATTTGAGATAGAAACAGAAATGACTATACATGCAGTAGATAAAAATATGTATGTAGAAAATCTGGTCATAGAATATCGTGACCGCCCGGATGGCAGCGTTTCAAAGTTGAATACTTATTCAGATGGGATCAAAGTGCTGATGACCATAGCAAGACTTTTCAGAGATTATAAACCGATGCAGTTTTTTTGTATATTTGCGGTTATATTGATGATATTTGCATTTGCTGTGGATATACCGATCTTAATGACTTATTTTGAAACAGGACTGGTTCCGAGATTTCCAACCCTGATCGTCAGTGGTTTCATAGCCATGACGGCATTGCTGCTCTGGTTTGCCGGAGTGATCTTAAATACTGTAATAGTAAAGGACAGGCAGGAATTTGAGTTCAGGCTTCATACAGTGGAGCGTTGGAAGAAAAATGTAATGGATTGATGGGATAATAATGTGAAGAAGATAAAAATCAATTTTAAGGGCTTTTGGGATGGATTTGATCCGGAAAGCAATTATTTTGTAAATATAATAAAAAAACATTTTGATATAGAATTTTCAGATGATCCGGATTACTTGTTCTGCTCGGTATTTTCGGATGAATATATAAATTATGATAAAGCTGTCAGGATATTTTTTACCGGAGAATGTCAGACACCTGATTTTAATCTTTTTGATTATGCAATAGCTTTTGATTATATCGAAATGGCTGATCGTTATTTCAGATACCCTTTATACATGATTTATGGAGATGTTCCTGAAATAGCTTCAAAGCGAAACGGAATGATCACAGATCCTAAGATCAGGGATAAATTCTGTAGCTTTGTTTATTCCAATTCAAAGGCAGATCCGTTAAGAACTGAATTTTTTGAAAGACTTTCAGAATACAAGCAGGTTGACTCTGGCGGAAGATATATGAATAATGTTGGTGGTCCTGTGGAGAATAAAAGGGAATTTGAATCACATTATAAGTTTTCAATTGCTTTTGAAAACTCTTCATATTCAGGATATACCTCCGAGAAAATCCTGGAGGCTTTTGCTGCGGGAACAGTTCCGATCTACTGGGGAGATCCTGATATAACCAGAGTTTATAATGAGAATGCATTTATAAATATAAATAGATATGCTTCCATAGAAGAAGCGATAGAAGCAATCAAAAAGCTTGATAAGAATGATGAAGAATACTTAAATATGCTGTCTCAGCCAATATTCAGGAAAGAATATATCTTGGATGATATCCGTGATGGGTTTGAGAAATTTCTGGTCAATATTTTTGAGCAGGATAAAGAAAAAGCTTATCGAAGGAATCGAACATTCTGGGGTGGAAATTACGAGCTTTTTTACAAAAGATATTGCAATATAAATATGAAACTGAGGAAGATGAAGGATGTTTTCAGAAAATGATAGTCCGCTGATTTCAGTACTGATCCCGGTATATAATGCAGAAAAATATATAGGAAGATGTATAGAGTCTGTGCAGAAACAGGAATATTCAAATATAGAACTGATCCTTATAGATGACGGCTCGACTGATCAAAGTGGGAAAATATGTGATAGATATGCTGAGAATGATAGCCGTATAAAAGTATTTCATGAAAAAAATCACGGTGTAGCTGTGAGTCGTAATAAAGCTTTGGATAATGCTTCTGGTGACTACCTGATCTTTGTGGATGCAGATGATCATATAAACTCAAAGATGATAACTGAGTTATATAGAAATATGACAGAATATAATGCGGATATGTCAATTTGCAGTTATAAAGAGAGCAGCAGTTGTGAGTTCACAGCGAAGGATATAGAGACATCAGTTGATACGATCAGTGGAGCTGACAAATTTACAGGCCTTTTTGGGGATGAAAAACTGAGTTTTATTGTTCCATGGGGGCGGCTATATAAAAAAGAACTCTTTGAAGGATTAAGATATCCTGATGGTAAGATCCATGAAGATGAATATATAGCACATTATCTGCTGGACAGGGCAAAAAAAATCACATACAACAAGGCAAAGCTCTACTGCTATTTCAAGGAAGATGAAGGTAATTCAAGCATAACACAGTCTTTATTTTCTATGAAAAGGCTGGATTGCATAGGCGCACTGGAAGACAGGCTGGAATTTTTTAAGAAATATGCTAATGAGTCGTTACTTGAGAAAACATATGATGATTTCTTAAAGAGATTTCAATATTATTATTACGGTGTGAAGTACCAGTTTAAGGATAAGGCAGATTTTGCAGAGAAGCTTTTCTTAAGATATAAGGAATTATATAGCGAAGGGAAAAAATATCTTTCATCAGTCAGCAGAGTCAGATATGCATTATTTATATATATGCCAACTATAAATTACCATTTGAAAAATATGATGAAGAGTAAGTCGATAAGAACTTAAATTGCCGGAAAATTATTCAGAGATAAAATCGTAGTTTGATAGGGCTGAAAAGAATAGTAATTATAGGCAAAATTTAGGATAAATAAATGAAAAAATTTTTAGAGAATCTAATTAAAAATCATCCGAGGCTGGCATCTGCGCTTTATGCATATAAACACAGTAAGGATGAAAACTACATCAGAAAAGTTCTGCAGACAGATCCGTGTGTGATGCAGTTTGAGTCAGGAGGAAGCCTGAATCCTGATAAAAATATATATTATATAGAAATCGGGGACGCCAGCGACGGATTTTTTGCAGAGCATGGTAAATTACAGAAGTTTCTGGTATTTGCAGATAGATTTGGACTGACCCCGGTTGTCAGATATACAGAAAAATATATTTACTCAGAGAATGAGCCTGTGAACGGAAGCGAGAATCCGTTTGAATATTTTTATCTTCAGCCGGCAGGTATATCTGTAAAGGATGCATTAAAAAGCCGCAATATTCTGAGGGCAGAATATATCAATACCCAGATCGATGATATATTATCAAAAAAGAATCATGATTATGCAGTTTCTGATGAATATATAGATATGCTTGCAAGGGTTGAAAAGAAATATATCAGATTAAACGATACCGTGCAGAATTATATAAGTGAGGAAATATCAAAGATAGGTATAGATGATAAAACCCTGGCTGTTCATTACAGAGGCACAGATTACAGACAGGAGTTCAATAATCACCCGCTTTATGTCGGCGCTGATGAATATATAGAAAAAGCCTCAAAACTTTTAAAAGATGGGAAATACGAAAAAATCTTTTTGGCAACAGATGATATGAAGGCTGCTGAAAAGTTTTCTGAGCGATTCGGGGATAAGCTGGTCTGTTATAACGATGTTATTCGCTCAACAGGTGATGTTTCAGTCGCATTCAGTAAGAACGAAAGAAAATTACATCATTACAAACTGGCACTGGAGGTCTTAAGAGACATGTATTCATTATCAGCCTGCGGCGGACTTGTAGCAGGTGTTTCACAGGTAAGCCTGGCTGCAAGGATAAATAAAAAAAGCAGGGATGAAAAATATAAAGATTTGGATATAATATATAAGGGCACAGCAAGCAACTCCAAAGAATGTTTTGGATTTTATGGAAAATAATATGAGAATATTATATGATTATCAGGCTCTGTTCATGCAGAAATATGGAGGAGTTTCAAGGTATTTTTATGAGATAATCAATGGCATGAGAAAGGATTATCCTCAAGATAAAATTAATATAAATGCAGCTATCTCAATTAATTATTATTTCAAGGATGAAATAAGAATGAGAGAGAGAAGGCTGAAGCATGCCAATGATATGGTTAATAATTCAAAAGTATATGCATCGCTTCTTTCAGCAGCAATTATAAATAAGCCTTATGATATAATTCATCCGACATTTTGTTATGACGATTATTTATATAAATATCCCGGACTGCTTAAAAAATCAAAAATAATAGTGACCATACATGATATGATCCATGAAAGGTTCGGAATTGATGAGACAACAATAGCAGCAAAAAAAAGATCATTGGAGCGGGCCGATGGAATAATCGCTGTCTCAGAATATACAAAAAAAGATATGCTGGAGATATATCCGAATTTAGCAAATAAAGCAATAAAGGTGATATATCATGGTAGTTCTATGAAAGCATCAAAAGGCATGCTAAATATAAAACTTCCAGAAAGATATTTACTCTTTGTTGGGCAGAGGGCTGATTATAAGAATTTTAAATTATTGATAGAAGCCATGAATGAGCTCAAGGATGAATTTAAGGATCTGAAGGTTCTTGTATCCGGCGGAGGAGACTTTAGTTCTGATGAGATTGCAATGA
Source organism: Lachnospiraceae bacterium C1.1 (assembly GCA_030434875.1). Lineage (NCBI taxonomy): Bacteria > Bacillati > Bacillota > Clostridia > Lachnospirales > Lachnospiraceae > Lachnospiraceae bacterium C1.1. Next base: position 2,457,021 of record JAUISW010000001.1, on the reverse strand, counting down.
TCAGAAAGTATGGTATGACAGATCTGTTTATTAAGAAAAATCTTGATGATAATGAATTGGCACATGCATATAGAAATGCTGCTGCATTTGTTTATCCATCAAAGTATGAGGGATTTGGAATACCAATTTTGGAGGCATATTCAGAGAATTGTCCGGTGCTTTTAAGCAATTCGAGTTGTTTTCCGGAAATAGCAGGTGATGCAGGTATTTATTTTGATCCTGATGATCATAATAGTTTAGCTGATGCTATCAGACAGATTCTTGGTGATGAGGAAAAGAAGAATAATCTTATTGAAAAGGGAAAATTACGACTTGAAAGATATTCATGGGAGAAGGCATCGAAAGAGACAAGAGATTTTTATGGATATCTTTTGAATAGCTAGAATATATAGAGAGATAGGAGATTTAAATGAGATCTGGAGAGGCAATAAGTGAAGTAGAACAAAAGAAAATGCTTTTGGAATTGCTGGATATAATAATAAAAAGATGTGAAGAAAAAAACTATACATATATGTTATTTTGGGGAACACTTTTAGGGGCAATACGACATCATGGAATGATTCCCTGGGATGATGACATAGATATAGCGATGCCAAGGGAAGATTATGAAAAATTTAAGGCAGATGTTCTTAAAAATCCTCTTGCTGAGAATATTTCTTTCTGTGATTATGAACATCCAGTAGGAAATTTCTATCCATACTGTATGGGAAAGATAGGACGTTCGGATACTATTATCCATCATGAAATGTTTGCGGAAAAATATGAAACTTTTTTATCTATAGATGTATTCCCACTTGATACAGTAGCAGACGATAAAGTTGAATTTGATAAATTCAGGATGGAAAATGATAGAATTATGAAGTCTGTTTCAGGATGTATATATCGTCCAAATAGAGAAGAAAGAAATTTAATTCATTATATATTGGCATTTATAAGAGTACGTCTCAGATTCCTATTTAAGTATGACAAACTGATGAGAAAAAGATTGGGATTAATTGATAGATCAACTAAAAATGATTCTGAGACAATAGCTGTACCAACTAATGTAAATAGCAGAGGTATAGGTTTGAGATTCTCAAAGAAGTCTATAGAGGTCAAAAAAGCAGAATTTGATGGCAGGATGGTCAATATACCGGTAGGTTATGATGAAATTCTTACAAAGACATTTGGAGATTACATGGAGCTCCCTCCTGAGGAAGAAAGAGTTTCACATCATGAATATACGGAAACATGCTGGCGTTAAAAATAATTAGAGGATTTTTAGGTTATGAATATAGTAGTTTGGGGAACAGGTGGAAATGCTGTTCGATTTTTTAATGAAATTCTACCTGTTATAAATGCAGGGATAGATGTTAATGTAGTTGGAGTAATAGATGATAATGACAGTAGAGCCGGCTCATGTTTTATGGGCTATAAAATTTCAATATTAAGTGAAATCGGCAAATTTAAGGAATTAGATTATGTACTTCAAGTTGAAACTTTTGGGGGATTCTCATTTGAAGAATCAAAGAAAAAGTTAATTTGCTATGGAGATAAGCTTATCGATATTTTCGGACTATCACGTATTCTGAATAAGTCTGGATATTGGACAGAACAGAGAATTTTGTTTATGGGAGATAGGGCAGAATATATCGGAAGTGGATATATGTCAAAATTTGTTTTTAAGACAGAAAAATATATTGAGCCAAAAGAGATAAATGAAGTTGATCTCAATGATTATGATTATATTTTTTTGTGTGCAGGATGGTATTCTGATCCTGAGAAAAATTATAAAAAAGAAATGAAGATAAGAAAAAAATTATCTTCTTCATTTGATAAGAGTAGGATACTTTGTGGTGAAATTTGGACGCAGATAATTACTGCCGGTGAACTTAAAGTTATCACTAAAGGAAATAAAAATCCTGATAAAAAATTTTATTTGATTACAAGAGATAGATATGTTGGTTGGGGAATACTTTTATATCATTTTGGAAGTCAGATTACATTTGCAAAAAAAAATGGATATATTCCAATTATTGATATGAAGAATTATCCAAATCAGTATAATTCAGATGAAGAGTTATATAAGATAAATGCATGGGAAAAATTTTTTGAACCATTGTATAAAGAGTATTCGGTGGATGAGGTATATGAGTCTGCGAATGTTTTTCTAGGTGGAAAGCAAATGCATATTGAATCGGAAAGAGATATATCACGATTTAAATGGAATGCTAAGACTCAGGAAATACTTAATAGGGAATATGATAAACTTTTTCCTCATAAAGGTGAAAAAGTACTGGGAGTTGTTTATAGAGGCACAGACTTTGGATCGGCCTTTTTGCATGCAAAAGTTGTTTCTGTAAATGAATTTATAGAAAATGCAGAAAAATATATGAAAGAAAATGGTTATTCACATATTTTTCTGGCAACGGAAGTGCAGGAAGTAACAGAGCTTTTTAAGAAGAGGTTTGGAGATAAAGTATCGTTCACATCACAACAGAGATATTCTGCAAAAGAAAGGCGGTTTCTTGCAGACATACATTTTAGTCGGGATAATGATGCTTACCTAAAAGGAATTGAGTATCTTACAGTAATACATTTACTTTCAAAATGTGATGGAATTTATGGAATAATATGTGGGTCTGTTGTATGTGCACAAATGTTAAGAGAAAATTCGATAAAAGTACAGCTCTATGAAACGGAGAAAAATGTATCGTTTTCTTATAAATTGTTAGTTGTTCGAGATAAGTTTAAGCGAAAAGTTAAAAGAACTATGAAGCTTGGTGAATATTCAATGAATTATAGAGGATAAAGATGAATATAGGAGTGATTTTTGCAGGCGGTGCCGGAAAAAGGATGAATAGCAAGGAAAAACCTAAGCAGTTTCTTGAAGTTTGTAATAAACCGATCATTATATATACATTAGAATATTTCGAGTATCATCCTGATGTAGATGCAGTCGTCGTTGTGTGTTTGGAAGACTGGATAACTTATCTCAAAGAACTTCTTTATAAGTATAGGATAGAGAAGGTAAAAAAAATTGTTCCGGGAGGGAAAACAGGTCAGCTATCGATCTATAATGGTCTGGTAGGCGCAGAAGAGATAGCTGAAGGTGATAATGCTATTGTGCTGATACATGATGGTGTAAGACCACTTATAAATGAAAAAATCATTACAGATAATATTGAATGTGTAAAAAAATATGGGTCTGCAATTACTACAGCACCTGCCAAAGAGACAATTTTAGTGGTTGATGAGAATAATAATTCAAGAATCAAAACAGTCACTGATAGGAATAATTCAAGAGTTGCAAAGGCTCCGCAGAGTTTTTATCTTAAGGATATTATTAGTGCTCACAGAAAAGCTATGGAGAATGGTATTACAGACTGTATAGATTCATGCACTATGATGCAGACGGAGGGGTACGATTTGTTTCTTGTAGAAGGACCGTCTGAAAATATAAAGATCACTACTCCTGATGATTTTTATTCAATGAGGGCAATACTAACGGCAAAAGAGGATGCTCAGATATACGGGCTGGATTGAGAGAAAATATATGACAAAGAATGAGATGCTCATAAGTGACTTTAGAACAATTATTAATGATAAGGGAATCGATCATAAAAAATTTGAGGAAAGCAGTGTTTTGATCACAGGGGCAACAGGTTTGGTCGGTTCTTTATTAGTACGTTATTTTTGTTATCTGATAAACAATGAAAATATTAATTTAAGGGTTTTTGCACTTGTAAGAGATAAGAAAAAGGCAGAGACAATTTATAGCATGGATGAGATTCATAAGATAAGCTTTATCGAAAGTGATATTGTCTCTCCGGATCTTGTAAAAAAACTAAAATATGAAGTCAGACATATTGACTATCTTATACATTGTGCTGCTATTACAAATTCTAAAGTTATGATCGAAAAGCCGGTTGAAACAATTGAGAGTTCTATCATAGGAACCGAAAACATTTTGAAATTCTGCAAAGAGTCTTCTATAAAGTCTGCAGTATATTTGTCCTCTATGGAAGCATACGGAAGTATGGATATATATTCTACAAGCGAAGCCAGAGAAGACAAGCTTGGTATTATAGATATTACAAAGGTCAGGAGTAATTATCCTGAAAGTAAGAGAATGTGTGAAAATATGTGTGTAGCATATCATTCAGAATATGGTGTCCCTGTTAAAACTGCACGTTTGGCACAGACCTTTGGGGCTGGTGTATTGCCATGGGAAAACAGGGTTTTTGCACAGTTCGCAAAAAGTGTTATTAATGAAGAAGATATAGTTTTACACACGGAAGGAAAGTCAGAAGGTAACTATTGTTATACGACTGATTCAATTCGCGGAATATTATATATTCTTCTTAAGGGAAAAAATGCAGAAATTTATAATGTTACAAACGAAAAGAGCCATACAAGCATTGCAAATATGGCAAAAATGGTTGCAGAAGAAGTCGCATACAGAAAAATAAAGGTTGTCTTTGATATACCGGAGACAAATAAATTTGGTTATGCTGCAGATACAAAACTTCATTTGAATGCAGACAAACTTAGGGCTTTGGGATGGATTCCGAATATTGGTTTAAGGGAATCTTTTGAAAGATTGATAGAATATATGAAGTGTGACAGACAAAGCAGAGAGAGGATGTAAAAAAGAAATGAATGGGGAATTAAAAGAAAAAAATATCAGACGAAGATATATCATAGATGCTTTTTTTAATGCTGTGATTGTCTGTACAAGCATTTTTTCAGCTTTTTTTATATGCCATGACGATCTCTATATTAATACAAGATGGGGATTATGGTTAATACGTTGTTTACAGACGGGAAGGCTTAGGGAATATGCTGCATTTCTATATAGTATAGACGATACTACAAATTATTCGCCCCTTATTAATATTATTACAGTTATTATACAGTGTCCCATATACCTTATAGGATTACTACGAGGGAGAGGATTCCGTGTTGTGGTGTATGTTGGTTGGTATAAATGTATTATTTTGGCAGTGACTTTAGCTACAGTTTTAATGCTAAGAAAAACACTCAGGCTTTTACAACATGATGAATCCTATGTCAGATTGGCATCTATCTTGTTTGCAGTATCTCCGGTAATTCAATTTGTAGGAATTGGAATGGGACAGGTCGATTTCTTAGGTAATTTTTTGCTGGCTTCTTCACTTTATTATTTTCATTCAAAGAATTATGGTAGAATGGCGTGTTGTATGTCATTGACATTTATTGTTAAACCAATACCTATTTTAATATATTTTCCATTCTTGTTGATATCTGTAATGAGAATTGGGAAAAAAACATGGCGTATGCTGTCAATTTTGCTGATATTTCCAGTAATATCTATAATACTAAGCAGATTTTATTTTTATGATTATAAAAAATATGCAGAAATTCTAGCAAGTAAGTTTAATTTTACAGGAAGAATTTTTGAAGAATCACTGCAGAATAACTCATTTTTCTTTTTAACAGTGTTATTATCTTGCTATTTACTTTTTGAGTATCTAATTAAAAACGGAACAGATAAGGAGGTGCCTGTATATTTGGCAGCATCTATAAATTTTGCTGCGTTTACTATTTTTGTTGGGTGGCATCCGCAGTGGATTGTTTATATGGTTACTATATTATGTATATTGGGCGGATACATTGAGGAAAGATTAAATTTACTTCTCTTGTATGCTGGGTTTAATTTTGGATATATTATTTATGTAATTTCAGGATTTAGAAACAATGTAGATAATACCATGGTAGAAAGAAGCGTAGTTGCGGATATTCTAAATATAAGTGGACATGGTTATGATATGGCTCATTATCTGGAAATGGTTTTTCCTCCATATTTAAAAGAAATCGGACATACAATTGTAACGGCAACGCTTATTTTGATCATATATTTGTTTTTTAAGATATGCAGAAATAGGGATTATGAGATGATTCCATATAGCCAAAAAACAGACAATTTCTTTTTTGACTGTATATATATCGCAGAAGCATTTCCTGTAGTATTTGTATCAGCAGCAACGTTTGTAATACATGTACGATATGCTTACATACTAGGGTTAGGTTAATAAAGTTTATTTGTGCTATACGATGTTTTTACGAAGCAGTGGTTAATAGAATACATTATATGAATTAAGGATATTAAAAGAAATGAATAGACTTGGTATTTTTTGTTTTTTTAATAAAGAAGGAAAAGTAAATGAATATGTTAAAGTGCTGCTAAATGAGATGGTAAGGTATTTTTCAAAGCTTTATATAGTTTGTAATGGTAAAGTATCTGATGAAGGACGAGAAACCTTAAAAAAATATTCAGAATTTATTTACGAACGTGATAATGTTGGTTTTGATGCGGGAGCATATAAATATGCATTTACAAAATTGATCACAGAAGAAGACCTAAAAAATTATGATGCTGTGTTGATTTTCAATGATACATTTTACGGTCCATTTAAACCAATCAATTACATTTTTGAAGAAATGGAATCGAGAAATTGTGATATATGGGGGCTTACTGCTTATAACAAATTTGAGAGTAAAAATAGACCTTATCATATTCAGAGTTTTTTTGTTGAATTTATGCAGAGTGTGATTTCATCAGGAAGTTTTATTGATTTTTGGAAGGGATTAGATATAAATTTTAATGACTTTTTCGATTGTGTAAATAATTATGAAATGAAAATGACGTCTTATTTTGAGGCACATGGATATAGTGTCGATTCTTTTATAACTAATAATATAGAGGGCTCAATGTATTTGGAATATCCATATGAGATATTTGTCGAGAATAATTGTCCAATTATAAAAAAGAAATGTTTTACAATAATTAAGAATTATCCGAGATACGCAGTATTAGATTTATTAAAATTATTAGAATATGTCAGTAATAAATACGGAGAATGTGACTGGATGTATGATGACATATTGAGAACATATGACATTATTAAATTAAAAAATTCAATGCAACTAAATATTGTTTGTACAGAAATAAGTGACTATTCTGAAAACAATATATCTATATACTGTTCTGATGAAAATGATCTTTGCAAATTTGAGAATTTGGGTTTTACAGATATATATTCAGAAGAAAAAAGTTTCATTGATAGGATTGAATTAGATGATGATATAGCTTTAGTCTTTTCACCGTTAGAAAATAAGGCTGTTACGAAGGAAATGAAGGATATTATATTTGACTCTATTGTGAAAAATAAGAAATATGTAGCAGACTTATGTAAAAAGTTTAATGAACATGCATATATAGGTTGTATACTACCAAGAGCAATTGCTTATGACTGCTTTAATGTTTTTGAGAATGAGTATATATCGTATGGATGCTTTTGGATAAGAAAGAATATATTGAAGGCAATCTTGAAAAGTGGGAAAAAATTGAGCGAGATTGTCTTAATGAGAGGAAATATGTTAGCTTTAGAAGTTCAAAAGTATGGAGGGTATACATATACGGCTGAAAGTATCACATCATTAAATACTAATAATGCGGTAAACGAGCGTATGTGGAGAGAGATGCTCTTTCATTTAAGAGAGAACTTTGAATTCACTATGCTTGAGGAGATAATAGAGAAACTTCATGCAGATAAATTACATAGAAGAAGGATAAAGAATATAATCAAACATAAATTCTATCGCATGGATTAAGCAGCTAGGACAGATATAATTGAATATTACTTGTTGCTTAGATAGGAAAATATATAAAATATAAAAAAGGATAGACTCAGGATAGTTATATGGAGAATTGGTGGAGAAACAGTAAAAACAGATTTATATTAGATCGATCAGGAGAATAAAAGATGACAATCGAAAAAAACTCAATAAAAATTTCTGTTATTATAGCAATAATCATGTTTGTTATAATAGCCTTAAATTTTGGTGAGTTTTCATTTTGGTATGATGAATTTTGTACTATTGGATTTATAAGAAATGGAAGAAGCCTGGCTGATCTTATACGCATATTTGTGACAGACGAGGTTTCTAACCCTCCGATATATACCCTGTTTTTATATATTTGGTATAGACTGTTTCCCCATACGCAGTCGGCTCTTTTATTTCCGAATTTACTCTTTTATTTTCTAGGAACTTTTTTTCTACTAAAAACTTTAGTCAGAGATACTGGAGTAAAAATTTCAGCACTGATATGCAGTATATTTTGTCTTGTAAATAGTTTTGCTGTTAAGTTTCAAATATACGAATTGCGTTCATACGCAATGCTTTTTATGTTTTCATCAATGGTATTGAGTAGTTATTGTGAGTGTAGATCTGATAAAAGCAGATATAATATAATGTTATTCTCAATAGCAACCCTTTTATGCTCCATGACACATTATTTTGGATTTTTGGCTGTAAGTGGATTTGGATTCTTTGAGCTGGCATTAGCAATTAAGGATAAAGATAAAGCAAAGTTAAAAAATCTATTTGTATATATTCCAACGGCGATCATTTCTGTTTTTTGGCTTATACTATGTATGATCTATAAAACCAGAGATATAAGTGTTTTTTGGAAAGGACGTCCGGGATTAAAGGACATAGCAGATGTTTTAAATTGCTTTTATGGCAGGAATTATTTGTATTTTCTGATAATGGTCTTAATGTTTACATATTGCATATATAGAGTAATAAAGGGTAAAGACAGTATAGTAGAGTATAAAAAACGTTTATAAGTTTCTGGGTAGCAGGCTATGTATTTGCAGGAGTTTTAATTATAGTTACTTTATTAATCCTAAAGGCTCAATATTTGTAGCGAGATATTTTATAGCAATTATACCTGAGCTGGTATATATTTTTTCTTATCTGCTGACAAAAATCTGTGTAAAACTTAAGAATGAGAAAAAGAGTGAAAAGCCGGAAATTATAATAATCATGATTTTACTTGTGGCAGGTATAATTGGAGGCTATGAAGGATTTAGAGAAGCTATAGGATTTGAAACTGATAAATAAGAACCGTGTTACTTTACAGAATTGTTAAGCATGTAATAGTTTCTTGATGTAACACGGTTCCGATGTTTGCAACACTAAACTTTCATGCACGGCTTGCGCCGTGCGCCACCATGCCTGAAAGTGAATTGCTCCGCAGCTTTGCAGCTTCCGCAATTCCCGCCTGTATTCGCGTTCCGGCTTATCAGCCTTCACGCGGCGGTGCACTGATGCGCATAGCGCATCAAAACGTGCCCGTAAAACGTCCACTGGACGTTTTACCTTACAGGTCAGGTTTCCACGTATCCAATCAGAATTGCACGCAAGCGTGCATTCTGTTGGCTACGGGAAACACTTTCAGAGTAAGAAGAAGGGGATGATAATATGGGCATATATTTAAATCCGGATAATGAAAACTTTACACAGATTGCGAGAAGGAAGACCTACGTTGACAAAACCATGATGATCGCAAAGATCAATGAGATTATGGATGAAAAAAATAAATATGTCTGTATGTCAAGACCGCGCAGATTCGGAAAAACAATTGCCGGAAATATGCTTGCGGCATATTATTCAAAGGGCTGTGATTCCACAGAGCTTTTTTCAAAATTTAAAATTGCCGGGGATGCTTCTTTTAAGGAGAAGCTGAATAAATATAATGTCATCAAGATCGACATGAACAGTGAATATCAAAATATGGCTGACAAGTCTGAGCTTATCAGGCGTATAAATCGTGAGATAAAGAAAGAAGTTATTGAAGAATTCAGCAATGTTGGGATTTTGGAAGAAGATACCCTTGCGCAGGCGATTTTGAGAGTTTATGCGAAAAAAAAAGAAAAGTTTGTAATTATCATAGATGAATATGACATACTTGTAAGGGAAAATTTTGAAGCAGAGTTATTTAATGAATATCTTGGTTTTTTGAACGGCTTATTTAAGAGTGATACCTTAAGTTCGGCAATAGCGCTGGCGTATATCACGGGAATACTGCCTGTGGTGAGGGACAAAGTGCAGTCGAAATTGAATAATTTTGATGAATATACTATTCTGGATGCCGGAGAACTCAGTGAATTTTTCGGATTCACAAGGGATGAAGTCAGAAATTTATGCATGGAATATGATATGGACTTTGAGGAGTGCAAAAGGTGGTATGACGGTTATGATCTTGACGGCTGTGAAATATACAATCCTGAGTCGGTAATTACATCTATGACAAAGAAGCGTTTTGGAAATTATTGGAGCCGGACATCATCCTACGCTGCCATAGCTGACAGAATAAGGGAAAACTTCGAGGGAATGCGTGAAGATGTGATCAGGATGCTGTCAGGGGAGAGCGTAAAGGTAAACGTAACCAGGTTCATGAACACGATGGATTCGTTCGTAACAAAAAGTGATGTTTTTACCTATCTTACATATCTGGGATATCTTGCCTTTAATATCGATGATGGCACTTGCTATATTCCAAACAGAGAGGTAAGGCAGGAATGGCTGAATGCCGTTGAAGGTGATAAAAACTATAAAGTGACGGATAATATTATAAAAAAATCGGAAAATCTGCTTGGAAAAACCATTGCAGGAGATGAAGAAGCAGTAGCTAAGGCGTTGGATATCAGCCATATTCATGTAACCTCAAACAGAAGTTACAATAATGAGGACGCACTGCAGAGTGCGATTTATCTCGCTTACATCTACGCCCTGAATGAATATACGGTATTTAGGGAAGTAACGGCAGGAAAGGGTTTTGCAGATGTTATTTATATTCCGTTTGTACCGGATAAACCTGCAATGATCATTGAATTGAAAAAGGATAAAACTGCCGAAAGTGCGATTGAACAGATCAAGAATAAAGAATATTTTGCGGAACTGGAGCATTATCATGGAAATCTGCTCTTTGTCGGAATAAACTATGACGAAGACAGGAAAACACACAGCTGTAAGATAGAAAAATTTCTGAAATAATAAATATAACCTGAATTATTCACAGCTATAGATTAAAATCACTCTAATGCCGCATCAAAACGTGCCCGTAAAACGTCCACTGGACGTTTTACCTTACTGTTGTCGTCTCTAAAGCATAAACGGATTTGCGTGTAAACACGCACCAGTTTATGCTTTGAGACTGGAATTATAGAGTAAAGAAGGGGATGATAATATGGGCATATATTTAAATCCGGATAATGAAAACTTTACACAGATTGCGAGAAGGAAGACCTACGTTGACAAAACCATGATGATCGCAAAGATCAATGAGATTATGGAAGAAAAAAATAAATATGTCTGTATGTCAAGACCGCGCAGATTCGGAAAAACAATTGCCGGAAATATGCTCTTGCGGCATATTATTCAAAAGGGTGTGATTCGTTTGAGTTATTTTCAAATTATATGATCGCATCTGATCCTTCATTTAAGGATAAATTTAATAAATATAGTATATTTAGAGAACTTACGACAGGAAAAGGCTTTGCAGAGGTGGTTTTAATTCCGTATGTACCGGATAAGCCAGCTCTTATAATAGAATTAAAGAAAGATAAATGTGTAGAGTCTGCAATAGAACAGATAAGAAATAAAAACTATTATTCTGAACTTGAGCTTTATTCAGGAAACTTACTGTTTGTAGGAATTAATTATGATGAAAAGAAAAAAACACATAGCTGTAAAATAGATAAATTTATTAAATAGAAGTAAGAATTATAGAAAATAATGAGGTAACAAGCTATATTAGGTAAATCAGGAGAAAAATTATGCTGAAGGTTTATTTAGGAGATATGCAGGGCTCAATATATAATACCTCTGTCTATTTTAAGAATGATTATGAAGATGAATGGATAGTAGATCCGTTTGTTGTTGAGATGATAAGAGACGTAGATAAATCAGAGGTAATGTACAGTGGTGTAATTGATAGTCCTGTGTTGGGAAAAATTCCGCCTGAGAAGTTATCAGGAGGGGTTAAAACATTGATTTTGGTGAAATTTGAGCCTGATGTTGTATTTAATGTTTCGACTTGTGGAGATAATTGCGCAAAATGGTTGTTAAAAATTGCTGAAAATGAAGACAGAACAGTAAATCTTCGACATTTAATGGATTTTGGTAAAGAAGAATTTGAAATTGAGATAATGAACGATAATACTATTGTTCATTCGATGAAGGAATTCGTTATAACAGCTGTTAAATATATATAGAGGAAGTAGATAATGAAGGGAACACACCACGTAATTGTTGAGAATAAGCGGTTACATTATGAATTTGATCTAAGGAGAAATATAACAGTTTTAAAGGGAGAAAGTGCTAGCGGAAAAACAACCCTTATTGATATGATTCAGGAGTATATGAATCTTGGACAAGATAGTATGGTAAATGTCTATGCAGATAAAAGATGCGGCGTTATTTCTGGAAATACCTGGAGGGGGCAATTATCAGAATTTTCAGACAGTCTGATTTTTATTGATGAGGGAAACAGTTTTGTTTTGTCAGATGAGTTTGCAAGTACGATAAAAAATACAGATAATTATTATTTGATCGTTACACGAGAAGGAATGGTTAATTTGCCTTATAGTGTAGATGAAATTTATGGAATCCATCATTCAGGTAAATATGGAGATTTAAGGAGATGTTATCAGGAATTTTATCATATATATGGAAATGCTGATAAAGAGGAGAAAGTATTTCCTGAAGTTATAATTACTGAAGATAGCAATTCGGGATTCCAATTCTTTGATGCTATAGGAAAAGAAAAAGGAATTGAAATAATTGCCGGATCAGGAAAATCCAATATTCTTGATATAATAACGAGGCTTAAATCTGATAAAGAAGTTCTAATAGTTGCAGATGGAGCAGCATTTGGGTCAGAAATTGAAAGGGTTATTAAATATACAGAAGCCGTGGGTCATATAAAATTATATCTTCCGGAGTCGTTTGAATGGATTTTGCTGCACAGTGGAATTTTGAAAAATAATGAAATAAAAAATATACTTGAGAATCCCGGTGATTATATAAATTCGGAAGAATATTTTAGTTGGGAAAGGTTTTTTACTCGATTGCTTATAGACATTACGAAAGATACATACCTTAGATATAATAAACAGAAATTAAATAAAGCATATTTGCAGGGAACTATTAGGAATGAGATAATAAAAAGTATGGAAAATATATTTTTCTGATTGTTCCGGTCAAATAAAGGACAAAAGTGCAGAACCCATTTTGGATTCTGCACTTAATTTTTATTCGATAAGGAATGAGCATTTACCGTTGGCTTTTACAATTCGTAGCTGCTTGGCAGCCTTTTCGCACATTTCTTCATAGCTTTCATCTTCGTTTTCCCGGATATGCGCACCGGTTGAGATCGAAATAGCGAGATCATCCTGACCTTCGACTTTTACATCATAGATACTGTCGTAGATTCTCTCGAGCCTTTCACCTGCTTTTTCTATAGTATCAAGCTCGGGGCTGAAAGCTGCAAATTTATCGCCGGCAAGCCTGTAGATGAGATCATCTCCGCTGAAGAAGAGCTCCAAGTAGATCGCAAAGTTATGTAGGATCCGGTCTGCTACGCGATGTCCAAAGGTATCATTTGTGATCTTAAAGTCATCAATATCAAAGATGAAGAAACAGCCTTTTGGATACTTCTTAAGAAGCTCGGTAAGCTGTGACTCGCCGTCTTGTCTTGAAAAAACATTTTCAATCGATCTGTACTTAGGTGAACGCTGATGTTTCTTTTCAGCATGTTCTGCCCTTTCCATATCTATCTGTGAGAAGATTATATATTCTTCCTGATCATCAAAATAGAAGAAATTTAATTGCTTTTTGACATCATTGCTGTCAGTGAAGTAGTAGTATACTTCTTTTTTACCCAGTTCTTCTTTTATTTTATTGAGGTCTATATTTTCAAGATTACTTGTTCCGTAATAATATTTAAGCTTTCCGCTGGCAACATCGATAAGACCGAAACAGTCATAGAATTTTTCGCATATTCTGGAAAGTATTTTTTCTTCTTTGTAACTGTGCTCAACGTTTATGGTATAGACAATGACTTCTATATCATGAGTAGCAGGGTTTTCCAGCATATGACAGAAGGATTTGACCCAAAGGGGTTTTCCGTTTTCACGGAGTCTGCGGTATGAGACCGTAAGGCGGCGCTCGCCGCGAATATATTTTTCAAGAAGTTTTTCGCGGCTGATATTTGCTACAAACCATTTGGTACTGTAGTCATCGACCATGGTCAGACCAACTCTCTGAAGAAGCTCATCGACAGTTTTTGCATCAATGAGTTTTGTGACAAAGTCTGAGGCTCCATGGCAGTCTGAGCAGGTGTTTTGGGTCAGATTAAGCTTGTATGCGCATATAGCATTTGGATTTGCAACAAGGAGTTCCTGCATGGCATTGTCATATTCACGTTGGTTTTTAGCACTGTATTTCAGATTCTGACGATGAAGCTCAGTGATATCTACGAGCACAACGAAAAAGCACTCACGTCCTTCAGAATCCATGGTGAGATGACCTTCGTCCTTTACCCACATGAGGGTGCCGTCAGATTTTTCTATCCTGTAAATACAGCTGTCATAGGGCTTCTCAGAAACCTGGTCAACGATTGTGGTGATCGTAGCCTCCCTGTCCTCTATGTAAACAAGTTCAGAGAATCTGTTATTAAATTTTGTTCGGAATTCTGCTTCTGTGTAGCCCAGCATATTGAGCATGTTTGGACTGACATATATAAACTGGTCATCGTCAACATGGTATATGCATAAGCCTCCCGGCATCATGTCAAGAACTTCCTTTGAACCAAAGGCGCTGACATCCCAATCAACCTGTCCTTCAAACATATTTAATCCCCCAATAAAATTGATTAAGATAATTTGAGTCATTATATTAGTTTTAGTATAACATGGATATCGGATTTTTTTGTATTTATTTCACAAAATATCTCTTAATTAATGTGCTAAATTTGGAACATCTTGTAGATATTTAAAGTCTAAAGTATAATTAAGAAAAAACTCTGTAAAACTGTTGGAGGGATTATATGAAAAAGATAAGTGGGATTTCTTTGGTAACAGTTCTATTAGCGTTGTCTTTAATGACCGGATGCGGCAGCTCGAAATCTGAAACGGCAGCGGTCGAGGCAGGAGGAAGTTATAGAGAGGCTGCTGCGGCTGAGGATTCGGCTTATATGGCTGAATCAGCCGACTATGACAATCAGGTTCTTGAGGGAGAAGATGGTCTGTCGACAAAAATGTCGGGAGAAAATTCAACCGGGGCTATAGAGCTTACAGACGAAAAGATTGTCTATACGACCAATATGTCAATAAGCAGTAAAAACTTTGATGAATCTGTATCTGCAACGAAAGCACTGGCTAAAAAATACTCAGCCGTTATACAGTCGGAGTCGTACTCAGATCCGGATACAAGCTGGTATACAAGCGGTGGATACAGAAGGGGAAGCTACAGGCAGTATGATCTTTCATTGAGAGTTCCACGTAAAAATTATGAGAGTTTTCTGAATTCAGCAGGTGAGATCGAGGGTGTTGTGGATTACAGAAATTCCACGGCAGAAAATATTTCTCAATCTTATTATGATACAAAAGAAGTGATCTCTGCCTACGAGGATGAGCTTAAGCGACTTAAGGAACTTATGGCTGAAGCTGATAAAATGGCTGATATTATTGTGATAGAAGAGAAGATCACAAATGTACAGACACTTCTCAATCAGGAAAGATCAAATCTGAGACGTATGGATACAGATGTTTCATATTCATATGTTAATATGACTATTAATGAAGTAGCAGTTTATGTAAAGGAAGAGAAGAAGGAAAGAACTTATGCTGAAAAACTAATTGATGCATTCGTTGATTCAATCGATGAATTCAGGACAGTGCTCGGTAACTTTATTTTATGGATAGTCAGACATTGGGCATTTTTGATCTTCCTTGGGCTGGTGATCTTCGGAATTATCAAGTTGAAAAACAGAAATAAGGGGCTGCCGAAAATGAGCCGTAAGGAGAGAAGGGAAGCTAAGAAAGCAGCAAAGCTTTCCGCTCAGCAGAAGCAGGGGCAGGATCAGAATATGGATCTGAGCAGTACAAAGAGCTCAGATATCAGTCAGGACGGACAGACAGATAAAAAATTAGAAGAGGAAAATATTAGACATTAAAAAATATATGTATGTACATTTGCGTGAATTGAGAAGATCAGATACCGGAGCGATGCTTGAATGGATCAGGGATCCGGAAACGACAGGATTTCTGGATGGAGATTTTGAAGGCATCGGTCCGGATGAATGTGAGAAATTTATTTTTGCGTCTGCGTTCAGTATCAGCAGACGCGATTTTGCTGTTGCGGATGAAAATGATGATTATATAGGTTTTGCTGCACTAAAGAATATTGATGATGATGAGAAAAATGCTGAGATTTCAATAGTTATCAATAAAAACTTCCGCAGAATGGGGGCAGCGGAGGAAGCTTTAAGGCAGCTGATCCGGATAGGATTTTACGGATTGCATTTAAATATGTTATACTCCTATACGAAAATTGAGAATACTGCTGCTGCAGCTCTTTTTGAAAAAATGTCTTTTATTAAAAAAGCAGCAGAAGAAAAAAAGCAGATTCAATTCATACTTTTATCTGAGAACAGGGGAAATTAACAATGGGAATAGTAATGCTTCATAAAATTAATTATATATTAGACAGGGAGCAGAAATTAAAACTTATTATTGTGATGTTGGTCATAATAGGCGGATCTTTGCTGGAAACCCTTGGGGTTTCAGCGGTGCTTCCGCTTATCAGCATTATAACAGATCCTGAGATAATCAATGAGGAAGGATCTAAATATAAAATAGTAAAGGATTTGTTTAATATTCCTGATGCCAGAACTTTTGTGCTTTATATGGCAATAGCATTAATAGCTGTTTACATTATTAAAAACATTTATCTGATCTTTATGTATAATCTTCAGTATCGCTATACTTATAACAATCAGAGAAGAGTGTCATACAGGCTGATGCAGTGTTATCTGAGTCAGGACTATCTTTTTCATGTTTCTCATAACATTGCAGAACTTCAGAGAAACTGCAGCTCTGATGTAAATGGTTTTTTCACAGTGGTGTTAAATCTTATCCAGCTGGTGACTGAAGCCTTTACATGCCTGTTTCTTGTTGCTTTTTTGATGATGCAGGATATAGCAACAACGATGGCGGTTGTAGTTCTTATGGGAGTGTTCCTTTTATTTGTTCTTTTGGTATATAGGAAAAAAATGACTGCCCTTGGAGAAAGGGCTCGTATGCTTGGTGCGATCCAGGGCAAATGGTTATTGCAAAGCTTTGGTGGGATTAAGGAAATAAAGGTACAAAATAAAGAAGAGTATTTCCTTGAAAAGTATGATGACAGTTATAAAAACAATATTAAAGTTATGAGAAAACAGGCTATATATAATCTTTTGCCGAGACCTATGATGGAGACTATATGTATATGTGGTCTGTTGGGCTTTGTGGCTGTCAGGATTTATATGGGTGCATCAATGCAGTATTTTGTGCCTATAATGTCTGTATTTGCTGTAGCTGCGGTCAGAATGCTCCCTTCATTTAACAGGATCAGCGGATGTATCGGAATGATAATGTACTGCAAGCCTTCGCTCGAAGCTGTTTATGATGATCTTCATAATATCGAGGGACTTAGGATGGAAGTTGAGAAGGACAATAATGATAAGACCGAGATAAATATTGACAAGGGTGTCGAGCTTAAGAATGTCAGGTTTGCATATCCATCAAAACCGGACAAGATCATTCTGGAAAATATTTCCTTTGATATTCCTAAGAATAAGTCTGTGGCATTGATAGGACCTTCCGGAGCGGGAAAGACTACTCTCGCAGATGTCATACTTGGAGTTCTCAAACCACAGGGTGGAAAAATTTATGCCGATGATATTGATGTATATGAGCATCTTCATGCATGGCATAAGTCAGTAGGATATATTCCACAGACGATATATATTATAGATGATACTATCAGAAATAATGTGGCTTTCGGAGTGGATCCCGCCAATATAGATGATGCTGAGGTGTGGAGAGCGTTGGAGGAGGCTCAGCTCGCTGATTTCGTAAGGGAACAGCCTGATGGACTAGACAGCAATATCGGAAGCAACGGAGTTAAGATATCAGGTGGACAGAGACAGCGAATCGGTATTGCAAGAGCACTTTATCGCAATCCTAAGGTATTGATCCTTGATGAGGCAACTTCGGCACTTGACAATGAGACTGAGACTGCCGTAATGGAGTCGATTGATGCACTTGCGGGTCAGAAGACAATGATAATCATTGCTCACAGACTTACGACGATCAGAAATTGCGATATTATCTATGAAGTCAGAGGCGGAAAGGTTGCTGAAAAATCTAAGGCGGAAGTGTTCAAGTGAAGAAGATAGCATGGTTGATATCTGCTTATACGGAAGAAAGAACTTTAGCAGCCCTTGTGGATGCTCTTTCTTCTGATGAAGCTGATATATATATTCATATTGACAGAAGGGTCGATGACAGGCCGTTTAAGGCTGCTGTAGGAAAAAAGGATAATGTTTTCTTTCTGGAAGGAAGCAGCAGAATAAAAGTCTATTGGGGTGGTTATACGCAGATCGGAATGCAGTATGCACTCATTAAGGCAGCAATTAATTCGGGTCGGGAATATGAAAGCCTTTCTTACATTACGGGAACAGATTATCCGTTATATTCCAATGAGCATATCATAGCAGAGCTGACAGACGGTAAGGCGCGGATAAAAGGATTTGATATAACGACAGAGGAATCTACAGTCGGTGGTGTAGAAAGTCAGAAAGACAGGCTTCTGTATTATCATTATCAGGACTTTCCATATAAGATCATGTGGGTTCCTTTTAATAAATTAAGGATACCAAGATTTTCCGAATTCAAAAAAATAGATTTTGATTTTTATATGGGCAGTGAATACTGGTCGCTTCCTATGGCTTGTATCAGGGATCTTATGGATGAATGGGAAAAAAATGATCTTTTGAGAAAATATCTTAAATTTGTTTTTGCACCAAGTGAGATATGGATCCATACACTTTTTTTCAATTCAAAATGGAAGAAGATCGGAGAAATTTATCCTGGAACGGAATTTCCGGCAATAGCTAATCTATCACCGTTGACTTATTTTGAATATGGGAGAACTATCAGGGTTTTCGGTTTGGAAGATTACGATAAACTGATGGCTTCGGGATGCCTTTTTGCGAGGAAGATACTTGTCGGAAAATCGGATGAACTGATAGCAAAAATTGATCTTTTCAGAAAAAAAGAATCGGAGAGTTTTTTATGAAACGTCTTCTTATAGTTACTAATCAGCCGGCTCCCTACAGGGTGGATTTCTTTATATATCTGCAGGAGAGCTACGCTGAAGAATATGATATCTGGGTACTGTTTTCAACGGGAAACGAATCCAGTGAAAGAAAATGGAAAGCGAATGAGGAAAAACTTAAAAACAAGGTTTTCTTAAAGTCAAAGGTTTTTAAGTTCAGATCTTCTTATGATACTTCGGAAAAGATCATAACTTATGGGGCAGGAAAACGCCTTGATGAGATACGACCGGATGTTGTAGTTGTAAGTGAGTATAATTTTACTTCTCTGGCTGTGAAACACTGGTGTAATAAACATTCTGTTCCCTTTATATCCTGGACTGATGGGACACGCTTTTCAGAGAGAAATATAAAGCCTCATCAGAAATTATTCAGAAAATATATTATCAGGAACAGTGCAGCATTTATTGCAAGTTCTGCTTCATCAATGGAGAATCAGATCTGTCTTGGGGCAGATATGGATAAAATCTATATAAGCGAGCTGGCTGTAGATACAAGGCGGTACGAGAATGCGGGTAAAAATTATAAACCGAATAATACGCTGATCGCTGTTGGATCTTTCATTGAAAGAAAGGGTTTAGATCTGCTTTTCAAGGCTTTGGCTCAGATTAAGGATCCTGACTGGAAACTTAAACTTGTAGGAGACGGACCTGAAAAGGAGAAGCTTGAAGCAGAGGCAAAGAGACTAGGTATTTTTGAAAAAATTGAATTTGCAGGTTTTTTGTCAGGAGATGAGCTGACGAGAGCTTATGAAAGCTCCGGCATTTTTGTATTCCCCACAAGGGAGGATTGCTTTGGGCTGGTCACGATGGAGGCGATGTGCTGTGGACTTCCGTGTATTGTTTCTAAATATGCTGCCAGTTCCTATGATCTGATAGATAACCTGGAGAGCGGGGTGATCATAGATCCTTATGACAGTGAGAAATTCGCCGCGGTAATTCAGAAACTCCTGAATGATGATTCGCTTAAGATCTCAATGTCGGAAGCGGCCAGGTCAAAAACAAATGATTTTGCCTTTGATAAAACGGCAGAGCCTTTTATTGAGGCAGTCAGGACAGTGGATAATTAAAATGAATATCCTTCTTATACATAATTTTTACAAAGTTCCCGGTGGGGAAGATACGGTTTTTAAGAATGAAAAGGCCATGCTGGAAAAGCATGGCCATAAGGTTTTTACTTATACGAGAGATAATGCTGAGCTGGACAGCCTGACTCCGGTCGCTAAAATCAGTCTTTTTATCGATGCAGTCTATTCGGAAAAGACTTACAGGGAGGTTCAAAAGCTTATTGATGAGAATGCCATTGATATAGTGCATGTCCATAATACCCAGTTCATGGTGAGCCCTTCTGTATTTGCGGCAGCTAAGGATAAGAATATTCCGGTTTTCCAGACGGTGCACAATTTCAGAATGCTCTGTCTTAATGCTATTTTTTTCAGAGATGGTCATATCTGTGAGGAGTGTCTGCAGAAGGGACTGAAGTACGGAGTTAAGCATAAATGCTACCGTGAAAGCAGACTTCATTCATCGCTTGCCTTGAGGATACAGATGGCTGCAAGGGCGCATAAAACCTACAGGGGAGTGAATTTCATCTGTCTTACTAAATTCAATGCAGCAAAGCTTAAGGAAATAAACGATGGCGGAAGAAAGATAATTGACAAGGACAGGATTTTTGTAAAACCGAATTTCATGCCTGAAATAAAAAATGATATTGATGATAATGAGCCCCTGATTAAGAACGGCAATAATTTTATTTATGTCGGAAGACTGGACAAGACTAAGGGAATAGATATCATCCTTGAAGCATGGACTAAGGTGAATGATGATAAAAAGCTCATTATCTGCGGCAGCGGGCCTGATGAGGAATGGTGCAAAAACTATGCTTTGGAGAAGGGACTTTCTGAAAAGGTTGATTTTAGAGGAAGTCTGGAGCATAATGAGGTAATATCGCTTTTAAGGAAATCCGATGCGATGCTCTTTATGTCAAAATGGTATGAAGGCTTTCCGATGACGATCATTGAGGCCTTTACGGCAGGAACGCCGGTGATCGGAGTGAATCTTGGCAATGGAGGAGATATTATTGCCGGAATCTATGGAAGTCGGGATAGGCTTTTAAAATTTGATGATAATTTAGCTGATTCGCTTAAGGATGCGATAGATGGATTCAGAGCGGAGGATTACGTTTTTGACAGAACTTCTCTTGCAGCATATGGAGAAGAAGAGAATTATAAGGCTTTAATGAAGATATATGAGGCCGGAAGTCGTACTGAATGACTTGAATGAAAGGAAGCTTGATTTTAATGGATAAGATTTTTGTTACAAAGTCCTCGATCCCTTCGATCGAGGAATATATAGAAGAAATAAGACCTGTATTTGAAAGCCATTGGCTCACGAATGCAGGGGCGAAGCATGAGGAGCTCAGGGAAAAACTCAAAAAATATATGAAAATTCCTAATCTGGCACTGACAGTCAATGGTCATCTCGCCATTGAGATCGCTCTTCAGATGCTGGGGCTTGATCATGGTGAAGTGATCACAACACCTTTTACTTTTGTATCTACTACAAATGCCATTGTAAGAATGGGAATGAAGCCGGTTTTCTGTGATATCAGGGAAGACGACTATACAATGGATCCTGAAAGAATAGAGGCTCTGATAACTCCTGAGACCGTTGCTATAATGCCTGTTCACGTATATGGAAATATCTGCGATGTCGATGCGATAGAAGAAATCGCGAAAAAGCACGGACTTAAGGTAATCTATGACGCTTCACATACCTTTGGCGAAGAGTATAAAGGCGTGGGAGTAGGCAACTTCGGAGACGCAGCTACATTCAGCTTCCATGCAACAAAGGTTTTTAATACGGTAGAAGGCGGAGCGGTTGCGTGTCATTCTGATGAGGAAGAGGACAGGATAAGGATCATCCGCGACTTTGGAATTGTTGATGAGGAGCATACGACTGAGATCGGTCCTAATGCCAAGATGAATGAATTTGCTGCAGCGATGGGTCTTTGCAATTTAAGGCATGTAGATGGCTGGATAGAAGAACGCCGTGATGCATATGAATATTATATGTCAGAGCTCGAAGGCGTTAAGGGAATCAGGCTGAATAAGATCCGAGAGGGCGTTAAGGCTAATTATGCTTATTTCCCGATCATTGTGGATGAGAAAGAGTATGGAGAGAGCAGGGATGCTCTTTTTGAGAGACTTAAGTCAGCGGATATTCTCGCACGTAAGTATTTCTATCCTCTTGTTTCAAAGCTTGAGAGTTATTCAAAGGACTATGATGCATCAAAGACACCGATAGCATTAAAGATGTCGGAGGAAGTTATGACTCTGCCTCTTTATGCCGGACTTAGTCATGAGGATATTGACAGGATAGTTAAGGTTATAAGAAAGAAATAAAAATGAGTATATGCAATTTATGTCCGAGACATTGCGGAGCAGACAGAGATGCAGCAGATAATGTCAGCAGATCGGCATATTGCGGAGTTTCAAGACAGATTAAAATCGCCCGGGCCGATCTTCACTATTGGGAAGAACCTTGTATTTCAGGTGAAAACGGCTCGGGCGCCGTCTTTTTTTCCGGATGTTCGCTAAAATGTGTCTTTTGTCAGAATAAAAAAATTTCAAGAGGAGCTGCGGGAAAACTAATATCTGAAGATGAACTTGCCGATATATATTTTAACTTGCAGGAAAAGGGAGCAAATAACATAAACCTGGTCACGGGAGACCACTATATACCTGAGATAGTAAGGTCGATACGGACTGCGAAGACCAGAGGAATTAAAATCCCTTTTGTATTTAATTGTTCCGGCTATGAGACCGTTCAGCAGATTAAGGCTTTGGATGGTCTTATTGATGTGTATCTGCCGGATTTTAAATATATGGACAGAAATATCGCCCTTAAATACTCAGATGCCGCTGACTATCCTGAGATTGCAAAGAAGGCTTTGGAGGAGATGGTAAGACAGTGTGGAGGGCAGGTACTTGACAGCCATGGTATAATGACACGTGGCGTTATTGTGAGGCAGCTTCTTTTGCCCGGGAATGTATTAAATTCAAGAAAAGTCATCAGGTATCTGTATGAGACCTACGGTGATCGTATAACCATAAGTATCATGGCTCAATATACCCCGATGGAGGGGATTTCGGAAAAGTTTCCGGAGCTTTCAAGAAAAGTCAGGAAGAGCGAATATGACAGACTTGTGGATTTTGCCCTGTCGCTAGGGGTAACAAATGCTTTTATTCAGGATATGTCCACTGCAAAGGAAAGCTTTATACCTGATTTTTATGATTAAAAAGGAAAAAGTCATCAGTCAGGAATTTGAAATGAGGTAAAAATTTGAATCAAAACGAAAACGAAATTTTAACAAGTGAAACACCGGAAATCGAAACAATCCGTTACGAGGATTCAATGATTGACGAGAGAATAAAAAGAGCTGTAAGAGAGCTTGGCTTCGAGGCCATGACACCTATACAGTCTCAGGCTATTCCGGTAATGATCGAAGGAAAGGACATTCTGGGACAGGCTCAGACCGGTACAGGTAAGACAGCCGCATTTTCGATCCCTATTCTGATGACAGTAGACCCTGAAAATCCGGCGCTGCAGGCCGTTGTTCTCTGCCCTACAAGAGAGCTGGCAATACAGGCAGCCGAAGAAATGAGAAAATATTCAAAATACATGTCCGGTATAAAAGTGCTTCCTGTATACGGCGGCCAGGACATTATGAAGCAGATCAGATCGTTAAAAAGCAATGTTCAGATAGTTGTCGGCACTCCGGGACGTGTCATGGATCATATGAGACGTCATACAATGAAGATGGGACAGGTAAAGACCATAGTTCTTGATGAAGCCGATGAAATGCTTGATATGGGATTTAGAGAGGACATCGAGACTGTTCTGGATTCTCTTTCAGAGGAACACCAGACGGCACTCTTCTCGGCTACTATGCCCAAGCCTATCCTTGAGATAACTAGAAAATATCAGAAGGATAATGCCGTACATTTAAAGATGCCTGCAAAGGAACTTACAATTCCTCTTGTAAAGCAGTATTATTACGAAGTTGCTAAAAAGAATAAAGAAGAAGTCGTAGCAAGACTTTTAGATTACTATAATCCTCAGCGTTCTCTTATTTTCTGCAACACAAAGAGAATGGTCGATGAACTTACCGAGAAGCTTGTCGGAAGAGGATATTTTGCAGCGGGACTTCACGGAGACCTTTCACAGGTTCAGAGAGACCATGTAATGCAGGGCTTTAGAAATGGTTCTGTTGAAATCCTTATTGCTACTGATGTGGCAGCAAGAGGTATCGATGTAAGCGGTGTTGAGGCTGTATTTAACTATGATGTGCCTCAGGATATCGAATATTATGTTCATCGTATAGGTCGTACCGGACGTGCCGGCAAGAAGGGTCGTTCATTTACGCTGGTAGTGGGAAGAGAAATCTATAAGATAAGAGATATAGAGAAGGTCTGCAAGACCAAGATGAAGGCACGTACTGTTCCTACAGCAGCAGATATACGTGCTTCCAAGTCAGAAAAGATCTTAAATGATGTTCTGGAAATTGTTGAAGAGCAGGATCTTTCCGATATGCTGAGAATTATCGAGAGCAAGATCGACGATGAGGATTGTACTGCACTTGATCTCGCCGCAGCTTTCCTTAAGCAGCAGATGGGCAATGAAGTTTTAGAGGATATTCCTACAGAGGACTATTTCGCTGAAAAGAAAAAGAAGAAATTTAAGGAAAGAGAAAGACACGACAAAGAGAGAAGAGAGCGTGACCGTTTTGATTTTGGAAGCCACGGCAGAGATGGCAAGGCTGGAAGAAAAGGCTCATACGGTCATTCTGACAGAAAATTTGACAGAAAGAAGAATGATTCTGACAGGCATTTTAGAAAAGACAAGGTAAGATCTAAGGATATTTCTAAAGATGGCAGCATCAAAAAGAAAAAAGTAAAGAATATGGACTGGTGGGATAAGGTATTACCGGAGAAGAGAAAGAAAAAATAATCTGCTTAAGCGGGGGCTTATGGGGTGAAATATGGTAAAACTGCTTGAAGAAATAGAACGATACAGATATGTCTTGGAGATGACGCAGGAGATCATATACGAGTATATTTATGAAGAGGATGCGGTATATCTTTACGGATCCTTAAATATACAGTATAAAGAGAAAAACGTACTTGAGCCACATATAATTACGCACTTTTATGACAATCTGGCGGGTGATGATATAATTCACCCGGCAGACAGTCAGAAAGTGCGTTTTTTTATAGAGGGAAAACTGACAGGTCCTATTTATGTAAGAGCCTTTATAAAGGGTAGATATGTATGGATCTCGATAGGCGGTCAGATCCAGTATGATGAAATGGAGAGACCCATCAGACTCCTTGGGAGAATTCTCGATGTAACTACTGAAAAGCAGGAGGAGCAGGCTTTGCTTGAGAGAGCAAGGCGCGATAAAACTACTAATTTCCTGACCTGGTCTGTAGGTATCCGTATGCTTGATGGAGTATCTGGTGCAGGACAGGAGGATTCGGTCATAAATCTTTTCTATCTAAGGATATTGAATATAAATGAGGTCGGAACCAAGCTTGGAGCTGTTTTTGCAGAAGCAGTAATAGCAAGGATAGCAACTCTTATAAGGAAAATGACCAGTAGAGAGAACCTAAAGATAAGGGTTGGATATTCCTCTTTTATATTCAGTGTCAATCCTATGGAAGCTGAGGCAGCTCAGAAATATACTGAGGATATGAAAAAAAATGTGACAAAGATCATCTTAGACATAGGAAGTGAATTTGACCTTAAATTCGAGCTTCACTATTTTCATTCTTTTACTCAGCTTTTTAATGCAATGCCCGATGAGGAACGTTTTGCCATTGATGATAATTCTGAAGCACAAAAGCAGGATAATGGCTACACAGATGATATAGTAACCTTTACATTTAATCTGATGGAGCGTTCAAAGGATATAAACAGCGCTATACAGCTGGTGCTTGAAAGAATATGTACCCAGTTTGGAATTGAATATTTAAATATAAGCAACAGAGATTCTACAAGCTCCCAGGAGATATTGGATTGTATTTATGAGGTCAACCTGAGACCTGAATATTTTGAAAAGATCTATGGACAGAAGTTTTTCGTGGAGCATTCTGACATGGAGGCACTTTCGGATCTAATAGGCGAAGAGGATTTTGTGATAATCGATAAGACCAATATCGGAATGTTTTCTGAAGGAATGCAGGCAATGGCAAAGCCGGATAATCCGATTCTTTATGCAGTGATCAGAAATGAAGATACTATATGGGGATTTATGACCTGTATGCACGGACAGAAGGATAAACAGTGGATCAGGGAAGAAATAGACCTTCTGGTAGAACTTAATAAGATCATAGAGAACTATCTTTTAAGAGATATTGCAAACAAGGCATCTGCAGCAAAGTCAAATTTCCTTTCATCCATGTCACATGAGATAAGGACTCCCATGAATGCCATAAAAGGATTTTCAGAGCTTATTCTTGCAGAAGACGGTATAAGCAGTCAGACAAAGAAATATGCGGCGGATATCAGGCAGGCATCAAATAATCTTGTTTCGATAGTAAATGAGATACTTGATTTCTCTAAGATAGAGTCCGGTAAGTTTGAGATTATTGAAGATAAATACTCGGTTTCATCGCTTTTGCATGATGTTACATCTGTAAGCGCAATGAAAATATCTGAAAAACCGATAGATTTTATTGTGACTGTCGATGATAATGTTCCGGAATCCTTATTTGGTGATGTGACAAGAATAAGGCAGATCATGATAAACATACTTAATAATTCTTCTAAATATACAGACGTCGGAGAGATTGAATTTCATGTTTCCTGGGAGGATGGTGAAGATAAGGGCAAACTCAAGGTTACTGTCAGAGATACGGGGATTGGTATTAAGGACGAGGATCTGAAAAAACTTTTTGTGGCATTTACGCAGGTAGATACAAAGAAAAACCGTGGAATAACGGGCACGGGACTCGGACTTGCCGTATGCAGAAATCTTCTTAATCTGATGGGCGGAGAGATAAAAGTAGAGAGTGAATATGGAAAAGGCTCTGTATTTTCTTTCTGGCTGCCGCAGACCAGAAATTCAGAGCAGACCTGTAATTTCAAATATGGCTTTGACGATCATTCAAATGAAGATAAGTTTGTGGTTCCTTTTATCTGTCCTTCGGCACATTTTCTTGTTGTTGATGATAATAAGGTTAATCTGGATGTGGCAAAGGCACTGTTAAAGGAATACGGGGCGACGGTCGATACAGCTCTCTCGGGGCGTGAGGCGATCGCAATATTTGAAAAGAATCCGGACCTTGATATTATTTTTATGGATCACATGATGCCGGTCATGGATGGTATCGAGACAACGACTGAGATAAGAAGCAGGGATAGTCTGGAGCGCAGCAAAGAGGTTCCGATAGTGGCTCTTACAGCAAATGCGATCAAAGGCGTTGAAAAAGGATTTTTTGCTGCAGGCATGAATGATTTCATGACAAAGCCGATAGAACTTAAAAGGATGGCGCAGATCCTGGATAAATGGGTTCCGGAGGATAAAAAAGAGAAAGTTCCGGAGGACTTTAACAATAAGGACGATAACGAAAGTGAAGATAAGAATGAAAAGATGGAAATCCTTAAGAATACTCTTAAGGGCATAGATATCGATCTTGGACTTGAAAATACCAATGGGGATATCAAGACATATCTTGGACTTTTAGAGGCCTTTGTAGAACAGGATTTCTTTGGAATGTGCGTAAAGCAGCTTGAGGAAAGAGATATAAAGAATTACAGGATATCAGTACATGCAATGAAGAGTTCGGCAAGATATATCGGTGCAATGAAGCTCTCAGACCAGTCAAAGAGAATGGAAGATTTCGCAAAAGAAGAAAAGTTGGATGAAATTCTTGCAGAACAGGAATTGCTTAAAAATCTTAACGATGAGGTCTATGAATCGGCAAAAGAAGCCTATGACCGCTGCACCGAAAAAAAGCCAAGAAAGGAAGGAGAGATCTCTCTCGATATGCAGAAGGTCATAGATGCCTTAAACAAGGTTTCAAAGCAGCTTGATGATTTTGATTATGATGCAGCAGCAGATACTGTGCATGAAATTTTGAACGATATTGAGTGAACATTTTGAATTTATATGTGTTAAGATATAGTTAGTAAGAATATACATAGGGGGAAGACCGTGAATAAAGTTGTTATCATTTCATCTAATTTGGAAAAGCTTAGAAAATTAGAGAGAGCATTTGAAGGGCTTTATGATATTAAGAGTGCACTTTTGTCCGGCACGGATATTTTAAAGACACTCAGAGGATATATACCTGACTGTATCATTATTCACGCTGAAGGAGTGAATCGTCAGAGTATTTTTCAGATAATGGATCTGAAAGAGGATATTCGATACAAAGATATTCCGTGCGTGCTGCTGGCAAATGCAGAGGAACAGAAGGTATTTCATGAGAATATAAAGGTTGATCCTGACTATGTAGGACCGCCTGATATGAAGGCAGAGCAGCTCAGAAAGGTTGTTGAACGACTTATAGCTGCTATGGGAAGACCTAAAATGATCCTTGTAGTGGACGATGATGTTGTTGCTTTAAGGCTCATGAAAAGTTATCTGGAGGATCGTTTCCGCGTAACCTGTGTGAAATCGGGCGCCCAGGCAATTAAATTTATAGAAAAGATGGTTCCGGACTGTATTTTGCTGGACTGCTTTATGCCGGAACTGGATGGACCACAGACTTTACAGAAGATCCGTTTTATGGAGAATGGAAGAAGTATACCTGTGATTTTCCTTACCGGTAACTCCGAGAAGGACATGGTAATGAGTGCGTTGGTTCAGCATCCCAAGGGATTTCTTGTAAAGCCTGTAAAGAAGAATGAACTTATTCAAAAGATAGACGAATCGATGGTTTAAGCGATACGGAGGCGATAACTTGAAAATAGACATGCATTGTCATACTAGGGAGGGATCGCCGGACGCGAAAGTGTCCCTGGAAGAATATGTCGGTAAACTCAGGACTCTGGGATTTGGAGGCATGGTGGTTACAGACCATGACACATATAACGGCTACAGATATTATAAAAAGCATATGATGGGACATTATGATGACTTTGTTGTTTTTAAGGGTATTGAATATGATACTATTGACGCAGGTCATATTATAGTGATTGTTCCGGAGTCTATAAAATTCAGAATACTCGAAATGAGAGGCATGCCTGTAGAGATGCTCATAGGGATAGTCCACAGGTATGGCGGGATACTTGGACCGGCACATCCCTGCGGTTCAAGATATATGAGTTATTCTAATAATAAAAGGGCTCATAAGGTTTCGACGATGATCAAATTTGATTTCGTTGAGGCCTTTAATGCATGTGAAGATGAAGAGAGTAATGCTGAAGCGAGAATGATATCAAATGTTTACAGGAAGCCTGGCACCGGCGGCTCAGATGCTCACCGGCTTGATTGCGTGGGACTTGCCTGGACGGAGATACCGGATGGCATAAAAAAAGAATCTGAGCTTATAGATTATTTTAAGTCTGGTGCAAAAGGAATTTCATGCGGAGGAGAATTATATCATCATACGGTGAGGGAGAAGATGGGAAAATTCCACTATTTTGTGGAAAAATCATTCTGGTGTTACAATAATTTCGGAGCGCTTATGAAAAAGCGTAAAAGAAAGCTCGAGCTCAAGAAAAAGGAGCTTTTCTTGAAAACAGGAAGATAATGAAAATGTCAGGGTTTATTTAGCCCTGACATTTTTTTCGTAGATATGTTTTAAGCCCTTAAGCATCAGATCGCTGTCGAGTATTATATCATGATGACAATTTGGTATGATGATCTTTGAAAGTCCGCCTGTCGCAACGATCTTTGTTTCACATCCAAGTTCCTCAAAGAATCGGTCGATCATACCGTCTATTCGGGCTGCTTCTCCGTATATAAGTCCGCTCTTCATGCAGTCTACGGTATTTTTCCCAATGCATTTTTTGGGAGTGCCGAGGGATACTCTTGGAAGCTGAGAGGTCTGACTTACGAGTGATTCAAGTGAAACCCTGAGGCCCGGGATGATAACACCTCCTATGTAACTGCTGCTTTTGTCAAGAGCGGTTATGGTGGTCGCGGTACCCATATCGATGATTATAAGCGGAGCACCGTATTCATACATGCCGGCAACGGAGTCAACTACGAGATCCGCACCGACCATTGCAGGGTTATCCATTTTTATATTTAAGCCTGTTTTGATCCCGGCTCCAACAACCATAGGCGAAAAATGAAAAAGCATACGGACAGCCTGCTTGATAATGTGGGTCAGAGGCGGCACTACTGATGAAATGATCCCTCCGGTGACCGATTTAAGATCACAGTTGTGAAGTTCGAAAGCTGTTTTTAAAAGTACGGCATATTCCATTTCTGTCTTTCTGTTATCGGTAGACAGACGTTCGGTGAAGACGATATTGTCTCCGTCGATACATCCGACTTCTATATTTGTGTTTCCCATATCTATTGCAAGTATCATTTTTTTTTCTCTCCGTAATAATGCATATGTTTTGGTGACTTAAATGCAGGCTCCTGCAATAAAGTTGTCAAAATATATAACTTTGCTGCTATTTGTGTTATGATATAACAGCCTATAAAAGCCTAACATAGAGAGGTAAAAAAAACAATATCGGAGGAAGTTGTTTTGTTAAAAAAATTTAAGCTTCTTAAAAGAACGGAACTCAGAAAGTCTAATATTCTTGATTACTGTGTTGATACCTATGAACTCCCAAATGGTGCGGTAGAAGAATATGATATAATGCTGCACAATGGTGCGGCGGCAGTAGTGGCGGTGACTGACGAGGGGAAGATAATAATGGTGAGTCAGTACAGACCTGCTTTTGACAGGATCACAACTGAGATCCCGGCGGGGAAAAGAGACGGCGATGAGGATTTTGAGGCTGCTGCGGCAAGGGAACTTGAAGAAGAGACTGGATACAGGGCTGGAAGGATGCGTCATCTTATAACTGTCGATACAGCGATAGCATATTGTAATGAGAAGATTGAGATATATATTGCAGACAGACTTGAAAAGACTGAGCAGCATCTCGATGAGGATGAATTTATAGAGATCAGGGAATTCAGTCCTGAGGAACTTAAGGAAAAGATATTCAAAGCGGAGATACAGGATTCAAAGACTATAGCGGCAATAATGAGTTATATTGCATTTATTTCCGATAATAAAGAATAAAAGAGATATCAGGTAGGGTTTGTTTACGTAATCGCTTGACATAAATTAAAAAAATGCAATTTTTTACGGCACAAGATGTTGCGAAACGGATTAAAGCAGTGTTCGATATCTTGTGATTTTCTTAAAAACAGGGCTTCAAAGCCTCTTTTAGAGCTAAAAATGCATTTGATTTTCACTCTCACAGCCATTATAATGTCTATAGTGGCGCACTTGGGGAGGTGCGCGTTTTTTGACTTGCAGTAAATTGGAGAGGGTGAATTTTATGGAAGAACTGCTCAGCGAGTTCATAACTTACCTACATGATATAAAAAAGGCTTCAGTAAATACTGAGCTTTCATATAAGAGAGATCTTACAAAACTTATTGTTTATTTTTCAGTTAAAGGAATAGAGGATGTGTCCAAGATCACAGAGACGGATCTTTCATTGTTTGTGCTTGATCTGGAAAACAAGAATTTCACTGCGGCGACGGTTTCCCGTAATATTGCATCGGTCAAGGCGTTTTTCCACTA
Source organism: Lachnospiraceae bacterium C1.1 (assembly GCA_030434875.1). Classification (NCBI taxonomy): domain Bacteria; kingdom Bacillati; phylum Bacillota; class Clostridia; order Lachnospirales; family Lachnospiraceae; species Lachnospiraceae bacterium C1.1. The sequence continues at coordinate 2,424,997 of JAUISW010000001.1, read as the reverse complement.
CCTTGTTAAAGAAGGTGCTATAAATTATTCGCCTGCCGAGAATTTAAGGGCACCCAAAATAGAGAAAAAGATTCCTACAATAATGACACAGGATGAGGTTATAAGGCTTCTGGAGGCTCCAAAGGGAGACAGTCCGAAGGAAATAAGGGACAGGGCTATGCTCGAGCTCTTATATGCTACCGGAATGAGGGTGAGCGAGCTTATATCACTGAATGTTACAGATGTTAATCTTGGAATGGGATATATAGACTGTCATGATGCAAACAGGGATCGTGTAATACCGTTCGGATCTGAGGCACAGAATGCACTCGCAGCATATCTGTCAGGATCAAGGGATGTTATGGTCAGGGATGCTAATGAAAAGACTTTATTTGTAAACTGCTCCGGTGTAGCCATGTCAAGACAGGGCTTTTGGAAACTTATAAAGTATTACGCAAAAAAGGCAGGAATAGAGGCGGAGATAACACCTCATACTCTTAGGCATTCTTTTGCGGCTCATCTGGTAGAAAATGGTGCAGATCTGCACTCGGTACAGGAGATGCTTGGACATTCGGATATATCCACTACACAGGTATATGCAGATCTGGTTCAGACAAGGCTTAAGAGAGTTTATGATCTGACTCATCCGCGCAGATGATTGGTATTGAGTGCTGACAGTTTGACAGGTCAGCCGGGAAAACAGGGAAAATAGATTTTTATTAAAGTTTGGAGGAAAAGATTCATGAATCGAGATTTCGAAGATAATGAAGTCGAATTAAGACTGAATGATCTCATACTGTATTGCTGTGAGCATTGGAAGAGTATAGTGGCATCAATGCTCATATTTGCAATATTGCTTGGGGGAGTTGGTGCCTATAAGGCAATTTCAGCTCAGGAAAGTGCTAACAAGACTAAATCGGAAAAGACCGAGAGCGCATTGCTTGCTCTTGAGGAAACCGCATCAGATGCGGAAAAAATGGAAGAGCTTGATAATATAGCGCATAGAGTAGCTCTTTATAAGCAGATAATTAAGGGAAAAGAAAACTATCTGAGCAAGTCCGTTCTTATGAATTTGGACAGCTCTGCTGTTGTAACCGAGACTCTTCAGTATAAACTCAGCACAGTTTCCGGGAATATAACAAATTCCGCTCAGCAGCAGGAAAATCTGCAGCTTATAGTTAAGAGCTATGAGTCAAGACTGGCAAATGATGAACTTTACACAGCGGCCGGAGAATATCTAAAAGTTGATTCTGCCTATGTAAGAGAGCTTATCAGTGCATATGATTATTTTCCTTCCGGAACGAATGTATATCTTTCCACTAATGAGAGTATGGATGAGAATATTACAAGCAGTGCTATTCTTTATGTATCAATAAAGGGTCCCGATGAAAAATACTGTGATTCTATAGCTGAGTACGTTAAACGTCGTATTGAGGGTATAGGCGAGGGTCTTAATGACATTACCACACCCTATACGATAACTCTTCTTAATACAACGGTTACAACAGGTGTTGACAACGGAATAGTTAATTCGAAGAATGATGCCCTGAATTACATCAAAACAGTTGAAACAAATATAACAACTCTTGAGAAGGAACTGAGCTCTGCGGAGGTTGATTATGCAGAGGCTAAGTCTGATGAGGAGCTTGAGACCCTCATGGCGGACACCAAGGCTGCAGAACTCGAAACTGAAGAGGTGAAAGAGGAGACAAAGGTTAATCCTATCAGTAAGAAATTTATTGCTATAGGTGCTCTTCTTGGAATTTTCCTTGCAGGCGGTTACTGGCTTCTTGCTTATATTCTTTCATCAAAGCTTCTTTCTGTATATGCCATGGAGGATAAGTACGGAATCAAGACCTATGCATTAGGATCAGGAAATGCTCCTAAAAAAGGCCTCAGCGCATTTTTCAGAAAGCTTAGATACAGAACGACTCATTTTTACAGCTGTGATGAGCTTGCAAAGATATTCAAGGCTGAAATAGAGACATTATCTGAGAAAAAAGAGATCACAAAGGTATTCGTTGCATCCAGTGAAAACTTTAATGGTTCAAATGACGCTTTTATAAATGCACTTAAGAATGAAATGGATGGCAGCGGAATTGAGATTTCATCAGGTGTAAAGATAAAATATGATCCGGATATGATCATAAGCATTTCCAATGCGGATGTAGTTATCGTTATTGAAAACATTGATAAATCATCTAACTTTGAGATTGATGAGGAAATGAGATTTATTGCTGAAAGAAATACTCAGGTTATTGGTACTGTAGTTCAGTAAAACTGAGCTTAAGGCACTTGTAATCTGAATATCAGATGGAGGATATTATTAATGCCGGATAATTATGAGGCAAATACAAACTTAAGGGAAATTGCCTTAAGAATAATCGCTCATAAGAAATTACTTTTAATCTGTACTCTCATAATTACATTGATCTTTACCGTACGTGCAGCCCGTCATGTTAAGGTGACTTCCAATTATGAGGAAGGGAAAAGCATGATCTCTGAAGAGGAATATGCGGAAAAGCTTGAGAGATATAATCTTATGCTCGACAAGTATTCCACGATGATCTCAGATGTTGAAAGCCAGCTGGAAGTGAAGAATGATTATATTAATAATTCTATTCTGATGAGTATAGATCCCTACAGAGAGGTAAGAGCTACATTTCAGGTGCAGATCGTCAGTGGAAATGGTGCGGCTATAACGGATCAGAATGTCAGAAACTCACTTACAAATTATTATAATCAGTTCATAGTGAACGGAAGCGGCTGGACAGATGTATCTGAGGAGCTTGGGATCAAGGAAGGCTATCTTAGAGAGGCCTGTGCGACAGCTCCAGATACAAATACATGTATAATCAATGTTACATTAAAGCACAAGGATGAAGAAAATGCTGACAAGGTCGCTTCGATGATAAAGGAGAGGATCCTTGAATATTATGATAGTACGAGTGCGAATCAGACAGCTCATATGATATCAATTCAGAATGAAAACCTTAGTTCTGTTCTGGATAATGATCTGATAACGACACAGACAAATAAGAAAAACGAAGTTAACAGCCTTAAGCAGAATATAATTAATTATAATAATAATATTAATAATCTTTCAAAGCCTGATGAAGAAAAGGTAATTCATGAGACTTCAGAGCCGGCGACAAAAAAAGATATTGTTAAGGGATTTATAGAGGGAATTATCTTTGGTTTGATCATAACAGTAATGGGAATAAGCCTTTATCTGATATATGGTGATTTTGTGCTTTCTTCAGCAGAAATAGAGAGAAAGTTTAAGATCTTTGCTTTTCCTGCCTCTAAGTCAATGGATATGTTCTCTTACAAGATAGGAACTTTCTATCCGGATTTTCGGAAATATGTTCTGATCGGTAAAAGGAATGAGAAAAATGCAGCCAGATTTGATGAGATCGTTGGGTCCCTTTCTAAAAATTATGAGATCAAAACTATCAGTGGAGACAGGGAGAATCTGGATGAATGCAGAGTTCTTACAGAGGCTGATGCGGTGATCATTCTTTCAGAGACAGAGAAAACAAGATACAGAGAAATAAAAAATGTCATTGCAATGGCTTCTGACTGGAAAAAGAAGGTTGCGGGCATTATAAATATCTAAAATTTTTTGAAGACAATGTTATTAAGTTTATAGAAATCGTTATGATAGCTAAGCTTAATGACATTGATTCATATTATGGAGAAATTAAATTGAAACTTATTATACAGATACCTTGCTATAATGAAGCGGAAACATTAAAAATTGCGCTGGACGATCTGCCTAAACATATTGATGGGATAGATGAAATTGAGTACCTTATAATCAATGACGGTTCCAAGGATAATACTGTTGAAGTGGCGAAAGAATGGGGCGTTAATTATGTCGTTAATTTTAAGCAGAATCGAGGCCTGGCCAAGGGATTTATGGCAGGAATAGATGCCTGCTTAAGGAATGGTGCAGATATAATTGTTAATACGGATGCGGATGATCAGTATTGCGGAGAGGATATTGAAACAATAGTCAGGCCAATAATTAATGGGGAATCAGATATTGTAATAGGTGCGAGACCTATTGATGATACGAAGGATTTCAGTCCTATTAAAAAGAAGCTGCAGCATCTTGGCAGTTGGGTTGTTCAGAAGGCAAGCGGCACAGATATACCGGATGCACCATCAGGTTTCAGAGCATACAGCAGAGAAGCTGCAATGCAGCTTAATGTTACAAATGCATATACATATACGCTGGAAACTATTGTACAGGCAGGCAGAAACAGAATACCAATGACATCTGTTCCTATCAGGACAAATCGTGAGCTCAGACCAAGCAGACTTTTCAGCAGCATGACAGGTTATATTAAGAAGTCTATTATAACAATTCTCAGGAGTTATGTTATGTACAGACCTCTTACATCTTTCATGATAATTGGAATGGTACCATTTTCTATCGGCATGGTGCTTGGAATACGTTTCCTGGTTTTTATGGCAATGCATGATGCTATGGGTCACGTACAGAGTTTGATCCTTGCCAGTACCTTGCTTATGCTCGGTTTTATTACCTGGTTAATGGGGATTATGGCTGATACGGTTGCTTCAAACCGTAAAATTCTCGAAGATGTTCAGAAACATGTTCGAAATACAGACTATGAAATATCAAAACTGAATAAAGACAAGTCTGATAAATAACAGATATATCTGATGATTTTTTTAATACGGAATCTAAATAATTTAGTTAAAATAATGAGGTTAGCTTAATTTATGGGGGTGAATTATGGCAAATCTTAGTGCGAAATCCGTAAACCAAATGGTCAATATCACTTTCTGTGATAGGGTGAACACAGACAATGCTGCAGAAATTGAAAAGGAATTAAATGATATCTGTGAAGAATATCCGTGTGGCAAGATAATTATTGATATGAAGGATCTGAAATATATATCGAGTGCCGGACTAAGAATATTATTGAGATTGCAAAAAAAACGCGGCAAGATCAAAGTTATCAATGTAAGTTCAGAAGTATATGAGATTTTTTCAATGACAGGATTTGATGAGATCATGGAAGTTGAAAAAGCATACAGAACCATTGATGTAACAGGTTGTGAAATAATAGGCTCAGGTTCAAACGGAAATGTCTACCGAATAAACGGAGATACGATTGTAAAGGTTTATAATAATCCCGAGGCTTTAAATGATATAAAAAGAGAGAGAAAGCTCGCAAAAAAAGCCTTTGTACTTGGGGTACCTACGGCGATATCTTATGATGTTGTCAGAGTTGGTGAGGGATACGGTTCTGTATTTGAGTTATTGGAATCAAAGTCATTATCTGCTATTATTTCCGAGGATCCTGACAATGTTGAAAAATACATTGATATGTTTGTGGATCTTTTGAAAAAAATTCATTCTATAAGCCTTAAGGATGATGATATTCCTAATATGAAGAAGAGGGCGCTTAGTTGGGTAGGTTTCCTGGAGGGTCAGTTTCCAAATAAAACCTGGAAAAAACTGAGAAACCTTGTTGAAAAAATATCTGATGATGACAATCTTCTTCATGGTGATTATCATACAAAAAATGTTATGGTTGTCGAGGGTGAGCCAATGCTCATAGACATGGATACACTCTGCACAGGAAATCCGATTTTTGAATTTGCATCTATTTATAATGCGTTTATTGGTTTTAATGAGCTTGATCATGAAGTGTCTAAGGATTTTCTCGGATTGCCATTCGAGCTTTCAGAACGCGTTTATAATGGAAGTCTGAAACGATTCCTTGCCGATGCATCTCAGTCGGAAATAGAGGACGCATCCGATAAGATTAAACTTATTGGTCAGGTAAGGATATTGAGGCGTTGTTTAAGACGATTATCAGATACTGAGATGGGTAAAAAGCAGATTGAAATTTCAAAAAATTATATCATAGAACTTACTGAAAAAATTGACTCCTTGAATATCAAATGGCGGATTTGATATTCTCGGGTGACAGCTTAGGATTAAACTTAAGCTGTCACCTTTTTTATATTTATAATATAGATTCCATACCGTATTTGAGAATATGCATTCCCATAGAATCATAGAATTTATGTGCACTGTCGTTTAATGCCCATACATTGAGTGTGAGATTATAAAATCCCTCTTTCTTTGCGTAATCTTTTACAAATTCAAAAATATTTTTACCGATATGTTTGCCTCGTATATTTTCATCTACACATAGATCATCGATATAAAGCGTTTTCATATCAACCAGATTATTATCACCATGATGATCCTCAACTATACAAAAGCAGTATCCCTGGATATATTCATCATTATCGACTGATACGAAAATAGGGCGTTCATCATCTGTTAATATTTCCTTCAATTCTTCATCATTATACTTCATACAGTCTTTTCTGAAGATGTCCGGTCTCCCGGCGTTGTGCACGTTATTGACCTGAAGAAGCAGTCTTTTCAAGCCTTCTATATCTCTTATTTCTGCGCGGCGAATCATAATAATACCTCCAAAATTATCAATAATATGTATCTTTTATAAAATCAGATAGATTAAATTTAGCATATTATTTGAATTGTGTCTTTCTTTTCAAGAAATAAACACAGAATTTTTGAATGCTTGTTACACAAAGTTTATAAAATAGTTACAAATAGTCATAGGAATCACATAGATAATTGGTAAAATTTAACTGTACTTAAGTTTATACACTCACAATCTGCTAGAAAATATGGTGATGCCTATGACTAAAATGATAAAGTTGCATAAAAAATATTTGGCGATTGCTTTTTCGCTTTTAACATTAACATTGATATTAAATTTGCTTGCCTGGATCTCTGATGATTTCGCAGACTGGCATAAAAAATATATTTTTCCATTTTGGCAGTCATTCATGGCTGTATTTTCAAATATCTTTCCTTTTTCACTCGGAGAACTTCTGCTTGGACTGGCAGTCCTGCTGTCAGCATTGTCGTTTATCTGCATATTCCTGAAAATCATCTTTAAATTATTAAAGGTAAGGGAAAGATTTTGCGCTGCTTTTCTTAGGGTAACAGTTATGATAGCTCTGGTAGTTTCATTTGTTATGACAGAAAGCTGCTTTATTCTTTATCACAGCAGTGGACTTGAAGAAGAGTACTTATCAGATATAAGTTTTAGAAAGTATGGTTTTGAAGAGCTTGCAGCGACGAGAGATTTTATAGTAACGCAGGCTAATCAGCTTGCAAAGGAAATTGACAGGGATGAAGATGGAAATCCTGTTTACAATGGAAATCTTAATGAAGAGGCGATTGAGTCTATGCAGGCTTTATCAACTGAGTGGACAGAATTTTCCGGAGTTTATTCATTTCCAAAAAAACTTCTGCTTTCGGAGTTTATGTGCCAGCAGTCTATGAGGGGTTATTATTTTCCGTTCACGATGGAAGCCAATTATAATGCGATCATGACCACTGTGAATTTCCCTTCTACTGTATGTCATGAACTTGCACACACCAAGGGCTTTATGAAGGAGGATGAAGCGAATTTTATAGCCTATATCGCCTGCATAAATTCAGATGATAAGTTTTTCCAATACAGTGGATACTTAAGCGTCTTAAACTATATCAATAATGATTTTAAGGAAGCATGCGGTGATAATACAGAACTCTATAAATCACATGTTTCTATATCTTCACTTGTTAAGTCTGATAATGTATTTATGACTGAGGAAACAGAGGAAAAGGTTGAAAGCAATGCTGTAATTTCGACAGCAGCGGTTAAAAAGACTACACAGAATTTTATTGATACAAATCTTGTGATCAACGGGATACCTGAAGGTGCAGTCAGTTACAGCAATGTTGTTGGCCAGCTTCTTTACTGGTATGATGATTCCTCACAGACAGTCGCAAGCAGCGGAAATTAACAGGATCTGTGTGAATCTATGTTCTCTATGGCTTGACCATGAAGCTTAAAATTGATATATTTATTATATTAATGAAAGCTGAAAGGGAGAGCCATAGCGGCTTTAAAGGGGAATAGTGCCATGATGCGCAGGGAAATCGGAATAATTGTTGTTTTATTTCTTGCGGTGGTGCTATTCCTATTTTTTTTGCGCAAAAAAAAGATTAATGTCAGTGGTTCATTAATTGTTACTCTTATCACATCGATCGCAATTCATGCTTTTTATATAGCGTATACGCCGACCTGGGAACGTCAGCATGACGTCATTGGTTTTGAAAATGGAAAAGGTATCGGGCAGGCAGCTTATATAGAATGGTTTTTTGATCACTGGTCGCTGCCTGACTTTGATCCGAGAAAAAAATGGGGCTTTTTTCAGCCGGCATTTCATCACATAACGGCGGCAATCTGGCTTAAAATTAATACCATGATAGGCTTTGGATATACTGCTGCCACAGAAAATATACAGGTTCTTACGCTGATATATTGTCTGATACTGGCAATATTTGCACTCAGGATATTCAAGCTGATGAGGCTTGAGGGAAGGTCACTGGAGATAGCATTTGCATTGACGGCGCTTCATCCGTTATATATTCTCTTGTCAGGTTCGGTCAATAATGACACCCTTTGCACTCTTTTGATGATAATGACTTGTTATTACGCTCTTAAATGGGAGAATAAGAATAGCTGGCCTGATATCATCAAAACAGCCCTGTGCATGGGACTTTCGATGATGACAAAACTTTCGGGTGTTTTAGTTGCGCCGGCGCTTGCCTGGATCTTTATTATTAACTGGTTCGTTGGAGGAAAAAAGAAATTCTTCAAATACTTGAGACAATATCTAGTTTTTGCATTTATATCTGTTCCGATAGGAATGTTTTTCCCGATGAGAAATCTGCTTTTATTTGGTGTTCCTCTCAATTATACACCTAAGGTAGGAGAGGAACTTATATATGGCAGTGTATTGTCGAGATTTACGGATCTTTATACGAATACTCCATTTGCAGCAATGATAAAAAACGGAGACAGTTTTGATGAATATAATATCATTCTTGCAGGGCTCAAGACGTCTCTTACCGGTGAATTTAATTTTGCAGATGCAAACCGTTTTATTATATATGCGGCCTGGATACTATTCATATCCGGAGCATTACTGATGCTTCTGACTATAATATCTGTTTTTAGGGTAACATTTTCAAAAAAAACTACAATGTCTTTGCAAATACGCGTTTTTTGGAGTATTCTATATTTGACAGCTATAGCTTTTTTCCTGAATCTTTGTTTGAGCATTCCTAATTTCAGTTCACAGGATTTCAGGTATATAGCATATCTTTTAGTGCCGAATGCTTTGTTTATTGGTCTTAACAGGCAGAATTCAGGCGTTTGGATGCGTATATTCATCACTTCGACTTCGATGGTATTTTTGATAAGTTCCTTGGCTGTGTATTTCCTGCTGGGAGCCTGACAGGTTGTAAAATTTGTAATTTATTAAATTTATAATAAAAAGAGGAGAGTAAAAATGGCAGAAACAATGGATGATTACAAGGAGGAGCTCGAAGCATCATTTAAGAAGCTTGACGAGGGCGACGTAATGACCGGTAAGGTTGAGAATGAGGAGCAGGCTGAAGATAATATGGCCTGGCAGCATATGAAAGAGCTGCTTGACAGCAAGGAGACTATCCGCGTTAAGATAGGCGGAATGGTAAACGGTGGTCTTATTGCATATGTAGAAAATATAAGAGGTTTTATTCCTGCATCTCAGATTTCACTTGAATTCGTTGAAAATCTTGATGAATGGCTCGGAAAAGAACTTGATGTAAGAGTTATCACAGCAGATTCTCATAAAAAACGCCTTGTACTTTCAGCTAAGGCAATACTTAAGGAAGCAAAGCAGAAAGAACATGAGGAGAAGCTTTCAAAGATCCAGACAGGAATGGTATGTGAAGGTAAAGTAGAAAGTCTTCAGCCCTATGGAGCATTTATTGATCTTGGTGATGGGATCAGTGGTCTCGTTCATATTTCACAGATCTCAGAGAAGAGGATCGGACATCCGAAGGAAGCACTTAAGCCTGATCAGGAAGTCAAGGTAAAGGTAATAGGAATAAAAGACGGAAAGATCTCGCTTTCCATAAAGGCTCTTAATGAAGCTGTTGAACCTGAGGAGGAAAAATTTGAGCTTCCAAAGACTGAGGCTGTAACAACTTCACTTGGAGATTTACTTAAGAATATCAAACTTTAATATTTATTCTTCATCAAAATTCAGAGAGGCTGCGATGAGCAGCTCCTCTGTTTTTTTGTCCCATGCTGCATCTATGCTTTTATCCAGGGAAAAATTTTTTCGATTAACTGCAGATGTGAGTGTCAGACCATTCTCATAAAATTTTACAGTCAGAGTCAGTGATTCCACTGTATCGTCGTTCAGATCTTCTCCAATTATACTTAAGTCTGATGAGAAAATAAATTTCATAAACAGAGGAGTATTATGACCTTTTATAAGGTTGGTCGCAGTTCGTTTTAATTCTGACCATTTACAATATATCCTATCGTTATTTACTTCAGAATTCTCATCATTCTTAAAAAAATTACGTTCGAATTTTCCATCAATGTTATATGTGCAGAAAGTTTTTATGCTTGCATTAATTAGATTTAACTCATCAAAAGTGTCCTTGAGGAAAAGATGAGACATAAAACTTTTTGTATTTTTAATCTTAAATAATCGCATGTTAAATTAATCCTTTCGATAAGTTAGTATAATTGGATAGGGAGTTTTCGTCAATCAGTGAATAGAAATGAAAATAGATAAGCCCAAAAATTAAGAAGCTTTTTGGAATGCTGTAAATCTTTTGCATACCAAAAAGCTTTCTTCACGATGCCTTAAAAAGGTTGATCATTAAGTCTTTGTTCAGTCAAGAAAATCATGCTTCTTAAGAACTTCGATAATATTACGTCCTTCCTCTGTACCCTCGATGATACGACGAGCACGTCTCGAATCGCCGATATTGTAGATTTCAACATTTGTATCTGCGAAGGTGTTCTCAAGATCCTGAAGAACAGGATTATTAGCTCTCATGCCGAGGCACATGAAACCATAGTCAAAAGGTACATCAACGATCTCACCCTGAGGATTTTTAACGATAAATTTGTCATCGCAAACTTCCTGAAGGGCTGTATTTGTCATCTGGGTTACGTTGTACTTCTTCATCTTGGTATTGGTATCACACTTTGTGATAGGATCAAGACCATTTCCGATAGCAGGAAGCATTTCGATAATGGTAACATCGGCACCTTTTTCTGTGAAGAATTCCATTACATCGAGTCCAACGGCACCACCGCCGACAACAACGACCTTTTTACCGTCCATCTTTTCGGGATAGCTGTTCATTCTTTCGATCATCTTAAGGACAGTTGCAACCTTTGTGCCTTCCTTATCTACACGATCAAGGAGACCTTTGATCGGAGGAAGAGTAGGAGTGGAACCGGTTGAGTTAACGATGATATCAGGGTTAAAGCTCTGAACGAGTTCCATAGTCGGCTCGGTATTCTTTAAGATAAAGAGGTTTCTAAGCTTGGAGGCTCTGTTGATAAGGTACTTGGGGAAATCTGCCAAACGAGCCTTATCGGGAATCTTTGAAATGATCGAAGCAAGTCCGCCGAGCTGGTTGGTTTTCTCTATAAGGATGGTTGTGCAGCCGACTTCAGCAGCTGTACATGCAGCCTCAAGACCTGCAGTACCTGCACCTATAACAACTACATTACAAGGCTTTTTAACTTTATCTTTGGCATAATCCTCACCACTGTTTACAGCAGGATTTACAGTACATCTGATAGGCTGGTTGAGACCAATTCTGTGGCCTGCACATCCAACGTTACAGGAGATGCACTTACGGATATCGTCTTCGTGACCCCATTCAACCTTATTTACCCAGTCAGGGTCAGCTATAAGTCCACGTCCCATACCGATAAGATCTGCATCACCGCGGGCAAGAATATCCTCAGCAACCTGGGGATCTCTGATGTTACCCATTGTTATACAAGGCTTGTTGTATCTTTCTTTTACAGCCTTGGCCATGTATGATCTCCAGCCGTCAGGCATGTAATTTGCATCGATCTGGTAATGAACGGAATCGTTCAGTGCGCAGGAAACGTCGAATACATCGACTTCTTTCTCGAAATACTGCAGATAATCAAGGCAGTCATCGAGTGTGTTTCCGCCCTCAAGGAACTCATCAGCACTTACACGAACGAAAATAGGGAAGAAAGGACCTACCTGCTTTCTTACTTCTTCGATAATAAGTTTTGCAAGACGCGCACGGTTCTCAGGGCTTCCGCCGAATTCGTCAGTTCTCTTGTTTGTAATAGGTGAAAGGAACTGGCTTATAAGGTAAGAATGACCTGCGTGGATCTCAACTGCATCAAAACCTGAAGTCTGGGCACGCTTTGCAGCTTCACCGAATTTCTTAACAATAGCGTAGATTTCTTCTTTTTCAAGAGGACGGGGAATCTCTCCGCCTGTCTTTGAAGGGATGTTTGAAGCAGATACAGGCTGTGCACCGATACGCTCCTGTTTTGCAGATGCTCCGGCGTGGTTAAGCTGGATCGAGATGCATGCACCATGCTTATGTACAGTTTCACACAGCTTAAAAAGTCTCGGGATATAGTTATCCTTATCGAGTCTTAACTGAGTTGTTCCGTTTGAACCCATGGGATCGTCAACACTGACATTCTCAACTGTGAGAAGACCTGTGCCGCCTTTGGCACGCTGCTCATAGTAATGAATGTGAAGAAAGCTCATTTCACCTGTCTGCTCACCATAGTTCGTACCCATTGGATTCATGCAGATACGATTCTTTAAGGTCATGCGTTTAACAGTGAATGGCTCAAAAATATGCTTGTATTTATTTTTCATTTAGATTGCTCCTGTTCATAAAAAAATCATGGAGCTGAAATTCATAGCGGGCACTATGATATTCTGAATTTATCATGTATACATTTTTTTGTCAATCCGTATTATTTTTATTTTCGATAAATTTAATTAATCGCTGTACGACCGGTATATGGTATCTTTCCTTTAGATAGCACATGTAAACGGTATGGATAACGCTGATACCGTTGGAAATTTTTTTTACGACTATATCAGCCCTGTGTATGGCATTTACGTCAACCACAAGTGCGATTCCAAAGCCTTCAGCCACAAGTGCTGCTATTCCTTCTTCGTCAGGAGATTCACAGATGACGTTTGGATGCAGGTCGTATGTGCGAAAAAATTTTCTTGTACGTTTTCCGAGTCCTGAACTGGAGTCATAGCTTAGAAGAGGATAGTCATTAAATGCAGAGATATCAAAGGTCTCTGCACCGGCAAGCGGATGGTTGACCGGCATTATAACGACCATTTCCTGCTCGAGGACAGGGATAAAATTTATATTTTTTTCACCTTCTATATATGAGCCGAAGGCTATATCAAAGATTCCTTTTTTTAAGCCTGCAATATTATCTACAGACGCATTCTGAGAGAAGTTAAAAATTACATTTCGATTCTGCTTATCATTCAGGAATGACCTTACTGTTTCCGGTATAAATTTTTTTGAAAGTGGTGCGACATAGGCAATATTGATGTGTCCACCGCCTGAAGCATATTCACGCATTTTATCCTTTGCAAGCTCGATGTCTTCAAGTATTTTATTGGCGTGCTCGAGAAATACTGAGCCGGTTGAAGTAAGGACTACATTACGTCCCTTTTTTTCAAAAAGTATTACTCCAAGCTCGTGCTCCAGGCTGCTTATGGAGCGCGAAAGAGAGGGCTCTGATATATTAAGTGCTTCTGCTGCACGGTTAAAATGCTGATGCATTGCTGCTTCCTTAAAAAATAAAAGCTGATTTAAGGTCATTTCTGATTTCTCCTGATCGTTATAAGTGTATTCGTATAGATATTGTAAGGAATACCAAACTTTTGTCAATGTTTAGGAAACTATAGTTTTTTGATACTATTGATTCTTTTATTTTAATTATATCAGAGTGATTGATAGTTTAAATGCACTAATTATAGTTCATTTTAGTCATTGATAAAAAATAGACAAACTCATAAAATTGGATACATAAAAAGGATTGTGAAAAAAATGACGTTAAAGATTTCACGATTCGATTGTAAACAATAGGAGCTGTTTTCATGGCGGGCATGCAGAGCAGCATTCAGAGTTAAGCAGATTTACTGAAGGAGGAGTTTAAGGAACAATGGCAGAACGTATCACAGGACACACGGAGTTAATCGGACTTATGGCTTATCCCATTCGTCATTCCAGCTCACCGGCAATGCATAATGAGGCATTTGCTTATTTAGGGCTTGATTATGCATATCTTGCATTTGAAGTAGACAACAGCACTTTAGAGGATGCTGTAAAAGGAATAAGAGCCCTTAAGCTCGTTGGTTCCAATGTATCCATGCCGAACAAGACAGTTGTAGGCAAGTATCTTGATAAACTTTCACCTGCAGCAGAGCTTTGCGGAGCAGTAAACACTATAACAAATGAAAATGGTGTACTTACAGGTCATATCACTGACGGTATCGGTTATATGCAGTCTCTTAAAGATTACAATATCGATGTTATTGGAAAGAAGATGACTATCGCAGGTGCCGGCGGTGCAGCTACTGCTATTGAGATCCAGGCAGCTCTTGACGGTGTAAAGGAAATATCTATTTTCAATATTCACGACAGCTTCTGGGAGAATGCAGAAAAGACAGTTGAGAAGATCAATACAAAGACTGACTGCCATGCAACACTTTATGATCTTGATGATAAAGAGACACTCAGAAGAGAAATCGAGTCTTCTTACCTTCTTGCAAATGCAACAGGCGTAGGTATGAAACCTCTTGAAGGTCAGACATGGCTTCCGGATACTTCTTTCCTTCGTCCTGATCTTATCGTAACAGATACAGTATATTCTCCTGCAAAGACAAGATTCTTAGAGATGGCTGAAGAAGTCGGATGTAAGAGAATGAACGGTTTTGGCATGATGCTTTTCCAGGGTGCAGCAGCATTCAAGCTTTGGACAGGCAAGGATATGCCTATCGAGCACATGAAGGAAGTTTTGAACATCAGCTACGAGGATTGATGATCAGAAAGATCACTATTTAATCAAAAAGGAGTTTTATTAATGAACAAGAAATATTTTCCCGCAGCTTTTATCCTTTATTTGAATTATTTTGTACACGGCGTAGGCTGCTCAATTTTAGGACAGTCAGTTATCAAGGAAGCACTTGCTGCAAGCTGGGGAGTTGAGGCAATGGCTATAACAGCTATATCGGCTGCACTTGGTCTTGGAAGACTTATTGCACTTCCTTTTGCCGGACCTCTTTCGGATAAGCTTGGACGTCGTATTTCAGTTGTTATCGGTGGGGCATCTTATGCCATTTACCTTATTGGTCTTGCGTTTGCATTTAATGCAGGAGCCAACGGTGGATATCAGATCGCTTATGCATGTGCGATAATCGGTGGTATTGCCAATTCATTCCTTGATACAGGAATTTACCCTGCAGTTGCTGAGATCATCAGTGATGCTCCCGGTGTTGCAACAATGGGGATCAAGTTCTTTATTGCTATTTCACAGATGCTTCTCCCATTTTTCCTTGGAATGGCAGTTGCAACAAATGCAGCAGGACTTGTAAGCTACAATAACCTTTTCTATGTATGCGGAATCGCTTATGTAGTACTTCTCGTACTTATTCTTATCCTTCCTCTTCCGGATTCGGATGCAGCAAAGGGTGAGAAGAAAGAGGGACTTATTGACAGCTTAAAGCATACTCATTTCTCATTTGAGTCAATTGCAATGATCCTTATCGGCTTTACATGTACAGGTACTTTCCAGCTTTGGCTTAACTGTGCACAGAACTATGCAAAGACAAATGTTGGCTGGGAAGATCCTTCAATAATGCAGACATATTATTCCATCGGAACAATGCTTGCACTTATTGTAACAGCAGCACTTACAAGAAAGATAAAGGATGTTCGTTTTATCGTTGCATATCCTGTAATCTGTCTTGCAACACTTATATTTGTACTTATCAGTCCAAGCGAAGGCGTTTGCAAAGTTGCAGCTTTCGTTATCGGATGGGCAGGAGCCGGCGGACTTCTTCAGATTGCAACATCTGTCTGCAATATGCTCTTCCCTAAGATCAAGGGTACTGTAACTGCACTTGTTATGATTGCTTCATCACTTTGCAATTACACGATTCTTACAGCAGCTTCAGCAATGACACCTTCAGGTGTTATGGTAATGAACATTGTTCTTACAGCTGTTGGTGTCCTTCTTGGACTTTTTGTAAACTTAAGATATACTAAGATGGTAGAAGCTAATAACTAAGCTTTAAACTAGCGGACATAGTCATAACCCCCGTCAGGGATAAAATACAGGCGGGGGTTAAGATGTTTTTTTAGAAAAGGAATTTGCCATGAATACTGTTAAAGTAAGAAATGTAGTTATCGGTGAAGGTATACCGAAGATAATTGTTCCTATCGTTGGAAAGACAAGAGAAGAGATATTATCAGCAGCAGAATCTTTTAAGGGTGTAAGATTCGATATCGTTGAGTGGCGAGTTGACTGGTATGATGATATTTTTGATCCTGACAAGGTATTAGAGACATCTAAGAAGCTCAGAGAGACTCTTGGGGATACTCCGATTCTCTTTACTTTCAGGACTTCAAAAGAGGGTGGAGAGAAAGCAATAGATCCTGATGAATATGCAGGACTTAATATTACTGCAGCAGCTTCAGGTTATGTAGATATGGTTGATGTAGAGGCATTTACAGGAGATGATATCGTTAAAAAGATCATTGATGGTGCTCATGAGCACGGTGTGAAGGTTATTGCTTCAAATCACGATTTCAATAAAACACCGGATAAGGATGATCTTGTAGGAAGACTTAAGAAGATGCAGGAACTTGGTGCAGATATCCCTAAGATTGCTGTTATGCCTAAGTCTAAAAAAGATGTTCTTACACTTCTCAGCGCCACGGAAGAATTTGCAACAAATATCGCAGACAGACCGATAATCACAATGTCAATGGCAGGAACAGGTCTGATCTCCAGACTCTGTGGTGAGTGTTTTGGTTCTGCAGCAACATTCGGTGCAGTAGGAAAGGTTTCAGCTCCGGGACAGATGGACGCTGAAGGACTTGATACAGTTTTGAACCTTATACATGGAGCAATGTAAAATATCTTTTGATTATATTTGCAGGAACGCGCAGTAAATGTGTGTTCCTGCATTTCGCGTTTAGGAACCTATAATATATTATTTATTATACGAAAAATGAGCATATCACTATGATACGCTCATTTTTATATGTTCTTATTGACCGCTGGCTGATGTTGCGTGGGTTGTAGCAGTACTATTTGTAGTTGTATTACCTGTAGAGCCATTGCTTGTCGTAGAATCACCGGTGCTGTCCGTTCCCGTGGCAGGAGTTACTGCATTGGGATAGAGAGCTGACATATCAGGCATTATAGTCATGTAACCATTGGCAACATTGTGAGGACAGTATTCTGTTCCGCCTCCGTCTTCTGACTGGATATATACACCCATTGTCTTATAAGGACATGTATCATTTGCACGAAGTCCGGTTTCAGCACATACATATCCGGAAACATGCATAGTACAGGTTTCTGTAGGACAATTATCTTTATCAAATATTTCTTTATAAGCACTGCCATCGACGGTACAAAGTCCGTCAACAGCAAGCTTTCCGGATTTTTTACATACGACCTTTTCAACTATTCCGTCCGGTTTTGTAAAATCTTTATTTTCCAGATTTTCATGGATCGCTTTCATGGAAAGTTTCCACATTGTTTTGGCAAGATGCTGTTCATCTGAGGTTGAAAGCTGAACATTGTTGTCATAGCCTGCCCAGGTTGTACAGCAATAGTAGGGGGAATATCCGGCGAACCATACGTCTTTATTATCAGAAGTAGTACCGGTTTTTCCGGCAATTGACATTCCATCGAAATTAACGAATTTACCGGTTCCCTGAGTGATAACGTCCTGCATTGCAGATGTTAGGAGATAAGCTGTAGTAGCTTTTAACACCCTTTTTGATTCTATGCTGTTATTTATAAGTACGTTTCCGTCGTGATCGATTATCTTGGTATAGAAACGTGGCTTACAATATATACCACCGTTTGCTATCGAAGCGTAAGCGGCATTAAGCTCTATATTTTTAACACCGTCTGTTATACCGCCGAGTGCGAGTGTCTGGGTTACATCTGAGAATACCTGCCCGCTTGAGTTTGTGCGGCTTTCGACCAAAGTTGTAAATCCCATATCCTGGAGATACTTAAATCCGAGCTCAGGTGTGATCTTTGTAAGTGTTTTAACCGCAATGATATTCAAAGACTGTTCTATACCATATCGCAATGTACAGAGACCCTTATAGCCCGAGTACCAGTTTGAAACAGGACGACCGTTTGAGTAGCTGAAAGGCTCATCGACTTCTGTGGAAGCAAGCGTAAGTCCGGCAGAATCAAAGGCAGGGGCATAGGTTGAAACAACCTTAAAGGTAGAACCCGGCTGTCTGGTAGTATCTGTAGCTCTGTTAAGGGTAAGTGATGCATCCTTTTTTCCGCGTCCACCGACAATTGCCTTTACTTCACCTGTTTTCTGATCGATTATCGAAAGCGATATCTGAGGCTGCGGGGCTGTAGAGAAGCTCTCAGAAACGAAGGTGTAACCCTCGGAAAGTATTGAATCTTTGTAGGCTTCGCTTGCTGCCTCAGCTTCCTCTTCTGAAGAGAAGAGACGTTTTGAGCTGTAGCCGTTATCTGCAAACCAATCCTGCATCATTTCGGAGGAATAATTGTGATATTCACCTTCGGAATCGGATACCGTAAGACTGTAGTCCAATAGATATTTTGTTCCGGAAGGGTAATTCTCTTCGTTTTGAGTGATCTCATCCACGGTTCCCTGTATTTCCGGATCCTGTGTTGTATATATGGAGAGACCTCCGGAGTAGAGCTGATTATAAGCCTGTGTTTCTGTGTACCCAAGCTTTTCCACCATATCAGAAAGGATCTGGTTGGTCAGCGCGTCAACAAAATAGCTGTTAACGCTATTGGATTCTGCTTTGGCATTTACAACCTGAATCCTTGAATAAACATCGTCCTCCATGGCTTCTTCGTAGGCTGACTGGGTTATATAGCCCTGATCGAGCATATTCGTAAGAACCTTTTCTCTTCTGACTGCATTATTGTCAGGATGAGATATGGGATTGTATTTTGAAGGATTCTGTGTGATTCCTGCAATTACGGCACATTCGGACAGATTAAGTTCGGATACGTTTTTATTAAAATATCTGAGAGATGCAGCCTGAACTCCAAGTGTGTTCTGTCCGAGATTTATGGTGTTGAGATAGAGCTCCAAAATCGTGTCTTTAGTAACTCCGTCCTGCTTCTCGAGTTCAACGGCAAGAAACTGTTCCTGGATCTTTCGCTTGAGTTTCTCAGCAAAAGAAGATTCGCTGGTCCAACTGGTGAATACGTTGTTTTTGATAAGCTGCTGAGTAATTGTACTTGCACCCTGGGAAAAATCCCTGCTGGTTATTCCTGTGATGGCAGCCCTTACAATACCTTTAAGGTCAATACCGTTATGAGTATAGAAGCGTTCATCCTCGATCGCGACAAAAGCATGCTGAAGATCCAGAGGAATCTTATCTATGGTCATATATATACGGTTTGAATCAGCAGCAACAAGTTTTGTGGTCTGGTTACCTTCCGAATCATATATAACGGAAGAGTAGCCGACCGGACGTATATCACTGTCGTTAATTTCGGGGGATGATGCGATGACACCTTTGAAAACGCCGAATACAGCAGCGGTTGAAACGACTACGGCAGCAATTACTGCAATAACCGATACATGAGCCACGAATACCGTAAGCATATGTGAAAATCCCGGCATGATCGAGTTGACACGATTTAAGCGTTTTCGAGCACCTGATTTGGAATAATTCATTTGTTTACCTCGTTCATTAAAGCCCGGAATATTATCCCGGACCGGATAGGTTCAGTGTATTTCTTCTATATTATATATTATATTTGATTTTATGACATTTGAAAAAAGACGTTAGTATTCTTATTGTACCACAAGATGATGTTAAATGATTAACAAAAGCAAAAATATGGCAATTTACCCAAAAAAATGGCATAAAGTCGATAATTTTTGAATTGTTAAGATAGTTTTGTTGTGATACAATACTATTCGTGGGTCGAAAATAACAAAAATTGTTCAATATGAAATTCAATGTTCCAAGATTGAGAAGACGGGAAAATATTTGAATGCTTGAATAATTAAAATCATCACCACAGCATTTAAAATTTTGGAGGAAAGAAAATGCGTAAATGGGTTTATTTGTTTACCGAAGGTAACGCTAACATGAGAGAGCTCCTTGGTGGTAAGGGTGCAAATCTTGCAGAAATGTCAAACATCAAGCTTGATGGTTCAGGAGAGGGATTCCCTGTACCTCAGGGCTTTACTATCACAACAGAGGCATGTACTCAGTATTATGAAGATGGACGTGAGATCAATGATGAGATCATGGGCCAGATCGAAGAGCACATCGTAAAACTTGAAGGCATAACAGGCAAGAAGTTCGGAGACAAGAAAAATCCGCTTCTCGTATCTGTACGTTCCGGTGCCAGAGCTTCAATGCCTGGTATGATGGATACAATTCTTAACCTCGGTCTTAATGAAGAAGTTGTTAATACAATAGCTGAGCAGTCCGGTAATCCGAGATGGGCTTGGGATTGCTACAGAAGATTCATCCAGATGTATTCTGATGTAGTTATGGAAGTCGGCAAGAAGTATTTCGAGGAACTTATTGATAAAATGAAAGAGGCACGTGGTGTTAAGCAGGACGTTGAGCTTAATGCTGATGACCTCAAGGAACTTGCAAATCAGTTTAAAGCTGAGTACAAGGCAAAGATCGGCAAGGACTTCCCTGATGATCCCAAGGAACAGCTCTATGGAGCTATAAAGGCTGTATTTCGTTCATGGGATAATCCGAGAGCAAATGTTTACCGTCGTGACAATGACATCCCTTATTCATGGGGAACTGCAGTAAACGTTCAGTCAATGGCATTCGGTAACATGGGTGATGACTGTGGTACAGGTGTTGCATTCACACGTGATCCTGCAACAGGAGAGAAAGGTCTTTTCGGAGAATTTCTTACAAATGCCCAGGGTGAGGACGTTGTTGCCGGTGTACGTACACCTATGCACATCTCAGAGATGGAGCAGAAATTCCCTGAAGCTTTCAAGCAGTTCAAGGATGTATGTTCCACACTTGAGAAACATTATAGAGACATGCAGGACATGGAGTTCACTGTTGAGCACGGTAAGCTCTACATGCTTCAGACCAGAAATGGTAAGAGAACAGCTCAGGCCGCTCTCAAGATCGCATGTGACCTTGTTGATGAAGGCATGAGAACAGAAGAAGAAGCTGTAGCAATGATCGATCCCAGAAATCTTGACACACTTCTTCATCCTCAGTTTGATGCAAAGGCTATCAAGGCTGCTACACCTATGGGCAAGGGACTTGGCGCTTCACCGGGTGCTGCATGCGGTAAGGTTGTATTCACAGCTGATGATGCAGTTGAATGGGCAGCAAGAGGCGAGAAGGTTGTTCTTGTCCGTCTTGAGACTTCACCGGAAGATATCACCGGTATGAAATCCGCACAGGGTATCCTTACAGTCCGTGGTGGTATGACAAGCCATGCAGCAGTTGTTGCCCGTGGTATGGGTGAGTGCTGTGTATCAGGCTGCGGTGATATCGTTATGGACGAGGAGAATAAAAAGTTCACCCTTGGTGGAAAAGAATTCCACGAGGGAGATTTCATCTCAATCGATGGTACAACAGGTAACATTTATGATGGTGTTATCCCTACAGTTGATGCTAAGATCGCAGGCGAGTTCGGACGTATCATGTCATGGGCTGATAAATACAGAAAGCTTAAGGTTCGTACAAATGCAGATACTCCGGCAGATGCAAAGAAAGCCCGTGAGCTTGGTGCTGAGGGTATTGGCCTTTGCCGTACAGAGCACATGTTCTTTGAAGAGGACAGAATTGCTGCATTCCGTGAGATGATCTGTGCAGATACAGTTGAAGAGAGAGAAGCAGCTCTTGAGAAAATCCTTCCTTATCAGCAGAAAGACTTCAAGGCTCTCTATGAGGCACTTGAGGGCAATCCTGTTACTATCAGATTCCTTGATCCGCCTCTTCATGAGTTCGTTCCTACAGAGGAAGAGGATATCAAGAAGCTTGCTGAAGCTCAGGGCAAGAGCGTTGAGGACATCAAGGCTATTATCTCCGGTCTTCACGAATTCAACCCTATGATGGGTCACAGAGGATGCCGTCTTGCTGTTACATATCCTGAAATAGCTAAGATGCAGACAAAGGCTGTTATCCGTGCAGCTATCGAAGTCCAGAAAGAGCATTCTGACTGGAACGTAAAGCCTGAGATCATGATCCCTCTTACATGCGAGGTTAAGGAGCTTAAGTACGTTAAGAAGTTTGTTGTTGAGACAGCAGATGCTGAAATTGCAGCAGCAGGCGTAAAGCTTGAGTATGAAGTTGGAACAATGATCGAGATTCCTCGTGCAGCACTTACTGCTGACGAAATCGCAACAGAAGCTGACTTCTTCTGCTTCGGTACTAACGACCTTACTCAGATGACATTTGGTTTCTCTCGTGATGATGCAGGTAAGTTCCTTGATGCTTACTATGATGCAAAGATTTTCGAGAATGATCCTTTTGCAAAGCTTGACCAGACCGGTGTCGGCAAGCTCATGGAGACAGCTATTAAGCTTGGTAAGCCTGTAAACAAGAATCTTCACGTTGGTATCTGTGGAGAGCATGGCGGAGATCCTTCATCTGTAGAGTTCTGCCACAAGATTGGTCTTGACTATGTTTCATGCTCACCTTTCCGTGTACCTGTTGCAAGACTTGCAGCAGCACAGGCAGCTATCGCCGAGTCACGTCAGTAAGCGAGACCAGTTGTTTTTTGGGAACTTTTGAAATCTCGAAGGATTTTATGAGACAATCTTCAAAGATTTATCATAAGAAAAACGGGTTCAGATTTCCCGAAAAGCTTGTAATCAAGCTATTCCTAGTATAGGGTGTCTACTTTAGACACCCTATATTTTTTTACACAAAGATAAAATTCAATTAAGCTGCCGGAGTACTTCATACATTTTTTGCTGACTACATTCGACAAAATTTCGGAGCATTTGTTCCGAAAATCGTAACACGAAAAATGGACCATTTTGATGTTTGTTCCGAAAATCGGAACTTTGAAGGAGGTTAAAAATGTCTGAATTTACGGGTAAAAAGCTTAAAGAAGCACGTGTGAAGAAAGGATTATCCCAGGATGAGGCTGCTAATCTTATGAATGTTGCAAAGAGAGCGATTAGTGAGATGGAAGCAGGTAAGAGAAGTATATCTGCAGATGAGCTTGCTCAGTTTTCTCGTATTTATAATGTAGATGTGAGAGAATTGCTCTTTGTTGAATTTACAGAAGCAGGAGACGAGCAGAGATTAACTGCTAAGTATAGTTCTTTCCTTAAGTTACTCGAAAAACTATCTGATCGAGAAGTTGAAGATGTTTATTGGGTAATAAAGCGTAAGGTTGAAGGATTGCTTTAAAACTAAATAATTAGCTTTATGGACCGGTAGGGGTAAAAGCCTACCGGTTTTCTTATGTTAGGATTTTAAACAGTGTAAAGAATGTTAAACAAATTAAACATAGCTATTTACTTATAGCACAGTGATGTTAAAATATAAAACATAAGGAGCGCACTTATAAATCAGATTAAGAGGAGATGATTATATGAACCAATATGTAGTTGTTGATCTTGAAATGTGTAAAGTACCTTATTCAAACAGAAAAAAGGAATTTCATGGAGCGAACGAAACCATCCAAATCGGTGCAGTGCTTTTAAATGAAAAGTACGAAGTGGTTGATGAATTCAATACATATGTAAGACCAGAGTTTGGATCATTGGATTGGTTTATTACTAATCTCACTGGAATTACTTCAAAAGATTTGAAAAGTGCGCCAACAATGAGAGAAGCAATGAAAGCATTTATAGCTTGGATTCCGGAAGATGCTTTTGTTGTATCCTGGAGTGACAACGATCTTAAGCAGATTCAGAAAGAGGCTGAGGCAAAGCTGATTGAAGATGAAAGACTTGAATCTATATTAGCCACTTGGATTGATTGTCAGAAGATGTTTTCAGAAAGATTAGAAGAAGAAAGAATCTTCAGATTATCAGAAGCTCTTATTGCTGCAGATATTATCCAGGAGGGTCACGAACATGATGGATTAGTTGATGCAGAAAATACAGCAAAACTATTTGCCAAAATGATGTTGGAGCCAGAATTAAAACTTAATAGTTACTTTGAAAATGCTCACAGTGAAAGCAGCGATTCACTTTGCTTTACAATGGGCGATTTATTTAAAAACTTACAGTTAGCATAAGGAGGAACGTACAATGGCTAAGGATTGGGATTATGCAAATCTTGCACACACCGCAAAGGAATTTGGAGGACCAGAAAAGTACCTTCAGATTGTAAAAGATCATTCTTTTCAGGAAGGCAGAAAAGAGCAGTTAATCATTGATGGGGTGATTGTTGTCGGAGCTGGCTGCTTATACTTGGGCGCCAAGGCAATTAAGCACTTTAAAAAGAAGAAAGTAACAGCTGAACAGGCTAAGGATGCAGAACAGGTACTTGTTGAAAAGATGAATGAGGTACTTGATGAAGAGGTAACCGTTACACCAGAATTTTAATCTGTCAAAAGTATGGAGGATTGGATATGAGTACACCGGATCAGAGACTTATAGATTTAGGACAAAAAATTATAGAATACCGTAATAATGCAGATATTAAGCAAGAGGCATTTGCAAAGGAACTAGGAATCAGCAGAACAACATTAAGTTTTATTGAAAATGGTTCTCAGGCACCAAGTTTTGAAGTGTTAGTAAAACTGGCGCAGATTACAAATATCAATTTTAATGAGCTTATAGATGTAAAATCTAAAAATATTGTGGTTGTTGATACCAACATTTTGTTGAATCGTCCTGAAATGTTAGGAGTTCTACTTAAAGACTGTGACCAGGTGTATATTCCAATCCCGGTTATTGAAGAGATAAATTATCAAAAGGATCATGGAAAAGAAAAGGAACGCAGAAATGCTTCTTTGTGTGAAGATATTATCGGAAAGAAAAAGACTGAAAAGTTGGATATTCACACAGATTCTGATATTGATGGAAGTAACGATGATAAAATCTTGGATATAGCGATAAAACTGGCGGAGAAAGATATTTCAAATTCAGTTTATCTTTTGACTAATGATAAAGACTTCATTCTTAAGAATACGAAAGGATTAACTAATCTGAGAATAATCGGATCAAATCAATATAGTAAGATCTTTAGCGAGAAGGATGGTTATAATGATGCACTTTCGCAAAGATTTTTTGTGGCTGTTTTGAAACGCGACTTAGATTCTGCAAAAAATCTTTTGGAGAAGAAAGGAAAAAGCATAAATGTAAACGCTATTGATTCTAGATCAGGATATACGCCATTAATACAGGCATTAGTTAATAAGGATGAAGAAATGGTAAAGTACCTGCTTTCGCTAGATCGAATAGATGTTAATGCGGTAGATAACAAAAAACATTATTTGCCACCATTATCGCATGTTATGCAAATGCAAAATGGAAGAGACGCAGAGAATTTTGCAAAGTTATTAATCCAAAATGGAGCTAATGTAAATGAGCCTTCTCAGAGTGAGACAAATCCCTTCAATATGCCATTAATGATTGCTACATGGCATGGGCATTTGAATCTTGTGAAGCTGCTTGTAGAAAATGGTGCTTATATTAACCAGCAGGATATGAAGAATGGTTTTACGGCACTGATGAAGGCGGTTTTTCACAAGGAGGATGCTTCAATCTTGAAGTATCTTTTGGAACATGGAGCTGATAAAAATATAATGTCTTTCAAGGATAAAAAGACTGCTTTGGATTACGCCTACGATAGGGGTAATGAAGAACTTATTAGTATGTTGAAAGAGAGTGATGGCAATGATTAATAGGATTTGTATATCCATCAATAATCGCTGCAATTTGGGATGTAAGTATTGCCACTTTCATGAAAAAGGCATCTTGGATGATGCGGATATGGATGTGTTTAAGATCTTGGATAATGTTAAAGCCTACGCCAAGGGAAACTTTAAGATAGGCTTTGTAGGAAATGGCGAAGGATTATTAGATTGGCCTAAACTTAAGTCGTATATTACTTATCTAGAGAATTATCCTAATATAAGTATTTATACAATTACCAACGGAACGGTGCCTTTGAGTGATGAGGATTGGAGATTCCTTGAGAATCATAATGTGAATGTTGGTTTTTCCATAGATGGTTATAAGGAACTACATGACAAGAATCGCGGTAACTCTTTTGACAAGGCTATGCACAATGTTGCGGAATACAAACGTGTGACCGGACATTATCCTACATTTAATGCGACTGTGGGAGAGGATAGTTTGTTAAATGCTGATAAGGTTATAAACTTTTTCAAGCCATTTGGAGTGCGAGTGACCTTTTCGAGAATGATAGGTAGATATGGAATCTCTCTGCAAGAATACCGTGATTTTTTAGAACGTGCTGAAAAGACACTAGAAGTAAGAAGAGGCGGGCTTGATTGTACAATGTACGGTGGACAGTGTGGCGCCGGAACAAATAACTATTTTTTTGCTAATGGGTATGTGTATTTCTGTGGTAATTGTATTGACTTACCTCCTGTTGGAAAAAGCGATATGACATTTGAAGAATTAGAAAAGATATCGTTAGATTTTGACAGAAATTATTGTTATAAGGAGTCGCTATGAGAATCGGATTATATGGTATGCCAACTGCTGGAAAAACTTATATTTTGGATAAAGTAGATTTTCTAGAAGTTATGTCGGGCAGTGTTCTCTTACGTGAAATATGTCCTTCTTTTGATTTAGAAGACGATCATGGGAAAAAAATGGCTCGTGAAGAGTTAGTTAAAAGACTATTACGTGTAGAATCCTTCATTATGGATGGTCACTATGCATTTGGCGATAAAGTCGCTTTTACTGATATGGATGGACAGCTATACGATGTTATTCTTTACCTTTATATTTCACCAGATGTACTTATAAAGCGAATGAGAGAATCAGATAAGAACAAGAAGTACTTATCTTATGATATAGAAAAATGGCAAATTAATGAAATTGAAAGCTTACGTGATTACTGTCATAAGAATAATAAAGATTTTTATGTAATAGACAATCCGAAGGATAATTATTTTACTGACATCACTGAAGTTGTTGAATTCATAAAAGCTATTGCAAATGGTTTTAGCTGCAAACGGTTAGCAGCAGATTGTGCCGAAAAAATCTTAAATTGCTCAGATTCAGAAGTAATAACTCTTTTGGACGGAGACAAGACGATTACAAAAGAAGACAGTTCACATGCAGTATTCGGATATACTACGCATATATATGATGGTAATTTTTATACAGGATTTCAATCCTGGAGGCAGGCTGAAGAATTCAAAACATATAGTTTTGATGATTTGAAAGAATTACCTGTTGGTCTAAACGAAAAAGTATGTAAAGCCTTGAATAAGAATTCCTTCATACTTACTTCAGGTCATGAGCGTGTATGGAGATTTATATCGGACTATTTGGGCGTTCCTTTTTTTGCTGGAATAGAAATGTCGGCTGAAACAAAATTCTTTATTACAAAGAAGCTCCAAGAAGCCGGAAAGACTGTGATAGCCTACGGGGATGGAATGAACGATTATTATATGCTAAAAAAAGCGGATGTTGGTTATCTTATCCCTAAAGAAGACGGAACAATTAGTAGATCCTTAAAGGGAAAGGATTTAGGAGGTGTTGAAATTGTTCGAACTTAATAAAACTAAAGAAGTGGAAGAATTAATTGCAATTACGAAATCGGATTCAGGAATTTCGGGACCAGAGCTTGCAAAAGCTCATATTCGACTTGGAGAGCTATTAGCAGAGAATATCGATTTAGAACCAGCAGATACAACTGTTGTTGCATTACTTAGGGGTGGAATATTCTTTGCTCAGGGTATTTATTTTAAGCTGGGATGCAAATTTGAAGTATATGATCCAAAGCAGGGGGAGTTTAAACGACCAACTACTAAAAATGTTATTCTAGTTGATTCCGTAATAAATACAGGAAAGACGATAGTTAATCTTATTGATGATGACGTAAAAGTTGCAAGTTGTGTAATCAATGATAAGGCGGTTCCTCTTTTTGATGATAAGCTTTATACAGTAAGGGTTTCGACTAATTCGTTTGTTGGAAGTGCAGTAAAAACTCAAAAAGGCAATAAGGGACCAGATACGACAATGCGATTGTTTAATCAACTTTGATTGTATGTTTTCAATTGTTTAAGGAGGTATTCATTATGGCATGGAAATTAGAAATTCATTTTAGTGATGGTTCATCAGAGCTTGTTGATGAAGATTTTGAAACGGAGCAGGATGCTCAGGATGAGTATGATTCATGGCTCGAAAATTGGAATGCAGGAAGAGAAACGCTGATGCTTGCTGGTGAAGATTATATCGATGCTGATATCGAGGACTGCGATATTTGGGAAGAGTAAGAAGTAGCATTATAGTGTATTAACCTATGGAATGCCCGCATTGCAGATTACACCTACTTTGCGGGTGTTTTTTTGTATTGACATATACGGAGACCGTATATATAATGAGAGTAGATAGATATACGGAGACCGTACATAGGAGGTGCATTATGGCAGATTTAGATTTGAAACTTGATGGTATCGCCAATGGATTATTAGTTGAACAAACTGATAAGAAAAAAGCCGATGCGGACAAGAAGAAAAGAATGTATGCAAGCGCCTTTGCTTATATTAGAAACCAGACTGGAATGAATAAGAAGGAGTTTGCAGAATACCTTGGAATTCCTTATAGAACTTTACAGGATTGGGAACTGGGAAACACCCAGGCTCCAGAATATGTGCTCCGGTTAATTGCTTATAAGGTACAGATGGAGAAGGAAAGGGGGAACCTATGATGACAGTATTATATGGTATTGGAATGATATTAAGATTTATCCTTAAAATTGCTTTATTGCCAGTTCAGGCGGTACTTACCTTGATTATGCTTGCTATTGGATTTATTGGTGGTTTTGCAAATATTGCATGTGGATTAATAGGGTCGTTCTTTGTAATTGGGGGCATTTGCTCATTTATTAATGGAGATATATCTCTTGGATGGCAGGGGCTTCTTGTGGGTATTGTTGTTGCAGTGATTCCTCAGGCATTAACTCTTTGGGGAGAGGAAGGATTACTTGGATTAAAGGAACTTTTAGGAAGAATTTAATGGTATGACCGACATTGTCTCGTTTTGACTCGTTATGTCTCGTCTCGACCGACATTAGCACTTTTCTTATAGATTTAACGGTGCTATTATTATCATAGACAAGTGAGAGGTAAACAAAAGCCTCCCACTTGTTTTTCTTTTGCAGAAGAATAGGAAGCAGATTTAAGCGTCCACATGACCAAACCCTCAAGGTCGTGTGTGGCGTTTTTTTGTTGTCCGAAACCGGAAAGCGCGCGTCGGTGTTTCTATTAAAACTGTCAAAGAAAAGGAGAAAATTGAATATGGATTATGAACGTTTCAAAGAAGGTTTCCAGGATGCTTTAAAGGCTGAACTTGCTGTTAGAGGAGCTGATGTTGAACTTACTGCTCGTAGAGTAGATAAGATGAACGACAGCTATGATGCTATTACAGTAAGACCTGTGGACAGTTCCATTGGAGTGAACATCAGCGTTGAGAAAGCATTTGCTGCTTATGAGAATGGTACACCAATCCCTGAGATTGCAGAGCATTTTGCTGATGCAGTGGAGAAAGGATTCCGCGAATCACCTCAGGTGGATCTGGAGTCGCTCTCTGATTATGAGCAGATGAAGAACAAGCTTTCTATGGAAGTGGTTTCTGCAGAGAAGAATGCGGAACTACTTGAGAGCATACCTCATGAAAGAATGGAGGATATGGCGGTTGTTTATCGCTTTGTGCTTGATCAGACAGATTCCGGTAACGGGACAATCCTTGTTACTAATCAGTTGCTTGATCAGTATGGTATTTCCAAAGAGCAGCTTCGTGCTGATGCCATGGAGAATGCACCTGAAATCAGACCATCTGAGATAAGAGGTATGTCTGAAGTAATGAGTGAGCTTGCACCTGGCATGATTCCTGAGGTTGCACCGGAAGATGAGCAAATGTTTGTTGCTACAGTTCCGGATAAGATCCATGGAGCTGGTGTTATCGCATATCCGAATTTCATGGAGGATGCAGCTGAAAAGATGGGCGGTGACTTCTTCGTTCTTCCAAGCAGTATCCATGAGGTGTTGCTTGTAAAGGACAATGGCCAGATGACAGCCAAAGAGCTGGAAAACATGGTCAAAGAGGTCAATGCTACTCAGGTTGAACCTGCAGATCAGCTTACAGATCACGTTTATCATTACGACAGTCAGAATCATATTTTTGAGCTGGCTGATAAGTATGAGGAACGTCAGCGTGAGGCTGAACACGAGGCTGTTGATAAAGATTCCGTCCTTGGAGATCTAAAAGAAAAGAAACAGGAGATTGCAAAGAAAGATCCGGCTAAGGATGCAGCAACAAAAGCTGCAACCAAGAAGCATGAGACTTCTTTATAAGTTCCATCAATAAGTAAGAGAGAGGCTTCCCTATTTTTAGGGAGGCCTTTTTCAATGGCGAAAGGAGATATCTAAGATGAGTAAGAAATATATGAGAGTTCAGAAGAACTTTGACAAAAATGGCATTTCAAGAGTGCCTCACAGTGTAGCACCTAAGCTTGGCCCAGTTACACCTTGCAATTGCAGTCATCCTTGTCCTTATGGTAATGGCAGAACGTTTTGCTTTCCCTGCTATCAGAAGCTTGTTGCTGACAGCAGAAGTAACAGTGTTGCTACAGGTAATGCCTAAAGAGGTGTGGTATGGACTTTGGCTATTTTCATGAGGAAGAGTCTGAGCAGTTTGCCTTCTATAGGATTCCCCAGGTGCTCTTTAAGGATGAAAAGTTCGCAAAGCTTTCTACGGATGCCAAGGTTCTGTATGGATTATTTCTGAATAGGGTATCCCTTTCCAAGAAAAATCATTGGATTGATGAAGAGGGCAGAGTGTATGTCTATTACACCCTTGTCAGTATCCAGGAGGATTTGCATTGTGCGAGTCAGAAGGCTTTAAAGCTTTTAAAGGAGCTTGAGAGTTACGGACTTATTGAAAGAGTTAAACAGGGACTTTGTAAACCTGACAGGATCTATGTGAAGAACTTTATCCTGCTTCAGGAATCACCAGTCCGGAGTGGTGAAAATCACCATGCCGGTGTAGTGAAAATCACCAGCCCGGAATGTCGAGAATCACCACCTAATAATACTGAGTTAAATAATACTGAGTGTAGTAATACTAATCTTATCTTATCTAAGAGCAGAGAAGATGAGAGGGAGCTATACAGACAATATTTATACCAGTCACTGGATATAGAGATACTCAAAGAGCGCTATCCCTATGGAGTAGAAGAGATAGATGAGATTTTTGACATAATCTTGGATGTGCTATGCAGCAACCAGAAGTTTTTCACTATATCTGGGGATAAAAAGCCAATTAACGTAGTGAAAAGCAGATTCATGAAGCTGGATAGCAGCCATATCCAATTTGTAATGGACAGTATGAAGGACAAGACTACAAAGGTTCGCAATGTAAAGAAATACATAGTGGCAGCACTTTATAATGCGCCAATTACGATTAACAACTATTATCAGTCGCTGGTCCAACATGACATGGCGACAGGAAAAATCTAAGGAGGAATGACAATGGAACAGATTACAATTGATATTCAGCTTGATCCTATCAAGGATGGAATAAAAGTACCGGAGACAGATGTATCCAGGCCAGATGCTCATGCTGTGATTCTTGGAACCAACGGCAAAATCAGACAGATTTCTATGAAGGAAGCAGAGAAAATCCTTGATCAGATGGCTACTTGTGGGGCAGGAACTCATCTTGGACAGTCAGATTATATTGCTGTTTACAACAAAGATAAGCTTTTTAAGGCAGAGGGTGAAGAGTATTTAGTTGGCAGTGTGCTTATTTTTCAAAGAGCAGGGAATGTGCTTAAGGCTATTCCTGATGATGAGATTGGTGATCTCTTAGAGGTTGCTATGGCACAGATGGATACTTTGAAGGCAGGAGATGCCTGCTTTTCTGCAATGCGTGTTGATTAAGGAGGAAATATCATGAGTAGAACAATACCGAGAGCTTACGTTACTGCAGCATGGAATAAGAATCCGGTTGTGGCAAAAGAAGATGCCAAGAAATATTGTCAGGAACTGGTAAAGGAAGGATACCTTCCACTTTGTCCGATTCTTGCTTTTGATGGAATCTTTTCAGCTGAGGATACGGAAGCTCATAAGAGATTCAAGGAAATGTCCGAGGATCTACTTCGTAGAGCCAGATTCCTTGTTATCTGTGGTAATAAGCAGAATGAGGAAGTTAAGGATGATATTGCAATAGCCAGAAAATCCAAGGTTATTGTTACAACCTTAGATGGAGTGATTGGCTTATAGGATGTTAGTCAGGAAGGAGGCGATAATTCGTGGTTAATGAAGAACTTTCAGCCAAGTCGCTCCATTTCATGGTGGAAAAAGGTGTTAAGCCAACAGCCAGGTTGTTACTTAATGTTCTAAAAGCTTATTTGCGTCATAGGCATGATAAAAAGTACTTCGGGAAGGAAAAAGTTAAAACAGGTAAGATGCCTGTGAAAAAGCTCATTAAGCAGGGCAAAGGTGCTCAGAAGATAGAGCTAGATGGTGAAGATATCCATTTGTTTAATCGCCTTGCCAGGAAGTACGGTGTAGATTATGCCGTGGTGAAAGATAAGGAGGCTGGTACTTATAAGATTTTTTTCAAGGCTCAGGATGCAGATGCTATCTCTGATCTGGTAGCTGATTATACCAAACGTACCCTTGGAAAAGAAAAAGGTGCAAAGGAGAGTGTGCTTGGTAAGCTTAAGAAACTTAAGGAAAAGGTTGCTTCTATACCTCGCAAGGTAGTAGAGAAGAGGAAGGAGCAGACACGATGAATCAGAAATTAAAAAAGAAGATTATCCTGAATATCCCTTATGTTGCAATAGGCCTGTTTGCTACAAACTTAGGTGAGGCCTGGAGAATAGCAGAAGGGATGAATGCTTCGGAAAAGCTTCAGGGGCTTATTATTGGAGGCGGATTTCAAACCGCATTTACGAATCCGCTTCCTAGCTTACATCCCTTTGATTTGCTTATTGGTGCAGCCTGTGGCGCAGCACTACGACTTGCAGTTTATCTGAAGGGAAAGAATGCTAAGAAATTTCGGCATGGCTCAGAATATGGTTCAGCCAGATGGGGGAAGCCCTCCGACATAGAACCGTTCAAAGATCCCGATCCGAAGAATAATGTGATTCTGTCCCAAACGGAGCAGATTACACTAAGTTCCAGACCATCACAGCCAAAGTACGCAAGAAATAAGAATGTTCTGGTTGTAGGTGGTTCCGGCTCAGGTAAAACGAGATTTTTTATTAAACCAAACTTGCTGCAGTGCGACAGTAAGGATTATCCTTGTTCGTTTGTAGTAACTGATCCAAAGGGAAGCGTGGTTCTTGAATGTGGCAATGCACTTTTGAAGAAGGGGTATCGAATTAAAACCTTCAATACCATCAACTTCAACAAGAGTATGCATTACAATCCTTTCGCTTATATTCATAGTGAGAAGGATATCCTAAAGCTTGTAACTACGCTGATTGCCAATACTAAAGGTGAAGGAAAAGGCGGTGATGAATTCTGGGAAAAGGCCGAAAAATTGCTGTATTCAGCACTTATAGGCTACATCCATTATGAGGCTCCGATAGAGGAACAGAACTTCACAACACTTCTTGAAATGATCAATGCAATGGAGGTCAGAGAAGATGATGAGGAGTTCAAAAATGCAGTCGATATGCTCTTTGATGAGCTGGAAGAAAAAGATCCAAATCATTTTGCAGTTCGCCAATATAAGAAATACAAATTAGCAGCTGGAAAGACAGCAAAGTCAATCCTTGTAAGCTGTGGCGCCAGACTGGCTCCATTCGATATCAAGGAGCTTCGAGAGATTACAGCTTATGATGAATTACAACTGGATACTATCGGTGATAAGAAAACGGCGTTGTTTCTGATTATGTCAGATACAGACGCTACTTTTAATTTCCTAATATCTATGGTGTATACGCAGCTGTTTAATCTCCTTTGTGAGAAGGCTGATGATGTTTACGGTGGAAGGCTTCCGGTTCATGTACGGTGCCTTGTAGATGAGTGTGCCAATATCGGACAGATTCCTAACCTGGAGAAGCTTGTTGCAACCATCCGCTCCCGTGAGATTAGTGCCTGCCTAGTGCTTCAGGCAAAGTCACAGCTTAAGGCAATCTACAAAGATAATGCTGATACCATTATCGGTAACATGGATTCTCAGATTTTCCTTGGTGGAACAGAGAAGACAACGCTTAAGGATCTTACAGAGATTCTAGGCAAGGAAACCATTGATATGTACACCACAGGAAATACTAAGGGTTCTCAGGAGTCCTACAACATGAATTATCAGAAACTCGGCAAAGAGCTGATGAGTATGGATGAGCTTGCTGTTATGGATGGCAGTAAATGTATTGTGCAGGTGAGAGGTGTGAGACCTTTTCTCTCAGATAAGTATGACCTGACAAAACATCCAAACTATCCGCTGACAGCAGATTATGACAAGAAGAACTGGTTCGATATTGAGAAGTATCTAAACAGAAAGCTTGTCCTTCATCCAAATGATGAATACGAAGTATTTGAAGATAGCGAAAGCAAGTAACCGTCATGCGGCGTAGCCCAAGGGCGATTGAAAAGCAGGAGTCATAACCTGCCGCCGTATTTACTCCTGAAGAGGAGTATAGCGGAAGATTCCGCGTTAATTAATGCAGCGCTGTGCCGGAAAAGTCACTGCAGAAGACATCCGGCTTACAACTGAATATGGAACTTTTTTCAAGGGTAATTAACGAGAGTCACGGCCTGATCAGCCATGGCTCTTTTTTAATGCCCGCAACTACAAACAATCAATTTTTTTAATCACAAGGAGGATTTTATTATGGCATTTTTCAACTCAGCAGTAGGCGTACTTCAGACACTCGTTATCGCACTTGGTGCAGGTCTTGGAATTTGGGGTGTTGTAAACCTCATGGAGGGATATGGCAATGACAACCCTGGAGCTAAGTCACAGGGCATGAAGCAGCTCATGGCCGGTGGTGGAGTTGCCCTCATCGGTACTACTCTCGTTCCACTTCTTTCCGGACTTTTCTAATCCGGCCTATCACCAACAAAAATCAGGAAGGGCAGTGTAACAAGCTGCCCTTCCCTGAGAAAGGAGGCAATCGTTGGAAAGTTTGTTAGAAAAACTGACTGATTGGCTCAAAGACATGCTGGTAGGTGGGATTATGGATAACCTCACATCTACATTTTCAACCTTGAATCAGAAGATTGGAGAAGTAACAGCACAGGTGGCACAGACTCCGGATCAGTTCCAGCCTACGGTTTATAACCTCATCAGGAACCTGTCGGAGAATGTGATTCTACCCATAGCAGGAATTATCCTTACGTTTATTGCCTGCTATGAACTGATACAGCTGGTCATCGCTCACAATAACCTGGCAAACTTTGAAACCTGGATCTTTTTCAAGTGGGTATTCAAGACCTTTGTAGCAGTAACGCTGATTACAAATACCTTTAATATCACCATGGCAGTCTTTGACGTAGCACAACATGTGGTCAATCAATCAGGATCACTTATCGCCGGAAGTACCGCAGTGGACGGTTCAACTTTGGCAACTATGCAAAGCACTTTGGAAGCAATGGATGTGGGACCGCTATTTGGCATATTCCTACAGTCCTTTGCAGTGAAGTTCTTATTTGAGATTTTATCGATTCTGATCTGGGCTATTGTTTATGGTCGAATGATAGAAATCTATTTGACTATCAGCCTTGCTCCGATTCCATTTGCAACTTTCGGCAATAGAGAGCAGAGCATGATTGGACAGAATTATTTGAGATCCCTTTTTGCACTTGGCTTCCAGGGATTTTTAATCATGGTCTGCGTAGCAATTTATGCAGCCCTAGTTCAGACAGTTTCATTTTCATCAGATATCATGGGCTCTTTGTGGAATGTCCTTGGTATCACATTACTTCTTGCATTCACCTTGTTTAAGACAGGTTCTATTGCAAGATCTGTATTCCACGCACATTAAGGAGGAAAAGAAATGGCATCTTATATTCCGGTGCCTCGTGATCTCACGAAGGTAAAGAGTAAAGTGGCATTCAACCTCACCAAGCGTCAGCTCATCTGCTTTGTAATAGCTGCAGCTATCGGTGTTCCAACCTTTTTCCTTTTGAAAAAGATCGGAGACTCTACCTTTGCAGC
This sequence comes from Lachnospiraceae bacterium C1.1, assembly GCA_030434875.1. Classification (NCBI taxonomy): domain Bacteria; kingdom Bacillati; phylum Bacillota; class Clostridia; order Lachnospirales; family Lachnospiraceae; species Lachnospiraceae bacterium C1.1. The sequence goes on along the minus strand of JAUISW010000001.1, from coordinate 2,388,505 downwards.
TATGGGCATGATGATTGTAATGATGCCGCTGTTTTTCTTTGCAATGTATGAAAAGAACGGACAGCCGTTAGAGGTATTCTTGCATCACTTTATTCAGGCAACATTTATCAGGCCGAAGATAAGGCCTTACAAAACAGATAATTATTACGCTGCCCTGATGAGGCAGAAGAAAGTAGAGAAGGAGGTAGAAAGAATTGTTTCTGAAAGCGAAAAAAAGAGACATCGTAATGCCGGCAGGGTTATCGAAAGCAGACCAGAAAAGAGTAAGAGCCGTCATCAAAGAAGCTCAGAAAAATGATGGTGTTCCCAGAACAGCTCAGCAGAGCATTCCTTTTGACAGGATGTTTAAGGATGGCATTTGCAGAATAGGCAGCGATTATTATACAAAGACGATTCAGTTTCAGGATATCAATTACCAGCTGGCACAGCAGGAAGATCAGACAGAGATTTTTGAGGAATGGTGCAGCTTCCTAAATTTCTTTGACAGCTCGGTTCACTTTGAACTTAGCTTCATGAACATGGCTACGGATGCTGAGAAGTTTGAAAAGTCCATTGCCATACCACATCAGAACGATGGTTTCAATGAAGTCAGGGATGAGTATACCGGCATGTTAAAGCGTCAGATGGAAGCTGGAAACAATGGTCTAACCAAGACCAAGTATTTATCTTTTGGAATTCATGCAGAGTCTATGAAAGCTGCAAAACCGAGACTTATTCATATCGAGATGGATCTTCTTAACAACTTTAAGAGACTTGGTGTTCAGGCAAATACGCTAAACGGCGCAGAACGCTTAGAGCTGATTCACCAGCAGTTTCATATGGGAGATGATGAGAAGTTCTTCTTCGACTGGAAATGGCTTGTGGGAAGCGGCCTTTCTGTAAAAGACTTTGTTGCACCTGCAGGACTTAATTTCAAAAACGGCAGATTATTCCAGATGGGTAATCTCTATGGAGCCATGAGCTTCTTAAGCATCACAGCGTCTGATATCTCAGACAGAATGCTTGCAGATTTCCTTGGTATGGAGTCCAGTCAGATTGTAACCATGCATGTGCAGTCAGTAGATCAGACTGAGGCGATTAAAACGGTAAAACATACCATTACAGAACTTGATCGAAGCAAGATTGAGGAGCAGAAGAAGGCGGTAAGAGCCGGTTATGATATGGACATTATTCCATCAGACCTTGCAACCTATGGTAAGGATGCAAAAGCACTCTTAAAGGAATTGCAGAGTCAGAATGAGCGTATGTTTCTTTTGACATTCCTGGTACTCAATACCGGAAAGACAGAGCAGGAGCTTGAGAACAATGTGTTCCAGGCGAACTCTATTGCTCAGAAGCATAACTGCAATCTGGTAAGACTTAATTTCCAGCAGGAGCAGGGACTTATGAGTTCTCTTCCCCTTGCTTACAACGAGATTGAGATTCAGCGTGGAATGACTACAAGCTCCACAGCTATTTTTGTTCCATTTACAACGCAGGAATTATTCCAGGCAGGAGATGAGGCTTTGTATTATGGACTGAATGCCCTTTCCAACAACTTGATTATGGTTGACAGAAAGAAGCTTAAGAATCCTAACGGTCTTATCCTTGGTACACCTGGTGCCGGTAAATCGTTCTCGGCAAAAAGAGAAATCGCAAATGCGTTTCTTGTTACGGATGATGATGTTATCATCTCAGATCCTGAGTCAGAGTATAGTGCTCTGGTAAAAAGATTTGGCGGTCAGGTTATTAAGATTAGCCCTACCAGCAGTCAGTACATCAATCCGATGGATATCAATATGAACTATTCGGATGATGATAATCCGATTGCTTTAAAGGCAGATTTCATTCTGTCTTTGTGCGAGCTTATTGTTGGTGGCAAGGAAGGACTTAAGCCTGTTGAAAAGACTGTCATTGACCGTTGTATTCATCAGATTTATCAGCAGTACTTCCTGAATCCTGTGCCTGAAAATATGCCTCTTCTTGAGGACCTTTACAATGCACTCTTGAAGCAGGATGAACCGGAAGCAAAGAATGTGGCAACAGCCCTTGAAATCTATGTTACCGGTTCTTTGAATGTGTTTAATCACAGAACCAACGTAGATATCACCAACAGACTTGTCTGCTATGACATCAAAGATCTTGGAAAGCAGCTGAAGAAAATTGGAATGCTTGTTGTTCAGGATCAGGTTTGGGGCAGGGTTACTGAGAATAGAAGTCAGGGTAAATCCACCAGATACTACATGGATGAGATGCACCTTCTTCTTCGTGAAGAGCAGACTGCAGCCTATACCGTAGAAATCTGGAAGCGTTTCAGAAAGTGGGGCGGTATTCCAACCGGTATCACCCAGAACGTAAAGGACTTACTTGCTTCTAAGGAAGTTGAGAATATCTTTGAAAACTCAGATTTTATCTATATGTTGAATCAGGCGGTAGGAGATCGAGCTATCCTTGCCAAGCAGCTGAATATCAGCCCTCATCAGCTCTCGTATGTAACACATTCGGGAGAAGGTGAAGGGCTTTTATTTTATGGCAATGTTATCTTGCCGTTTGTGGATCGCTTCCCTAAGGATCTTGAACTCTATCGTATCATGACCACCAAGCTTGATGAGGTGGCACAGACTCAGGAGGAGATGTAAATGAATGAAGATAAGAAGTTTTCGAAGGAAAAGCCACGGAAGAGAGCCTCCGGTAGATATCAGAAGAAAAGCCAGGGTGAGAAGCTGAAAAGTGAAACCTCTGCTAAAAAGGCTTATGGAAAGAAGTTCCGTCATGGGAAAAAGGACCTGGAGCTTACTGCAGAAGAAAAGAAAAAGATTAAAAAGCTTCAGGTACAGGGACGACATAAAATTCGCCGTGAGGTAGCTGAAAACGTATCCGTTCACCGTCAGATTGACAGAACGAATGAAGATCAGAATGTGGGTACAGAGGCTTTGAATAAGACTACAGCGACTGCTGAAAATACAGCAAGAACACTTCATCAGAGCCGGTATTCTAAAAAGCTTCAGAAGGATGTCAAAAAGGGCGCTGAGGAGACCACATCCACAAAGGCAGTTCAAAAGAATTACATGAAAAAGGAATTCCAGAGAGCTGCCTATAAGAAATCACAGAAGGAAGCAGCTAACCAGGTTGGAAGCATTTCAAAGAAATTTGTCGATAAGGCAGAAGATCTGGTTGGCAGATTTGCAGAATGGATTCGTGAGAAGATCATGGATAATCCACTGGTAATCATTATTGCCCTTGTGATTCTAATTCTGATTCTGATGCTTTCCGGCAGTGCCGGTCTTGCAGGAGGAATGCTTGGTTCCTTTAGTGATACTACAATCGCTACTTCTTATACTGCGGATGACGATGACATTCGTGCTGTAGAGCAGGATTATAAGAGTAAGGAGTCAGATTTGCAGACGCAGGTAAATAACATCCCTACAACGTATCCTGGTTATGACGAATACCGTTATAATCTGGCTGAAATCAATCATAATCCTTATCAGCTGGCAGCTCTTTTGACAGTACTGTATGAGGATTATACGCAGGCAGAAGTGGAAGCCAAGCTTACGGAAATCTTCAATGCACAGTATAAGCTTACGACCAGGGAAGTCGTTGAGACGAGAACCAGGACAGAAACCAGGACCGGTCATTATACAGATGAGCAAGGTAATACGCATTCCTACACTTATACGGTGGAAGTTGAGTATGATTGGCATGTTCTTGTGACAACTCTTACCAACAACACTATGGATTCTGTTGTAAGAAATATGGGACTGACTGAGGATCAGATGAGCCGTTATGAACTTCTGTTAGAAACAAGAGGCAACAAGGCTTATCTCTTTGAGGGTGATCCTTATTCCAATCCCGATCCAGGTGATTATCAGGACTATGATATCCCACCGGAAGCTCTTACAGATACCAGATTTGCCAATATGATTCGAGAGGCAGAAAAGTATCTTGGCTATCCATATGTGTGGGGAGGAAGCAGTCCAAGTACCAGCTTCGACTGTTCTGGATTTGTAAGCTACGTCATCAATCATTGTGGTAATGGATGGAGCTATGGAAGACAGACTGCTGATGGACTTCTCAATAACTGCTGTACCAGAGTTTCAAAAGAAGATGCAAAACCTGGAGACCTTATTTTCTTCCAGGGAACTTATGATACGGCAGGAGCCAGTCATGTAGGAATCTATGTTGGTAATGGCATGATGATTCATTGCGGCAATCCGATTCAGTACACATCCATCAATACAAACTATTGGCAAAATCACTTTTATACATTTGGAAGAATCAAGAACTAGGAGGAAATGGCATGTTTGAGAAATTAGATAAGCTTCGTGAAGAAGTCAGGCGCTGTGAAAAGCGTAGAGATGAAGCCAATGAGCGCTTAAAAGCAGCTCAGGCAAAATTAAAGGAAGCAGAGGCCAGTCAGATCTTATCTGATGTTGGTGCACTTAAACTTTCTCCGGAAGAGGTGGCAAAGCTTTTACAGCTTGCAGCATCCGGACAGCTTTCTGTTCCAACAGCAGAGAATAAGACGGAACCCACAACTACTGAAGCAACGTCATCCATCTATGGAGATGATGACAGTGATGATAATAAGGAGGAATCAGAGGATGAAGATTACTAAATTGAATAAGCGACTTACAGGAGCTGTGGTTGGTGCCATGGCTCTTTTTATTGGGATGACTCCCATGACAGCTTTTGCGCATACAGGTCCGGAAGCGGAATGTACCTGTGAGACGAAATGCACAGAGGACTGCGTAAATGAAGAGTGCCCTGTATGCAAAGAGGACATTTCTATCTGTCAGGGTGAAGAAAAGCCTGCAGAGCCAGAGGAAAAGGAAGAGGAGAAGATGGGGCCTCTTACACCGGATGGAAATCTTACTCTGGTAGATGATTATGGTTCGGTAGAAGCTGGTGGCAAGCAGTTTATCACTGTTGTTACCAAGAAAGGTAATTACTTCTATATCATCATAGATCGTGATGATAACGGCACAGAAACCGTTCATTTCTTGAATATGGTAGATGAAGCAGATCTCTTGGCGTTAATGGATGAGGATGAGCAGAAAGCACTTCAGGAATCTTTAGAGAGCGCGGAAAAAGAGGAAGCTACAAAGGAAACAGTTGAAGAGACTGAGACCACACCGGAGCCTGAGGTAAAAGAAGAAAAGAAGAAACCTTCTGTTGGTCCGGCAGCTATTGTGGCACTTATTATTTTCCTCGGTGCAGGTGGATATATGGGATTTAAGTATTTGAAGGAAAAGAAGCCTAAGAAGGTACAGGCATCACCTGATCCTGATGAAGATTACTTAGAGGATGAAGAGGACGATTATCTTGAGGATGGGTCAGAGGAACCTGAAGAGGATTCTCCTGAAGCAGATGATGATACATCGGAAGAACCAGATTCTGAAGAGGATGAGTAATTGAATATTTGATTCTAAGGGGCAGTCCATAAGGGCTGCCCTGATTTGTTTTGGAGGTAATTTGAAATAAATTTCAAATTCATTGGTGCCGTGAGGACACGTCCCCAATGGGTCGCTGTCTGCCTACGGCAGAAAGGACAGATAATGGCAAGAAAATCTAGGTACATAGGTTACGTGGAAGGCTTAGAGCAGCTTAAGGCAAAGCATGAGAAGCGTAGAAAAATCGAAAAGGAAAAGTCTCTTACCAGGAAACTGAATCAGTACAAGAAGGAGGTGAGGGAGAATGGGTAAAACCTATGAATATGATCCTAAGAAAGCAGCCGAAGATCGAAAAACTGAGCTGAAGGATATTACAGAAAAGCTGGAAAAAGGTGTGCAGGATGTCTTTGGTTCAGAGCAGTTTCAAAATCTTTTGGATACCATGGCGAAGTTTCCGCATTACTCGGTGAATAACAATATCCTCATTATGATGCAAAAGCCGGACGCAACGCTTGTTCAATCCTATACCGGATGGAAGAAGATGGGACGCTTTGTAAAGAAGGGTGAGAAGGGAATCCGTATCCTTGCTCCGGCTCCTTTTAAGTTGGAAAAAGAACAGGAAAAACTAGATGAGGCTGGCAAAGTCATTCTTGATAAAGATGGCGAAGCTGTAAAGGAAAAGGTTGAAATCAACCTGACTGCTTTTAAGCCAGTTAGTACTTTTGATGTTTCTCAGACAGAGGGCGAGCCACTTCCTACCATTGGTGTAGATGAGCTTACCGGAAGTGTGGAAGGATATCAGACATTCTTTGAAGCAATCAAGGCAGCAAGTCCTGTACCTATCGGATTTGAAGATATCAAGTCAGGTGCCAAGGGCTATTTTCACGTTGAGGACAATCGCATTGCTATCAATAACGGGATGAGTGAAATCCAGACAGTAAAGACTGCAATTCATGAAATGGCTCATGCCAAGCTTCATAATCTGGAAGCGCAGAAAGATAATAAGCAGTCCAAAAACAGCAAAGAGGTGGAAGCTGAGAGCGTTGCCTATACCGTGTGTCAGCATTATGGCATTGATACTTCTGATTACAGCTTTGCATATGTTGCAACCTGGTCGCAGGGAAAGGAGATGCCTGAGTTAAAGGAATCACTGAATACGATTCGTGAGGCAGCAGCTGATCTTATTACAAAGATTGATGCAAAAGTACAGGAGCTTACAGCTGAGAAGGAACCTATCAGTTTCTATGTAGCTGAGTGTGGTGAGTTTCATTCCATGGGTGAATTCCATGAGAAACTAACCTTGCAGCAGGCAGTAGACATCTATAAGTCGATTCCGTCTGACAGGATGAATGGTGTAAAGACCATCGGTTTTGTCATTAATGATGATCAGCTTCTTGCTAATGAATATGACTTGGTTGTTGGCAACAGATTAAATATGCAGGAGATGAAAGATATCCTTCCTGATCTGGCTGCTCATCCGCAGGTTGTAAAGGCAGCAGATGAAATAGCAAAGCTTATGCCTGAACTTGAAGGAACTGAGAAAGGTGCAGTAAAGGATGCAGAAAAAGAAGAATCTGTATCCAAAAAGATTAAGGAAAAGGCGAAGGCTGCAAGGCCTAAGAAAGCCAAAACATCAAAGAAGAAGGAGGAAGTTGCTATATGAAATTAGTGATTGCGGAAAAGCCTTCGGTTGCTCAATCTTTGGCAAAAGTCATTGGAGCAAATCAGAAAAAAGATGGCTACATGGAAGGCAATGGTTATATTGTCAGCTGGTGCGTAGGACATCTAATCGAGCTGGCAAATCCGGAACATTATGATGAGAAATATAAGAAGTGGCGCAAGGAAGATTTACCGATTTTCCCTGCGCCATTTTCATATCAGGTGACAGCCTCTACAAAAAAGCAGTATCAGGTTTTAAAGGATCTCATGAAGCGTTCCGATGTAGACAGCCTTGTAGAGGCAACTGATGCAGGGCGTGAAGGAGAACTTATCTTTCGTCTTGTTTATAAGCAGGTAGGGTGTAAAAAGCCATTTGAAAGACTTTGGATTTCATCCATGGAAGATAAAGCAATTAAAGATGGCTTTGCTAATCTGAAACCAAGTGTAGACTATGATGATCTCTATGAAGCTGCACTTTGTCGTGAACGTGCCGACTGGCTTGTAGGTATCAATGCTACAAGATTCTTTTCTACAGTTTACGGTCAGACTTTAAATGTTGGCCGTGTCATGACTCCAACCCTTGCAATGATTGTAGAGCGTGAGGCTGAGATCAAGGGCTTTAAGCCTGAGAACTTCTATACCGTTCAGATGATGTTTTCTGGTGTTGTTGTTACCTCAGAACGATTTAAGACTAAGCAGGAGGCAGAGGAACTTGTAGAGAAAATCAATGCAGCTGATAAAGCGAAAATCTCTAAAATGGAGACTTCCACCAGGCAGGAGAAGCCACCACTTCTTTATGACCTTACAAGTCTGCAGAGGGATGCTAATAAGTATTATGGCTTTACCGCTCAGCAGACTCTCGACTATACCCAGAGTCTATATGAGAAGAAGCTGGTTACTTATCCAAGAACGGACAGCAGATATCTGACAGATGATATGGATGACAGTACAACCCGTCTTTGCTGTCTGATGAAAGACAAATACGGATATACGAAGATGGTTCCTATCTCTACAAAGCAGGTTCTAAACAGCAGCAAAGTATCAGATCACCACGCGATTATTCCTACAGAAAATGTTTCGGATGCTGATTACTCAGAAATCCCATCCGGTGAACAAAAGATTCTTGGTCTTGTAATCGCAAGGCTTCTTTCTTCTGTTGGAGATCCGGCTGAGATTACAGAGTATGCATTGGAAGTGGAATGTGCCGGTGAAGTTTTTAAGGCAAAGAGTAAGTGCATCACAAGTCCTGGATGGCATCTATTGGAAGACTGGATTCTTGGGAAAAAGCAGGATGATGAGGAAGCAGACTCTGGTAAAAAAGATGATGGTGGTTCACATGGCATTTTGGAAATCCTGGAAGCGGATGCTTCTCTTTTATCAGAAGGTCGTGAGCTTCCTGCCAGAGATCCTAAGGTAAAGGAAGGAAAGACAACTCCTAAGAAAAGATTTACCGAAGACTCGCTTCTTTCTGCTATGGAATCAGCCGGTGCTAAAGATATGCCAGATGAGGTAGAGCGTAAAGGGCTTGGTACTCCAGCAACAAGAGCCGGTGTTATTGAAAAGCTGGTTCGTATCGGTTTTGTAGAAAGACAGGGCAGTAAGAAAACAAAGTATCTGGTTCCAACAGAAAAGGGAACTTCTCTTATTACTGTCATGCCGGAACAGATTCAGTCAGCATCTATGACAGCTGAATGGGAGCAGAAACTTCTGGAAGTGGAAAAACAGGATATTGCATCGGAAGACTTTATGGCGGAAATCAAGGATATGATTGTTGATCTGATTGAGACCTATGAGCCGGTAAAGGGTGCAGATAAACTCTTTCCACCTCGTCAGTACAAACAATATAAAAAGTATCCGAAGAAAGGAGCGTCCAGATGGCAAAGATGAAAAAAATCAGAAAATGGGATGAAGTCACAGGAAATGCAGTAGAGGAACAGATTCCTGAGTCCATTGATCCGATAGAGGATGTCGGAGCTGGTCCATCCATTAGTAGAAATCATATGCGCGGTATCGAGGATATGGTGGAACAGAATGATAATTCATTTGACGGAATTATCAATAATGTGCCTGCAGCTCCTGTGCCGGATTTTGCAGAAATCAATGAAAAGGCAGATCAAGAGGATATAATTGCTGATACCAAGGCTTCTGTGATGGAGAAGATAAAAGAGCAGCAGGAAAAAGTGAAGCTGGCTCCAATACCGGAACCTGAGAAGAAGACTCCTGTGATTTGTCCCTGCAGGGAGATGTAATCATGAATAACAGAACGGAGCAGTTTCATTTCTTTGCAACTCCTGAGGAAGCTAAACTGATTCGTGACAGGGAGAAAGAAATCGGCATCTTAAATGAGAGTGCTTATCTTCGCAAAATGGCGATTGATGGTTATCTCATCCAGATGGATTTAAGTGATGTCAAAGAAGCTGTAAGGCTTCTTGGCATCACATCTTCCAACATGAATCAGTATGCAAAGAAAGCAAATGAAACTGGCAGTGTCTACAAAGAAGATATCGATGATATCAGATTTCATCAGGAAGAACTTTGGAAAGTGATGAAGGAAATACTAAAGCGCTTGTCTACGATTTAGGGAAGGAGGTGAATGCGCATGGCGGCTACAAGACTTATCACGATGCATCAGAATAAAGGTAAAAGCGTAGCGAAGTCTCTTAGCGACAGAACAGATTATGCCAAGAATGGAGAGAAGACCGAAAATGGTCAATTCATCAGTTCCTACGCCTGCCAGGCTGAGAGTGTTGATGAAGAATTCATGCTCTCAAAAAGAGAATATGAGCGTCTGACAGGAAGACATCCCAGGGGCAATATCATTGCTTATCAGATTAGGCAATCCTTTAAACCGGGAGAAATCACACCGGAGGAAGCAAATCAGGTAGGTTATGAAACCGCTATGCGATTTACCAAAGGGAATCATGCTTTTATCGTAGCGACTCATACAGATAAGGCGCATATTCATAATCACATCATCTTTAATTCTACGAGTCTTGACTGCACCCATAAGTTTAGAGATTTCTTTTTTGTTGGTCTTGCTTTGCAGAGATTATCGGATATCATCTGCCTGGAGCATGGCTTATCTGTCATAGAAAAGAAAAAGCCAAGTGAGCGTATTAAGCGAACGACCTATCCTGAGAAGAAATCCTTCCGTGATGATATCAGAGATGCAATTGATCAGATTCTTAAGGAAGGCAGCGCAAAAGATTTTGATGAGCTGCTTTATAAACTGGAAGATGCCGGATACGAGATTAAGCGTGGAAAGCATATTTCTTTAAAGGGAAAAAATCAGAAGCGCTTCATCCGATTACGTTCCCTGGGTGATGGTTATTCAGAAGATGACCTTAAGAAGATTCTTGCCGGTGAGATGGAGCATGCTTTCTACGATAATGAAAAAGCTGAAAAACAGCCGAAGACTTATCAGCGGAAAAAGGAAGATCATGAGTTTGACCTTCTTATCGATATTCAAAAGAAGCTGGCTCAGGGTAAAGGAAAATATTATGTCCGCTTTGCCAAGAACTTTAATACAAAGCAGGTAGCCAAGGCAGTTTTATATCTGAAGCAGCATGACATTCGAAGCTATGATGCTCTGGAGAAAAATGTGAAAACAGCAACAGAGCGTTTTACAGAATTATCAGCTTCTATCAAAGAAAAAGAGAAGCGACTTGCTGAGATTCAGATTTTGAAGAAACATATCTTTGACTACTTTAAGACCAAAGACGTATATGCGGATTATCGTAAATGCGGATATAGCAAGAAGTTTCTGGAAGAGCATAGACAGGAAATCCTGCTTCATAAGACGGCGAAGAATGCTTTTGATGAGCTTAATCTGAAGAAGCTACCAAAGGTAAAAGATCTCAGTGCGGAGTATGCTGAGATTCTTGCGGAAAAGAAAAAGCTGTACGGTGAATATCGTCAGGTTAAGAAAGATATGCAGGAGATTCAAAGAGCAAAATACGATATCGACCAGTTCCTCAAAAGCAATGAAGAGCAGAAGAAGGAACGTGTCAAAAAACACAATATCACTCGATAATTCTTTTTGGGGAATCTGTAAGTTTAAGACTTATGGGTTCCCATCTTTTTTCATTTCTGAAGAAAATTCCAACGGAAGAGAATAGCGATTCGTAAGAATTGCGTAGCCAGCCGGTAAGGCTGTTCAAGGGGATTGGGGATGTGTCACCAACGAGCGGAAAGTAGCTTTTTGTACAAAAAAGCACTGCTCGCCACTTTGCGAAGACGCGCCCTAACACCATCAAAGATGGTGTCGCGCGAAGAGCGGACGAGTAGAAAAAATCGAAAAATTAGCCTGAGAGTCCATATAATGGGACACTACTTTTGATAGAGTTATTATAGGCTGCCAGGATTGGAACAAGAGAGTCTAACACCAGATTGGAGGTGAGTGTTAGTAAGTGAACAGAATCTTTACAAACTCGAAGATTTTCTTAATGTTTTAATTGTTAATTCTTCATAATCGTAGTATAATTTCTGTATGTGGCGTTTTAGAAACAAAGTGCACCAAATTTGCATGTGCAGAAAGGTTTATTAAAGTATGAGTATTTCATATAACGGATTATGGAAATTATTAATCGACAACAACATGAATAAAACAGATTTGATGAATGAGGTAAAACTCAGCAGCGGTACAATTGCCAAAATGAGTAAGGGCGAGCCGGTATCAATGTTAGTTTTGGAAAAAATTTGTGACAAGCTCGATTGCGATTTTGGTGATTTGATTCATTACGAGAAAAAAGAAAAAGTAGGTGACGAGCTTGGGTGATTATAAAGGCAGTGGTGCAATTACACGAGAACAGTTTCTATTCTATGAAACAAGAATAGTTGCGAGGCTGCTGGTGGATGATAATCTCAGTGATGAAGAGATTATTTCGAGAATCATCGAAGATAACCTTTTTCAGTTTCCAACAGAAAAGAGTTTGAAAAGAACTGTAACAGGATGTCTAAGAAGGTTGAGATGTCTTGGTGATGATGAACTTATAAAAACAGTAGCACACAGTCCTATGGAAGTTGGAAAACAGGTTTGCCTTTATGCCATGATGAAGCAGTACCGTCTCGTATGGGATTTCATGATTACTGTAATTGGTGCAAAGTTTAGAGAGCAGGATTTATCTTACAGCAGGATGAATCTAAACGTTTTCTTCATGCGCTTGCAGGAACAGGATGATGAAGTTGCTGCTTGGAGTGACGCAACCATAAATAAGATTAAGCAGGTACTCAATAAGATTCTCATAGAGAATGAATATATTGATGGACCGAGAGCAACGAAGCTTAATCCTGTTATGATTTGCTCTGAAGTAGATAATGCAATAAGAGCGGATGGTAATGATGTGGCGTTGCCAGCATTCAATTGTTTTTACTAAATAGAGAGTCTAGGAGATTGATACATGAGCGATATTTTAGAACGTCTGGATAAACTAAAAACGAGAATTCAGGAAGAAGATTTCCTTAAAGGAAATGGACTTAGCAATGAGGTGAATATTCATATCTTTTGCTATGATCCTGCAGATGAGATGGCAGTTAGATATTTTACAGAGCAGCTTGTAGCTGATCAAGATTTGGCATGCCACGTAATAGAAAAAAATCTTTATAGAGCATTTTTAGAGATTTGCGATGACAAGCGTATTACAAAAGGCGCTGCATCAATGGAAGAGAAGAAAGGCAAAGAGTATCTGAAAGATCAGATTCTCAGATTTGCAAATAATAAAGCTTTCGTTGAAAAGATTAAACCAGAAGAGCAGAGGGATGGAGATGTACTTCTTATTACAGGAGTCGGGGAAGTATTTCCTTTTGCAAGAGTTCATGCGCTTCTTGAAGCGATACAACCGGAAGTACCAAACATTCCAATCTTGGTTATGTATCCCGGTAGTTTCAATGGAAGACAGCTTAGGCTTTTTGATAAGTTAGAACCTAATGGATATTATAGAGCGTTTAATGCAATTTAACTTGGAGGGTTATATAGAATGAAGATTCAGCAGATGTTTAAGGACGACATTGATAGAAAAATTAATGGTGTCGTTAAAGTAGATCAGGATGCCAATGATGTATTGGTGCAGGAATTGAATGAATATGTTATCACAAAAGAATTGAAGAAGCATTTTATTTCATTCTTTAATAATTATGGTGATGCATTTAATGATAAAACAGCAGACATTGGTGTATGGATTTCTGGTTTCTTTGGAAGTGGTAAATCTCACTTCTTGAAGATTCTTTCATACATCTTAGAGAATAAAGAAGTAGATGGTATTAGAACTGTAGAGCGATTCCGCAGTAAGTTCGAAGATGATCCAGCTACATTTATGCTCATTGACCGTGCAACTAAAGGGGAAACAGATACAATCCTTTTCAATATTGATATTGAGGGGTCTATCAATAAAGATGCTACAGCAGTACTTCGAGTATTTGCAAAGATGTTTTATAACTATCTTGGATTCTATGGTGAGGATCTTAAGGTTGCTAAGCTTGAACAGTTTATTGATAAACAAGGTAAAACAGAAGAATTCAGAAGAGTATTTGAAGAAAAAAATGGACAGCCTTGGCTTGAGTCCAGAGATGCTTTTGCATTCTGGGAAGATGATATTGTTGAAACATTACAGCAAGTTCTTGGAATGAGCGAAGAAGCTTCTCGTAATTGGTTCAATGGTACTGAGACAGTAGAAATGAGTATTGCTCAGCTTGTATCTGAGATTAAGGATTATGTAAATACAAAGCCGGATAACTTCCGCTTATTATTCATGATTGATGAGGTTGGTCAGTACATCGGAAGTAACACGGATCATCTTATTAACTTACAGTCACTTGTAGAAAAAATCGGTAGTGAGTGCGAAGGAAAAGTGTGGGTTGTTTGTACTGGCCAGGAAGCACTTGATGAGATCATTAAGACTCGTCAGGATGAGTTCTCACGTATTCAGGCAAGATTTAAGACAAGACTTTCTCTTTCATCTGCATCTGCAGATGAGGTTATTCAAAAGAGAATTTTGTCTAAGACAGATGAAGCTGATAAGAGACTTACAGAAGTATTTGAATCAAGTGATTCTGTGCTTAGAAACTTACTTAAGTTCAATAAGGATGATGCACTCTTAGATATCAGAGGATATGAAACAGCCCAGGATTTCTCTAAGAATTTCCCATTTGTTCCATATCAGTTTATTTTGATGCAGAAGGTATTCTCTGAGATTCGTAAGCATGGTAACGCTGGTAAGCACTTATCCGGTGGTGAGAGATCTATGCTTTCAGGATTTCAGGAAGCTGCACAGAAAATTGAAAATAAAGATGAATACAGCATTGCTCCATTCTATCTTTTCTACGACACTGTTCATACATTTTTGGACGGTGCTATTCGTCGTGTTATCGAAAGATGTCAGACAGCGGCTGATGAAGACAGAGGTATCAAACCTCAGGATGTTGATGTATTAAAACTCCTTTATTTGATTCGTTATCTGGACAATGATGTGAAGTCAACTTTGGATTCTATCGTTATCCTTATGGCTGATAATATCAACATGGATAAGATTCAGATGCGTGAGCAGGTTCGAGAATCTTTAGATAGACTTCTTAGCCAGAACTACATTGGTAGAACTGGTAATACATATAACTTCCTTACTGATGAAGAGCAGGATATCGCAAGAGAAATCAAAGATACATCAGTAGATACTGCTCAGATTATCGAAAGAATTGGTCATCTTGTATTTGGCGATATTTACGATAAGAAGAAGTATCGTTATAAGATCTATGACTTCCCATATGACCAGTATGTGGATGGTCAGGCAAATGGATCTGTTACTGGAGGAATGAAGTTACAGATTTATTCTATCGCAACAGATGATACTGAAAAGAATGAGCTTAGATTACAAACAAACTCTAAGGGGCAGGCAATTGTTGTTCTTGGAGATGGTAAATATTATGAGCTTATTGAGAATGCTCTGAAGATTAGAAAGTATGTAAAGACAAGAAATGTAGCACAGCTTCCTAAGTCTGTTCAGGATATTATCCGTAATCAGCAGGATGAGGCTACAAAGTATGAAAAAGATGCTCTTGATGCAATCAAGAAGGCTATCGAGACGGCTGAGTTCTATGTAGATGGCGAGCATATTGAGATTAAGGGTGGTGATGCTAAGAGTAAATTAGATCAGTCTCTTGAGTATCTTGTTACTCATGTATATTACGATCTTGAACTTGTAGGAAAGAATGCCAACGATGATTCTGATATTGTTTCAATTCTTACAGGAGCAGAGCAGTATATTGCAGGAACAAATCCTAACAGTGGAGCGGCTCAGAAGATTGAAGAATATCTTGAAATGCAGGATATGAAGCATATCACTACTAAGATGTCAGATATCCAGGCAAGATATCAAGGTATTCCAAGTGGTTGGAGAGAGATTGATATAGCTGCAGTAGTTGCACTTCTTATCTATGAACAGAAGGTAACTATTAAGTACAGTGGTATGACAATTCAGCCGACTGATTCTAGGCTACCAGATATGCTTCGTAAGAAGAGTGAAGTAGGAAAGACAGAAATTACAAAACGTCATGTTGTAAGCCCTGCAAAGGTTAAAGAAGCAAGAGATTTTTTAAGAGACTTCCTTGATGTAATGGACGTACCTGCAGATGAAGATGGTCTTATAGCATTTATCATTACTGAGTTTGAAAAACTTGAAGCTCATTACAATGAACTTAGTGAAAAATATGAAGGACATAAGTACCCTGATCATTCAGCAGTTCGAGATGCTGTAAGAGTTGTAAGAGATGTTCTTTCTCAGAAGAGTGACAACATTGCACTCATAGATAAAGTAGTAGCAAGTGAGGATACACTCTATGATATGCAGGATCACCTGAAGAATGTTGAGAGCTTCTTTAAAACCCAGGTTTCGGTATTTGATAATGCAGCAAACTTTGTAGAGAGCCTCAAGAATGATTTGGATTATATCAGTCATGATCAGGAAGCAGAGCATGCTCTTAATCAGATGAGACTTATCACGCATGTAATAGATGGGAAAGCATATGACTATAAGCGTATACCAGAACTGAATGAGTTGCAGAGTATTGTAGAAAAGTCTCATGATGCAATGCTTGATGAAAAGAGAGAAAATCTTCTTGAAATAGTTCGTTCGTGCTTAGAGGCTATTCATGAGAATGCTTTTGCAAATGAAGAAACAAAGCTCATTTCAGAAAGAGCAGATAAGTTCTTTGATCAGAAGAAAGAACAGATCGCTGCTGAAAAGAGTTTGGCGCTTCTTGATGGTATGTCAGTACCGATGTGGGCAGAAAAAGACAGAGCGACTATGGCGATTGAGTCAGCTATGAGGCCAAAGCTAGTTCCTGTAGTGAAACCGGAAGATGCTAGTGAAAAAAAGCCTCCTGTAAAGAAGGAAATCATTAAGAAGATTGCAAGACAGCAGATGTTCCCTGCAAAGGTGCTTAAATCCGATGAGGATATTGATGCTTATGTAGAAAATATCCGTAAGCAGATGAAACAGTACTTACAGGGAAGTGATGGAATACAAATAAATTAAGGAGAAGGTAGCATGGATAAGAATGCGATTAAGAAATATGCAGTGTGGGCTAGGAGTGAATTAGTAGAGAAGGTTACTCAAAAGGCACTACAGTATGGTATAGAAGATGGTGTTGTACCTGATAATAATATTGAAAGCATTAATGGCACGTTATTGACTTCAACGGAAAGAAAACAAAGACAGGCGCTAATCAGAAGAATAGCTGAAGAAGGATTTGAACAGGTGATGGAAGAAGTAGCCTACACTTGGTTTAACCGCTTTGTCGCTTTACGATTTATGGAAGTTAATGGATATTTACCAAGCCATGTGCGAGTATTTACTGATGATAACAATAACTTTAGACCACAAATTTTAACAGAAGCTCTTCATATCGAATTGCAAGGAATTGACAGAAACAAAATATACGAGATGAAAGAGAATAATCAAGAGGAGGAGCTTTTTAAATATTTACTAATTGCACAATGTAACGATTTGAATTCCATCTTGCCTGTAATGTTTCAGAAAATAGCTGATTATACAGAATTGTTGCTACCAGATTATTTACTCAGAGAAGGTAGCGTAATAGATAGATTAATTAGCGATGTTGAAGAGAATGATTTTGATGTATCTTCCAAAGGAGGAGAACTAGAAATAATTGGCTGGTTTTATCAATATTACATTTCAGAAAAACATGAAGAAGTAGTTAATATTAGTAATAAGGGACCAGTGAAAAAGCAGGATATTCCTGCGGCAACTCAGCTTTTTACTACAAACTGGGTTGTTAGATATATTATAGATAATTCAATCGGTAGATATTGGGTAGAACATAACAATTCAACTATTAACAATGAATTAGATTATTTTATCGGGCAAAATATAGGCAGGAAAGTAGATGCAAAGATAAGTCCGGAAGAATTGACTTTTTTTGATCCTTGTATCGGTTCAGGTCATTTTGCAATATACGCATTTGAGGTATTCCTGAAAATCTATCGTGAATATGGTTATTCTGATCGTGAAGCAGTTGAAGCAATACTAAAGCACAATATTTTTGGGTTGGATATCGATGGAAGAGCTGCTCAACTAGCATATTTTTCACTAATGATGAAAGCTAGACAATATGACAGACGTTTTTTTCATAAGGGGATTCAACCTCATATATATGCAATTCGTGAGAGTAATCATGTAGAAAAATATGTAATTGATTATTTTTGTGCCGGCGATAGTTCTTTAGAAAGAGACATAAATGATTTAATTCTAGAATTTAGAGATGCAAAGAATTATGGATCGCTAATTGATGTAAAAAACAAAGATTGGGAAAACATAGATAAGAGAATCCTTGAGATTGAAGATGATATTTGTCTGGAAAAAATGGCGGTAGATGAACAATTAGTACCATTGATTAATGTTGCTAAGATAATGGCTGCAAAATATAAAGTGGTAGCAACAAATCCGCCATACCTAAATAAATATAATGAGGATTTAAAGCAGTATTTGCTTAGTAATTATAAAGATTATTCAGCAGATTTATTTAGTGTATTCATTTATAGAAACTTGAAGTATGCCACAGCGGATGGATATGCTGGATTTATGACACCCTTTGTTTGGATGTATATCAAATCGTATGAAAAACTTAGAAAGCATTTGATTGATAATAAAGGAATATCGACTTTGATTCAGATGGAGTATTCTGCGTATGAAGAAGCAACAGTTCCAATCTGTACTTTTGTTCTCACCAATGATAATAGTCAAAAAGTTGGATCATATTTTGATTTATCTGCATTTACTGGTGGCATGGAAATTCAGAAGAAAAAGGTTCTTGAAGCTATAGAAGACAATACAAAACCATATTTCCATAGTTTTGATAAGAGCAATTTTTATAGAATCGAGGGATTTCCTATTGCCTTTATGGCAAGTGAAAAGTTGTTAAATGTATTTGAAAGTGCGCAACCACTGAAAGCGATTGCTGAACCTAAAGTAGGACTGCAGACAGCTAAAAATGATTTGTTTTTAAGATTATGGTTTGAATGTGACTATTCAAAGATTGGATTTGGGTATACAAATCTTGATGATACAAATGATGGCATTCATAAATGGTTTCCGTACAATAAGGGTGGTGCATTTAGACGATGGTATGGAAATAGAAGCTATGTAATAAACTGGGAATACAATGGTAGGGATGTGAGAAAATATCCGGGTGCTGTTATACGAAATCCTCAATTTTACCTGAAACCATGTATTACATGGTCTGATATTACGAGTGCTTCATTTTCGGGTAGGTATTGTGAAGGTGGTTTTTTGTTTGACGTTAAGGGATCGAGCGGTTTCCCTGCGGAACAGAATATTAAATATGTTTTGGGATTTTTAAATTCGAAGATATCCCAGAAATGCATAAAAATACTAAACCCGACTATTTCTACTCAGGTTGGAGATATGGCACGTATACCGGTTTATTTTGACAGAGAAAGAAAACCAGAGATAGATCAATTGGTTGAAGATTGCGTAGAAATAGCTAAGAAAGATTGGGATTCTCACGAGCAATCATTCGACTTTAAGAAACATCCTCTTTTAGAATATGGAAAGGGTAAAATTTCTGACGCATTTGCTAAATGGGATGATGATTGTAGAAACAGATTTGTACGTTTGAAAAAAAATGAGGAACGTATAAATGAGCTGTTTATTGATATTTATGGTCTAGAAAACGAGATTGACTTTAGTGTAGATGAAAAGTCACTTGAATCGTCATGTGGACTGGCTAGCAGAGAGAAAGATATTAGAAGCCTTATAGTCTATGCTGTAGGCTGTATGTTTGGAAGGTATTCACTGGAACAACCTGGAATAATTTGTGCAAATAATTACACTACAATTCCAGAATCTAGTTCGTTTTCAGTTGATAATGATGACATAATTCCGATCACTGATGATGAATATTTTGATGATGATATAGTTGTAAGATTTATTGAGTTTATAAAGGCCGCTTTTGGGGAAGCAGATTTAGAAGAAAACTTGTCTTATATTGCTGATTCGTTAAAAGGTTCTGGTACGCCCAAAAATAAAATTAGAGAATATTTCATGAACGACTTATATACTGATATTTGTGACATATACTCTTTATCAGGAGCTGGTAAACGACCTATATATTGGCTGTTTGATTCAGGCAAAAAGAATGGTTTTAAATGTTTAATCTATATGCACAGATATCGTGAGGATATTATTGCTCGAATTAGAACAGATTATGTTCATGAACTTCAGTCTAGGTATAGAACAGCAATAGACGAAATTGAACAAAGACAATTTAGTGTTTCTGGATCTGATAAGGTGAAATTGGATAAAAAGTTAAAAATGCTTAAAGAAAAAGATGAAGAGCTTCACGAATATGAGGAGCGAATTCATCATCTTGCCGATCAGATGATCTCTATTGACCTTGATGAAGGTGTAAAAAAGAACTATGACATCTTTAAGGATGTATTGGCGAAAATAAAGTAAAGGAATGATTTCATGGATTTACAAACAATTAGTCAGGAATTGAATAAGCGTTTTTTGGCTGTCCTTCCTGAGTTCTATAAAAGAAGAATTATTATTTGGTACGACGAGGAAGGTGAGTTCATAGATCAGATTAATGATTTAGAACTTCATAATGCAAAAGTTCTTTGCCTTACAGGGAATAATAATTTTGCTATTAAGAAGACGATTGCTGTAGATGAACCTACCCAGAATTTCTTGATATATAACTCTATGAATTATGAGAAACCAGATGATAACTGGCTTCTTGATGTTGAGTTATATAGTGAAGAGTTTAGAGCAGATCTTATCGCAATTTGGATGGATGAAATGGGAATACCATCATCGGTTGCTCTGCGCAATCAGGTCAAAAAGTATCGTAAATTCTTAAATGCAAAATCAAGAAGAGATGATGTAGTTAAGTTGGCGGATTCTTTGGATTCTCCTACAAAACTGCAACTTGCTGTAATGGCTGCAATTGGAGAGTCGCAGAGAACAGATCCTCTATCAATCATTAAATCTGTTCTGAAGGCAGGATTAAATTCTGCTGATAACTATTTATATCAGGAATTTGTAAAGTATGAAGCATCTGATTTGTTCTGGGGTATGGTTTCTCAGATTACTGGATACAATGATGTGGATCACAGTCTGGGAAAGTTGGCTGCTCATATTATTTTAACCGCTGGAAGAAGAACACTCCCAGATAGTGTTTTCGATGGACTTTCTGATTTTATGACAGAAAATTCTCAACTACAGGCATATTGCAGTGACTTGATTTCTGATTGGATTCATAGTGATGATGCAGATTCTTATGCTTCTATTGCAGAAACAGTAGAAAATGAAATGCATCTTGAAAAGAGAGTATCAAAGCAGACTGCAGATGCATTAGCAGATACAGAGATATTACCTTGTATAAATAGAATTATACTGTCAAAGCTTATGACTGATATTTCAAATGAGATTGTAAGCTCTGAAAGTATTTTTGCAATTGCAGAGAAACGTCGAGCTATGGTGTGGTTTGATGAGTATAAGGATTATTATACCGGTATTGTTGCTCTTGCAAAAATGAATGAATTCTATAAAGAGAATGCCGCAGGGTTCCATTTTGTGGGAGCTAAGAAGATTTGGGATGCTTACACTAAGGAATACTATAAGATGGATACTTACTATCGTGAGTTCCATATGAGCTATGAGAACAGTAAGAAAACTTATGGCGGTAATCTTCAGGATCTTTTTACTGCAGTATGCGATAAGGTTGAGAGACTTTACACCAACTGGTATTTGGATGGACTTGGACATAACTGGTCTGAGGAAGTTGCAGCTGATTTAGAGAAGCAAGGTTTTATTGAAGGTATTGAAAGACAGGAAAATTTCTATGATCGCAAGATTAAGAATGCGGATAATAGAGTTTATGTCATTATTTCTGATGCAATGAGATATGAAGTTGCGGTTTCTCTTTCAGAAGAGATAAGCCGTGATATGCAGGGTAAGGTCAACCTGTCTAGTATGCAAGGAATTTTTCCTACTATTACAAAGTTTGGTATGGCTGCGTTACTTCCTCATAGAGAGATAAATGTTGAGTTAAAAAATGATCAGCTAAAGGTATTAAATGATGGTCAGTCCACAGACAGTACCTACCGTGAGAAATTATTACAGCAGGTTAATTCAGAGAGTATCGTGCTAAAGGCAACAGATCTTGTTGCAATGAAGCGAAGTGAGCGCTCTGACTTGGTTAAGGGCAAAGAGGTAGTTTATATCTACCACGATACGATTGATGAAACGAGTCATACATCAGAAGAGAAGGTCTTTAACGCATGTACAGAGACTATTGATGAGATTAAAAACCTTGTAAAAATTATTGTTAATGATTTTAGCGGTGTAAATATCATGATTACTTCTGATCACGGATTCTTATATACATATAGTCCACTTACAGAGGAATCCAAGACTGATAAGTCTGATTTTGCTCATAGGATTATTGAGTATGGCAGACGTTTTGCTATTTTGGCAAAGGGAGAAGATCCTGATTTCTTACTTCCGGTAAATCTTTTATCAGGAAGAACAGATTATGCAGGATATGCGCCAAGAGGCAGCATAAGAATCAAGACAAGTGCAGGCTCAGGAATGAATTTTGTACATGGTGGTATCAGCTTGCAGGAAATGTGTGTACCTCTTATTGAGTACAAGCATCTACGCAATAGCTCTAAGGAATACCAGCGAAATAAGGATAAGTATGATACCAAGCCTGTAGAAGTAAATCTTCTTTCAGCAAACCATAAGATTAGCAATATGATCTTTTCTCTTAATTTCTATCAGAAGGAAGCTGTTGGCTTAAATAGAGAGAAGTGTACTTATAATGCATATTTTGTGGATGCTACTGGCAAGAAGATTTCTGATGTACAGAAGATTATTGCTGATAAGACTACGGAAGATGTTCAGGCACGTACATTTAGATGTAACTTTAGTCTTAAATCACAGGCTTATGATAGTAAAGAACTTTACTATCTGATTATAGAAAAGGAAGATAGTACAGATCTTCCGGAAAGAATAGAATTCCAAATTGATATTGCATTCGCTGCAGATGATTTTGGGTTCTTTGGTTAAGGAGCAATCGTAGTGTCTATTTTTGAAAAAAAATATAAGTTGGAAAGTAATCCTCCTAAGGAAGTGTCTTGGGAGGAGTACGAAGAAAAAGTAAATGAAGAATATGAGTCTTTGCTATTGAACAAAAGTGATGATGAAAAGAGTTTTCAAGATTTTTTTGAATGGAATCCATCTTTTGTGCCAGGAGCTTTTGAAGTTATAGGTCAATCTGGTCATTATCCATTGTATGATTCTCTGATTAGTCAGCCTGAATTAGGAAGCGTTATCAGACGTAAACCGGATTTTTTGTGGATTGCAAAAAATAGTTTGCAATTATGTCCTGTATTTATTGAAATTGAGAAACCCTCTAAGAAAATGTTTACCAGGAGTGGCGATGTTGCCTCTGATTTCACACATGCATATGGACAGTTGCAAGAATGGCAGACGTTATTAAATGACCCTACAGCTCAGCAGACTTTCTTTCAATGTTACGGAATCAGTGATGATTATAGATCTCTTCAATTTAAACCGCAGTATCTTTTGATTTATGGACGAAGAGAAGAATATGAAGGAAATAAAATGTTAATCGGGAAAAGAAATGCATATCAAAATGATAGTATTAGAATTATGTCATTTGATAGGCTAAGGCCGGATTATAATAGCAGAAATTTTATTACTTCGGTTGTTTCAAATGGTGAATATAAAGCGTTGCACATTGCACCAACATTTAGATATAGACCCGATTGTGTTGAAAATATAGTGAATATAAAGGACTTCTGTAAAAAAATTGATGAAATGAAGTACACAACAGACGAACGAAAAACGTTTCTAAAAGATAGATACGAATATTGGATGTCTTTCGCTCGGAAAAGTGATAAAGGCATAATGGTTTCCCAGGAGGGTGAGTAGATAATGGGCGAAGGAAATTCTATATCAATAGAACGAGAAGAATTGAATAAAAAGCTTAGGCAGACTTTCGATGGAAAAATCGTCCGTAAAGACCTGACAAAACATATTAAAGAGGGCGCAAATGTTCCAATCTATGTATTGGAATATTTGCTTGGTCAGTACTGTAATTCTGACGATGAAACAATTATAAATCGTGGTGTTGAGACAGTAAAAAGTATTTTATCGAACAATTATGTGCGTCCAGATGAGGCACAGAAGGTACTTTCTTTGCTTCGTCAAAAAGGTGCTCATACAGTAATTGATATGATTACTGTTGAGCTTAACATGAAGCTGGATATGTATGAGGCTTCTTTTTCAAACCTTGGACTTACGAGAATTCCAATTTCTGAGGAATATCCTGAGCAGTACGACAGACTTCTTTGCGGAGGAATATGGTGCATTGTTCAGCTTGAATATGGTGCTGACGGTTCTGATGACTTCGGAATTGTAGATATGGATGGCGCTGAGCTTAGATCAAAGAAGTCTAAGCAAAAGGATTTGTCTCCGGTATCTATTACAAAGCTTACTCCAATTCAGATGCCAAACGTTGATATGGATCAGCTGAAAGCAGGAAGAAAAGAATTTACCAAGGATGAGTGGCTTGATATCTTGCTTCGTTCTACTGGAATGGAGCCAGATGAACTGTCTTACAGAGAGAAGTGGTTGCTTCTTACGAGAATGCTACCTCTTGTAGAGAATAACTTTAACCTTTGCGAGTTGGGACCTCGTAGTACTGGTAAATCGCATCTTTATAAAGAAATTTCTCCTAATAGTATTCTTGTATCAGGTGGACAAACAACCGTTGCTAATCTGTTTTATAACATGGGACGCAAAACCATGGGATTGGTAGGCCTTTGGGATGTTGTTGCTTTTGATGAGGTCGCAGGAATCAATTTCAAAGATAAAGATGGCATTCAGATCATGAAGGATTACATGGCTTCTGGTTCTTTTGCAAGAGGAAAAGAAGAGAAGGCTGCATCTGCATCTATGGTATTCGTAGGAAATATCAATCAGAGTGTGGATGTCCTTTTGAAGACATCGAGCTTGTTTGATCCATTTCCACCTGAAATGGGAACAGATACAGCATTTCTTGATAGAATGCATTGTTATAATCCTGGTTGGGAGATCCCAAAATTCAGACCAGAGCATTTTACAGATGATTATGGTTTTATAACTGATTATCTTGCAGGTTTTATTCGTGAACTCAGAAAAGAG
Organism: Lachnospiraceae bacterium C1.1; assembly: GCA_030434875.1. NCBI lineage: Bacteria > Bacillati > Bacillota > Clostridia > Lachnospirales > Lachnospiraceae > Lachnospiraceae bacterium C1.1. The sequence continues at coordinate 2,363,727 of JAUISW010000001.1, read as the reverse complement.
CAGTTTGGTGATGCTATTGATAAGTACTTTAGACTTGGAAAGAATCTTAACCAGCGTGATACTATTGCGGTTCGCAGAATGGTTGATGGCTATTTGAAGTTACTTTATCCAGATGGCAACTTCACAAAAGAAGATGTAACTGAAGTATTAGAGATTGCATTAGAAATGAGAAGACGTGTTAAAGAGCAGCTTAAAAAGCTTGGCGGCATGGAGTTCTATGATGTTAATTTCTCATACATAGATATGGATGATATGTCTGAACACTATGTTTCAGTACCTGAACAAGGCGGTGGGAAGCTTATTCCAGAGGGAATGTGCAATCCAGGTCAAGTTTATACTGTATCGCATGGTAAATCAGACATGATAGGTGTATTTAGACTTGAATCTCAGATGCTTCCGGGTAATGGTAAGTTTGATCGTACAGGTCTAGGTACTGATAGAGAATGCAAAGAGGCTGTAGACACTGCATTTAATTTCCTGAAGGCAAATGGAAATAGAATTAGCGGTTCTCTTGGTGTGCTCAATAAGGATTTTGTAATTAATTATCAGGATCTTCAGGGTATAGGCATGACTCATAAGCTGGCTCTTCCTACGCTTATTGCGTTATGTTCTATCGGACTTGGAAGACCGGTTCAGAGCTCGATGGTCGTTATTGGAGATTTTAGTATTGGTGGCACAATTATGAAGGCAGAGAACTTGGCAAGCACATTGCAAGTATGCCTTGATAGTGGTGCAAAAAAAGTATTATTACCACAGACATCAGCAGTGGATCTTGGAACAGTGCCAGCTGAACTTATGAGTAGTTTTAGCTTGGTGTTCTATCAAAGCGCTGAAGATGCTGTGTTTAAAGCGTTAGGGGTGGAATAAATGAAATTAGTTGTTGCTGGGTGGATATTGCCTATACTTCAAAACTATATAAGTGAAATTGTTCTTGATGGTAAAGAGGGAATAATTACGAAGTGGAAACATAAGCAGTTTCTTAAAAATCTTAATACGGCAATAGTAGACTTTTGCAACAGAAATGAATGTCTCTACATCGATTCAGGCGCATTTGAGTATTTTATTAGAAGTACAGACTTTCTTAAAAAAATAGTCGAAAGGGCTGTTTCTACAAAAATTGAAGAATCTGACAAAGTATTTTTTACATCATGGATAGAAAAAGCTAGGGAAATTGCTAATGCTGAAGCAATATCGTTTTCACCAAATGAGGAACGATTAATCAGGGATTTATGCAATATCATCGAAAACCAAGTTAGAGCTTATTATAATCAAAAACTTTCTGTTGAGCAGAAGGTTATTGTCGCTAAACATCTTAGAGAGTTTGCTGAGATGAAGGAGACAATTGTAGATGGTAAAAATGAGATAAAAAAGGATAACAAAACTCAAACAGAAATAATACTTAATGCAATTAAAGATGCTAGCATTATAGGCGAATCAAAGGCCGAAATACTTTCAGAAATTTTGATTACAAGTATTTGGGAAGGAAGAATAAAAGAGTTTGAGAATCTTGCTTCGGTGGTTATAGACAAATCAACAGATTTGAAAAATCTATATGAGTGCATAAAGAATACATTTATTGTAGACACAAATATTGATTTGACAGATAGTCTTGGGAAAATCACTAATACTACTATAAGAGATAATGTGATAAGAGCAGTTGCTCCAATTAGATTACTAAATCACAAGACTGCTGAAAAACTCTCGGATTATGCAACTAGTAGTTCTCTTAAAACAATTATTGATAGCATTGAAACAGGCGATTGGGGCAAAGTATTTACTCAGTCCATATCTAAGAAGTCAGGGGTAGAAGTACATAATTTTGAACTGAATAAGAAACTGGTTTATGAAGAAACAAGGCTTGTAAAACAGGTTGCTATCGTATACTTATATGAGCAAAGAGCGTTTAATACTTCGGATGCCATGATGGATTTAGCAAAAGATGTTAAAACGTGGCTTAATCGTGTTTTGATTGATGATAGACGCATTGATTCATTACTTGGTAGTAAAAATCCAGATAAGGCTATAGACGAAGTATCTGCGATTGCTGAAGAATTAAAAAAAGAGGAATCCTTATATTTAGGGTTAACACCGGATATTAAAGTAATTTACGTTGGGATCCAAGCAAAGGTGGCTTTAATTTCTGGAAAGGATATTGAAGCTGACAATATAATTCCAGAAGAGTTGAAGAATAGAAGACCTCTGTCTGACTATGTATATTCAGCGAAAATTGAAAAGCATGAAATCGATTTGAATGAACTGTATGAGTACTGCATTGCAAATCATACTTATTGGTTGTTGTGCAATTATTTTATAAGCAGACAGAATGAAACAGAATTAATTGATTTTTGCATATCGCATGAGAACGTATTATCAGAAGATGGACATATATTCTTCATGTTCTTAGGAGCGTTACGAGCTGTCAATGATAACAAAAAATATATGCGATTTCTAGATGAATATTCAAAAGAATATGACGGATTTTATGAGTTCTGGAATGAAAAGTTATTAGTAGACGAGTCAGATGATTCAAAATCACAGTTTATTGAACATTGCCAAGAAGGCAAAATGTTATTTGTATTTAGGCAATCGCTGTATCTTTTAATTGAAAGATTATTAAATTATCAAAAATATGATGAAGCTGAATTATATATTAGCAAAGCAGAACTGCTAGGGGAATCTGACGCAAGATTAAAGAAATACAGAGGCATTATAGAGCAGGGGAAAGGTAGACAACTGGAAGCTATCAAACATTATTATGATGCTTTTAAGGATAATCCTAAAGATGCCTATGTAATCGATTCCATTATATCTTTATCTTTTGTAAATAAGAGAAAAGTTAAAGAAGAGGTTCTTTTAGCAGCGGAAAAAATAGGGACATCCAGATTACATTCTCTTGCAGCTGAGTGCTATAAACGAGAAGGGAACAGAGTAAAGGCTGAAGGGGAAATTATAAAGTCAATTCTTCTGACAGAGAATGATGTTTATAATCCAGCATTTGGTCAATATGTTGGATTTCATACATCTTCTAAAACAGAGGGGACAAGAACAATAAAAGGATTAGATGTAGATACTGTTGCATACTGTATTTCTAAAGATGGTATAACCAAGTGTGTATGTATATATGAGTCACAAGTGTTGCCTGCGTCTCCTTGGTATTGGAATGGAGATTATCATATTTATACGGATGATGCAGCTAGTTTGGGATATATTAGGAAACATAAAGGGGACTGGATTAAGATTGAAGACGTTGACTATCAGATAAAGGAGATAGCTCCATTAGATTTTTATTATTTTAGAACTTGTATGTCAAAAATGACAGAAACAGGTGTTGCTAAGGAGATCGCTATTCCAGTAAAAAATGGGATTATGGACATGCAGGCTTTTACTGAACAAGTGAAAGAATTTTCTCCAGATGAACAGGAGCATCGTAATTGGCTTGAGCAGTACAATAATCTCGAAGATGTTCCGCTTCCTCTATTTGCTTATAAGAGATTTTTTAGATTTAATTATTTGCAATTTGTAGATATGATTTTTTCGACAAATGATATATTTGTTAGAGAAATCATGTGTTCATCAGATACTTGCGAAAAATATATTTTGTCTTTTACGGCTATTGTAATGTTGTATAAGATTGGTTTCCCAGCAGAGAAACTTAAGGACTCAAGTGTTTTTATATCGACATCAGCACTTGAACAGGTTGAAAGTGATGTCACAGATATCATCAATGACTACGATAGAGATACTGTGGCTACAATGGGCGTATTTGATGGACAAGTGTTTATAAATGAAACTGGTGATGATGGAAAAGATTTCTGGATCAAAGAGGCTGGAAATATTAAACAATACTGCAGAAAAATACCTACGCTCGATTCAAATAACGACTTAAGAGGTGAATTTTTTGAAGGCTTTGATAGTAAGGATCTCTTTGGAATTTGTGATTATGATGCTATATCAATAGCAAATAATAGTGATGAATATGCATTAGTTTCAATTGAGGCAATTCTAAGTTCGCTTCATCAAAATGAATTAGTGAATATTAATACTACATCGTTGGTAGATTTCTTAATAGGAATGAAACCAGATGTTGAGGATTTTATTGAGTATTTATCGAAACTGATGAATTATGGCTGTTTAATGTCGATTAGTAGAAATGCTATTGTTTACATTTCTGATAACGTTAAACATTTAGATGATGCAAGACGCGAAATGGTTTATAAAGCATTTGATGAGCTTCTGAGAAATATTGATATTTATCCCGATAAGATAAGAACAGTGGCCATTCAGGCTTTAACAGAGTCATTTGGAAAATTACAAGATGTAGCTGCTGATGTAGATCATATTGTTTTCCAAATCATGATAAGCAATATGCTTCTTTTTAGGAAACAAAAGATGCAGTTGTTTATAGATGATAAAGGCGATTTAACCCTTGCATTAATCGATATCAAACCTAAAAGTGAAATTGCTGAGGTTGAGGAAGAATAATGAAATATCCAGTTGTGACATTGTGCGGAAGTACTCGTTTTAAGAATGAATTTATAGAAGTGCAGAAACGGCTTACATTAGAGGGCAACATTGTAATTAGTGTTGGCCTCTTTGGACATTCAGGCGATTCTGAAGTTTGGGAGAATATGGACGAAGGAACACTTACCAAGACGAAGGAAATGCTGGATGATATGCATAAGTGCAAGATTGATATGGCAGATGAAATATTTGTAATCAATGTCGGTGGTTATATAGGTGACAGTACACATTCTGAGATTGATTATGCTAAAGCCCATGGCAAAAGAGTAAATTATTTAGAGCCTGTTGAGTAAAGATTTTCTTGTTTAAGGAGGGCGGTTTATATTGCTTGTAGCTCATGATAAAGACGGTAATCGAATATATGCAAACAGAGAGGAGCGCTATAAGGAATGTTTTTGCCCAGAATGCGGAAGACCTTTGACTCACAAAAAGGGAGAGATAAAAGCTCCTCATTTTGCACATAAAGTTGATGCTAATTGCCCTTACGGAGCAGATAAGGATAGTAAGAGCGAATGGCATATTCATATGCAGGAACTATTTCCTTCGGAATCTTTAGAAGTAAGATTCAAAGATGAAAACACAGGAGAATTACACATTGCAGATGTTTATTTAGAACAAAGTAAAACTGTCATCGAATTTCAACATAGTCCAATATCTGCTGAAGAATTTAGGTCACGAACACTTTTTCATGCGAATAATGGCCGAAGAATAGTATGGGTATTTGATGAAAGAGGAAAAGAACCTGATTTAGAATTTGGAAGATTGAGACAGGAAGATGATACAAGTTATCAGCCATGTCATACTCATTTACATTTTAAGTGGTTACGATCTCCTCGAAAAATGTTAAGTAGCATAGTCTCAAATGGAAATGTTCTTCAAGCAAATAATTATAGCGTGTGTGTATATTATGGAGAAGAAGACATTGTTCATCGCTTAATTAGAGAAGATTTTGATTATAGCGAGGTGGTTTTATCTGTGCATCCTATAAAGTTATCTGAGACCATGAACGTAGATGAATTTTTTATTCCTGAAAGTCACTGGCTATCATTTAGTCCGTGGAAAGAAATGATTGAGGAAAGAAATAGGTGGTTAGCAGATATTAAAAGGAGACGTGAAGAAGCTGAACGTCAGAAAATTAATGCATTTCTGCACAGAAGACCTACGCGAAGAGGTCCACGTTTATAAGGTAAAGAAAATACTATTTCTCTATCAAGGGAAAATAATTATATAACAGTATTAAGGAGTGTATTTTTTAATGAGGGCAGAAGACAAATCATTTTATTTTTTAGCTACTCCAAGTTATTACGATATTCCTTTCTTCCAAAGGGCTTACGTTTGGAGCGAGGACAACTGGAGCGAGCTTTTTAATAATCTTACAAGCAAGAATCAGAATCATTTTTTAGGTTCCATCATTTTAAAGAATGAATTAGCAGCTGCAGGAAGTGTGGCAAGATTCTCTGTTATTGATGGACAGCAGAGGTTGACTACTTTAAGCATTTTGCTTAGAGCTTGCTATGATCATATTGTAAAGAATGCTGCAAGCTACAATTACGATGAATCTGATGTTAAGACATGTCAGGTTCAGATGGAAAGTATTTTGTTTGTACCGGAAGGTGGTATAAAGAAAAAACTTCATGTCAAAATAAATCATTCCCACTTAGATAAAAAGGCTTTTGAAAGTGTTATTAATGGTGAGCTTGATACTGATGATAGATGGGAAAAATACGTCAGTCTTGACGATGATGACACCACAAGCTCAATTATCAAAGCATATGCCTATTTTAGGGATGCGTTGGAAGATGTAAGTCAGGAGACAATTGATTATTTATGGGAGCTTCTTACGGTTGATAAGATTAAGTTCCTGGTAAATATTGATCTTGACGTAAATGATAATGAACAGGCGATATTTGATACTGTTAATTCTGCTGGTGTAAGACTTTCAAGTGCTGATACCATAAAGAACCTTTTGTATCAGAGATATGTCGAGTTATTAAGGGCAGAAGATCCTACTACAGTAGATGAAAGAGCTGTTTCAGAATATGAAGATACCTGGGTGGATGCATTTGTCTCTGATGAATCAACTAATGCGTATTGGGAAACACAACGCCAATATGGTCGTATGAAACGAAGTAATATTGAGACTTTTCTTCATGCGTTTGCCGTTGTACAGGGATTCTTTAATCCAGCAGAAAACAATATGGCGGATTTACCTCAAGAATACAGAAAAAAGATCTCTAAGATGGATATATCTTCGGTAGAGGCTTTTTTGAAAGAGTTGCATGATTACGCGGATGTGTTCAGAGAATACTTCTCTAATGAAGATAACTTACTCACATATGATGATTATGTAGGACGCATTTTTAATATCTCTAATGTGCTGGAGGTATCTACATTTCATCCTTATTTATTACAGCAGTTATATTATCTAAAAAACGGAAGCATTGCCGAAGAGGATATTAGAAGTCGTTTCTTTGTTTTAGAAAAATATATTGTTTTAAATGCTATCTGCAAAGGTAGTACCAAGAACTATAACAATGAATGCTTACAGTTAGTAGATGAGAAAAAAACACCACAAGATGTATTGGAAAGCTGTCAGTACATTTCCGAAGGAAACTTTGTAAATGGATTGCGTCGTATGACCACCAATAAATTACCAACATTGCTTCTGTTCTGGGTAGAGTTGTATCAGAGAAATCAGCTTAATGTTGATATTAAGATCCTCAAGTATGAGTACACGCTTGAGCATATTATGCCGCAGAAATGGGCTCAGAACTGGTATGATGTTCCGGTTTACGATACGGATGAAAACGAAGTTGAAGATGCTGATGAGATGGAGCGTGTAAGAAGCCATGCTATTTATGAAATCGGTAACATGACTCTTCTAAATTCAAAGTTAAATACTTCTATTAGTAATGGAAACTTTACAGACAAGATTAATGGTAAGAATGGACGTAAGGGGATCAAGGATCTTGCAGATATAAGGCTTACGAGGAAGGTTATTGATAATAATACTGAATGGAATGAGCTTAAAATCTATGCCAGAACAGCAGAGCTAGAGGCAAAAATTCGTAAGATATGGGATGCAGGTGAGCTTCCGGTAGAAACTATTAAAGTAGCTGCTGAGTCAGGTGGACGAAAGAAAATTCGATTTGCCTTCTGGGAAAAAGCTTTACCTGTAATACGGGAAAAGAATCAATATGAAATGTTTACCAATGTGAACCCTTCAACATCTAATACTGTTTCAGGTTATTTTGGAATTGGTGGTTTTCATATTTCATGTACAGCCAATTACGATAAGACAAGAGTTGAGTTTATTTTAGATAAATCAGAGGCAGAACAGAATAAAAAGGCTTTTGATATTCTCCATGCAAATAAGCAGGCAATTGAGGATTCGTTAGGTGTCAAGTTGTCTTGGGATAGATTGGATGAGTATAAGATGTCCTGGATTTATTATTCGCTTGATGATGTTAGCATAACTAATAAAGAAGATTGGGATAAGATGGCTGCATTTTTAGGTGAATGGAGTGATAAATTCCACAAGGTTATTGTTCCTTATCTTGTTGATGAATTCTCACAGGACTCATCGGAATTGAGAAGCTCTGAAGAGGTTGCCAGATTACAGAAGATCGCTGAAATACTAAGGACATGGACGGTTAAAACTGATGCGGTAATAGACAATGTAGATAAGTGTAATAGAACCTGTACAAGGTTTACTACCAAGACAATGTCTGAAATCCTGCCGGATATACCAAATGCTCCAAGCGGATGGAATACAGATAATCATTATTTTTATGAAATCGTTAATCGAAATGGCAAAGATATCATAATTCAGCTCAGTTTAAGTTCTAGAAATGCTTCCGCTGAGTTCTTATCTGTAGCTGACAAGATTAATGAGATCGTATCTATGAAACAGGCCAAGAAAGATTGGCAATGGTGGAAAATATTTAAGACTACTAAGATACAAGTTCCTAGTGATCTTGATGAAAGTGAAATATTCTCTGGATTAGACAATGCATTGTTAGAAGTACAGAAGTTCGAAGAGGATTTAGCAAAGAGATTAAACGGTTAATTACAAGGCGGTGAAAAGAATAGATGCCATTTCAAATAGTCCGTAATGACATTACAAAAATGCATGTAGATGCCATAGTGAACACTGCGAACCCTATGCCAGGATATGGTGCAGGGATTGATAGTGCTGTCTATGAAGCCGCAGGTAAAGATAAGCTTCTTGCAAAACGTCATGAGATTGGTGCTATTGATCGTGGCGCATCAGTTATTACTGAGGGATATAATCTTCCCGCTAAATACATTATTCATACTGTAGGAACGGCATGGCATGGTGGTAAAGAGGGCGAAGAAGATATCATTAGAAGCTGCTACAGGAGTGTATTTAAGGCTGCTTCGGTGAATGATATTTCAAGCCTTGCAATTCCTCTTTTAGCATCGGGAAGTTATGGGTTTCCAAAGGGAATCGCGCTTAGGATAGCTTTATCTGAGATTGAAGCATTCATGTCTGGAAGTGATATGGATGTTTATCTTGTGGTCTTTGATGAAAAATCAGTTTCACTATCATCAGAATTATATGGCGATATTGATGAGTATATCAATGACAACTATGTAGATGAAAAGAATCGAGTAGAATATCCGGCTCCTTATGGCGACAATGAAAGGGATATACGTGGCTCTGAATCATTTGCTGGTGGATTAGCTACTGCTACTATTGGCTCAGTTCCAAGATTTTTAAAAGCCAACAAGGCTAAGAAGAGACAGAAAAAAGATTCAAGTAAAAAAGCGGGCGCGATTGAGGATTCATTTGAGGATGAAGAGGAAATGCTTTCTTCTGATATGTGCTTATCAGCACCGATATTAGAGGAAGAAAGAAGTCTAGATGATGTTGTAAATAATTTGGACAAAACCTTTATGGAACTTGTTTTTTCATTTGCTGATGCAAAAGGACTTACTGATGTAGAAGTTCAAAAGAAGGCTAATCTTGATAGAAAGGCGTTTTCTAAGCTGAAATGTGGAACTACAAAGAATCCTAGTAAGGCTACAGTTCTTGCTTTAGCAGTAGCTCTTGAGTTGGATTTAGATGATACGAAGGATCTTCTTTCAAGAGCAGGACTGGCATTATCTCCATGTAGTAAGCAGGATGTTATAGTGCAGTACTTTATCGAGAAAGAAGCATATGACATATATGAAATCAATGTAGCTCTATTTGAACATGGAGAACAACTGCTTGGTACACAGGTTTCGTAAATGTCGCCTGGCAAGTGACCGGCATAAATGCATATAGAGATATGATTACCTCAGAAACAAGCAAATAAGCTAATTACGGAGGTAATCACTATGAGAGAAAACTTAACAGAAATCGTATTTATTCTTGACAGAAGTGGCTCTATGAGCGGACTGGAATCGGATACTATTGGTGGATTTAATTCCATGATAGCTAAGCAGCAGAAAGAAGAAGGAGAGGCTATTGTTTCTACCGTTCTTTTTGATGATGAAACAGATGTGATTCATGACAGAGTGGCTATTGGTGAAGTAAAGAAGCTTACAGAAGACGATTATTATGTTCGCGGCTGTACAGCGCTTTTGGATGCGGTAGGTGGAGCAATTCATCATATCGGTAATGTTCACAAGTATGCAAGAGAAGAGGATAGACCGGCTAAGACCTTGTTTGTTATTACAACAGATGGATTAGAAAATGCTAGTAGACATTATTCTTTCAAGGATGTTAAGAAACTAATCAAGCGTCAGCAAGAAAAATACAACTGGGAGTTCCTTTTCCTTGGAGCCAATATTGATGCTATAGAAGTTGCAGGAAATATGGGCATTAGTAGAGATAGAGCAGCAAATTATAATTGTGATGAAGTAGGAACAGCCCTTAATTATCAGGTTCTTGAAGCTGCCGTAACACGAGTAAGAAAATGCAAAGCTGCAGATATGGCTATGACATTTGCAGGTGGAGCATGGAAAGCAGACATTGATCGTGATTACGAGAAGCGCGGTAAGAAGAACGGAAGGAGGGCAAAATAATGATTGGTGCAATTATTGGAGATATTGTCGGTAGCCCTTATGAATTTGACCGCGGTGAAAAGATAAAGGATTTTGGTCCATTATTCATAGATGAATCCGAATATACAGATGATTCTGTTATGACAATTGCCGTAGCAGATGGCCTCATGAAGGCAGGTCTGAATAGTGATGATGAAACAATTAGACATGAAGTAATAAAGGCAATGAAGACTTGGGGGCGTAAGTATCCAGGAGCTGGATATGGAGGCAGATTTATTTGGTGGCTACAGCTTGATGACGAAAGCCCATATGGAAGCTGGGGCAACGGTTCTGCTATGCGTGTATCTTCTGTTGGATGGCTTTATGACACCATAGATCGTACAAGAGAAGTAGCAAGGATTACAGCAGAGGTTACGCATAATCATCCTGAAGGAATAAAAGGCGCAGAAGCTACAGCTTCAGCAATTTTCTTGGCAAGAACAGGGAAGTCAAAGGATGAGATTAAGAAATATATTATAGATGAGTTTGGATATGATTTATCAAGAACACTTGATGAAATCCGCCCAGCATATCGTCATGTAGAAAGCTGCCAGGAAACAGTTCCTGAAGCTATCACAGCCTTCTTGGAAGGAACTGATTATGAGGACGTAGTTCGATGCGCAGTATCTCTAGGTGGAGATTGTGATACGTTAACATGTATTGCAGCTGGAATTGCAGAAGCGTTTTATGGCGTTCCGGATATTTATAAAGAGGAAGCGCTATCTAGGATTGAACCGGATATGCGCCAAGTATATGAGCAATTCATAAAGATACGCAAGTAAAACAAAATATGGGGTGATTATTACGAAGAGATTTAAAACTAATTTTACAGAAGAAGAACTAAAGAGTGCTCTTTTCGCAAAGAAGGATCAAGCTGAAGAAATACTTAATGATAAAAATAAGTGGGAAAAGTTTAAGGTTAAATTTGAGTCATTTCTTCATAAAGCATATGACATTCCGGTTTTAGGAACAGTGATTGATGACATAATAAGTATGTATCAGTTGGTGGAGTCATATGTTAAGCGGGAATATACAGATATACCATTGACTTCAATTATTTCGATTCTAGCTGCGCTGATATATGTTATTAGTCCAATTGATTTAATACCAGACTTTATACCAGTTATTGGATATCTTGATGATGCTGCAGTAGTTACCCTTGTGCTGGGGTTAGGAGTAGGTCATGATCTGGAAAAATACAAATCGTGGCAGGAAAAATTGCGTGACAATGCTATTGAAGAATTAGAAGAACAGGTCGGAGAGGCTATTTTAGAACTGTTAGATGATAGAGCTTTGGGTGCTCTAATTCTTTCAAAAGATGAAACGGTTAGGGTGTACGCCGTTGAAGATATTGAAGAAGAACCGTATCAAAGTACCGTTTATAGCGTCAATCTCCCTGTTGCTATTTTAAAGAAAATGTATCTTGAAAAAGAAGAAGATTATATAGCATTTTTAAATGGCGTAATTGAGAACACTGATTTTGAATGGTCACCGGTTGGAAGACTGGATGCTATTCATGAAGCATTCATTCACAGATATGAAAACTATTTTGATGTAGAAGAGGGTGTTTTAGATGAATGATATTCTGGAAAAGCTGATGAAACTTATGCCATCATCACCAACAGAATTAACAGATAAGAATAAAGCTAAAATTAGAGAGTATATGCCGGTACCCAATGACTTTGATATTTTATGGGCAGATATTCAATCTTTTGCTGGATATCCGGAGGGAACTGTTATTACTGATAGAGGAATAGTTCTTAAGGCATCTAGGCGAGCGTTAAAGAAAAGTAAAAATGGCGAGAATAAAAAAGAAAACGAGTTGAAGCTTTTTTATCAGATTGTATTATGGGAATACTTTGATCCTGAATCATACTCATTTGACAGGGAAGAAATTGACGGAGAAAAAGTATATGTTCTTCGAAACGGAGATGTTCCTATTCTATATTTTAAGAATAAGGATGTTTGCTCCTTCTTTGAGAACTATGAAAAAGAATTACAACGAATAGAGGCCCAAGCCTATGATTTTAGTGAGTCTGCAGCACTTGGCGAGGTAGAAGCATTAAACTTTGAACAGGCGACTTTTAATGCTGCCTATGGCGCAGATCAGAGTAAAACTGGTCATGGTATTTATGCAGAAGAAGGAAGCACCATTTTAGATAAGCTTAGCGGAGATAAGTCTACAGTTGTAGGACGAGATAATGCAAAAAATGGCCCTGATAAATTGATTAATGGGAAACCGGTTCAATGTAAATTCTGTAAGAATGCAAATTCAAGTGTTGGTGCTTGCTTTAAGAAAAATCCAGATACAGGTGCACTTGAGTATAGATACTACGATTTGAAATCTGGAAAACCAATGCAGGTTGAGGTGCCTTCTGATCAATATGAAAAAGCTGTTCTTGCGATGGAAAAGAAAATCGCGAAAGGGCAGGTTCCAGGAGTGACAGATCCTAGTCAAGCTAAAGAATTGGTGAGAAAAAGTAAGCTGACGTATGCACAAGCCCGTAATCTTGCAAAAGCAGGTACTTTCGAGTCTATAACCTATGATATTGCTACGGGAACGGTTACTTGTACATTTGCAGCAGGTATATCTGCATTAGCTTCCTTTGGAATTGTTTTTTGGAAGACTAAGAACAGAAAAAAGGCACAAGATGCTGCGATAGATACAGCTATTCAGGTATTTGGACCGGCGTTTGCAGCAAATCTAATTTCTAATCAGATTGCACGTACTGGCTTAACAAAGGCAATGATTCCTATTTCGGAAAAAATAACCGATGCATTGGGAACGAAACTTGTTACGGAATTGATTAATGCTAAAAGAGCGCTACTTGGCCAAGCAAAGATATCTGGCGGTGCTGCATCAAAGAGCTTTGCAAAGGCATTGAGAAGCACCGCAGTTTCTGAGGGCGTATTATTCACTGTTTTTGCGGTTCCGGATATATACAAGGTGATTGATAAGAAAATTAGCGGTGCACAATTTGTAAAAAACATGGTTTCATTAAGTGCTTCATTTTTTGGAAATATTGCCGGTGCTTATGGTGCTGGAATTGCTGCAGGAAAAATTGGTGAAAAAGTAGGCAAGAAAGTAGATAAAAGACTAGGCGCTGTTTTGGGATTTGTGGGTGGTCTTATCGGTGGAACAGTATTAGGTGTTGCCATGAGGCAGCTTACTAATCTATTTAAAGAGGATGATGCTGTTATTACGGCAAGATTGTTTAATGCTGCTGTTGCAAACCTTGCAGTTGATTATTTGATGACAGAGGAAGAGATTGATAGACTCATCTCTGAGTTAGATGATGCGGGTAAGGATATCAATAAACTACAAAGAGATCTATTAAAATCTAATCATCAGTACTATGATATTGAACAATTCTTAATCCCATATTTTGAGAAGGCAGTTAATACAAGAGAAGTGATAAAGGATGAGGATGTCATTGAAATTGATATGGTGCCAGCATTTGCTTAGTGGAGGTGTATGTAATGAAATGTGCTTGTTGCGGAAAAAAGAAAAAGCTTTTAGAGTCATTTGAAGAGCTAGAAAAAGACATTAATATTTGTGTAGATTGCTCTAAGGTTTTATACAAGTATCAGGATGCTATTAAGGAGAAAAACGTAGAAGAATCTAAGAAACTTTTAGACGAGATCAAAAATAAGAAGAACGAAAAGATGTTTAGTGAATGGTTCTTAAAATTTCAGGAACGGATTGGTGCTGTTCCCAAGGATGAGAAATAAAAAATAGCTCGCACGCGCGGGCTATTTTTAGTGTGAACTTTTAAAATAAATCCTCATCTGCAGGCACAAATTTTTCTCTAAATTTTTGAGGCGCGCAATAAGGAGCTGAGTTTAATTCATTAAGGTACGTACTTATTACTATATTATAAGCTTCTTCCGGCATACCTTTTTCTGAATTGAAGTTCTCGATATCCAAGTATTTTTTAATGAAAGCGTTGATTGCAATATTATCATGATCGCTATTGTCATAGTATGCAGAATCGCCGTTAACCATTTTATCAAAATAAAATGATTGATACCTAGCACTATTATTATCAAAGTTTGGAAATAGCAGCGCTTGATATTCTGTAGAGGTTGGATAGCTATCATAGCGCTTATCTGTATCTGTTTCATTGAGTTCTATGGTTTTAAAAATTGCTCTTTTAGATTTGAATAATTCAATAATCCAAGAGCCGATGCTCCTAGCACTAATTTGAGATGAAGCAGTTTTACGTCCGAATAACTCATCGAGTGAAACTCCAAAGTAATCAGCTAATGCGATATACTGTTCAATTGTAAAGCGACGACCTTTTTTCTGATTAAGAGCCGAGCTGAAATTAGGCTGATTAGTTCCGAGAATTTTTTCTGCTATTTCTTTTTGTGTAATGTTGGTTTCTTTTATTTTATCCTTAATGAAATCGTTAGCGTTTTCAATATACCCCATAATGCAATCCCCTTTTCAAAACTGATATGTATTATTATTAAAAAATATCGAAATTAAGTATATTGATATAATATCATTCAAATGATATAAGAGCAATTAATTATATGAAATTAGATATATGTAACCGGTAAACCATCGGTACCTCGTAAGCGTGCTGTGATTTTGCGATAATTCCAGTAGATCAACTATGTAGAGTATGCATAGTCTACATAGTATGTATACTACGGGAGGTAATCACAAATGAGTAATCCAGCACAGTTAAAGCAAAGTATGCGCTATCAGAAATGGTTCGAAGAAGTCCAAGCATACAAAGCCCGCCCTGAGGGCATGTCCTCTGCGGCATGGTGCGAAGCCAATGGCATCAAACCTGCAACGTTTTATTGCCGCTTAAGGAAAATACAGCAGCTATATGTTGATTCGCTTGAACAAACATCTATTGTTCCTGCTAAGTCAGTCGAACCACCTGCGGTTGTAGAACCTACTTTTGTTGAACTTGCACCAGCACCAAGTAGTAAAACAGTCAGTACATCTTCCGGTGTTGCATCCATCCTTTGTGGCAGCACTCGAATTGAAATATCGGAAGATATTTCTGAACAGTTTCTTTTGAAACTTATCGAGGTGGCCAGTCATGCTAAATGATACGACTGCCTTTAAGAAGATTTACATAGCTACTGGATACACTGACTTGCGTCAAGGTATCGATGGACTTGCATCCTACGTTAAGATGCAATTCCAACTAGATCCTTTTGATAAAGATACTTTATTTCTTTTTTGCGGACGCAAGGCTACCAAAATCAAAGGGCTTGTCTGGGAAGGAGATGGGTTCCTCCTTCTATACAAGCGATTAGAGGTTGGATCTTTTGCATGGCCAAGAACTGCAAAGGAAGCCCTTAGCATTACGGAAGAACAATACCGAAATCTAATGAGCGGCTTATCCGTAGTTGCAAAGCATCCGATTTCTGAACTTACTGAGCCCAAAGAAATCGCATAGTTTTTGTATAAAACAGAGAATTTTTACGACCTAAATCATGGCTATAAAAGTCTTGATTTTGCAGGGCATAGAGCCGTTTCTATGGCTTGTATACCTGCCAAAATCCTCTGGAAATACCATCGTATCGATTGAATGGCCTTTTTATTAGGCTTTCATATATCAAACATGTGAAGCTTACAGGCATAGGCAGTTTGACGAATTCTCGAACGGCTAGAATTCGCTAAAATACTGCATTTTCGCTATAATAGTTCCATAAGAAATGGAGCGATTATGTCAGTAAGATACACAGAAGAACAACTGAATAATTTCGACAAGGCGACGCTCATACAGCTGTTTTTAACACTGCAGGATCAGTTGGAATCAATTGATAACAAGATGCAACTGATGTTGGAGCAGATGGCTGATATGAATCGACATCGGTTTGGTCGTTCATCTGAGAAATCGGATATCGCGAACCAGATTTCCTTTACGCTTGAGAATGGTGAAATCATCTTCAATGAGGCCGAAGCGATTGCTGAGGAGTTCTACGAGGATGAAGAACCGGAAGTGGTTACTACTACCCGCAAGAAGCCCAAAGGAAAAAAGGAAGAAGATATCAAAGGCTTACCTGTGGAACAAATCTCTCACGAGATGTCGGAAGAAGAATTAGAATCCTTCTTCGGAGATGAGTCCTGGAAGCGACTTCCTGATGAAGTTTATAAGCGCTATAAATATACACCGGCATCCGTTTCTGTTGAGGAGCATCATGTAGCTGTATACTCCGGAGCGAAATCAGAACGAATGGTAAAAGCAAACCATCCGAAGCAACTGCTTCGTAATAGTTTAGCATCTGCAAGTACGGTAGCCGGAATCTGTAACGCAAAGTACGTAAATGCCATGCCTTTATATCGGATTGAGGCCGAATATAATCGCGCAGGCATTAACATTTCAAGACAGACCATGGCGAACTGGGTTATCCAGTGCGCAAACCGATATCTGGCAGTAATCTATGATTATCTGCATCAGCGCCTCTATGATTACCATGTCATACAGGCGGATGAGACACCATGTCTCGTAAATAAGGACGGACGAGATGCTGGTTCTAAGAGTTACATGTGGGTTTATCGCACTGGTAAGATGTACCAGGACAAACCGATTGTAATCTATGATTACCAGAAGACTCGTAAGTCTGACCATCCGAGAGAATTCCTCAAGGATTTCCAAGGTGTTTGTGTTACCGATGGTTATCAAGTCTATCACACGATTGAAAGTGAACGTGAAGACCTTACCATTGCAGGATGTTGGGCACATGCGAGACGTCGCTTTGACGAAGCGTTAAAGGCTGCGTCGAAAGACAAACAAAAGTCCTGCACCGCGAATAAGGCTCTGAAAATGATTCAGGCCATCTATCGCGAGGAAAAGAAGCTGGCTGACCTCTCTTCAGAGGAACGTTTAGAACATCGCCAACTTACGGTTAAGCCTCTTGTTGAGGCCTACTTTGCGTGGACTCGAAAGATGGAGCCGAACGTATTGCGTGGAAGCAAAACATACAAAGGTATTCAGTACTCATTAAATCAAGAAAAGTACCTCAAGGTCTTTCTTGAAGATGGCGAAGTTCCAATGGATAACAACGCAGCAGAGCAATCAATCCGCGGCTTCTGTATTGGGAAGAAGAACTGGGTGATGATTGATACCATCGCCGGCGCCAAATCCAGCGCGATTGCTTACAGCATTGCTGAAACTGCAAAAGCAAACCACTTAAAGCCATATGAGTACTTTAAGTATCTGCTGACAGTCATCCCAGAGCATATGGATGATACGGATCGAAGCTTTCTTGAAAAACTTCTTCCGTGGTCTAAAGACCTTCCGGATGAGTGTCGTAAAGTAACAAAGTAACTGTCACGCCTGCGGGCGTGACTTACTTAAGGGGCGGTACCGATGGTTTACCGTTTACAGATATATCGTATGTCGGTGCGTATAATTTAATCATAGGAACTAGTTACTATCGTTATTATGAATGTTGTGTTTTTACATTAAGGGAAGGCGTAATAATGGAATAAGAATGAAGGGTGTGTACTCTCTATACGGAAGTCCCTATATTGGGACAGGTTTTTTGTTACCATTAGAATCATAAAAGGGGGAGTGCACGATTTTTGCGGCTGTCAGATATTTTCGTTATTTTGTAGATTATTGTTGCAAACAAGTGTTCGTGGTGATATACTTTCAAATAGGAAGTAACGAAAGCATATTGCTTCCTTTAGAAAGGAGCGGCGTATGAGACATAAATCTACAGAGCTTATGGGTACTATTAAGGCATTTGTAGAGGAATACTACAAAAATTATCGCCACTCACCGTCTACAACAGAGATTGCCAATGCGGTCGGTATTGCTAGAGGAACTGCATATAAGTATCTGTTAGCCATGAGTGACAATGGCATGATCAGATATGATGGCCAGCAGATTTCTACTGAGCAGACCGAGAAGGTTCAGACAGAGTTTACAAGCGTAGCAATTCTAGGTGCTGTTTCCTGCGGCGTTCCCACACTGGAGGAAGAGTACGCTGAAGAATATGTGTCATTGCCTGTTTCTATGTTTGGCAACGGAACTTTTTTCTTACTAAGAGCCAACGGCGAGTCCATGATTGATGCTGGAATCTCTCCCGGAGATCTGGTACTTGTCAGAAAGCAATCAGAAGCCACGGATGGCGATATTGTTGTTGCACTTGTAGGGAATGAGAACACGCTGAAGCGCTATTTTGTAGACAAAGAGAATCAGAAGATCAGACTTCATCCTGAGAATAAGACCATGAAGGACATTATTGTTTCAGATTGTGAGATTCAGGGTGTAGCTGTTAAGGTCATTAAAGACCTCGCGTAATGTGTGCTAAACAGTTTTTACAGATCAGACCAGTCGTGCATTGATGATGGCAGTGTTGACTACACTACGGAAAGGTCATTATCGGGAGATTACAGTATGCTCATCATATCGGTTTCTTTCCCTTTTCCGAATGAGAGATATCAAGCTTGAAAGTCAAAGGAGGCGTGATGTTGATGAGTCCAGCGGAGGAAAAAATTGGGGAATGCGTGGTTTGCTGCCACAGATGTGGTGGATTTCTTATGGAGTCAGCTAGTACAACTTCGTATATGGTCTGCCCGGAATGCGGTGCTCGCCTTGTTGTGTGCGTGAAGAAAGGCAAGGTATCCGTATTCGATGATAATAGATCCGAGGAGGAGCTAGCCAAGAAGAGGCATGCTCGTTTAACCGGATACGCTGCGAAGCTTAATAAGTTAGGTAAGTAGCAATTAGATTTACAATTAAATATTTATGAGGATGCCAGGGAGATTGCTGGATTGGTCGCTGGTACAGCGTTAAAGGACTTACAAATGAGTGACGTCTGACATCCAAGAGTTTGTGAAGAGAGT
This sequence comes from Lachnospiraceae bacterium C1.1, assembly GCA_030434875.1. Lineage (NCBI taxonomy): Bacteria > Bacillati > Bacillota > Clostridia > Lachnospirales > Lachnospiraceae > Lachnospiraceae bacterium C1.1. Next base: position 2,344,325 of record JAUISW010000001.1, on the reverse strand, counting down.
CGTATTTACTACGGATAGATGCAGCCAGGGAGCATAAGACATCTATTCAGATTAAAAAGGGCCTGCAAAACAGAAGCTTACTGGAAGATACGTATATGCGTATCAGCTGGTTTAAGTATTTGTTTTGCAGTGCTCTTTTATTTTTGCGCTCTTTTTTCGGTTCGCTTCTGTTTTGGAAGGCACCGGAAAGGGTGTAGCTATGAAGAAATTAAACAGAAACAACGGAGTAATTGATGTAACTACAGTTGGGGGAAGAATTAAGAAACTAAGAACAGATGCAGGATTTACTCAAGAGGAGCTTGCCATAAAGCTTCATTTAGAAGGTAAGTCTGCTATTTCCAATTATGAGAACAACAGCAGAGGTGTTTCAGCGGAGATGCTTACACAGCTCAGTCGCCTGTTTCATGTATCTGCTGATTATATATTAAACGGTGATTCACCGGATAATCTTGATCCTATTGTGAATGAAGCAATAGAGATTCTAAACAATCTGAAGACTGACAAAGCAAAGAAGTCTGCACTTGAAATGCTAAGACAGATTCAGATTCTTGAGGACTAAGGTTCACATTATGTGTACTTTATGTCCACATCCGCGCTAACGATTCTAAGGCGCATTCCAATTAGACTAGAACATGTAAAGAGTTACGAAGCGGCGCGCAGCCTAGTGACATAAACACAACTGAATATAGGAGGTGTATATGGCCACTATGGTTAATATCTATGAAAGCTACGGTGACAAATCAGCTAGGGAGAGGGCCGAACTGATTTATTCCAATTACTCTTCCTTCCAGGGAATCATCGAGGATTGCAAAATGAGACTGATCTACGAGATTAAGGCAGAGAAGGAAAGAAAGCGTAGCAATCACAAAGATGAACTTGGAGTCCGTATTCAGAATTTGGGTAACTATAGTAATCCTACAGCGGATGAAGCGGTTCTTGATGTAATGCTTGAGGGAGCTATCAAAGGACTGAATTCAGCAGAGGATGCTTTATCAGATCCGGCTCTGGTACAGGAATTCAAGAGAAGAGAGTATGTCATTGTAATGATGGCTGATGAATATGCTTCTTTCAAGAGACACCTGCATGCACTTAGTGTGAAGGAGCAGGAACTTATCATTCCGCTTCTTAAGCAGGAGAAGGATTACTACACACTGGCAGAAGAAGCTGGTGTATCTGTTCCGGTTGTCAGAAGAAAGGCAAGCCGTATTCATTGTGAATTGATTTCCTACATGGAAAATTATTTCATTGAGAAGCTTTAGGAGGGATGGTCATGAAGGAATTAAAAGAGCTTACATTTCCTCCGGAAGCTGAGGAAATGGCTATTAAGTATGCTGCTTTTGACATAATGAAGCAGCTTAACAAAGAAGGAAAAATAACAGACGAAGAACTGCGGTATATCGCGAAAAAGCGTGATTTACCAATTGAGTAATTAGAGTAACCATTATATAATTAAGCTGTATGATGTACTCATAGTACTGACAGCTTAATTGGGAATGCGAGGTGCAATATGGCGCGAAAAGCTGCTATCTACGCTCGTGTTTCTACAGAGCATGAGGCGCAGATTTCTGCACTGGAGAATCAGGTGCAGTACTATGATGAATTATTACAAAGGCATCCTGACTGGGAGCTGGTGGATCGATATATTGATGAAGGTATCACCGGTACATCTATTCATAAGCGTGAGTCTTTTATGAGAATGCTTCAGGATGCAAAAGAAAAGAAATTTGATCTAATCATTACCAGAGAGGTATCTAGGTTTGCGCGAAACACAGTTGATACACTGCAGCAGACCAGAATCCTCAAATCTTACGGCGTGGAGGTGTGGTTCACAGAAGACAATATCTGGACAATGAATGATGAGGACGGAGAGCTTCGTCTATCAATCATGGCAACGCTGGCTCAGAACGAAAGTAAGAAGATTTCACAGAGAGTAAAAGCCGGTCAGATGATTTCATTTAAGAATGGAGTTCTGTATGGCAATGGTAATATCCTTGGCTACGATAGAGTAGGGGATAAGCTTGTTGTAAATAAAGAACAGGCTGAGACCGTGAAGAGAATCTTCGAGCTTTATTTATCCGGCAATGGTGTTCGTAAAATTCAGGACATCATGGAGCAGGAGGGCCGAAAGACTGCAACAGGACTTACCAGATGGCAGTCCGGTAACATTAACAGGGTGCTTAGAAATCCTTTTTATTGTGGAAGAATCGTTTATCGTAAGCAATATGTTCCTGATTATCTGGTTCAAAAGAAAATCAATAATTTTGGAGCCGTTGAAAAGGTTTATGTGGAAGGCACTCATGAAAAACTTGTATCACCTGAAGATTTTGATCGGGCTCAGGAGTTAAGAGCAAAACATCGAATCGGAAAGCGTGATAAGAATGGCAGATCTGTTGGTCAGTCACCATGTAAGCATATCTGGGGCAACAAACTTGTTTGTACCTGTGGTCATGCTATGAACAGAAGAATCGCTCACAAGGCAAAAGATGGAAATCTTTCGTATATCTATCAGTGCTATGGACAGTTAAGAACAGGCACACCTGAAAGCAGACGGAAGAAAGGCCTTGAGGTTGATGGAATCTGTGACAACTCATCGTTTATGGAATGGAAGTTGGAAGTTCAGGCTGATTTCATTTTCAAAAAGCTTTTAAACAATAAGGAAGCTATTTACCGTGAAGCAATGTCGATGTTGAGTGATGTGGCTGAGGTTAAGGCTCCTGAAAGAAATGATAAGGAAAAGCTTGAACGTAACATGAAGCAACTTGATAAGCTGCATAAGCAAATGGCTAATCTTGTTGATATGTGTGCTGACGGAGATATTTCCAGAGAAGTCTTTCGAAGTAAAAAAAAGAAACTTGAAGATCAGATTTCAAACATTGAAAAGATTAATAGTGAGTGTAGACAGCAGATTTTAGAATTGGAAGATAATGAAGCAAAGGATAGACGTATTGAAAGTCTTTCTGAGTTCATTAAGATGACTGCTTATGATTCCAGGGCTAAGATACCTGATACAGTGATTGATAACTTTGTTGATCGAGTGGTGTATGATCACGGGGAATTCATTTGGTATCTAAATCCTGCCTTTGGAAATGAAGCATATAAGCAGACCACTTCCGATTGGAAAAAAAAACAACTGTCGACCGCTTCAAGTGATATAAAAGATACGTCATGTGCCTACACCAGCACAGGCAGCTATCGCCGAGAAACATAACTAATTCAGAACTGAACAAGTTTACTAATAGAGAGTCGGGAAACCGGCTCTCTATTTTTTGACTCAGGGGGACGGGGGTTCGCGATTCATTGTGTTTTTTCTTAGTGCAGATATGCATTTTACACATATAAAGTTTGTGTTAAATCGGCTCTTTGCTAATTGCTTTGGGGGTGGTATGATAATATTATTAATGTGAGGAGTAAGTATGCTAAGAAAAAGGTTACAGAGGATGAATCCTCTAGAAATGGGCTCAGTGCTCAAATTAACGCTGAGCTTGATAAAGCGATTGATGATTTAACTTTATTTGATGATGACCTTATGAGCAAGTTTTTTGATGGAAATATTTAAGCCACAGAACTTTTATTGCAGATTATCCTTGAGCGTAAGGATGTCAGGGTCGTTAGAGTTAAAGGTCAGGTTGAACTTAAGAGCCCATATCCAGGTGGAAGAAATATCAAGCTTGATATTGATGCTATAGATGGAAATGGTATAGAGTTTGATGTAGAGGTTCAGCGTAATACTAAGGGTTCAAATATTAGACGGCCAAGATTTCATCAAAGCATGATGGATTCAAGGCTATTAAAGAAAAATCAGGAATTTAAGGAACTGAGAAAGGACGTGATGCTATGTGTGAATCATTTACAAAGTTAGCTGATAAGGTTGCTGATGAGCGAGCTGAACAGACTAAAGTTGATATTGTTAAGTCCTTGATGGAAAATATGAAATGGACTTTGGATCAGGCTCTTACAGCTAGTGGTATACAAGGTAAAGAGCGTGCTATCATAGCAAAGCAGCTCCAAAAGTAAAACTTAATTATAGCTACAAAGTACATTAAAGCAGTGGGCTTATGTCAGCTGCTTTTTTCGTGCAATTATTTAATTGTTAAGGAGGTTATATCATGAGTATTACAGTCAATTTGTATTATACCGGACAGAATGGAAATGCAAGAAAATTTGCCGAAGAAATGGAACAATCAGGTGTTGCAGACAGAATACGTGCAGAGGATGGAAATCTTAAATATGAATATTTTATCCCGCTAAATCAGCCAGAGACAGTTCTTCTAATTGACAGCTGGGCAGATCAGGATGCAATTGACAAGCATCATGCATCACCAATGATGGCGGAACTTGCAGCTCTGAGTGATAAATACGATCTACATATGAGAGTCGAAAGATATCGATCAGATGAAGATGGCTTTTCGGATCATGATAAGAGTTTTATTAGAAAATAATCTGTGTTAAATTACTATAGCATTAACAATCAGTTCATTGGATTTGAGATTATGGAGCTCAGCTCTACATACAGTAAGGCTCGTATCAAATGTGATGAGAGACTTAATAACACATACGGTAGCATGCACGGTGGCGCGCTTTTGTCATTTGTAGATGCAATGGCAGGTGCTACAGGCAGCATGAGCGGATACTATGTTACAACAGTATCTGCAAATCTCAATTTCCTCTTACCGGCAGTCAATACAGAATACATCTACTGTGAATGCATGAAGCTCAAGACTGGTAAGCATATACTGGTATTTGATATAAGAGTTACAGATGATGCTGGCAATCTTCTTGATAGTGGAGAATTTTCATTCTTTGCAAGTAAGGCATCCGTACTTGATAGTAATTTGCAGTATAAATAAATTGCATTAAATATAAATGCAAAAAATGTATAAACTGTTCAGATATCCTTGACCTCAAGTTTACTTTAAGGTGTATTATTATAATATAAGCGATTTGCTAAAAAAGACAACTGTCTTGGAATAATCCATATATCATAAAAATAATTGTTAATAGATAATCAGGAGGTTTATGGTGTCTAATTTAAAGCGTTTTAACCCGGTTAGAAGAGCTGATGAAATAATTCAGGAAGAGCAGCTATCAGGTGAAAGAGCTCTATATAGAGGAAATAATCTTAAGATTTATGATACAGTATTTCATAATGGAGAATCTCCATTAAAGGAGAGCAAGAATATTGAGCTATACAGGTGTGAATTTCAGTGGAAATATCCTGTATGGTATTCTGACAATGTTTATGTCAAAGATTGTGTTTGGCAGGAAATGGGTAGATCAGGAGTCTGGTATACCAATAATATGACCATTGAGGACAGCCTTATCGGTGCACCTAAGAATTTTAGGCGATGTAAGAACCTTGTAATCAAGAATTCATCGATTCCTAATGCTCAGGAGACCTTATGGATGTGTGATGGAGTTGAACTGTCAAATGTAACGGCAAAAGGCGACTATTTTGCTATGAATACCAATAATATTAAGGTTGATCATCTGGAATTATTTGGTAACTATGCTTTTGATGGTTCTCGAAATGTCGAAATCAGAAATTCCAGACTTATTACTAAAGACTGTTTCTGGAACTGTGAAAATGTTACAGTTTATGATTCATATATATCCGGAGAATATCTGGCATGGAACACCAAAAATCTGACATTGATTAACTGTACTATAGAATCTGATCAGGGGCTTTGCTACATAGATCATCTTAAGATGATAAATTGCAGACTTGTGAATACCAGACTTGCATTCGAATATGTTTATGATGTAGATGCAGAGATCATCAATAGAGTAGATGGAATTCTTAATCCCGGATCAGGTAGCATCAAGGCTAGAGAAATTGCTGAATTGATAGTAGAACCAGATAATTGTGATATTAATAAGACCAATATTACTATAAAAGATGCTCTTAGCGGAGAAGAGAAATCATTTCATCTGGTAAGTTGATATAAGAAGATTTATCTGATATATTGGATATATTTTACACGCATATAAACATGATGATTTGGAGCTAAAATGGGAAAATATAATTTTGATAGAGTGATTGATAGGAAAAAGTCATATGCCATGAAATGGGATGTTAAAGATGGCGAACTTCCTATGTGGGTTGCCGATATGGATTTTGAGACGGCACCAGAAGTAAAATCGGCACTGAAGTCTCGTCTTGATATTGGTGCATATGGATATTCATATATTCCTGATGAATGGTATGATGCATATATTTCATGGTGGCAAAGACGTTATAATCTTACAATTAGCAAGGACGAGCTGATTTTTTCAACAGGTGTTATTCCGACTATTTCAAGTTCTGTCAGGAAATTGACAACACCTAATGAGAATGTTGTGATACTTACACCAGTATATAATATTTTTTATAACTGTATTGTCAATAATGGTGCAAGGGCACTTGAATCAAGGCTTGCCCTAAAAAATGGCAGATGGGAAATTGACTTTGAGGATTTGGAAGAGAAGCTTTCGAATCCACAGTCTTCACTTCTGCTCTTGTGTAATCCTCACAATCCGGTAGGACGTATCTGGACGCAGGATGAGCTGATTAAGATAGGAGATTTATGCCATAAATATGGTGTTATAGTTATATCTGATGAGATTCACTGTGATATCACAGATCCAGATAAATGTTATGTTCCGTTTGCATCAGCTTCTGATGTATGCAGAGATGTTAGTATAACTGCAATTGCTCCTTCTAAGTCATTTAACATGGCAGGAATGTCTACTAGTGCGGTTTTTGTACCTAATAAAATCTTGCGACATAAGATATGGAGACAGCTCAATACCGATGAATGCGGAGAACCTTCATTTCTTGCTGTTACAGCAGCAGTAGCTGCTTATACTCAAGGAGAGGATTGGCTGAATGAGTTAAATGAGTATATTTATGAGAATAAAAAGTACTGTGAGGAGTTCATAGCAGATAATATACCGGATGTTACAATTCTTCATTCAGAGGCAACATATCTGATATGGATAGACTGCTCTATATTAACTGAAGGTAAGGATGATTTGGCTCACTTTATCAGAAAGAATACAGGACTTTTTATAAGCAGAGGCGGACAATATGGATCAGGCGGTGAAGGTTTCTTGCGTATTAATCTTGCTTGTCCTAGGAGCATTGTAATAGATGGAATGGATAGACTGAAAAAGGGTATAGAACTCTATAAAGAAACTAATAATTCTATATAAAAAATCGACAACTGGTGTATGCGCGAAAATTTTGAACCGACGTTAGTGCTAGAATTGACAAGGGTGCTTTTGGAACATTTCCTGAGCGGATTAAAAATCTCAGATGGCAAGGACTTATTGTGGGTATCATTGTTGCAGTGGTTCCTCAGGCCTTAACCATTTGGGGAGCAGAAGGAATTGGTATGCTAAAAGAAGTATTGACTAGAATATGATGATTTACCAATTATTGAATAATTGTTTTGCTTTAAATCCAGGTGTTTAACTGCACCTGGAATTTTTTTTGAAAAAATTTAGATGTAACCATTGACATTACAACAAAACGATGCTATATTAACACCATCAGATGAAACCACTACGGTTACAACGATGAACTTTTTAACATTCGAGGATAATTACCTCGCAGGGCAGAGCCCGGAAAGGAAAATAATCATGACAAATAAGGAAAAAGCATTAGCACTCATCGGAACATTCGTATCAGGAGATACAGCAAAGGCAAAGGAACTTCTTGCAACAGGTTATATTCAGCATAACCTTGCATTTGGAACAGGGGCTGATGCATTTGTAGCAGCAGTTGAAGGACTTGCACAGGCACCTGTAAAAACAACTGTTAATAACATTCGTTCATTTGAGGATGGAGATAAGGTTTTCCTTCAGACAGTATATAATTTTGCAGGAGCAGGAGAGCAGGTCGGATTTGATGTATTCCGCTTTGATGCAGACGGTAAGATTGCAGAGCATTGGGATGTAATGGAGACATTAGCTGATAAGTCTACATGGGCTAATGAAAACGGAAAGTTTTAATGTAACCATTGCAACTACATCTGCCACGAAGTAAAATGGTGACAGGAGGGAGCAAATCGTCCAGTGTACGATTGTTCTGCGCCAACCGAAATGGAATGGAGAGATTAAAAATGCAGATATCAAGCAGATTTACGGTTGCACTTCATATTTTTACATGTGTGGATACATTTAAAGATGAACACAAGGTAACGAGCGATTTTCTTGCAGCCAGTATAAATACGAATCCTGTCATCATTAGAAAGATACTTACTCAGCTTAAGAACGCAGGGCTAATAAATGTTATCAGAGGAACAGGCGGAATAGAGCTTACAAGAGATCTTAAAGATATAACTTTTTATGATGTGTATCAGGCAATTGAGCCTTTGGAGGATGGAGATTTATTTAGATTTCATGAATCACCAAATCCAGAGTGCCCTGTTGGTAGGAATATCCATTTACTTTTGGATGATAAGTTGAAAAGCATCCAGGAAGCGATGGAATCAGAGATGAAAAAATACACTCTTAATGATTTAAGATCCGGAATGCAGGAACTGTTGGCAAAAGAAGCTTAACAATGGGACTCTGAGGTGTTTACTTCAGAGTCTTTTTTTAGAAGGATGTGGAATATGGAAACTAAGGAATATCTGAAATACATAGTGGAAGAAATCCATACAACTATTGTGGCAACAGTAGATGATGAAGGACTACCTGTTACAGCTGCTATAGATATGATGGATTATGATAATGACAGTTTATATTTCCTTACAGCAAAAGGAAAAGGATTCTATGACAGACTGACAAAAAGACAGTTTCTTGCACTTACGGCGATGAAAGGTGAGGATACCATGTCAAGTGTTGCAGTATCCATCCGTGGTAAAGTAAGAGACCTTGGACATGACAAGATACCGGAGCTATTTAAGAAAAATCCATACATGCATCAGATCTATCCGACGGAAGAATCCATGAAGGCACTAACAGTATTTCAGATATATGAGGGAACTGGTGAGTGGTTCGATCTGTCCAAAAAGCCTATAGAAAGGGCATCCTTTAACTTTGGAAAAGTAGAGATTAAGCGAGAAGGATATTTTGTCACAGATAATTGTATCGGATGCGGAAGCTGCTTATCAGTTTGTCCCCAGAGCTGTATCATTACTACCGGGATTCCGTATGTCATAGAGCAGGAACATTGTCTGCGCTGTGGTAATTGTTTGAATACCTGTCCTGCCGGGGCAGTAGTTAGGAGATGAAGGCTATGCCAAAGAATACAACACAGGAAGAACGTCTTGATTATCTTGTAGAAGAGTTCAAGGCAGATTCTGCTGAATATAAGGAATTACAGACTCCAAATAGTACGGAAGATAAAAGACGAATCTTAAGGTCGCTTATGAATATCCGTATGCCAAAAGAATTGTCCTCTGAAGTAATGAAAGTACAGGATGAATATCTGACAGAAAGAGCGGCTGAAAAGGGTGTGGTGAATCTGTCAGACATCCCGGTTATCAGGGATGGACTTTCTATCTGGCAAGGGGATATCACAAGACTTTCGGTGGATGCTATTGTTAATGCAGCTAATTCGCAGATGCTTGGTTGTTTTGTTCCGATGCACACCTGTATAGATAACTGTATACATACTTTCGCCGGTGTGCAATTAAGAGCTGAGTGCAACAGGCAGATGAATGAACTTCGAATCAGATATGGAAGAGATTATGAGCAGCCGACCGCCGTTCCAATGCTCACTGAAGCGTATAATCTTCCGGCTAGGAAAGTTATTCATATAGTTGGTCCAATCGTACAGTACAAACTTACTCCTGAATTGGAAATGGATTTGGAGAACTGCTATAGAAATACTTTGGATATGTGTGCTGAAAATAGCCTGAAGAGCGTTGCTTTTTGCTGTATTTCGACAGGGGTATTTCATTTTCCTAACAACAAAGCGGCTGAGATTGCCGTTAAGACTGTGTCAGAATGGCTTCGTGAAAATCCTGGTAAGGTAGAAAGGGTGATATTCAATGTTTTCAAAGACGAAGATAAGGCCATTTATGAAAAACTTCTATGATGATATGCCTAATGGTTATCAGGAAACTATAGAGAAAGGGCGCTGCATGTCCGGTGGACATGCGTTTAGCGCGGACCGGAACGGAGTGGAGACATGAATGCTGTGAGATACTTTACTAGAAGCATGTCCTATGGTAAGGGAAACAAAGAAGAACAGATAAGCAGACTTAAAACAGAAATCAAGGAAGCAGATGCCATTGTTATAGGTGCGGGTGCAGGATTATCAACATCAGCAGGGTTTACTTACAGTGGCGAACGTTTTGAAAAATACTTCTATGACTTTGCCAAAAGATTTGGAATAAGAGATATGTATTCAGGTGGATTCTATCCGTTTCCAAGTGAAGAAATCCGCTGGGCTTGGTGGGCAAGACATATCTATTTTAACAGATATATTGATGCTCCAAAGCCAGTGTATAGGGATCTTCTTAAGATAGTTTCCGATAAGGATTATTTTGTTATCACAACAAATGTAGATCACCAGTTTCAAAGAGCAGGTTTTGACAAGAAAAGACTGTTCTATACTCAGGGTGATTATGGTTTATTTCAGAGTGTGAATCCTGCTATTCAGAAAACCTTTGATAATGAAGAGTGGGTAATGAAAGCTATGGCAGTACAAGGGTTCGAAAAAGATGAGCAAGGAGTGTTCCAGGTACCGGCTGATGGTAAGTTAATAATGGAAATTCCTTCTGAAATGATTCCAAAGTGCCCTGATGATGGCTCTGATATGACTATGAATTTGAGAGCGGATGATTCTTTTGTCGAGGATGGAGGATGGCATAGGGCATCTGCGGCATATTCTGATTTTATTCGTAGATATGAGAATCTTCATGTTCTTTATCTTGAATTGGGAGTAGGAGCTAATACGCCCGTAATAATAAAGTATCCGTTCTGGCAAATGAAAAAGCGGTATATGCCTGCTTAAATTATGGTGAATCATTCTGCCCAGAGGAAATTGCAGATAGAAGTATATGTATTGATGGTGATATTGCAACTATATTACAAGAGTCTTGACCGAAATTGACTCGTTTTGACTCGATTTGTCTCGTCTCGACCGACATTAGTACTTTTCTTATAGATTTAACGGTGCTATTATTATCATAGACAAGTGAGAGGTAACAAAAGCCACTCACTTGTTTTTCTTTTGCAGAAGAATAGGAAGCAGATACAAGCGTCCACATGACCAAACCCTCAAGGTCGTGTGTGGCGCTTTAGTACCATAAAAGTGTAGTTGTTAGAGAGCAATTAACTCTGACATCTGCACTTATTTTTTTATATCCATTTTCAGATTTTTATCGTATAAATAGATAGAGGGTAAAAAATTGCCCGATTTAGGAGGTACGGTTATGAAACTTACAGGAAATCTTAAGAAACAGGTAGAAAAGGCTGAAACAAAAGAGAAAATGAAGAGCCTCATTAAGAATGCAGGGATGCTGCTTAACGACGAGGAGCTGGAGATGGTGAGCGGTGGCGCAGAGGAGGGAAATATACAAACACAGTACATCGAATTTAGGGATGGTTTGGACGGGCGGGAATAGAGAGATGGCGACGACAATGTGAAAGGATAACGAAAGGAGAAGGATATGAAGCTTATCGGAAACTTAAAGGAACAGGTGGAAAGCGAAGGAACGAAGGAAGGTAAAAAGAAGCTAATAGAAAAGGCGGGCATGCTGCTCACCGACGACGAGCTTGACAAGGTCGCAGGCGGCGGCAATTCTGATTATATGTTTTGTCGGGATACCGGCGCGAACCATATGTTTGGCCAAGATTTTGAGCCTCCTGTACCTGACGACAATGGCAGTACGCGAATTAATATTTCTGACTAGGGTGAGACCATGGAAATTCATTTCCAGTGAAAGTTTTGTCAGGAATGTAATTCAAGTTGTTGTGATAATAATAAGTTCCCCATTACCAAGATTCAGGTTTGATAATGGGGAAACTTTCATGCTATGACACAGGAGCCGGCAGATGTTACGGCTCTTTTCTTTTACCCCTTAAAACCAAGCAATATCAAGCCATACAGCCGACGTACACCTTAGGGGTGTCTATTGTTACAAGGTATAGGGTCTGCTCTGCGATGCACCCCCTTATCGTAGGGGGGTGCATCGTTAAATTATAGGTCATGTGTTACCTGTTTGGATGATATAAGAAACTTCCAGGTGTATTCGGCGTTACCTGCCGAAAAAATAAAAACATCTAGAGAATACTTTGTTTTTGCAACATTAAAATATTCATTCCCAGAAGAATTCGCAGGATTGCATAAGGCAGAAGCCCCTGACTTGCAGGATGATTTTAAAGGCTTAGGAATCGAAGTTACATCAGGATTATCGCCAAATGATGAGAGAATATCTGGCGAAAGTGTGAAGTATTCTCATGCTAAAACAGAAAAGGAACGAACAAAATGTTTGAAGATAATAGAGAGTTGTGGTGGAACTAGAGATGAATTTTCAATTGGATATCCGGTATCTACTGCTAGCAGTGATAGAGAGCATGTTGTTAATGTGTTCAAAAAGAAATTAAAAAAGGTAGATGAATATCAAAAGAAGTATGGCCACATAGGCTTGGCTATCTTAATTGATATTCCACTTTTCTTTTTTGATGATAAGGATTGGGGAAAATGGCTGAAAGAGTTAAATGATAATAAGTTTGAGTTTGTTGCGCTTGTGCATTGGTCGGGTGTAGATATATATAATTTTATATCAGGAGAATACTCTATAAAAAGAATTAGCCGAGATGACATGGACGCATTAAAAAAGGTAGGTAGAATGGCTGCAGAAGGACTTATTTTAGATAATAGTCCGATATGGAAGTAAAAGGGATTGGGAATTATGATTGGTAATCCAAAAAACTTGATGATGAGTATTTCTAATTGTGATGAAATAGAAAGAGCAAAGGAAGATAGCAATCATCCTTGTCATAAAATAGTTCATTATCAATATATTGAAAATCGAAGAAAAGCATTTCAACACCCAGAACCTTGGAATGGTAACATTGAAAAAGCTGCTATATTATTTGTGGGTTCGAATCCATCAATTGATTTTGATGAGTATTATCCAACTGATGAGTGGAGCGAAGATGATATTTATGAATTTCATAATGATAGGTTTTCAGTTACAAATGACTATTATCAAAAGTACAAAAATAAAGTAAAATTCTGGCAATGTATGCGAAAGATTGCATCATGGTTATTGGAGAAGTCACTAAATGATGATAGTCTTGATGCAAGCATTTGTGCAACAGAAATTGTTCATTGCAAATCAAAAAAGGAAATAGGAGTTCGTGAGTCCTGCTATAAATGTACTAAGAAATGGATGACTAAGGTTTTATCAAATTATAAAGGAACTTATATTGTTGTACTGGGAAAGACTGCTGAACCTAGATTTAAGAGAATAGTGTTTGGTAATGCTGAATACTTTAAAAAGAAAAAGATAATCTATGCGCCGCATCCAAGCAGCTGGTGTTACATAGGAAAAGATATTGAGATTAAAGAACTGATTATGAATCAGTTGTAAAAGTAAAAAATAGCCAAGCCGTAATACAAGATAAAGAAAATCACAGGTGCTGTTTATGATAAAAATGAATCTGTGTGGAAATTATAATACTGAGTCTCATATCAGTCTCATCAAAATGAGACTATGAATTAATCGAAAAATGTTGAAATGGTGGGGTTCATGGAGGAAAGTCTCATTGCAGTCTCACCATAGTCTCACTGGGTCTCATGTGTAAATGAGACTTTATGAGACTTAGTTGTAAAATCTATATATGAGACCTAAAACAAAACAGCAAAAAATATAAGAGCCTGTCCATATGTTTGGACAGGTCTTTTGTCACAATTAGAATCATAAAAGGGCGAGTCTATGATTGCAGCCAGAATTTCTCCGGGAGATCTGGTACTTGTCAGAAAGCAGTCAGAAGCCATGGATGACGATATTGTTGTTGCACTTGTAGGGAATGAGAACACGCTGAAGCGCTATTTTGTAGACAAAGAGAATCAGAAGATCAGACTTCATCCTGAGGGAAAGTCTGCAATTTTAAATTATGAGAACAACAGCAGAGGTGTTTCAGCTGAGATGCTTACACAGCTGAGCCGCCTGTTTCATGTATCTGCTGATTATATATTAAACGGCGATACGCCGGATAATCTTGATCCTGTTGTGAATGAAGCAATAGAGATTCTAAACAATCTGAAGACGGATAAGGCAAAGCAGTCTGCTCTTGCTATGCTTAGACAGATTCAGATTCTTGAGGGATAAGGAATAAGATTTTTCTAGAGATTGGGCAACACTGTCGGCACAATTTAATCTGTATTGAACAAAAATGCGGAATCCGCAAAAATGTCGATTAGAGTATTGAATAAGCTATTCCTATGATATATAATTCTATTGAACAAAAATGCGGATTCCGCATTTTTGTTCAATAAGTAATGAGGTGGAACAATATGGAAATACGCAGAGATATATATTTGAATAAGCTTATTTCAAAAAAGCATAACGGACTGATTAAGGTTGTAACAGGTATGCGAAGATGTGGAAAATCATACCTTTTATTTAATCTTTTTAAAGAGTATCTGGTAAATGAAGGAGTTAATGAAAACCATATTATTGAGATTGCATTTGACTCTTTTGAGAATAGAAAGTATCGAGATCCTGAAGTTTTATTTCCATATCTAATGGAAAAAATCGCTGATAATGAAATGTATTATGTTTTATTAGATGAAGTTCAGATGCTCGATGATTTTGAATCAGTTCTTAATAGCCTCGGAAGAAAGAAAAATGTGGATGTATATGTAACGGGAAGTAATGCCAAGTTTCTGTCAAAAGATATTATTACTGAATTTCGCGGACGTGGGGATGAAGTTCATATGTATCCGTTAACATATAGTGAATTTATGAGTGTATATGACGGTGACAAACAGGAAGGCTGGAGGGATTATGTGCTGTTCGGTGGAATACCGCTTGTGCTAGGCTTTGAAACGGCTGATCAAAAATCTGATTTTTTAAAATCTCTATTTGAGGAAACCTACATTTCTGATATTACTGGAAGGAATAATATACGAAATAAGGCAGAGTTAGAAGAACTTCTGAACATTTTATCCTCAGCAATTGGATCGCTCACGAATCCAAGCAAGTTATCTGCGACATTTAAAAGTATTAAAAACAAGACTATAAGCAAAGAAACCATAATCAAATATATAGATTACCTTAAAGATTCATTTCTTATTGATAGTGCAATTCGATATGATATCAAGGGTAAAAAATACATTAATACTCCATCGAAGTATTATTTTACCGATCTGGGACTTAGAAATGCGAGACTTAATTTTAGACAGGTTGAGGAGACTCATGCAATGGAAAACATTATATTTAATGAATTAAAAGTTCGTGGATATAATGTGGACGTTGGTGTTGTTGTGATGAATGAAGTTGACAAAAATGGTAAGAAGATTCGAAAACAGTTGGAAGTGGATTTTGTCTGCAACAAAGGTTCAAAGAGATTTTATATTCAATCAGCCTATGCGTTGCCTGATAAAGAAAAGATGGAACAGGAACAACGCTCACTAGTGAATACAGGCGATGGATTTAAGAAAATTATTATTACAAAGGATGCTGTGGCACCGCTTTATAATGATGAAGGCATATTGGTAATGAGTGTTTATGATTTTCTTCTAAATCCAGATAGCATGGAAATCTAAATGAATATTATAACTTAGCGTCAGCTCAGGATTAGATAAATCCTGATGCTGGCGTTTTTCTTTGTAAGAGTTCACATTATGTGTACTTTATGTTCACATTCGCGCTAACGAATATAAGGCGCATTCCAATTAGACTTATACATGTAAGAGTTACGAAGCAGCGCGCAGCTTAGTGACATAAACACAACTGAATATAGGAGGTGTATATGGCCACTAAGGTTAATTTTTATGAAAACTACGGTGACAAGTCAGCGAGGGAGAGAACCGAGCTGATCTATTCCAATTACTCTTCCTTCCAGGGAATCATCGAGGATTGCAAGATGAGACTGATCTACGAGATCAAAGCCGAGAAGGAGAGAAGGCATAGCAATCACAAAGATGAGCTTGGAGTCCGTATTCAGAATTTGGGTAACTACAGTAATCCTACAGCGGATGAGGCGGTTCTTGATGTAATGCTTGAATCATATTTTGCATAGAAGATGTATATTGTTTTTTGAAGTAATCCGATATATTATATAAATAAGAAAAGGCATGTGCCTTGGTGGGTTGACACCTAAAATCTGATATGTTTTCCAGACGTAGGTGCTGGAGGTTGGCAGGCAACGGAAAAACCTGATATTTTCCAGACATAGGTGCTGGAGGTTGGCAGACAACGGAAAAATCAACCACTAAATGGGAATGTACATTGCTACGGCATATACATTCCCATTTTAAATGTTAAGGATAATAGGTGTTATGGACAAAAAGAGAGTTATTTCTATAAATTACTAAGGCTGCAAAAAGCTATCATGAAAATTTAGAAGATCAGAAGGTATTGTTTGTTTATGGCGTGCCATCTGAGCTTAAAAAGCAGGTTGAACAGAATGCAGATATAATATCATGTTTGGAATTCTATGAGGTTGTATTTCATAGATCGAATTTCCTGCATTTAACTGGATTAAATCTGAATAAGAAAAAAATTAGCTCTGCGATTAATTTCTATTCAAAATGTTTAGATGGTAGGTTATCAGAGGATGATTTTGTTTTATCCAAAGATGGTTCTACTGTGCAGAAATTAGAAGTGCTAGCCGATATGATGAATATTAAGAAATCTGCATCGATGATTGGTGACTTTACTGATGCAGGACCAAAGCTGTATTCAGAGAAGATAGCTGGAAATATATATGCTTGTATGGGGTTTGTATGTGATAAGTATTCTAATCTTAATGTACCCAATACTTTGCTAAAAAAAGATATTAGAGCCGTATCATCTAAACCTCAAAAGAAGATATATGCAGTTTTTAGCAAGGGTTATTCGGAAGAAAAGTATACTACAATTGAAAAATGTGATAAGTCAATTGAAATAGGAAAGATTCAATTGCCATAGAGTTATTTAGTAGCGTCTAATCATTATGGTTAGGCGTTTTTTTATTTGGAAAGGAGGCATATATGCAGGAAGAGATTGAAGAGAAAGCTGTCTGACTTGCGATTACTACCACAAAGCTTTCTGTAAGAACAATCATTACTGGAGTGAAAGCTTACTTGCGACATAGGCAGAAAAAGCAGCTGGCAGCCAATATCGGACAAATCCCGAACCTGGAAAAGCTGGTAGCCACTATCCGAAGTCGTGAGATTAGTGCATGCCTGTTCCTTCAGGCGAAGTCGCAGCTGAAAGCCATCTATAAGGATAATACGGATACAATCATTGGAAATATGGATTCCCAGCTGTTCCTTGGCGGTACTGAGCCAACCACGCTGAAGGATTTATCCCAGTTCCTTGGAAAAGAAACCATTGACATGTATAACACTGGTGAAAGCAGGGGCAACAATCCTTCCTTCTCCATGAACTATCAGAAGAGTGGAAAGAACCTTATGACCGTGGATGAAATCGCAGTTATGGATGGTGACAAGTGCATCCTGCAGCTTCGAGGTGTACGTCCATTTTTGTCGGACAAATATGATGTCACCCAGCATCCACTTTATAAGGAGACAGGCGAGTATGATGAGAGAAATAAGTTGGATATACAACGGTTTCTGCATCAGGGGATTAAGGTGAAAAATGGAGAAATGTTTGATGTGGTAAGGGTATAGGTGAATTTAGGCACCTCTTTTGCAGTGAGTTGAGTTATACTAATTATCAGTGCGAGGAGGTGCTATTTTGGCTAAAGATAGAACAAAAAAGGAACACTATGTTCCAAGATGTTATCCGTGTACCGAATCCTCAGACAGTGAACCGTACCATCAAGAGAATTGTGGAGACCTACAATTCCGAAGAGCTGTTAAACGCAGCAAAGGAAAAGAGAGACCCGGAGCTGATTCCGAACTTCTCATGTCATGTTTTGAGACATACCTTTGCGACCAGACTCTGTGAAGCGGAGAGTAACCTGAAGGTGATCCAGTCCGTGATGGGGCACAGAAACATCGAAACCACCATGGATATCTACGTGGAGGCAACAGAAGAAAAGAAGCAGGAAACATTTGAAGGCTTGGCAAGCAAGCTGGACAATTTGTTTTAGAAAGTGGGTGATTTAACTTCTTATACCAAGCTGAAATATTCGCTCTTGCTGATTAACAAAATCAGATGTATAATTTTCCTAAACATACGCAAAATATACATAAATGCGGAGGTTTAGGAAATGCTATATACATATGAGGATGCTGTTACCAAGTTTGGCAGTAAATATCTTTTAAAAAAGGCTGTTGGAGAAGGCGACTTCTTTCAGCAGGAAAAAGGTGTTTATTCTGATACAAAGTATGTTCCGGCATTACAAATTATATCTATGAAGTATTCGAAAGCTGTATTTGCAATGGACAGTGCTTTTTACTATCATGGCTTGACCGACGTAATTCCTGAAAAATATTGTATAGCCACGGACAGGGATGCTGCAAAAATTTGCAAAAAAAATATAATTCAGATTTTCGAAAATAAGAATTTGTTAAATCTCGGAGTTGAACAAATGGAAAGGGAAGGATGTGTGATTAACATATACAGCAAGGAAAGAATGCTTGTTGAATTGTTAAGACACAAAAGTAAATTGCCTTTTGATTATTATAAAGAGATACTTCTTAATTACCGAGACATGATACATGATCTGGATATCCCGCTTATACAAGACTATGCATATGAGGTTCCTAAAACCTCAATGATAATGGAATTATTACAGTTGGAGGTTTTGTGATGATAGATATTGATGCAATGATTCAGAAAGAAATAGAAAACGGCTATGGAGATGCAAATGCGCAGTCTAAAGTGTGCCAAGATCTTATTTTAAAAGCTATTTCCACAAGCACACTCAATAGGAATGTGACAATAAAAGGCGGCGTAGTTTATGAGGAGCAAAACGGGTAATGTTCGTAGAGCAACTCAGGATATTTCTTGAAGGAAGAGAAGATGTGGTTTTTTTGTAACCAAAATTCTGATCTTCTTAATTGCATCTCGTAACACCAGAAACGGAGGTTACTATAACAAGAGGCTTTGATTGAATCCTTCTCAAACCCCCAGCAGAGCTGGGGAGACCAGAGGACGCAAGTGGCGATAAACGAAGTAACAAAATAATAACCTCCGCTATATAATAGCTGTAGGTCTAGCAAACCACAGTGAATACAACGGAGGTGTCCATGGACAATTTAAGTCTATCACATAGTAGATACAATTGCACCTACCATATCGTTTTTATTCCAAAATATCGTCGTAAGGTGATGTTTGGAAATTTGAGAAAAGAGGTTGGAGAAGCAATTGGAAAAATATGCAAGCTTGAGGGAGTGACAATAATAAAGGCTGCAACATTACCAGATCATGTACATATGTATGTTTCAATTCCACCTAAAATGGCTGTATCAAAAGTAGTTGGAAGGATAAAGGGCAAAAGCTCATTGATGCTATTCGATAGACATCCAGAATATCGCGAAAGATATAACAGAAATTTTTGGGCAAGAGGATATTACTGTGAAACAATCGGTAATGTTAATGAGGCAACAATAATAAAGTATATTGCTGAACAGTATGAAAGGGATCGACTGGAAGGAGAGACCAAAAGATTATGAGCCGCTTTTAAGCGGCTACCAGTAACATGATGAATGGTTTGCTAGACCGCCTTTAGGCGGAAACGCAACAAGCCCTGGAAGGGCTAACTCAAACCACCAGCAGAGCTGGTGGTTATGACTTGGGGGATAACAGTTTATGGAACTTATTGTAAAGCACTTCGACGAGCTTACAACCAGAGAGCTCTACGAGATATTGAAGACGAGATCTGAGATCTTTGTGGTCGAGCAGGACTGCGTTTACCAGGATCTTGACGATAAAGATCAGGATGCCATCCATGTTTTTGGCTGGAATGACGAGGGACGAGTTGCCGGATGCCTTCGCGTGTTCATGAAGGATGCAAAGAAGGGCATTGTTCAGATTGGCAGAGTGGTAACACTTGAGCATGGTAAAGGCCTTGGGGGCAAGCTCCTTAGAGAAGGAGTGAAGGTAGCCACTAAGTCTTTTAACGCGATAAAAATCTATCTTGAGGCCCAGGTTTATGCTATCGGATACTATGCAAAGGAAGGCTTTGAGGTGGTCTCTGACGAGTTCATGGAGGACGGGATCCTTCATGTGAAGATGGAGAAAAGAGTCCGCACAGATGACGGGCTGCCTCTTACAGAGCTGAACGTGCTTTCCGAGGAGGAGATTCAGGAAGCCAGAGACAAGAAGGATAAAGAGATTGCGGAAAAGAGCTGTAAGACCAAGCTAAGTGATCTTCAGGTTTCTGAGCTTTATTCTGATCATATGACAAAGAAGCCAGAGGTACTAAAGCTCCATCTTGAGCTTAAGATGAAGCGTGCCTCAAGGGAAGATGTAGAGGTACTTCGTAGGCTCGGCAAGGTTGAAAAAGACAGAATTACCAGAGATATCCTTGTGCCTGCGGATATTACGCTCCATGCCCTCAGCTATGCGATTCAGCGAAGCTTTGGCTGGCAGAACAGTCATCTTCACTGTTTCAAGTACCCTGCTGCAGTTTTCCAGGAAATGACAGGTGGCAAAGAAGAGCCCAGGGACGATGTTTATGCCAAGTATGACGGCCTTGTGACCGAGTGGATAAAGCTCTGCGGCCTGTATTTCAGATTCCCGACTACTGAATATGAGGATCTTTACTGGGATGATGATTACGAGGACGGCTAGAACTTCAAGGTCTGGCAGCGCAAGAAGTACACCGGGCCTTATGAATATAACGGCAAGTGGGAACTGTATCATTTTGCTCATCCCACAGCACAGAGCCTTATTAAGCAGAATCCCATGGTGCGTGTCACACCTTCTTTTGACGAATGGATGGAGAAGGGAAAGAAATCAGAAGACCGCATGGTGCCAATTGAGAAGGCATCCATTAAGGATATCCAGTTTGGCTTTGATAACGGTATGGATGAGCTTTTGGAAAGGCTTCCTCTTATTGAGCTGCTGATTCCGGAGAGAGTTAAGCGCGATGAGAATGCTCTTTCCCAGCTTGATTTCCTCTGCAAGAGGCAGGAAAAAGAGGATGTGGAGCTGCCGGTGATCCCGATGGCTCATTATATCCACTATCTCTATGATTACGGCGATGGCTGGGAGGTTAAGGTCACACTGACGGACCTGTATTACACCAAGACTAGATGGGACGTGGTAAAAGAGTGTGATGTGCGCTCTAGGACTTTTGTAGCCAAGGTGGACAAAAAACTTATATTCCTTGATAGGACAAAGAAAATTTGACTTTATATCAAGATAATGCTATATTGTAACTATAAATTAGTTGCAAGGAGTGGAGCCGTGCCAAAGAAAGAAAACCTAATTAAGAAACTGCTTGCCAAGCCGATAACAACAAGCTTTACTGTTAGAGAATTGGATAGCCTGATGAAGCAATGCGGCTGTCAGAAATTTGAAGGTAGTAGAGGCTCCGGAATAGGATATGTTCATCTTGAGACTAAAAGAATCATTCAGTTTGATGGACCACATCCTGGTAATGAGTTATACAGATACCATATTAAAATGGTAATAAAGTTCTTGAAGGAAGTAGGTGAATTGGAATGATTAGTTCTTTAATGGAATATAATGGTTATCATGCTAAAGTAGAATTTGATCAGGAAGACCAGATCTTTATAGGACATGTGCTGGGAATTAATGATTCGTTGAATTTTCATGGAGAATCAGTCAAGGAGCTCACCGAGTCAATGCATGACTGCATTGATAATTATCTTGAATACTGCAAACAGATAGGAAAAGAACCAGAGAGGGAATTTAAGGGTTCTTTCAATGTCAGGATAAAACCCGAACAGCACAAAAAGATTGCTTTATATGCTGCAAATGAAGGTATAACAATTAATCAGTTTGTATCCAGAGCTATTGAAGACGAGTTGAATATTCTGGAAGGTTAGATTATATGAATGGAGCGATTAAAGCAGGATTTAGGCTGATTTGATCAAATTGTAAACAAAATTGAATTATACCCGGAATCTGAGATTATGTGTCTTGAATTCCGGGTTTTGTATTTATGGAAAGTTCAATCCCATAACTTCGTCCCGACTTGGGACGAAGTTCAATGAGATTGGATTTTTTGCGTCATAAGTTCAATCTTTGGGGAACGAAATAATCCATTAAAGTCCGTAGAATAATAGTTGTAACAGAGGTAAACAAAGCAAACCGGTTTCGCTTTGGCATGGTATTTCAAAATGAGGAGGATGAGATGTCAGCTGGAGCAAATTTGTTAGTAGATTATTTATGATGCAAAACCTGATGCAAGGATACGCTTGATTTTCCGTAATTACGTCAATTTCGAACATCTTCTGGATCTGTATGGCAAAGCGATTTCAAGTAAGATCATTGCTGCAAAGAATGGAAGACATAGAAATACAGCTGAGGAGCTTGGAGTCAGGATTCAGACAAGTTTTATCGGGGATATGACCTGTGAGACTGCGGTAAGTAATGTGTCAATTGAAGCAGATATAAGGGCTGGGAATTATCATAGGGGATTGCTGGAAGATATGGATGAAGAAGACAGTCTTATGTTTTCGAGAGAACTTGTCACCCTTCAGGTGATGCGTGACGAATTTGAACTTGTTTCAACAGAAGTCGAAAGGCTAAAGCCGTCAGAAAAGAAAGTATTTATTCCTTATATCATGAAGGAAAAAACTATTCAGGAAATAGCGGATGACAGAAATATTGAATATGACTATACGCACTCCGTCCTTATCTGCCTGAGCCTTCTTGGCTACTATATCCATGGCAACCTTGGCAAGATAGAGATTGGTTCCTATGCCAACAGTTGCAGTGATTCCGGAATTCTTAAGTACATCCCTTATCATGGTCATAGCCATGATATGAGCAGGGGATTCACCTGTCATTTTTGCAGCATCTTCATAGAAATGAAGATAAGGAGTGCTGAACTTGCAATTGTGTTATAGACAGATCCTAATTATCTTATTAACGTGTGCGATTTTGCAAATTGATCAAAAACGCACACGTTATATTTTGTTAAAATTCTTTTCCTTGCCTCATAAAATCCACAAGGTTAATGTGTTTTATACCATTACGCTGCTGAAGGAGTGAATCAGCTGTGGCTACATATTTGGGATAATTATCCCTTATTGATTCGAGAGGTTTGTATTCGCGGTCTTCCGTTTCTTTAGATAAGGCGATTGTATAAGCTACCTGAATATATAATTAAATTAAAAACGCTAACGTTAAAACTATGATTTGCAAGTATGGTCACACCATACCCAGGTATGTTTTTCTCTATCTTACTTTTGACGTCACGTTCCATAGAATTACATGTGTAAGCAAGAGGTACAGCAAGCCGGCAGACCATAATCGGTTTTTAACTGATCAGGGTCTGCTTTTTTGCTTTTGGAGAGTATGAGTGATATACTGTTGTACGTTTGTTTGTACAATAATTTTATGACTCAGCAAGAGGATTTTATTATGAAAGTCGATATTGAAGGCGCTGTCAGGACTTATGGAGACATGGTTTACAGGTTAGCATTTGTAAACACTAAAAATAAAACAGAGGCAGAAGATATTTTTCAGGAAGTTTTTTTGAAACTTATTCGCTATCAGGAAAGTATTATAAGTGAGGAACACTTAAAAGCGTGGCTCATAAGGGTAACTGTCAATCAAAGTCACACACATACAAATTCTTTCTGGAATAAATTTACGGAAGGATTTGACGGGCTTGTCGATCCAAAAGATGAGAAAGTTGAAATGGAATTTTCGTACAAGGAATCTGTTTCTGATCTTACAAGAGTGGTTATGGGACTTCCGCGTAAATACAGAGAGGCTATTCACTTATTTTATTATGAAGAACTATCAGTAAAAGAAATCTGTGAGACATTGGGAGAGAACGAATCAACTGTCAAGACGAGACTCGCAAGAGGAAGGAAACTTATTGAAAACAGAATGGGGGAGGCATATGAGCTATGATTGAAGATTACAAAAGAGACATTGATAAAATACATGCCTCGGAAGAGCTGATGCAGAAGACGATCAGAATTGCAAATGAGGAAAAAAATAAAAAGGGGAAAAACAGAAGTAAAATAATGAAGTTCAGCTCTGCGGCTACAGTATTGGCGGCAGCGGCAGCAGTTGTAATCATAGTAAACATCAGGAGCATAGGTCCAAGGGAGAATACCATGGTAAGAACAATGGAGCCGTCGGGGCTTTTTTCCACGACAGAGGCTTATGAGGAAACGGAAGAAGATGAGAGCGAAGAAGGTATTATCGCCAAAATACAAAGCTATATAAAAAATCTTCAAAAATATTTCAAAAAATGAAACCTTTAAGTGCTCCCAACAGTTTTATAAATGAAGGTCATTAATTATTTAATTCTGCAAGACCGGTCTGCAGGAAAAAGGAGAGTTTATGAAAAGAAGATGGTTGATTTCCTATGCGCTTGCCGTGGTAATGTCCATTACAATGACGGGATGCGGTATGGCGCAGGCTGTCGTGGCTGCGGGGACTTATGCACTTGCAGCAAAAGCCGGCAGTGACGGAACGTATGACACGGAAGATGACAGTGAGGGGAAAATACCTCACGAAAGCAGCGGAGAGGCAGAAGAAACCCTGATGGTCTACATGGTGGGTTCAAATCTTGAGTCACAGATGGGAGCTGCGACCCAGGATATGCAGGAGATGGCATTGAGTGGCTATGATCCGGAGAAGATGAATATTGTAGTGTGTGCCGGAGGAGCAAAGAAATGGTGGAACAGCTCGGTTAAGAAAAAGGAACTTTCAGCTTACATAATGCAGGATGAAGATATTGTTCCCTTTTATGAAATGGAAGGAACAAATATGTCTGAACCGGAAACGCTGACGGAATTTATCAATGCTGCAAAGGATTCTTACCCCGCTGAGAAATATTCACTTATTCTCTGGAATCACGGCGGAGGAGTCGTGGTTGGTTATGGTGCTGATGAGAATTATGGAAATGAGATGCTTTCCGTAAAGCAGCTTTCCTCTGCGATAGAGGATTCGGATGTTTGTAAAGAAGGGAAATTTGAATGGATCGGCTTCGATGCCTGCATGATGGGAATGGTGGAAGTTGCAGATGCATTAAAAGATGATGCGGCATACATGATCGCATCGGAAGAA
Organism: Lachnospiraceae bacterium C1.1; assembly: GCA_030434875.1. NCBI lineage: Bacteria > Bacillati > Bacillota > Clostridia > Lachnospirales > Lachnospiraceae > Lachnospiraceae bacterium C1.1. Next base: position 2,319,036 of record JAUISW010000001.1, on the reverse strand, counting down.
GTTGAAGCTCAGGACGGCTGGAATTATAAAGCATTAGGGGATTAACAGATAAAGATGCCTATGACGGAGACGAGGCAGGGAAAATAATTACAGAGGCATTTGGGGATTATTATGAGGAAAATTACAGATTTACCCCGGATTACACTCTTGCATGTATTGATATGTCAAAGGTCGATAAGGTGACAGAGGCAATAGAAGATTTTGCGAAGAAAGCTGACATAGAGGTAGTCGGGAGCGGATATTCCAAAATTGCAAGAGCAAGGGATAATTCAAAATCCTTCGGGGCAACAGGCAGTACAAGCCTTTATGATTATATTGACCTCACAAGTTTTTCAAGGCAGATAGAGAGCATATATCCCGATGAGGCAAAAGATTTGGAAACTGCTGTTGATGACTGTGTGATTCACAACGTTACAAATATTGGAAGGGCAAGCGGATTGTCAGTATATTTCCCCTTTGAGAGCACAGATCTGATGGATCAGATGGTTGAAAAGTATGATGAGGAAAAATTCAACGATGAATACAGCTCTTTTATTCATGATTTTACATCGAGGCTTAACGGCGAGGAGCTTACGGACTGGAATATCTCGAGAAGAAGCCCGATATCCGACGCGACCGGTGAATCAGCCTACAGTGTGCAGCTGACTGAGGAGGAAATGGAAAATTTCTCCAAAGCAACTTCATCTGTCTGGGAGAAAAATTCGGATGATGAAAATGGAGAAAGCTATGTATTGATACTTAACAGCAGTAACACACAGCTTGATGAGAACGGAAATCTGTCTACCGATTTCGACGGAAGGGTTTTCTACATTACGGATGACAGCGGTGAAAGAGTTCCGGTATATGCAATACAGACCGAGCAGACAGATGATTATTCGGAATATATAACTTATGTGATGAAGGGAGATCTTGGATCAGAGGACTTGAAAAAGCTCTGGATACACATAAGAGTCAGCGATGAATATCCAAAGGGAATTATATCCGGGATATACAATCAGGTAAGCGGAGACAGCATAGAAGCCCCCGATAAAAACCTTGAGACAATAGAAGAGGGAGACCACCTTACTTTCATGAGTTTTACCAGAAATATCAAATTTGATGGGAATGGTTCCGTAGAGCCTTTCGAGAATTGGGAAACTGAGAGTTTTTGGGGAGTTTCCATGGATGTAAAGGGAGAGCTTAAGGTTATTTATGAGAAACCTGAACTTGAACATGATTATATCGGACTTTTTAATATTCATGATACTCAGGGCAGGACACATTATACCGATTACATAGACATTCATGTTGATGGAAAAGCAGGAAATGGAGAGTCTGTGTATGACGAGGCGGCTGCAACGTATGAAAATGAAGAATAAAAATTTTTTTTGAAAATTTTGAAACCTTTTTTAGGGATAAAAAGTATTAGTTATGTAGGAAGTAAAATTAATTCAAGGGAGATTAAGAGATGATTAAGAAAAAACTTTTAACGGCAGCAGTATTGGCAATGTTGACAATGAGCATGACAGGTTGTTCCGGAATAGTGGGACATTCACTGTCAAGCCTCGGGGACAGCAAAAATCTTTTTGACCATTCCTTAGTTGACAGGGATGACGAGAAAGATGATGATGAGGATGAAAAAGACTCAGAGGAAGACGAAGAAGATAAGACAGAAGAAGAAAATTCCGATAATGATTCATCTGACAAAGATGATGAGAAAGAGGATGAAGATAAGAAGGATACAGATGATGAAGATAAGGAGGAAAATAATTCGGTACTGTCAGGTCTTTCTGAAAAGGAAATTAAGGAAGAGCTTGGCGATAATATAAAGTCAGGCAAATTTGCAATAGAAGATGCAGTATACTATCTTCCGGCGAAGGTTGAAGACTTCGAAAAGAACGGCTGGGAAGTAGATGAAGAAAATTCGGACGAATATATCGATCAGGAAAGATCAGGACATGTCGTTATGAAAAACGGCAGAAGCTACATTTACCTTTACGTTGAAAATTTTGACAGCTATACCATAAAGGCAACGGATGCAACGGTAAATGCCGTGGATGTGGACTATGATTTCAATACTAAATTCTATCTGCCTGCTGACTTGAATAATGAAATGTCAAACGATGATATAAAGGATGCTCTCGACAAAAACGATGTAAATTACGACTATGATGACAGCTATACCTATCCTGAATATCAGATAGCATCAAACGACTATCAGATATCCATAACGATTGATCCTGATGAGGACAGTGTTTACAGGATGCAGATTTATGCAATTATAAGGGACAGCTCTGACTATGAAGGAGCACCGAAGGCTGAGGTTGAGACGCTTGATTCGTCAGACGTTGATATTGACTATACCAAGCCTGAAAAGCTTTCTGACAGGGCAGACTTTGAACTTGACGGAGACCTGTATACAATGGGCGCCCCGGTGAGTGAATTTCTTGATAACGGATGGGAACTCGAGGAAGATAATGTTGTGACCGATATGCAGATAAGCGCCGGAGATACAGGTTCGGCATTGCTCGTAAAAGGTGATGAAAGGATTCAGTTCCATCTTGTAAATGAAGCAGACGGAACGGTTGCCGTAAAGGATGCTGTTGTAGATGTTATCACGGCAATGGATAGTGATTTTGAACTTTTGGGCGATATCAAGACCGGTGAGAGCATAGATGACGTAAAGGATTATCTTGATTCTGAAAATATTAAGTATGATGAATACTCATCTATTCTTTCATTTAAGGATGATGGTGTATATGTAACTGTATATATGGGTGACAATGACAAAGTGGAAGGATTTAAGCTTGATCTGAATTAAACGACTCTTTATAAAACTTTTATAAAATTTTATAGGCAGCAGTTCATTTTTGGACATTAAAAATCGATAAAGATAGTGAGGTCTTTTTGGATTGGAGGTGCCCAATGAACTGCGTAGTTGGAAAGAAGAAGGTTTTAATAAAGCCGGAAGGCAGAATTGACTCAAATAATGCTCCGGAGTTCGAATCGAAGATTATGTCGGTCGTAGCAGAGAATCCAGATAAGAAAATCGATATAGATGCACTTAACCTTAAATATATTTCGAGTGCAGGTCTGAGGGTTCTTCTGAAAGTAAAGAAATCTGTAAAAAAACCAATTGATATAATTAACGTTTCAGATGAAGTATGGGATATTTTGAGCGTCACAGGATTTATTGAAATGTTTACTGTCAGCAGGAGACTTCGAAGTGTTACCCTGCAACCCAGTGATGTTTTAATGAGAAGTGTCAATGGAGCCTTTTACAAGCTGAATGATGACTCGATGGTGAAGGTATACAAAAAAGGAACAAGCAGGGATCAGCTTATAAGGGAGCGTGAGCTTGCAAAAAAGGCGCTTATCATGGGTATTCCTACACTTATTCCTTATGAAGTCGTGATGGTTGGGAATCTGTATGGAATAGTTTTTGAAGGAATTGAGATTCGTTCGGTGGCGAAGGTTATTCGGTCAGATCCGAGTAAGATAAAAGAATATGCATCGAGATTTGCAGATTTCTTAAAAGAGATTCATAGAATCAGGATTGATGCGGGAGAGTTTCCTAACATTAAGGAAAAGTACGAAGAGTGGATTGAAGAAGCTTCGGGATGGCTTTCGATAGGTGATTCAAATAACATAAGAAGCCTGATAAATGCAATTCCGGACAGCAGAAATTATCTGCATGGAGACATTACCCTGGCCAATGTGCTGGAAAATGGTAATGAATTTATGGTTGTGGATATGGCCGGTTCTGCTTACGGTCATCCTATTTTTGATCTGCAGGGAGTTTACGCATCTATGGTAGAAACCGAAAAATCGCGTCCGGGATACTGCAGCAGCTATATAGGTGCGTCGGCCGAAACTTGCCGGGAATTCTGGAATGAATTTTATGATGTCTATATGGATGGTCAGGATGCTGAGACAGTCGCAGCCATGCCGGAACTTTTGAGAAAATATTATGTTTTGAATCAAAAATTGCTTTCAGTGCTTGAAAGCAAGTGAATAGAGGAGTATTATCCGCTTGATTACCTTTTTATCATGAGCCATATATCTGTCAAGGCTGCGGAGCACCGCTACGCGGCTACGGCCTTGACAGATATATGACTCATGAGGACTCCTCGATTTCCCATCTGTCATGGTTTATCTTTGCTATGTCAGCAGGATCATCATCGAGGTTGGTGCATACGGCATAGAAACCGTCGTACCTTGATTCCTCAGCGATGGCTGTTTCATCAAGCTCATGCATTGCTCTGCTTGCGATCTCTCCGTCGTTTGTAAATGGAGTCTTCTTTATGAATCTCTTTGCATCATTCTGTGAGCGCTTATCAGCTGAAGATGGCTTTTCAATAAGCTTTTTTGCTCTTTCTATCTGGCGGTTTCTTATAGTCTGCTGGTATTCCTTGTACTTAAGAGAATAGGTAACAATAATGGTCTGGTCGAAGGTTATTGAGACCGTTTCTGATGGTACACAGATCGGAGGTGAAAGGAATGCTGTTGACAGAATACAATGAAGATGAGACGATGCAGTTATTCAGAGAAGATGGCAGGAGGGAAGGCCTGAAAGAGGGCCGACAAGAAGGCTTATTAGATGCGATAGGAGCCTTCTTGAAAAATGGTGGAACGGAAGAAATGGCGAAAACCATGCTGAATGCGACTGATGATCAGATCAAAGAGGCTAAGAAACTGATAAAAAATACAGAAAAGCAATAAAACAGCACAGCTGCAAATGAATATTGAAATATGAAAGGTGATCCGCCCGTATAGATTAGAAAAACTATGCGGGCGGATTTTTTTGAGCCTTGACCTCTGGGGACGTAGTTTAGGGCTCAGAAAATGAGCCCCAAACTACGTCCCCTAAGCTCATTTTGCATTATGCCAGCATTTGTGATAAAGTATGTAAGTTCAATATTCATTGCAGCCAAGCTGCAGTCAGGGCCGTTTCAAGGCCAATTTTTCCAAAATAAAAAGTTGTCGGAGTTCATTGTGAATCGAGTGTTTCTCTGACAAAAATATGCTAAAATGAAAATATAAAGAGGTATAATGGCAGAAGATAATAAGAAATATAAGGATCGTCTGTTCAACTTTATTTTCGGCGCAGAAGAAAATAAAGAGTGGACATTAAGCCTATATAATGCTGTAAATGGATCGGATTACAGGAACTTTGAAGAAATAGAGATAACGACGATAAAAGAGGTTATGTATCTGGGAATGCATAATGATGTATCATTCCTGATGAAAGATGAGATGAATCTGTATGAGCAGCAGTCGAGCTTTAACCCGAATATGCCGCTGAGGATGCTGCAATACATAGGGAATCTCTATGAAAAGTATGTTATTGCACATAAGCTGAATAAATATGGCAGTGAATTACTGGAATTGCCGGTACCGAAGCTCGTGGTGTTTTACAACGGCAGTAAAAATATAGAAGATGAGCTTTACCTGAAACTGAGCAGTTCGTTCCCGCAGGGAGCAGAGCCTGATGTAGAAGTAAGAGTCAGAATGATAAATGTTAATTATGGGAAAAATTCGGAACTGCTGGAGAAATGCAAGCCACTGGGTGAATACGCCTGGCTAGTGGATAGGATCAGAAAAATAAAATCAGAGCAGAATTCGGAGAATCCGATAGAAAGCGCTATAGATCGAGCAATAACAGAAATACCGGAAGATTTTGTATTGAGACCGTTTCTGATGGTACACAGATCGGAGGTGAAAGGAATGCTGTTGACAGAATATAATGAAGATGAGACGATGCAGTTATTCAGAGAAGATGGCAGGAGAGAAGGCCGCCAAGAAGGTCTGAAAGAGGGCCTGAAAGTGGGCCGCCAAGAGGGCATTTTAGATACGATAGCCGCCTTTTTGAAAAATGGCGGTACGGAAGAAACGGCGAAAACCATGCTGAATGTGACTTATACGCAGATTGAAGAAGCTAAAAAGCTGATGAAGTCAGAAAATACAGAAAAACAATAAAACAGCACAGCTGCAAATGAATATTGAAATATGAAAGATGATCCGTCCGTATAGATTAGAAAAACTATGCGGACGGATTTTTTTGAGCCCTAAACAACGTCCCCAGGGGTCATCTCCTCATGGTTTCTTGCATCAGCGGATGACGGCATTGTAAACCCGCTTCAGTATGAGTCCGGACGAAAGATGGACCAGTCTGTGATTCACTCATTATATACGGATCGTATTGCTGTTTGAGGACATTAATACATTATAACTGATATGGTCATTTTCTATATCAGGTTTAAAAAGCTCACCGTTATCCTTGATCACGACCACGGGTTCTTCAATAAACCTGAGGACACATTCACCAAGCACGGTCTTTTTGCTGTTCCTTTTATCTGTCTGCTCCCAGAGTGAACGCAGGATATCGCAGACTGACTTTCTGCTTTTATCCTCAATGCCAAGCTCTGCCAGATTATCATTTATCCAGCTGCTGATCCGTTCATAATCCTCAGGAGTATATTCAAATGAAATCGTCCTTACCTTTTCAAAGTCGGGATCATCCAGCATATAGGGAATACTTTCGCTGCCATTTATTATTACGACAAATCCATAGAAAATGGCTATCGAAAAAATCTGGGCAAGCAGCATTCCCTTACCCATTGCAATGATCCCGCCTTCCAGGCTAAAAGTCACACAGAAGAGAATTGGAAAGATTGCAATGCGGAAGGTGACCAGCATGCATGACCACAGAGGTTTTTTTGTATTGCCATAATAGTCACTTAGAAAACCGCCTATAGAAGCAGCGATAAGTCCAACAGCACAATATCGGATGCATTTGATAAGCTCGACGTTGAGCGGTGAATCATTTATACCGTATAGCATCAGCACTATATTTGGCATCATAAGTAAAAGAAGAGATACTGCCATTCCGATGACAAGACAGGCAGTCAATGTCTCAAGGAAGAGAGTCTTTATGCCATCCCTGTTTTTTTCTCCTAAATAAGTTGCGAATAGATATTCTGCTGCTTCGGACGGACCATTGATCATTTCATATATTTCCAGCATAGCACACAGCACGGTGTTGGCAATAAGATAATCATTTCCCCAGAAGAGAAGTATTCCCTTTGTAAACGTGGCTGATGCTGCAGACATGCACAATCCGGAGGTATTGGCCTTTAGGGACAGTTCAACAAATCTGAAAAGATCCATAAAAGAGAACCAGAAACGGAATTTGCAGGTGTTGCTTTTTTTCAGGAAATGTAGGAGAACAACTAAAAGATAAGATGCATAACTCAGCATTGTTCCCAGTGAAAGACCTCCAATTCCCATGATCCCTGACAGAATGATCGATGCTCCGACATTGACAGCAAATGATGTCAGATACCCGGCATAGGAAAGCATGTCATCCCCGTCCGAGGCAACCATTTCATCCATGAATGTAGCCAGTGCCATAAAGGGTGGGACAAAAATATAAAAGCGGTAATATTCCCTTGCTAATCTCTCGATCGTGCTTGTGGTAGTATAGAAATTAAAATAATTATCCTGTGTGACATAAAATATAAAGGACTGAAGCAGTCCCAATGCAATAGTCGTGATAAGACCAAGCGAAAAAAGCCTTTCAGCTTTTTCGTAATCACCATCTCCTCTGGCTATAGCACAGAGATTCGAGCAGCCGGAAGTGATGATATTGGAAACGAAAGAGCTGAAAGATGCCAGAGGAAACATAAGTGAAGTCGCTGCCAGCGCATCGATTCCAAGATAATGTCCTGAAATCACCCCGTCTACCATTGTGAGTGCGATGGCAAAAAATACTCCGACAGAATATTCCAAAGCACGGGTTCTGTATTCCTTTCTGATAAAATTGAGTTTGATCATAGAATGAAATACTGCGGAAACAGATCCGTAATCTTTTATTTTTTTTCTGACAAAAGTAGCTGCTGCCAGCATGACAGTTCCTATAAGGGCTATGGATATGCACGCTGAAAACGTATTATTCCCTAAGGCTGCCATTTCAATAAGCATATCCTCTCTTGACCATTCATTAACTATGAATCCAAAAAAAAGAACGGCGGCAGGTGGTGTTGACAGGTACAGTACAGAAACATTTACCACAACCTGAACGAAATTAAAAACAACGATCTCACGGACACCGAATTTATCCTCATCCTGATTAAGGCTTCTGTATATCTTACCAATAAGAAACATTGAAGAAGCCTCAAAAATACTTACAAAGCTATATTCAAAACTATGGTACATCAGATAATCTGTCAATATGCAGCTGATCAGGGTTGCAATTCCACCGACAGCCGGACCGAAGATGACAGATCCTACGGCTTCTATGGATTCCCCCAATAAGATAGAATCATCATTGGACAGTATGCCGGCAATATAATCCATTAAAAAAGACAATGATGCGATGAACAGTATTGGTATAACATATTTATAAAAAATCAGCGACTTTTTTTCATGATGAGCCCCCTCTATGACAGACTTACAAGCACTGCACCTACTATCAGTATTATCAGGATCATATATTGCCGGAAGGAGAGCTTTTCTTTCATAAAGATACGTGCTCCGATGATATCCAGGATAGGAAATGCATTCCATAATATAATACCTAAAAGTGGATCATTGAATACTGCAAAAATATAAAGAATGTCACTGCCAAGTAGAAAAAGCTGACTGATAAAACGGTTTTTTTCGGTTTTGCCAAAAGGATTGTAGGGCTTTTTGTCAGTAAGCCAGAGATAAATCCAGATAAAAAGAGCAATGATGACATGCATCAGTGAAGATGCCGCAAGAAAGTCTGCAGAATCTACTATATCATCTCCGATAAGTACACTGGTTACCATGGATTCCGCACCATCAAAGAAAGCCGCTGTGAGTGCCAGCAGGATTCCTGTAATGAGCCGTTCCTTCGAATTGGCTTCTGGTGGGGCACTCTGATCATCACTGTCATTATTATGCCGGGCTTTGATATTGGGGTAAACAATACCCGCAGTTATTATCAGGATCAGGCCGGATACTGCAAATGGAGTAAAAAGCCTGACGGCATAATGGGCATTGCCTGTTGTTATATGAAAAAATACCAGAAGAAGAACAAAAAAAAGGCCATCAGTGTTTCCGAAAGTATTTTTTATGGATACTCCTACATGCTTGTAAGCCATAAGTCCGAAGAAAAGACACAGGCTGTTCAGTAAAGGAGTCAGTAAAACTACCGGTGTTTTACAAATAAGCTCATGGGGCATTAATGATGTTTCATCCATACCAAATAATATAATTACGATAAAAAGAATTACATTAAATATACCGTACCAGACTACAGTTTTCAGTGCTTCTTCTGTTTTAGAGGATACGGATTTTTTTTCGAATAAATCCGCACCACATGTCATAAGCATTGATAATAATGTAAAGACAAAAGCCATCTATAGTCGTCCCCTTCTGAGAAATGTTATAAAATCATTATAAACCTTATATCATAAAAACTCAAAAAGAATTGTCTATTATTACAAAAACAGATAATAGCTGTTGTACATTCTTTTGTGCAATTTAATGGAAATTATATATTGAACAAATCCGGACGAAAGCTCATAATAAACTTTGGAAAATCATTAGACAGGATATGTCACATTCGACAAGATTAAGTCAGATATAAGCTCAACTCAGATGACAAGACAAAGCTTAAAGTGGTAGGGCGCGTACTGGGGTGTAACATAGTGGAAGAAGCCCGGAAAAAAGCAGCCGTGGAAAATGAGATAAGTTTATAAGGGTTTAAATGTGGTGTCTGTGAAGAGCTGCTATTCGTTCAGCAGCCGGTGCCTTGCTGCTGACTTCGTAAGAACCTGACGTGGGGTAACCGTAAAGATGCGGACATCAGCCGGAATCGGTATAAGGAACTGTAGATAAATAATGCATGTTTAAGCGTGCATGATCATTTATCAGCAGTTCCTTCTTTTTCTGATGCATTTTTAAGCATATTTAGGAAGGGAACGCTGTTATCCCTGTTTCGGTGTGAATTTTGCATAAACATGGCATAATCGAGCGAACCTGATTTTTCATTATAAAACATGGCAATATAACCGGAAAAAAGATAGTCGCTCAGATAATTGAAGTTTGAATTCGGCATGGCTGAATCAAACTGGCCTATGAAACCCTGATGCCCTGCGATGCTGGTTGTTTCAGCAGATTTCAGGACGGAATTGCTCATGAATCTTTTAAGGAAAAGATCCGCATAGACAGCGAAGTTTCCACTGTTAATGACTGAAGCATTGCTTTCAGTGTACAAAAGGATAGCGGCTCCATAATTTGTATCTCTATCCGTATCAATAAAACAGGAATAGTCATTTCTTGAATCTGATTCATCTACATTATCCCTGAAAGTGTCAGGAATGATATATTCAGTATCATCGATAGTGCAGGTCATTGTTCCGTCTTCATTAAACACTGCTTTTGGATCAAAGGCTGTTGTAGTTCTGGTAAGAAAGTCATCAGGAGAAACATTGAGTCGTGTAAACTGTTCAGTATTCCAATTCAGACTGTCGGATTTGAATATAAGCTCAGTGCTGTTTTTTTCTGCATAAATAGTACAGTGAAGTTTTGCCAGTTCGATGTAAACAGTATTTTCATCCTCGTACCATGGACGTCGGAGTTCGATGAATTCTGCATTTGAATAGAAATAATAGGCATATCCGTCTGAATCAATGACGAGTATAGTAGTATCATCTCCAGTGTATACTCCTGTCACATCTATAGAAGCAGCAGAAACCGTAGGGCTTTTGAGGGGATTTTCTTCACTCAGGTCATTCTGATCTTCCGATACTTCATCAGGAAAGACAGATTGTGGTGGAGCAGCTGACTCCGAGGCATAATTCTGAACCTTATGAGAGCCAGAAAAATAAAAAAAACTGATAAATACAGCAGCTGCCAGGAATACAAAAAAACATAGCGCTATAAGCAGGACAGCTGGATTTAGTTCTTTTTTTCTGCTGTCTGTAAAATAGTCCTTTATCTTAAAACCACATTCAGGACATTTTTCAGCTGTTTTTGAGCATCTGTATCCGCATACAGGACATGTCACAATTTTCATAGATCTTTGCTCCATAGAACAATTAAAATTGAATTTAGAAAAATACCTTATTCCCCCTCTGAGGGGGGAACGGGAAAGCCATATGATTGTTATAATAAAATCAGTAACTGTTTAGGAAATCTGAACAGTTACGCCGCCCCGAAGCCTATCGGCATGGAAAGTTCGGAGCGGCACTTGCAGCTTTTGGTTATCAGGCAGCCGCTCAGCAGTAAGTGCTTCGCGCTGATGAATAGTTACAAATTTTTTTGAGTGCTGACTTTAGATGCTGCACATCATGAAAACGGTCTTTCGGATTGATCTCGAGACACTTGGCAATGACACGTTTTGTTTTCGGTGAAATCTTTGTGTATTGATCAGAGGATAATCCGGTAATATCTTCCAGAAGTCTACCTATAGCATAAATATCAGACCTGGATGTGGAATTTCCAAAGCCGAACTGTTCCGGAGCAGCGTAGCCTTCTGTACCTATAAGCCTGGTGTCACGCCCGCTCATATTTGTACATTGACGCGCAGCGTTAAAGTCTATCAGGACAATCCTTTCATCTTCGGTGAGCATGATGTTGGAGGGCTTGATGTCACGATGGATAATGGGCGGTTTTCTGGAATGAAGCTCATGGAGTATATCACACAATTTCATACAATAGGAAACAGCTTCAGCTTCGGGGATTTTTCCGCAGATATTTACTATTTCCTCGAGAGTATCCCCGGATATATATTCTTCAATAATAGTCAGCATACCATCACTTTCATACATGGCATGGATCCTTGGAACATTCCTTGCAGGCTGGCGAAAGAGCTGCTCATAGACATTTAGATTGTAGACAGTTAAAATTTTTTTTAGAAAGATTTTTTTGTTTTCAACATGTTGAACAATGTAAACCTTATGCTTTTCAGAAAGTGCAGCCAGCTCTTTGTAATAGGAAACTGGGAGTCTGTTATTAAACATGATATCTGCCTCCTGAAAACAGTATAACACAGATAGGGGTGATAATGATGTACAAAAAAGATACTGCGGAACTTGAACAGATCCTCGAACACACACATCCGGGAAATATAGCGGATTTTGTAGAGGAAAATGAGGAAAACCTGCTTAACGGGAAAAAAGATTTTGTTATATACGTAAGAGAAAGACTAAAAGAAAAGGGACTCCTGAAACAGGATGTTTTTCTCAGGGCAGATGTTCCTCTGAAATATGGTTATAAAATCCTTTCCGGCGAAAGAACAACGGGACAAAGGGACTTCATCCTTCGCATATGCTATGGAGCCGGATTTACACTGAGTGAGACCCAGGAGGCACTGAAACTCTACGGCATGGGAAAACTCTATGCAAGGGATACAAGGGACGCATTGCTTATGACCTGTTTCAATGAGCATCCCGGCAGCATCATCGACGTGAATGAGATGCTGCTTGCAAATAAACTGGAGCCTTTGAGACCGAGTGGGACACAGGAATAAAGATCAGGTGAGATGTACTGAAGGATTCAGCTTCGTCCCGTAATAAGATGTGGATGAAGCTGAAAAATAGCATACAAAAAGATACAGATATTTTATTTGAATTCTTCAATAAGTTTTAAGATTAACTGCTTCTGGCTGTTTGTAAGAGAAAGCCATTTCGAAAACAGATGCTGCTGTTCCTTATTAAGCTGGACATATGCTGAGTCATCGTTGAAAAATTGTGACAAGGTAATTCCAAATGCGTTGCATATAAGCTCAAGTGTTGCAATAGATGGAACAGTATTACGCCGGTGAATATTGGCTATTGTAGAGGAAGATAGACCGGATTCCTTTGATAGTCTGTAATCTGACCATTTTCTTTCTTTCATTAGATAGTCAATTCTTTTTATTATATCCATGTACGATAATCCTTTTTTTATAACATTTTATTGCATAGACAAAAATCAAAATAGAGTTCAATTGTATGTCGAATAGTACTCAATTGAATGGTAAAATATGATAAGATTAAAATAGGTATTTCACTATGAATAGTGGGTAGGAGGGAGTTATGAGAAAAAATATTATTGCGTCAGTTTTTGCTACGATTTTTACAGTAACATGTATTCAACAGCCGTTTTCATGTTATGCAGCAGGAAGCAATCCTTTTTCAAAGGCATATTCCGGAGCCATAAAAGAATACAAGGACGCATATTCTGATGCTATGAAAGAATATAAGGACGCGTATTCAGATGCTATGAAAGAGTATAAGGACGCATATTCTGATGCCATGAAGGAATATGGCAAGTCTTATTCAGATGCGCTTGATTCATATTCAGATACATTGAATACATACTCCGATCTATACTCGAAAAATTATGGTTCTTCATCTAAAAGTAAGGACTCTTCAGATTCATCGTTATCGAAAGAAAAATCCTCCAAGAGTACAAGTTCAAATAAAACAGCCGGAATAGATCCCAAATTTAAGGCAGCCATGGATAGTTATGAAGAATTTTTTGATGAATATGTTAAATTCATGAAAAAATACTATAATTCCAATTCATCATCAAGTTTCTCGATGCTGAATGACTATCTTAAGTGGATGCAAAAATATTCAGATATGATGGAAGAACTTGATGAAATCGATTCAGAAGAACTTTCTACAGAAGAACTGCAATATTATACAGAGGTCATGGCTAGAATATATAAAAAGCTAGAGGATATATCATACTGATGAGCTAAAAGAATTAAAAGAAGTTGTTTAGTTTGCTGATTTTCGTACATATAGAGAATATTTGAAAAAGAGGTATGAAAGTATGAGGCTTATAACATTGCAGTGCCCTGCGTGTGGGGCGGATATAAATGTAGAAGAGGGTAGAAATATTTATTACTGCTCATATTGTCAGCATAAAATTATGCTTGATGATGAGGCTAAGCATGTAAAAGTATCTTTTGAAAATGTACGTGAGGGCGGTTATGAATTTGAGAGGGGTAGAATCAGTGCACAATCCGAAGGTGCAGATAAAGAACTGATTGAGGAAGTTGGAAAATTAGCTGCTACTCTTCCTGAATTAGAGAGACTTCATGCAAACAATGTAAACGCTCAGAAAAGACTGGAAGGACTTAAGCGTAAAAAATCACAATTGGAGGGAGGGTTTTCAAAGTATCTGAATGTTATAGTGTCTGCTGCCTGTATTCTACTGGCTATGGCATGTGCATCTGAAGGCGCAAGTGCGGGAGTTGTACTTGTGTTTATAGCAGCAGCTATAGGTACCTTCCTTTTTATTAAGTTAAATCAGGAAATTGATGTAGCACAGACAGGCAAACAAATTGAAAATATGAACAGCATTATTGAAAAAAACAAAAAAGAGATGAAAGATCTTGAAGATACCTGTAATTTGGGAGCAGTTCCGAATTCGTATCTAAACAGTTATGCAGTTAATTATATTTATGACGCACTTAGAAATAAGAGGGCAATTAATATCAGTCAGGCAATAAATCAATTTGAGGAATACTGCTATAGGAACCGCATGGAAAGTATGCAGAAAGAGCAGCTTGAAAGCCAGAGAAGAATGGAAGAACAAAGCAGAAGAAACGGTAATAACAGAAATGATAATAGCAGAAACTCTATGGGGCAGTCAGTAGCAACTGGTGTTGGAATGGGCATAGGCTCGGCATTAGTAAAAGAGGCGTTTAGGCAGATCAGGAAATTTTGATTTCGATTTGAAGGCAACTGTCTTTAGAGGGATGGCATATGGATGAATATAAGGAAACAGAAAACCCAAATCAGGAAATACACCTTGATGAAGATAATAATGAAATTTCAGATGCTATAAATGATAGAAAAAAAAGAACCATCATTGTGCTTGCTGTTGTAGTTACAGTATTGGTAATTGGTGGAATGGGGATTTACATTAATAAAAAAAGTGATGAAAAAATTGCTGACCTGAAGGAAAAAATTGCAGCAGATGATTCCGTAATAGATGATTATAGAAATTCGGAAATTGAAAATGCAAGAAATCTGGTCAGTTATTTTCATACAGAAGAAAATAATAATAATATATTTGAGCTGCATAATTATGTAATTGAGATTGGGAACAGGGTTGAAGATAAAACAAATGAATGGGCTGAATATATATATTATGCAAATGATATAAGGGAAAATAACCTGACATTAACTAAGAACGAAGCAGACAGACTTAGTAAGGATAGTAAGAAATGTGGAGAAGAATGGGAGAATGAGTTTAATGAACTCAGTAACGTATGGCTTCAGGAGAAATCAAATTTGGGCGATAAAATTTATGCCCTTGCATGTATGGCTGAAACTGTGAATACGATTAATGAAGCTTTGGAGGGAAAGAGAAAAAATGGTAATGGAGTAATGGACTATGATGATAGAAGTGAAGGTTATTCGTCGATGCAGGGAATCCGCCCACAATTCAAAGAAGCACTCGATACTTACGAAAAGTTTTTTGATGAATACTGTTCTTTTCTTGACTCTTATGATTCATCGGATCTTTCCATGCTAGGTAAATATATAAGTATGATGTCACAGTTTTCAAAAACAATGAAAGCATTGGAGGAACTTAAAACAGACGATTTGAGTTCTGAGGAATTGGCATATTACTTAGATGTTATGCTCAGAATCTCGAATAAATTGTCAAGTTTAAGTGTAAATTAAAATGTTACAGTGTATGTGAAAAAAGGGGATATGTAAGTATGGATGGTACACAATATAACGATGCTTCCAATCATACTCAGGGAATGGAAGTTAGGAATAAGGCAATTTTAGCAGTTCTTATAACGGCTTTTATTTGCGGCGGTTTTGTCTTTTCAATTAACCAGAATAAGCAAAATCAGATAAGGGAATTAGAAGCTGATCTTGAAAAAAAGGAACTGATAGTGAATGGTCTTTATAATCTGAATGATGATAATATCAGTGAAATAATGGAAGAATTCCAGGCTAATGGCATTGCAGTAAATAGTGAACTAACAGATAATTGCGTGAGTTTAACGACAAATTGTGAAAGATGTATGACATCCATTATGGATTATGTTTGTTTTGGTTACTATTTTTTGGATGATGAAAACAGGAAAATGATAACAAAAGACTGGGCACTTGAAATAATTACAAACGGTTCGGAAGCACTTGAAAAAATAAGGATATCTGGGGATTTTTTAAGTCAATATTTAACTTCAGATGATGCCAGTGTTTATGATGCAATATGTGTACGTGCATATTTAAGTGAGATCCAAAAAAGATACAATGAGAATACGATTAAGGATTTGTTAAAGGACTATGCTTTTAATGAATATGGCATTACAGAGGAACAGATAGAAGAGTGGAATCTGCAATAAATGCAGGGATGGGATTGAGAAGAAAGAATTAAGTGTTAGTCGCATTTGTAATACTAATTGTTGTTAAATACCTGAATCCGTGAACCTAATTTCAGATAGTTGATGCTCAAAATACCATATTCTCTCGCTTTTTACATGTATCTTGAAAAGCTTTTAGCATCTCACCCATTTGGTGATGCAAAATATAGTATTTCTGCTGAATCATAATGCTATATCCTGTATAATATATTCATAGATACATTCACGGAGGAGATAGCCATGAGAACCATACATGTTGAATTCAGCGATGAGAGACTTATTACCCCGAGCGGTCTTGTGTTTGTCGGACAGATTCTGGGCAAAAGCTATTTCGTCAAGAGAATTAATCGCGCTCCCATATCAAAAGAGTATCTGCAGAAGCAGATCAAAAACGGCGACATCCTTTTGACGTACATTGGTATGCTCTGTCAGGGCAAGCCTCAGTATGAAGCCGTCCGAGAGATGATGGATGACGTAGACGCGTTACCACTTTCAGCCGCCTGTTCACTCAGTATGAAGCCGTCCGAGAGATGATGGATGACCCAGACTATTATAAATACGCTCTCGGGATTGCGTATGCCATTCCTTCGGCAGAAACCCTTCGTCAGCGATTTGACATGATTGGTGACACACTGAGAAAGGATATTCTGCAGGCTAACGTCGACATGATCCGTGAAATGAAGATCGAACCATCAGCCCTGAAAAATGGATACGTTCCCGTGGACATCGACGTTACACCCTTTGATAACTCGAAGACACAAAAAGAGGGTGTTTCCAGAACCTACAAAGGTTTTGATGGATATGCCCCGATCATGGCTTACATTGGTACCGAAGGATACTGTATCAATACGGAACTACGCGTTGGAAAGCAGCATTGTCAAAAGGAAACGCCGGATTTTTTAAGGGAGACCATCGACCTCTGCCGCCAGCTTACTGATAAGCCGTTGCTCATACGTCTTGATTCCGGTAATGATGCATCCGAAAACATCGGCATATTTATGGAGTAAAGCTACAAGTATAACAATGTATCCTTCATCATAAAGAGGAACCCCCGACAGGAAAGCAAGGAGAAATGGTTGTCTTCCGTAAAGGACTGTTGTACTAATATACAGACTCCTCGCGATGGAAAGACAGTTTATATCGGTCAGACATTTCGCGATGTGACCTATACTTTCACAGACGGAACGGAAAAGACCGTAGGCATACGCACAATCTATGAGATTACGGAGCGTACCATTGACAAACATGGTCAATACTTTTTAGTTCCCGATATAGAACTGGAAACGTATTGGACCAACCTTCCGATATCGGATCAGGAGATCATAGACCTCTATCATGCTCATGGGGAAAGCGAACAATACCATAGCGAGATAAAAACGGATATGGATGTTGAAAGACTTTCGTCTGGCAAGTTTGACAGCAACAAACTCGTTCTTGAACTAACCGTTATTGTCTATAACATTCTGCGAATCATTGGTCAGGAGTCTCTGAAGAAGGCAGATGCTCCAACACGCAAGAAGGTTCGCAGGCGCAGGATAAGAACTGTTATCAGCAACTTGATGCAATTCGCCGGGCACCTAACGGAACACGCCGGGAGACTTGTGCTGTCGATAGGAAAGAGCAATCGGTGGAGATTCACCTTCAAGCGGATATACGATTGTTTTGCTCTTTCTACCTAAGGACGGCAAACTGAATATGTCATCTGCCAAAGCCGTATGTGCCGAGGCTTATTCGTTGAACGTAAATGTATGGAATTATCAACGTCCCATGGCTGCTTCGCACTCACAGCCTATTATGAAAATAGCTAAACTATGTCTCCATCACTTATAATAGAATTGACAGGACAAATCTTGGTTGCACCTTGGTGGATTTATACCCCGTTTGTCAACGTAAGTTTCCTGCCTTTGAGCACAGCATATTGTTGCATCTTCGGATAGCACGTGTAGCAAAGTTCGTATCATCTCGGGTAGGACTCCTGTCACTAACTATTGTTATATAGAAAGGAGGCTGTTATGAATGATATTCTTGAGCGTTCCTGCGGACTTGATGTTCACAAAGAAAAGATTGTTGTAAACATACTTTCTGGACCACTTGGTACCACGCCATCATCTGAAACAAAAGAATTCTCGACTTTGATTCAAGATCTCATAGCATTACGTGAATGGATCGTATCATGTGATTGTCATGATGTTGCTATGGAAAGCACCGGAATATATTGGATTCCAGTGTACGAAACTCTTGAAACTGCATTTGATGGTAATATAAACCTTTTAGTTGTTAATCCTCGCCATATGAAAAATGTCCCCGGAAAGAAAACCGATATTCGCGACGCGGAATGGATTTCTTCACTTCTTCGTGCCGGACTTCTTAACGCAAGCTTTATTCCAAGTAAAGAAATCCGTGAGTTCCGTGATTGAATCCTTCTCAAACCCCCAGCAGAGCTGGGGAGACCAGAGGACGCAAGTGGCGATAAACGAAGTAACAAAATAATAACCTCCGCTATATAATAGCTGTAGGTCTAGCAAACCACAGTGAATACAACGGAGGTGTCCATGGACAATTTAAGTCTATCACATAGTAGATACAATTGCACCTACCATATCGTTTTTATTCCAAAATATCGTCGTAAGGTGATGTTTGGAAATTTGAGAAAAGAGGTTGGAGAAGCAATTGGAAAAATATGCAAGCTTGAGGGAGTGACAATAATAAAGGCTGCAACATTACCAGATCATGTACATATGTATGTTTCAATTCCACCTAAAATGGCTGTATCAAAAGTAGTTGGAAGGATAAAGGGCAAAAGCTCATTGATGCTATTCGATAGACATCCAGAATATCGCGAAAGATATAACAGAAATTTTTGGGCAAGAGGATATTACTGTGAAACAATCGGTAATGTTAATGAGGCAACAATAATAAAGTATATTGCTGAACAGTATGAAAGGGATCGACTGGAAGGAGAGACCAAAAGATTATGAGCCGCTTTTAAGCGGCTACCAGTAACATGATGAATGGTTTGCTAGACCGCCTTTAGGCGGAAACGCAACAAGCCCTGGAAGGGCTAACTCAAACCACCAGCAGAGCTGGTGGTTATGACTTTGAACCGCTACAGAAAAAGCATCACCGAAGATATTACTCGTCAAAAGAACAGAATCGAGAAATTTCTTCAGGCCTCCGGATTCAGGCTATCCTCATTTCTTTCAAATATCTTTGGTGTATCAGGTCGTAACATAATACATCACCTTATGGAACATGGAAATATTACACGTGACGATATGGATAAATGCCTTAAGACTCAGACAAGAAATCATATAGATGAAATCCTTATGTCAGTTAATGGCACATTGTCTGATCATCAGCGTATGTTCTTAAAGACCTTAATGCAACATTATGAAGCACTAAATCAACATCTATCCGAAGTTGAAGCCCTCTTGCAAAAGGACATGGAGTCCTTCGAATCTCATGTGGAGCAACTATGCAGCATTTATGGAATCAGTACCATTGCAGCTTGTGCAATAATAGCAGAAATAGGTACGGACATGTCTCATTTCAAAACCGCCGAGCATATCTGTTCATGGGCCGGATTAAGTCCTGGCAATAACGAGAGTGCTGGGAAACGAAAACATGCTCACATAACCAAAGGTAATCCTTATGTCAAATCCATGCTCTGTGAAATTTCCTGGGTGATAGCAGGCAAACGAAAAACCTATCTCTCTGGATGGTATTGGCGACTCAAACAGAAAAAAGGAGCAAAGAAGGCAATCATAGCCTTGGCAAGAAAACTATTGGTCATAATATATACAATGTTCAAGAAAGGAACAATGTACGATGAAAGCCATTTTACATCAAGACGAATCAGCCAAGAAAAACGACTAATAAATCATTATCGTAAAGAGTTAGAAAAACGCGGTTATCATGTCGAAGCTAATGCATAATACCCAACAAACATCTGCATCGTAATTAAGCTATTATCATAATTTTCAATGTGCGAATACTGTTTTCTGACAGTGTTTATATATCATGCGCTTTTTTAGCTTGATATCCAACTAATTCTTGAAGTGCCATATAATTCTAACACTCCTGTTAAAGTGTATTGGCTACAATGTCGCTTATTTTCGTAGCAAGGTTCAATGGCAATATAGTGCCATGTGCGGGGTGAGAACAGCCACCCCATCTATTATGAGGTTAGGTTCACGGATTCAGGTTATTGATAGTTTTTCAATGTCAGTTTTACTCTATTTAGCATTTCTTCCGCATCCTGCTTAGGTTCAATAAGAACTGCATATGGTAAGTAACTTCTTAGCCACTTCTTGAATGAGTCAATTCCATATACTACGTCTTCAAAGTAGAAATAATCCCCCTCTATATCGGATATGGTATTCTTTAAATCTGTAAACTTACAGTCATTTAGTACTTCCTCATAAATACATTTGTGAAACTTAGCCTTAACATTTACTGCTGCCTTGTCATATCCTGCTCCCCAAACATGCTTTTCAATATCGTTTAGTTTCTCGGCATTATACCGGCTATCCCATGTGAGAATAATCACATAGCTATCCTTTCGTAAAATTTCTTTAAGTATAACTTTATCCTTAATTTCTTCTATGTACTTAGGAACATTTCTGGGATCATACCAGTCATCAATTCTGAATTTTTTCAGCTTTGAAAGCTTAACGCTACTAAAATTGTTATCAATTCCATAAAGCAATAAGATTTCGTCTGCAAAAGGGTCGTATAATAAATCAACAGGATTTACTAACTTTGGCCTTTTCTCACCGGATACCCTTATAAGTACTTGCTTCCTTTTTGATATAGCATTACATAATCTGTCTAATATATCTTTATAATCCGAAGAAGTATCCTTTATAGATAGTCTGTCGATTAAATCAACTATACTTTGATCCAGCCTATATATACCAAAATCTTTGAACTCGGTATATATATTTACTTGATCAAAATTGCCTTCCAGAATGCTGTTTCGGTTAAAGTCCGTATAAGACTTCTGTTTATCATCAATATATTCCTTTTTGTAAAACGGCATACATTCCTTATAAGAAAACAAAATGGCACATATATCATTTCGTACAATTTCTATGGGAATATCATATCTATTGGCAATGTCTGAAATAGATACACCGGCTGAAATCTCTTTAAAATTCTTAGATGTTAATTCGTTGATATAAATATTGATCCTGAAATATGCTTTTAACAAAAAATTATTATCAGGTTTTATACCTTCAATATCCATGACTTTACTATCTGTTTTCTTATCCGCTTTGATCATTCCGGTAGCGTAAAAGTCAATCAGTCTTTCCTGATTTGATCTGATTGTGTTAATAACTGAAGCGGGCTTGATAACAGTACAGACCTTGCCAAGTGTATGTATTGTTTTAATCAGTTTATCATAGTAAAATTTGTTCTCATATCTTACTTCGAAATTCTTATCCTGATTTTCTCCTTCATGTATTAGGGAATTGTCAGGATTTACCGAAATACGATCCAACATTCTTTTGTTTGAGTCTATAAGCCCGGATGGTACCCCATCATACCTTAACCTGAGACAACTACTTATTTTTCTTTCATTTTCACTTATCATTGTAATTGCCGATGGATTGATAATTCGCCCAATATTATGATCAATTCCCAGCAAGTACGATAACTCGGAGTATTTCCTGATATAATCCATATCGTGAAGATTATAAAACCTATCTATAAAAGCCTCATTAAAATAATCCTTTAATTCATCTATCAGACAATATCTTTCGACAACCCTATAGATTTTTTCGTTAGATTCAGAGATGTTTACTATTTTCTTTTCAGCTTCAAGTTCATTAAGATACTCCCTAAGCTTATTGTCACTTATTTCAATCGTTATATAACCTGAGTCTCCATCGTTCTCATAATCTGTAATCCTATTGAACAATTCGGTAATAGCAATACCTTTCATATCCGAAAGCGAAATTGTGAAGAGAATTATGGCTTTATGGTATACGTTCTTGTTAATAGGTTCATAGTAAAATCCAGTTTTATCATCCGTTTTCAATAAATAGAAAGGAGTTCCGTTTTTCACTAAGGGTTCGCTATTTATATACCCTTCAATTATAAGCTCATCTATATAATTCTTAAAAGTTGATTTACTGTTAACTCCACATCCTTCCATGAATATTCTGCTTGATATTCCCTCATTATCATTCTTTTCCAGATAGTCCAATATCCATTTTTTTCTTTCATCTTTTTTCTTCATATAGATGCCTCCTACATTTTCATGGTAGTGTCAAATTTACTACCCGTTTTTAGTTCTAAAACCTTGATTTATCGGGAGGTTAAAATAAAATGAGCATTGACCTCCCTTTTTGGTATAATGTCAGCGACCAAACCTTCATAAACCAAGGAGACAATGCTCGTGAACATTATACTTTATTTACTACAAATCATTCAACAACTCTATCAACAAAACTGCTGGCTGATAAATTTCATCTGCAGATATGTACCGCTTAAGCAATGGGCTTTCGATGACTCCCATTCACCAAAATATCAAAAGTTCAAAGTTGATGAACTGCCTAAGATTGTCTATTACCATCATGATTGGGATTGGAAAGATCTCAACAACTACTATACCCAGCGCTATGGTAAACCTGTTAAGCCTATCAAGAGACGCTCTGAGTTTGACATTCCGGAGGATTGCACATGCCCTTCATGTCATGCACCTCAGCCTTATCTCTACAAAAACAATGGCAAGGCAGGCCAGATACTGTGTAAGATCTGCCAGACTGCATTCACTCCTGGTGACAACCGCTTTGATAATCAGATGTCTCTAAAGTGTCCGCACTGTCAGCACACTCTTGTCCGCAAGAAAGACCGTAAGCATTTCGTCATCCATAAGTGCGTTAATCCCAAGTGTTCTTACTATCTCCGCAATCTAAAGAAAGTTGATAAAGAAGACCTTGATGAAGACTATGGGAAGAATAAATATAAGCTTCACTACATCTACCGCGAATTCACGATAGATTTCTTTAAGATGGACTTAAATTCTCTTCCGAAGAATGCATCATCGCTTAAGTTTAATAAGCACAACGCATATATCATGTCTCTTTGCCTTACATTCCACGTCAATCTTGGATTATCTCTTCGTAAAACAAGGCAGGCATTATCTGATCTATATGGCATATCTATATCCCATCAGCAGATCGCCAACTACTGCAAAACAGCAGCCATCTGTGTTAAACCTTTTGTAGATAACTATCCCTACGAAAAGGGCTCTGCATTTGCTGCTGACGAAACATATATCAAAGTCCGCGGAATCAAAGGTTATGTTTGGCTTATACTCAATGCTGCCACCAGAGCCATCATTGGTTATCAGATATCTGACAATCGTGGTGTCGGTCCCTGCATTCTTGCCATGCGAATGGCCTTCAAAGGTATCACTGAACTCCCCAAAAACTTTAAGTTCATAGCTGATGGTTACAGCGCATATCCTTTAGCTGCACAGCAGTTCTTCCGCCAGTTTGGAGAAAAGTTCAAGTTTGAAATCACCCAGGTAATCGGTCTCCAAAACAATGACGAAGTATCCAAGGAATATCGTCCATTTAAGCAGATGATAGAACGCCTTAACCGTACTTACAAAGCCTCATATCGCATCACCAATGGATTCGATAATTACGATGGTGCCAACTATGATCTGACTCTCTGGGTTGCGTATTACAACTTTCTGAGGCCGCACAAACACAATGGCTTCAAGCCTCCAGTTGTAGATGACATACTCTCAAAAGCTGAAAACATGCCAGCCAAATGGCAAACAATGATATACTTCGGCCAGAAAAAGATACTGGAGCTTCAGGAAGCCAGCTGATTGTTCTTAGATTCTGAGCCCGAGGTATCAACCTAGCCACCGCGTTAGCGGCATTGCCCTTGATGGCACAAAAAATAACTGCTACACTGCTGTAATCGACGGAGAAAATCTGATTGTTCTTGAGTTCTTCGCCGTCGGTGATTTACCGTCAGCAGTTATTTTTTGTGCTGTCAAGGGTGGCGTCCGGCTACCTCAACCTATATATCTGCAATTTTCAAGGTTCATCTGAGCCTATTTTTTATACCCTGTTTTTTCATAGATCATTTGACACTATCATTTTCATTATAGCATTCCCCTGCTTATTTCATTGCTCTTAATACTGTCCAAAAAATCCAAAATTAACAATGATATATTTACAATATCAAATATAAAAGTACTTAGAAAAGCAGGAAGGAGGCGGATACTACAGTAACAAGCTGTGGAACAAATTGTAGCAATAATGTATGAATTGGATAGATTGGCAAGATACAGACATGTAATCTGACGAAATTTTAGAAGAGAGGTATCTAATATGAACAAAAAAGACAATAAGGGAAGAACTTCAGGAACAATATTAACAGAAGCCTATGATTATTCCGTTGCAAGTAGGATGGCAGGCAGGGCTGGTGCTGAGTCAGTAAAGGGAGGCAAAGGGATTGCCTTAGAGGTAATGTATTCAGATAAGTCTAATCTCAGGAATCTATTCAGTGATGGAAATATGAGTACAGTTTTTACCAAATCTCCTACTGCTAAGCAGGTAGATCTGGTAACTATGAAGAATTCTAAGGTTTTTGAGAGGATTCAATGCAAGGATACTCCAAGTACATCCGGTATAGCAAAAACCATTAAACAGGTTAAAAGTGGGAAATATGATGCAGCACAGCTTGTAGGTACAAGCGAAACATCATCTGCTTTCAATTCCAAAGCCGCAGGCTCAGGAATAAAAAAAGTAATGAAAGATTCAGGAATATCCACTAATGATACAAGTCGGATCAGCAATAAGTTTAATAATATATCATCTGTAACAGGCATGGGTAATATTGTTTTTTCTGCTGCTAAGACAGGAGGTGCTATATCAGGAGGGATTGCGGCAATAAAATCCATTGCAGATGGTGACGATTTAGAAACCGCTACGGCGAATATAACATCCAGTGCCCTTAATGGTGCTGTTTCTTCGGGAGTAGGAGCCGCAGCATCGGAAGGAACAATGGCTTTACTGGCGGTGGCTCCTATTCCCCTGGTTGCAAAAGTTGCTATAGGAATAGGTGCCGGTGTTGTTGCCGGTGGTGTAGCAGGAGAAGCTGTATCTGAAGTATGTGATGAAATCGGTGAAGTTACAGGTGTAGTAGCAGAAGGTGTAGGTTCTATAGCCGAAACGATTGCTGACGAGGTTGGGAGTACCGTTGAAGAATTCTTTGATACGGCAAGCGATGCGGTTTTTGATTCAATAGATAAATCCGTTGATACAACTTTCGATGCTATCTGTAATACAATCGACTTTGCAGGTGATATAGCAGAAGGGGTTGGCAACGTAGTAGGTGGATTCTTCAGCCTGTTTGAATAGGTGTCCAAAAAATCCGAAATACGCCTTGATATAATCCTACTATCAGGAAAACAAGTAACCATACGAAGGGAGGCGATGTTAATCAATTTCAATTCACAATCAGGCAGGTCAACATCCTGTGAGTAATTATTTTTTGCTCTCAGGAAGTGTTAAATCTATGAAAGGCAGGTAAATTATATGGAAAGAACATCAGAAATTATCGGAAGCTTAACCGGAATGGCGGCAGGAGCAGCTGCCGGTGCAATAAAAGGAGCGCATATAGGAATAGCCGTAGGCGGTCCTGTTGGAGCTGTAGCAGGCACCATACCATGTGCAATCATAGGAGGCATAATAGGACTACTCGGTGGAAACAAGGTTGGAAGCGAGATTGACCGTATGTAACCCAAAAAGCGCATTGAGCACATTCATTTGATTTAAAAGCTCAAATAAGAAAGGTGGTATTAACTTATGGCAAACTATCATGATGAACCGGACAGATACTGGAGAAACGATGACGGACAGATTTTTGAAGGTTATGACGATGGTGAAGGGCGTACTGACTGGTATGATTCAAACGGGGATTTGGACTGTGTAACCGATACTCCGGATGAATGGGAACAGGCAATGAACGACGACGGATATTGATATTTATCGTCATATAAGGGTCATAAGGAATATTCTTCGTAATGTAAGAATCCTTATGACCCTCCCAATCATGAACCTGAAATAATGCACGTAACAATGAAAAAGCACCTTATCATTTAAGCATGATATGTCGATATAAAATATGGTGGATAGCGTAAAAAATCCAGGAGGACAAAATATATGAAAATTTCCAAAGTTGACCATCGGCGTACTGCTGTTGGAAAAATAACTGAGCACAAAATAGGCGGGTTCATATATCAGGATCCTAATCACGAAAACAAGAGTTTGTCCGACATTGTTAATGAACGTGCAAATGCAACGAAAATCCTATTCAATATATTTAATAATAACAAAATAGAATATGCAAAAAAATCAAAAGACCTCGCCAAAAATTTCAATATATCAATACGTGAACTGGCAAAAAGCCGAAGAATAAATAATTCCCTTACCTTTGAAATCCTTAGCGAGTCCCTTATCAGTAACTGTAAGGGTGTTAAGGTAAATGATGACTTAATCAATGAAATCTTGGATATCAGGCTGAAAAAGAGCTTCCGGAACGGGAATACTAAAGCTGCAGTCAGAAAGCTTCTTGAATATATATCAGGACTTGATCAGAACATTGATGATTCTGACAGGAAACTCATTGAGGACTGCTTTATTAAAAAGCTTATAAAGGAGTATTCCAAATCGGATATAAAAACTTGTGTTCCTGATTCAATAAAAAATCAGAATATGGTAGTCCAGTATGATATTGAAACCAAAACCCTTGAACTTCCACAGGTTTCACAAAAGGGAGGAAATGCTGTTGAGAAAAAGGCATTTAAGCGATTCCTTTCGGAATATGCAGTACTTGACGATTCCTTACGTCATAGAATGCGGCTGAAACTGAGAAGGATTGTGAATCTGTATTTTTATGGTTCAGAAGCTGTAAATGAACAGGATTTTGACGAATGGAAAGACCATGAACTGAAAAAATCCATTACTG
The DNA here is from genome assembly GCA_030434875.1 of Lachnospiraceae bacterium C1.1. NCBI lineage: Bacteria > Bacillati > Bacillota > Clostridia > Lachnospirales > Lachnospiraceae > Lachnospiraceae bacterium C1.1. The sequence continues at coordinate 2,291,702 of JAUISW010000001.1, read as the reverse complement.
ACGGATTTGTTGAAATAGTCAAGAAAACGGTCATTGATTCGCATAATAACAAAAAGGAAGGCTATGATGCTGATGTAATAAGGGATTCCGTAAGGGAGAAGAACATTATGCTCTACAGACGGAGCGTCAAATATGTTAAATCCACTCCCTCAGCTTTTTTTGAAGATATGGACATTAACATTTTCTGGATACATTATATCGAAAATGAGGTAGAAAAGCTGTTCAGATTTATAAAGTATAATAGTGATTACAAATTCAGCTCAGGCTATATCAGTGAAAAAGTATGGAAAAGCATCATAAATTATATCAGTATTAAATACATAGCCATTGGCAAAGCTGTATATAACTGTACGATGCAGGATATTCATTCCGGAAAGGAAGAACTCAGATTCGGTGAGATTGAGCAAAAATACAGTAATGGGATAACTTCCTTCATGTACGAACTTACAAAGGCTGAAGAAACATTGCAAAGGGAATTATCTGTAAATGTTGCATTTGCAGCCAACTACCTTGCTAATGCAACGGTTTCTTTGGATGAAGAAACTGCGGAAAAGAATGATTTCCTGACTTTGGATGACGACAAGCTGAAGAAATTCGCTGTTCCGGGAATAGCACATAACATAATGCAATTTTTCGGCGGCTATTCAGCGTGGAAGGATTTCTGTGACAGTAACTTTACAGTAGATTACGACGAGCTCTCCCTGCTCAAAGATATGAAGGACATAATTTACTCGCTTAGAAACTCTTCCTTCCACTTTGCTACAGAGAACGTTAATAATGGCAGTTGGAATATGTCCTTTATTGGAAAGATGTTTGAAAATGACTGTTTCAGAACATTTAAGGTTATCAGGAACAGGTTTTATTCAAGCAATCTACCTATGTATTATTCTGACACATCACTCGAAAAGGTTCTTAAAAGACTTTATGGCAGTTATTACGAAAGGGCTTCGCAGGTTTCAGCTTTTAATAGTGTCTTTGTAAGAAAGAACTTTCCGGAGTGTCTTATCAGGAACGGATATAAAGCTTCTTTCGATACTGATGCTGATGTGCAGAAGTGGCAGAATGCTGTGTATTTTCTCTTCAAGGAAATATACTATAATGACTTCCTGCAGGGAAAAAGATCACTTGAGCTCTTCCTTGACTATGTAAATAATCTCAAGATAGAAAAGGATGAAAAAGGAAAAACCACTAAAGAAACAAAACCTGCTGAAAATTTCAAAGCCGCTGTCAGGCATTACAGTAATGCTGATATTTCATTATCAGAGCTTTGCCAACAGATCATGACCGAATACAACCATCAGAATCAGAGTAATGTTGGAGGTAAAAAGCAATCGCATTATGCCGAAAAAATGCATCCCAAGAAATTCCAGCATTATAAGATGGCTCTGCTTGAAGGATTGCGTCAGTCATTTATGACCTATCTCATGGAAAATGAGGATCATTACGGCTTTATAAAGCATCCCGTTAAAAAGCCAGATGGACTACCCGATATTGATAAATTTCTTCCTGAGTTCAGATCAGACAGATTTGCCGGTATTATTGCTATCGTAAAAACGTCTCCTGAGCTTCAAAAATGGTATGTTTTAGGCAGGCTCATAAATCCTAGACAGGTCAATCTTTTTGCTGGCGATTTAAGACACTATCAGCAGTATGTAAATAATATTTTGAGACGTGCCGAAGAAACCGGAAATGCAATCAAGGACTACAACATGACGATAGATATTGTCCATATCCTTGAAATACTTGATATATGCACAAAGCTTAACGGAACAACAAGCAATGAAATCAGTGATTATTTCAGGGATGAGGATGAATATTCAGAATATGTAGGGAAATACCTTGATTATGGGAATGAAAAATCATCAGTTGCGTTAAGAACTTTCTGCAACCAGGAAATATCCGGCAAAAAAATCGGCATATACTATGATGGGCTGAACCCCATTGTTAACAGAAATGTGGTTCTCTGTAAGATGTACGGCATGCTTGGTCCCATATCTGCCAAACTCGATCCGGTAAACATTGATATGATAAGCAGCTATATGAATCAGCAGGACAAAATTGCAGGGTACCAGAAAAACGGTATATGTCGTAATGAAGAAGAGCAAAAAACACTAAAGAAGTACCAGGAGCTTAAAAACAGAGTCGAGCTTCGTGATATCGTAGAATATTCGGAAATACTAAATGAACTGCAGGGGCAGCTCATAAAATGGGTTTATCTTAGAGAGAGAGACCTTATGTACTTCCAGCTTGGGTTCCATTATTGCTGCTTAAACAATGACAGTTACAAGCCCGATGGATATGCTTGTATAAGCACAGATGGTAAAACTTTGAATGGAGCAATCCTTTACCAGATAGTTTCCATGTATACCAATGGGTTAAAGCAGTATTACAAGAATGAAGATACTGACTATATATCGTCCAGATACAATTTCAAAAAGAATAAGGTTATTGAAGGGACTACAAATGCCAACGAGTCAATAGGTGTCAAAATAAAATATTTTCTATCCTACGGTAATGGTCTTGATCCAGACAGGCAGAATTATGGAGGAAAAATATATCTGTCTGGGATGGAGATTTTTGAAAATATTGCCGAACATGATAACATGGTCGAACTTCGAAGATATATTGAGCATTTTGCATATTTCAACAAGTATGACAGGAGTATGCTCAGCATTTACAGTGAGATATTTGACAGATTTTTAAGTTATGATTTCCGTCTGAGAAAAAATGTCATCAATATGATGTATAATATCCTTCTGTCGCATCAGGTTGTTACTGCTTATACCTTCGAAAGCGGAGAGAAATCTGTTGGAAAGGAAAAGAATATAAAAAAGCCATCTGCTTACTGTACACTTAGAGAAAAAAATGGCGTTGATTCCGACAAATATGTATATAAGCTCAAAGATTCCACTAAGCCAACAGAAATTCCTGCACGCAGCAAGGATTTTCTGAATAACGTTGCCAGGATTATCTCCTATCCTGATGATATCGCTGTCGAGGTCGTCAGAAGCAGTACACCGATGAACGGCTCAAAAGACAGTCAAGCTCATACCGGAAATACAAAAGGTAAAAGAGAGCTGAATTTTGGGAAACCAAAATCAAATAACAGCAGGTTTGGTTCATCAATTGGTGACCTGCTTAATTTGTCAGATATAAAATTAAAATAATGAGGCTATAATGGATGTATACATCTATGATCAGGGAACCCATATTTCCTGCATCAACAACCTGTTTGTGATAAAAAGGAATACGGAAAGTACAGCTCGTCTGCCGTTACACATGGTAGAATCAATCTCGATGTTTGGGAATGTTCAAATGACAACTCAGGCCATTAATACGTGTTTAAGTGAGGACATTCCGATACTGTATTACTCATACGGTGGACATTATAACGGTAAAATCTCATCAGAAGATGTCATGAGGTCAGACGTGGTTATCAATCAATGCAAATTTTTAGATAATTCTGCTGAGAGACTGAGTTTTGATAAAAGCATTATTGAGGCCAAGATCAACAACCAGCTTACTGTTCTTAGACGATATGACAGAACTCACAACTTTAGTGAGAAAAGCGATTGTCCGAATTATGAAGCTATGCTAAAATCAATGAAAAACCGTTTAATGAGGGCAGAGAAACAGTCAGAAATAATGGGTATTGAGGGAATATCCGGAAAAATTTACTTTAAGGCTCTCGGAAGCCTCTTTTCCGAAAGCAGGTTCACATTTAAGGGGAGAAATAAACGTCCTCCAAAAGACCCATTCAATGCAGCTCTGAGCATGGGATATACCTTTCTTCTCAATATTCTGACTGCAAGGATCAGCAGTGAGGGGCTTGTAGCAGAAATAGGAATGTTACACTCGAACGGGTACAACAGGCCGGCCTTATCATGTGATTTGATGGAAGAATGGCGACAGCCCATCGTTGATTCTACTGTAATTGGAATGCTTTTGGGAAATGAACTTTTACCGGTGGACTTTGATTTTCTCGAAAATGCCGTCTATCTTGGAAAAAACGGAATAAGAAAACTTATTAATAAACTGCATGGTAAAATGCAGTCAAAGTGTCAGTATATTCATGGAGCTGAAAGGAAGCTAACCTTTTATGAAGCAGTAGCGCACCAGATACATTCATTCAGATTCATGGTTAAAAACCAGCATTCATCTGATTACCAGCCAATTGTATTGAGGTGATTCTAATGGATGATGACAAAGTATATGCTCTTGTCATATATGATATAGTTGACAACAGACGAAGGGAAAAATTTGCAAAAACCTTGAATAAATACGGAATCAGGGTTCAAAAATCTGCTTTCGAGGTGTGGATACACTCATTCCTTTACAAGAAAATGATCAGGGAAGCTATGAAGATTGCAGATAAAGAAAATGACAGTATAAGAATTTATAAGCTTCAAAATGACTGTAAGCAGGTTCATATTGGAAAAAATCCTGTGTTGCAGAAAGAAACCTACAGATGGCTTTAATTTGCGCCGCAACCAGTAATTTCAATGTTTGAGCACTTTGTTACGATGAAATTGGGATTAAATTGTTAATTATGAATGTCTTAATCGCGTTTGCGCCGCAAAATATTATTCTAAGCCATATAAAATAAGCCCTACAAAAGATAGGGATTGAGAAAAGCCAGATAAAGATGGCAATAGACTTGATCGCATCAAGCATGGATGTTGCAGTTATTTGATTGAGAAAAGCCAGATAAAGATGGCAATAGACCGTTTCTCGTATTCGATCAATGTCCAGATCTCGATTGAGAAAAGCCAGATAAAGATGGCAATAGACCTGTTTCATCCTTTTCTTTCTCAACGATGTTATGGATTGAGAAAAGCCAGATAAAGATGGCAATAGACTTCCGTAGATTTTGCATATAGAAATTCAATACCAGATTGAGAAAAGCCAGATAAAGATGGCAATAGACCAGTATACTCAATCGAACTGGATTTCTTGTTGTTGGATTGAGAAAAGCCAGATAAAGATGGCAATAGACGATTCAATAGTTTTTGTATCAACATCATTATAGATTGAGAAAAGCCAGATAAAGATGGCAATAGACAGGAATGAACGACTACACAATCAAACTCTTTTAAGATTGAGAAAAGCCAGATAAAGATGGCAATAGACCCTAAAACAATATCTTTGCCTGAAATTGTAGGCTTGATTGAGAAAAGCCAGATAAAGATGGCAATAGACAATATATCTTCATTGATTCATACAAAGTTTCAAGATTGAGAAAAGCCAGATAAAGATGGCAATAGACTAGCTGTAGTTAGCTGAAGGCATAGATCTGAGAACACGATTGAGAAAAGCCAGATAAAGATGGCAATAGACTCCATAACTTCTACATAGATATCTACGTAGTTATTATTGAGAAAAGCCAAATAGAGTTGACGATAGTTGGATTTCTCCCCAATAAGTATGCTAAAAGATTGAGAAAGGCTAAATATAGATATAGATGCCATTAGATGACACCTTGTCTGATTGAAAAATTGCATTAAAGTTTGATGTTAAAAACCAGAAGACATGATTTAGATTTGATAAATCATGTCTTCTTTGATTTTAAGCATCAGTTCAAGTGTCCAAATTTTCAAAAAACAGAATTGCTATTATTGTCTCAACAAAAGAAAACACATATCAAAAAAGGAGGTACATACATGGCAAAAATCATGAAAGTCGCTTTATTTATTGTTGGGTTAATTGTGTTATTCTATATCGCAGTATTTATTACTGCATGGATTTAAGGAGGTGATGCAAATTATGAACTATACAGTAGAAGATATTATCTCCATATTCGAGAAAAGAGGGATTTTTACGAGATCCGACTATACATTTGAGGAATACGTTAATCAGTTGAATAAATATCAGGAAACAGTTTCCGAAATAATAACAGGCAATCCTGATGGGAACATAAAAAGGCTGAATGAAGTTGCAGATATCCTTGGAAGTTCACAGATAGAGGGCGGCACAGATAATACCTTTACTTCAAATGGAATAGAGACATTAAACTTTCTTAATACGGAAATTGCGATTGCATTTGCTGGAAAGTGTGGAGAAGAAAGGGTCGCTGATACTTATCAGTATGTGAAGAGAGACGATGCTTCATTTTATAGAAACATTTATCTTTCAGATGGATTCAATGAAACCGAGATAGACACAATTGTTTTGACCAGGAATGGTTTCATTATACTTGAAATCAAGAATGCCAAAGAGGATGTGACCATTACTAAGGATGGTAGGTTGTTAATGAGTAATTCGATATGTAAGCATGAAGTTAACATTGGCGAAAAGATGGATAAGAAGAGGTATCTTCTGTCAAAAATCCTCACAGATGAATTTCACAGACTTGGAATCAATAAAAGAGTAATTGTAGATAGCATGATTGTTTTTTCAACACCGTCCGGCGTAAGGATACAGGTTCATGATGAATACAAAAAGGAAAATTACGGATTCAGAGGTACACTTTACAGAAGGATAGATAATTTCCAAAGCACTACGAATTACACTTATAAAGAATTGAAATCGTTGAATAACGTACTTGAAAATATGACCTCAATCAAAAAACGCTTTTCAATAAGGTTTGATCCGATGAGTGTCAAAATGTCATTTGCTGAAGCGTATGTCGCATATTCAAAAGCTTTATCAAATACCGGAATAGATAAGGTAAAAAAGCTTACATTTTTGGATTGCTTTATCAGGAATATGAAGAATCTCATTAACCTCAAGCTTGCAGGTACTATATTTAACCCATTTAACAATAACTGTCGGGTTGGAAAGGAGACATTATGACAAAAAGGAAAATTGTTGTATTCATGACAAGTTTTATCATATTTTTTCTTTCGGGGTTTTTATTTGCCAAGTACACTATCCCACCGAAGGAAATAGTTTCAGAACGTATAGTAGAACGCAAAATACAGCTTCCGGGGGAAACTGTAAAAAGGACTGTCACAAAAGATGATATTGAGGCAAAACTTAAGGAAATGTCAGAATTAACAACATATTCTTGCGAATATACAGTTTCTCAAAGCGAACAGGAATCAAGGTATTTCAGCTCGTTAGAAATACTTGGAACAACCAATACTATTGACATTACAGCACGAGGGATTGTTAAGGTTGGTTATGACGTTTCTGACATTAAAGTGAAAGTTGGTGATGATAAAATTTATATATCAATTCCAAAAGCCCAATTAAACGATAACTACGTTATCTGGGATTCTATGCAATGCAACGAGGTGAACACACCATTAAACCCTATAGAAATATCCCAATATCAAAATGTTATTTCCGAAATTGAGGCAAAGGGGTTAAAACAGGCTGAAAGTAAAGGGATTTATGATGCCGCTGAAAAAAATCTCAAAGTTGTAATAAATGGATTTTTCTCGGAATTTGTTGATTACGAAATAATCTATATGTAATACATGAGCATACGATAGGGTGCAGAGCCATACAGCTCTGCACCCCATTATAGTATTAAATGTCAATGTCACCCGTAATATCCCCATCGGCAACGTAGTACACCTTCGTCTCTTCCGTCTTTACGTAGCGAGATAAAAACGGATATGGATGTTGAAAGACTTCCGTCTGGCAAGTTTGACAGCAACAAACTTGTTCTTGAACTAACCGTTATTGCCTATAACATTCTGCGAATCATTGGTCAGGAGTCTCTGAAGAAGGCAGATGCTCCAACACGCAAGAAGGTTCGCAGGCGCAGGATAAGAACTGTTATCAGCAACTTGATGCAATTCGCCGGGCACCTAACGGAACACGCCGGGAGACTTGTGCTGTCGATAGGAAAGAGCAATCGGTGGAGATTCACCTTCAAGCGGATATACGATTGTTTTGCTCTTTCTACCTAAGGACGGCAAACTGAATATGTCATCTGCCAAAGGTTCAATGGCAATATAGTGCCATGTGCGGGGTGAGAACAGCCACCCCATCTATTATGAGGTTAGGTTCACGGATTCAGGTATAAGAGAATATATTGCAAACATAGATGCCGAAAAATTCAAGGCAGGGTGGGAGTATGCTTCAAAATATACAGGTACAGCATTGGCATCGTTAAAAGGAGAAGCCTATGGAAGTAAAGTAGAAAACTCGATAAAAGAGATGCAGAAACATTTAAGTGAAAAGGTTGCAAGTGGAAGAACGATCAATCAGGATGCGGGATTTGCGGCAGAAATATGGCATACAGATACCTTTAACCTGATGGCTGAACTTGATGGAAGTGAATTTAGATTACTCGATGCTTAAAATGCTCGGAGTGAACAGGACAGAGGTGACAAATATGTGTCTGACTGAGTACAATGAAGCCGAAACGATGGAAATGTTAAGGGAAGAAGCAAGAGAAGAAGGAAGATCAGAAGGAATAAAGGAAGGAATGTCTCAAACAGCTGATGCTGTATTAAGGGCAATCAGCGGAGGGGCAACGGTAGAGGATATTCAGAAGATGCTGACAAAAGAAAAGTCAGGAACTGCTAAAAAATAATTTGAACTTTACTTTGGGATTAAGAAAAGTCTACATACGTTTTATCAGAAAGCTGTGCTGCAGTGAGAAGCTCATGCAATTTTATGCAAAAAATCAATGAGTTCCCTGCTGCAGTCGGCTTTTCTGACTATGAACATATTATTGCAGGATATCATAGGGTAAAAATTTTCTTTTGTCTCCATCAGCCTGTAAAGCTGATTGTATTCTATGTGACTATTTCCGGATTCGCTGATTACATCAAAATATTCGTCATAAAAATCAAAGTGCACTTTTGAATTCCGGATTATCCTGTTAGTTTTAAAACCATATCGTATCTGTCTTTCAATCAGTACAAAAAGCATTAAGATATATATACCTGTTAGCAGTAGGATCTTACTTCCGGTATCATATGAGCCAAAAGAAATGGACAATATCCCTACTACCAGCATAAAAACAAGACATATAAAGAAAGCCATAGTCTTTTTTGAGTGCAGCCATACAGCCCAGGCGGCTTTTCTGCACTCTTCTAATGTGTAAACAGTCTCAGCTTCAAACATCACTTATTTCCTTCGTTTTTCCAAAAGCTGATTATAGCATATGCGATCCCTGTCTGCAATTTCTTTACAACATGATTTATATATGCTAAATTTATAATATAAACGAATGTATGTTTAGGTATCTTCTTACCGTTAATTTTACAAGTAACTATCAATGGAAGGAAATTATAATGGTAGAAGGGATAAACAGAGAACATAAAGACAGACTTTTCACGTTTATATTTGGCAGGGAAGAGAATAAGAAGTGGACATTGGAGCTGTACAATGCCATAAATGGAACGGATTATTCAAATGAGGATGACATTGAGATCAATACTATAGATGATGTCCTGTATATGGGAATGAAGAATGATGTGTCATTCCTGTTAGGCAGCTTCTTAAGCTTATATGAGCAGCAGAGCACGTATAATCCAAATATGCCGGTAAGAGATTTGATGTATCTTGGAAAGCTGTATGATAAATATATACATGGCCACAGGCTGAATATTTATGGAAAACACCGGATAAAGCTGCCTGTTCCGAAACTTGTCACATTTTACAATGGTACTGAACAGCATGAAGATGGCATTCTCAAATTGACAGACTTATTTGATGAAGAATACAGGATGCATTCGGATGTTGAGGTAAGAGTGAGGATGATCAACATCAACCCGGGTCATAATGAGGAGCTTGTAAAGGCTTGCAGACCGCTGTTTGAATATTCATGGCTGATTGACAGTATCAGAAACAACAGGCAGAAAATGGAGATTAAAGAAGCAGTTGATAAAGCACTGAGGGATATGCCCGGAGATTTCGTGATCCGGGAATTTGTAGAACTGAACAGGGCGGAGGTGACAAATATGTGTCTGACTGAGTACAATGAAGCCGAAACGATGGAAATGTTAAAGGAAGAGGCAAGAGAGGAAGGAAGATCAGAAGGAATAAAAGAGGGAAAGTCGCAAACAGCTGATGATGTATTAAGGGCGATCAGCAAAGGGGCAACTGTAGAGGAGATTCAGCAGATGCTGACAAGGGAAAAGTAAGGACCTGATATGAAATAACATGATTTATCCTGAATGATTCATGACAAAAGAATAATATCGGTAACTATTCAGCAGCGCGAAGCACTTGCTGCTGAGCGACTGCCCAGTAACCTAAAACAGCAAGTGCCGCCCCGAACTTTCCATGCCGACAGGCCTCGGGGCGGCGTAACTGTTCAGGGTACCTGAACAGTTACTAATATCGCTCCAAATAATGAAAAACTGAAGTAATAGCGAATGGAGAGGAATTTGCAGTATGACAGATCTTGAGCTTAGGATAATTACGATACTTCAGAAAAATATGACCGGGATAAGCGGCGCGGAAATCGCAAAAGAATGCGGAGTATCCGTAAATACTGCAAGAAAATATATCGGGAATCTGAGATATATCATGCTCGAAAATGGTCTTGAGATAGTTTCAAGAACTTCGGTGGGTTTTTCGCTTAAAGTAAAAAATAAGGAAAAAGCCAGGATTTTTTTCAGGGCGATAAATGACAGAACCGGAAATCCGCTGTTTGGAAAACAGACGAGCCAGGAGTACAAGACAAATTATATAATCAGACGACTTCTTGTTTCAAAATGCAGAGTCCCGCTGGAGATACTCTGCGATGAACTTTTTTATTCCGTGAGTTCGGTACGCCGGGATCTGAAAAAAATTGAGAGTTATCTTGCGGATTATGATCTGATCCTCACTCTGAAAAGAGGAGAAGGATATACCATAGAGGGAAACGAGTGGGGAAAAAGGCTCTGCCTGCTTGCACAGCATAAGGTATTTGTAAATCTGGATGAAAGTTATAAGCGGCTTGAAGAAAATTTTTCCAGGGTATTTGGGCTGGGGAATGAAAACGTCAGAAAAAAAAGACATGCAGTCCGCAATGCCATATACAAAAGCAGCAGGCTTGCCTTCAAAATGACCAATCTCCAGATACTGACAAATTATATACCGCTCATAAAAAACAGGGAAAACTATGCTTTCGGGATAAGGATATCGGATGAACAGAGTGAGTATATAGAAAGAAGCGGCATAACAGAAGAGGCAGAAAGGATACTCAGCGCAGCAGGCAGGGAATATATCAGGAATGAAACCGAGATACGGACTTATGCAATGCTGCTGCTTGCATTTCGCACAATTCCGGATAAGAGCTATCTTACAGAGGATGAGGTGAACTTTCTCAGTTCCGATCTCCGGGATATAAAAAGGCTTTTAGGGAAAAGATTTGCAGAAACAGAGCATATAAATGATGAAGATATTCTTTGTTGCTGGGCGGGAGTCCGAAGCAGGCAGGCTTTTCATCTTACGCCCGATGATGAGGATTCCAGGGAATTTGAAATGCCAAACCCGATAGTCAAAAAGATATGCGTTGAATTATCCGGCTTTTTTGAAGATAAATATGACCAAAAATTTTCAATAAGACAGTTCACAGACATCTATTATTGTATTTTGAGGATTTTATACGAAATATATAAAAAAACGATCAAATGCCGGGTTCTTGTGCTCTCCAGATATGGCATCAGGCATGCGGAATTTTGCGTGGATCTGATAAAGAGCGAATATGGAAGCTTCATATCGGAAATAAGGGCGGCAGAATATACAGAAGTCTGTGGGAAGAAAAATGAGGAATATGATATACTCGTGCATAATCTTAAGAGTGATCTGCTGGATGGACTGATAAACAAGGATAAGACAGAACTAGTGTATATTGATGACAGCCTCACAAAAAACTGGGATCTTAAAGAATTTTCAAAGTTATTGGAAAGCAGGAAAGAACTGGAGAAAATAAAATTTACCGGTTAACAGTTCCTGATCTTAAATTGGTGTAAGTTAAGAACAAATGCATATAACAAAATGAAACCTTTCTTTGATAGAATGTGATCATCAGATCAGATATATATCAAAGAAAGGTTGTTTTTATGGTAATAAAAATCGGTCATTCAAGAATCGACATAAGTCCTAATGAGTCAGACAGATTCTACCTGCTGGGGTATAAGACACCATTGAGAAATGAACCGGCGAAGGGAATACACGACCACATATTTGCGAATGCCCTGCTTTTTGATAACGGAGAGGATAAGCTGTTTCTCTGGACGGCGGATCTGCTGGAGCTTCCGGATGAAACGGCGATGGATATAAAGACCAGACTTTCGGATAATTTCGGAATAGACAGGGATAACATCATTTTGGGGGTAATGCACGATCACAGTTCGGTCAGGGATTTTCACAGAAACTGGGAATTTGGACAGTATAATCCCCAATATGACGAATTTCTCATGGATAGCGTAGTAAGGGCTTACAGGGAAGCAGAAGGAAATAAGAGGATAGCGTCGGCAAGATATGGATCAGAGCTGGTAAAGGGATACTATTCAAACCGGAATCATGAAGGAGAACTGTCAGATAATAAGGTTCAGGTAGTGAAATTTTTTGACGAAACGGGAAATGCTTTCGCGGCAATAGTTAACTGGGCGGTACATTCAACTGCAATGGGTGCTTCAAATATGTACCTTACCGGAGATCTTGCAGGGAACGTGGATAGAAAACTCGGAGAAAAATGGGGATTCTATCCTGTGATGATAAACGGTGCTGCAGGTGATTCAAGTAATCGCTTTGACAGAAAAGGAAAGGGTTTTGATGAGCTTGAGAGAGAGACTGACGGGCTTAGTGCCCTGATTGCAGAGATCAGAACCGATGAAGAGATAGAACTTGGGAAAATAAGGAAAATAAGCCTTTCACATGAGATAGCTCCGGATGTAAGCAAATATCATGAGCATTTGAGGAAAAGTCTCGAAAAAATCAGGAAAGGTGAAACTAAAACGTGTGGCGACATGCCTCAGTCCCACCTTATAGAGAAGTGCGAAGCGGAGCTGAAAAAACCGGCATTTAAACTGAATATAACATTTGAGGTAATTGATATAGGTAATCTGAGGTTTGACGTATTTCCGGGAGAACTGGCCTCGGCTTTCGGAGAAGAACTCAGGAGTGCAACGGAGAAGAAGGTTATAATAGCGGGATATGCAAACGGATTTCATCATTATTTTTTAAAAAAAGAGGATTACGGGATTTCTTTTGAAACCATAGGAAATCCTGTTCCGCCGGGGGAAAGTGAAAAGATAATCGACAAATTCAAAGAAGCAAACAGGTTATTGGATTTGAATCAGGAGGGTACAAATGGCTAAAGAATCTGTAAACTATGAAGAGCTTGCAAAAGCAATAATTGCAAATATCGGCGGAGAAGGGAATGTCATATCCGTAATGCATTGCGTTACCAGGGTAAGATTCGTTTTAAAGGATGAGACAAAGGCAGATGATGAAAAAATAAAAAGCCTTAAAGGCGTGATGACACTGATCAAGCAGGGTGGACAGTACCAGATAGTCGTTGGAAACGAGGTTAATAAGGTCTTTGACGCTGTAATGAAAGAGGGAAATTTCAAAGAAGGCGTCATTGCTGAAGAAGAGGAGGATGCGCTTGTAAAGGCAGCAGAAAAAAGAAAGAAGAGCAATGACCTGCTTTCACGATTTTTAGGACTGGTGAGCGGAATATTCTCGCCGGTACTGGGTTTGCTCTGTGCAGGAGGTATGGTAAAGGCAGTACTTGTACTTCTGCAGCTTACAGGCATTCTCACCAGTGAGAGTGGAGCTTATATAATATTGAATGCTGTTGGGGATTCGGTATTTTATTTCTTTCCTGTAATTCTCGGATGGAGTGCTGCAAAAAAATTCGGTCTGAAAGAAACCTATGGAATGGTATTGGGAGGAGTTTTGGTTTATCCTGCGATAACGGCGGCAGCGGGAGGAACACCACTGTTCACACTTTTTGAAGGAACGGCGTTTGCAGCAGATGTACAGCTGAGTTTTCTGGGAATTCCGGTAATACTTCGTGATTATTCAACATCTGTTATTCCGATAATTCTGATAACGTGGATATCCAGCTATATCTACAAATGGATAAAGAAAATATGCCCGTCAGTCATACAGTCATTTGCGGTTCCACTTGTGACGACTTCCCTTGGAAGTGTTCTGGGACTTCTGATATTCGGACCTGTTGCAATGTTTGTTCAGAATCTTCTTAGTCAGGCAGTGATATTCCTTGTAGGTATAAATGAGGGCATTGCAGGACTTGCCATCGGTTCACTCTGGAGCGTGCTTGTAATGTTCGGACTTCATTGGGCAGTGATACCATTTTTTGCCATCAATATTGCACAGTATGGATATGATGTAATTAATCCCCTTATCTATTCAGGATCCATTGCAACGATGGGGTCAGTGCTTGGAATAATCATCAGGGAAAAGAAAGCGGAAGAGAGAAGCATAGAAATCCCGGCACTCATATCTGCATTTTTCGGAGTAAATGAACCTTCACTTTATGGTGTGCTCATTCCCAGAAAAAAAGTAATGCTTTCATGCTTTCTTTCGGCAGGAATAGGAGGGGCAATTGCCGGTTTTGCAGGGTCAAAGCTTTGGGCTTTCGGAGCAAGCGGAATTTTCGGAACACCCTGTTTCATAAATCCGGCAGGAGTTGACGGAGGTTTTATAGGACTGATGGTCGGTGCGGCAGTCGCTTTTCTTACAGGCCTTTGTACAGCATTATTTTTCGGGGCAAAAAAGGACTGAATCCTAAGGAACTGTTACAAAATAACTTGAACATTTGACTTGAGAAAAGTTTCCATATGCTTCGTCAGAAAGCCTCGCCGTAGCTCGCTACGTCTACGTTTTCTTCCTTGCATATGAAAATTTTCTCTGCGCAAATTGTTCAATTTATTTATGAACAGTTCCTAAGCTTTAAATATGTGTTTATATGAGGAGCCAGCAGCTGTCGGAACATGCGTCAGCATGTGACATACAGATGCGGCATCCGACAGTGTTAATCAGATAATAACAGGTGCTATTAGAGGAGGTAAATTATGTCTCACAGCGTTGAGGATCTGCTTGAGGGAGTAAAAAGGGGCGATTCCGAATCGATGGGGATTTTAGGAGAGTGCTGTCTTTATGGCAATAAAGGACTTGAGATAAATTATGAAAAGGCTTTTGAACTTTCGGAGAGAGCGGCAAAAGCCGGATACATAAGGGCATATACAAACCTTGGAATCCTCTATATGAATGGGTATTTTGTTGAAAGAAATGAAGACAGGGCAATGAAATATTTTTTGAAAGCAATGGATGGGGGCGATATGAAAGCCCCCAGACATCTGGGGATTTATTACAGAAATAAAAAAGATGTTGAAAAAGCTTTTGAATATTTCAGGATAGGTGCAGAGAAGGGCGATATAACGAGTCTTTATTATCTGGGTGAAGCTTACGAAAAAGGAACGGGTGTCCGAAAGGACATTGAGAAGGCTATAGAGTACTATAAGAAATCCGCAGCGAGAGGAGACAGGATTTCCGAACCTGCAATAAAAGCCTTGGAAAGACTTTTGGGGTAATATAATAAATGAAGAGAAAAACAATAGATGCGAATGTTTACTGGCTCCCACAGGAACTGTTTTCTGATAAGACGATCAGAGACGAATTTATAAGGTCTGTTCCCAGAGAATACGGGGTGAGAGCCGTTGCTTATAAAAATGATAAGGGTGACAGGGCGATAAAGATAGAGAAGCCATTTGGCTGCGATAACCTCAATTATTTCGAGTCGGATTATACTTTTGAAAAACAGATTTCGGATATGGACAAAGGAGGAATAGACAGGGCGCTCATGAAACTTCCTGGATGTCAGGAGTGGATGAGCCTTGAACTATGCAGATTTTATAATGATGCCGCAGCAAAGCATGCAGCGGCATCAGGTGGCAGGATGGAAGCACTCGCGGCAGTACCTCCTTTTGCGGATGATGGTTGTCTCGAAGAGCTGGAAAGGTCAATAAATAAGCTTGGGCTTAAAGGAATCCAGCTCTCGGCACATTATGGAACGAGATATCTTGACGATGAGATATTCAGAGACTTCCTAAGGAAGGTCAATGATATGGAAATTCCAGTCTATGTACACCATACACCTTTACCGGTGGATTATTCGAGCATAGCTGATTATAACAATCTGAGACGTTCCTTCGGCAGATGCCAGGATCAGATAACGGCTATAGGGCGGGAGCTTTTTTCAGGAATGTTTGAGGAACTCCCCAACCTCAGGTTTATCCATTCCATGCTTGGAGGAGGGTATTTTGCCTTTAAGGAGATGCTGATGCCTCACGGCAGCGGAGGAGGAAGGTTTGAAACTACAGGGACAGAAAATATAAGAAAATGGCTGGATAATAATATATATTTTGAAATGTCACACTCACAGCCCTGGGGAAAAGAACTGATAAAAACCGCAGTGAGTATACTTGGAGTAGATAAGATTATCTATGGCTCATCCTATCCGGTTAAAGAAGAGTGGATGACAAGTGGGGCTGATTTTGTCAGAAACTGCGGAATAAGTGAGGATGATGCGCAGATGATCCTTTATAAAAACGCAGAGAGAATATATATGAAATAATGCAGTTGCATGATTTCCCGGTACGGAGCAGACTAACAGATCTTAACTTTACTGACATTGGCTGCTGAATAGTTACAAAAGTTTACATACGTTTTATCAGAATGTTGCGCTGCAGTAAAGAACTCATACAATTTTATGCAGAAATTCAATGAGTCCATTACTGCAGTCAGCTTTTGTGATTATGAACGATGCATTGCTGCAGGATTAAACAATGGCGGTTTCAGCGCAGACCTATATAGATATGGGAAATTATGGCAATATTATTTCGGGAAGTTTCCTGTCTCCATATCCTCCGGCAGAATAGCTTATGCCTTCTTCATCGAGAACCTGTAGAAATTCTTTTAAATATTTATCATCCTTGCGTACCGTCTGAAAGTTTATACAGAAATTCTCGTCAGTTGCATTTATTTCTAACAGCAGATGCCCGAATGTCAGCGAATAAACAGCCCTGATAAAAGCTCCCAATGCTCCCCATTCAACCTTTCCGACATAGCTTATATGAAAAGTGGATGGAATTCCGTGGGTGGTAGGACTATTGTCTACGGCATAGTTGACTTTGCTTTCAAGATCCGGTCTGGCATCTATCTGCTTTCTGAATTCTTCAACTTCTCTGCACGTCTTCCAACTGTATTCAGGCTGCATCTGGAGATACATACGGCTTCTTGTAACTGTGGACAGTTTTTCGATGGACCAGTCTTTCATGCCGATATCGTACTGTACATACATCTGTCTGACCATGTCCCGGTAGGTTTCCGGACAACCGACATCGTTACGGTAATTGTTGGCTATTCCGACTGTAAATTTACTTTTATCTGGAAAAACTTTCACACACATTTTGAACAGTGCAGCGGCAATGATGGAGTTAGGGCTTCCATCATTATCATGTGCATATTTCATCAGAGCCTTTTTGGGAATGGTTATGGTAAAATATCCGTTGATCCTGTTGGGATCTTTCATAAATGCCATATAGTCATCTATCATAGTAAATGTGTCTTTTGAAAAATTTAATTTCCCCAATGGCTCCTCTGCTGATAAAGAATCAATATCAGGTTCTGTCTGTTCTTCAGGAGTTACTGGCATATCAGGGGTCATGATGCCTGTCTTATCAATATTGTAACCCAAATCCGTTAAATAGCACCATAGAGTGGATTTTATCCACCTCATTGAACCACATCCGCCGCAGAAATTATGGGCAAAATTAAAATAAATATCATCACCTTCATAAGTTATGGCAAAAAGCAGCCCGTTTGTTTCCTCAGTTCCAAGCCGGACTACAGTGTTGCCTTCAGTAACTGTGATCGGCTTGTCACATGGCTCAAGTATATAGGCTCCTTCATCATTCACACTGACAGTCCGGCAATAATATGGGAATCGTTTGAATGCCCTTTCAGCAGATTTTCTGAGAATGTCACCATTGATTTTTTCTTTCAGGATTACCCTGATTTTTACAGAATATACGTTGCGTTTTTTTATTTCATAAAGTGTATACGAATCAAAATCATATCCGGACATATCAGTATCCTCCCTATAATTTTCGTGCATCCATAAGAAACACTTTTGGAGTAATTATACATTAATTGAAAAGGAAAAAATGTTTTTTTGCAAAAGCAAGTTATGATTGAGGGCAGTTTATGATGTTGAAGCGGCTGATTAAAATTGCTATAATTTTTTTATAACAGACTTCATATGCATATCCGGTATCAAATGTAAACATTTTCAGAGTAAAGGCGGTAACTATGATGAATCATAACGATGGGAAATTTTATCAGGTATCAACCTTGCAGGCTTTATCGCTTGGATTTTCAAAATCCGTGATAACTGTGGAAGAACTGCTTACCCAGGGGGATATGGGGCTTGGAACATTTGAGGATGTTGATGGTGAAATGATCGTATTAGATGGAAAATGTTACCGTGCCCAAAATAATGGGGAGGTGGTTCCTGCTGAGAATGAAAGGGGTGTCCCGTTTGCTGCAGTCTGCCGTTTTCAGCCGCAGAGACAGGAAATATTGGAGAAAACAGATACGATCAGCCAACTGAAGGAATGGCTGACGTTGAAGATCGAGGAGGATTTCGGACTGAATTCCATGTATGCGGTTCGGATCGAGGGCGAGTTTTCCAAGATAGATGCAAGGTCGGAGTCCGGAACGAAAGCGCATCATGTGACTCTGAAGGATGCGCTGAGCGTGACACAGAAGGCATTTATTTTTGAAAATATCAGGGGCATTCTTGTCTGCGTGTATTTTCCCGACTATATGGACGGGATAAACGCTTCGGGATGGCACCTGCATTTCCTTTCGGAAGATAAAAAATGCGGCGGTCATGTATTTGATATGAGCCTTATGAAAGCTGATGCTGCTTTTTGCAGGATTACAAGTGTGGAGGTGAAGATACCGGATACGCCGGCGTTTGATACTTATGCACTGAAGGGTGCATCACAGGATGACATCAAAAGCGTAGAGCAGGGCAAAGGTTAATGAAGTTTGAAAGATCAAGGGGGAATGAGAACAAAGATAGGTGAACTCACGGAAAGCGACGGAAAGCTTTATCATATTCTGTTATCTTACCCGTCAGATGTACAGTGGGATTATGTAAATAATAAGGATATGCCGGAAACCTATGGTGGACTCTATGAAAATGCGAGAGAGATAGCGTCTTCGATCACATCGGCTGATGGCGGGAGCTATGAAGATGGAGCCGGAACAAGGGGCGAGGATATTTATGGTGATCTGGTTAAAGAGATAGCAGATAAGATAGAGAATGCCAAGAGTGCAGATGAGCTTGAGGCAGAAAATCTCAGTCCTGTATATTATGATGTTAAAGACCCTCTGGAGACAATGGGGTTCTGCTATACAGACTTTAATCTTGACGGCGTGGATGAAATGGTCATAGGTGATGTGGAAACTAAGGAAATCTATGATGTTTTTGCCGCCATAGATGGAAAAGCGGCACACGTGATCTCGGGCAATCCGGAAGATTATTTCAAGGTATATGGGTCAACACTTGCGGAATATACGTCAGACAGTGATGGAGGGAACGTGATAAGGACGCATGACCTGCTGCCTAATTCCGATGAACTGTTCTTCCAATATGCTTTAAAATCAAATGAAACGGAAAGCAGCGGGGATAAATGGTCTGTATCCTATGATAGTGGAAGCAGCTGGGAAGCCCTTACCGAGGAGGATTACAGGCAGAGACTTTCAAATATAGAGGATTTCGCATCTGATAAGCCTGTTGAATTTATAAAACTTGAAGAGATAAAGTAAAGGTAACTGTTCAGGTACCATGAACAGTTACAAGTAAAGAAAATGCACGGCGAAAGCCGTGCATTTAAATTTATAGTGAACGTCAAAAATAGCCATTATTTAGATTTCATCTGTCCAATCTTAATTTTGCCTTTTTCGAAAAATCCTGCAGGAGAAATAAAGAAGGATTTTGCATATTGAAGAAGAGCTCTTAAATTTTGACCGTCCATTCTATAGTAATGAGCCAGGTAAAAAGCAACGTTGAATCTGGCTTTTTCAATATGATCTATATCAGCCTTGTATTTTCTATATAAAAGTTCATGTCCTTCAATACATTTTTTCCAGTTTTTGGATACCTGTCCGTTGGCTCCGACATGGTACTTAAACAGAGGTTCATTAATACCCACGGCAGGATATTTTTTAGTTATTCTTAGCCACATTTCATAGTCCTGTCTTGCCGGGAAGCTCAGATCGAAGCCTCCGACTTCATCAAAGACTTTTTTTCTTATCATTGCCTGTGAAGTAGAACCGATCTCATCGGAAGAAAGCATGTCCTTATAGCTTACACGGGTTTTGAATCCTATATTAAAACGTCTTTTGACGGTTGGCGGATTGGTATTGTCATTAACTCTGAAACCATCACAATAGCAGAGCCCGGCATCAGTTTCCTTTTCCATAAGCTCTACCTGCTTTTTGATCTTTTCAGGCATCCACTCATCATCATCATCGAGAAATGCAACATATTCTCCGGTCGCATTCTTTATTCCGGTATTTCTGGCAGCCTGTGCACCTCGTGGCTCTTCACTTTTAAGGTATCTTACCTTATCACCTGCTTCATCGGTGATCTTCATTATTTCCTCGCTGTAGACTTCCGAACCCTTTCCACGGTTATCGTCAACGACGAGTACCTCTATATTTTCCCAGGTCTGCTCCAAAACACTCCTTAAAGCCCGCCTAAGAATTTTTCCTTCTCTTTTATAGCTAGTTATAATGCAGCTTACTTTTTTCATTTATCGACCCTTTTTTTAGATTTAAGAAACTATAGATTCCTGTTTTTCCTCAGAAAAACGGGAATCGTATTGGACCAGGCTTCACCGGAAGGTGAAGGCGTGTCCGGCGAAGCCGGATTCTTGTGGGTCTTTTCCTTGATTGACCCACAAGAAGTCATAGATTATTAGCTATTAACGAAACTTTTCTAATTATAGCATTGATTTGGTAAAAAAAATATAAACGAGAAAAAATTCTGTATGACTTGCGAAAAAAGCTTTTGGCGACGATAAAAAATATGTAAAACAAAGCGAAGCAAAACAAGGAGGTATGCTATGTCCTACTATGATGATGATATTTCTGCTGTATCGGCAATATCCCCTGTTTCGGGCGTAAAGCCTGTAAAGGCGGTAAAAGCAGTGAAATCGTTCACAGCAGATAAGGCTGAGGGTGAAGTTAACTATATGGATATGCTTAAAGCAAAAATGGAAGAAATGGAGGAAAAGATCCGTAATGGAGAGACCGAGGAATCAATTCCGACAGGGGGTCAGTCATTTACGGTAAAAGAATGGAATAAACTCATTTCGACATTTGACAAGGCACAGGATAAGATCAAAGAAGCTATTGAAGAAGAAAGTGAAAAACAAAAAGAAAAAAGAATCGCTGAAAGTAAGGCCATGAAAGAAAATGCTGAGGCGAGCGATGATTTATAATTTAGAAAAAATGATGCCGGGGCTTATGATTTTATGATCTTAAGACCCGGCCTTTATATTTATTAGAGTGATTTCTCACGCTCGATGAGCTTTTTGCGCTGGAGCTTTCCGTTTGAAGTTCTTGGAACTTCGTCTATTATTTCAATTTTCTTGGGGTATTTATTACCGTCTAATTTTTCCTTTAAGTAATTCTTAAATCCGCTGAGATCATCTGCAAGAGAGATATCTTCAAGA
Organism: Lachnospiraceae bacterium C1.1; assembly: GCA_030434875.1. Classification (NCBI taxonomy): domain Bacteria; kingdom Bacillati; phylum Bacillota; class Clostridia; order Lachnospirales; family Lachnospiraceae; species Lachnospiraceae bacterium C1.1. The sequence continues at coordinate 2,270,025 of JAUISW010000001.1, read as the reverse complement.
GAGATGATAAGCTTCGGAACCTGTCCTTGGATCTTGTCTGCAATCGGAATGCAAGCACAATCCTTGATACCCGGAAAATCAGAAGCGGTTTTTTCTATTTCATCAGGGCTTATTTTAACGCCTGCGCAGTTGATGACATCGTCACTTCTTCCAATGTAATAGATGAGACCGCTTTCATCAGTGTATCCCAGATCGTTGGTATAAATAAATCCATTTGCCATAACGGAATCAGTAAGCTCTTTTGCCTTGAAATATCCCTTCATATTAATAGCACCTGAGGTTGCGATAAAACCGGGATTTTCAGCCGTAGCATTGACCGGATTGCGATTCTCATCAACGAAAATGAATTTTGCATTAACGGCCGGTCTTCCGATACAGCCTTTTATATTCTTCATTTCATTGAAATCGAGAATACATGAGCAGCCGGATTCTGTTGTGCCATAGAAATTATAAAGTCTTGTATTTGGAAGAAGACTGCTTAAGTGCTCTTTATCCTCTTCTGTAAGGGCGGCACTTCCTATCTGAATATAGTCAAGGCTGTCCTTATAATTGCCTATTCTGTCTTTTGAGAGCTTGAAAATAATGTTTAATATAGAAGGAGACATATCAATGGCTGTAACATGATATCTGTCCATGAGTTCATAGAAGATCTTCATCTGCATAACGCCGTTTATAAGGACAACAGAGCTTCCATTATAGAAGTTAGCATAAGCACGACGGATCCCGTGACTGTGGGAAAGCGGCATTGGAACCAGTTCTATATTGTCAGGACTCATATTTACGCCCTGGATAACATTTTCAGCGATGGCTGTATTTGAAGAATGTGTAAGTTCGATTCCTTTTGATTTTCCTGTAGTTCCTGTGGAAAACAGTATTTCTGCAGTGTCAGTTTCTAAAGAAAAGTCGAAAGTTCTGTTCTGGTTATTATCGGAATGAAGAAGAGCTTCTTCCATAGAAATACATTTTATATCTTCCCTGTTTACTTTGTGTGTTATAAAGAATTTTGCTCCGGTGTCATTAAGCATTTCGTCAATGCGTTCTGCACCTGCACCATCTTCTACGGGTACGGGGATTGCTCCGAGTAGTTGAAGAGCGAATAATGCCGTGATATATTCAACGTTCTGTGAGCAGTGGAGCAGACAGAAATCGCCTTTTGAAAGACCCAGGGAAGATAGATGATCTGAAAAACCGCTGATATCAGACCAGAGCTCGGAATAACTGAGTGATTTTTTACTGTCAGCGACAGCGAGTTTATTTGAATGGGATTCATCTTTTGAATAATTGTATATTTTTTCAGGAATAGTGATTTTCATAGGTTAAACTCCTTATTATGAGAATTGACACCAACTTTAGTATCATACAACAAAAGAAATAAAAAATCCACAAACTGCGGCGGAGGTTTGACATGGCTATGAAAAGTGGACTATAATATTTAAGTTATGGCGCCGGTGACTTTTCGGCGCGCAGAGGATAGCTGGGAAAGGCTGGTAATTTTAGAAATGTCAGTTTATGAGGATCTTGTAAATAAAAAGACCAAACTCTCACTTGTTGGTCTGGGTTATGTCGGAATGCCTATAGCGGTATCTTTTTCGGAGCATATTGATGTAATAGGTTTTGATATCAATTCTGAAAAAATTGAAAAATATAAGGCAGGAATCGATCCGACAAATGAAGTCGGTGATGAAGGTGTTAAAAACTCAAAGGTTGATTTTACATCAGTCGGAGAGAGACTTAAAGAGGCAAAGTTCCATATCGTTGCTGTGCCTACACCCGTTAATGATGACCATACACCTGATCTCAGACCGGTAGAGGGTGCCAGTCATACATTGGGAAAAAATCTTACAAAAGGATCTATAGTCGTATTTGAATCAACTGTTTATCCGGGTGTTACAGAGGATATCTGTGTACCGATACTTGAGGCTGAGTCAGGTCTCAAATGCGGAGTTGATTTCAAAGTGGGCTATTCACCGGAGAGAATCAATCCAGGTGACAAAGTACACAGACTTGAGACAATAACAAAGATCGTTTCCGGAATGGATGCAGAGACCTTAGAAGAAGTCGCTAATGTATACAGCATAGTTGTTAAGGCAGGCGTATACAGGGCAGAGAGCATAAAAGTTGCTGAGGCAGCTAAGGTTATTGAGAACAGCCAGAGAGACATAAACATTGCTTTTATGAATGAGCTTTCAATGATCTTCAATAAAATGGGTATTGATACACAGGCTGTCTTAAATGCTGCGGGAACAAAGTGGAATTTCCTTAATTTCAAACCCGGTCTTGTAGGCGGTCACTGTATAGGGGTTGATCCTTATTATCTTACATATAAGGCTGAACAGCTTGGATACCACAGCCAGATCATTCTTTCGGGACGACGTATCAATGATGATATGGGTAAATATGTGGCAGAAAGCCTTGTAAAGAACCTTATAAGAGCAGAGATCCCGGTAAGAAATGCCAGAGTTGCTATTCTTGGTTTCACTTTTAAGGAAAATTGTCCTGATACAAGAAACAGCAAAGTTATAGATATAGTAAATGAGCTCAGGGAATACGGTATAAATCCTATAGTTGCAGACCCTCAGGCTGATGCAGCAGAGGCTAAGATGCTCTATGGAATAGAATTTACTGATATATCTGAAGTTAAAGACTGTGATGCGGTGGTACTTGCAGTTGCTCATGAAGAGTTTAAGAAATATGAGATCGCTGATTTTGATGCAATGTTTGATGATCTGAGCGGCAACCGAAAGGTTATCAGTGATGTTAAGGGAATACTTGATAAAAAGGCATTCAAGGATGCAGGTTACTTATATTGGAGACTGTAACAGGAGATGGAGACAGGACAGGAAATTAATTTAAGAGAAAAACTGAATAAGATTCCTGTCGGTCTGATATTAATACTGATTCTTTTTTTAGGGCTTTCAATAGTTTTTGGACATTATAAGGCTTATCTTTATGAGGATGAGGTACTTTCTTATACTGCGGCAAATTCGCTGAACGGGCTCAGACCCAAGTATGATAGATATACATTGACTGACGGGAAGGAATTTATCAGAAATGCTCTGGCTGTGGATAGTGCACACCGTTTTGATTATGCCAACACTGCAAAGAATACATCTGATGATCCGCACCCGCCTTTCTATCTTTATTTGCTGCATACGATATCTTCATTGATGCCGGGAGTTTATTCAAAATGGTTTGCACTTGGAATAAATATCGTATCCGGGATAGTGATCCTTATATTCAGCTATCTTGCGGCTTCTAAGATTTTCAAGAAAAAAGAGCAGATTTATGCATCGGTGATTATGCTGGCATTTTCGACAGCATTTATGGATAAGATAACATTTTTAAGAATGTATCCGATGATGACGGCATTTGCGATGGCTCTTTTCTATAATTATCTCTGTTTTTTTGAGAATTCGGATTTATGGAAAAGAAAAAAGACAGGATTGAAAGCGGCCGGCATTTTGCTCATAAATGTTGTAGCCGGAACGATGACACATTATTATTTTCTGATCTTTGCTTTTTTTGCAGCAGCATTTTACAGTATATGGCTTTTGCTTAAAAAGAATTTCAGAGCTTTTGCGGGACATCTGCTGACATATGTTTTTGCAGCAGCTGCATCGTTAATGATCTTTCCGTCAATGCTCTGGCAGATAAGTTCCAGCGATCCCATGAGTGAATCATCAGAAGGTGCTGCAGGGATAGGAGTATTGATCTCAAGAGCCAGAGAGATGTTCATAGAGTTTAATCTGGATTTCTTTAATGGCTTTTTAAAATATTTCGTGCTTGCTTTTGCAGCACTGCTGATCTATATTTTACTTTATGAAAAAAAGAGACCGGAATACCATATTTCTGAGAAAATACTTTTTACCTTTGTTGTGTCAGTTGGATATTTGACGTTGGTTTCCATCACAACACCGTATGGTTCGTCGAGATATCTTACACCGGTATATCCTCTTTTGGTCATGATACTGATATATCTGGCAGAACCATTGATAAAACTGATCTTTAAGGATGGAAGATTTGGAATTGCAGTATTGACCGCGATCTTCCTTTTTCCCCTTTATCAGGAAGTTTCCGCCGGACTTACGGATCGTAACAAGGTTGAAATGCAGAGGATCGCATCGGAATATTCAGATCACTATTGCATTACCTGGAGCGGAATGACTCTGGAGGAAAATTATTTCGAGCTTGAAAAATATGCCGGGCTCTTTAAGATAAAGCTTAATGATGAGGAAGCTCCGGATGAGATCGACAGTCGTATTGCAGATTCTGAAGAACTGGTTGTTTACGTACCGAAGGGCAAAGATCCACAGGTTTATATGGATTATTTGAAAAGGTATGTGGACGGAATTGATGAATATACCTTGCTTTATAAGGCTTATTATGCAGATGCATATTTAATGAACTGAATTAAATATTATTGCAGCCGGGCCTATAAATGATATTTATACAGGGAGAAGAAATGGACTTTAATAAGAGAAAAATAATAGCTGAATTAGGAATGACGCATGACGGAAGTTTTGGTCAGGCAGAAGCTATGATAAAAGCCGCCGCTGAGTGCGGTGTTGATGCGGTAAAGCTTCAGACGCATATATCGGAAGCGGAAACTATACATAATGCACCTCAGCCGCCATATTTCAAGGCAGAACCAAGATACGAATATTTTAAGAGGACTGCCTTTACTATGGATCAGTGGAAGGATCTTAAAGAATGTGCAAGGGAGAATAAAGTTGAGTTTATTTCTTCGCCTTTTTCGATCGAAGCTATAAAGTTTCTTGTAGAGCTTGGAATAGATGCGATCAAGGTACCTTCGGGTGAGATAACTAATATACCTTATCTAGAGTATCTTGCTGATACCCAGCAGCCGGTGATCGTTTCGAGCGGTATGAGTTCGGAGCAGGAAGTAGAAGACTGCATGGAGATTTTCCTTAAGAAGAACTGCAACGTAGCTCTTATGCAGTGCACCAGCGAATATCCCTGTGATCCTGAACACGTAGGATATAATGTTATTGATGAGTACAGGGAAAAGTTCCCGGGAGTTCCACTGGGATTTTCTGATCATACATCTGGAGAATGGGCTTCGATAGGTGCATTTATGAAGGGAGCACATCTTATAGAGAAGCATTTTACACTTAGTAAAAAGATGTATGGACCTGATGCAAAAATGTCGATGGATCCGGATGAGATGACCCAGCTTTGCACTTCTATAAAAAATATAGAAAGAGCTATTAACAGTCCTGTAAACAAGGCAGATGTTTCTGCTTATGAGGACATGAAGGTTATCTTCCAGAAGAGCATAGTTGCAATTCAGGATATTCCTGCGGGTACACCGATAGAGCTTTCAATGCTTGGTTATAAAAAACCCGGAACAGGTCTTGAGACGAAGTATTATAAGGATATAGTCGGAAAGACAGCAAAACGTGACTTACACTTTGATGATATTATTAAAAGCGAGGATATAAACTGGTGAAGAGAAAAATTTGTGTATTTATTGGCGGTCGTGCAAATTACAGTTCGATCAAATCTGCAATGCAGGCTATTCAGGCGCATCCTGACCTTGAACTTCAGGTTATCTTAGGAGGATCAGGCCTTGTAGATAAATTTGGTGATCTTGAAGGAATCCTTGAGAGAGATGGTTTTTCTATCGATGAGAAGGTTTATATGCAGGTAGAAGGTGATAAGCCGAATGCCATGGTAAAGACTGCAGGACTTGGAATGCTTGGTCTTGCTGATGCGTATGAAAGACTTCAGCCGGATTTTGTTATCGTAATCGGTGACAGATATGAGGTTATGGCTGCAACTATAGCAGCTGCTTATATGAATATCAGAGTTGCTCATACAATGGGCGGCGAGGTTACAGGAACAATTGATGAGAGCATACGTCATGCTATCACAAAGTTTGCACATGTTCATTTCCCTGCAAATAAAGAGGCAGCAGAGCGAATCATCAAGCTTGGTGAAAAGGAAGAAGATGTATTTACCGTTGGCTGTCCCAGAATTGACAACATTAAGAGAATTCTTGATAATGATTCATCAATTCCTTATGACATTTATGAGAAGGAAGGCGGAGTAGGACCTAAGTTCAGTCTTGATGAGCCTTTCATCCTTGTGTCACAGCATTCTGTAACTACTGAGTACAGTGAAGCTAAAGAGCAGATAACAGAGACGATCCATGCCTGCATGAAGACAGGACTTAATATCATAATGCTCTGGCCTAATGCTGATGCAGGTTCAGAGGGAATTTCAACAGGTATCAGAAGATACAGAGAGCAGTACCCTACAGCAAAAATTCACGTTTTCAAGAATCTTCCGATCAGTGTATATGTCCGTCTTATGAAGAATACAGCCTGTCTGGTAGGAAATTCATCATCGGGTATACGTGAAGGAGCATTTATCGGTACTCCCTGTGTTAATGTAGGAACAAGACAGAATGGACGTGAGAGAGGACAGAATGTAATTGATACTCCCGATGAGGAAAATGCAATCTATGAGGCTATCATGAAGCAGATAGAGCATGGCCCTTACAGTTCTGAGACTATTTATGGCGATGGACATGCCGGTGAAAAAATTGCTGATATTCTTTCAAAGGTAGAGGTTAATATTCAGAAGAGAATTGCATATTAAATAATGAATAAAAAAGCTCACGAATTTTTCTTTCGTGAGCTTTTAATATTTATTCTGTGCGTGGAATGCAGTCTGATTTGACTGCGATCGAGTCTAAAAGAGCATCAGCTTTCTGAATAGCTCTTGTTATCTGAACAGCATCATCTGCAAAACCTGTGGCTCTAACCATAGGTGTTTCCCTGATCACACGTTTTGATAGTTCATATATTTCATCCTCACCATACTCAAGTGAACTGAAAGTGAATATGCTTTTACAGTTCTTTAGGAACTGAGCATAGTTTTCAATAAAATCATCAGTCTTTTCTTTTAAGATGAACTGAACCAAAAGACCGTAGGCAACTTTTTCTTCATATAAAATATAGCTTGTAGCGGCTTCTTTTGAGCATGCCTGTGCAAAAGGATGTGCAAAACCTCGATAGACCAGTCCCTTGTTTACGCTTGAGCAGCTTCCTCCAAGGAAGATGATACAGTCGATAAGTTCCTGCAGATCGTCATTATTGAGTTCGCCAAAAAGAAGCTTGTCCTGAGAATTGTTGATTATTGTACGCATTTCTCTTGCGATAGATATCATCTGGCTTAAGACGATATCGGGAGCATATTTATCAAGCAAAGGTTCAAGTTCAAAATAATAGGACAGAGATTCCAAAACTCCGGCTATCAGATACCGTTTGGGAGCTGCCCGTATAATATCCGTATCTGCGATCACAAGCTTGGAATTGTTTTTATTAAGCTGTGTAAAATCGTAGCTTCCATCATTCTTATAAAGAATAGTCTTTGAAGTCCAGGATGCGGCAGAAGTTGCGACAGTAGGAATACATACAACAGGAAGGCTCCTGTAGTTTCCGACTGCTTTTGCGATATCTATAACGCGTCCGCCGCCGATGCCCATTATCAGATCTGCATTGAACTGATAGGAGAGTATAGTATACTCTATGATCTTTTCGTGCGTCGGATAACCCTCCATTATGTGAAATTCAACTTCACATTCGGAGGCAAGGAGAGCTTCCTTAACCTTTCCCATAACTGCATCAAGTGCTCGTTTACCTCCGATCGCGAAAATCCTGTGGCCATACTGGCTGGTATATCTTCCGCAATTTTTTAGTGCATCCGGTTCTGAAAGGTATTTTTCCGGATTACGAATATTTATAAGCATAATTGTCACCCCTCAATTTTAGCTTTTATTTTGTCTCCGGGAGAACTATCATATCTCCAAGAATACGTTCATATTCCTGTGGAGTCCATCCGCCATGTTTGCCGCTGCCCGGAGTAAATGTCATTTCTCCAAATTTGACAGAACCATCATCCATGGCATACAGATCAACCCTCACATAAGGAAATCCCTTGCATAGTTTTGACGCAAGTTCATTCATTTTCTCAAGACAATCCGGTCTTGGAGGAACTTCATCATAAAGAGGATAGGTGCCGTCAGTAAAAATTTCAGGCGTCCAGTCAAGACCCAGAAACATAAGCCGGGGCTGACCGGAGAGCCTGTCCCCTATATATTCTATAAATTCAGGTTTTCCGTTAAAACAGTGATATTTGTAATCGAAAAGATTATTTCCGCCGTTTTCTATGAATTCCTCGGCTATGATCTTTCTTTTTATATCTCTGTACTGAAGCTCGAATCCTTCGATCAGTGCAAAATCAGTACTCATCCAGCGGTTGAATTTTCGTCGGGCTGCCCGTATATTCAAGTTTTTCTTGCTTCTTACGATTATATTCCAGCCGGATGCATGATTTGCCTTTAGTACAAATCTTCTTGGAAGAGCTGAAAAATCAATTTCATCGAATCTGTCCCAGGCTCCCAGGAGTGGGATCAGATATTCTTCGCCGATCGTATCCCTGACCCAGTCTCTTACAGCGTATTTATCTGAAAGAGTAGTTTTTAGTGGGTTTTTATCGTAAAGCTTGAGCCATTGGATTTTTTCGTCGTATGTCTTTGGATCATCAAGGTTAAGTGTACGACCCGTTATTTTTTTGTACCATTTTTTTAGTGCGGCAGGGTAGTCTTCTTCACGAAGAGTTTTATTATGTAAGTAGCTTAAAAGCATTGCCGCCTTATTTATAACTTCCATTTTTTACAAGTCCTTCTTTATTTTATGTATTTTATTATTCGAAGCTAAAAAAATACAATAGACATAATAATCGTAATATAATTCTTGAATTTGCGCAATAGGAGAATTTGGGGTATACTAATTCTTGCTATTTCGTGATAAAACCTGACTTTTTAGATAGAATCGAGGAACGATTTATGGAAATACTTGCGATAGTACCGGCAAGGGGCGGGTCAAAGGGGATACCCCACAAAAACATGACAGATCTTGCAGGAAAGCCGTTAATGGGATACACTTTTGAAGCTGCAAAGCAGAGCAGACTGATCACCAAAACCATACTTTCCACTGATGATGAAGAATTTGCAGACTATGCAAGAAAAGAGGGAATAGAGGTCAGAATGAGACCTGCAGAGCTGGCATCTGACACAGCAGTTATGAAGGATGTTATAAATTATCATCTCGATGAGCTGGAAAAAGAAGGATATAAAAGCGATGCGTTTATTCTACTGCAGCCTACTTCACCACTTAGAACAGCCAGGCATATAGATGAAGCACTCGAAGCAATGATATCAAATGAAAAGGCTGATGCAACAGTAAGTGTTATTGATCTTCCGCATGAATATCTTCCAATGAAGCTTATGAAATTGGAAGATGACGGAATGCTGAGTTTTTATCAGGCGGATGGAGAAAAATATACTACCCGTCAGGCTCTTCCTCATCTTTATGCAAGAAATGGGGCAGCCGTTTATGCTGTATATACCGATGTTTATCGTAAGACGGGAAGTCTTTATGGAAATAACTGCATCCCTTATATTATGAAGGCTGAGGATTCAGTTGATATAGACGAACCCTTTGATCTGTTTATAGCAGAAGCAATACTTAGGAAAAGAAAAGAGGCTTGATTTTTTATGTCATACACTGATGTTAAATTTGATGATAATTCTTTGTTTTTAGTTACCGGAGGAGCCGGATTTATAGGATCTAACCTTGTAGAGGCTCTTCTTAGAATGGGATATAAGGTAAGATGTCTTGATAATCTTTCAACCGGTAAGCAGTCAAATGTTGACATGTTTTTGGATAATCCAAATTACAGTTTTATCAAGGGGGATATAACGGATCTTGATACCTGCATGGAGGCCTGCAAGGGCGTTGATTATGTCATGAATGAAGCTGCATGGGGAAGCGTTCCCAGAAGTATTGAGATGCCGCTTTTTTATGAAGAAGTCAATATAAGAGGCACATTAAATATGATGGAGGCTGCAAGACAGAACAAGGTAAAGAAGTTTGTGTATGCTTCCAGCTCGTCCGTTTACGGAGATCATCCGGTACTTCCAAAGACAGAAGGACAGGAAGGAAATCTCCTTTCACCCTATGCACTGACAAAGAGAGTGGATGAGGAATACGGAAAGCTTTATTACAAACTTTACGGACTTGATACATACGGACTGAGATACTTTAATGTTTTTGGACGCCGTCAGGATCCGGAGGGAGCGTATGCGGCAGTTATTCCGAAATTTATAAAGCAGCTTATGAATGGTGAGACTCCTACTATTAACGGTGACGGCAAACAGAGCAGAGATTTTACATATATAGAAAATGTTATAGAGGCAAATCTTAAAGCCTGTCTTGCACCGCACGAGGCCGGCGGAGAGGCTTTTAATGTCGCTTACGGCGGAAGAGAATATCTTATTGATATTTACTATCTTCTTACAAAGGCACTCGGAAAAGATATAGAACCTAATTTCGGACCGGACAGACCGGGAGATATCAAGCACAGCAATGCCGATATTTCCAAGGCGAAGAAACTCTTAAATTACGACCCGGAATATAGTTTTGAACGTGGAATCAAAGAGGCAATAGACTGGTATAAGGAAAATCTTTAATAGCAGTTTATTATATGTGATAGGATATGGATAATTTGAGGAGAGCATTAAGAAGAAATACAGTAAAAATTTCATTAGCTGCAGTATTTATCTTTCTGCTTTTTCTCATTATCGGGATAAGGCTTAATGAACCGGCTGAAAGCATAAAAATAAATGAAGTCTGCAGCTCAAATCTTGCATCACTGCATGATGACAAGGGCGAGCATCCGGACTGGATCGAACTCTATAATTCATCAGATGAAGAAATGGACCTTTCCGGATGGTTTCTGTCTGATTCCGAGCATCACCTTGATAAATGGACTTTTCCGGAGGGAACAAGTATTTCTGCAAATGGATTTCTGCTGGTGTATGCAGATAACACTCCTGAGGCAGAGCCGGATACGGATGAAAGTCTGAGTCTTACAAATTTTATTATGACCGGAAGAGCAATAGCGACGGAAAGCAATGGACTTCATACAAACTTCTCTTTATCGGCATCCGGGGAAAACCTTTATTTATCGGATAATAAAAAATTCCTGTTGGATTCGGTTGAGGTGCCTGAGTTAAGATATGATACCGTATGGGCAAGGGAAGAGGATGGAAAAGGAACTTTTTCGAGACGTACACCAACTCCCGGAGAAACAAATGCCCTATCGGAAGCACTTGTATTGCCGAGTCTTTCAAAACCGGTATTTTCTGCGGAAAGCGGTTTTTATGATGAGGACTTTAAGCTCGAGATATCAGCAGATGAAGGTGAGACGATAAGGTATACTTTGGATGGTTCGATTCCGAATGAAAACTCTTACATATATACAGATCCTATAGAAATAACGGATGTCAGCAAAAAAGAAAATATTTATTCATCATTATGGCAGGTTTCCGTAGAATTGCTGAGTTATGTGAATTTTCGATATAAGATACCTGAAAGGCCTGTAGATAAATGTAATATTATCAGGGCGGCGGCATTTGGCGAAAATGGTGAGATATCGGATGTTTCAACGGCAGTATATTTTGTCGGATTTGATAAGAAAAAGACTTATGATGGCATTGGCGTTATTTCAGTGATCTCCGATCCGGATGGTATTTTCGGATATGAGAACGGAAATTTTGTCATGGGAAAGATAGGTGTGGAAAGCTTCAGGGAGAAGCTCTCTGAAAGTGAAAACGCTGTTAAATATCTCGAAGAGCATCCGGAAACGCCTACAGACGGTACAGTCAGTGTTTGTGGAATAAAAATGCATGAGTACCTGAATTATAATTATATCCAAAAGGGTACTGAATGGGAGAGAGAAGCCCAGGTCACAGCTTTTGATGAAGATCATGATCTTGAATTTGATGGATTATGCGGGCTTAGGGTAAAAGGCCATAGGACGAGAAATTTTGCAAAGAAGAGCTTTAATCTTTATGCAAGAGATATATACGGAGTTAAAAATTTTAACGGACTTGGAGACATAGATGAGGGATACAGCCGGACTGTTCTTTTCTCCGGTGGAAATGATATGTATACCTTTGTTAAGGATGAACTTGCAACAGAGCTGGCTCAGGGACTTGATTTTGCAACTCCCGAATATACAAAACCCTATTACCTTTTCATTGACGGTGAATTCTGGGGAATTTACAGGGTTGGAGATAAACTTGGAAGTGAGTGGCTTTCTGATCTTTATGGACCGGACAAAGACAATATAGCTGTAGTTAAGAACAGCCTTCTTGCAGACGGAGGTGAAGCCGGAGACAAGGTTTGGGGTGAACTCCAGAATTTCGTATGGCATGCGGACTTTACTGTGGATTCTGATTATGAGAAGATAAATAATATGCTGGATATGGATAGTCTGATCGATTATTTTGCATTCAGGATCTTCATTGATGAAGGAATGGACTGGCCAAATACGAATACAGCTCTCTGGCGGATGATAGAAGATGATGATAAAAATGAAGAAACAGACACCCGCTGGCGTTGGATCAATTTTGATAATAATGCAAATTTTGACTATTCAGCAGTAAGTACGAATACTTTGAACAAGGCAAGATACGGAACCCGAAGCTACAGCAGGGATGAGCTTTTTGCAAAGCTTATGGAAAATGAGGATTTCAGAGAGAGATTTTATAAAAGATTCCTGGAAATATCTGATGAGAACTTTGATCCTGATAAAACCATACCAAAGCTTGATGCACTGGCAGAGGAAGTACGTCCATATGTGGAAAACGAATATGGCAGATTTTTTGCAGATGATATGACAGTAGAGGATTTTGATGAACTGATAGAGAGAATGCGGATGTTCTTGAGAGAACGTGCGGAATACATAAAAGAATGTGTTAAAGAAGAATGTGGAGGCTGAGATCTTTAGATCCAGCCTCCATCTAAGTTTATGATCTGTCCGGTAAGATAATTGCTGGTATTTACGAGTAATGATACCAGCTCGGCAACATCACCGGGAGTTCCCATGCGACAGGCCGGGATCTCATCTATAAGGGCATTGCGTTCTTCCTCACTGAAGCATTTGTTCATGTCGGTATCTATAACACCGCAGGCAATGGCGTTTACCTGAATGTTACTTGGAGCAAGCTCCTTTGCAAGGGCTCGCGTGAAAGCATTTATTCCACCTTTTGAGGCAGAATAGGCAACCTCTGTTGAAGAACCGACAACACCCCAGACAGAGGAAATATTGATGATACGTCCTGAATGATTCTTAAGCATTTTCGGGATGGCTGCGTGACATACATTATAAAGGGATGTAAGATTTGTTCTTATGATCTCATCCCAGTCTTCGGGATTAAGATCCTGAAGAAGGCCGATTTTTGAAATTCCGGCATTATTTATAACTACATCAACTCTTGGCATTTCCGAGATAATAGTTTCTATAAATTTGTAATCTCCTACATCTCCGGCATAATGCTTTCCGGGAAGTGACGATAGATCATTTACATCTTTTCTCGAAAGTAAATAGAGATCATAACCTTCGTTGGCTAAGTGTCTTGCGATTGAATTTCCGATACCTCTGGAAGCGCCTGTAATAAATGCTGTTTTTTGTTCATAACTCATAAAAAATCCTCCAAAAAAAAATCTGCTTAGAGTTTTTGTAACAATTATAAAGCAAAATTATAAAAATTATCTAAAATATTTTGTTTTTTATTCAGTACAAATTGACAATAAGCCTCTATAGTGTTATTATTTTATAGTCGCGTAATAATTTCGTAATAAATGTATTTTTTGGTGAATTCCGGCCGTTGATATGGGTTTTAAAATTCATTTAAGGACGGCGGAGTAAAAAATCAGGAGATAAGTATTTAAAAAATGAAGAGAGAAAGAGTTTATAAGCTTACAGCATGCTGTATTGTAGGGGCAATGCTTGTAGCAGGGGGGAACAGCTACTCTACAGAAGCTTCATCACGCGTGGCATTAATGCCGGCAGCTGGTATTGCAAGAGCTTTTGGAGAGGAAGTAAGCATTAAGACTAAGAGCAAGATAGTTGTTGCTGACAGTCAGTTAGGTGATATCGAAGAGCCGGAAGATGACAATGACAATGAGAGTGAGACTAGCGAAGCTTTAGAAGTTGAGTCTGCAACTGAAGATGATAATTCATCTGAAGAAAATAAATCAGAAAAAAAGGAATCGGAGGCATCGGAGGTTTCCGAGGCAACTGTGTCAGACGAAGAAAAGAGTTCAACATCTTCGACACTTGAGGCACTTCCATCAGCCGGAGCTGGCGTTATGGAGTCAGACACTGCTTCGACAGAGGCAGCAGAAGATGATGAGGATGATGACGAAGAAGATGAAGACAGTGACAATAACAAGTCATCAAAGAAGTCGTCAACAGTTTCATCCGGTTCTATAGAAAATATTTCAGCAGGTGCAGGAACAGCTGTTGAAGTTGATGATGATTATAGCGGTGATATGAACCTCGTTGATGCTGTTACGGCAGCAGAAAATGATGCTGAAGAAGAGGAGTTTACTGATCTCGTTATTGCCAAGGTTGATAATTATGTTTATGTTCGTTCAGAACCTTCAGAAGAGAGCGAATACACAGGTAAGCTTTACAATAATTCAGTAGGTAACAAGCTTTCGGTAAGCGGAGACTGGATCAAGATCAAGTCCGGAAATACTGAAGGTTATGTTAAATCTTCATATGTTGTTACAGGAGATGAGGCAGAGGAGCTTGCCAAAGAAGTAGGAAGCAGAAATGCCAAGGTTCTGACAACTACACTTTATGTTAGATCTGATGCATCAAAGGATGCTGAAGTTATCGGAATGGTTCCGATGGATGACGTTCTTTCAGTTATCGATGAAGACAGCGAAGGCTGGGCTAAGGTTTCAGTCGAAGAAGGTGAAGGATACGTCAGCGATGAATTTATAAAGATTTATACAGATTTTGTTCATGCTGAGTCAAAGGCAGAAGAAGAAGCTCGTCTCGAGAAAGAAGAAAGAGAAAGAGAAGAGGCCAGAAAAGCTGCTGAGGCTGCTGCAAAAGCGGAGGAAGCGGCAAGAGCAAAGAATAGTAAGAATAGTAAGAATAGCAAGAGCAGTAAGAGCTCTTCATCAAGTAAGAGTTCAGGAAGCAGTTCCTCATCGGGTGGATCAAACTACTCAGCATCAGGAAGTGGTTCAGGATCGGCAGTTGCTAATTACGCTCTTCAGTTTGTCGGTAATCCTTACGTATATGGTGGATCATCACTTACAAATGGTACTGACTGCTCAGGTTTCGTAATGAGCGTTTATAGAAAGTTCGGCATCTCACTTCCACATAGTTCAGGTGCTGACAGATCTGTAGGATATGCAGTAAGCGGCGGTCTTGCTAATGCTCAGGCCGGTGATATCGTATGTTACTCAGGTCACGTAGGAATTTACATTGGAGGCGGTCAGATTGTACATGCTTCCACAGCAAAAACAGGAATTAAGGTTTCAAGCGCTAACTACAGAAGCGCAGTAGCAGTAAGACGTATTTTCTAAATTTAATATAATAAAAAATTCCGGATCATTCAGATCCGGAATTTTTTTGTCAATTTTCATTTATGTCTTCGTTAATGCTTAATAGATATGCATCAGAGTAATATGCCTTATAGAGATGCCTGGTATACTTTAATTCGGGATTGAACTGCTGCATATACTCTACGCATTCCTCGAGAGTGCGTTTTTCGGGTACGTAGATGACGAGTTCATCAGCGGAGGATATTCTTTCGTCTATGGGCTCATTTTCGCTCATATGGATCCTGTAGAAGCCCTTGTAGTTCATCAGCTCAAAGAAGTTCTCTTCGGGATTACTGACTGTGAAGAGAATGCAGTAATCATTCGAATATTCTAAAGAGATTCTCTGCATGATCTCTTTATTTACATCATATAAGCCGCCTTTTATCTCACTGATGAGCCCGATTGAAAATACGAGCAGCAGTGCAAAATAACCTACCGGTTTTGCTGCAAATATTGAATCTACCACAGGTCTTAACAGGATCAAAACAATTAATATAACCGGTGCATAGACCGGAGAGAGATATCTTACTGTAAGATGCGGTGTAGTGGCTGAAACTGTTATGTAATACATCATTGCGACCCATATAACAGAAAGATAGGGAAGCAAAGGAATATCCCGAAGCAGGGGATTTTTCTCTTTATGAAATACAAAGCGCCATATGCAGAATGCTATCAGCGCCAGAATGATCCACTTTACTCTGCCGTTAAAAAGCTCGAGGTTTAAGAGAACAAACATCTGATAAACCCTTGAGATCAGCTCTGTGGGGCTGCCAAGCTCAAAGGAGGCTGTTGCTGAATGACTCTGGGTCATCTGCCATATGATAGAAGGGAAAAGGAGAAGAACAAGTCCTCCGGATATCAGGTATGACAGCGCGTGTATTAAGGCTGTTTTGAACTGTTTTCTCTTTAAGCAGACGATTTCGTAGAAGAATGCAGCATAAAAAGCAAAAACAAGAAAATAATATTGAGTAAGTGTTCCCAAAACAGTAGTCAGAATAAGAAAAGCAAATGCCTTGAGATCAGGCTTCTTTTCATCTGCCGGTTTTTTTAGGAGTTTTACATATTGCAGGAGCAGGAGCAGGGTGAAGAAACCGAGCATCACATACATCCTAAGATAGTCAGAAATATTAACAAAAGCCTCCAGGCAGGCAAAGACCAGGCTTACAAATACTGAGAATACCTTTGAGCCGCTTATTTCCTTTGCGAGTAAATATAAGGTAAATAAGGTCATAAGACCAAAGATTATATTTATTGCCAGTCCGTACCATACTGAAAAAACTCCAGGAAATAGAGATGAGAACGTATGCAGAAGGAATAGGAAAAGCGGAGGGTGAGGATCATATGAAGTATTTTTTACGACATTGGAATAATCAAATCGCTCACCTTCTGATACAGTAATGGCATCCATGATATCCGATGCATCATACATGGTCCTGTCTGACAGGTCAAAGCGGACACCCTTATTAGGGCTGTGGTAATTTGCCGCTGTATAAGAGAGAACCTCATCTTCATAGAGGTAAATCTTATAATGGCCGAAGAAAAGCATTATTGCTGTATATATGAGGAGAACCCATATAATAGCCGGTATTCGTGAATTGATCTTATTAATTATATTTTTCATATCAGTCGTCAGTTTTTTCCTTTACTCTCATATCTCTGGTTACTATCGTATGCTGGGTTACAGCTTCGCCGGTATCCATGTCGTACCAGCCCTCGAATTCCTCTTCGTCATCACCGGTTTCGGCATCGTCGTCAGTGGAACCCTCATCTTCAAGCTCATCATTGGCGTTGTCAGTGTTTTCCTCCTCATTGCCCCAGGGAAGCCAGCCGATCTCATTACCGTCGGGAACTCCGACCTCTGTGGCATCACGTCCGTCCTCTTCGTAGAAATATACGATATGAAGAGGTGCATCATATTGCCATACCTTGCTTAAGACATCACGTCTGTAGGATAAAAGTGAGCTTACGGTTTCTGTATCGGTTGATACAGTGTCAGCACTTTCGTTTATAAGTATCTCATTCATTCCGTTATCAAGGGCAACCTCTGCTGAAAGCTCTGCAATACCGCTTTCCAGCATCTCATTTATAGCCGGAAGAAAATTATCCGTCCATTCTGACTTGATAAGCTCAAGGAATTCGGGATGACATGTGTATAGTCCGAAGAAGAGCTTTGTTGAGTTGCGGTAATTTCCTGTCCAGAAATTTAATGTATCCGGATAACCAATCAGGCGATTAGCATGTTTGCCGAGACAGTGATCGTAGTCCCAAACCGGTCCTGCATAGAGCAGGCTGCTGTTTATATCGGAATCTTTATAATAGTAAGCACTCGTAATTCCGGCATCATCGTTCATGACAAGTTCGTCTAAGATATATTTATCAGCAAAGCTTTTCATATCGATGAGCTTGGAAAGGTTTTCATCACCACTCCATACAGCATCTTCTACCTGTTGGAATATATTTGAAATATATTCGCTTTCATCATCTGTAGTATATTTCGGGCTGCAGATAACGTAACCGTCTTCACCCTCAGTTCTGAAATAGCTTTCTCCGGAGGTGAGTCTTTCAGCAAAATCATGCTCTAAAAGGTAACCGCCGCTGATATCACCGGGATTGTTGACCGGACTTGAATAAGAATTAACTTCTTTGTTGGCTGAATCCAGGTCTTTAATATTGACACGTTCCTCTGAGATCTCAACTTTTTCGGAAATCTGATAAAGACCGGCATATCTTCCGTTCAGATAGAGTTCACAGCGTCTCTGTTCAGGCGTGTACTTGAGGCCGACCTTTTCTGCAAGGGAGAAAACAAGGGAATTGCGGATTGCGGAAGCGTCATAGACATTACTTTGGAGTATCCATTTATCAGCAGATCCCATTCCGAGTATATCGGCTGCAGAACTAAGCTTTATCTGATAGGGCTTCTTCCATCTTTTCCAGGTGGAATTTCCGTGACCCTTAATATAATCAAGCTTAGATGAAAGCTCTGAATGACCGCTTTCATTAAATATGCTGATCTTACCGCTTTCCTTGACGGATTTATCAGAATGGACATTATCCATTGAACCGCTTGTTGTGTCTATAAATATAGAAGAGTTTCCATTTGCTTTCTTAAAGAAAAGAAGACCGCTGTCAAAGATCTCGTTGTTATTATCATAGAACTCTGCTGTATACATTGAGGCATCAGCTGCAAAGGAGATAGTGTCACCATTATGAATGTCAACTGCATTTCCGTTTATATCGGTAATAGTTATATGACTTATATCCGTACTGTAATTTCCGAACATAAGTCTGGTTTCGGAAAAATCTCCAAAAGCGGGAAGAAAGAAATAATAATAGATATTTTCTGATCCCTGGATTGCAGATATATAAATTTTTTCGGGATTTGTTTCTTTATTTACCAGGCAGTATATACTGCTCATCGCTGTATTTGATGAGGGAGTACGTGTTGCAATGAGGTCGGATGAAATATCCCAGTAAAGATCATCTGATGAAACGTTGGCCTCTTTGACTGTTTCTTCATCAGCGGAAAGATCAGCCATATTTTTTAAGGCACTGTTAAAACTGTAGGCTGTACTAAGTATTAATATTAGAATAACTGAAACTATTATGAGTAAATTTTTCTTATCGGGCATTTTGAAAATCCTTTGTTTTTATCTTTGTACCAATGTATTATACGTCAAAAAGGCTCATTTTAACAACTTGCTTGTAGTAAAAATGCAAATATTGTATAATTGTTGTTTGTGTGGATTTTTAAACAAGGAGCAAAAATATGCTTACGATATTATATAACATAATAATTATGCCGCTGGTTTTGATCATGGAGCTTATCTTTTCGATAGGCTACCGGGCGTTTTCAAATCCGGGGCTTGCAATAATAGGAGTCAGTCTCGGAGTTAATCTTTTATCATTCCCTCTTTACAGAAGGGCGGATGCCATACAGGATGAAGAGAGAGAGATCCAGAAAAAAATGGCGCCCTATATTAAACATATAAGGAAATCCTTTAAGGGAGATGAGCGCTTTATGATCCTGCAGGCCTATTACAGGCAGCAGAATTATTCTCCTCTTATGGTGTTCAGAGGATCACTGCCGCTGCTTCTTCAGATTCCTTTTTTTACAGCAGCTTACAGATACCTTTCAAACTTAAGCCTGCTGAACGGGACATCTTTCTTTATATTTAAGAACCTTGGAACTCCGGATCAGCTCATACATATAGGAGGGCTTACACTCAATCTTCTTCCTATATTAATGACATTGATCAATTTTATATCGGGCTATATTTATACCAGAGGTTTCAGGCTTAAGGATAAGGCTCAGCTTTATATACTGGCTCTTTTCTTCCTGGTATTTCTTTATCATTGTCCATCAGGACTTGTTTTTTACTGGACACTTAACAATCTCTTCTCGCTGGCAAAAAACATTTTTATGAAGCTTGTGCCCAATCCGAAGAAGGTGCTGGCATATCTTATTTCTTATGCGTCGCTTGTGATATTTATCGTGGCTGCAGAGAAAGGGCTTCTTTACTCTGTTACGAGAAATGCCCTTATGATCATTGCCTTTATAATATGCAATATCCCAAGATTCAGGATCGAGCATCCCGGATTTATTAAAAGAGGCGGTATATTAAAGAAGAAATTTGCAGAATATATTCCCCAGAATGCATCGGTTAAAATGACGGTTACTTTTGGGGTATTCCTTACTTTTTTCATGGGAGCGATCATTCCGCTGGCAGTTATAGGCGCTTCACCGCTGGAGTTTGTGGATAAGGATGATTACATCAATCCTTTGAGATATATTCTTACGGATCTCTCAATCTGTGCCGGATATTTTTTGGTATGGGGCGGGATAATCCTTTACGGATTTTCGGATAAGAAGGGCAGAAGAGTATATAATCTCGTTCTTTACCTTATTTCAATAGCAGCAGTTGTAAATTATATGTGCTTTAACAGAAATTTCGGAAGCATAACGATCGATCTGATATTTGACAGGATACCTTCGTTTACGCTTGCTGAAATGGCAGTGAATATACTTGTACTGCTCATTATAATGATCGTGGCAGCATGGCTTCTCCACAGATTTCCCAAGGTTATTGAAAAGGTCAGTCTTGCACTTTTACTTGGCTCGCTGATCTTTACAGGCGTAAATCTTATGAAGGTTAATTCAGAGCTTGCTGCTTCTGATGACGTTAAAGAGGCCAAGGCAGCTTCTGAAAATGCTGAACCATTCATAACTCTTTCAAAGAGCGGAAAAAATGTTATCGTACTTATGCTCGACCGTGCTATCAGTGGTTATGTGCCGTATATGTTCAATGAAAACAGTGAACTGAAAGAACAGTTTGCGGGATTTACTTATTACCCCAATACTATTTCTTTCGGAGAGCATACTAATTACGGCGCTCCGGCTATTTTCGGAGGATATGAATATACCCCGACGGAAATGAATGCACGTGATGATGAGCTTCTTAAGGATAAATCGGATGAGGCGTTGAAGGTTATGCCTGTTCTATTCTCTGAAAATGGCTATAATGTCACTGTTGCGGATCCGCCTAATGCAGGATATAAGACAACACCGGATCTTTCGATCTATGATGGACTTTCAGGTATAAAGGCAGTGAATACGGAAAACGGTGAGTATTTTTCACTTCTTTCCGATGAGGAGAAAAAATCCTATAATTCACAGCAGAGATACAGAAACTTTTTCTTCTACAGTCTTTACAGGGTAATGCCGAGACTGCTTCAGCCTTCGGTATATGATAAGGGCTATTATCTTTCTGTTGAAGAAGCAAACATTACCAAGAAGTTTCTTGAGCGTTATGCAGTATTGTCAAATCTTGAAAAGCTTACGACAATAACAGATGATGATCAGAACCAGTTCCTTATGATGCAGAACTCGATGCCTCATAATCCTGTTGAGCTTCAGCTGCCTGATTATACACCAAAGCAGCATGTGAACAATGGTGATTATACGGATATATCAAATTATACGATCGATGGTGTGACTGCGGATGTATTAAATGATCCGACACCTTATCATTATCATGTAAATATGTCTTCATTTATGAGACTTGGAGAATGGTTTGATTACCTGAGAGAAGAGGGCGTTTATGATAATACAAGGATAATCATCGTAGCTGATCATGGATATGGACTTGGTCAGTTTGATTATATGATAATGGATGACGGTCTTGATGTTCAGGCTTTGAATCCCTTGCTCATGTATAAAGACTTTGCTGACAGTGAGAGCGAGACGGATGACAGCTTTATGACAAATGCCGATGTACCAACAATGGCTATGAGCGGCCTTATCGATGATATGACGAATCCTTTCACAGGAAAGCTTATAAGCAGTGATGAAAAGAATGCTCATGATCAGATAGTTACCACAGCGGATAATCATTCTGTAAGGGAAAACAATGGTGAAACCTTTGATACAGGCGACTGGGCATGGTATTCAGTTCATGATGATATTTTTGACAGCAGTAACTGGACAAATTTAGGAGCCGATAATAAAGCGGCAGAGGAGTAAAGTCCATGAATACGGGAATTCTACTTTATATCGATCCCGGAACGGGAAGCATGCTTTTTTCTGTTTTGATTGGTGTTGCAGCGGCAGCGGTATTCTTTGCAGAGAAAGCAATATTGAAAATTAAATTTCTCCTGAGCGGAGGAAAAGCAGCGGCAGCGGGAACTAAAAAGATACCCTATCTTATTTTTAGTGATAATAAATGGTATTGGAGCATTTTTAAGCCTATATGTGACGAATTCGAGAGAAGAGGCATAGATCTGGTATACTGGACTGCTGCCGAGGCGGATCCGGCACTTAAGGAAAACTATAAGCATGTAAAATGTGAATTTATAGGTTCCGGAAACAAGGCTTTTGCAAGGCTTAATTTTGCCAAGGCCGGAACTGTGCTTGCAACGACACCGGGGCTTGATGTCTACCAGTGGAAGAGATCGGCAGATGTTGACAGATATGTTCATATTTTCCATTCAACCGGAGATGCGGCTTTATACAGAATGTTCGGTCTCGATTATTATGATGCTGTTCTTTTAACAGGAAGTATCCAGGAAACTAACATAAGGAACATGGAGAAGCTCAGAAATATAGAAAAGAAAGAACTTGTCTATGTTGGTTCTGCCTATATGGATGTAATGAAAAAAAGACTCGAAGATCTTGGCTGTGTAAATAATGATAAGATCAACGTATTAGTTGCTTCCTCATGGGGAAAGAGTTCAGTTCTTTCGAGATTCGGTGCAAAGCTTATTAAAACACTTTTAGATAAAACTGATTATCATGTGATTGTAAGACCTCATCCGCAGTCATTTGTATCTGAGATTCCGCTTATGGAAAGTCTGATGAAGGAGTTTCCTGAATCTGACAGACTGGAGTGGAACAGGGACAACGATAACTTTGAAGTTCTGAACCGTTCGGACATTATGATCACGGATTTCTCAAGTGTAATATTTGATTATGCATTGATCTTTGATAAGCCTGTATTGTGTGCGGATACATCATTTGATCTTTCGCCTTATGATGCATGGTGGCTCAATGAAGAGGGTCTTTACAGATTTGATGCGCATAAGCGTCTTGGAAAGACTTTAAAAGAGGATGAATTAGATGATATCGGAAATATCATAAAAGAACTTAAGGAAAAAGATCCGCTGGCAAAGGGCAGAGCGGAAGTAAGGGAAGAAAGATGGAAATATCCGGGTGAGGCTGCAAAAAGGACAGTGGATTACCTCACTTCATTCAATATTGAAAAGCAAGTGGCAGAAGAAAACAGAAAGGAAGCTTGATCATGAAAAAGGTACTTACAGTCGGAGTTTATGATTATTTTCATCTTGGACATTTAAGACTCTTTAAGCAGGCAAAAGAACACGGCGATTACTTAATAGTTGCTGTACAGGACGGTGATTATATCCTTAAATATAAACCGGACGCCAAGGTACTCTACAGCACAGAACAGAGAGAAGAGCTTATCAGCGGACTTAAGGTTGTTGATGAGGTTACAAGCTATACGGATGTAGATGAAAAGGTAAAAGAGATTGATTTTGACGTATTTGCGGTAGGAGAAGATCAGAATCATGCAGGCTTTTTGAGGGCAATGGACTGGTGCAGGGAACATGGCAAGGAAGTTGTGAGGCTTAAGAGAACTCCCGGAATCTGTTCCTCGGAAATAAAAAAGAATCTCTAAAATAAAGGATATTTTATGTCTTTAAATTCGTTTAATTTTATTGCGTTTATTATTGTGCTTTTTATTCTGTATTTTACTATTCCGAAGAAGTTTCAGTTTTATCTGATAATCATTGCAAATCTGGTATTTTTTGCTTCCTTTGGAATCCTGGGGATACCGTTTATTGCCGTGACTTCGGTCATATCATATATATGCGCAATAATAGTTTACAAGATCAAGCTTAAAAATAAAGCAGATGCAGATGAGATCAAAGACAGAAAAGAGAGAACGGCATTTCTTGCAGGACGTAAAAAGAAGGTCACTTTTGCGGCAGCTATTGGAGCGGTCTTTATTCTTGGTATATGGCTTCTTATAAAATATGGAGCATTCTTTGTTGAAAACATTGACTGGCTTATGAGAACCGTTAAACACGGAAGGGAGATACCGGTCCCGGATTTCTTTATACCGATAGGTATTTCCTATTACAGTTTTTTGGCGGTTTCTTATATAGTCGATGTCTATAGGGGAAAGTATGAACCTGAAAGAAATTTCCTTAAATATTTCTGCTTCATTTCATACTTTCCGCATATGATACAGGGACCTTTTGACCGCTTTGGAACGTTGTCAAAGACTCTTTTTGAGGAACACAGTTTTTCATTTGACAGGTTTGAGAAAGGACTTAGAAGAGCTTTCTGGGGGTATATAAAGAAAATTGCGATCGCTGATTCGGCAGCCCTTGCGGTAAATCTGATCTTTTATTCCGATAGCCCGTATACCGGTATTTATATAATACTGGGGGCATTGTTCTATGGCGTGCAGATATATGCTGATTTTTCAGGATATATGGACATTATGTGCGGAATATCAGAAATTCTTGGAATAAAGATAGCAGAGAACTTTGAGAGACCTTACTTTTCAACCTCAGTCGAAGAATACTGGAGAAGATGGCATATTACACTTGGAGCATGGTTTAAGGATTATCTTTTTTATCCTATAGCCACGGGAAAAACAGCCCAGAATCTGGGAAAACGCTTCAGAAAAATGGGTAAAATGAGGGCTGCAAAGCTTGTGCCGAGTTATCTGGCTCTTGTGTTTGTATGGACAGCGACAGGTTTTTGGCATGGAGCCAACTGGACCTTTATAGTCTGGGGATACTGCAACATGATCGTAATTATCTTAAGCATGGAGCTGGAGGAAGTTTATTCGAAGATAAGAGGCTTCTTAAGGATAGGTAAGGATAACAGAATTTGGACTGTATTCATGATGGCCAGAACTTTCTTTTTAGTAAGTGCCTTCAGAATTATAGCACTTTCCGATAATATGAATACAGCTCTTGCTTATTATAAAAAAATTGTTACGGGTTTTGCAGTATCGCTTTCATCAGTCAGCGATTATATAGATCTTTTTCCGGGAATGAGCGAGATGAAGATATTTTTCTTTTTGATAGGAACAGTGGCTTTGATCATGTCTGATATACTGACAGAGATTGGTAAGCGCGATATACTGCTTATGAAGAATTTTCCGATATATGTCAAAGGTCTTGTCTATCTTTTTGGAATATACATGATAATCTTAAACATAAGCATGAATGGCACAAGTTCGGGGTTTCTATATGCAGAGTATTAAAAAATTAAGGCTGCCTGTTGTTATATTGTTTCTTATGATAGTTGTCGAGTTCCTTACATTCTGCTTTTTCAGTAACAATTACAGGTCGTTATACTGGAATTCTGATATTTCAGATATTATTGAAAAAGGTGAAAATGTTGATATGATCTTCGTCGGAACATCGAGGGTATATCAGGGTATCTCACCGGAAATTATAGAGAATGAGCTTGGACTCAAGAATGTATGTGATGCTGCTTCGCCTGAACAGGATGTAAAGGGCCGATATTATCTCTTAAAAGATATGTTGGAATCGTTTACGCCTAAATATGTGGTTTTAGAGGCTGGTATGAATTCTCTTAAAATTGAGACAAAAAATGAGTTCAACAGAAATGTAACAATGGACAGGATCAGGAGTGTTAAAAATAAGCTGGAATATTTCTGGGATGATTTTACCATTGGGGAGGCTATCCTCTTTCTTCCAACCTTCAGATTTATAAAGGGCAACAGTCTTAGTGATCTTATCTTTGATCTCACGAGCAGAATGGATTATTTTGCAAGAAACGGGGAACCGGAGGAAATAGGCTCTGTTGAAGGTGACAGTGAATACTACGTAAAAAATGGTTATTATTATGACATTGATGAAAACGGCGGAGAATGGAATTTTCATTTAGAGGTCAACATGGATGAGGTTGCACCGTATATTGGTGAATATTATCAGAAAATGATAGATCTCTGCATTGAAAGAGAGATAAAGGTACTGATGATATCAATGCCGCTTCCGAGGAGACAGCTCTTCGATGCTGACGGATATATGACAGCTGTCGATTATTATAATGACATTGCTGATAGAAATGGTATTTTTTATGCCAATATGAATTTTCATAAAGAGCTGGGAGATGAGCTGGTCGAAACAGATTTTGCAGATGATCTGCATCTTAACGGCAGAGGTTCTGAGATAACGAGCATGGCTTATGCAGAGGTTGTCAGAAATTATGAGGCAGGAGAAGATATGTCTCAGTATTTCTATGAAGACCTGGATGATCTTTCAAAAGACATAGACGGTATTATTTCAGTGAACGCCACGCTGGATTACGATAATAGAGACTCCAATTACATATTGGAATTTGAGAGTGCGGAGCCTGACCGGTTTACACCTGAGTACAGATATCAGCTTATAAACAGGAAAACAGGGGAGACCGAGCTGGAGTCGGATTACAGCGAGGATAAAGAACTGATAATATATAAAGATAAAGATGAAATGGAGAATTATACCTTAAAGGTTTTTGCGAGAACCGTAGGCAGTGATGTCGATTACGAAGTTTTCAGGGATATAAATCTATAATGATGAGTGTTAAGAAAGGAGAATCCGACAAAGCCGGATTCTCCTTTCTTAAATTTATCTATAAAAAAGAGTAAACTTTCATGCACGGCTTGCGCCGTGCGCCACAATGCCTGAAAGTGAATTGCTCCGCAGCTTTGCTGCTTCCGCAATTCCCACCCTGTATTCGCGTTCCGGCTTATCAGCCTTCACGCGGCGGTGCACTGATGCGCATAGCGCATCAAAACGTGCCCGTAAAACGTCCACTGGACGTTTTACCTTACAGGTCAGGTTTCCACGTATCCAATCAGAATTGCACGCCAGCGTGCATTCTGTTGGCTACGGGAAACACTTTCAAAGTAAATTGTCAATCAATTCAGAGATGATAAAAAAATCGGGATACAATTATCAGAAAAGATGCGGTGAAATGCTTAATTTGTTCGGGTAATACTATTACTAAAAGTGCACAATTATTTTTTAATCAAGTACAATTCATGAAAAAATACAGGAGTTATCCACAAAAGTTATCCACAAAAAAGATTAGAATTTATCGGTTATACACCGATTTGTCCACATTATCCACATGTTTTAACAAAAATACAAATAAATATTATGGTAACCAAAGACTAAAAAATCTTGTTGAAAAATAATGAAAAGTTTTAAAAGCATAAAAAAATCTGCTGTTCGGCTTGACTTGGAAATTGTTTTTACAAATATACCTTATGTTCGGGGAATAATCGTTACAATTTAGCGGACAGCTTAACTGTTAGGTGCACGTTACTGTTCACAGGCAAACTGCGCACTCCGCTACTCTGTACGCTATTTCACTAAGTGCTGAAGCACTAAGTGAAATATGTGTGCGCAGTTATGCCGCAATAACCTTGACTTAACATTGGGTTTTGCCCATTGCCGTATGTGCATAATACTTAGCGAAGCAAAGCTGAGCTTAGTATATGCCACACAGAGGGGGCAATCTTAAATGGCAAAACCCGTTACTGGAGCACGCTGAAAGCGTGTGAACAGTAACAGGTGCACCTGAACAATTACCGATATGTATAGTATTATGATTTGTAAGAATAATATGATTTATGTTATACTGATTTAATTGCATTTATTAAGGAGCAATGGATATGGCAGAAAAGTGGGAAAAGTTTAAGAAGAGCAGATATTCGTATCTGACAGCATATACAGTATTGTTCGTGGTATCAGCAATAGTAATACTGTTTCGCTTCGGCCTTTATAAAAAGTCGATAATCTGGTATCAGGACGGATTAAAGCAGCATTATAATGCACTTCTCTATTATGGAGAATATTTAAGACAGATCGCAGAGACCTTATTCAAAGAGCACCGTTTTGAGCTTCCTATGTGGGATTTTACCATAGGCTACGGGTCTGATATCATCACCACATTTCATTATTATGCGGTCGGGGATCCGCTGGCGCTTCTGTCTGCACTTGTTCCATCGAGATATTGCCAGCATTTCTATTTTTTATTGTATCTGCTGAGGCTTTATCTTGCCGGGCTGAGCTTTTCTGCATTTGCTTTCCGACATAAAAGAGGACGGTTTGGTGTGCTGACAGGATCACTCATCTATGTTTTCTCTGCATATTCCATGGTTCTTGGGCTGATGCATCCTTTTTTTGTGGCACCTCTTGTATGGTTTCCTCTGATACTGCTTGGTATTGATAAGATCATTGATGGTGAAAGCCCGCTTATATTTATAATATTCACGTCCATTGCGGCAATGAGCAATTTTTATTTTTTCTATATGGAGATTGCCCTTGCGGTGCTTTATACAATATACAGGTACATATGCCTTTACAGAAAATTCGGGATAAGAGGATTTTTTACCCTTCTTGGCAAATTTATCGTTTTTGGCCTGAATGCATTCCTGATTTCGGCGGTCATTATGATGCCCGTACTGAATGTCATGTTTTCGTCAAAAAGACTTGCAGCATCTGAGGCAAGCTCAGTGGATATATTTTATCCCTTCAACTATTACGTGAATTTTATGGCAGGATTTACAAATGCCTCGATACCGGGAGCCTGGACACTGATGGGGTATACGTCACTGGGACTGCTTGCCCTGGCATTTATGGCCGCGGCTCATAAAAAGTACAGGCACTATCTGGTAGTTTTCGGGATATTGACCCTTTTTGCGGTGATACCGGCAGGCGGCTATATCCTGAATGGATTTTCTTATGTTGTCAACAGATGGATATGGGGATATGCCATGACCGTTGCATATATAACGGCAAGGGTACTGGATGATATCAGGGCTTTTACATATGCAGCGAGGAGAAGGGCAGCAATTATCGTTTTTGTCTACTGCGCCGTATATTCTGTTTTTGGCAGCTCCAGATCCCAGCAGACAATGGCATCGGCAGTCATACTGCTCATTCTGGCTCTTGTGATACTGCTTTTTGATATAGCAAAAACGGAAAGAAAGATATTCAGGTCAGCTGTTATCTGTATCCTTCTGCTTGGGTTCAGCCTTAACAGTTATTACAAGATGTCATTAAACGCAAATCCCGGATGGATCGAGGAGTTTCTTGACAGGGGTGAGGCAGATAAGAAGCTGACTGAGGAAAATCCTGATATCCTGCTTTCCTCGCTAAGCGATAATGATTTCTACAGGATAGAAGAGGTCGGACTCGATACTACGCAGAACAGCAGTATACACCGGAGGGTCTACGGAACACAGTTTTATCATTCGATGACCAATCCCTATATATCTGAATTTATTGATCATATGTATATGAACTGGCCGAAGGATTATGATTATGAAGGAGTTGAATCCAGAAGCATACTTGAGGCACTTGCATCTGTAAAATACTTTTTTGTGGGGGAAGGCGCCGATGCGGAAAGACCTTTTAATTATTCCAGACTGGTGGTCAGCGGAAATACCCCGCTCGGACAGGTGGCAATGTATGAGGCTGATACGGCACTGCCTTTGGGCTATACATATTCAGAATATTTTCCTGTCGGGAAATTTGAGGAAATGGATCCGGCTGAACGTGCCGATGCCATGCTCAGTGCAGCAGTCATGGAGGACAGCAGCTTTAAGGAAGCGACCGTTTCGTCCGACTCGGCAGATGTGTTGGATCTCATCGAGTCAAAGGGACGCATAAATATTTCAGAAAACAGCTTTTTCGTGAGGGGCAGCGGGACAGTGACACTAAAACTTGATGCGCTGCCGGATGCTGAAACATATGTCGTTTTTGATAATTTAAGATACAGGGGAGTCAGCGAAAGAGATACTTATGATGACGGTGAATGGGCAAATCTCACAGAATACGAGAAAAACCTTGTTTTAAGCGAGGACAGGAAGGGGAAGACCAATGTAAGCTCCAGCCTGATGGTCAGCTATAAGGATATAAGCAAGGTTGTGGAGATCCTTTCACCGGGAGCGGATTTTTACTGCGGAAGGTCTGACTTCCTTGTAAATCTGGGATATAATGAGGATGCTCCGGATGAAGTCACATTAAGTTTCAGAAATCCGGGAGAATATACTTTTGACAGCATAAGGGTGATCAGCAAGCCTGTTGCAGATATCAGTGAAGAAATAAGATCCCGTGCTGAGGATGTTATGACGGATACTGTCATAGGGGTAAACAAAGTCAGCGGAAAGATATCATTGGATAAAGATAAGATCCTGCTGCTGACAGTTCCGTATTCAGAAGGATGGACGGCCTGTGTTGACGGGAAAAAGGCGGAGCTTAAAAGAGCCAATATCATGTATATGGCGCTCGAGCTCGCAGCAGGAGATCACGAGATTGAGTTAAGATATGAAACACCTTACTTAAGAACCGGGGCATTTATGAGTCTTGCAGGGATTGCAATGGCCGCTGTATTGATGGGTATAAGGATTTTTATTAAAAGAAAAGGTAACAGATGTTGAATAAAATTAAGGGCATATATGCTGGCTTAAGTAAAAAGAAATATGCGTTTTTTATTGAATACAGTATCGTTTTTACTGCAGTTTTTCTGCTTTGTTTCTGGTATTTCCTGTACAATCACAAATCTATCATATGGGAAGGGGACGGGCTTGCGCAGCATTATCTTGCACTCCTTTACTGCAGCAGGTTTTTCAAGACGATCATAGGAACTTTTCTCAGCAGTCACAGGCTTGTCATTCCTATGTGGGATATGTCTATAGGATTTGGTGCGGATATATTTACATCCATGCATTACTATGGGTTGGGAGATCCCTTTACGCTTCTGAGTGCATTTATTCCTGAAGCCCACATGGACAAGTTTTATTGTCTCCTTTATTTCATCAAGCTTTATTTTGCCGGGCTTGGAGCTGCATTATTCATAAAGAGGCATGGAGCGGGGAAGAGGCCTGCAATTGCAGGAGCGATGATATACTGCTTTTCGGTATGGGGAATCTTTTACTGTCTGCACCAGTACTGTTTTATCGTACCTTTGATATGGTTTCCGTTTGTACTCATGGGAGTAGATAATGTCCTTGAAAATAAAAATCCGGCAGGCTTTATCTTATCACTGGCAGCAGCTGCTGTAAGCAATTTTTATTTTCTCTATATGATAGTGGTGCTTGCGATAGGTTATGCGGTCTTTAAATATATCGTGAATGAGAAAAAGGCTGAAATAAGGAAAATACTGATCACAGTCTGCAGATTTCTGCTTTTTGGGGCAGCATCAATGATGATCGCGGCAGTGATCCTGCTCCCGGCAGTCATGACGATGATGTCATCGTCGAGATACAGTGCGTCTGTTGTCGTAGAGCCTTTATATCCTTTGAGCTATTACCTGAATTACCTGAAGGCATTTACAGGAAACACTGTTCCATATTCCTGGACAGTTTATGGATATACACCTTTGGCATATCTTTCGATAGTGACTCTTTTTACTATCAAAGGTAAATATACAAAGGTTAAGATAGCTACGGGAGTTTTGATCGCCTTCACACTGATACCTTTTGCCGGCTATGCGTTAAACGGATTTGCCTATGCAGCGAACAGGTGGAGCTGGTGTCTGGCTCTGCTTGCTGCGTATGTAGTGGCATTGATGATCCCGTATTTTGAAAAATTAAGCAGGAAACAGATAATAATACTCACTGTTTCGGTTCTGATGTATGCGTTTGTAACTTCAGTTTCGTTTATTTCCAGATCGAAGGAGGGAATGAGCCAGACAGCCCTGCTGGTCGCAGAACTGCTGTTTATAGTGCTGGCGGTCTCGTCAGAGAGAAAATACAATATCAGATATCTCGTGGCTTTCCTGACAGTAGCCGGGATAACGGTCAATGCTTATTACAGGTTTTCAGAAGATGGCATAGATCATGGAATGAAGGAATATCTCGGATTTTCAGAGGCTAATAAAATACTGGCAGAGGAAAATGCCGATGAGATAACCCATGGAGACGAATTTTACAGGATAGAGGAGTATGATACCCCTTATCAGAGAAACAGTTCGGAGATCAGGGGCAAATATACGACCAACTATTATCTGTCCATGACCGGTCCCTATGTTCCGGAATTTATCATGGATATTGCGCTAAATGCTGAAAGAACCTATATGTATTCGAATCTTGACAGCAGGAGTATCCTGCAGGCACTTTCTTCAGTGAAATACCTGCTGGTGAAGGAGGGAAGTGAGTCAAAGGTTCCGCATGGCTATCATACTACCGGGGAATCGGTGGAGAGTGATGACGGGAAAATCCTTGCCTATGAGGCTGATAATCCTTTATCACTCGGATATACATATGACAGCTGGGTAAGTGAGGAGGATTTTGAAAAAATGGATCCGTCCGAAAGGCAGGAGGCAATGCTGAACGGTGTCGTGCTGGAGGAATCCTCATTTCCAAAGACAGACCTGGATCTTAAGCAGAAAAGCGTCCTCAAAAATATAGAAGAAAACGAAAACATAAAAATAGAGGACGGCAAAATATATGTAGCCAAGGATGGGGCATCGGCACGCCTGGATATAGAGGAAACAGATAACTGTGAGCTGTATTTCATGATCACGGGTCTTGGCTTTGAGGAGATCAGCAACAGGGACAAGTACACTGATGATGAATGGAAAAGCCTTTCACCGATAGAGCGTGACGAGGTGAAGATCCAGGATATCTCCCATACGGCAGAGGATAATACCAACATAGCAGTATCATATGGGGATATCTACAGGACGTTTAACTATATGAACCACAGGAACATATATTATTGCGGACAGGATGATTATATCTGTAATCTTGGATACATAAAGGAGTCAGATGGCAGTGAGATGAGGATTCACTTTAAGGATGCAGGTGTCTATGATTTCAGTGATATAGATGTCATAGCACATAGTGCGGATGACATAGAGGATGGTATAGAGAAACTGTCAGAGGATATGCTGGAAAATGTGGAAATCGGTGTGAACAGTATCAGCGGAAACATAGATCTGGACAGAGGGAAGATCCTTGCATTGTCTGTTCCTTATTCGGAAGGCTGGACAGCATATGTGGATGGAAAGGAAACTGAGCTTAAATGTGCAAATGACATGTATATGGCTGTAGAGCTTGATGCCGGAGAACACGATATTTATTTAAGCTATGAGACTCCCTATATGAGAACCGGGTTTATATTGACAGTTTCAGGATTTGTACTGTTTGGACTCATAGAATTTATCATAATGCTGAAAAGCCTTAAAACGAAAGCGTCAATATATTAGTAAATTCATAGTAACTGTTCAGGGGACCTGAACAGCTGCGGTCAATAAGGATATAGTGATATCATGAAAGAAAAATTAAGAAATACGGCGGACTGGATTCTGCTTGTGATTATTCCTGCACTTGTTTTTTATTCGACAGAATATATGATATTTAATATATCGGATAATATTAAGCTGAGCATGCAGATTGTAAATATAGTGTTTTTTGAGATCATGGCATGGCTTTTGATAGCCGTTACAGGCAGAGTGAAAGCGGCTCTGCGCATAGAGATCGTATTTTTCTGGTTTTTTGCACTTGCAGATGCTTATGTCTTTATATTCAGGGATTCATATATACAGCCATGGGATTTATTTTCTTTTGGAACTGCCATGAATGTTGCGGGTAATTACGACTACACACCGAATACACGGATGATCATCGGAACCCTGTGCTGTGTGGGACTTTTTGTATTGACATTTTTCTGTAACGTTGATGCAAAAAAGATATTTAAAAAGACAGTATTGAGAATTGTGACCGGAATAGTCGCTCTTGCCGCATTTGCAGGTCTGGCAACGGGTCTGCAGGATACAAAATTCTGTAAGATGATAGGTTTTCATGAGGGTAAGTTCAGATTATATGTTACTACCCAGTATAACGGATATGTAATGGGATTCTTAAATAAGATGAAATATATGTCCGTGGAAAAACCGTCAGGTTACAGTGCGGCAGAAGAAAAGAATCTGCTGGATGAAACAGAGCCGGATATGTCCGGGGCAGAGGAAGAGTATCCTGACATAGTCGTTGTAATGAACGAGGCTTTTTCAGATCCAAAAGTTGACGGGAATTTTACAACTAATGTGGATTACATGCCGTTTATCCATTCACTGCAGGATGGTGGAGAAAATTCCATAACAGGCTATGTTAATGTATCAGTCAATGGAGGAAATACGCCAAATTCTGAGTTTGAATTTCTTACCGGAAATTCAATGGCTTTTTTAC
The DNA here is from genome assembly GCA_030434875.1 of Lachnospiraceae bacterium C1.1. Classification (NCBI taxonomy): domain Bacteria; kingdom Bacillati; phylum Bacillota; class Clostridia; order Lachnospirales; family Lachnospiraceae; species Lachnospiraceae bacterium C1.1. Next base: position 2,235,779 of record JAUISW010000001.1, on the reverse strand, counting down.
CGGATGGAAGTATAGCCTATCAGTCATATGTAAATAAAGACATAGATGCCCTTCCATGGTATCTTGCATCGCTTGGATATGAGACGATCGGGATGCATGATTATGAGTCGAGCGGCTGGAACCGTGAAAATGTATATCCTCACCTTGGATTTGATGAAATTCACTTTCAGGATTATTTCTACCAGTTCAATCCAACGATCGTCAGGGATTACATCTCGGACAAAAGTCTTTTTGACCAGATAGAGTATGAGCTTGATAACAGGGAAAACCCTGATTCGCCGGTATTTTCCTTTTCAGTTACTATGCAGAACCATTCTGGATACGACGGCGATCCGGAGAATTTTGAAAGAACCGTTTTTGTTGATGGACTTGATGACCTTGAGGATAAATATGTTAAGAGACTTAATAATTACCTCTCGCTGGTCAAATTGTCGGATGAGGCTCTGCAGGAATTTACGGAAAAGCTTGAAAAGTCTGATAGAAAAACAATAGTTGTAATGTTTGGAGATCATCAGCCTTCACCTTCTGTTTTGAGGAAAATATATGAGCTTAACGGAAATGATTATCAGGAGCTTGACGAGGAAGCTAATGAGAATATATACAGAGTTCCCTTTGTTATATGGGCTAATTATGACATAGAGGAGGAACACGGAGTAGAGACCTCTCTTAATTATCTTGGCAATTATATGTTAAGGGCTGCGGGAATACCTCTTACAAAATATCGTACACTGGCTGATAAGATATCGGATAATATTCCTATTCTGTCGGCTATAAGGGTTGTGGACAAAAACGGGTCATCCGGTCCGGTGGAAGATAATGCCGATAAGGTGATTGATTACAGAAAATTACAGTATTATGAGCTTTTTGATGATAAGGATGATTATAAATGATAAAGCTTGAAAAAATCTTTCTGCCGTTTGTGATCATCCTGCTCATGACAGCGCTTACAGGCTGCGGTGACAGATTTGACAGTAAAGGTTATGATTACAGCTGGCTTGAAAAAAACAGATATATATGTCATGCACTTGGAAGTATAGACGAGTACAGTTATACGAATTCAAAAGAGGCATTTCTTCAAAATTATGAAAAGGGCTACAGAGTATTTGAAATTGATATAAAAATTACAAGTGACGATGAACTTGTGCTTTTTCATAGCTGGAGAAACAAGGATATAAAAAAGATCCTGGGAATAGAAAGGGACAGTGATGAAAACAAAGAACCCCTTTCATCTGAAGAGTTTCTTGGAGCAAAAATCTACGGGAAGTATACACCCCTTTCATTTGAGGATTTTACAAAGATCATAAAGGATTATCCGGACTGCTATATAGTGATCGATGGAAAGTACGGAGCCGAGGAGAGTGAGGAGATAAGCAGGGAATATGAAAAAATATACAGCACGATCATGCAGTATGCACCTGAAATGATAGATCATTTTATACCTCAGATTTATTTTGAAGATATGCTTGACATGATCATGGATGTATATTCATGGAATTCCATAATATATACATGGTATGGATTTGATAATGATCCGGAATTCGAGGCTGCCCATGAGGCTGAGTTTGCCAGGGAAAAAGGGATAAGGGTCATAACATTGAATGAAGAACGTGAAAAAGAACTCCATGAGAGTGGTGAACTTAAAGAAATACTTCTTGATAAGGGATTTAAGTGTTTTGTACATACGATAAATGATGACAGCCTTGCAGATGAATATTTCAGTCATGGGATTTACGGCATTTATACAGATTCGTTGCTGGAGTAAAAGGCGGCACCATTTTTTGATAACAACACCGGTTGTCTCTGATAAGTAAAAGTTATCACTGGTAATTGATATATTTTAATTTAACAAATTATTAAATTATGCTAATATAGTTAGCATGAGATGATCGGTGATAGCAGGTATCATTAGAGGAGGGAAAATACTATGAAAAAGAAAATTTTATCGGTTTTTCTGGCAGGACTTTTTTTAACGGGAATTCTTTCAGGCTGTGGCAGCAGCTCTTCAGCGACTGCTCCGGCTGGGGAGGCAGCTGCAGCTTCAACTGAAACTGCAGCAGATACAGCGGCAGATACAGCAGCAGCTCCGGCTTCTGATGGAGACAAGGTAATAAGGGTTGGGGCTACGGCAGTTCCACATGCTGAAATACTGGACAACGTAGTAAAGGAAGTGCTTGCAGCAGATGGTTGGACACTGGAGACTGTGGTTTTCTCGGATTACGTACTTCCAAATACATCACTTGAGTCGGATGAGCTTGATGCAAACTACTTCCAGACCCTGGGATATATGAAACAGCAGAATGAGGATGCCGGACTCCATCTTGCAGCAGTAGCGGGCGTTCACATTGAGCCTATGGGAATCTATTCAGAAAAATACAGTTCACTTGATGAAATTCCTGATGGGGCATCGATCGGTATCCCGAACGACCCGGATAATGGTCTCAGGGCAGTAGATCTGCTTGTACAGAAGGGTCTGCTGACATCTAACGGAGGATTTGGAACAGATGATAATTATACAGAGGATTCACTTACTAAGGACAGTGAGGCAAATCCTCATGGGTATGTGATAACACCGCTTGAAGCAGCGTCTCTTGCACTTTCACTGCCTGATCTTGATGCCGCAGCCATTAATGGAAACTATGCGCTTGAGGCAGATCTTCCTTCAAGCCATCCAGCACTTGATATTGAGGAATTTGATGACGAGACAACGATCAAAAGAACGAACTTTATTGTAGTTAAGGAAGGAAACGAGACTTCCGAAAAGACAGCGGCTCTTATTAAGGCTATTCAGTCTGATAAGGTCAAGGATTATATCGAGGAGACCTACAAGGGTGCTGTCATTGCTTCGTATATAGATGCGGAATAAGAACTGAAAATTTTTCGTAATTGTTCAGGGCACCTGAACAGTTACAATATTTCGTGATCAGATGCGTCTGTCTGCAGGCGCATCTTTTTGTGTGCAGGCTTTATTGGAAAAATACTGGACTTTGTGTTATAGTAGTGAAACAAATTAAATATAAGAGGTCTGGGAAATAATGATAAAGATTGAAAATGTCAGAAAATCTTTCAAAAAGACTGAGGTTTTGAGGGATATTTCCATTGATATTGATGATGGGGAAATATTCGGAATAATTGGCCAGTCCGGTGCAGGTAAATCAACGCTTCTTCGCTGTATAAACGGACTCGAGTCCTACGACGGCGGAAATATTTCTGTTGACGGACAGAAGGTTGATATAAAGGATAAAAAGGCACTTCGCCTTCTTCAGAAAAGAATGGGGATGATCTTTCAGGGATTTAATCTGCTGGAACGTCTTGATGTATATCAGAATGTGGCACTTCCGATGAAATTCTGGGGGATAAAGACAAATACCCCTGAGGCGAAGGAAAAAATACTGAATCTGATAAGGCTTGTCGGACTTGAGGAAAAGGTACATGCAAAGCCGAGGGAACTTTCAGGCGGGCAGAAGCAGAGAGTTGCGATAGCAAGGGCTCTTGTGCTTGATCCTGAATTTCTCCTTTGTGATGAAGCGACAAGTGCCCTCGATCCTGAGATAACGAGGGGGATTCTCTCACTTCTCCAGAAAATAAACAGGGAGATGGGTATTACAATAGTTGTTGTAACTCATCAGATGGAAGTCGTAAAGCAGATATGCCAGAAGGTCGCCTTTTTAAGCAATGGAAAGGTTCTTGCAGTAGGAAAACCGGAGCGGCTGTTTGTATGGCCCAAGGAAGAGGAAATCAGGGCATTCCTTAGGGAAGACAGCGAAAAACTTCCCCAAAGCGGCGTAAATCTAAAGCTTTTCTTTTATGGAGAGGGAAATCAGCGCCCGATAGTAACGCAGATGGCAAAAGAGCTGGATGCAGAATTTAATATCTGCTGGGCCAGACTTGAGGATTTCAGGGAAGATGTATATGGAAGTCTGGTTCTGAACATGGATGAAAAATATCTGAAAAAAGCGTGCAGATTTCTGGATTCACAAAATGTTACCTGGGAATTGATATGATGCCAGGGTCAAAAGGTCATACAGCAGTCATGCCTGCATGATCTGCTGCATGACTTGTTGACCCGCCCAATCATGAGGAATCCGCAGACACTTAATGAGCGCGTATGCACGAATTTAGTGTATGCGCATACAGAGTAGTAGCTGTTTACGCAGTAAACAGGCGGATTCCGAATGATTGCAGCATTGCGTGAATTGCGAAGCAATGGAGCAATGCGTGGGCATCAGTTGGGGGCAAAATACCTTTTGACCCCAACATCATTAATATAAAGAGGTGAAAAAATGGCTGGAATTTTATCGACAACAGGAATGGGAGAGATCATTGCCACTGCGTTCAGGCAGACATTATATATGGTTTTCTGGTCGACACTTTTTTCTGTTATTTTAGGTTTCATACCTGCAATAATACTTACACTTACTGCTTCTGACGGTCTTAAGCCGAATAAGGTCATCTATGAGACATTGAGTTTCATCGTCAATGTATTCAGAAGCTTTCCTTTCATAATCCTGCTGGTGATCCTTATTCCTTTTACAAGGATGATGGTTGGGAAATCGATCGGAACCACGGCGTCGATAGTTCCGTTAACAGTTTCAGCGATTCCTTATATAGCGAGAGTGTTTGAGACCAGTCTCAGGGAAACTGACCCGGGAGTCATAGAGGCGGCAAAATCCTTTGGGGCGTCGAATTTTCAGATACTGATAAGGGTTTATGTCAAGGAGTCGATCCCGAGAATGCTTAATGGCGTGATACTTTTGATAATATCACTTATAGGATATTCTGCAATGGCAGGAACTGTTGGCGGCGGCGGAATAGGAGATATAGCGATACGATACGGCTATCAGCAGTATAAGACGGAATATCTTGTCGTCTGCTCCATCGTGCTTATTGCATTCGTACAGATAATACAGATGCTCGGAAATCACATGTATAAGAAATTGAGTTAAACCTGTTAACGAGTATAACAGTGCCCTGAGACAATGGCATTTGCAGATAATTGATATGGAAAAGGATGGGAAAATGACAGACTACAAATTAATGGCTGAGCAGCTTAGATCACTGGCGGAAGAAGAGCGTAATTTTATCCCGGTATTTTCAAATGCATCAGCACTGATAAAAGAAAGAATGGATGATCTGAACTGGGCAGGCTTTTACATTATGGATAATAATTCATTGCTTTTAGGCCCTTTCCAGGGAAAGGTCGCCTGTATCAGGATCCAGACAGGAAAGGGAGTCTGCGGAACAGCAGTGGAAAGGGATGAATCCATGCTCGTTAATAACGTACATGAATTCCCGGGGCATATAGCCTGCGACTGTGCCTCGAATTCTGAGATAGTGGTTCCGATACATAAGAATGGAAAAGTAGTGGCAGTGCTTGATATAGACAGCCCTGTATTAAACCGTTTCGATGAAGAAGACAGAAAAGGGCTTGAAAATTTTGTAAAAGTTCTTGAAGAAGTTACGGAACTTCCGGATTGTAATTAGACCGACAGTGTGTTATAATAATTTCACAAAATGACGAAGGTAAAAGAAAGGATTATGTGCATTTTGACAGTGTGCCGTAGAGCGGCAAATCTATCAGAAAAGGATGTGGTCTTATGCGTTTTGCAATTACCGGAAAGAATATTGATGTTACACCGGGGCTCAGGTCGGCAGTAGAGGAGAAAATGAACAAACTTGAGCGCTATTTTTCACCTGACACTGAAGTAAATATTACTTTAAGTGTCGAGAAGGAAAGACACAAGATCGAGGTGACGATCCCTGTTAAGGGAAGCATCATCAGATCAGAGCAGGTCAGCAATGACATGTATGTTTCAATCGACCTGGTTGAAGAGATAATAGAGAAACAGCTTAAAAAGTATAAAAAGAAAATAATCGACAGATCGCAGGGCAGCGGTTCATTCAAGCAGGAATATATTGACAGGGATTTCGATGATGATGATGAGATCAAGATCGTCAGAACAAAGAAATTCGGTATTAAGCCAATGTATCCGGAAGATGCCTGCGTTCAGATGGAACTTCTTGGACACAGCTTTTACGTTTTCAGAAACGCAGAGACAGATGAAGTCAATGTAGTGTACAGAAGAAAAGGTAATACTTATGGACTGATAGAGCCCGATAATTAATGACTCTGTCCAGCGAAAAGAGGGGTTCGCAATGCTTTTATACATTATTGACAGTTGAAAAAATAAGCTGATCGGAAAGAAATTTCCGATCGGCTTTTCTATTTTAAAATAAAAATGATAGTTTTTTCACAAACTTATATTGCATTCATCGGTTCGCTATGTTATTATGATGAATGGACTGATAAAAAAATAACAAAGTCAGACAAAAGGAGGCATTAGGTTTATGGCAAAAAAGATTGTGCTTGCAGGCGCATGCAGAACTGCTATCGGAACAATGGGAGGATCACTCTCCACAACACCGGCTGTACAGCTCGGTTCGATCGTTATCAAAGAGGCATTGAAGAGAGCAGGTGTGCCGGCAGAGAAGGTTGATCATGTTTACATGGGATGCGTTATCCAGGCAGGACTTGGACAGAATGTAGCACGTCAGGCTTCAATAGGTGCAGGACTTCCTGTTGAGGTACCCGCCGTTACAGTAAACGTTGTTTGCGGTTCCGGCCTTAACTGCGTAAATATGGCTGCACAGATGATAGAGGCAGGCGATGCTGATATCGTTGTAGCTGGTGGTATGGAAAACATGTCAATGGCTCCTTTTGCTCTTGAAAAAGCACGTTATGGCTATAGAATGGGCAACAGCACACTTGTTGACACAATGATCAAGGATGCTCTTTGGGATGCATTCAATGATTACCACATGATCAAGACTGCAGATAATGTTGCAGAGCAGTGGAAGCTTACAAGAGAAGAACTTGATGAGTTCGCTTACAACTCACAGCAGAAGGCTGTTCACGCTATTGATGAGGGATGGTTCAAGAAAGAGATCGTTCCTGTAGAGATAAAGAAAAAGAAAGAAACAGTTGTATTCGACACAGACGAAGGTCCTCGTCGTGATACAAACCTTGAGAAGCTTGCTAAATTAAGAACTATCAATCCTGATGGATATGTAACAGCAGGTAATGCTTCCGGAATCAACGACGGTGCAGCAGCAGTTGTTGTTATGACAGAAGAGAAGGCTAAGGAGCTTGGTGTTAAGCCTATGGCTGTATTCTGCGGCGGAGCTCTTGCAGGTGTTGATCCTTCAATCATGGGTGTTGGACCTACAGCAGCTACAAAGAAGGTTATGAAGAAGCTCAACATGACCATCGATGATTTCGATATCTATGAGGCTAATGAAGCTTTCGCAGCACAGAGCGTAGCAGTTGGAAGAGATCTTAACTTTGATCTTTCAAAGCTTAATGTAGCCGGTGGTGCTATCGCACTCGGACATCCTGTTGGAGCATCAGGTGCACGTATCCTCGTTACACTTCTTCACAATATGGAGAGAACCGGAGCAAAGACAGGTCTTGCTACACTTTGCATCGGCGGCGGAATGGGATGCGCAACAGTTGTTAAAGCTTACGAATAAGCAGAAAGGTGAGAAGCAGAATGGGATTCGTAGATTACGAAGTAAAAGATAAAATCGCAGTTATCACTATCAATCGTCCCAAGGCATTAAATGCACTTAATTCTGAGGTTCTTGATGACCTCAATGCGGTTCTTGACGGAGTTGATGTAAATACAGTTCGCTGCCTTGTTCTTACAGGTGCAGGCGATAAGTCTTTCGTTGCAGGCGCTGATATAGGTGAGATGAGCTCACTTACAAAGGCTGAGGGCGAAGCTTTTGGTAAGAAGGGAAATGACATTTTCCGTAAGATCGAGACTTTCCCTATCCCTGTTATTGCAGCAATCAACGGATTTGCTCTTGGCGGTGGATGCGAGATCTCAATGAGCTGTGATATCAGAATCTGCTCAGACAATGCAGTATTCGGTCAGCCCGAGGTTGGTCTTGGAATCACACCCGGATTTGGCGGAACACAGAGACTTGCACGTCTTGTAAGCCCCGGAATGGCTAAGCAGCTTATCTACACAGCAAGAAACATCAAGGCTGATGAAGCTTTGAGAATCGGTCTTGTAAATCAGGTAGTAAGCCAGGAAGAGCTTCTCCCTACAGCTGAGAAGATGGCTTCAACAATAGCTCAGAATGCACCTATCGCAGTAAGAGCTTGCAAGAAAGCTATCAATGATGGCCTTCAGGTTGACATCGACAAGGCTATTGAGATCGAAGAGAAACTCTTTGGTTCATGCTTCGAGTCAGAGGATCAGAAGGAAGGCATGGCTAACTTCTTAAGAAAGAAAGACGATCCGGCAAAGGTTAAGCATGTTGATTTCAAAAACGCTTAAAACTGAGTTTTGATACTATAAATAAAAATGGAGGAAAAATTACAATGAAAGTAGCAGTCATTGGAGCAGGTACAATGGGACGCGGAATCGCACAGGCATTTGCACAGTGTGATGAAGTTGAAAAGGTTTACCTTTGTGACATTAAGCAGGAGTTCGCTGATGGCGGTAAGAACAACATCAAGAAGGGCTTCGATAAGAGAATAGCAAAAGGAAAGATGGCTCAGGAAGATGCTGATAAGATCTTAAACAAGATCCAGACAGGCCTTAACAGCCAGGCTGTTGATCCTGATCTCGTAGTTGAGGCAGCTCTTGAAGTTATGGATATCAAGAAGTCCACATTCAAGGATCTTCAGGAGAATATCGTAAAGAACCCTGACTGCATCTTTGCTTCAAATACATCATCACTTTCCATCACTGAGATCGGAAATGGTCTTCAGAAGCCTATCATCGGAATGCATTTCTTCAATCCGGCTCCTGTAATGAAGCTTGTTGAGGTTATCGCAGGCATCAATACACCTCAGGCTGATATCGACAAGGTTGTTGAGATCTCTGAGAAGCTTGGAAAGACACCTGTACAGGTTAACGAGGCTCCGGGATTCGTTGTAAACAGAATCCTTGTTCCTATGATCAACGAGGGTATCCAGGTTTATGCTGACGGAATCGCTGATATCGAAGGTATCGATTCAGCTATGAAGCTTGGCTGCAACCATCCTATGGGACCCCTTGAGCTCGGTGATTACATCGGACTTGATATCGTTCTTGCCATCATGGACGTTATCTACAATGAGACCGGCGATTCCAAGTATCGTGCATGCACACTCCTTCGTAAGATGGTTCGTGGTAAGCACCTTGGTGTTAAGAGCGGAATCGGATTCTACAAGTACAATGAAGACAGGACAAAGACACCTGTTGACAAACTTTAATCATATGTCTATTGCTCATGGGCAGATCAATATCTGATCCTGCCCGTGGGATTACTATTATAACAATGGAGGAAAATCAGAGATGGAATTTCAGTTAGACCAGAAACATGAAATGGCCAGAGACCTTTTCAGAGATTTCGCTGAAAAAGAAGTAAAGCCGAGAGCAATCGAAGTTGACGAGACAGAGGTATTCCCTCGTGATACCGTTGAAAAGATGCAGAAATACGGCTTCATGGGTATCCCGATCGATAAGCAGTACGGCGGCCAGGGATGTGATCCTTTAACATATGTAATGTGCGTAGAGGAGCTTTCAAAGGTTTGCGGTACAACAGGCGTTATCGTATCAGCACATACATCACTTTGCTGTGATCCTATTGCTACATATGGTACAGAAGAGCAGAAGCAGAAATACCTTGTACCCCTTGCAAAGGGCGAGAAGCTCGGTGCATTCGGTCTTACAGAGCCCGGAGCAGGTACTGACGCACAGGGCGTTCAGACAAAGGCTGTTCTTGACGGTGATGAGTGGGTACTTAACGGATCAAAGTGCTTCATTACAAACGGTAAAGAAGCAGACATCTACATTGTAATCGCTTACACAAGCGTTGAAGAGAAGAGAGGCCGTAAGGTTAAGAGGTTCTCAGCATTCATCGTTGAAAAGGATACACCCGGATTTACATTCGGAACAAAAGAGAACAAGATGGGTATCCGTGGTTCATCCACATATGAGCTTATCTTCCAGGATTGCAGAATCCCGAAGGACAATCTTTTAGGACCTATGGGCAAGGGCTTCCCGATCGCTATGCACACTCTTGACGGCGGACGTATCGGTATCGCTGCTCAGGCACTTGGTATTGCAGAGGGCGCTTTAGAGAGAACAATTGCTTATGTAAAAGAGAGAAAACAGTTCGGCAGAGCAATCGGAGCATTCCAGAACACCCAGTTCCAGCTTGCTGAGATGGCAGCTCAGGTTGAGGCAGCTAAGCTTCTTGTTTACAAGGCAGCTGAGGCTAAGAGAACTCAGAGCACATATTCAGTAGAAGCTGCAACAGCAAAGCTTTTTGCAGCACAGGTTGCTATGGATGTTACAACTAAGGCTGTTCAGCTCCACGGTGGTTACGGTTATATCAGAGAGTACGAAGTAGAGCGTATGATGAGAGACGCTAAGATTACCGAGATCTACGAAGGAACTTCTGAAGTTCAGAGAATGGTAATCTCAGGCGCATTGCTTAAATAATCGCAACTTATAAATACAGCCAAGCAGGAGTACGTATAAACGTCTCACTAGTAATGGAGGATAATATAAATGAAAATCGTTGTGTGTGTTAAGCAGGTTCCGGACACAAAGGGCGGCGTAAAATTTAAGCCGGACGGAACCCTCGACAGAGGAGCTATGCTCGCAATTATGAACCCGGATGATAAAGCCGGTCTTGAGGCTGCACTTCGCCTTAAGGATCAGTACGGCGGAGAAGTTACTGTTGTAACAATGGGACTTCCTAAAGCTTCTGCTGTACTTATAGAAGCACTTGCAATGGGCGCTGATAAGGGCGTGCTTGTTACAGACCGTGTTCTCGGCGGTGCTGATACATGGGCTACATCTTCAACTATAGCAGCTGCACTCAGAAAGCTCGACTATGATATCATTATCACAGGTCGTCAGGCTATCGATGGTGATACAGCTCAGGTTGGACCTCAGATTTCTGAGCACCTTAACCTTCCTATCATTTCCTATGCACAGGAGATCATAAAGGTTGATGAGGCAGCTAAGGAAATCACTGTAAAGAGACAGTATGATGACGGATATCATATCCTTAAGGCTAAGATGCCTTGCCTTCTTACTGCACTTGCAGAGCTCAATGAGCCTCGTTACATGACTCCGGGCGGAATTTTTGATGCAATCGACAATAAAGATGAAAAGATCGTTACATTTGGAAGAGCTGATCTTGATACCCTTAATGACGACAGCGTTGGTCTTAACGGTTCACCTACGAAGATCGCAAAGGCTTCCGATAAAGTTGCAAAGGTAAAGGATCCTACAAAGATCAGAACATTTGACTCTGATGAGGAAGGTGCAGGTTATATCTTTGACACTCTCGCAGAACAGCATGTAATCTGAAGATTTGATAGACTATGAGTTTGGAGGAAAAAACAAAATGAGTTTGGAAGAATATAAAGGAGTATTTATCTTTGCTCAGCAGGTTGACAATAAGTTAAGCCCGATCGCTCTTGAATTACTTGGTAAGGCAAGAGAGCTCAGCAATGATATTGATACTAAGACAGTAACTGCAGTTCTTATCGGTTCAGACGTTAAGGGACTTTGTGATGAGCTTGCAGAGTACGGCGCAGACAGAGTTATACTTGTAGATGACCCTGAATTAAAGGATTACAGAACAGAGCCTTATGCTCATGCTCTTACATCTGTTATAAATGAGTACAAGCCTGAGATCATGCTTGTAGGTGCAACAGCTATCGGACGTGACCTTGGCCCTCGCGTTTCTGCAAGAGTTCATACAGGTCTTACAGCTGACTGTACAAAGCTTGATATCGGTGATTTCCCGCTTCAGCCGGTTCCGGGACACGAAGATGAGCAGCTTCATAAGCAGCTTCTCATGACCCGTCCTGCATTCGGAGGAAATACGATCGCTACTATCGCATGCCCCGGACACCGTCCTCAGATGGCTACAGTCCGTCCCGGCGTTATGCAGAAGATTGCTCCGAACAAGGGCGCTAAGGCTGAGATAGTTGAGTTCAATCCTGGATTCACACCGGATGATAAATATGTGACTATTGAAAAGATTGTAAAGGAAGTTTCTACAGTTGCAGATATTTCTGCGGCGAAGATCCTTGTTTCAGGCGGACGTGGTGTTGGTTCACCTGAGAACTTCAAGCTTCTCGAGGATCTTGCTGAGGCAGTTCACGGAACAGTTTCATGCTCAAGGGCAGTTGTTGATTCCGGCTGGAAGCCAAAGGAGATGCAGGTAGGTCAGACAGGTAAGACCGTAAGACCTCATGTATACTTTGCAATCGGTATTTCAGGTGCCATACAGCATGTGGCAGGCATGGAAGAGTCTGATATCATCATTGCCATCAATAAAGATGAGAATGCTCCTATCTTTGAAGTAGCTGATTATGGTGTTGTTGGAGATCTTAACAAGGTAGTTCCTGAGCTCACCAAGAAGATTCTTGCAGCAAACGAAGCTAAAGAAGCTTAATAAGAGTTAATTAAATATTCTTAAAAATATTTTGCCATGGAATCAACAGTTCCATGGCAAAAATTTCGACATTTGATATATTAAATATAGAAATTTTGATAAGGTCAAATCTCTTGTTTTAACAATATTAATGTAGTATAATATCGAAATGTATGGGCTCTATGAGTCTGTGCCTCCGAGGAGACCCCCTCGGTGATGCGCCTTGTTCTGAATAGGAGTGTGCCCTCCTTGATGGATAGGGCGCTTTTGAATTTGGAGGTATATAATTTGTCGAAAAGAAAACTGGTCGGAATCATTATTTTACTCATTGTTTTCATAGGTGTATCTGCGATCGTAAAAGTTAAACTTGACCAGAGCCAGTATCTGGAAAATGGAGAATCCTGTTTCACTAGTCTTTATACAGATCTTAATGGGAATCTTGATGGAACGACTATAAACTGTTGGACTGATAAATATGATGATGATAAGGAAAATGCCGGAGGACATTATATATTCCTGCCTTCCTGTGCCAACCTTGCAGATACGCATATATTTTTCTCTGGTGCAGATGAACTCGTTCTTATGGATTCAGAAGCAAGCGAGGTCATTAATCTTAAAGATAACGGATCATTAAAAAAGATCACAATAGACAAAGAATATACTGCAGATTTTTACAGTCAGGGTCAGCTGGTTGAAGAGGGCAGGCTTACCTTTATGCAGGCTGAAAATCTTCCGACTGTTTTTATAAACACTGACGACGGCACAATGGATAATATCCATCTTGATAAAGAATACAGAGAGACCGGAAATACCATCATCTACAGAGCGGATGGAACGGTAGAGTTCGCAGATCAGTATAAATATCTTAAAGGTCATGGCAATACCTCATGGCAGATAGAAAAAAAGACCTATCAGATACGTTTTTCGAAACCTGCTTCCTTGTTTGGAATGAATATATCTGATAAATGGGTGCTCCAGAGCAATGGAATGGATCATTCACTTATGAGAAATTCAATAGTTTTCGGAATGGCAAATGCGCTGGGAATGAGGGCAGTACCAGAAACTACTTATGCAGAACTTTATTTTAACGGTTTATATAACGGTCTCTACCAGATAGAGGCCAAGGCCAGTATAGAGCCTAACAGGCTGAACCTGACAGACTTAGATCATGAGAATAATCAGGTAAACAGTGCAATGCTGGAAACAGTAGAAACTACTACTGTTTCTGCAGATGACGGGTCAAAAAGAACAGGACTTGATATAATAAGCCCGGATGATATAACAGGAGGATATCTTGTTGAAAGGGATTATGGAGAAAAATATGGCAGCTCGATTAGTAAATTCACAACATCATCCGGAGAGAGCTATGTAATAAAAAGTCCGGAATATGCTTCTATGGATGAAGTCAATTATATAGCGGATAAATTTGAACTTATAGATGAACTGATCAGAGAAAATGATGCTGATATTTCTCAAGTTATTGATCTGGAAAGCTTCGCTGATAAATTCCTGATAGAAGAGTTTTCAAAGAATGATGCTGCAGGATCTACAAGTTCCTATTTCTATAAAGATATTGATAAGATAGATAAGCTGATATATGCCGGTCCCCCATGGGATTATGACAAAACCTTTGGAAAGAATTCCAATAGGCTCATGAGCCAGACAAATACATTGAATTTCCTTACATCACACGCAGGACGTACGGTTCTTTTCTTTAATCTTTACAGAAACAATTCAGATTTCCTGAACAGGGTTAAGGAAATCTATATAAAGAGGCTTTCACCATATCTGGATGAGCTGGTCAGAGATGGCGGTATCATCGATGATCTTACAGAAATCATAAATAATGATCATGAAATGGATGAAGAACGCTGGGGATACGGAAGAAGCGAGAATAAGGAGTGGATCCAGCAGCTTAAGGACTATATAAGCGAAAGAAAAGAATTCACAGACAGGATATGGGTTAATAATGAAGAAATGCATATTTTGTACTTCCCCAGAAATAACGAGAGTCATAGCTGTTATATAGGTATATGTGACGGTGATACTCTTGAATACATGCCTTATGATTATGCTACAAAGGGAAATGAAGACTATTGGTATGATGTGGATACCGGTGAGATAATAGATGAAAACACGCCTATCACACGTGACATGACAATCATGGCAAAGGCAAAAGAGGAATAAAAATAAAAAAGCGTTCGGCCAGAATTTCTGACCGGACGCTTTTTATCATATCTAATGAATAAAGCAATATGAAAGGCTTATTCGTAGATCTTAGCTTCTTCTTCGCCGTTAAGAACACGGAGGGCACCCTGAGCCAGAGCAAGAAGCTCATCCTCTCCCTTGTAAACGGTTACAGGAGCGATGAAGGATACTCTTTCCTTGATGCCGTCTGTGATATAGCTTTCATAAGCGATACCGCCGGTAAGTATGATCTGGTCAACCTTTCCTTTAAGTACGGTAGCCATGGAGCCGATATTCTTTGCAATCTGATAGATGAATGCATTTACAACGGTCTCAGCATTCTTGTCACCGTCGTTCATCATCTTTTCGCATTCCTGCATGCTGTTATTGTGGAGGTATGCGTTAAGTCCGCCTTCACCAACGAACATCTTTCTTACCTGAGCCTCTGAATATTTTCCTGAGAAGCAGAGCTTTATAAGACCGCCTACAGGAACACCGCCGGCTCTTTCAGGTGAAAAAGCACCATCTCCGTCAAGAGCATTGAAAATATCGATCATCTTGCCGTGATCGTGAGCTGCACAGGAAACACCGCCGCCCATGTGAACGATAACAAGATTTAAGTCCTCATATTTTTTACCGATCTCTTTTGCATATTTACGACCCATAGCCTTCTGGTTAAGAGGGTGACCTACAGCAGTTCTCGGAATTTCAGGACATCCGGAAATTCTTGCAACGGGCTGCATTTCATCAACAACTACAGGATCTACGATATAAGAAGGGATTCCAAGGGGATCGCCTATCTCACGTGCGAGAAGTCCGCCGAGGTTTGATGCGTGCTCACCCTGAACACCCTTTTTAAGGTCTTCTGAAAGAGCTTCATTTACTGTGTAAGTACCGCCAATGATGGGCTTTACAAGACCACCACGACCTACGCAGACATTGAGACTATTTAAATCGAAGTTCTGCTCCTTAAGGAAATCAAGGATGATATTCTTTCTGAAATCCATCTGATCTATAATGTGATCAAACTGAGCTATCTCTTCGTTAGTGTGACGGAGAGTTTTATCAAAAAGCATTGTTTCATCTTCGAAAACAGCAATTTTAGTGGAAGTAGAACCCGGGTTAATGATCAGTGATTTGATTGACATTAAAAATTACCTCCTGAAATTAAGTTTGTTTTTATTGATTCTTAAGATGTTCAGCAACAACAGATGCAAGTGCTATAGAGTTAAGTTTGGTCTCTGTGCTGTCTGAACGGGATGTAAGGATTGCAGGAGCTCTGGTTCCTGTAAGTATGCATCCGTTTAAGAATTCTGTTGTATGTACGATGAATTTATAAGCAATGTTGCCGGCATGGATATCAGGGAAAAGGAAGATATCTGCATCGCCTGTGATCTTTCTGTCGAGTGCATTCTTATGTACGCATGCCTCGTGGCTTAAAGCCATATCTACAGAAAGAGGTCCGTCAACGATACAACCTTTGATCTTGCCTTCCTCGTTCATTTTTACGAGTTCAGCTGCTTCAACAGTCTCGGGCATTTTGGGGTTGACTACTTCTACAGCTGCAAGAGGTGCAACCTTGGGCATATCAATTCCGCATGCATTTGCAACTTCAACGGTGTTTGCAATTATATCTACCTTGTCTTCAAGTGTGGGATAGGGAAGAAATGCAACATCTGTAAGGAAAAGAAGTCTGTCGATGCCTTTTATTTCAAATACACAAACGTGAGAAAGTTTTTTATCTGTTCTGAGGCCGACTTCTTTATCAAGAATGCTCTTAAGAAAATCTTTTGTTGAAAGGAGACCTTTCATGTACATCTCGGCACCACCGTCATGAACCAGTTTTACTGCTTCGTGAGCTGCCTCTACGGGATCTGCGATATCGTGGATCTCAAACTGTGATGCGTCCATTCCGATCTCAGCTGCGATCTCTTTGATCTTTGCCTCATCTCCGAAAAGAACTGCATCGGCGATACCTTTTTCCTTTGCTTCTTTTACGGCTGAAAGAACATTAGAGTCTGCTGCTGCGGCAACAGAAAGTTTCTTCATAGGATACTTTTTTACCTGAGCTATCAGGTTTTCAAAATGCTTGCCCATTGTTTCCTCCTGAAATATGATTTGGAGTTAAGCTCCAAAAAACTTAATATTTGCGTAAAAACGCTTTGTTAAAAATATATCATTATTAAGGGCAAAGGTCAAGGAAGCATAAAAAGAGAATGCGTGTTATAATGTTTAATTAGTTGCGGATTTAAGGCAAATATTGCTTATACCGCAGATGACAGAAGAAGGTTATAATTACCGGTTGATTAAGGAGTTATATCAGATGAAATATATAAAAAAGAGATTTACAGCTTTAATAAGTCTCTTTCTTATTATAATAGTTATTTTTGCAGTATACAGAATAGAAAAGAAAGAGTCGGCTTCGAACGCTTCCTCGCTTCCGGAAATGTTCAGCTTTAATTTAAACGGAAGCGGCAATTATATTGATCTTTATTATGATGAGCACCACAGCTCGGATACCTGGTATCTTTTTATTCCGTCAAATGCTGATCTGGAAAGATCGACCATAGAATTTTCGGGATGTGAAAAAATAGTATTCGAAGATATCAACGGAAATAAATTCGAGCAGAAAAACGGGGAAAGGCTGGCTCAAGGTCTTAACTCATTTGAAAGCTATTATATGGAATTTATGGACGAAAATGGAAATGAAACAGAAAGACGCATTTTCCAATATATGCAGTCGGAGAATGTTGCGTCGATGTTCATAGAGACAGAATCCGGCAGTATGGAAAAGATAAATGCTGATAAAACTTATCAGGAAGCCGGAAAACTCTGCCTTTATAACAGCGAGGGCGGCCTTGAGTACCAGGGTGAGATCGCAAGTCTCAAGGGCAGGGGAAATACCAGCTGGGAGCTTGAAAAAAAGCCTTATAGAGTTAAATTGAATGAGCCTCACTCACTATGTGGACTCAAATCCTCAGATAAATGGGTGCTTCTTGCAAATTGTCTGGATAAATCAAATATCAGAAACAAGACGGTGAATGGATTTGCAAAAGCGATGGGCTTTAAGGAGACTACATCTTCAGTTTATGTGGATCTTTATCTTAACGGCAAATACAATGGGATTTATGAATTAAGTGAAAAGGTGCAGGTCGCATCGGGAAATGTGGATATAGAGGATCTTGATATACAGAATGAACAGCTTAATTCTAAAAAAACCTCCAGCTATCCGCAGACAGTTGTAAGTGCCGATTCACCGGGAGAGAGAAGAGCCTTTGACCTCGACAGAAACCCGACAGATATTAGCGGCGGATATCTGATAGAGAAGAATTATGAAGAAAGATATGAACGGTTTCCATCAAGATTCAGAACAGTTTCCGGAGAAAAATATTGCATTAGGAGTCCGGAAATAGCTTCTAAGGAAGAAGTAGATTATATAGCGGATCTTGTTAATAAAATAGAGAAGACAGCGGCTGAAGGCGGAGATGTCTCCAATCTTATAGAACTTAAAAGCTTTGCCGACAAGTATCTTTTGGAAGAATTTGTCGATAATGAGGCATCCGGGGCCACGAGTTCATTTTTCTATAAATATTCGGATGCGGTAGATCCGCTCCTTCATGCAGGACCACCCTGGGATTACGATAAGACACTCGAGAATCTGATGCCGGGAGAGCTCGATGATGTAGGAAGACTGACTTACCTCACAAATCATGGAAATGGTACCAGGATTTTCTATAATCTTTTTATGAATTGTGAAGAGTACAGAGACAAGGTCTATGAGGAGTATTGCAATGTCATGGAGCCGATGCTTAACGATTATATAGAGAATGAAGGCTGGAATAATAACGAATACTCTGAGATAGACGACAGAATGGATATGATGAGATGGACTTCCACACCTGAATCAACGGCTGAGGAAATAGAAAAGATAGCCGATTTTATAAAGAGCAGGAAAGAGTTGTTTGACAAGATATTTAAGGATAATGGAAAACTCTGTACGGTACATTTTGTGGGAGATTTTGCAAATAGAGATCCTTATTATGGTTATTCCTACGGTTCGGAGTTGGGAGAACTTCCCTATATAAAAGAAAAGGAAGGTCTCACTGCAGTATGGGTCAATTCAAAGACCGGAGAAGAATTAACAGAAACGACCATAGTTACCGACGAGCGGATAGAAGCAGAGGTCATGTATAAATAGTTAGTTTTTCGTTTTAGTTTTTCGCCTGTTGCGTTCCTCGTAGGAACTTTAAGGCGAACGGCATAACAGGCGAAGTCACCAAAACGTATATATTTTTGAAAATATCTCTTGTTCATAATTAGTCCATTTAACGGTAACAATATTAATATTGAAATAGTAAATTAATTTTGGTAGAATAAATTAGTTATGCGAAAAAGAACATGATTTAACCGTTTAAACAGAGTTTATGCGGATTCGATGAGTGGGATCATGTCGGGAGAATAACAAAGCGGTCAAAACTGCTTTGAAATATAAACGGAATAACTAAAGAAAGGCATAGAAGGGCTTTTATAAATGAGTATTTTTACGAAAATTTTCGGAACACACAGTCAGCACGAACTTAAGCGTATTCAGCCTATAGTAGACAAGATACTGTCACTTCGTGAATCGATGGTTGCGCTCTCTGATGAAGAACTTAAAGATAAGACAAGAGAATTCAAGAAGAGGATCGCAGACGGAGAGAGTCTGGATTCGATAATGCCTGAGGCCTATGCGGTAGTCAGGGAGGCAGGACGCCGTGTGCTCAATATGGAGCATTTCCCTGTACAGATAATCGGTGGAATCATCCTTCATCAGGGACGTATCGCCGAAATGAGAACTGGTGAAGGTAAGACCCTTGTATCAACACTTCCTGCATATCTTAATGCACTTGAAGGAAAGGGTGTATATATTGTAACAGTAAATGATTACCTCGCTAAGCGTGACTCGGAGTGGATGGGTCAGATCCATGAGTTCTTAGGACTCAAGGTCGGTGTTGTTCTTAACGGTATGACAAGTGAAGAACGTCAGGCAGCCTATGCGTGCGATATCACATATGTAACAAATAATGAGCTTGGTTTCGATTACCTTAGAGACAACATGGTAATCTATAAAAAACAGCTTGTTCTCCGTGGACTTCATTACTGCATCATCGATGAGGTTGACTCGGTTCTTATTGATGAGGCGCGTACACCTCTTATTATTTCCGGACAGAGCGGAAAATCAACAAAGATATATGAAGCCTGTGATATTCTTGCAACACAGCTTGAACGTGGTGAAGCTTCCGTTGATGAGCTTACAAAGATGGATGCCATCATGGGAACTGAGATAGAGGAGACAGGTGACTTTATCGTAAATGAAAAGGATAAGGTTGTTAACCTTACGGAGCAGGGTGTGGCAAAGGTTGAGAAATTCTTCCATATCAAGAACCTTGCCGACGCTGAAAACCTTGAGATACAGCATTGTATCATCCTTGCACTCAGAGCTCACAATCTTATGTTCCGTGATAAGGACTATGTAGTAAAGGATGATGAAGTTCTTATTGTTGATGAATTTACCGGACGTATCATGCCGGGACGTCGTTATTCAGACGGTCTTCATCAGGCTATAGAAGCAAAAGAGCATGTTAAGGTAAAGAGAGAAAGCAAGACTTTAGCTAACATCACATTCCAGAACTTCTTTAATAAATTTGATAAAAAAGCAGGAATGACAGGTACTGCTGCAACTGAGGAAAGAGAATTCCGTGAGATCTACAGCATGGACGTTATCACTATTCCTACTAATAAGCCCATTGCGAGAAAAGATCTCCAGGATGCAGTATTTAAGACAAAGAAAGAAAAGCTCAAGGCTATTGTTGACGAGATAGTCCGTATACATGAGACAGGTCAGCCTATCCTGGTTGGTACGATCACAATCGAAGCCTCTGAGGAGCTTTCCGCTCTTCTTAAGAAAAGAGGTATCAAGCATAATGTCCTCAATGCGAAGTTCCATGAGCTTGAGGCTGAGATCGTTGCTCAGGCAGGTCAGCACGGAGCAGTAACCATTGCTACAAACATGGCAGGACGTGGTACCGATATCAAGCTTGATGAAGAGTCAAGGGCTGCGGGCGGTCTTATGATCATTGGTACAGAGAGACATGAGTCCAGACGAATTGATAACCAGCTTCGCGGACGTGCCGGACGTCAGGGAGACCCCGGTGTTTCCAGATTCTATATCTCACTTGAAGACGATCTGATGAGACTTTTCGGTTCAGAGAGACTTATGGCTGCCTTTGAGGCACTTAACGTACCTGAGGGTGAGCAGATCGAGCACGGAATGCTTACAAGAGCTATTGAAAAGGCTCAGATGAAGATAGAGGATAACAACTTTGGCATAAGAAAGAACCTCCTTGATTATGATGCAGTAAACAACGATCAGAGAGAGATCATCTATGCAGAGAGAAATAAAGTTCTTAACGGCGAATCAATGAGAGATTCTATCTATAAGATGATCACTGATATTGTTGAAAGCGCTGTTGATACCTGTATCGGAGAGGATCAGAGACCTGATGACTGGGATCTTAAGGAACTCAATGAGCTGCTTATTCCGATAGTACCTCTTGCACCGGTTAAGAGTCCTGATATCAAGGGTCTTAATAAGGGGGAGCTTGTTCAGAGATTGAAGGAGCAGGCTGTTAAATATTATGAAAGTAAAGAGGCTGAGTTCCCTGAACCTGAGCATCTCCGTGAAATCGAGCGTGTGGTTCTGCTTAAGGTAATTGACCGTAAATGGATGGATCATATCGATGATATGGAGCAGTTAAGACAGGGTATCGGACTTCAGGCATTTGCACAGAAGAATCCTGTAGTTGAATATCGTACAGCAGGATTTGAGATGTTCGATTCAATGACAAGTGCGATAAAGGAAGACACCGTAAGACTCCTTATGCACATCAGAATTGAGCAGAAGGTTGAAAGAGAACAGGTTGCCAAGGTTACCGGAACGAATAAGGATGATTCGGTAGCAAAGGGGCCTAAGAAGCGTGTAGAAAAGAAGGTTTATCCCAACGATCCATGTCCTTGCGGAAGCGGCAAGAAGTTTAAGAACTGCCATGGACGCCCGGGAATGTCCTGGCCTGAAAAATAATATAGGAAACAGGTCTGCGGCGCAGCCGCGCTTAAAGACCTGTTTTTATAATCTATTGAACGGATCGACATAAATCATGGATTCAGAAAGGAATTAAATGTTAGAGTTAGATAATTTAAAACTCGAATTAGAACAATACAGAGAGCCCCTTGAGCAGCTTAAAGTTTCACTTGATCTTGAAAATAAGGCGAACAGGATAGATGAGCTCAATCATCTTATGGCTGAGCCCGGATTCTGGGATGACCCGGAAAAGAGCCAGAAGCAGTCAAGAGAACTTGGTGACTTAAAGGGTGACGTAGAGACTTACGATACTCTCGAAAATCAGTTTAATGATATCTTTGACCTTATTGATATGGCGAATGATGAAAATGATGAGTCTATGATAGATGAGATCAAATCAGAATATGAGTCATTCAGTGAAGCATATGAAAAAATAAGGATCAAGACACTTCTTTCGGAAGAATATGATACAGATAATGCCATTTTAAGGCTTAATGCAGGAGCCGGCGGTACTGAGTCCTGTGACTGGTGCAGCATGCTTTTCAGAATGTACAGCAGATGGGCTGAAAGACATGGCTTTACAGTTGAGGTACTGGATTCACTTGACGGTGATGAAGCAGGTCTTAAAAGTGCTACATTTCAGATCAATGGTGAAAATGCATATGGATATCTTAAGGCAGAGAAGGGAGTACATCGTCTTGTGCGTATATCTCCATTCAATGCTCAGGGTAAGAGACAGACATCATTCGTATCACTTGATGTTATGCCTGATATTGAAGAGGATATCGATATCGAGGTTAAGCCTGAGGATATCAGGGTTGATACCTATCGTTCATCCGGTGCCGGCGGACAGCATATCAATAAGACTTCATCTGCCATCAGAATCACTCACCTGCCCACAGGAATAGTAGTTACCTGTCAGAACGAGAGATCACAGTTCCAGAACAGGGATAAGGCTATGCAGATGCTGAAGGCAAAGCTCCTTATGCTTGCTCATGAAAATAATGCAGAGAAACTTTCTGAGATCAGAGGTGAAGTAAAGGATAATGCATGGGGTTCACAGATACGTTCATATTTCCTGCAGCCTTATCAGCTTGTAAAGGATTTAAGAACCGGTGTAGAAGTGGCACAGGCAGACAGCGTCCTTGATGGAAATCTCGATCCTTTCATCAATGGTTATCTTGTTTGGAAGGCAAACGGAGGAAAAGCAGCTCAGTAATCTGGCTGCTATATATAGAAAAAGACCTTTTGTTGATAAATATATCGACAAAAGGTCTTTTTAGCTGCCATTAAAATTATTAATCAGCATAGAAAATACAGATAAAAAGTTACTGTTCACACCTTACAGGTGCTCACAGTAACTGGATTTGCCCATTTTAAGATTGCCTGCGGCAATAGGGCAAATCCATATTTCCTGTTTTATGCTGTCTTACGCTCAGCGCAGCAGGTGCGCAGAGCTGTGTGAACAGTAACGATAAAAATACAAAACTAACGAAATTTTGATTCACTGCTTGCATTTATAATTATACTGTGATATCATATCTTTCGTTGACGCACATTTGTACACTGAGTACGAACAAAGTGGAGGACATTTTGGAAGAAGGAAAAAATTATTATCTTGTTACTGAGCATGCTATACCGGAAGTGCTCATAAAAGTGGTCAATGCAAAAAAACTTATAGAATCCGGAAGGGCTGCCAGCGTGCAGGAAGCAACAGAATCAGTCGGAATAAGCAGAAGTTCATTCTATAAATATAAAGATGATATTCTTCCTTTTCACGATACAACAAAAGGAACGACAATTACACTTTCAGTGCAGATGGATGATGAACCCGGGCTGTTATCGGATGTATTAAAGTCGATAGCGGCATTTAAGGCTAATATACTTACAATACATCAGTCCATACCGATCAACGGTATAGCTTCACTGACAATTTCGATACAGGTATTGAGCGAAACAGAAGATGTTTCAAAAATGGTAGATGCCATGAATGCACAGAATGGCGTCCAGTCAGTGAAAATCTTGGGAAAGAGTCTTGCCTGAATATAATGTTTTAAATAGCAACTTTGAAAGGATGGTTTTACGAATGACAAAAATAGCAGTACTCGGATATGGTACAGTAGGAAGCGGAGTAGTAGAAGTTCTTACAAAGAATCAGAAAATTATCAATAACAAGGCTAAAGAAGAGATTGATATAAAATATGTTCTTGATCTGAGAGATTTCCCCGGAGATCCTATTCAGGATAAAATCGTACATGACTTTGATGTTATCTTAAAGGATCCGGAAGTAAGAGTTGTGGTAGAAGTCATGGGCGGTCTTCATCCTGCATATGAATTCACAAAGGCAGCACTTGAAGAGGGAAAGAGCGTATGTACTTCAAATAAAGAGCTTGTTGCTGAGTTCGGTCCTGAGCTTATTTCTATAGCTCATGCAAATAATGTAAATTATCTTTTCGAAGCAAGCTGCGGCGGTGGAATCCCGATCATCAGACCTCTGAACAGCTCCATAACTGCTGATGATGTTGATGAGATCACAGGTATTCTTAACGGTACAACCAATTACATCCTTACAGAGATGACAGAAAAGGGTCTTAGCTATGAGGAAGTTCTTAAGGATGCACAGGCAAAGGGCTATGCTGAAAGAAATCCTGAGGCAGATGTAGAAGGATACGACGCAGTCAGAAAACTTGCAATCCTTTCATCACTTGCTTATGGCAGAACTGCTGATTATAAGAAAATCTATACAGAGGGAATAACAAAGATCAGCAAGGAAGATATAGATTATGCAAAGGCAATGGGCAGAGAGATAAAGCTCCTTGCAACCAGCCGAAAGACGGTTACAGATGGAGAAAAACATTGCTATGCACTCGTTGCACCATTCCTTATAGATGCATCCACACCGCTTTACAGTGTAAACGGTGTTTATAATGCGATTTTGGTACATGGCAATATGCTTGGATATGCAATGTTCTACGGAGCAGGAGCAGGTTCACTTCCAACAGCAAGCGCGGTTGTATCTGATGTTGTTGATGAGGTAAGGCATATCGGTCGTACACTTATTTTCAACTGGAATCCAAAGCAGATAGATCTTCCTTCAGTTGAAAATGATGAGAAGAAATTTTTCGTAAGAGTATCTGCTGATAAGCTTGAAAAAGCAAAGAGCCTTATGAATGCTGAAGAAGTGGTTAGTCTGGAAGAACATGCAGATGAGGCAGGACTTGTTACAGAAAAAATGAGCGAAAAAGAATTTAATGATCGCGCAGAAAAGCTTGGCGGAGTAATAAGCCGCATAAGAATCAAAGAAATGGCTTTATAATAATCTTCAATAATATATCTGCTTTTATAGGGAGGAACCGGGAAAATGCTGGTAGTTAAAAAGTTTGGCGGAACATCCGTCGCAAACAAAGAACGTATCTTCAATGTGGCAAAAAGATGCCTGGATGATTACCGCGCAGGTAATCAGGTAGTAGTAGTACTTTCGGCAATGGGAAAACAGACGGATGTACTTATCAACATGGCGAAGGAGATTAATCCTAACCCGCCTAAGAGAGAACTTGACATGCTTCTTACAACAGGAGAACAGACATCTGTTGCACTTATGAGCATGGCTTTCAATTATCTCAACATACCGGCGGTTTCACTGAATGCTTTTCAGGTTGCCATGCATTCATCAAGCTCATACGGCAATGCAAGAATTAAGAGAATTGATACTGAGCGTATACAGCACGAGCTGGACAGCAGAAAGATTGTTATCATAACAGGCTTCCAGGGCGTGAATAAATATGATGATTATACAACACTTGGACGTGGCGGCTCGGATACGACCGCGGTAGCCCTTGCAGCAGCACTCAGAGCTGATATGTGTGAGATTTATACAGATGTAGATGGCGTATTTACAGCTGATCCGAGAATTGTTCCAAATGCACGTAAGATGGAAGAGATAACCTATGATGAAATGCTCGATCTTGCAACACTTGGAGCAGGTGTGCTTCATAACCGTTCAGTAGAACTTGCCAAGAAATATAACGTGCCTCTCGTGGTACGCTCAAGCTTAAATGAATCAGAAGGAACTACAATCAAGGAGGTAGTTAAAGTGGAAGGAATGCTTGTTAGTGGTGTAGCTGCAGAGAAGAATGCTACCAGAATTTCAGTTATTGGACTTGAGGACAGACCGGGTATTGCGTTCAGACTTTTTGATCTTATCGCAAAGCAGAATATAAATGTTGATATGATCCTTCAGTCTATCGGACGTGACGGCACAAAGGACATTTCCTTTACAGTACCTGAGGACAGTGCTGATGAGGCAATCAAAGTTCTTGAGGATAATATGGAAAAGATGAGAGCCCACAAGATCGATGTTAACAAGGATGTTGCAAAGGTTTCTGTAGTAGGTGCAGGAATGATGAGTAACCCGGGTGTTGCTGCAAAGATGTTCGAAGCCCTTTACGGAGCAGACATAAATATCAATATGATCTCAACATCCGAGATCAGAGTTACAGTTCTTATTGCCGAGGCTGATGTAGATCGCGCAATGATCGCTGTACACAATGCTTTTGAACTTGAGGATTGATCAGTAAGAAATAAATGCTCATAAATATAGAAAAGAAGGAAGTTTTACACTTCCTTCTTTTTTTGTATTTTAAGTGCAAAATTAAGAACATACAGCCTATTTCAACTTGTTTTTTCTTTTATATGTTAAAATTATAGATATTGATTGTTGTTTCAGTTTTCGCCTGTTGCGTTCCTCGTAGGAACTTTGAGGCGAACGGCGTAAGAGGCGAAGACTAAAAGACAAAAAAATACAGATTTTCTGTAAATTTGAAAATTGTGAATTGATTAAGAGACTTATGAGGGGAAAATGGCAGATAACTACATTATTAAAATGGGGATTGCAACAAAGGATGCTTTGACAGCACCGATAATAAAGTATTATCTTGCAAAAAATGAAATTCACCTGACCAAAACCGAAATGGAAGAAAAAATGCGTGCTCTCAAGGGCAATCAGGAGCCTTATCGTCTTGACAGGGAACTGATCAAGGGTGAAGTCAGTTCATTTAGAGTGGATAATTTTTCATGCTATACATTTATGCCCAGAGAGTATAAAACTGATAAACATGTGATCTATTTTACAGGGGGAGCTTTCTTTCAGGAAGCAACAAAATTCCACATTCAATTTATGGAGACACTTGCTAAAAGGGCAGGAGTTAAGGTAACAATGGTCGCTTATCCGAAAGTTCCTACATATGATGGATTTTTGACTTATAAGATGGCAGAAGTTGCCTATAAAAAAATATTGGAAGAAACGGACGCGAAGAATATCGTTGTTTCGGGTGACTCATCAGGAGGAGCTATAGCGCTTACACTACCGCAGTATTTTAGAGATAAAGGCTTGCCGATGCCGAGAGGCGTAGTGGTTTATTCTCCGGCCTGCAGTATAAAGTCTAATTCACCAGAAACTCAGGAATATCAGAAAAGAGATCCGATGCTCATTTTGGATGCAGTAAAGATTCCCGTAAAGATCTGGAGAGAAGGTATTTCCGATATAGTATGCGATCCGATGGCGATAGATCCGGAAACACTGCCGCATATCTTAGTTTTTACCGGCACAGAGGATGTGCTTTATCCTGATACGAAGAATTTTGTCGAAAAGATGCATTATGCAGGCAAAGACATAAAATGCTATATCTTCAAAGGCATGTTCCATGTTTTTCACCTTCAATACATGACGATCGCAGCGACTGAGTGCATGAAGATCACCTGTGACTACCTCAGGGATCTTTGAGCCCTCGCAACAGGATAAAACCTATAGGCTAAAAACCGAAAAGCTAAATTCCATTGATGAGAAGCTTTGCCGTGATTTCGGCCATTTCGTCAGGCTTTTTCTTATAGCCTGTTTTTATCCACTCTTTGATTATTCCGACACAGCCGCTGAAACAAAAGGCTGAATAGAAAGCGTATATTTCTTCATCAGTGGAGTCATTTTTTAAGAGATCAGTGATCTTTTTGCTTAAAAGCGATTGGAGGGCATATATAAATGATGCGTCACCATGAGGACCAAGAAAAGCGCTGGCAAGATTTTTCTGTTCATAGAGCCTCGAGTAAAGTGTTGCAAGTATAGGCATGACCTGCTGGTGAACATCTTTTGATCCATCTACATTATAGTTTAACAATTCATCAAAATCGTCTAAAAGTTCAGCTTCAATAGAATTTAATAAATCATAGATATCCTTGTAGTGTATATAAAATGTACTTCTGTTAATATCCACCAGTTCTGTCAGATCTTTGACGGTTATCTCATTGATGTCATGCTCGAGCATGAGTTTTGCAAGCCCGTCCCATAAGAGCTTGCGGGTCTTTTTTGTTCGCCTGTCGAGGTGTTCGTCCTTCATAAATAAATTCTCCGTTAAATCTGTTGATTTTCTTTATGAATGTCATTATAATACTTGTTAAGAAAATAATCAACACTGTGTTGATTAATAGAAATCAGTTTATAAATAGACTTTGTGTTGAAAAGGAAAATATGCAGAAAAAAAGAATTTTTAAGTTAACAGCATTTATAGTTTGGATTGCGCTTTTATTTTCCAATTGCAATGCTTTTGTTTATGCCGGGATTAAAAATACTGTTTCTGAAGATCATATCGAATCTGAGACGATAATAGAAATTTCAGATATAAAAGATTTTGAAGAACTGACAAAGAAAAGTGTTAATGAATCCTATAGCCTTGGAAAAACTTTTAAGCTGGTCAATGATCTGGATTTTTCAGGGAAAAAATTTATACCAATAGCTTTAATGGCGGGTGTTTTTGATGGAAACGGACATAAAATAAAGGGCATTTCCATATCGTCAAATGATTCGATAAATGGCGTATTCAGAGAGCTGACGAAAAAAGGGATTGTTAAAGACCTTATGATATATGCTGATATCTGCGGAGGGAAGGAAAGTGAAGATATAGGCGGTATAGCAGGAGAGAACAATGGATTATTGATCAACTGCGTTTTTAACGGAACTATTCTTTCCTATAGAAATACCGGAGGTATTGCAGGTCATAACGGACCTTCGGGAAATATAGTCTCCTGTGTAAACAGAGGAAATATTCTTTCACAGAGAAGGACAGGCGGTATTACAGGATTTAATGAGGGAAAAGTAGTTCATTCCATAAATCATGGCGAGATCAACAGGGATTCTGAAACTGCTCATGAAATTTTAAGGGATAAATATGGATATGAATTGGAATATAAGATAAAAGATATCAGGGTATTGATGACCGGAGGAATAGCCGGCGTAAATAACGGTATTATAGATGAATCTGAAAATTATGGGAAGATTGGTTATAGTTCACTCGGATATTTAACCGGAGGGATTGCCGGATACAGCAGAGGATATATTGGGAATTCTATAAATAACGGAGAAATATCGGGCAGGAAAGATACAGCGGGCATTGCAGGACTTTTTGAGCCTTACAGCATGCATGTTTATGAAGATGATTCATTTGACAAGGCAGGAGATGAGCTCGACGAGCTTGATGTACTTCTTACTGAGCTCAACAGCCTTATAGCCGAGGAGGATCAGAAATTTCAGAATAATCTTGACGCGATCAGAAATGAAGCGGATCTTTTGAGGGCGAAGATAAGTGAAAATAAGGCGTATTACAGAAGCAAGGACGATATAACAGAGAAGGAGCTTGAAGGAAGGCTTGATAATATAAGAACTACAGCAGATGATATGGACCTGGATTTTACGCTTGAGTTTTCTTCATATCAGGGGACAACGGCAAAGGAAAGAGTCGAGATCATGGCGAACCTGATAAAGGCACTTGCTTCTGCCATAAGGAATCGCTCCTTTGTGGATGTTCCGGAAAACTTAAATAAAATTGCTTCAAACGCATCGGATATGGCAAAGGCGATTGATCAGCATATAAAAGAAATTAAAGGGGCTGAGAAAAAGCTAAGTAAAAAGACAAAGAAAATGATAGAAAGTCTTGAAGAGCTTAGGGATGAATTTAATGAACTGGATGATTATCTTAGGAAGAGTTATGACAGTTATAAGTGCGATCTAAGAAATACCAGTGATGACATAAATCAGAATGTTGAAAATATTGCGGCAGAAATGGATGCACTAAACGATGGATTAAAAGACTCAGATAGCGTATTAAGAAAGAAAACTGACGAGATATCAGCCAAGAACCGGGAATTAAATGATGCTGTCGGTGATAGTTTTGATGAGGCTAAAGATCTTCTTGAAGATATCAGGGAAACTGATGATATAACGGAGATATTTGATGATATTTCGGATAATGAGGATGAGACCGTATCATCGGGAATGATAGTTAAATGCAGAAATAACGCAAACATATACGGAGATATAAATTCAGGCGGAATCTGCGGATCGGTGGATTACTGGTATGAAACTGAATCTGAGACGGAAATAGTATCTGTTGGGATACCGAGTCTTAAATACAGCTCAAGCAAAAGAGCAACTATATTAGAGTCGGAAAATTATGCAGACATAATAAGTCGGAAAAATTATTCGGGTGGAATTGCCGGAAGAGCAGAGAGTGGTGCGATGATATCCTGTGGAAATTATGGAAATATTATTGCAGAGGATGGAGAATATGTTGGAGGAATTGCTGGTTTAAGTGCATTTACAATACGAAATTCCTATTCGGTATGTTCTATTTCCGGAAATGCAGAGATCGGTGGTATTGCCGGAAAAGGAATGAATATCGAAAATAATAAGGCAATAGTAAGTATCTTGGGGATAAAAGAACACAGTGGAGCGATAGCTGGAAGCCTCGAAAAAGGTGGAAAAGTATCAGGTAATGAGTTTTGCTCAAATAGGGTAAATGCAGTAAATGGAAGGACAGATAATAAAGAAGCAACGGAAAAACGATATAAAGATATAATTTCCGGAAATGATATACCGGAGGCATTTAAGAAACTGATGGTGACTTTTGTGGAAGATGGAAATGTCGTAAAGCGTATAAAGATCGATTACGGGGAATCAATAAGAACCGTTGATATACCATCTGCCCATGATACAGATGAAAGTATGGCATACTGGTCGGTGTCTGATTTTAATAGTATCAGTGAAAATATGTTGGTAGAGGCCAGATATAAAGCCTATCTTACAGCTGTTGCGACAGAGGAAGATGAGCCTGAATTTATACTTGAAGGTAAATTTTATCCGGGAACAGAACTGTTGGTGAGATCAGAGGATGAAATAGATGAGGCAGGAATTTCAGGAACTTCTGATTACGAAATAGTCTCCAAAATATCGTTTACTACAGAATCCGAATATGGAATGATTCCGGGAAAGCATAAAATAAGGATCCTGGATGAAAATAAAAAAGATCTGCTGGCTTTTCTTTCTGATAATGGCTTAGAAACAGCGGATTGCAGCAGAGATGGAAAATATCTTATTGCAGATATCGGAGACGAGACAGAGTTTTATATTGTAAGAAAAAAAGGATTTTTTTCCGGATTGTTTTCTTAAAAGAAGATTTTTAAAGGATATGTTTTGGTGACTTTATTGCAGGAATCCGCATTTACTGCGGGTTCCGTGTGATAAGTTAAAACAAGTGCCAAACAGGCCCGCAGCGCAGCTGCATTTAAATGGCCTGTTTGCATGACTTTGAGGCACGAAGTGGCGAAAAGTCATAATTTTTGGAAGGGATAAAGGTTTAAATGAGTTCAAATAAGAATAATCCTATGTATCGAATAGCAGAATTCATTGTAGATAAAAGATCGGGATTTTTTGTTTTATTTATAGTTATGGCAATATATTGTGCCGTATCAATGGGAAGAGTTGAGGTCGAAAATGATGTTGCAAAATATCTTCCGAATACGACGGAGACAAGGATAGGCGTTGACCTCATGGATGAGGAATTTAAGACCTTTGGAACGGCCAAAATCCTTCTTGCAAATATAACCTATGACAGGGCGAAAATAGCAGCAGATGGTATTGCTGAGATAGCGGGTGTTGATACTGTCAAATTCTACGATCCTGATGACAGCGATTATAACGAGGAAAGCCTTGAGGATTATTATAAAGATTCGGCGGCACTGATCACAGTGATGTTTACTGATGAGAAAGAAGCCGATATTACGCAGCAGGCGATCGCAGATGTCAGGGATTATGTCAAGGATTATGACAGCTATGTTTATACGACAGTAGATCTTGATGAATCTGCAGAATTGCAGGCGGATATCAGATTTATCCTTGGAATAGTTACCATAGTTATAGTAGTTGTATTGCTTTTTACATCTGAGACTTACGCAGAGGTTCCGATATTCATTGCGACATTTATAATGGCAGCAATACTCAATAAGGGTACAAACTATGTTTTCGGAACAATATCATTTATTTCGAATGCAGTGGATATAGTACTTCAGCTTGGCCTTGCCATAGACTATGCTATTATTCTTTTTCATCGCTATCTCGAAGAAAAAAATAAGGGTCAAGACTCAAGAGAAGCAATGATACAGGCTCTTTCAAAGGCTATAGTCGAAATCTCTTCAAGCTCGCTTACCACAATGGCAGGACTTCTGGCGCTGGTATTTATGCATTTCCAGATAGGACGGGATCTGGGACTTGTACTTTGTAAATCAATTGTATTTTCGATGCTTACGGTATTCCTGTTTATGCCCTGTCTTATAATGATGTGCAGAAATATCATTGAAAAGAGCAGACACAAAAATTTCGTTCCTACGATCAATCATTACGGCAATTTCATTTATGCTACCAGACATGTGATGCCGGTCTTATTTATCGCATTGCTTGTATTTGCTGTATATTGCTCAAATAACTGCCCTTATATTTTTGATAAATATTCGGCTAAATGTGCAAAGATGACTGATTATGTCAGAGCGAAGAACAGGATAGATCAAACCTTTGAGACAGGAAGTCAGATGGCGATAGTGATTCCAAAAGGTGATTACACCAAGGAAAAGGAGATTATCGAAAAACTGACTGAATTTGACTATGTCGGTGATATAACTGCGCTGGCAAATGTAGATGTCGGAGATGATAAAGAATATGTTCTTACGGATGAGCTTAATCCAAGAGAACTTGCAGAGGTAGTTGATGTTGATACCGGACTGGTAAAACTGCTTTATACGGCTTATGCAAAGGAAAATGAAGCCTATGGAGCATTTATCGACGGTATTGATGAATATAAGATATCTGTTCTTGATATGATCGATTATATATATGAACAGAAAGAGAAAAATGCCATAAATCTGAGTGCGGATCAGACAGAAGACCTTGATGATATAAAGGAAAGCATAGATAATGCCAGGAAACAGCTCGAAGGTGAAGAATATTCGAGAATAGTATTCACGATGAATGGTGAAGTAGAGGGAGAAGAAACTTTCGAACATATAAATGAAGTAAGGGAAATGGTTCAAAGTTATTATACGAACAGGATATATCTTGTCGGTGATCCTACCAGTAACCAGGATCTTTCAGCTTCCTTCAGCAAGGATAATACACTTATATCTGCCCTTACGGCATTTTTCGTAGGTGTGATACTTCTCTTTACATTCCAGTCGGCAAGCGTACCTTTTGTACTGCTGCTAACGATACAGGGAAGTATATGGATTAATTTCTCTATACCTTACCTCACTAATACTCCTATGTATTTCCTTGGCTATCTGATCGTGAGCTCAATACAGATGGGCGCAACTGTAGATTATGCGATAGTTATAACAAACAGATACATGGTGCTCAGAAAAGAACTTCCGAGCAGAAAAGAGGCTATTGTTGCGAGCCTTAATCAGTCCTTTTCAACGATCCTTACGTCCGGAACGATCCTTACGGCATGTGGTTTTGCGGTAGGATACTGTACAAGTAATGCAGTAATATCTGCGATCGGAATAGCCCTTGGAAGAGGAACACTTACATCTATCATACTTGTAATGCTCATACTTCCGCAGATACTCTGTATCTGCGACCCGCTTTTTGACAGGACTGCTTTCGTTATACACAGACAGATCGCAGGAGGACAGAGCCTTGAACGCAAGGCTTCTGTAATGGAGCTTAATGGACATGTAAAGGGATATTTTTCAGGGTATATTGATGCAGATCTTGTTGGTACGGTAAACGGTGATATGAAATTTACTCTGGAAACGGGTAAAGCTAGTGAGGCGGTAAAAGATGCAGGTAAATAAATATTATAAAGCTGCCTTCGGTCTGCTGATGAGCTTTTGCATGCTGACGAATATAATTCCTCTGTCGGCAGCGGAGAGCGGATACGGGTCCGCGGATATGGAGATATCCAGCGCAGATGAGCTTGTTGAGTTTTCGAAGAAGGCTGTCTCTGATAAATACACATCAGGAAAAAAGATAGTTTTAACTGAAGATATAGATCTTTCTGACAGTGGGTTTGAACCTATAGCTGTCATGGCAGGGACTTTTGACGGAAACGGACATAAAATTACGGGATTTAAGCTGGAAGATGCAGCATCAGAAAGCGGATTTATAAAGACGGTCACGGAAAGCGGAACAGTTGAAGATCTGCGGCTTGAAGGGCAGATCGCACCGGATGGAAAAGCAGAAAATATAGGCGGAATAGCCGGAATAAATAAGGGATATATAAAGAATTGTGTTTTCGGGGGAAGTCTTGTAGCTTCTGAAGCTGCGGGAGGAATTGCCGGACATAATGACGAATCCGGCGAGATAGATAATTGCAGAAATGAAGGAATCATCCTGGCAAAAAGACGCAGCGGAGGTATAGCAGGATTTAATGAAGGCGTGATCGATGGCGCAAAAAACAGCGGATCTGTTAACAATATTCCGCAGGATGACGAACATCTTTCAGCTTTCAAAAAAATAAATGAAGATGATGGAAGTAAGAATCTTGAAAAGCTGAATCCGGATGAGATAGATCTCTTAAATGATGATATCAAAGAAAAAATAACGGATGAGGATAAAATAAACTATAGCGGAGGCATAGCAGGAGCATCTTCCGGAATAATCAGAAACTGTGAAAACAGCGGAAATGTCGGCTTTTCACATCTTGGTTATAATAATGGCGGTATCGTTGGCTATGAAAGAGGTATTCTTTATAACTGCGTTAACAGCGGAGATATAGCAGGCAGAAAAAATGTCGGCGGGATCGCAGGCCAGTTTGAAGCATATACGGAGAATATCTATAGTGAAGATGCTTTTGACAGAAGCAGTGATGAGATAGATAAGATGAATGATCTCATGGATGAGCTTAATGACATAGCTCAGAGTGCTGATGACGAGACACAGGGGAAAATTGATGACATCAGGACTACTGTAGATGACCTCAGAGGAACAGTAAGCGGCTATAAAAGCTACTATAGATCGAAGGATGATATAACGGAAGGAGAGATAAGAGGGAAAGTAGATGATCTGAGGGCTGCATTTGACGGAATAGATATTAAAGATATCGAAACCGCAGATTATTCAACAGCCATAAAGAATGATATTGATAAGATCATCAGGATAATAAAGGATACAGAAAATTCTGCTTCAAGCGGTCTCAGTATCGATATGAGCTCTTATATCTCTGCAATTAAAAACTTAAATACTGATATTTATAACGAGATAAAGCAGATAGAAGGGGTTGGCAACAGGATCGCCAAAAATGCCGGAGAGATCAAAGACGGACTGTCTGATGCACTGGATGCTTCAGAGGCACTTGATGATTATCTGAGAGGCGCTTATGACAGTTATAAAACAGATATCAGAGGGACTGATGATGATATAACGTCTAAAACCGACATGATGGCAACGCAGATGGATGCCTTAAGCGATTCCTTAAAAAGCTCTGACAAAGAGATCAGGGATCATATGGATAAAATTGTTAGTGAAATGAATCTCTTAAATGATACACTGCATGACGGATTTGACGAGCTGGATGCCGAACTCAGCCGAATACAGAATACAGACGATATCGATGATATCTTCGATGATGTGTCAGATACAACTGATAAAGATCCGGGAAAAGGAAAGATCATCGGCTGTGTAAATAATGGATTTATAAGCTCTGATATTAATGGCGGAGGTATTACGGGCTTCGCCGGAGTTGATATTGATCTGCAGTCTGATTTTGAAGTTGTGAGCGGAGGTCAGCTAAGCCTTAAATATACAAGGACAAAACAGGCCACCGTGAATGGATGTAAAAATTATGGCGGTGTGGATGTAAGAAACAGCTATGCCGGAGGTATAGTAGGACGTATGGAAGTGGGTGCGGTCATCGCATCTCAAAACTATGGAATGGTAACTAATGAAGACGGAGACTACACAGGAGGAATAGCAGGATACGCAAAAAATGTGATCAGAAACTGTTATTCTATGCAGACAATTTCGGGCAATGATTATGCCGGCGGAATAGCAGGTATGGCAGGTAATCTCTATAATAATACGACAATGACAGAGATAGAGGGAAATGGTGAACGCTACGGAGCGGTAGCAGGAATGCTTATTGACGAAGAAAACTCCTCTGCCAGCGGAAATTTATATGTTGACTATGGAAGAGCTGCGATAAACGGGCTCAGTCTCACAGATGAAGCAGAGGAAATAAGCTATGAGGAGCTTTTGAAAAAAGAGGGTACACCGGAGGACTTCGGCAAAGTCAGAGTGACTTTTATAGTTGATGATGAAAAGGCTGCTGTCATAGAAAAAGATTATGGAAGCAGTATAAGTGCTGACGAACTTCCTGATTTTATAAGTGATGGGAAGAAGACAGTGTCAATGGATTTTTCTGAGCTTCAAGATATAAGGCAGAATATTGTGGTAAAAGTGACCTATGCGAGCATGATAAGCACACTGGCTTCGGATGAACCATTTCCGGTATTGCTGGTATCCGGCAATTTCACAAAGGGCAGCAGCCTTGCCTATGAAAAATACGAAGCAGATAAAAAAGATGCCGGTGAAAATTATGAAACTGTTGATAAGTATATCTTTCAGATAAAAGATAACGCGGCGGCAGCGGATGGTGAATATACCATAAGACTTCTGTCAACAGGCTATAAAGACTGGTACAGAGTGGCTATAGAAAACGGGGATAAAATAGTTCCGGTGGAAAGTTATCCTGATGGAAAATATGTGGTATTTAAGATGGATGGGGACGGAAGTTTTTATATTATCCGGGACAAATATCATTATCTTCCGCATATCGTTGCCGGAAGTCTTGTTTTAGTCATTCTGGCAGTGTTTATAATAGTTAAAAGGTTTAAAAAGACACGATAAACGTGTTATAATCAGATTTGAGTTTACTCGCGAAAAAACAGTCAGGAAAGCGGAGTTTTATGCAGAACGACAATATGACAAAACAGGAATTTTTGTATGCCTTAAAAAGAGCTCTGAGCGGTGAGGTATCGCCGGAGGTCTTCAATGAAAATATGAATTTTTACGAGGAATATATTTCAACGGAGATACAGAAAGGGCAGAGCGAGGAAGAAGTAATGGAGAAGCTCGGAGACCCGAGACTCATAGCAAAGACGATAATCGAGACTTCATCTCCAATGGCAAAATCTTCTTATGCTGAGGCTGACTATGATTCTGATACAGGCAGGGAAAACAAGAGAACGTATTCGTATGGATTCGGAAAAGAGAAAAATGGCAGAAATAATATGCACATCTTCAGCGGATGGAAAGCTGCCCTCATACTTTTTACAATTCTTACGGTTATCATACTGTTCCTTGTTCTGATATTTAAGGCTATAGGTGCACTTTTCTATTTCTTCGGACCTGTATTTATGATAGTTGTATTGATCCTCCTGCTGAGGCTTAAGGACTAAAGATCGTCAGAGTAGACGATATACAGAAATCGGAGGTTATCTTTAATTTATGAAAGACAGAGAAATGATAGCGCTTTACGCTGAAAAGACAAAGAAAATGCTCGAGGGTGCGGAGGCTGATGATTTTTCAGCTCTTATAAATGCTTTAACGGGTCTTACAATGTATCCGAAGGGAGCGGACTTTGATCTGCTGCCGGAGACTATGGCGTTCAAAGAAGGCTCAAAGGCTGATGAGCTTCTTAAGAAACACGGCGATAAAGAAAACGGGGATATAGTTGACAGTTATTTTGCACGTGGATTTTATGATGGATATTTCAGAGTTCTCAACTTAAATGAAGAGGTAAATGCGAAGACTCTTCTTCTGAGAATGAGACATGCTGTGATCCATACACATCCGGAGGTTGATATAGAGGCAAAGACCATAGCTTTTAATGACATTACCAGATTTACAGATATGGGATTCTGGAATGCAAAGCATTATTTTGCAAAGGATAGAAAAAATCCGCATAAAAATCATAAGATTGAAAAACTGGAAGAATTTCGTGCAAAATTTACATTTGAAGAGTTTAAAATTCTAATGGAGGGATACTGCGAACTCTTGCCGGAAGCCTATCCCGTAAGTCAGGCGTAAAAAAATCAACTTTTGAAATAATATTTTGAACAAAAAAACAGTTGCTAATTATATTGGAGCATGATATTATAATCGACGTAAAAAGAGTTAACCCTTCAATAATTCTTTTTATGATAACCCCTTTATAAATATTTATACTCCCCTCATGAAACCCCGACACTTGTGTCGGGGTTTTTTCTTTGTATAAAAATATATTTGTTGACGAAAGCGGAGGCTCTGACTAAAATTAAAAACATGAGAAAATTTAACCTTATAGCTCCATGTCACTTTGGACTGGAAGCAGTATTAAAAAGAGAAGTAACTGAATTAGGATATGAAATTGTAAGAACAGATGACGGAAGGGTGACTTTCGCAGGAGATGCTGAAGCTGTTGCACGTGCGAATATCGGACTCAGAACCGCAGAAAGGGTTTTGATAGAAGTCGGTGAGTTTGAAGCACGCAGTTATGATGAGCTTTTTGAAGGCACTAAGGCTTTGCCCTGGGAGGAATTTCTTCCGAAGAACGCAAAGTTCTGGGTAAAAAAAGCATCAACGGTGAAATCAAAGCTTTTCAGCCCTTCAGATATTCAGTCCATAATGAAAAAGGCAATGGTAGAGAAGATGAAGATGACCTACCATCTTGAACGATTTGAAGAGGATGGAGACGAATATCCGGTAAGAGTATTTTTGTATAAGGACAGGGTCACTGTTGCGCTTGACAGTACAGGAGACTCGCTTCATAAGAGAGGCTACAGAAAAATGCAGGGCGTTGCGCCAATAGCTGAAAATCTGGCGGCAGCCCTTATAATGCTCACACCATGGAAAAAAGACAGGATACTTGTAGATCCTTTCTGCGGCAGCGGTACCATACCTATAGAGGCAGCAATGATCGCAGCAAATATAGCACCCGGACTGGACAGGGAATTTACAGCGGAGAGCTGGAAGGAGCTTGTTCCGAGAAAAGTATGGTATGATGCGATAGATGAAGCACAGAGCCTTGTAGTAACGGATATAGATACCGAAATCCAGGGATATGACATAGATCCTGA
Organism: Lachnospiraceae bacterium C1.1; assembly: GCA_030434875.1. NCBI lineage: Bacteria > Bacillati > Bacillota > Clostridia > Lachnospirales > Lachnospiraceae > Lachnospiraceae bacterium C1.1. Next base: position 2,196,589 of record JAUISW010000001.1, on the reverse strand, counting down.
AATAATAAAGGTGGCACGTTCCAATGCTGAAAGAGCAGGGGTGGAAAAATTGATCCATTTCCAGCAGAGACCTGCAAAAGAGCTTTCACACCCTAAGAAATACGGATTTATAGTTACAAATCCGCCTTATGGAGAAAGACTTGAGGATAAGGAAAGCCTCATCCCGATATACAGGGATTTTGGAGCTGCATGCAGGGCGCTTGACAGCTGGTCTGTATATATTATTTCCTCGTATGAGGATATGGAAAAGAGCTTTGGACAGAAAGCCCAGAAGAACCGGAAAATATATAATGGTATGATAAAAACTTATTACTATATGTATCCAGGACCTAAGCCGCCCAGAAGACCTAAGGAGAATGACAGATGAAGAAAACAGCAGGTTTTCTGATATTCTTTATTCTGGCTTTTTCTTCAATGATATATTTTATTTTTTCGGGAAATGATATTTCTATTGGATTTGCAAGGGAGAGAGGTGTGTTCAACCAGACTGATGGTGAATATACTGACAACAGCTCTCTGGCAGAGAGAAGCGGTGACAGGGCAGGATATGTCACAATTCCGCTTCCGGATGATTTTGGAGAAGAAAATGTCACGGTCAGTAAAAATCACAGCGGAAGGCGGATCACAGTGAATATCAGTCCTGTAGAGCAGGATTTTTATCATAAAAATCTTTTTTCCGGAGAAATGAAAAGGATAACAAATATCAAATATGGTTTCGAGGAAGGAACAGCTTCAATAGTATTTGAGTCAGAGGAAATAGTTGAGCCTGTGACGGAGATCAGGGACGATAAGCTTTTTATAAAATTTGTAAGTCCGAGGGATATTTATGATCATATCCTTGTGATCGATCCGGGTCATGGAGGAGATGATAGCGGAACAACAGCTTATGGTAAAGCCGAAAAGGATATAGTTAATGGTGTGGTTGAAAAACTCCATAAGACACTTTTTTCGGATGATATAGGAATATATTATACGAGAGAGAAAGATACTAATCTTTCGGATGAAGAAAGATTATCTTTTATAAATTCCGTAAGTGCGGATCTGGTTGTCAGTATTCATGTTGGCGCAGATTCAAAAAGCCGTACCACTACAGGAATAACTGCTTTGTCGTTGTCAGCAGACAGAGCCCTTGCTGAAGCTTTTTCGTCAAATATAGCCGAAAAATGCTCGGAAAAGGATGCCGGCTGGAAAGATGGAACTAATATTTCGCTTATGAGGAATTTAAACTCTAAAACAATAATGCTGGAGCTTGGATATATTACCAATAAAAAAGAAGCTCTTCTGATGTCTGAGGATGCTTATATGGAGAAGGCATCGGAGGCTTTGACAGAGACTATAAAGGAATATTTTGCAAATGAAAACAATTGACAGGATAATATTTGCTACCGGAAATAAAAATAAGGTCAGAGAGATCAATGAGATCTTAGAGGGCTTTTCAATTCCGGTCGAATCCATGAAAGATGCTGGTATCGAAACGGATATAGTTGAAGATGGAAAAACTTTTGAAGAAAATTCACTCATAAAAGCGCGCAGTATATGGAAAATATCAGGCGGACTGGTTCTTGCTGATGATTCCGGACTGGAGGTGGATGCACTCGGAGGAGAACCGGGTATATATTCTGCAAGATATATGGGAGAAGATACGTCTTACCATATAAAGAATAATGCCATAATAGATAGACTTGAGGGCGTGCCGGATGAGAAACGTACAGCACGCTTTGTATGCGCTGTTGCAGCGGTATTTCCGGACGGAAGTGAGAAAGTAGTGCGTGGTGTCATGGAGGGTCGTATAGGCTATGCAGAGCACGGTGAGAACGGCTTTGGTTATGACCCTATATTTATACTGCCTAAATATGGTAAAACGACCTCAGAGCTTCCGCCTGAGGTCAAGAACGAAGAAAGCCACAGAGGCAAAGCTTTAAGAGCAATGAAGGAATTGATAGAAGAATATGAAAATACTGGTAGTAAGTGATACACATGGAAGACATGACATTCTGAGGAAGGTCATAATGAAGGAGAGACCGTTTGATCTTCTCCTGCATGCAGGGGATGTCGAGGATGGAGAAGAAGATATAGCAGAGCTGGCAGGTTGTGAGTGTAAGATAGTCATGGGAAACAATGACTATTTTTCACGCTTGCCGGAAGAGCTTGTATTTAAGATAGAGGGATATAAATTCTTTATGTCTCATGGACACAGGTATGGAGTCTCCATGGGACCGGATCGTTTTCGGGAAGAAGCGGAGAGCAGGGGGGCAGACTATGCAATTTATGGTCACACTCATAAACCTTATATTGCAAAAGAGGGAAATCTGACCGTAATGAACCCGGGAAGCTTATCTTATCCAAGACAAGAGGGCAGAAATCCATCCTACATAATCCTGGAAAGCCGCGAAAATAGCGGGTTTCAGATTGCAATCAAATATTTTTGAAAAAAAATAAAAAAAATTCAAAAAAAGTGTTGACTTTATTGGCAAGTGAAGATATAATATTTCTTGCGTCACGGATTGGACATGAGGTTCCAAGGAAACGGGGTGTGGCTCAGTTTGGCTAGAGCGCCTGGTTTGGGACCAGGAGGTCGCAGGTTCGAATCCTGTCACCCCGATTTAATTCGGACTAAAGAAACACTGCGGGTGTAGTTCAATGGTAGAACACCAGCCTTCCAAGCTGGATACGTGGGTTCGATTCCCATCACCCGCTTACATTTTTGCCTATTTTTCGTTTATGTGTCTGTAGCTCAGCTGGATAGAGCATCGGCCTTCTAAGCCGAGGGTCCAGGGTTCGAATCCCTGCAGGCACACTGTTAAGACTTAAAGTCTTACACATGGTGGGATTGGCGTAGTTGGTTAACGCGCCAGATTGTGGATCTGGAGATCAAGGGTTCGAGTCCCTTATTCCACCCGCTTTCAAAATGAATGTTATTCCGTTTGGGGCTATCGCCAAGCGGTAAGGCACAGCACTTTGACTGCTGCACTCGCTGGTTCGAATCCAGCTAGCCCTGCTAGCGTTTTCACGCGAGTTGTTAATTAAATAATATGAGATACTAGCTCAGTTGGTAGAGCACCTGACTTTTAATCAGGGTGTCGCGGGTTCAAATCCCGCGTGTCTCAGTTAGAAAGGCTTGATTTGTCCGGTAACGGATAAATCAAGCTTATTTTTTACTTTATAGGAAATTCCAATTTTTTGGACAACAAATCCTAACGTACGTTCGGACATTAAATTGAAATGAATAATGAAGGAATGCATGACAAACAGACGGTATGGAAATTAAAAGATGTAGAAACCATCTTCTCCAAAATCGTCATCAAGTTCGTCATCATTTAAGAAATAATCCAAATCCAAAAGTTCATCCTCGCTCATATTGCGAATGTCCTTGGGAGAAAAACCTTCTGGTGGGTTATCCATGTACTTTTTGCGCAGTTTCTCAATGTTTTGTTTCATGTTGGTATCCTCCTGAAAGGATTATACCAAGTATAGTCGGATTAATAAAGTTATGCAGATGAACGCAATCCACGAGACTTGGACATGGCTTTCTCGTATAGTTCTTCAAGAGAAACGCGCTTATGATTAAAATATAGTTCCAGGAACAGCATTGTTGAACCGCAATCGCATTTTAGAGGATCATATCCGAACGCGGAAAGCTGTGCAGTACGCCATTTATTGAAGCCACGAAGAAATGAGTGCTTTTCTTTTGAAATGGCGCGGTTAAGATTTTTGTCAATGTCTCTGTGACGGGCATAAATACCACCATAACGTATCATCTTAAAGTGTTTTTCAGGTATATGCCGTATCAGACGTTCAATGAACTCGGTTGCAGGGATGGTTTCTTCTACATATTTGTCATCTTCGTGGCGGTTGTAGTGGAAAGTGACATAATCACCGTCATATTTGTCAATACGTGAAGTTGCAATGACAGGTCTGCCAAGGTAACGTCCAATGTATTTAATTACGGTGGTAGGGTTGCATTTGTTGGGCTTGGCATAAACATAGAAGCCCTGTTTATTTTTGTCATAACAGGCAGCTTTGACTTTCTTAAAGGAAGAGCCAAGATAAGGTTCTAATTCATTTAAAAGTGCAGTTTGAAATGAACTGCGAAGAAGCTTGTAATTAAAATGAGTTACGTTTCGCCATTCGCCGTTGTCACTGTAACCGCCTTCAGATATTAGACAGTGAATATGCGGATTCCATTTTAGATCACGTCCGAAAGTGTGCAGGACCATGATAAAACCGGGAGTGAAATTTTTTGATTTATTTATTTTGCGGAACATATGGGAAATAACACTGTTAACAGCATGAAACAGGCAGTTAAGTAAAGAACGATCCTGTAAAAAGTAAATCCTTAGATCTTCGGCAATGGTAAAAACGCAATGTCTATGATTGACCTTGATCAGCTTGAATGACATGTTGGTGGTGCGTTCCATGGAATACTTATTTCCGCATGAAGGACAAAAGCGGCTGTGACAGCGAAAGGGAACAAATTTAAGTTTTCCGCAATCCGGGCATCCATACATGGCACCACCAAAGTCTGGATTGCCACAATTAATCATCTTGTCGATGTTTTCAATGACAGATGAGCGAGGTTTCATTGTGAAAATAATTGTTTCATAGTAGTCGGTAAAGATTTTTTGCAGTATGTTCATATAACTATTATGAATGAAAATGGAGCAAAAGAAAACCCCACCCCTCATGAGTGAGGGGCAGGGGAGTTGAAGTGCCGAAGGCACTTTTTTATTTCTAAAGAAAATTATAATGAAATAAAAATTGTCTTAAAATTAATAACGATTTAATAAATATACTATGGTATAATATGGAAAGAAAAAAGCCGGAGTCCGTCGATAGCTTTTATTTGGGAATGCTAACGACGAAGCCGGCTGGGGAACAGATTTATAATGTGACTGTAAAACTGCAGCCTTCATTGGGGGCTGATTTTACTTCGATAGATCCGGAATAGATATCAACAATACGTTTTACAACAGTGAGTCCGAGACCGTTTCCTTCGGTGGAATGAGAATGATCTGCCTGATAAAATTTGTCATACATACGGGCTAAGGCTTCTTTATCCATTCCTATACCATTATCTGAAACTACTAGTACCAAAGTATGGTCTTCACTGTCGGACCGCTTCAGACTTATGCGTATATCACCTTTTTTAGGTGAGAATTTTATGGCGTTATCGATGAGATTTATGCATATCTGGCTTAACAGATTGGCATCTCCAAAATAGCTTATTTCATCGAGGTCTATATCAAAACTGATATCTTTTGAGGACCATTTGGACTCGAGCATGAGGATATCACGCCGAACGAGTTCTGCAAAGTTGAAATTTATATTACTGGTCTGGATAGTTTGTTTTTCAAGTTTGCTTAAGTTAAGGACATTCTCTGAAAGATTGGAAAGCCGGTTGGATTCTTCAATTATTATGTCCAGATAGCTTTCTTTATCCTCTTCTGACAGATTCCCGTTTTTCAGGAGTTTGGCAAAGCCTTTTATCGAGACAATAGGGGTTTTGAACTCATGGGAAAAGTTATTGATGAAATCGGATTTAAACATTTCATTGTTCTCAAGTTCCTCGGCGAGGCGGTTCAATGCGCAGATCACGCTGGCAAAAGGTTTATAGCCTATTTCTTTACCGGGGAGAGAAAGCCTGGCTGAGAAATCTCCGTCGGAAAGCCGGTTAATGAATTCTATCATGGCCGACAGGGGTTTTAACGGAAGCTTAACTATAATAAAGCTGCATATGGTGCCTATACATATACAGGCAAGGAAGAGTATACCGAGGAAAATTATAATGGAGGAAGTAACTATTGCCCCGCCGGAGATATTTTGTTGTTCAAATTCATCGTGAGTGAATTTTAAGTAATTATAAGTTACGGCAGAGGAAATTACCTGGGAAATAATAGATGATATAAAAACTATTATTCCGATCGAAAGAGTTACTTTTTTGTATACTACTTTTGATATCTTAGCATTATTTTCACATTGGGAAGATTTGTTTTCCTTTGTTTGATTAAGCTCTATTGACATTGTTTTCTCCGATCTTATTGATTTGTTTTTACGGCACGGTAGCCTAAGCCTCTTACAGTTTCGATTTTGAATTCGCTATAGTCTTCAAAACGCTTTCTGAGTCTGTTGATGTGTACGGTAACAGTGCTGTCTCCGGATTCGGAATCCATTCCCCAGAATTCATCCATAAGCTGTAATCGGGTGAATATTTTACCGGGGTAGGAGAGCAGCTTATATAATAAGAGAAATTCCTTTTGCGGAAGCTGAATTTCCGGCTCGTTTCCGCGCTTTACAGTAAAACTGTCATAGTCAAGAATGAGGTCATCGATAGTCAGGAGATGTTCACTCGTTATTTTAGAACGTCGGAGCAGGGCATTTATTCGAAGTATCATTTCTTCTTCGTCAAAGGGTTTTGTCATATAATCATCTGTTCCGAGCTTAAATCCTTTCTTTATATCATCGGGGAGAGTTTTGGCACTGATCATCAGGATAGGTGTGGAATCATCTGATATCCTGAATTCTTTTAAGAAAGTATAGCCATCCATTTCGGGCATCATTACATCGAGAATGATCAGGTCAATTTGCTGGCTGTCAAGAACGTCAAATGCATTCAGCCCGTTTTCGGCTGTATAAACAGAATAGCCTGAACTTTTGATGACAGCTTCCATTAATCTGCGTGTATTTTTATCATCTTCAACAACAAGTATATTGAACATTTTGACCTCCATTGTTTTTTCGTAACAAGCTAAAGTATATATATTTATTATAAAATAAAAATAAACTTTGATAATGGCATTAAAAAGTTTATTTTATGTTTATCAATCTATTTTATCATAAGTCGAATGAATTAATTTGCCGCAATATCCTCGCGGCTTTAAGCCTGCAACATTGCGGGTCATAATATTAAGGAGATTTCGGATTTAGAAAAAAGGTTTTGATTCCGAATAGATAAGAAGGAGGAGTGGAGAATTGAAAAAGGCAAAGCTTTCAAAAATTCTTGCAATTACCATTTCATTAACAATTACAGCAACTGCTGCAACAGGATGTGCATCCCCGTCTTCATCGGCTGAAGCGACTGAATCACAGGAAGAAGCACTGGTTGAAGTAGAAACAGCTAATCCGGGTGTTGGAAACTTAAGCATAAGCTCTAATTTTGCTGCAACGGTTGAGGCTGCAAGTGAGGTTATAGTTGTTCCGAAGACATCAGGAGAGGTTACGAGTAAAAATTTCGAGGTCGGCGATCATGTAAATGAAGGAGACCTTTTATTTACTATTGATGATGAGTCTGCCCAAATAAGCCTTGCACAGGCACAGGCTTCTGTAGCAAGTGCACAGGCCGGTGTTAATTCATCTACGGCAGCACAGCAGGCATCCCAGTACTCGGCACTTGAAACATTGGGAACCATGTCAACAACGGAACAGCAGCTTGCAAATGCCGTGGATTCGGCAAAGGCAAGTGTAGCAAGTGCAGCAAACACTCTGGCATCTGCATCTGAGACTTCGGATTACTATAATGATCAGGCAGATGATTCAGATGATGATGTCAGCAAATACAAAAAAAAGAGAAACAAGCTTAAGTCGCTTATAGATGATTATTATGCTGCACCGGGAGACCAGAAGGATAAAGTGCTTCAGGGATCAGGATACAGCAGTATAGACAGCCTCGAAACTGCATATCAGTCCTATAAGGATAAGGTGGAAAGTGCAGAAAGCTCAAAGGACTCAAATAAACTCCAGAGCGATACATACGGCTATAATGCGGCAACTGCAGAGCAGAACTATTACACGGCACAGGAAGCCCAGGCGCTTGCAGAAAAAAAGCAGCAGGATTACGAAAATTATACAAAAGGCACGACTATAGCAGGAGTACAGTCTTCGCTTGCCAGTGCCCAGGCAAATGTGGACACGTCAAAGGCTTCACTGGAACAGGCTAATGCCAGTCTTGACAGTGCAAAGCTTGCGCTTGAATATACACAGGTGACGGCACCTGTAAGCGGTACGATAACAGATATTGATATTGAGCTGCATAACATGGCATCCTCCGGCAGTCAGGCATATGTGATACAGAGTGATGCAAAAAATAAAATCGTATTTTATGTGGCAGAGGAGACAGCAAAGAATATTACCGTGGGAAATGAAGCTGTAGTTACAAAGAATGCTACTGATTACGATGCGGTGATAACTTATGTAGGAAACACCGTAGACTCTGAAAAGAAGCTCTTCAAGATCGAGGCAAGCATTTCAGGAAGCTCAGACCTTATCAATGGATCTGAGGTAAGGATAAGAACGATCACGAGAGAATCAAGGAATGCACTGACAGTACCTGTAAGTGCTGTATATTACGATGGTGAACAGGCTTATGTATACCTGAATGATAATGGTGTCGCAGAGATAAGAAACATTACGGTAGGAATAAATGGAGATACGGAGGTTGAAGTAAAAGAGGGTCTCAGCGCAGATGATGAGGTGATCACAAGTTATTCAACCCAGCTTAATGAAGGAGTAAAACTCTCAGCAACCAAAAAGAATCCGGAAAGATCAGCTGCATTGACCAATGGAGGATCGGGAACGGAAAGTGTATCTGAAATCAGGGAAACTGTTTCGGTAAATGATACAGTTTCTGGCGGTCAGGCTATGTCAGAAAAAGAGACAATTTCAGAAAACAGTGGAGTTGCTGAAGATTCGGAGGCAGAGGGTTAATGAATGGAATAGTAAAGGGAGCACTGAATAAGCCTGTTACTGTTGCAATTGCTATAATGGGTCTGGTGCTGTTTGCAGTTGTTTCGATTTCTAATATTTCGCTTAAACTCATGCCGGATATGTCGATACCCTATCTGGTAGTGCAGGCTACTTATCCCGGGGCATCTCCTGAGGAAGTTGATGAACTCGTTATTGATCCCATAAATGATAAAGTTCAGTCGATCACGGGTGTATCTACAATTACATCGGAATCGAATGAAAACTATGGTTATGTCCTTATGCAGTTCGAGTATGGAACAGATATGGATGATGCCTATGATGACGTAAAGGTTGCGATCGATGGGATAAAGAATGATTTCCCGGATGATGTGAACGACCCTACCATAATGGAGATCGATATGGATTCCTCTGATGATATGACACTGTCGATAACATCGGACTCTAAGGACACAGATGTGCTTTCGATCGTTGAAAACTATATCGAGCCGGAACTCAATACCGCCAGTGCACTTGCAGAGGTTTCCACAACAGGTGGTGATGAAAAATATATACGGGTAAAGATAATCCCGGAAAACCTGAACCAGTACGGAATATCACTTTCCTCAGTAGCGTCAGCAATTTCGGCAGTTAATTTCTCAATGCCTACAGGCTCAGCTACATATGGAAATCAGAAGCTGAATCTTTCGACAGAGGTAAAATATGAGACTATAGAAGAACTGGAACAGGTTCCGATAGAGACTGATTCGGGTGAGCTTATACATATCGCGGATGTAGCAGAGGTTAAATATGCAGTATCAGACAAGACTTCTCTTTCAAGATATGATGGAAAAGAGAACATAAGTATTGGACTTAAGAGAAAGCAGTCTTCAACATCAGTAGAACTTTCAAATCAGGTTAAAAAGATAGTATCAAAGCTTCAGCAGGAATATCCTACGCTTAATATCGAAATTGTTTCCGATGCCTCAGATAAGATCATGGAATCGCTGCAGTCTGTTGCAACTACTGTAATTGAGGCGGTAGGACTTGCAATGCTGGTACTTTTTGTCTTCTTTGGAGATTTAAAAGCAGCACTTATCGTAGGAAGCTCGATGCCTGTCTCTCTGCTGGCAACTGTTATCCTGATGAATGCCATGGATCTTTCGCTTAACGTCGTAACAATGAACGCGCTCGTCCTTGGAATAGGTATGATGACGGATAATGCGGTTGTTGTTATAGAAATGTGTTTCCGAAAACGTGATGAGGGCATGGGATTCATCAATGCGGCGTATGAGGGAACTGTTGTGGTAATGAACTCTGTAATCGGTTCAACAGTAACATCAGTCGTAACATACCTGCCGCTGGCAACAATGGAAGGACTCTCAGGTCAGATGTTCAAGCAGCTTGGATTTACCATCGTATTTACGCTTGTAACATCACTGGTAGCGGCCATAACACTTGTTCCTGTATTCTTTAATTTATATAAGCCTATAGAAAAGAAGAACACACCTGTCACGAAGATCATCGATGTGATCTCTGCATTTTATGGTAAGATACTTAAGAAATTCCTTAAATGGAAAAAAACGGTTGTTTTTCTTTCGATAATACTGCTTGTTCTGACCGGCTTCCTTGCAACAAAGCTCAGAACCGAGCTTATGAGCGGTACTGACGAAGGTGTCGTTAATGTAACGGTATCCTTCAGGAATAACCTTACGCTTGATGAGATGGACAAGGTTATGACCCAGATAGAGCAGTTTGTCGATGATGACGAAGAAATAGACGATTATACGACTACGATAACTCAGTCTTCGGCACAGGGAACTATAGCTGCGTATGTTGCAGATGATGTTGAAAAAACAACCCAGGAGATAGTCGATGAGTGGAATGAGGCGTTCAAGGGATTCTCATCTCAATGTGAGATAAGCTGTGCATCAGGTTCTACAACAGGTTCGGGCTCTATGTCCTCTGCTGACAGCAAGGAATATAATCTTGTCAGTGAGGACTACGATAAGCTTAAAAAGGCAGCAGATGAGATCAAGGAGATAATGCTTAATACAAACGGTGTTACCCAGGCTAAATCTTCACTTGCTGAAGCCGGAACGAAGGTTGATATTGATATCGATCCGGTGATGGCAGAGAATATGGGATTTACACCAAGTAGTCTTGCGAACCAGATATACTTGAACATGGAAGGCTCGACACCGGTTGAAGATGTCATGATAGATGGAAATAAATATGACATAACCGTTAATTATCCTGATGAATATTTCGCCAATGTTTCTGATGTTGAAAGCATGACTTTCAAAAATTCATCGGGAGTATATGTGCCTATAACGGAAATGGCAGATATAAGGCTTGCTTCATCTGCAACTACTATTTCACGAAAGGATGGAAAATATAAGGCAGCAATAACTGCTACAATGTCATCTGAAAAGAAAGATGAAATTACGGATATCCTTGAGGAAAAGGTCAGGAATATAAAACTGGACGATGAGGTCAGCTTTGCTACAGATGCCGTATCGGAAATGATGGCTGAAGAATTTGCATCTATCGGAATGGCAATTGTCATAGCATTTTTCCTGGTATTTGCAGTAATGGCTATACAGTTCGAGTCAATAATATATTCAGTACTTATCATGCTCTGTGTTCCTTTTGCAGCAATAGGTTCTGTAGTACTTCTGCTTATCATGAAGGAGAAGATTTCGATGTCTTCACTCATGGGTATACTGATGCTTGCAGGAATAGTTGTTAATAACGGTATTATCCTTATTGATATGGCGATGCAGAATCAGAGAAGTGGAATGACGACGTATGATGCACTTATAGATGCGGGCACGGGACGACTCAGACCAATATTCATAACTACCCTGACAACAGAGCTTGCCATGATACCTGTGGCATTCGGTTTTGCAAAAAACTCAGATAACATGAAGGGAATGGGAATAGTTATGGTAGGAGGACTTATAGCTTCTACGATCCTCACACTGCTTTTCCTGCCTACATTCTTCCTTATAATTGAGAATATCCGGGATGCCCGCAAGAGACATAAGCAGGACAGATTAGATAAAAAAATAGAAAAGAAAGACAGAAAGTCTGCTGCTAAAAATAAAACAGAAGATATCAAAGATAAAATAAAAGAGAATACAAGTCAGCATACTCCATGGTTCAGAAAACCTGACGACGATGATGACGACGATGATGATATCTGATCAAAAAATGATAAATAAAAGATAAAAAACTACCGCAGGAAATGACCTGCGGTAGTTTTTTATCTTAAAGGAAAGGAAGTATCTTGTTTAATTCTCTCTTATTATATTTGCTGTAGGAACAGAAAGAAGAGCACTGTTGGTAAGATCAATGATATTGTAATAAGGCTTTCCGAACATTGATCTTGGTCCTAAAAGTCTGCAGGGGCGAATCTCGGGTATTCCGCCGCTGGCCTTTAAGAACTCTGACTGAGTGGAATATTTTCCAGGTTTTCCACAATAGGTGGTTATAGGAGAACCACTGTCGTCTAAGAGCCATTCTTCAACATCGGCATACTGTATAAGTTTGTTTTCACTGATCTCACGAAGGAAACTTGCCAGTTCTTCTGTGGTCATCTGTTTTATCATTTCCTCTTTAGTCATATAGTTTGTCCTCCTGACTTGAGCATTATTCTTCATTTTATAATAAAATAATATCATGAAATCGTTCAGATTGTTGCACATATCAAGGTGCACTTGAAGAAAAAGCATTCAGGTGTTAAGATAGCTTTAATATTGCGAAAAGGAAGGAAAGACCCATGCCGATCAAAGTACAGAGTAACCTTCCGGCGAAAGAACAGCTGGAAAATGAAAATATATTTGTTATGGACGAGTTCCGTTCGCTTCATCAGGATATCCGTCCTCTTCAGATAGTTATATTGAATCTGATGCCGCTTAAGGAAGATACCGAGTTACAGCTTTTAAGGTGCCTTTCAAATACTCCGCTTCAGATAGATATAACTTTTTTGATGGTTAAAAGCCATAAGGCTTCAAATACTTCAGCAAATCATCTCAATACATTTTATGTTACTTTTGATGAAATAAAGAAACGTAAATTTGATGGAATGATCATTACCGGAGCTCCTGTTGAAAAGATGGAGTATAAGGAAGTTGATTACTGGGATGAGTTGTGCGGAATATTTGAATGGACAAAAACGAATGTTACAAGTACGATACATATCTGCTGGGGATCACAGGCAGCACTTTATTACCATTATGGTCTGCCTAAGAGAATGCTTAAGGAAAAGCTTTCGGGAATATATCCCAATAAGGTACTCAAAAGGAAGGTGCCTTTAGTCAGAGGAACTGATGATATTTTCTATGCGCCTCACAGTAGATATACAGAGGTCGCTGCTGAAGATATACGTGCCTGTGATGATCTTGATATTATTGCAGAGTCAGACATTGCAGGAGTTTTTCTATGTATGACTAAGGATGGAAAGCAGATATTCATCATGGGACATCCTGAATATGACAGAGTGACTCTTGATAATGAGTACAGACGTGATCTGGACAAGGGCATAGATCCTCAGATCCCTGTTAATTATTATCCGAATAATGACCCTAAGGAGACACCTATACTTTCCTGGAGGAGTCATTCAAATATAATATATACTAACTGGCTTAACTATTATGTTTACCAGGCAACACCATATAAACTTGATTGATGATACAGTGTTTCTAAATACGTTGCTGGGCGGAACCGGAAAGGTTCCGCTTTTATATTATCTGCTTGTATGGTAGAATTATAATAACTATGGGAAATTTAATTATTAATTTTACAGGATTGTATGAGAAGATGAACCTGGAGTTGCCGGATAGAAACTTTATTGATTTCACGAAACTTACGGGTTCAGAATTATATGTGGATGAAAATGCAGAAAGAATTATCAGAAAAGAGATAAGAAAATATGGAGCTGATGGGATACACATGCTTGATAACGGAAATTATCACTATCTGACACGATTATTTCTGCATGAACTTAATGAGCCCTTTGATCTCCTCTATTTTGACAATCACAGCGATGACCAGCCTCCGGCATTTGAAGGATTGAAATCATGTGGTTCATGGGTACTCGATACAAGGAATGAACTAAGAGAAAAGCTGGGCGCAGTTTTCTGGGCAGATGGGAAGTCTTTTATTCATAAGTATGGTGAGATGTCTTCTGAAAGACCTCTTTATATTTCTGTGGACAAGGATGTTTTTGATAAGAAAATTGCTCCCACCAATTGGGATCAGGGAAATATGACTTTTGAAGGCTTCACGGATATATTGAATGACCTATCTTCAGGCAGACGGATCGCTGGCATTGATATATGCGGAGAGTGTGCGCCGACGGACGGTTTCTTCAATTCAGAGGAATTAAGGATTAATGAAGAGACGGATATGAGGCTTATAAGAGTTTTCAATATTCTTACGAAAGTGAGTGACTGATAATAAATGGCTAAAAAGAGAAGAAAGAAAAAGAAAACATATATAGGGACATTTTTCAGCGTATTTTTCAAATCCCTGCTCATAGTGATAGTTCTTGGAATAATTGCTGCAGGCGCTATAGGTCTCTATTTTTACAACAAATATTATAAAGAGTTTGACAGAGAGGCTAAGGAGATCGTTGAAAATGGCTCAAGTGATGATTTTAAGAAAAATGAGCCTACATATTTTTACGATAAGAACGGTGATGTCATTGCAAAGCTCAGGGGAGATGGGGATTCAACCTACCTCTCTTATGATGAGATACCGGAAAACGCTATAAATGCCTTTATTGCGGTAGAGGACAGGACATTCTGGAAAAATCCCGGTTATGATATACAGGGTATCGCGAGAGTAATGATTCGATATTTAACGACCAGGGGAGTCGAGCAGCATGGTGCATCTACCATTACCCAGCAGCTTGCAAGGAATGTATACCTTTCGCAGGAAGTCTCAATGAGAAGAAAGGTAAAGGAAATCCTTATTTCCAAGTATCTTACAAAGAAATATACCAAGCAGGAAATAATGGAATACTATGTAAATAATGTCTACTTTGCAAATCAGTATTATGGACTGGAGGCAGCGGCACAGGGATATTTTGGCAAAAAGGCTTCACAGCTTTCACTTTCTGAAACTGCATATCTCTGTTCGATACCTAACCGTCCGGCATATTATGATCCTATTAAATATCCGGATAATGCCCTTAAAAGAAGAGATAAGATCCTTGCAGACATGCTTGAGGAGGATATGATCTCAAAGGATGATTATGAGCTTGCCGTATCTGAAAAAATAAGCCTGAAAGAGCAGACAAATACTGAGCTCAATGATTATCAGGCGACTTTTGCAATGGATTGCGCTGTAAGATACCTTATGTCTTTGGATGGTTTTGAGTTTAGATACACCTATGATTCTGATGAAGATTATAAGAATTATAAGGCACTTTACGATGAGAGCTACGAGGAAGAGAAATCTTCACTTTATTCTAATGGATATAAGATTTATACAACATTGGACAGTGAGGCTCAGGATAAGCTGCAGACAGCTCTTGATGAGAATCTTGCATTTGATGATGAAACTTCAGATACAGGAGCGTATGCTTTTCAGGGTGCTGTGACAGCTATTGACAATACAAACGGTAAGGTGATCGCATTAGTTGGAGGTAGAACGGATCCTTCAGGTTCTTCCTCTACATATACCTTGAACAGGGCTTATCAGAGCTATCGTCAGCCGGGATCCAGTATAAAGCCGCTTGTAGTTTATGCGCCGGGACTTGAGATCGGTTATGCTCCGGGTTCTATCCTTGAAAATATCGATGTAAGTGCGGCAAAAAAGCTTACGGCTTTACAGGCAATCTGTCTTGTGGGTGATCCGATGACTTTAAGAAAAGCGGTTGAAAAGAGTCAGAACGGCTGCGCATGGTCGGTGTACGCTAATATTACACCGAAGGTTGGACTTTCACATATAACAAAGATGGAATATCAGAATATCGTTCCAGATGATTACAATCTTGCGACGGCACTGGGAGGCTTTACAAATGGTGTAACTACTGTGGAGCAGGCATCAGGATATGCAGCTTTGGTAAATCATGGAGTCTACAGGGGACAAACCTGCCTTGTGTCAGTAAAGGATAATGATGGAAACGAGCTCTATGTCGAGCCGGAGGAAATACAGGCTTATACAGCAGAGGCCGCAGATACAATGATCGACATAATGAAAGGGGTCATTAAACAGGGAACAGCTTCAAAGATGGGCTGGTATGATGTGAGTGATACAGAAGCAGCAGGTAAGACCGGTACAACCAACGGATCAAAGGATGGATGGTTCTGTGGTGTGACACCATATTACAGTGTTGCGGTCTGGGTTGGCTATGATTCACCAAGAGAACTCGCAAATCTCTATGGTTCTTCATATCCGGCTGCAATCTGGAAATCGGCTATGAGCTCACTTATAGAGGGATACCAGACGAAGGAATTTGTTCTTCCGTCTAAGATGGATGATAGTCCGAAGGAGGAAAAATATCTTCCCGGAAAAGAGGCAGATGAAGAACTTGTAAGCGGTTATACGGTAGCAAATTATAGGGCAGACAGAGAGAGCGGAGAAGCAATAAGGGCAGTAAATGCGCAGATGACATCGATCTCTCCGCTGACAGATCCTAACGCAGCAGCAACGGTAGCTGCCCTTTATCAGCAATGTCAGGCAACACTTGCAACGATCAAAGACCTGAATTATATGGCAGTACTGATCAATGAAACTAATGCAGCCTATGCAACTGCAGTTTCTCAAACCGGAACGGTTGTAACAACACCGAATACCGGAACTGTAACAACAGATATTACGGGCGGTAATACAGATACTACTACTGCCATACCTGAAACACCGGATGCACTTGTGACGCAGTAACGGAGGGGTGACTGTAAATATATGAAAAAGCTGAATCGCTTTATGAGACAGTTTATGGCCGGGAGATACGGAACTGATAAATATTCCAATTTCCTGATGGTTCTTGCAACTGTAATGATGCTCTGTGCGTTTCTTTCACGAAGTTTTATTGCTTCACTTATTTTTGAGCTCCTGATGACTGCGATAATAGGTTATTGCATATACAGAATGCTTTCAAAAGACCGTTCAAAACGTTATGGTGAAAATCTTGTTTATATGAAGCATAAAACCATGATAATGAATAAGATTGAACGCTTCTTTGATAATATTCGAAAACGCAGGGAACAGGCTCAAAGAAAGAAGGAAGATGACAGCCTGAACAGATTTTTTAAATGTCCGGGCTGCAGACAGAAATTGAGGGTTCCAAAAGGATTAGGTAAGATAAGAATAAGATGTCCTAAATGCGGTAGAGAATTTAAGAAGAAAACCTGAAGCTTATATGTTCAGATCGATATGGGGGATAAATGGACAAAAGGGTGATCGCAAGAGTTATTTGTCTTTTGATAGCTATTGCTTCGTTTGGATATATTGGTTTTTACTATTATCAGAAAAATCACAGTGATGAAAAGACCACTGAACTTGCAAAAAAGGGTGGATACAGCTTTACAAATGAGAAGGATCCGCTTGTTGTGGAATCTACAGTAGAGGACAAGTCAACGGGATCAACAACTGTCCGTAAACTTTTTGTATTGAGACAGTACAGATCTCTTTATCAGAAGAATCCTAATTTTGCCGGTTGGATAAAGATTGACGGTACCGAGATCGACTATCCTGTCATGAAATCAAGAACCGGAAACGGTGAGTATTATCTTGATCACAATTTCAGCCAGGAGGAAGACCGCAACGGAACTTTATTCATGGAGGATAACTGTGATATAGAGAGACCTTCGGAAAACTGGATAATATACGGTCATAACATGAAAAGCGGAAATATGTTCGGGACTCTTGATAATTATAAATCAGAAAGTTTCTGTAAAGAGCATCCGTATATAAATTTTGATACTATATATGAAACCGGGATATATGAAGTAATGTTTGCATTTCAATCGCATGTTTATACAGAAGCGGAGATAGCTTTTAAATATTATCAGTTCATAGATCCGGCATCTGAGGCCGAGTTTAATTCGGGAATAGAGCAGATGAGAGCTGATTCGTATTATGATATGGGTATTGATGTGGAATATGGTGACAGACTGCTGATACTTTCTACCTGCGACTATGATGAGAGCAATGGAAGATTTGTTGTGGTAGCGGTCAGAAAAGACGAGCTTTAATAATTAAATAAAGTGTATTGAAAAAACTTTTTGATACAGTTAAAATTCTCTGTATCAAAAAGTTTTTTTGAAATATGGTAGAAGAGTTTTAGATTTTTATGAATTAAGTCATTGCAAGGAGGAGAAAATGAAAAAGTCGGAATTTGCGAAGCTTGCATCCGGGGGACTTTTGTATCTTGATGGAGCTACCGGATCTAATTTACAGAAAAGAGGGATGCCCGGAGGCGTGTGCCCGGATCTGTGGATCAGTGAAAATCCCGAGGTGTTGATAGGACTTCAGGAAGAATTTCTTGAAGCAGGTACAAATATATTATATTCTCCTACCTTTACGGCTAATAGGATAAAGCTTGCTGAGTATGGACTCGAGGGTCGTCTCGAAGAGCTTAATAATACGCTGGTTGGATTGTCGAAAGAAGCAATAAGAAGATACAGGGAAAAGCATGGAGATGACCGGACAATACTCGTTGCCGGAGATATAACCATGACCGGTGTGCAGCTTGCACCTAACGGACCTATGCAGTTTGAAGAGCTCGTGGATATTTATAAAGAGCAGATAAGAGCCTTAATAGCTGCCGGAGTAGATCTGATCGTTGTAGAGACAATGATGAGCCTTCAGGAAACAAGGGCTGCAGTGATCGCTGCAAAGGAAACGGCTGATATAGCAATTATAGCGACAATGACCTTTGAATCCGACGGAAAGAGTCTTTTTGGAACTGATCCTCTTACAGCTCTTATAACTCTGCAGTCGTTGGGAGTTTCGGCTTTTGGAGCAAACTGTTCTACAGGTCCTGTGGACATGATCCCGATGATCAGAAAAATGTCCGAATATGCAGAGATTCCGATAATATGCAAGCCGAATGCAGGACTTCCGGAACTTGATGCTGATGGGAATACTGTCTATAACGTGGGTCCTGATGAATTTTCTGAGGATATGAAAAAAATCGTTGATGCCGGAGCAGGGATACTTGGTGGCTGCTGTGGAACAAGGCCTGATCATATCAAAGCGCTTCATGAAAAAACAGCCACTATGTCATTAAAAGAGATAGCTAAGAAGGATAAATATCTCCTTACATCAGAGAGAGCGGTTCATGAATTTGGGATCAATGACAGATTCTTTATAGTAGGAGAGAGAATAAATCCGACAGGGAAAAAGGCTCTTCAGGCTGAGCTTCGAGAGGGCAAATTTGACATAGTGCGTGAATTTGCAGAAGCACAGGAGGCAAAGGGCGCAAAAGTGCTTGATGTCAACGTGGGAATGAGCGGTGTTGATGAAAAAGAACTTATGAAAAAGGCTGTCGAGGTAGTGAGTGAAACGGTAAAATTACCGCTCTCAATCGATACAAGCCATGTGGACATAATGGAGGCTGCGTTAAGGCTTTATCCCGGAAGAGCATTGATGAATTCCATCTCGCTCGAAAGTGCAAAATGTGATAAGCTTCTGGATCTTGCAGCAAAATACGGAGCCATGTTTGTGCTTTTACCGGTTTCTGATGAAGGTCTTCCTAAGAATCTCGATGAAAAGAAACGTATAATAAGAGAGATCATGGATAAGGCACTTGCAAAAGGCCTTAAGAAAAAAGATATCGTAGTTGACGGGCTGGTTGGAACAGTAGGAGCAGACTCGCATGCAGCAATGGACACTATAGAGACGATCCGTTACTGCCATGATGAGCTGGGACTTGCAACTACCTGTGGACTTTCAAATATATCATTTGGTCTGCCGGAGAGGATATATGTAAATACATCTTTCCTTACGCTTGCCATAAATGCAGGACTTACAATGGCGATCGCCAATCCGAATCAGGATCTCCTTGTAAATGCTGCTTTGGCAACAGATCTTCTTTTGGATAAAAAAGATGCTGATCTGCCGTATATTGACCACATGAATGAGTTTAAGGAAGCTCATGATGGAGAAATAACAGTAAAGGAAGACGATATAACATCCCTTCTGGATGCTGCAGGAGCGATAGCAAAGGCTGCCGGTAAGGATTTTTTTAAGGGAAGGAAGATACAGGGAAATAAAAAGAGTAATTCTGTGTCTTCCGATAATTCAAAGCAGGATAAGACAGATGCTGTCTTTCAGGCGGTTGTAAAGGGCAAAAGAGAAGCTATTATCGATCTGGTAAAAAAGGAAATAACATCAGGCCGAAAGGCAGACGATATTTTGAATGTTTCGCTTCTTCCGGCAATAAATGAAGTCGGCATTCTTTTTGACAAGAAAAAATACTTCCTGCCTCAGCTGATAGCCAGCGGAGAGGCCATGAAAAATGCGGTGGATTTCCTTGAACCCTATCTTGCTGAGGGCAGAGATGAAAATGCAGAGATGCCGGTTGTGGTTATAGCCACTGTAAAGGGTGATATACATGATATCGGCAAGAATTTGGTCGTCCTGATGATGAAAAATTATGGCTTTGAGGTACATGATCTCGGTAAGGATGTGCCAAAAGAGGATATAATAGAGGCAGCTAAAAAATATAAGGCAGATATAATAGCATTGTCAGCGCTTATGACCACTACAATGAGGGAAATGAAAAATGTTATAGAATATGCCCGCTCTGAGGGACTTGAATGCCCTGTGATGATAGGCGGAGCCGTGATCACAAATGATTATGCGGAAGAAATAAATGCGGTTTATTCTTCGGATGCCGCAGATGCTGTGCGTGTTGCAAAAAATCTGCTTAAGGTTTCTTGAGAAACGGAGCCCTGCAGATCTTTTATAGAGTAGAAGAGGAGAGAAAAGATGATAGGAGCAGATGCAGTAATAAAGTGTCTGGTGAAGGAAGGAGTAGATACTGTATTCGGTTATTCCGGAGTTGCGATCGATCCGTTCTGGAACAGCATATTGGAAACAGATATAAAGACAGTCCTGGTGAGGACTGAGCAGAATGCCGCACATGCAGCGAGCGGATATGCCAGGACAAGAAAAAAAGTTGGAGTCTGTGCGGTAACTAGCGGTCCCGGAGCTACAAATCTTCTGACCGGAATAGCTACAGCCTATGCAGATTCGATCCCTTTGGTATGTTTTACCGGACAGGTGGATTCAGAGCTTATAGGGTCAGATGTTTTTCAGGAGGCTGATGTTACAGGAGCAGCGGAGTCATTTGTAAAATACAGCTATCTTGTTAAAAATGTAAAAGACATTCCGAGAATTATACATGAGGCATTTTATATCGCAAATACCGGAAGAAGAGGACCTGTGCTTATTGACCTTCCGGCAGATATTCAGCTGGCGCATATTGCTGATTTTAAATATACGGACGAGCCTCCAAAGCTTCGTACCTACAAGCCGACTGTAAAGGGTAATACACTTCAGATAAAAAAGGTTACAAAGGTTCTTGAAAATGCAAAGAGACCTTTAGTATGTGTCGGCGGAGGTGTTCATCTTTCGGATGCGGAAGAGGTTTTCAGAAAGTTTATTGAAAAACACAGGATTCCGGTAGTATCAACGATGATGGGACTTGGAATACTTCCCTCAGACCATCCGATGTATTACGGTATGGTTGGAAATAATGGTTTTCAGGTTGCCAACAGGGCTATGAATGAATCAGACGTGCTTCTGATGGTCGGAGCAAGAGTTGCTGACAGGGCTGTAAGCGCCCCTGATCTCACCTTTGAAGGAAAAGTGCTTGTCCATATGGACGTTGATCCGGCTGAGATCGGAAAAAACGTTGGTCCCACGATTCCTATAGTTGGAGATGCAAAGCATATTTTTGAGGATTTTATGGGTGAATCCTTTTACTGTTCTCATGAAGCATGGATTGCATCACTTAATAATTATCGCACAATGGTGAGACGTGGAGACGTCAAGGATACAGGCTTCATAGATTCGCCGGAATTTGTAAGGACGCTATCCGGTAAAATGGATGATGATGCGATATATGTTGCCGATGTTGGACAGAATCAGCTTTTCTCATGCAGAAACTATATAATGAAAAAGGGTAGTTTCTTTACATCAGGAGGAATGGGAACAATGGGTTATTCCATTCCGGCTGCGATCGGTGCAAAAATGGCTGATCCGGAAAGACAGGTTGTTGCTGTATGCGGTGATGGCGCATTCCAGATGTCAATGATGGAACTTGCAACAATGAACCAGTACAAGGCTCCTGTAAAGATAGTTGTAATGAGAAATAATTATCTTGGACTCGTAAGGGAACATCAGCATTTTACATATAAGGATAATTACAGCATGGTTCATCTGGGATCCGACCCGGATCTGGAGCTTCTTTCAAAGGCCTATGGAATAAACTATATTAAATGCGAAAAGATGGAAAATATGGAAGCTGATATAGATAAATTCCTTAAATCGGATGAATCCTGCCTCATGGAAGTTATGACGGATCCTACGGAAACAGTTGCAGGGACAATAGCATAAGATAAGGAGTGGAGATAAAATATGAACATGAAAAAAATATATTCTGTTCTGGTAGAGAACCGCTCCGGTGTACTTTCAAAAGTAGCGGGACTTTTCTCCAGACGAAGCTTTAACATCGATTCACTTACCGTGGGAGAGACCGAGGACAAGGCCGTATCCTGTATGACGATCGTGTCGAGCGGAGATGAGCGTACCTTAGAGCAGATAGAAAAACAGCTTAATAAGAAGCTCGATATAATCAGGATCAAGACCTTTGAAGAGCAGATGTCTGTAAGCCGTGAGCTTATGCTGATAAAAGTAAAGTATAATAAATCAAACCGCAGGGAGATCATGGAAACCTGCCAGGCGATGAAGGCAGATATCGTAGATATGTCCAAAAATCTGATGATCATTCAGATATGTGATACGCCTGAGCGTACAAGATTGATGATAAAACTGTTGAGCGGAATTTCGATAGTAGAAATAGCGCGCACAGGAACTCTTGCGCTTCAGAAATGTGAATAAAAAGGACCGCCTTATGGCGGTCCTTTTTATCGGCATTCATAGAGTGAAATATTCTTTTTTAGGAGAAAATGCTTCCAGTCAGGACTGAAGCTATAGTCAGAAATAAGTCCGGTTATATCTTCAAAATCACATATTTGTACGAAGGAAGTTTTTCCGATTTTTGTCTTATCGGCTATAAGATAGGTTTTATCGCTTGATTTGACGATGAGCTGACGGACCTGTGCATTTTCTTCATTAGAGTCAGTTATTCCATGTTCCATAGAGAGAGATCTGCATGATATAAAGGCTTTATCAACAAAATATCCCTTAAGAGCCTTTAGAGTCATACTTCCGTTAAAGGATTTTGAGCGTGAACTGTAGGTTCCGCCGATACAAATAAGATGAATATTATCCATTTCTTTGACCTGGTCAACAACCATAAGAGAATTTGTTACAACTGTTAGCTTCAAATTTTTAAGCTTTGATGCAAGTACCGCAGCTGTGGTTGAAGAATCAAGAAAAAGCGTATCGCCTGACTGTATAATGTTAAGGCAACTTGAAGCAATCAATTCTTTACTGTCAAGATATGCGGTTTCTCTGAATTTGACCTCTTCTTCACTTAAGACATTTTCTTTGATATAAGCTCCCCCGTAGGTACGGGTTAGCAATCCCTCTTCTTCCATGACCTTCAGGTCCCGTCGAATAGTCTCTTCGGTCACATCAAAAAGATTTGCTATCTCGGTTACACTGACGCTTTTCTTTTCTATAAGCTGAAGTCGGATCTGGTTTCTTCTTTCAATTGCAAGCATGGCTACTCCTCTGAAATTGCCCTTACAAATGTTAAATTGTAAATGGCATATTTTTGTTTATGATCAGATAGTTGATTTATGATTAATTGTACTGCAAAAATGTTGATTTGTGAAGAAAAATAAATATATTTTTTTGATTTACGAATAAAAAATTGGTATATTTTTGCTTTGTGTTAATTAAACAATATAAAAACAACAAAATTATGCATAATTATTGTTGATTTATTTTGCTTATCTGTTATAATGTTTGACATAAACAGAAAAAAACACAAAAAATCAGACATTACATAAAAATGCATACAATTTTGTGACAAGAATCAAAAACAAACAGTCAATGAGAGTTAAAAAATACGGAGGGATGTATGGAAACAGACAAAAAAACAGAATATCCGTCTGACAGTGAGGCGAAAAAAGCAATACTTGATGTTGGAAAAAGAATGTATATGCGTGGATTTGTTGCCGCCAACGATGGAAATATTTCCTGTAAGGTTTCTGAAAATGAGATTTGGACAACCCCTACCGGAGTATCTAAAGGCTTTATGAGTGAAGATATTCTGGTAAAAGTCGATCCTGATGGAAATATCATTGAAGGAAAGAGCAAACCTTCTTCTGAACTCAAAATGCATTTGAGGGTATATAGGGAAAATCCAAAAGTTAAGGCTGTAACGCATGCACATCCTCCGATTTCTACGGCCTTTGCTGTCGCAGGTATAAGTCTGGATAAACCGATACTTACAGAAGGTGTTTTGAATTTGGGAGTTGTTCCGGTTGCAAAATATGCAACACCGGGAACACAGGAAGTTCCGGATTCAATAGCTCCGTTTGTAAAGGATTATAATGCAGTGCTTCTTGCAAACCACGGAGCACTGACTTGGGGAAAAGATGTTTATGAGGCTTTTTACAGACTGGAGTCGGTAGAGTATTACGCAAGTCTGCTTATGTATACAGGATATATCATAGGCAGACAAAGACCTCTTTCAAAAA
The DNA here is from genome assembly GCA_030434875.1 of Lachnospiraceae bacterium C1.1. Taxonomy (NCBI): domain Bacteria; kingdom Bacillati; phylum Bacillota; class Clostridia; order Lachnospirales; family Lachnospiraceae; species Lachnospiraceae bacterium C1.1. The sequence continues at coordinate 2,172,056 of JAUISW010000001.1, read as the reverse complement.
AACAGGTTGATGTACTTATAAATAACAGAGCAAATTACGGAATATTCGGCGGAGGCATACCTCCATGTACGGAGGAAGAGCTTAACGTCGAGGATGTAATAGAAAATAAAGATGAATAGGGAAAGACAGAATGACAAAATCAAAAAATATAATTCATAAAGCAGAAGTATATGGAGAATTATTGGATATCCCAATGTCACCGACGATGAATTTTATTTCAGTCAGTTCACTTATACTGCAGCTGATATTGACCGTATTTGCAGTGCATGCATTCAGAAGCGGAGCTGAAATAAAGGCTCTTAGCGGGACAGGTTTTGCATCGGAATATATTTATTTTGCATTTCCTGCTGTGACATGGATATTGTCCTTTGCTTTCAGATTTGCCTGCAGGGCGATACCTATAGATATGTGGAGATTTCCACCTAAGGTAAGAGAGGGAATGAAGGCAGGAAAGGGAGTTTTGTTGAAATGGATGACCTTGCTTCTGGAAGCTGAGACGGTAATATGTTTTCTTTATATAACGGCAATTTTGTATATGGGAAAAGAACCGTCAAATATGATCTTACTGGCATGGGTACTGGTACTGGCGGGGTCGGTTTATATAACAGCTGAAAGAGCAGCATCAGTAAAAAGATAAAAGCTAAAAGGGAGGTAAAAAATGAAGAAGATTATTAATGCACCGGAAGATTATGTAGATGAGATGCTTAAAGGAATTTATGAAGCACATCCGGACAAAGTTAAGTGTGTGGCAGATGATCTGAGATGCTACTGCAGGGCAGCGAAAAAAAACGGGAAAGTAGCAATAATCACAGGCGGAGGAACAGGTCATCTTCCATTGTTCTTAGGCTATGTTGGAGACGGAATGATCGATGGCTGCGGAGTTGGAGGAGTTTTTCAGTCTCCGTCACCGGAACAGATTTATAATATCGCAAAAGAAGTAGATGACGGAGCAGGTGTTCTTTTCCTCTATGGAAATTATACCGGAGATATTATGACATTTGATATGGCTGCTGACATGCTTGAGATGGATGATATAGAGACTAAGAGTATCGTAGGTGCTGACGATGTTAATTCTCACAAAGATCCAAAGACCAGGCGTGGCGTCGCAGGAATATATTTCATGTTCAAAGCAGCAGGAGCAAAAGCTGATGAAGGTGGGGATCTGGAAGCTGTACTTGCTGCAGCAAAGCTCGCAGGTGATAACACGAGAACGGTAGGATTTGCACTTACACCGTGTGTGATACCTGAAGTAGGACATGCAAATTTTGAACTGGCGGAAAATGAGATGGCAATGGGAATGGGAATACATGGTGAGCCCGGTGTCTGGAACGGACCGCTTAAGACTTCTAAGGAAATAGCAGAGGAGTCAATGAAGACTCTCCTTGAAGATATGCCCGTAGCATCCGGTGAAGAGCTTGCAATCCTTATAAATGGTCTTGGAGCAACTTCGGTTGAGGAGTTATACATACTTTCACATGATGTAAGAACTATCCTTGATGCAAAAGGGATCAAGGTTTATAAGACCATTGTCGGGGAATATGCTACATCGATGGAAATGGCAGGTGCTTCGATCTCAATCTGTAAATTAAATGATGAACTTAAAGGATATCTTGATCATCCGGTAGATACTCCTTTTATCACACAAAAATAAGGAGTCGAGGATATGGATAAAATAAGCTTTGAAGAGATACCGGCGTTATTTGGATCAGTTGGAAAGTTATTCGTTGATAAAAAAGAAGAACTCTGTGAAATGGATGCAAAGCTCGGAGACGGAGACTTGGGACTTACAATGAGTAAAGGATATGATGCTCTTCCGGGATTTATGAAAGATGAAGCCGGAGCTGCTGGCGGAGATATCGGTAAAATGCTTATGAAATCCGGAATGAAAATGGCTTCTCTCGTTCCGTCAACAATGGGATTTCTGATGTCAACAGGGGTAATGGAAGGCGGAAAGGCCCTTAAAGGCGTTAACGAGATGGATGCAAAGGCACTGGCGGCATATCTTAAGGGATTTGCGGCCGGGATACAGAAAAGAGGAAAGTGCGAAGCTGGTCAAAGGACAATATATGATGCAATACTTCCTGCAGCAGAGGCGGCAGAAAAAATAGCGGAGGAAGGGGGAACACTGGAAGGAACAATAAAAGCCGCTCTTAAGGCTGCTGAAGAGGGAGTTGAAGCAACAAAGAGTATGGTTCCTGTATTCGGTAAAGCGGCAGTACATGCTGCAAACTGTGTGGGAGTTGCCGATCAGGGGGCAGTTGCCGGTTATTATAAAATACTCGGACTGCATAACTATATTGTCGGAGGCTGAGAATATACACTTAACAATGGGTTAAAAATTTATGAAGGAAGTTATTAGGAGGTATTTTTTATGAAGAAGAAACTGATATCTGTATTATTGGCAGCATCAATGACATTTGCCCTTACAGCATGCGGATCAAGTGCGGGAACTACTGCAAGTACTGCTCCCGCAGCAGACGGATCGGCAGCTGCAAGCGAAACAGCGGCAGCAGGAACTACAGCCGATACTGCAGCTCAGACTGATACATCGGCATCACCTGTAGCAGGCAAAAAGATTGCTTACATAATGCTTATGAGTCCTGCAACAATTTTCCAGATGTGGTCGGATTCGTTTGAGAGTACAGCTCAGAAACTCGGAATGGAAGCAGATACATTCTTCTGCAGTGACAATGCCGATACCTGGCAGAACCAGATTGCAACCTGTGCACAGTCGGGATATGACGGAATCATGGTCTCCCATGGCGGACAGGAGTATGCATGGCAGTATCTTTCGGATATAAAGGCTCAGTATCCGGATTTAAAGATTGTAACATTCGATACACCTTTTAAGGATGCAAATGGTGAAGTTGCAAAGATTGACGGTGTTATGCAGTTCTTCCAGCAGGATGCAGGTTTTGCAGCAGGTCTGGTAGATGCACTTATGGAACTTCCTGAGAATAAGGAAAAGGTTGAGGCAGGTGAGCCTCTTAATATTCTTCAGGTTCAGCAGGGAGCAGGTTATAACAGCCCGTTTGATCGTCGTCAGGTTGGTTATGAGCCTTATGTAGAAGATGGAAAGATCGTCACAGTAGAGCGAATAGCTCCTACAGATGATCAGAATGCTACAGCATCTATGAGAGATGTAACGGCTGCTACACTTCAGAAGTATAAGGATGAAGATATTGATGGAATCTGGTGCTGCTATGATGCTTATGCACAGGGCGTATATCAGGCTCTTTCAGAGGGAAATCGTCAGATTCCTATGGTTTCTGTAGATATCTGTAACGAAGATATTCAGTTTATGCAGGAAGAGAATTCACAGTGGAAGGCATGTGCTACAACAAACTGGACATCAAACGGCGAGTTTGCATGCCGCGTACTCGCACTTGAGCTGGCTGATCAGTATGATGATATCCGTGCATGCTCCTGCTACTATGATGATCCCGGTGACTGGCTTGAGATTCCTTCAACGATCGTTACTCAGGAACAGGTTACTTCAAAAGATAATATCACAATCGAAAATCTGGAAGAAGTAGCAGCTGAGTCCTACAAAGATACATCATGGATGCCTACATGTGATTGGATGGTTGAACTTCTCGGACATTAAAGACTTGAATTTTAATGGGCGTCGGGGCTTAAGCTCCGGCGCTTAAACTACAGTGATAAGGAGAAAAGGGCTAATGGAAAAAAAGACATTGGGAACTAAAAATGTCTCTATAGAATATCCTGGAGTTAAAGCGCTCTCCAATGTTGATTTTGAAATCAGCACAGGAATGATACATGCAGTTATGGGTGCGAACGGCGCGGGCAAGTCGACTCTTATGAAAGTGCTTGCAGGTACAAATCCGGGATATACAGGAGATATTCTTTATAATGGGGAACCTGTTGAGATAAGAACGCCAATGAAAGCCAAAAAACTTGGAATCCAGATAGTTTATCAGGAAGTCGATATGGCGCTTATGCCAAACCTTACAGTTGGCGAAAATGTAATGTTTAATGATACAGTCATGAATATGAAAGGAAAACTCTTCATGAATTATCCAAAGCTTCGTAAGGAAGCCGAGAAAATTCTGAAAGAGCTTAATATAGAGATAGATGTAAAGAAAATATGCGGATCTCTTTCACTGGCGCAGAAACAGATGGTTCTGATAGCGAGGGCGATACAGAATGAATGTAATTTTCTTATTCTGGATGAGCCGACAGCACCGCTTTCGGATACAGAAACAGAAGAACTCTTCAGAGTGGTAAAACATTTAAGGGAAACACAGAATATAGCAATAATATTCATAACGCACAGAATACAAGAGGTTCTAAGAATTTGTGACAGTTATACGGTAATGAGAAACGGTGAGATCGTAGATACAACTCCTATAACGGATAAAACAACATCAAAGGAAATCGTGGACAAAATGCTCGGCAGGTCCTTTGAAGAAAGTTTTCCGAAAGAAAAGTGCGAGATCGGAGAAAAGTCGTTTATCATTGAAAATCTTACCGAAAAAGAAGGCCGTGTAAAAAATATCAATATGTATATCAGAAAAGGCGAGATCGTTGGAATCGCAGGACTTGTAGGAGGTGGAAAGACAGAACTATGCAAAACTATATTCGGAGCTTATAAGAAAGCGTCCGGGACGATCACACTTAACGGTAAAAAGCTTGATATAAATATTCCTACAGATGCTGTTAAGAACCGGATTGCACTGGTTCCGGAGGAAAGACGTAAGGAAGGTGTACTTGTTGCCGAAACGGTAAACTTTAATCTTGCGGCAGCGGCGTTAAGTAAATTCTGCAAAATGTCATTTGTAAATGGTGGGGCAGCAGCGGATAATGCTGATCACTTTGTTAAGGAACTTGGGATTAAGACTCCTTCGATAAAACAGAAAGTAGCTTTTCTATCAGGAGGAAATCAGCAGAAGGTTGTAGTTGGAAAATGGCTTGCAGCGGATTGTGATGTGTATATATTTGATGAACCTACAAAGGGTGTAGATGTAGGCGCCAAGCACGAAATATTTCGACTGATCAATGAAATAGCAAAACAGGGGAACTGCGTAATATATGCCACCTGTGAAAACTCGGAAATACTGTCTATTACAGACAGGATATATGTAATGTTTGATGGTCAGATAATGGCCGAGCTGGAAACATCAAAAACAAATGAAAGTGAGATAATGCATTATGCTACAGGTTCAAGGGAAATCTATAAGGCTGTATGATGAGCAGAGCAGGAGGGCTAATTTTATGACAGCAGATACAAAAAAAGTTGGTAAATTTTTGGTTGACTGGGCTGCAGTTCTTGTTCTGGTTCTTTCAATCGTATTCTTTTCAATATTAAGAGGAACGGCATTTTTTTCTGTTGATAATATGGTCAATATACTTCGTGCCATGTCAACGGTAACAATTTTTGCACTGGCAGCGACGGTTTCAATGGCACCGGATGGATTTGATATGGCAGCAGGTACTCTCGGTTCCTTCTGTGCGTATGTTTTTGCTTCGCTGTTTTTATGGTTTGCACTTCCACTTTGGTTAGCGATAGTATTGACTATCCTTTTTGCAATGGTAATGTATCTGCTTACAATGTTTTTGATACTTGTTTGTAAGATACCGGATATGCTTGCTACCTGCGCTTTACAGTTCGTTCATCAGGGACTCGGACTTGCGTTTACAGGTGGTGGTGCTGTTTCAGCCGGAATGTCTACAGCAGACTGGGCAGCTAAGCTTAAGGGAGGCGACAATACTCCGTTAAATAAGGGCTGGAGCGCAGCATCTCAGAATATTGGTAAATCTCCATATATTATCATAATCATGCTTATCTGTGTTGCTATATGTTTTGTACTTCTCGAAATGACAAAATACGGCCGTTATCTTTACGCAATGGGCGGAAATAAGACAGCTGCCAAACTTTCAGGTATCGACGTTAAAAAGATGAGATTTATGGCAGGTATGTTTGCAGCATTCTTTATAGCAGTCGGAGGAATTGTTGTATGTTCCAGAAATTCAGCTGCGCAGGTCAATGGTTCTGACGGTTATCTGATGAGTTCACTTGCAGCTGTATTTATCGGAAGATCTGTAGGAGGAAGAGAAAAGTACAATGCTATCGGAACTGCTGTTGGAGCTTTACTTATTTCAACACTTGAAAATGGTATGACAATGTGCGGAGTTGTTTATTATATACTTCCGGCTGTAAAGGGTGCAGTTCTCTGTCTGGCTCTTGTGGCAGCTTATGCAACTACAAAAGAAGATTAAAATAAGATTTATTTATAGAGGAAAGGGTGTGCTGAATTATGGAAAATGCGTTAAGTCTGGATACGGTAAAGCTCTCTGAGGATGGTGAGAAAGTTATAATCCTTGATCAGACATTGCTCCCGAATAAATGTGAATATTTAAGAGTTGATAAGGCTGAGGATATCTGGGAGGCTATCCAGAAACTTCGTGTCAGGGGAGCTCCGGCAATTGGTGTATGCGGAGCTTATGGATATTATCTTTTTGCTCATCAGCTTAAGACTGATAATATGGATGAATTTGTTGAAAAATGTCATGAAAATATGGTTTATCTGAATTCATCCAGACCAACTGCTGTAAATTTAAGCTGGGCTCTTAACAGAATGCATTCGCTTCTTATGAAGGAAAAAGATTCCAGATCCGTGGATGAAATTAAAAAACTTCTAAGGAAAGAAGCTGATGATATAAGAGAGGAAGATATCCAGATCAGCCGTAATATAGGAGCGTATGGATATGAGCTTTTGGAAAAACTCGGAAAGGGTGTTGGCATTATGACACATTGTAATGCCGGAACACTTGCTACTGCAAAATATGGTACTGCACTTGCTCCTGTATATATAGCTCTTGAAAAGGGCTGGGATGGAAAGAAAGACATGCATGTTTATTGCGATGAGACCAGACCTTTACTGCAGGGAGCAAGACTGTCGGCTTATGAGATGCAGGCAGCCGGAGTTGATACATATGTACAGTGTGATAATATGGCATCCTACACTATGAAATCCGGAAAGATCGGCATAATATTCGTAGGCTGTGACAGAGTTGCTGCAAATGGTGATTTTGCAAATAAGATAGGAACAAGTGGTGTTGCCATAATTGCAAAACACTATGGAATTCCTTTTTATGTATGTGCTCCTTCATCAACTATAGACATGACATTGGCGTCAGGGGATGAGATAAAGATCGAGCAGAGAAAGAGCGAAGAGGTTACAGAGATGTGGTATAAGGAACGCATGGCACCGGAAGGAGTCGGGGTTGTAAATCCGGCTTTTGATGTGACAGATCACAGCCTTATAACCGGGATAATTACCGAGAAGGGAATTGCGACGGCACCGTTTAAGGAATCTTTTGAAAAAATGGGTATCAGACCAGTAGAGAAGTTTGTTGATAAAAAATAATCGGGAGGCGCAGAGATGTCAGACTTTTCAAAATATTTTTTAATGATAAATGAGGATGATCCAGAGGGAACAGAGAAGGTAGTTATTGAATATACCCTTAAAATGACTGAGGGAAAAGGCGAGGGAAAGATTGAATGGGACAGAGACAGTATGAAAGCTGTAATTCCGGGTTCTCATGGCAATCTTAATCATGTATGCCGGGTAACAGATGGAAAAGGCAACAGGCTTTATATAAAACAGGCAGGGGATTCTTTAAGAATTTCTGAGGACATGACAGCAACTCTTGATCGTAATCGTCAGGAATCTGAAATTTTACAGATCGAGGAAAAACTTGTTCCGGGAATGGTTCCGCATATTTATTTCTTTGATACCACCATGAGTGCATGCGGAATGGAGGATTGCAGCGATTATCTGGTAATGAGAGATGCAATGCTTCAGCATAAGACATATCCGCATTTTGCGGAAAATATTGCTGAATTTATGTCTAAAACACTTCTTCTTACGAGCGATGTGGTCATGGATCATCGTGAAAAGAAGGAAATGACAAGAAGATTCATCACACCAGATCTCGATGATATTACAGAAAAGCTCGTACTGATGGAGCCGTATTTAGGCGCAGAGCGTAATAATATCTATGAGCCTAATAGAGCATTCATAGAAAAAGAATTATATTCGGATGAGGATCTTCATCTGAAGGTTTCAAAGCTCAAATTCCGCTTTATGACTGATGCAGAAGCACTTTTGCATGGTGACCTTCATACAGGCTCAATATTTATTAATGATGATGGAATAAAGGTATTTGACTGTGAATTCGGTACATTTGCACCTATGGGATATGATATAGGCAATCTGGTTGCAAATATGATCTTTGCATATGTTAACGGTCTTTCAACAGATGATAGGGAATTTTGTGACTGGACACTTAATGTTATTAAGGACAGCATGAATCTCTTTATAAGTAAATTCAATGACCTTTATGATAAATCAGTTACCGAACCTATGGCTAAGGTTAAAGGATTTAAGGAATTTTATCTTGATAAAATATTAAATGATACTGCGGGATATGCCGGAACGGAGCTACACAGACGTACAGTGGGAATGGCAAATGTAGTGGATGTTACATCTATTAAAGATGAGAAGAAGAGATTACTGGCAGAAAGAGTTAATATTTTTGCAGGTAAAGATTTTATCCTTAATGCAGAAAAATTCAGAATGGGAGAGGCATTTGCCGAAGCGGTTGTAAAGGCTACCGAAAAAGCAGAGAAAACTCTTTGAGGCGAAGGATGGATATTAAAGAAGCAGATTATAAAAAAATAGAAGAGATAGTCAGGAAAGCCGGAAAGATGATGCTTAAGGCTGTTCCGGATGAAAAAGATATTCATGAGAAAGACGGGGCTGTAAATTTTTGTACTGACTATGATATAAAGATACAGGAATTTCTTATTAAAAATTTAGCCGAACTGATTCCTGAAGCGTCATATTATGGAGAAGAGGATACGGATGGAGTTTCAAGAAAAGCTTCAGATGGTTATGTATTTTATCTGGATCCTATAGACGGAACGACTAATTTCATGGAGGGATTTAAGCATAGCTGCGTTTCAGCAGGACTTGCACTTGACGGTAAAATGATCGCAGGCTTTATATATAATCCTTATCTTGATGATATGTATGTAGGAATACGTGGAAAAGGAAGTTTCTGTAACGGCAGACGGTTAAAGATTGCTGAGAGAACGTTGGAAGAGGGTTTGGTAGGTTTTGATATAATCCGTTATAACGAGGGTGATGGAGAACTTGCAGACAGACTTTTTTCGGCGATAAGAAAATTTTACAGCAAAGCTTATGCAGTAAGAGAAGGAGGATCGGCAGCACTGGGACTTTGTACGGTTGCTGCCGGAGCTACAGTGGCATATGTTCAATATGTTCTAAAACCATATGATTATGCAGCTGCCATGGTAATAGTAGAGGAAGCCGGAGGTATTATGACGGATATGAAGGGAAATCCGATGCCTCTTGAGGGTACCAGTTCCGTTATATGCGGAAATAAAAAATCCTGGACTGAAGCAAAAAAAATTCTTGAAAATATATAAGGAGGACTGCTATGCTAAAAGGTATACCGGATATAATATCGCCTGAATTATTAAAGGTGATAGCTGAAATGGGACATGGAGATACGCTGGTAATAGGTGACTGCAATTTCCCGGCAAGCTCAATGGCAAAGGCAAAAAATCATATAAATATAAGGTGTGATGGTCTTAAGGCTACTGCTATTCTTGATGCGTTGCTTCAGCTTTTTCCTCTGGATGATTTTGTTGAACAGCCGGTTGCCCTAATGCAGAAGGCGGATAAAAATCTTCCTACTCCTATATGGGATGAATTCAGCGATATCGTTTCCAAATATGATAAGAGAGGAAAAAATGCTATCCGTTTTATAGACAGATTTGATTTTTACGAAGAGTCAAGAAATGCCTATGCAGTTGTTTCAACATCGGAAAAGGCGCTTTACGGATGCATTATTATTCAGAAGGGATGTCTTTTATGAAAGTTCTGAACTTTGGTTCACTGAATATTGATTATGTATATGAAATGGATCACATGGTGAGAAAGGGCGAAACAGAACTTGCCGGCTCAAGAAATATTTTTGTAGGCGGTAAAGGGCTGAATCAGTCCATAGCTTTGGGCAGGGCAGGAGTTAAAGTCTTTCATGCCGGATCTGTAGGAGAGGATGGCCTTTTCCTGCTTGATACACTGAAAAACGCAGATGTTGATGTATCATTGGTAAGGATACTTGATGATACAGCCAGCGGACATGCCATAATACAAAATGATAAGGACGGCGATAACTGCATACTGCTTTACGGAGGAGCTAATCAGGCAATAAGTTGTGAGCAGATAGATGAAACGCTTTCGCGTTTTGAAAAGGGAGATCTGCTGGTGCTTCAGAATGAAGTCAATAATTTATCTTATATCATTGATAAAGCTCATGATATAGGAATGCAGATCGTCCTTAATCCGTCTCCCTATAATTCGGTAATTGACGGGATCAATCTGGAATATGTTGACTATTTCTTTGTAAATGAGATAGAAGCAGCGTCTCTTGCAGGTATAGAAGAAAATGACGGGGAAAAGCTGGCCGGTAAACTTGGGGAAAAGTTTCCGGCCCAAAAGATCATTCTCACGCTCGGAACAGAGGGTTCGTTTTACATATACGGAGATGAGATCGTAAAACAGGAGGTCTATAAGGTTAAGGCGGCAGATACTACTGCTGCCGGAGATACATTTTCCGGATATTTCATAGCAGAAATGATCAAAGGAAGATCGCCGAAAGAAGCCCTGAACACCGCGGCAAAAGCCTCGGCAATAGCAGTATCGAGGGAGGGCGCCTCGCCGTCCATTCCGACAAAGTCGGAAGTAGAAAACTATAGTTTTTAGTGACTTCGCCTGTTACGCCGTTCGCCTCAAAGTTCCTACGAGGAACGCTCTCGCTTTGGGCTCCGACGCAGCGGTACATAATGCCGCAAAAAACGCGGCATAAGTGCCGGCGTCTCGCACAATCCTCTTTAGGAACATTTGAGGTTCGCGGCTCTGGTTTACATTATTAGTTTTTTTTAGTAAAACCAGTTAGTGAAGATGTGAGTTGCGAGGATTATCTGTTTCCAAAAGAGGGGTCATGAAAAACGCCGGTCCTTGTTCCGCGTTCTTTGCGGAACTAGTACCGCTGCGATTTTTCTTTTGCAGCGAAAGCGTCCCTCGTTGGAAACAGATTAGCCGAACAACGCAACAGGTGAAAAACTAAAACGAAAAACTATAGGTTATTGTTTTACGATCTTCCAGCTGTCGTCGGAGAGGGTTTCTAAGGAGTAGCCGCTGCCCTCGAGCATGCCTTTCATTACAGATTCGCGGAGAAGGTAATAGAGGCCAACTCCGCAGTCTGTATCGGTCCTAAAGATGTACTCATGCTGCCTCCTTATGCGTTGAGCTCTTTAAGTCTTGCATTTACCTTTGAAATGACGTTTTCAGGCTCAAGTCCGTGAACAACGCATGCATCTGTAAGGCTTTCGCCGTGTGCTGCAGGACAGCCGAGACAATGCATTCCGGCATCCATAAGAGTTTCGGCAAGTTCAGGGCATTCTGCTACTATATTTCCGACTAACATATCACCTGTTACAGTATTCATTATTTGATCCTCCGTGTTAATTAATAATTTGCGGTATTCAGTGAATTATTAAGGTAAAATATTTGTTATGATCAGAAACCCGTGAACATTACGGGTTTCTGTATGATTAAGCCGGTCTGTGGTCGGCTGACGATCAAATGATAACTCTGTAACAGGAGAAAATATGTTGCTATAACCACTTTTTAAAACTTTTTATTATGGTTGATAAGGAGGAATTATTCCGGAGTATTTATGACCGGAGCTATTGACGCTTTTATAATATATTCCTTCTTTATTGATCGTATCTTGCAGATTTACATCGAATCCTTGTATTTCAATGTCATCATCTGAGTGAATCAGGCCATCCTCAAAGCTGTATTCTGTAGCGCGATACGTATGGTGCACATTTTTCCCGGAGGAATATACCCGGATTTTTTTAATATATATTTTTCGGATAAAGAGATTGCCGTTACGGACATCTTTTTTCAAAAGGATAAAATCTTTTTTTAGAGATTTATAGAAAACAATAGAAAGAGCCATAAAGAGACCGAAAATAAAAGTTAAAAGAGATAATCCGGTAAAAAAGAACTCGGATTCCTCAAGCGATTTTCTGAATATTCCTGAAGCAAGATATAAAAGCATGGCGCCAATGCAGCTCATAAAAAAAGAGCCTATCCCGAAAAAAGGACCGACATTGTTGATGCCTAGTACCATTTTTTCTATATATGCTCTTTTTGCAGTATCTGTTATTTCATATAAATATTTCATTTTTTTTGTCGTTACCTTTCAATGGTTTATAATTTCTTTCTGAATGCGATTCCAGACATGACGTTTATTTCCGCTCCATAGAGGCGCGATGAGAAGGCGTTTGTCACCGTCACCGGTCAGCCTGTGAACGATTATATTATCAGGGATAAGGGCTGTACAGTCTTTCAAGAGATCCAGATATTCATCCTCGGAGAGGATATTTACTTTTCCGTCGTAATAATCTTTTGCAAGATCGGTTCCCTTAAGAACATGAAGAAGCTGCAGTTTGATGCCGTTGGCACCTGAACTGCAGACATATTTAACCGTTTCGAGCATATCATTTTTGTTTTCGCCCGGGAGTCCCAAAATTACATGAGTAATGACTTCGATATCTCGTTTGCGAAGTTCGTTTACTGCATTTTCATAGACAGGAAGTTGATAACCTCTTCTGATATATTCGGCAGTCTGTTCATGGATTGTCTGGAGACCGAGTTCCACCCATACGGGTTTGATCTTATTAAGATCTGAGAGAAGTTCAAGGACATCGTCCGGAAGACAGTCAGGTCTTGTAGCTATGGAAAGAATGGCAATATCGGGATGATTTATTGCCTCATAGAAGTCCTGCCTTAATTTGTTAACAGGGGCATAGGTTCCGGTATATGCCTGGAAATAGGCGATGTATTTACCATCTTTTATTTTTTTCTTTACCTTTTCCTTACCCTGCTCTATCTGCTCAGTTATGCTGAGTTTCGGACTTGAGGCAAATTCACCGCTTCCGCCCTCGGAACAGAAGATGCAGCCTCTTGTATCAATGAGACCATCGCGGTTTGGACAGCTGCATCCTCCGTTTAAGGCAATCTTATATATCTTCATCCCGAATTTTTCACGGAGATATTCATTTAAAAGTTTCATTTAATAAACTAAAATCCTTTTTATAATTCACTGTAATCCATATCTAGTGCGATCATCAGTCTCTGACCAGGGAACTCTTTATGCACAAGATCGCGTATTTCTTCATAACTCTTTTTTCTGTTAGGAGAATCAAAGCTTAAGACCATATCAAAACGAAGTATATTATCTTCTTTGTTATAGTAAAATCCATGTATCTGGCGTACATATTTCTGTGCCATGACAAGCTTTCTTAATTTCTTTTCTACTTCAGCATATTCATCATCTTTGGTATTTTTTGAATATATACCTATAGCTGTAAGCACGACTTTGTGGACTTCGTAAACTTTAAGCTGGACTCTTCTCAAAAGTACATCGATCTCGTTAGCACTTAGGGTATCATCTACTTCGATATGGATCGAGCCGTTGTAGTTATCGGGACCATAGTTATTGAGAATAAGGTCATAGGCTCCGTGAATTTCCGGAAATTTAAGTACGGTCTTTTTTATTTCGAGAGTGAGCGAAGGATCGGCTCTTTCTCCTAAGATCTGAGATATGGTGTCTTTAAGCATATCGGCACCGCTTTTAACTATTATAAGAGAGATCACTGCGGCTAGATAAGCTTCAATGCTGATTTTTGTCAAAGTATAAAGTAATGCGGCAAAAAGAGTTGCGAGTGAAACTACAGCATCGAGCCTTGCTTCCTTGCCTGAACCTGTGAGAGAGTCTGAATTTGCCTTACGTCCGCTCCTGATGAAAAATTCCGAAAGAAGCAGTTTTACCAGAACTGCGATGGCAACTATTACAAGTGAAACGGTACCGTATTCGGGAATTTCAGGTGAGATGATCGCCTTTACGGATTCGCTTAATGAGCTGATGCCGGCATAAAGCACTATCAAAGCAATAATAAGTGCTGAAAAATATTCTATCCTTCCGTAGCCGAAGGGGTGCTTCTTATCGGCAGGTTTTCCTGCCAGCTTGGTTCCCACTATTGTAATAACTGAGGAGCCGGCATCGGAAATATTATTAACGGCATCCATGGTTACCGCAATGGAACGTGATACTATCCCTATGATCATCTTAAGGACAGCAAGAAAAATATTGGTTATAATGCCGATAATACTGGTCCTTACTATGAGCCTGTCACGGCTTTCGCTTTCTTTTACGATAGCATCGGTATTTTTACCGCTGCTTTCTGCCTCCAAAAAATTTTCTTTCTGCTTCATAAAAACCCCCTTTATTTTTTGTGTTCGCCTATTATTTTTTCCATCCAGATCATGTTGTACCAGCGGCCGAATTTATAGCCGCATTTGTGAAAATCACCTACTTTCTCATAACCCATGTGTCGATGGAAGTTCTCACTGTTTTTTGTGAGATATTCATCCTCAACTATCGGATCCCCTATACAGGAATAAAGATTTATGATTCCCATGGCCTTAAGTTCTTTTTCCATTTCCTCGTAAAGAGCCCTGCCATAGCCATGACCGCTGAGCTCATGATCCAGGTATATCGTCATTTCACAGCAATGGTTGTAGGCTGTTCTACCTACAAATGGACTTGCATATGAATATCCTACTATTTTACCATTATCTTCGGCAACGAGATAGGGATATTTGCCAAGTCTTTCGGAAATTCTATCCTTAAACTCTTCAATAGAAGGAACATCATATTCAAAGCTTATTGCAGTTTCCTTGACGTAATAAGCATAAATTTCCAATAAACGCTCTGTATCCGAGAGCGCAGCGCTTCGTATATTCATTTTTCATACCTCTTAATTTTTTTTCTTTATAAATATTAAAGCTGCCGAGGTTCTTTTGCAAGGCTTGATGTTAAGATTGTAAGGATAAGACTTAATAGAGAATGTTAAGATATTAAGGTTGACAAAAATTGTTGAGAAGATTATATTAACAAATATACTTGCTGTTGCAAGTTAAAACATTAAAGCGTTGAAAGGTCGAATTTATGCAGCAGAAAAAAGTATTTCAGCTTCTGGTTGATAATACATCAGGTGTTTTAAGCCGTATCGCAGGTCTTTTTTCAAGAAGAGGCTACAATATCCATTCAATAACTGCCGGTGTTACAGCAGATCCCAGATTTACCAGGATAACAATAGTTACCGATGGTGATGATGAGATATTAGAGCAGATCGAAAAGCAGCTTAGAAAACTTGTAGATGTTCGTGATATAAGAGAACTTGAGCCTGATAATTCGGTTTACAGAGAACTTTGCATGATAAAGATCGAAGCAGATGCTTCAAAGAGGCAGGGGATAATTTCGATCGCAGACATTTTCAGGGCAAAGATCATTGATGTTTCAGCTGATTCACTGATGATCGAAATGACAGGAAACCAGAGCAAGATAGAGGCTTTCATAAGTCTTTTGAACGACTATAAGATATTAGAGATCGCACGCACAGGTATTGCCGGACTTCAGAGAGGCACAGAAGGTGTTGTCTGGTTTGACTGATAACAAAATGTATAACCACACTTTTCTTAAGAAAAGCGTTTGTTATAAATAATTATTAATAAAATAAGGAGACAAAGCTATGGAATTGAATGACAAGAACCCGATCTATTATGAATCTGACTGTAACCTTTCGTTACTTGATGGGAAGACAATTGCCATTATTGGTTACGGCAGCCAGGGACACGCACATGCACTTAATCTTAAGGATTCGGGATGCGACGTCATTATAGGTCTGTATGAAGGCTCAAAATCCTGGAAAAAGGCTGAAGAGCAGGGCTTAAAAGTATATACAGCAGCAGAGGCTGCAAAGAAGGCCGATATAATTATGATACTTATCAACGATGAGAAGCAGGCTGCAATGTATAAAGAGTCTATTGCTCCTAATCTTGAGGCAGGCAATGTTCTTATGTTTGCCCATGGCTTTAACATCCGTTATAAGCTTATCGTTCCTCCGAAGGATGTCGATGTTGTAATGATCGCACCTAAGGGACCCGGACATACAGTACGTTCTGAGTATCAGGCAGGTAAGGGTGTTCCTTGTCTTATCGCTGTAGAGCAGGATTACTCAGGAAAGGCACGTGATATAGGTCTTGCTTATGCACTTGGTATCGGTGGAGCAAGAGCAGGTGTTCTTTCTACAACATTTAAGACAGAGACAGAGACAGACCTCTTCGGTGAGCAGGCTGTTCTTTGCGGTGGTGTTTGCAAGCTTATGCAGACAGGCTTCGAAGTTCTCTGTGAGGCAGGTTATGATCCGAGAAATGCATATTTCGAGTGTATTCACGAGATGAAGCTCATCGTTGACCTTATCTATCAGTCAGGCTTCAAGGGAATGAGATACTCAATCTCCAATACAGCTGAATATGGTGATTACACATCAGGTCCTAAGATTATCACAGACGAGACAAAGAAAGCTATGAAGAAGGTTCTTGCAGATATCCAGGACGGCACATTCGCTAAGGATTTCCTTCTTGATATGTCGGATGCAAGCGGAAGAGTTCACTTCCAGGCTCTTCGTGATAAGGCTGCAGCTCATCCTTCAGAGCAGTATGGTGAGGAAATCAGAAAACTTTACAGCTGGTCAGATGAGGATAAGTTGATAAATAACTAACGGCAAACAAAGGTTTGTATAAAACTGCCACATGTGATAAAATATATTATTGCATGTGGCTTTTTTGTGTTTAGATATAATGTAAATCCGGTATTTTACCGGAAGATGTCATATGACAGATAGCATTTTTAGAGGAGGAATACTAAATGGGAATGACAATGACACAGAAAATCCTTGCAGACCATGCGGGATTAGAGTCTGTTTCAGCCGGACAGCTTATAGAGGCGGAACTTGATCTTGTACTTGGAAATGATATTACTACACCCGTTGCCATAAAGGTAATGGATGGAATAAATAAAAAGGATGTATTTGATAAAGATAAGATAGCTCTTGTCATGGATCACTTTATCCCGAATAAGGATATTAAATCTGCAGAAAACTGCAAATGCTGCAGAGATTTTGCAATGAAGCATGAGATCAGCAATTATTTCGATGTAGGACAGATGGGAATAGAGCATGCCCTTCTTCCTGAGAGCGGACTTACTGTTGCAGGTGACTGCATTATCGGAGCAGATTCACATACCTGTACTTATGGTGCACTCGGAGCTTTCTCAACAGGCGTCGGTTCGACCGATATGGCAGCCGGAATGGCTACAGGTAAAGCGTGGTTTAAGGTTCCGGGAGCTATTAAGTTTAACATCGTAGGCAAGCCTTCCAAATGGGTATCCGGAAAAGATGTAATACTGCATATCATAGGAATGATCGGCGTTGACGGAGCCCTTTATAAATCAATGGAATTTGTTGGCGAAGGAATAAAGAATCTTTCGATGGATGACAGATTTACCATTGCTAATATGGCTATCGAGGCAGGCGGAAAGAATGGAATTTTCCCTGTTGATGATATTGCGATCGAATACATGAAAGCTCATGGAAGCAGACCATATAAGGTATATGAAGCTGATGCAGATGCCGTTTACGATGAAGAGTATACTATTGATCTTTCAACTCTTAAGAGCACGGTATCATTCCCTCACCTTCCTTCAAATACAAAGACGGTAGATGAGATAGGAGAACCTGTTAAAGTTGATCAGGCCGTCATAGGTTCATGTACAAACGGACGTATTTCCGACTTGAGAGTCGCAGCGGAAATACTTAAGGGCAAAAAAATTGCTAAAAACTTAAGATGTATCGTAATTCCCGGCACACAGAAGATTTATCTGAAAGCTCTCGATGAGGGTCTTATAAAGACATTTATAGAGGCTGGAGCAGTAGTTTCAACTCCTACCTGTGGTCCATGCCTTGGCGGATATATGGGTATTCTTGCTGCCGGAGAGAGATGTATTTCTACAACAAACAGAAATTTTGTCGGAAGAATGGGACATGTTGATTCTGAGGTATATCTTGCAAGTCCTGCAGTAGCAGCGGCTTCTGCAATAAAGGGATATATCTGCGAACCCGATGAATGATTCGCTGTACTGATATAATATTAGTAAAAGTTGAACTGATATGTTTTGTTTTTATTTTACAGGAGAGTGAAAATGGACGTTAAAGGAAATACATTTAAATATGGCGACAATGTTGATACAGATGTAATAATTCCTGCACGCTATCTTGCAATTCAGGACAGAGCTGAGCTTGCAAGCCATGCTATGGAAGATATTGATAAAAGTTTCGTGCAAAAGATGAATAAGAATGATATAATCGTAGCCGGTAAAAATTTTGGCTGCGGTTCTTCAAGAGAACATGCTCCGATAGTTCTTCAGGAGGCAGGAGTTGGCTGTGTAATAGCAGAGACATTCGCCAGAATCTTTTACAGAAATGCAGTTAATATAGGTTTGCCGATAATCGAGTGTGAAGAGGCAAGCAAAAAGATCAATGCCGGAGACGAAGTGTATGTTAACTTCGATAACGGAGAAATAAAAGATATAACTACGGGTGAAAGTTTTCAGGGACAGGCTTTTCCTGAATTCATGCAGAAGATCATAAAAGCCAGAGGACTCGTTAGTTATATAAACGAGGAGGAATAACTAGTTGTGAGTATTTTACAGGCTGTTTTACTGGGCATCTTACAGGGACTTGCGGAGTTTCTTCCGATTTCATCATCGGGACATCTCGCAATTTTTCAGAATTTATTTCACATAGGTGAAGGTACAGAGGATATGTTCCTATTTGACATACTTCTTCACCTTGGCACCTTGATATCCATATTTGTAGCTTTTCATAAGGACATATGGAAACTTATTACAGAGACATTAGGGATGCTTAACGATCTCTTTATGAATCTTGTGAGCAAGATAAAGGGTGGTGAAACTGTAAGAGTTGTTAGAACAGGATATCGCAAGTTTGTTTTAATGGTAATAATTTCAACAATACCTACAGGAATCATTGGAATCCTGCTTAAAGATATCACAGAGGCAGCATCGAAGACTTTGATAATGCCGGGAATCTTTCTTCTTATGACATCGGTACTTCTTTTTATAGCAGATAAGGCACCGGATGGAGAAAAGAATCCTAAAACAGCTACATACCTTGATTCTGTAATACTAGGTGTTGCGCAGGGACTGGCAACACTCCCCGGAATATCAAGATCCGGAACTACTATTACAACAGCGCTTCTTTGCGGTTTTGAAAAGAAGTATGCAGTTAAATATTCGTTTATAATGTCAATACCTGCTGTGTTGGGAGCATGTGTATTGGAAATAAGCGATGCAAAGGGAACGGCTATTGAACCTTCTTATATTGTGGGACTGATCGTATCAGCAGTCGTTGGTTATGCAGCAATAAAGACCATGCTGGTCATCGTTCGTAAAAAGAAGTATATCATCTTTTCGATATACTGCCTTATTGCAGGTCTTGTAGCTATAATAGGCAGTTTTATCGTAAAATAAATTAATCTGAATAAAAACAGATAAAAATTAATGGCAAACAGGTCAGTGACGAAGAAGCATTTGAACGCAGAGTAAGGATCGAAGCGGATTGAGAATGCCCGCTTTGATGGCCTGTTTGCAGTTTTTTTTAGGGAGCATCCGCAGAAATATATGAAAAGGAACGGTCAATAAGGGGTTAATGGCAGCAAAGAAGAGAAAGAAGAAAACAACAAATTCAACAAAAACAAATGAC
The DNA here is from genome assembly GCA_030434875.1 of Lachnospiraceae bacterium C1.1. NCBI lineage: Bacteria > Bacillati > Bacillota > Clostridia > Lachnospirales > Lachnospiraceae > Lachnospiraceae bacterium C1.1. The sequence continues at coordinate 2,152,240 of JAUISW010000001.1, read as the reverse complement.
ATGAGTATGGGGCTGGAAATAGCTTTAATAGCGTTGCTGGCTTTTTGTGTCATGCTTATTCTAGGCAATTTCGGAATGTCATCAATATTCGGAGATATGTTTAATGCGTTTTTCTTTGGAATATTTGGTATAATGGCATATTTATGGCCGTTTTTGCTCTTTATAGGAGTTGTTTTTACAATAGCAAATCGGAACAATCTTTCTGTCCTTTTAAGAGCAGTGACTGTTCCGATAATTTTTACTGATCTTGGAATGCTTATGCAGTGCTTCTTTGAGGGAGAGTATAAGGATGGGACTTATATGTCGCTCTATGAATATGCTTCTGAGACACATCATGGAGGCGGAGCGATCTTCGGTGGACTTTTTGAAGCATTGAAGACTGCGTTTTCAACTGCCGGAGCAGTTTTGATCATTTTGCTCATACTTATCATATGTATTGTAAGTATTACCGGAAAATCATTTATAGAACTTCTTGAGAGACTTGGGATCGTACTCGCCGAGAAAACCGTGGATGGCGGAAGGATGGTTGCAGAGCGTACAGCAGAAGAACATAAAAGATGGCGGGAACTCCGCGAGGAAGAGAAGAGAAGAGCGCAGGAAGAACGTGCTGAACAGGAGGAGCTTGAGAGTCAGAAAGAGGAGAGAACCAGAAAACTTCTTAATAATATGACTGTTGGGGCAGATAACAGGGAAACTACGATTTATCCGACTTCTGAGGCAGTTCAGACATATACGGTAAATAGTTCGAAGGCTTCGGCAGATATTCCGACTCAGGTAAATCAGCCTGTGCAGGAGAGAAGAGCTGAAAAGACTGAACATAAATCTCATAAAAATGCTGAGGTTTATTCACCTTTTGCAATGAATCCAGATTTTATGGTAAAGCCGGATGCTGTGATCGCAAAGGAAAAGCAGTCAGTCGCTGAAAAATCAGACATGCATGAAATTCATCTTTCAGAGCTTGATATTGATATCGATGAGAGAAGTTCTAAAAACGAGGATGAGAAGACTGTAAAGATTTCAGCCGATCCGATCACTTTTGATGAAACTATATATGAAAAAAAGAAAAAAAATACAGATCATTCATTGAATGATGAGCAGGATGATCTTCATGAAGAAGATAAGATTGCTGATGAAGATAATACAGATGATCTGGTTGAGATAACAGATGAAGATATCTACTTTAATCATCAGCCTAAAGATGATTATGATGATGAAATAATCGGGGTCATACCTAAAACTGTTTCTGCTAAAGATGAGAAAAAAGCAGAAGAAACGGTAAGAAAAAATAAGATAAACAATAGCAGATCTGAATCTGCAATGAAAAAAGAAGAATTAAGAAAAGAGAAAAAAGCTGAAAAAGATTCTGAAAATGAATCTGAAAAAGAAATTGAGAAGATAATCAAAGGATCATTAGAGGAAGAGGATGAGACAGAGTATGAGTTCCCTCCTGTAGATCTCTTAAATATCCCGAAGACTGTGCAGTTGGATTCGCCGGCATCACTTCAGGTTACGGCTTCAAAGCTTGTAGATACACTTGCAAGCTTTGGTGTTAACGTGCGTATGACTGATATCATACAGGGACCGACGGTTACCAGATATGAAATGCAGCCGCAGCAGGGCGTTAAGGTAAGTAAGATACTTTCGCTCATCGATGATATCAAACTTTCACTTGCGGCTACAGACATCAGAATAGAGGCTCCGATACCGGGCAAGGCAGCAATAGGTATCGAGGTTCCGAATAAAGTAAATGCAACTGTAAGTTTAAAAGAACTTGTCGATACGGATGAATTCCGAAAGGCAAAGTCGAAGCTTTCATTTGCTGTAGGAAAAAATATCGGTGGTGAACCGGTGATCTTTGATATAGCAAAGATGCCGCATCTGCTCATTGCCGGTGCGACAGGATCAGGTAAGTCAGTATGTATCAATACCATTATCATGAGTATACTCTATAAGGCGAAGCCGGATGAAGTAAAGATGATAATGATCGACCCTAAGGTAGTTGAACTTTCTGTATACAACGGACTTCCGCATCTCCTTTCTCCGGTTGTCACCGATCCGCAGAAGGCCTCCGGTGCGCTTAAATGGGGTGTTGCCGAAATGACCAGACGATACAGGCTTTTTGCAGATCTTAAGGTTCGTGATATGAAGGGCTATAATAATAAAGTTGATAAGTTCAACGACATTGGGGAATTGGATGAAGATGGCAATCCATATAAGAAAATGCCTCAGATTCTTATAATCGTAGATGAGTTGGCTGATCTTATGATGGTGGCAAAAAATGAAGTAGAAACATCTATATGCCGACTCACACAGCTTGCCAGAGCTGCAGGAATCCATCTTATCATCGCTACTCAGAGACCTTCTGTTGATGTCATAACGGGTCTTATTAAGGCAAATATGCCCAGCAGGATTGCATTTGCGGTATCTTCAGGTGTTGATTCAAGAACTATCCTTGATATGAACGGCGCTGAAAGACTTTTGGGAAAAGGAGATATGCTTTTCTATCCTCAGAGCTTTAATAAGCCGGAACGTGTTCAGGGTACTTTTGTTTCTGATGATGAGGTTCAGGAAGTTGTTGATTTCATTCTTGATGAAATGCAGGAATCAGGATTTGAGGAAGAAGATATAAGCTCCGAGATCGAAGCAGCGGCAGCAAATGATCCCGGAAAAAATAATGACAGTGATTCAAAGAAAAAGTCAAAAGATGATGACAGAGATGAATATTTTGAAGATGCGGGAAGATTTATAATAGAAAAAAATAAGGCTTCAATTGGCATGCTTCAGAGAGTATTTAAGATAGGATTTAACAGGGCTGCCAGGATCATGGATTCCCTTGCGGAAGCAGGAGTTGTCAGCGGTGAAGATGGAACAAAAGCGAGAACGATCTTAATGAATGCAGAGCAGTTCGAAGCTTATCTTTCCGGAGATGATATTCCATCAGAAGATGAAAATTATGAAGAATACGATGACAACGAGGCGGAAGATGGATATAATGTTGATGGTGATATGTAATTAGTCACTTTTGTATTTTTCATCTGAGAAATAGCGGAAGTGCAGGGATTTGTGAATTAGGAGGAATGTTATTATGAGATCTGACATCGAAATCGCAGAAGCAGCTGAGCTTAAACCGATAAAGGAAGTGGCTCTTCCCTTCGGAATTGAAGAAGATGACCTGGAATTATATGGAAAATATAAGGCCAAGCTTTCGGAGGATTATTTAAAAAAGATTGAAGCTAATAAAGAGGGAAAGCTGATTCTTGTAACTGCTATCAATCCGACTCCTGCAGGAGAAGGAAAGACTACTACGACGGTAGGCCTCGGACAGGCATTCGGAAAACTTGGAAAAAAGGCTGTAATAGCTTTAAGAGAACCCTCACTTGGTCCCTGCTTTGGAGTTAAGGGCGGAGCTGCAGGCGGTGGTATGGCACAGGTAGTTCCGATGGATGAGCTGAATCTTCATTTTACAGGAGATTTTCATGCGATCACTTCAGCTAATAATCTCTGCGCAGCTATGCTTGATAACCATATTCAGCAGGGCAATGAACTTAGGATAGATACGAGACAGATAGTTCTTAAGCGCTGTCTTGATTTAAATGACAGAGTTTTGAGAAATGTAGTAGTAGGAATGGGTGCAAAGGCAGACGGATATGTAAGAGAAGATCATTTCTGCATAACAGTTGCATCAGAAGTAATGGCTGTATTCTGTCTTGCAAAGGATATGAAAGACTTAAAGGCACGTCTTTCAAGAATGGTTATTGCTTATAACGTAGATGGAGAACCTGTTACTGCAGGAGATATCGGTGCAGTCGGATCAATGGCGGCTTTACTTAAAGATGCGATAAAGCCAAATATCATACAGACACTTGAGCATACAATGGCTATCGTACATGGCGGACCTTTTGCAAATATAGCTCATGGCTGTAATTCAGTAAGAGCTACAAAAACAGCATTAAAACTTGCTGATTACTGTATTACAGAGGCAGGTTTTGGAGCAGATCTTGGTGCTGAAAAATTCTTTGACATCAAATGCAGAATGTCAGGCTTAAAGCCGGATGCTGTTGTTCTCGTTGCAACGATCCGTGCTCTTAAATATAATGGCGGGGTAGCTAAGGCAGATCTCGGTACTGAGAATCTTGATGCCCTGAAGAAGGGTATAGTCAACCTTAAGAAACATATAGAAAACCTTCAGCAGTTTGGAGTTCCTGTAATAGTTACACTCAATGCATTTATCACAGATACAGCTGCAGAAAGAGAATTTGTAGAAAAATATGTTTCTGATATGGGCTGCAGTTACGCATATTCCGAAGTATGGGAAAAAGGCGGAGAGGGCGGTATAGCTCTTGCAAATAAGATCATTGAGACTGTAGAGACAAAGAAATCAGATTTCCATCCTATATATGAATTAAACAAGAGCCTCAAAGAAAAGGTTGAGGATGTAGCAAAGAAAATATACGGTGCGGAAGCCGTAAGCTTCAGTAAGGCAGCAGAGCAGACACTTAAGAGACTTACAGAGCTTGGTTTTGGGGACCTTCCGGTATGCATGGCAAAGACACAGTATTCACTTTCAGACGACCCTTCATTGCTTGGACGTCCTGAAGGCTTCACTCTTAATGTAAGAGATGCCTATGTGTCTGCCGGAGCAGGTTTTGTGGTAATACTTACGGGCAATATCCTCACAATGCCGGGACTTCCAAAGCATCCGGCTGCTCTGGATATAGATGTAAATGAAGATGGCAAGATAAGCGGACTTTTCTGATATAAAAGGAGATTTTATGAAAATCATTGACGGTAAGGCAATTTCTGCACAGATCAAAGATGAAGTAAGGGATAAGATCGCTGCAGAGGGAATCAAGGCTTCACTGGCTGTAATACTTGTGGGTGAAGACCCGGCTTCTACAGTATATGTGAATAATAAAAAGAAAGCCTGCGAATATTGCGGGATAGAATCAATCTCTTATGAGCTTCCGGAGACAACTTCGGAGGCTGAGCTTCTCGAGCTTATCGATAAGCTTAATAAAGATGATAAGGTAACGGGAATTCTTTGTCAGCTTCCGCTTCCTTCTCATATTAATGAAGATAAGGTGATCGATGCAATTTCTCCGTTAAAGGATGTAGATGGTTTTTCTAAGCTTTCTGTAGGTGCGCTTTCTATTGGCGCAGAGGGCTTTGTATCCTGTACTCCTGCAGGGATCATACAGCTTCTTAAAAGATCCGGGATAGAGATCAGTGGTAAAAGATGTGTAGTAATGGGCAGAAGCAATATCGTAGGCAAGCCTATGGCAATGCTTTTACTTAGGGAGAATGGTACAGTTACCATTACACATTCAAAAACTGAAAATATCCGTGAGATAACCAAGACTGCGGATATTCTTGTGGCAGCGATAGGAAAACCCAAAATGGTAGACTCTTCTTATGTTAAAGAAGGAGCGGTAGTAATAGATGTTGGAATACACAGGCTTGATCCGGAGAAAAACAACGGAAAGAAGCTTTGTGGTGACGTTGATTACGAGGATGTTTCAAAAGTTGCATCTGCAATGACTCCGGTTCCCGGAGGAGTTGGTCCTATGACCATAGCTATGTTAATGTATAATACTCTGGAGGGTGCGCTTCGCAAATGAAATGCCCAAAATGCGGTGATGAAATTCCGGAAGGATATATGTACTGCTTTAAGTGCGGCTATGCAATTCAGATGGTTCCGGATTACGAGGTCGATGTTGAGGATAAGCTTGACGAAAGTCGTAATCATATAGCCGGTTCGATGGATAATATCATCCATGATTCGAACGGTCGAAGAGTAACTACTGAAACTATTGAAATGCCTGCAATAAAGCGAGAAGTCAGAGCAGTAAAAAAGACACGGTCTGTTTTACTGATTCTGACAGCTCTCGTATTGGCTGTATTTGTATTGTTTTTTGTATTACGGAATACTAATACATACGGTGCCTTACTTTTAAAGGCTAATTTTGCCTATGATGAAGGCAATTATGAAGAAGCTGTCGAGCTCTATGCTAAAGCTTATGAGGATGACGAGGATGTTTTTACATCTGACGTTAAAGTTATAAATTGTTATGCAAGATCACTTCTTGCCTGTGAAGATTATGCAAAGGCAGAAGAGATGTTCATGATGGCACTGACAGTTGATGACTCTAATTTTGATGCCTGTCAGGGAATCATTGACAGTTACAGGGCAGAGAATAATAATAATGCCGTTAATGATTTTATTTTATCGCTTGATGATGAAAAGCTTTATAAGAGTTTTAAGGACTATATGACTCTACCACCAAAGTTTTCAAAAAGCGGCGGTGAATATGAAGACAGTATAAGAGTAGTTCTTTCTTCTGAAAACAGCGGAGATATTTTTTATACGACAGACGGATCGGAGCCAACGATAGAATCAAAAAAATATGAAGGGGCGATCCTTCTGTCAGAAGCGGGCGATTATCAGATTTCAGCTATTTTTGTAAATTCTTATAACATGCTGAGTGATGCCGTCAGTGAAAAATACAGTATAAGTTATAGTTTGCCGGAGGATCCTGTGGTAGAGCCTGAAGGGGGCGGATATCTTTATCCGGCATATATTACGGCGACTGTTTCTGATGATTCGGTCATTTATTACACAACTGACGGAACAGATCCTACTGAGGATTCGGAGGTTTATGACATGAAGCTGCCGATGCTCATGGGTGATAATACCTATAAATTCAGATCTGTTTCTTCGAAAGGTGTTTCCGGTAATGTAATAAGCAGAAATTATTCTTTAGGTATCTTTAATGCGGTGTGTACACCTACTGATGCTGTGAACTATGTTACAGCTTCATTGGTGTCAACAGGTGCGCTGCAGGATATATATGGTACAATAGCCGGTGTCAGCGGACATTATAGCTACAGTTGCCTTACGGCAGCTAAAGAGGGAAACAGAGTTTACTACCTCATTGACGAGTCGTTTATAGAATCAGATGGAAATGTAAAGCTTACCGGAACTGTATACGCAGTAGACGTAGAAAGCTGTATGCTTTACAGAACCATACGTGGTCCTGATGGTCAGTTTTACTTCTCACTCTTTTATTAACCGATTAGAGACGGAGAAGCTGAAGAACGTAATAGGAGAAGACTTAAGGAAAAAATTTTATACCGTTTCTTAAAACTGACGTATAAATAACTGTAGATAAAAATAAAGATTAATTGAGATTTATCTCGAGGGAGTTAAATCACTGAGAGAGGAGAATAAATATGGATAAGAAAATCAACTCAATGGAAATCAATGACGATATCCTGGATGCTGTAAATGGCGGAACAGAGGTAATAGCCGGATTTGAAAAGAATGCCTATGGCGAATACAAGCCCTTGAAGAAAAAGTCAGATGATAGCAAGGTGAGTCTGGTAAGTGCCATTCCTGTAGCGGGAGTTGAAAAACTCTCCGGAGAGGGAATGTCAAAAAAGAATAATTATACTTGAAAAGAATTTTAGCATTTTAGCATAGAAAGAATCCGGCCAATGTCGGATTCTTTTTAGGATTCTTTTTAGGATTCTTTTTATATTGAACTTTTTCTTGCATAAAATCCTGTTTAGTAGTATATTATTAATGTTGCACGATTATACAGCAATGCCACAATGGCTCAGTTGGTAGAGCAGCGCATTCGTAATGCGCAGGTCGGCGGTTCGAGTCCGCCTTGTGGCTTATAAAAAACTCCGGATCATATTGAATCCGGAGTTTTTTTGCTAGCAATTTTTTTATCAAAAACAAAATTATTCATTTCTGATAGCAGCCAGAGGGCTTAAACTCATTGCACGTTTTGATGGGAAATATCCTGCCAATACGCCGACTACTACAGCGAAAGCAAGGCCGGCGAGAACAAGCCATGGAGCTATATAGCAGGTTTGCTCTCCGTTAATACGGTTTATTGCAAAGGCAACGGCGAAGCTCAGGAGATTTCCGATAATACCGCCAACAAGGCCGATAACAGCTGCTTCTAAAAGAAAAAGAGTCTGAATATCGCGAAGCTCACAGCCAAGAACCTTCATTACGCCTATTTCCTTTGTACGTTCGTAAATGGACATCATCATTGTATTTGCAATACCTATGGCAGCTACGAGCATGGAAACAGCACCTATACCGCCGAGCATTGCTGCCAGATTCCGGGATGATTCCTGGGTCTGCTGGATCCAGTCGGAGTTACTGGAAGCATCATATCCCATTTCTTTTATTTCTTTTTGAACCTGAGAGACATATTTAATGTCAGAAACTTTTATATAAGCATTTGAGTAAAACCATTTTTTATAGGCTTTACCATTTTTTCTTAAAGGTTGTCCCGGAATATTTTTATTTCGGAATACTTTTTTTAAGGTGCTTTTTAATGCTTCTATATCGCAATATATGCAGTTGCTGTAGTCATGCCAGTCATCCTCGCCTTCGCCATATAGAATTCCTGCAGCAGGGATGATAAATTTCTTTACAGGAGCTTTGGTTTCAGAATTTTCTTCTGTAGAATCTAATTCGGAAGAAAAATCATTAGGTATTTCGGGATCAGATGAGTTTTCGGTTTGTCTGAAATTTTCGGTATCAAAAACAGTAAAGATGGTGTCATTCATCAGATCTATATCCGGAAGTTGATAATTGTCATAATAACCAAGTCCTGTATGGGCATCGACAAAGTTATATAAAAGCATGTTTCCGTAAATGAATTTAAGTTGGTCTCCTTCCTTTGGAAGAGATCCTTCGGAAAATTTATAATTTAATGCTTTAAGTCCGTCAAGTGTGTAACCGTTAAGGTTATAGACTTCATATTTGTATTTTCCCGAAAGTAGTATAGCTGAGGTTGATAGTACAGGCGATACGATCTCTACATGTTCCAACCCCGAAAAGGTTTCGATCGTGTCATCATCAATGACATGACTTGTAGTGCTGACTACATCTGATTGATCGGGATAGACTGTTATGCTTGTCAGTCCTCCGTACTCTTCTATTTGCTTAAGCTGAAGTCTCTGCATACCAAGTCCTAATGATATCATGGTAACTATGGAAGCTATGCCGATAACAACGCCAAGTATAGTAAGTATTGAGCGAAGTTTACGTTTTAGCAGTGAACTGACGCTCATTTGTAAAAGGTCAGATATCTTCATCGTCTTCGTTTTCCAATTCTTTTTTAGCAGCGAGTTTCTTTCTTACAACTACGATCAAAATTATGACCAGAACTATCCCGGCAGAAACCCCGATAATAATAGGTGTTTTAGAGGAGCTGCCTTCATAATCCATTGTTTCATCTCCATAATCTATATCATCATAGGAATAATCATCTGCCGTAACCGCGAGGGTGAAATTTTTTACTGTTGAAGTTACATTGCCGTTTTCGTCTTCATAGGATATTATGGCTTCTATGTTTCCATCGTCCATCGTTTCGGATGTTCCGGTGATCATCATGTCTACATTACCGGTTGCTCCGGAAGCAAGACCGCCTACAAAACCAAATGTTGGTTCAATGCTGGCACCGTTTACACTTACGGAAACATTGTAGAGTTTTGTTTTTCCGGTGTTGTAGATATTGAACATGAGGTTAGTCTGTTCACCGACTGAGATTGAAGACGGTTCGGCAGTAATTGAGGAAGTATCGAATTTAGATATCTGCTTTACGGGTATCGAAACTTCTGCAGATCCCTCAAAAGCTACAGCATAGTCATTTTCATAATTCATTTTAATGCTCATAACATATGGCTTTTGCTCTAGATCTGCCTTAGCGGTAAAATCCATTGAGAGAACTTGTTCTCCTCCTGCAGGCAGAGAATCGAGATAAAAACTGTTTGATCCGCTGGAGGGGAGGAATGCGGCATAGGAACTTGACTCGTCTTTTCCTGCGACTACGGCAGTAAGGTCCAGCTGAAGATTATTAACTGCTGTTCGTTTGGAAGTATTCTTTATATTTAAATTTAGTGTAAAGCTGTCGCCTGCATATACTTCGGAAGGTGATGTAGTAAAGCCGGTAACGATGATACGCGGTGTGGATTTATCGGCGGGATCTTCATATCCGCTGGTAGTTCCGTATTTGGCGAGACCTTCTGTCTTTACATAAGTAGAAACAGTACAGCTTTCGCTGTTTCCTTCGGGATTTGTATATAGAACATTGTAGTTTATTTTATAATAACCACTTTTAACGTCATCTCTTGTCTTGAATGCCCATACACAGTTCTGCGCACGCTTATTTCTGTCTTTTTCAGCTTTTTCTCCAACTAAGGTATCTATTTTCTGGGTGAAACCGGTAGAAAATATTTCAAAAGGAAATTCATCCGTCTGTTCAGAAACAACAGGTGTTACAACGACATCAGTTAAATTCTCCTTAAGCATATTTACGAGAGGCAGTACTACTATTACATTTTCACCATGTACAGCAGTAGGAGTGAACCAGGTGGCACCGGGAACTATATAACTGCTGCTGGAACTGGCGGAAGAATAGTCACTTCCTGAAGAACTGCTGTCATCAGAAGTCGAATCGGTTGACGAACTGTCATCATCATCGTCATCATCATCGTCATAAGCAATATATTCTACCTTTTCGTATAGTATCCTGTCTTCGTGAGTATCATTTGAAACGCTGTCATTAGATGATGTGGAATCAGCCAATGCAATGTATGTGCCGCAGACGGGTAAAGCAGTTAACACAGAAGCTATTAACAGAGCAGCAGAAATTTTTGATAAATTGATGATCTTCAATTGAATTATCCCCTTTTAATAACGATTTTTTCATACAATCTTTCCATCACTTATGCGTATCTGTTTATCGGCATAGGAAGCAAGATGGTCATCGTGTGTTACCATGACAAGAGTTTGCTTATCCTTTTTTACGATTTCCTGCATAAGTGAAAGCATTTCACATGCGGTATGTGAATCCAGATTTCCCGTGGGTTCATCAGCAAATATAATTTCCGGATGAACAACCAGAGCCCGCGCTATTCCGACACGCTGCTGCTGTCCACCGGACATTTCATTCGGTCTGTGCGACATGTATTTTTCAAGACCTACATGCTTAAGAACCTCTTTTGAACGTTTTTCCCTGATTTTTTTATCTACTCCCCTGAAACTTAAGGGAAGAGCTACATTTTCAATGGCATTTAGTGCCGGCATAAGATTATAAGATTGGAAAATAAATCCAACATGTTCACGGCGGAAACGCACGAGCTGCTGTTCATTAAGCTTTTCGATATGTTTTCCGGCGATGACTATTTTCCCTTTAGACGGTTTTTCGAGGCCTGCCATCATATTCAAAAGGGTGGATTTACCGGAACCGGAAGTTCCGACTATAGCAACAAATTCTCCCTTCATGATGTCAAAACTGACTCCGTTAAGGGCATAGACTTTTTCAAGTCCGCTTTTGTAGATACGATATAAGTTTTCTACATGTATTACAGGTTTATTTGTATTTTTTTCCTGCATAATAAATCCTTGATGATATTTCCCTTCATGTATCAGTCAGAAACCCGCAATGACTGCGGGTTTCATAAATGGTGGAGTGTCGGAGTGCAAGCACGAAATATTTGTGAAATACTTCGTTTGCTTTTTTTATTATAAGACGAAATCATAAAAAAATCCTTAAGATTATAAAAAAATAAAAAATTAAACATTAGCAATAAAAAAACCAACAATCTGCATTAATCGTTGTACAAAAATGAATGATTATTAACTAAATTGTAAATTTTCTTAATTGATTGTATGAAGATAAAAACAGATAATATATAAAAATAGGTGCATGTTTTTGATAATCGCTGTGCAAAATTACTATTGGGAGGTGAAAAGGTGGTATGTAGGACACAGGATTATATAAAAACTTAAGCCTGAACAGTAGAGGACCGGAAATCCTGGCGGAAAATACGGTCTCTGAATCTTTTAGATGGTTTATGTGGAAAGGTGGGTTAATAATGCGATATTTGCGTTATAAGAAGTTCATGTGTGCCCTTCTTGCAAGTGCAATGGTTGTGTCAGGCCTTCCGGCAGATACGGCTCCGGCATATGCAGAGGAAGCTGATGAAACAGCTGAAGAGACACAGAGTACGAATGAATCTGAAGTCAGTGATAATGGGGCTGATTCAGAGGATGAAACAGGGGAAAGCAACCTTATAGCGTCGATCAGTTTCGATGATTCATCGCTTGAAGCAGAAGGAGCCAATGTAACTGTCAGTGGTACCGAGGATTATGAGGATGACACTGAGAGCGGTGAGGGCAAATCTTTTTATTTCAATGGAAAAACATGTCTGACAGTAACGGATGAAGATGGCGGAAGTCTTTTAAGCGGTCATGACGAGCTGACGATTTCATATAGAAGCAAACCGACAAAGGCATCCGGTGGAAACTGGCCGTTTTTTGCAGCACATAATTCAACGGCACGTTCAGAGAGCAATCTTCATTATATAGGTGTACTTGACGGAACGGACTCGATAACAGCAGAGCGTTTCGGAGACAGCCGTACAACATCTCTTGCAGGTTCATCCGCAACTGTATGGAAAAATGTAACGATCGTATATGAAGAAGATACGACAACACTTTATATAAACGGTAAGAAAAAGACCTCAGCAACAGGCTGTATAGCAATGGATGAAGTTTTAGGCGACAGCAGCATCCTTCAGCTTGGTAAAGCTAACTGGGGTTCAGGTGAGTATTACAAGGGCTATCTCGATGAGATCAAGATCTATGACGGAGCTCTTGATGCAGAGACAATAAAAGAAAATGATACCCTTGAGAGCAAGAAATCAACGGAGACTGTTTCCTATGACGGAAATGACGTTGAGGCTCAGGGAGAAGAAGCCGGACTTACGATCACGGAGATATCAGAACTTGACACTTCTGATATTCATGTGGATTCAGTATCGGATCAGGAACTTCCGAGCAAGGTGGAAGTGACTCTTTCAAACGGTAAGAAGCGCGATGCTTATGTAAGCTGGACAGATTCAGAAACGCTTGCACACATCTCAAACGTAAATCAGCTTGAGACAGGAAAGAACACTCTTACGGGAAGACTTTCATATTATCCGAGCCCCCTCGTGGCTGAGAAGGCAGATCCGTTTATCATTTATAATGAAGATGACGGATACTATTACATGACTTCTTCATGGCCGGCATATGGAAGTGTTACAGCCGGATATGACAGGATCGCTCTTAGAAAATCCAAGACTATCCTCGGACTTCAGGATGCTGAAGATGTTGTTATCTGGGAAGCAAATGATTCAGGCGCTTTAAGCAAGCACATATGGGCACCCGAGCTTCATAAGGTTGGAGATACATGGGTTGTTTACTTTGCAGGTACATGCAATGACGGTCAGTGGTCCATTGGTGCACATTGCCTTGTATGCAGCGATTCGGATAACCTCCTTGATGCTGACAACTGGTCACTGCCGACAGAGAGCGGTCAGATGCAGTTAAAGGACGGAACGAGCGATACATATTTCGATGGTTCAGCGTTCTCACTGGATATGACATACTTTGAAAACGAAGATGTAAGCGGCAATAATATCGGATATGTTGTATGGGCTTATAAACCCAGTGCATCAAATCTCATGATCGCTGAGGTTGACATGGATGAGCCATGGAAGCTGAAAACTGATCCTGTAACTATTGCGATTCCTTCGTACTCATGGGAAAAGACAACAAACACTGTAAACGAGGGACCGGCAGTATTAAAGAATGGAGATAACATCTACATTGCATTTTCAGCAGACGGAACAGGTGATGAATACAAGGTAGGTCTTCTTACAGCCGACAATGATTCAGACCTGCTGGATCCTGACAGCTGGACAAAGGATGATGAACCTATATTCTCTTCAGATGACCTGACAAATCTTGATGAATATGGTCCGGGACATAATTCATTTACAGTTGATGAAGACGGAAATGTTATCATTGTTTATCACGCAAGGGATGAGAGATGTCACCAGAACAAGTGTGATTACGCAGATAAGGATCCTCTTTATGATCCTTGCCGTAATGCAGAGATCAACTATGTAAGCTTTGATGAGGATGGCAAGCCTGTATTTAATGAGACTGCAGCTAATCAGGCAGAGGCTCTTGGACTTGATTATAACCTCACAGTTTATGTAGGAAGCGATGCAGAATTTGCAGCAGCAGATGCAAAAGCACTTAATATCCCCAGTGCAAATGATATCAGAGGAAATATCACTCTTCCTGAAGAAGGAAAGAATGGTTCTGAGATCAGCTGGACATCAACAAATGAAGATGTCGTATCAACTGTATCCATTGATAATATGGCACCTGGTGTAGTTACAAGACAGGCAGAGGATACAGAGGTTACTCTTACAGCTTCTATTAAATTTGGAAGCAGCACTGTAACAAAGGTATTTAATCTTAATGTTAAGGCAGAAGCAGAAGAAGTTGATCCTGAGGATTACATCTTCGTTCACTTTGTAGGTGAGACATACCCTACTTCGGCAACAGACGAGCAGATTTATTTCTCGTCAAGTACTGACGGAAGAAACTTTACGATACTGAACAGTGGAAAGCCGATATTTACATCGACACTCGGTGAGACAGGACTCAGGGATCCTTCAATAATCCGTTCACCTGAGGGAGATAAATTCTATCTTATCGCAACTGATCTTTCGATCTACAGCAGAATGCAGACAGATTCAACCCCATGGCCTGAATCAGGTGTAAATGGAAGTCACTCCATTGCTGTTTATGAATCAACAGATCTTGTGAACTGGTCTGATGAAAGACTTGTAGAGGTTGCAGCGGATAATGCCGGAATGGCATGGGCTCCTGAAGCTGTTTATGATGAAGACAAGGGTGAGTATTTTGTATTCTGGTCTTCAACAAATTCTGATGACAGTTATGCCAAACACAGAGTATACTGCGCTACAACGAGAGATTTCTATACATTCTCAGAGCCGCAGATCTGGATTGAAAATACCTTTGCAACAATAGATACATCTGTTATAAAGGTTGGTGACTGGTATTACAGGATTTCCAAAAATGAGTCAACAGGCTATGAATATATGGAAAAAAGCCAGGAACTCATGGGTGAATGGGAAGGTGTTGATTCCTCATTCCTTTCATCAACAAGTGGTGTTGAAGGCGGAATGATCTACAAGGTAAATCCTGATGATGCAGCAGACAGCAGTGTTGATGAATACTGCATGATACTTGACCGCTTTGCAACAAGCCAGGGATATTTCCCGGCAATGACAACTGATATTGCATCAGGAAAATTTACAGCAGCAACGGACTATTCATATCCTTCAAAGATGCGTCATGGTTCGGTGCTTCCTATAACAGCAGAAGAGTATGAGGCTATTCAGGAAAAATGGGCAAGTACAGCATCTGATGATGATGATGATGAAGTTTCAGATATCTCACTTAAGGATTCGGCACTTTTCAATCTTTCATTTGATGGTGATGAACCTTTAAGCGCTGATGGTGTTAAGGTAGTTGCACACAATGCTCCTTCAACAGTTTCAAATTCAGAACTCGGAGGAAAAGCCCTTTCGCTTTCGGCATCAGATGAACAGTATCTTGATATCCAGGCGGAGGACGGAACGGCACTGCTTACAGGACAGTCTGAAGTTACTATCAACTATTGGAGCAAGGTAACTGATAATGGAGGATGGGCTGTATTTGCAGCACCTTATGCTGATGCCATAAAGTGGGGAAGCAGCAATACGGCATTTGGAAGCAATTTCGAGACATATCTTGGAATTATTGATACTACTGCTTCGAGCAGCTTTAATGATGATGGAATCTTCGTACAGAGATTTATGGATTCCGGTACGCGTTCAGCTGTAAACAGCTACACAGGCGGTAAATACGATGACAGCTGGAAGATGATCACTGTAGTTGCTAAGGATGATTCTACAGAACTTTATGTAAATGGCGAGAAGATAAGCACTGTTGAGTCTTCTGTTTCACTTGAGGATCTTTTCGGTGATGCAGAAAACGGTATCTTCCGTATAGGCAGGGCAAGCTGGGATTCAGGTGAGTACTTCAACGGACTTATCGATGACATCACAGTTTACAACAGAGCAGTAACATCAAGCGAAGTTGCAAATATCTACAGCACAAAGAGTTATACAGGTCTTCCTGAGGAAGTTACACACGAGGACTTTGATGGAGAACTTCCTGAAGGAGCAAAGGCACTTGTTACCGGTCTTACAGCATACAGCAAGGATCCGGTTTACGGTGCAGGTCACACAGATGATGAAGACGACCAGGCAATACTTCTTGGAGATTATGGTGTAAAGCTTGCAAACGAAAATCTTGGTGACAAGTATACACTGTCATTCTGGACAAAGCCCACAGGCTCAGTAGTAGTAAACTCAGCAACCGTATTCCTTGGATATAACAGCCCTGAAAAATGGCTCGCTATTTCAGGTGCGGATGACGGGACTAAATACAAGGTATGGACAAACGAGACAGATAACAGCAGTTATAGCTGGACAACCATCGGAAACGTAACTCATGAAAAAAATGAATGGAAGATGATCACCATCACACAGGATGGCAACAGCACAAAAGTTTATGAGAACGGTGAATTAACAACAACAGGAGAGGCAGCAGAGGCTCTTAACGGAGAAAACCAGGGCATTTATCTTGGAGTGACTTACTGGGATAACGAATATGTTGGATATATCGATGATCTTTATCTTTACGATGAAGTTCTGGATGCTTCCCAGGTTTACAGTCTCTATGATGGAAAGACAGCAGAGGATATATTTGAGGAAAAGGGCATAAGTACTGTAGCTTCCCTGAGTCTTAAGGCAGGTAAGACAGGCTCCGTAGAACTCAGTGTTCCTTCAGTGGTAAAGGGCTATACGGTTTCCTATAATTCGTCTGACGAGTCAGTAGCAACCGTTAAGAACGGAACTGTGACTGCAGTTGCAGAGGGAAGCTGTGTGATCACAACATCAGTAACCTATGGATCAGTAACAAAGACAGCTGAAACAAATGTAACAGTAGAAGCTTCAGATATTGTTAACACAGAGACAGCAGTAGAGCTTGACTTCAGCAATATAGACGGAACAACAATTCCTGATAAGTCAGGCAACAAGAACAGTGCAGTAATAAAGGGCAGCGGAGTAACGGCAGAGGATGGCGTACTCAATCTTACAAGCACAGGCTATGTAACACTTCCTCTTTCAATAATGGATGCTCTTTCAGATGAAGAAAAGTTCACCATCGAGTGCACTTTCTCAAGAGATGCTTCCTGCGGCAGCAATGCATGGGCATACTGCATAGGCTCAAATCCGCTCAGCACGGGAACAAATTATCTGTTCCTTTCACCTGCATTCGGTGGAAGCACGCTGAGATCGGGAATAAAGAACTCTTCAACAGAGATTCTCTATGATACCGGTATTACAACAACTGCAGGTAAAGAATACACTGCAGATATGGTATTTGATGAAGGTGACGTTACACTTTACCTGAATGGTGTGCAGGTTGGAACAACTATTTCATCCGGTTACAGCATTGCAGATATTATCGAGAACGGTTGCAAGAATGATATTTTAGGCTACTTAGGAAAATCATGCTGGTCAGCAGATCCTAACTTTACAGGAACGATTTCAAAGTTTGCTGTTTACAATGGTGCAAAGACCGCGGAAGAAATCCAGGAACCTTACGCAGAGTCATTCCAGAAAGAATTTGAAAGCCTTCTTACACTGGATGAAGTGCTTAACCGCAATGCATCTGCAGATGAGATCTATTTCGATCTTAATCTTGTGGATGAAGTTGATGAGATGGATGTAGTATGGACATCTTCTGATGAAGAAGTGATAGCAACAGACGGAACAGTAGCTGATGTAACAACTGATACAGAGGTTACACTTACAGCAACAGTAACAGAGGGCAATCTTACAGCAAGTCAGAAATTTGTATTTACTGTAAAAGCTCCCGACAGAACAGAACTGGATTCACTGCTTCTTGAGGCAGCAGATATCCTTGATATCGCAGTTAACTTAAATGACAGCCTCAAGGCAGTTAAAGAAGCAGTTGAAGCAGCAAAAACAGCAGCAACAAAGGCTGAGATCGCAGCAGCAGTTGAGAAACTCAGTGCAGCTATCAAGGCAGCAGAAGCAGACACAGATTATCTTGATCCATTCGAGAAGGTTGATGATTCAGCTTACAGCGAATCAATGACTCTTGAAAAGGGTGAGAGCAAAGAGATCATCGCAATATCAGATGATATCAGCGATTGTGTAACAGTTAAGGCAGAATCTTCTGATACAAGTGTAGCAACAGCTGTATTTGCAGACGGAAAAGCAACAGTTAAGGCAGTTAAGGCTGGAACAGCTGAGATCAGTGTAACAGTAACATCTCTTTATGATGAGTATCCTGTTGAGTATGTAACAGAAGTTACAGTAACAGACAGCAGTGCTTCCGGAGATGACAGCGAGGATGATGCAGATGATGACAGTAGGGATGATGTTGAGGATGACAGTAAGGATGATAATACAACATCAGATAACACAGCATCAGATAACACAGCATCTGATAACACAGCATCTGATACAACAGAAACTGTTGTAACTCCTAAGACTCCTGCAGACGGAATACTTTCAGCAGATGCTGATAACCTTCTTCTTGCAAAGAATAAGTATTATATCAGACCTTCATTTGCGGTTAAGAAATATGTTATCTCAAATAAGAAGATCGTTAAGGTAACAAAGAAGGGCAAGGTCAAGGTAAAGAAGACCGGAACAGCAACTGTCACAGCAGTAGGTAAGAACGGTGAGTCAGCAGTTTACACAATTACAGCTGAAGTACCGAAGATGAAGAAGCTTAAGGTAACAGCAGCCGGAACCTACAAGATCACTGAGATGCTCACAGGTGTTACATATGCAGAGCTTGAATCCTGCAAGTCATCTAAGACATCTGTTGCAGAGATCGCAGCTGACGGAACAATTACCGTAAAGGCTAAGGGTTCAACCAAGATAACAGTTGTTATCGGTGGAAAGAAGTACAAGGCAACACTTAAAGCTAAATTCTGATAGGGATATCTTATTCCGGGGCCGGTATGATAATATCGGCCTTCGGGAAAGATAAAAAACGGAGGTTTTCTAAATAATGAGAAACAGAATAGTTGCCGGACTGCTTACGCTTTCAATGATCCTTGGAGGCTCTGTTGCAGCAATACCGGCAGTAAATGTATATGGTGCTTCAAGCAATACAGTTTCACTTGTAAAAAGTAATGACGGAAATCCGGTTCTTGGATTCGATGGTGAGGATGATATCCTTTACGGAGGAGATCCTTCAGCATTGGTTGATGGTGACACAGTTTATATCTATGTAGGACATGATGCCTCCAGCGGAGACAGTTATGTAATGCCTGACTGGAGATGCTATTCAACAAAAGATTTAAAGAATTTTACCTATGAGGGAACCATCCTCAGCATGACCGATATCAAATGGGCAGATACAACTTCCGCCTGGGCAGGTCAGGTAATGAAATATAATGATAAGTATTATTTCTATTATTGTGCAGAGAGTACTGCAAGCGGTGAAGGAAAATGTATCGGTGTAGCAGTATCTGATTCACCGACAGGTCCTTTTGAAGATATAGGAAAGCCACTGGTACTTGATTCTCAGACTAAAGCAAGCCCTAGCTGGGGAGACATCGATCCGACTGCATGGGTAGAGACAGTAGACGGAGTTGAGCACAGATATGTTGCATGGGGAAATACAAACTACAATATAGCAGAGCTCAATGAAGATATGATCTCCATAGCTGACCGTAATGATGACGGAGAAATAACAGCGGTAACAGCATCTGAAAGAGCAGACGGTAAAGACGGAGATATACTTGAAGTAACTATCGATGGAATGACAGGAACGGATGGCTTTACAGAGGCACCCTGGCTCTATAGAAGACAGGATTCAGACGGAAATTATACAGGTCAGTATTATCTCTTCTATGCTATGAACTGGAGAGAGAGAATGGCTTATGCAGTAACTGATGATCTGATGTCAAAGAGCTATACCTATGGCGGACTTTTGATGGAGCCTACAGCAACATCAAATACAAACCATATGGCAGTTATTGATTTCAAGGGAAAGACCTATTTTATACATCATAACGGATCACTTCCATGGGGCTCAGGCTTCAGAAGAGTTATCTGCATCCAGGAAATGAAGTTCAATGATGACGGAAGCATTGATTACATCGAGGAAACATCTACAGGACTTAACGGAACAGCAAGCTCTATCAAGGATGGCAGCGGCAATCCGATAGCACATGAGAACTTTACAAATTCATTATCTGACAGCATGTATCCTTATACAGATGTGCCTGTATCTGTTGATGCTGATGCAGAGGAAAATGATTCACTCTGGCAGATAGTTTCAGGAAAAGCAAATCCTGATAATGATGCTTATGTTTCTATAGAGTCTTACAACAAACCGGGTCTTTACCTCCAGGTAGACACAGACAAGGGCGTAACAATGGGACAGGATTATCAGAAGGCTTCATCTGACGGATTTACGACAGATTCCAAGCGAATGACATTTAAGACACTGGAAGGCTTTGACAGTTCTGTAACTGATGGCGTTACTTTTGAAAGTGTTAAATATCCCGGATACTATCTCACTGTAACTGATGGTAAGTTAAGCGTAACAAGTGATCCTGAAGAGAGTGCATGCACCTTCTCAGTTTCTACAGGTATAGAAGGGTCTGATGAAGCAGAAGTAAGCGCTATCACAGTCAGAAAGTCTGCTAAAGTCTACAAGACAGGATCAAGCCTTAAGACAGATGATATCAGAGTAACCGTTAAATACGATGACGGTGGTATCAAGATCCTTCGTAAGGGCTTTGATGTTGACAGTTCATCTGTAGATATGACAAAGGCAGGAAATTATAACCTTAAAGTTACTTACACAGATGGTGATGGAAAAGAAGTTAGCGGCACAGTAGTTGTAAAAGTAGTAGGTAAATAATAATCAATCAAAAAAGAATCCCTGCAGTCCGAATAAATGGGCTGCAGGGATTTTTACTTTTATTTAATCAATCTCTTTTCCAACAACGACGAAACGTCCGTTGTTTGTATGATAGGCACAAGTGGAAAGAGTGATGAATTTGTCACCATAGGATGCCGCCAATTCGCTGGGATAAGATGAAATAGATTTTATATTTTCATAGAAATGATCAAATTCTTCTTTCGTATCTGCATTATAAAACTGGTAATATTTAAATTTATCCTCATTATCAGCATCTTCAGAGTATACTTCTGAACGAAAGACTGATATTATCCGGTAGTGCCGTTTTTCATATAAGGTATCAAATTCTATTATCTGATGTTCATCGGCAAAGACCGGGTTCTCGTAATCATCAAGGTTTCCGAACATAGTGCCGTTTTTCATATTGTGGGCATAGACAACAAAATTATCTCCGGGGCTGTCAAGATCGGCAAAGGACTTTACAAAAGGTGTTCCGTTTTTATCCTCTTTTTTATAAAAATCATGACTTAGATAATATTCACCATCATTGCATCGCATTACCGGATAGTCGATATTTGTGCCATCAATTTTGAGCCAGCCGACCATATCATTATTTATAGCATAAAGTTCACGGTATTCCGGAAGGATTTCTTTTATCTGACTGTTATCTGAAATAGAACCGGTCTTGTTGTCGGAAGTCGAATTTCCTGAACGGGAAAGATCTGCTTCTGTACTGACTGATGCCGAGTCATTGCCCAGGGCAGAAGAGGAGTGAGCTTTTAATTCCTGAAGCTTTTCAGTTTTTTCTATGTTTTCGTTGAACTGGTAAAGTCCTATAATTATAAATACTGCGCATAGTATAAATACCATGCGCAGTACGATTATTATTTTTTTAAGCATATTTTTTATTTCGTTTAATGTATTTTCCTATAAGGTGATAATAAAGTAAAAGATTGAAAACTTCGATATAAGCAGAAATCAGGCTAATCCTGCTTCCGGGATGAATTCCTGCCTTGATCTTTTTCAATGCATTGGCTTTATCTTCTTCAGTCATTCCATGAGCGTTATCGATAAGAACCAGGAAGAAATCTGCAAGTAAAGCAAATACTGCAAAAATAACTATCGGAACATCTTTTCCGGCTGTCTTAGGCTCTGAACGTCCTGCAAGAACCTCTGTCTCCGGATCAGCCTCAACAGTAGTTTCGGATGCTTCGGTATTATCATTTTCAAGCTTTTGGATATCTGCATCAGTGATATTAGCTTCGCTTTCAGCTTTAGCTGAATCAGCAGCTTCCTTATCAGAAATCTCTGCGTCAGAATTATTTATATCCGCCTCTGCAACAGAGGTGATTTCTTCTTTTTTAATGACGGTCTTTCCGGATGAAGCTTTATCATCTTTCTTTGGATCAGCCTTAATGCTATCCGTTTTTTCAGGAACATTTATATCTTTTTCATCACTTTTACTCTCTTTGGAGGCTTTAGTGGAAATCGAACCGGCTCCTGCGGTAAGTTGATCCAGATTTTCAATGGTGGATGAGGTTTCTTTTTCCTCTTCGCCGGAATCAGCTAGAACCCCGTCTCCGTCGATGACACTGACTTCTTCGGTAGTGCCGGAATCCTTGCCCTGAAATGCTTTGACATGACCGTGAGAAATATTAATAAAAATAACCGCAGCAAATAAAACTACTGCTGCAACTCTGAGCACACCCTTCTTCATCAGACTGTCTCCCCCTTTTTTAGTAATTATCTTTCTTCTTCTATATACAGTTTACCACGAAAATTGCCAAACATCTAGCTTTTAAAGAATGCTTTTCATAAAAGACAATGTATGGTAAAATGTATCTAGTATTAAAAACTACGTCATGCGGAAGAGAGGCTATGTACCATGAAATTTAAGTATGTTGCAGACAGCTGCTGTGAATTTCCTGATTTTTTTGAAGATGATCATGATTGCGTCAGAGTGCCGCTCACGATAAATGTTGGGAAAACAGTATTTATTGATGATGCGTCACTTAACATGAATAAATTTCTGGAGTCCATTGATGAGTATCCGAAATGCCCCAAATCGGCATGCCCTTCACCGGAACTTTATATGAAGGCCTTTGAAGGAGATGCTGATGTGATATTTGTGGCGACTCTTTCTGCGGAGCTCTCGGGTTCATATCAGAGTGCAAGGCTTGCAGCAACAATTTATGAGGAGGAGCATCCGGGAAAAAAGATACATGTATTTAACTCAGAGTCAGCATCCTCAGGAGAAGCTCAGGCATTGATGAAAGCGGCAGAATATGCGGATATGGGTCTTTCGCCGGATGAGATAATTTCAAAAACAGAAGACTTCATTCATAATAATATGCAGACCTTCTTTGTTCTGGAAAATATGGAGGTTTTAAGAAAGAATGGACGTCTTTCAAGAATGAAGACGCTGGTAGCCCAGGCATTAAACATAAAGCCTGTCTGCTTAGGTGTCCACGGAGTGATAGAGCAGGCAGTTCTTGCCAGAGGAATGGCAAAGGCATTAGATAAGATGGTTGAGCTGTCACTTGCAAAAATTAAGGATACCAAAGACAGGACACTCTTTATTACTCATGTGAACTGCCGCGAAAGAGCGGAAAAAGTCATGGCAAGATATATTTCCAAGGCTGAATTTGCAAGAACCGTAATACTTAATACAGCCGGGATCAGCTCACTTTATGCAGGACGTGGAGGGATAATAGTCACTTTTTGATATTAAGGGAAATATGCTGCCTGATATATTCTTCCCAGGCTTTTTGCATTTTTTTCTTTGAAAAAATACCATAACGGATAATGGCACCGTCGGACATTTTGAAGGTCGAGCCCTTGGAGGCTGTGACATGAGACATGTTTATGACGGTGTCTTTTGATGTCTGGAGAAAAGATGATCTGAAATCTGAGATAAGGGAATTGAATTTTTTGAAATCCCCAAGCATGTGAAAAGAACGCTGCTCAGTCATTGCAATATTAATATAAGCTCCGTTTTCCCTTGCATAAAGGATATCGGATGCTGCACAGAGGACAGTATCTGTTTCATTTCTGAATTCGATAAGAACAGGACGTTCTTCTTTTTCCTTAAAGGCATGATCGATATAGCGGGCATAATCCTTCTGCCAGAGAGGTTTTTTTACATAAATAAAATCCTCATCCTTCCCGTATTTTGTCTCATAGTCGATCTTGTCAGAACAGAGTACGATAGGGCTTAAGACACCACTGTTTCGAAGACGTACTGCCACCATCATTCCGTCCCGCTCGGATCCGCTTATATCTACAAAAAAGAGATCATAGCGGCTTGCAGATGAAAGTATTGATTCAACATTTCCGTAAGTATCTATATATAAAACCTCTCCGGAAGGCGTACGAAGATCAGCTTCTCTTGAAAGAAGCCGTTCAGCCTGCTTTCTGTCAGCAGGATTATCGTCTAAAACAGCAATATACAATGTCATAAATTTATACCCCTTAAATATTAAAATATAACAACAAAAGCACCGAAATGACTTTTAAGCCATTCCGGTGCCTGTAAAACTGATTATTTATTATTGACTTCTGCCTGCTTCATAGCACGAACCTTGGTTGAAAGACCGAAGAGAGTGATGAATCCCTCTGCATCGTGATGATCATAAAGGTCACCTGTCTTGAAGGAAGCAAGGCTTTCGTTATAGAGTGAATAAGGTGAAGATTCACCTGCTTTGATGATATTGCCCTTGTAAAGCTTGAACTTTACTTCACCTGTAACATAAGTCTGTGTTGACTTGATGAAAGCGCAGAGTGCCTCACGGAGAGGAGAGAACCATTTGCCTTCATATACAAGCTGCGCAAGCTCATCGGATACACGCTTCTTTATACGCATGCATTCCCTGTCGAGGATAAGTTCTTCTAACTGCTGGTGTGCAGCGTAGAGAATGGTTCCGCCGGGAGTCTCATAAACGCCGCGGCTCTTCATACCTACAACACGGTTTTCTACGATATCGATTATGCCGACACCATGTTTTCCGCCGAGCTTGTTTAAGGTACGGATGATATCGGAAAGCTTCATCTTCTCGCCGTTAACAGAAACCGGAACACCCTTTTCGAAAGTCATTGTAACATCTTCACCCTGTTCCGGAGCATCCTCAGGACGAACACCGAGAACGAGGAGGTGAGGATAGTTAGGCTTTAATGAAGGATCCTCAAGCTCAAGACCTTCGTGGCTTATATGCCATAAGTTACGGTCACGGCTGTAGGAACTGTCAGCTGAGAAAGGCAGATTGATGCCGTGCTCGCGGCAGTATGCGATCTCTGACTCACGTGAATCCATTGTCCATTTGGGATCACGCCATGCAGCAATGATCTTTAAGTCAGGAGCGAGAGCTTTGATGCCGAGCTCGAAACGGATCTGGTCATTTCCCTTACCTGTAGCGCCATGGCAGATCGCAACAGCTTTTTCCTTGCGGGCGATCTCTACGAGTTTCTTAGCGATAAGAGGACGGGCCATTGATGTACCAAGAAGGTATTCATTTTCATAAACTGCATGAGCCTGAACACAGGGAAGGATATATTCATCTGCAAATTCATCGCAAACATCTTCTATATAAAGTTTGGATGCACCACAGGATTTAGCTCTTTCCTCGAGTCCGTCCAGCTCTTCTTCCTGTCCGCAGTCAATGCAGACACATACAACATCATAATTGTAGTTCTCCTTAAGCCAGGGGATGATAGCAGTAGTATCAAGTCCGCCCGAGTATGCAAGTATTACCTTTTCTTTTTCTGCCATAGCGAATACTCTCCGTTTCTTATATTATTTTGATTGGTTTTCAATATGATATCTGAGTCATATCGTTGACTTCTAAGAATAGAATACATCAGTAAAAGCTTTTACGCAAGTGAAATAATATGCATTAAAATCCACAAAAGTTGTACAAAATTCATAAAAATATGCATAATAGTTGCATTTATGCAAAATAGAGTGTATATTTATGCAAAGACATAATTGATTGAATTTAAGAATAACTTGTCTTTCGTACTTTAAAAGTGTAAAGTATTAGCGTGAGAGACAAAAAGTCTTTCCTATCTATATAAAGTTGGAGGTATCTTTTTATGATTAAAGCCGGAATAATAGGAGCTACAGGGTATGCGGGAAATGAGATAGTGAGACTTCTTTTAGGTCACAGAGAAGTAAAAATTGAATGGCTTGTTTCAAAAAGTTTTGCCGGACAGAAATTTACTGATATATATAGAAATCTTTTTGAACTTATCGATATGGACTGTGTCGCTGACAGCATTTATGAGCTGGTCGATAGAGTAGATGTGGTATTTACCGCAACTCCTCAGGGGTATCTTGGAAGCATGTTAAATGAAAAGCTTCTTTCGAAGGCTAAATTCATAGACCTTTCAGCAGATTACAGAATAAAGGACGTTTCAATCTATGAAGAATGGTACGGGATCAAACATGAGTCACCGGAACTTATAGAAAAGGCAGTTTACGGACTTTGCGAAGTAAACAGGGAAAAGATCAAAAATACCCGTTTGCTTGCAAATCCCGGATGCTTTACAACATGTTCGATACTTACAGCTTATCCGCTGGTAAAGGAAAAGCTCATAGATCCAAATACACTTATAATAAATGCACTTTCTGGAGTATCAGGAGCAGGAAGAGGGGCAAAGGTTCCTAATCTTTTCTGCGAAGTAAATGAAAGCGCAAAAGCTTACGGTGTTACGACTCACCGTCACACACCTGAGATAGAGGAGCAGCTGGGATATGCATTCGAAAGTCCTGTAATGATAAATTTCACACCTCATCTCGTGCCGATGAACAGGGGAATACTTGCAACAGAAACAGCAAGCTTAAAAGAGGGTGTTACAGATTCAGACATAAAGGCAGCTTATGTAAAGCACTACGGAACAGAAAAATTCATCAGACTTATGAAAGAAGGACTTCCGCCGGAGACTAGATTTGTCGAGGGAAGCAACTTTACCGATATCAGCTGGAAGGTTGATAAGAGAACCGGAAGAGTCGTTATGATGGGAGCACTTGATAACCTTGTAAAGGGAGCTGCAGGACAGGCAGTACAGAATATGAACATAATGTTTGGATTTGAGGAGTCAATGGGCTTAACAGCCATTCCGATGGTACCGTAATGAGACTTATGAATAAAAGACAGGCCTTAAAAAGAAGACCTGCAAAAAGGGAAGATAAGAAAATGAAATTCAGTGTTCGCACAATGACAATAGATGACTATGACGGCGTTTATGCATTATGGAAAACAATAAAAGGTTTTTCAATGCGTTCTATAGATGACAGTTTTGAAGGAGTAAAAAGATTTCTTGCCAGAAATCCCGCAACATCGATCGTTGCTGAGGCTGAGGGAAAAATAGTCGGAGCGATCCTCTGCGGACACGACGGAAGAAGAGCGACATTTTATCATGTCTGTGTTTCGGAAGAATACAGAATGCATGGAATAGGCAAGGCGATGGTGGTTCTTGCAATGCAGGCATTAAAAAAAGAAAAAATAAATAAGGTTGCACTTATCGCATTTACCCAGAATGATGTGGGAAATGCCTTTTGGAAAGGCATAGGCTGGAAACAGCGCCTTGATCTTAATTACTATGATTTTACACTGAATAATGAAAACATAGAGAAATTCAACGAGTGAGGAATGCTATGAATATTATTGAAAATGGCGGAGTGACAGCTGCAAAGGGTTTCAGTGCCGCAGGAACGGCAGCGGGAATTAAATATCAGGGCAGAATGGATATGGCAATGATCTATTCGGAAAAGCCTTTCAATGTCGCAGGAACTTTCACGACGAATGTAGTAAAGGCTGCACCCGTAATATGGGACAGAGATATAGTTAAGGAAAAGGGAACTGCCCAGGCAGTGGTTGTAAATTCGGGAATAGCAAATGCCTGCACCGGTGAGCAGGGTCTTAAATACTGTAGGGAGAGCGCTGAGTGCGCAGCAGAGCTTTTAGGAATAAAGACAGATGACGTCCTTGTAGGCTCGACAGGCGTTATCGGAATGCAGCTTAAAATGGATAAGCTTAAAGCCGGAATAAAGGATCTAAGCGGAAAACTCAAGTCAGAGCTGTCAGCGGGAAATGAGGCAGCAAGAGCGATAATGACTACGGATACGCATCCGAAGGAAATCGCGGTAAGCGTTGAGATCGGCGGAAAAACAGTCACAGTCGGAGGAATGTCAAAGGGATCCGGAATGATCCACCCTAATATGTGTACGATGCTCGCTTATGTTGCAACAGATGCGGATATAGACGGAAAGCTTCTTCAGGAGCTCGTTTCCGAAAATGTTCAGGACACCTTTAACATGATCTCTGTGGACGGTGATACTTCCACAAATGATACTCTCCTCGTTATGGCAAACGGCATGGCAGGAAATGCCAGGATAAGTGAGAAAAATGAGGATTACGAAAAGTTTAAGGAAGCGCTGAATTACGTAAATACCGGTCTGGCTAAAATGATGGCAGCGGACGGAGAAGGTGCAACAGCTCTTTTCGAGGTTCAGGTAGTCGGAGCAGACAGCAAAGAGCACGCGAAGGTACTTGCAAAGTCCGTAATAACTTCTTCACTTACGAAAGCTGCCATATTCGGACATGATGCAAACTGGGGAAGAATACTTTGTGCATTGGGGTATTCAGGTGTGCAGTTTGATCCCGATAAGATAGAACTTTGGTTTGAAAGTGCAGCAGGAAAGATGCTTATCTTCAAAGATGGTGTTCAGACAGATTACAGCGAAGAGGAAGCAACAAAGATATTGTCGGAGAAGGCAGTACATGTAACTGCCGATATGAAAATGGGTGAAGCAGAGGCAACAGCATGGGGCTGTGACCTTACTTATGACTATGTGAAGATAAATGCAGATTACAGATCTTAAAAGAGGAGGAGTATTATGGAAGGACAGGCATTGGCAGAGGAACAGATGAAAGAAGTCCAGGAAAAAGCAAGCGTGCTCATAGAGGCACTGCCTTATATACAGAAATTTAACAGAAAGATAATAGTTGTAAAATATGGCGGATCCGCTATGACTTCAGATGTTCTGAGAGAAAATGTCATAAAGGACGTGACCCTCTTAAAGCTTGTAGGATTTAAGCCTGTAATAGTACACGGCGGTGGAAAAGAAATAAGCCGCTGGGTAGAAAAAGTAGGCATGGAACCTAATTTTGTAAATGGCTTAAGAGTTACAGATTCAGAGACCATGGAAGTTGCGGAAATGGTTCTCAATAAGGTGAACAAAGGTCTCGTACAGCTTGTTCAAAGTCTTGGAGTAAGAGCTGTAGGAGTTTCCGGAAAAGACGGCGGACTCCTTAAGGTTAAGAAAAAATATTCCGAAGGCAAAGATATCGGATATGTTGGCGAGGTAGTGAGTGTTGATCCTACGATCCTTTCAGATCTCCTTGAAAAAGATTTCCTGCCGGTAGTATGTCCGGTAGGCATGGATGAAAATTTTGATACCTATAATGTAAATGCAGATGATGCCGCATGTGCGGTAGCAAAGGCTCTGAAGGCTGAAAAGCTTGCATTTCTTACGGATATCAGAGGAATTTACAAAGATATTAACGATAAGAACAGTTTTATTTCAAGGCTCAGCGGAAAAGAGGCGGAGGAGCTTCTTCACAGCGGATTCATAGGCGGAGGAATGATTCCTAAGCTTGGAAACTGCATAGATGCCGTAAACGGAGGCGTAAACAGTGTTATCATTCTCGACGGACGTATACTTCACTGTCTCCTCCTTGAGATATTTACCGAGAAAGGTATCGGAACAGCTATAGTTAAGGAGGATTGATAAATGAGCAATACAGAAGAATATATGAAGATCGGCGACAGCAATATTCTTCATACTTACAACCGTTATCCCATCGTGCTTGAGAAGGGTGACGGAGTATATCTTTATGACACAGACGGCAAAAAATATCTCGATGCAGCATCGGGAATAGCCGTTTTTGCGCTTGGTTATAATAATAAAGAATATAATGATGCCCTTAAAAGTCAGATAGACAAGCTTATCCATACTTCGAATCTTTACTATAATGTTCCGGCTGTAAAAGCTGCGGAAAAACTAAATAAAATAAGTGGAATGGACAGGGTATTTTTTACCAACAGCGGAACAGAAGCTATCGAGGGAGCAATTAAATCAGCTCTTAAATATGCATACAGCAAGGCTCCGGCAGAAGACTACGAAATAATCGCCATGGAGCATTCATTCCACGGACGTTCAATGGGTGCGCTTTCAGTAACCGGAAACGCTCATTACAGGGAAGCATTTGGAACAGGAATAGGGCATATTAAATTTGCCGAGTTCAATAATCTCGAATCTGTTAAAAAACTTGTAAATAAAAAGACCTGTGCCGTAATCTTTGAAACAATTCAGGGAGAAGGCGGAATTTATCCCGCAACTGAGGAATTTATAAAGGGAGTAAGAGAGCTCTGCGACGAAAATGATATACTCATGATGATCGATGAGATCCAGTGTGGACTTGGAAGAAGCGGAAGCATGTTTGCATTTGAAAAATATGGCGTAAAGCCCGATATTCTTACGCTTGCAAAAGCACTTGGCTGCGGAATACCTGTAGGTGCATTCCTGATGACTGAAAGAGTTGCAGAAAAATCATTGGCACCCGGTGATCATGGCTCAACCTACGGAGGTAATCCTTTAGCGACAGCGGCTGTCTGCGAGGTTCTCCGTCAGTTTGAGGAAAAGGATATAGTAGGACATGTAAAGGAGCTTTCGCCTTATATGACCGAAAAGCTTGAAGAACTCAAGTCAAAGAACAGTCATATAAAAGAAGTCCGCGGTGAAGGGTTCATGAGAGGAATAGAACTCGATATGCCCGCCGGAGATCTGGTAAAGGATGCCCAGAAGGAAGGCCTTCTTGTGATCACTGCAGGAAGTAATATTATAAGGATAGTTCCACCGCTTGTTTTTGAGAAGAAAGACATCGATGAAATGTGTTCTGTTTTAGAGAAGGTTTTGGATAAAATTTCGTAAATAAGACTGACAAGAAGCTAAATTTAGTCTAATATTTCAAAAATATTAAAAAAGTATTGCATCTTTAGAATACAAAGAGTAGAATAAAAGTGCAATTGGGTTGAATGCGCCTGACGGAAATGCAGTCAGGAGTATTGAAATGTCGGGAAAATTATATTGGCACCGTAACGAAGGAAAGAAATCCGTTGTGACGGTGCTTTTAAGTTTGACTATCGTCTTGTTTTTATCGGCCTGCGGACAGAATTCCGCAGTTGAGACTGAACTTTCAACTTTTGAATCTGAAGAAAAATATGAAAGCTCGGAGGCGATTTCTGATAATGTTGTCGAAGAGGAAGCGGAGTCCGTAAGCCAGGACATATATGTTTATATATGCGGGGCGGTTGAAAGCCCGGGTGTCTATAAAATGCCTGAAGGAAGCAGGATATTTGAAGTCCTGGAAAAAGCAGGCGGCCTTAGAAAAGATGCGGCAGAGGATGCTGTAAATCAGGCATTGCTCCTTTCAGACGGGGACAGGATCAAATTTCCAACAATTGATGAATTAAAAGAAATAAATGAAAAAGGAAATGAAGCGGAAGCTTTAAGGGAGATCGCTGGTGATCTCTGGGGGACTGAAAGTCAGGAAGCTAATGACGGAAGAGTTAATATAAATACGGCTTCTGCCGAAGAACTGACAACGATCAGTGGAATAGGCGAAACAAGGGCTGAGGCAATAATCTCATATAGGGAAAGCAATGGAGCCTTTGCAAGCATAGATGATATAAAAAAAGTTGCCGGAATTAAGGACGGACTTTTTTTGAAAATTAAAGATAAGATAAGGATATAGGGATAATCAATGAGCAGAAGAGTACTTTTGGTTGATGATGAAAAGAACATTGTAAAAGGACTTGCGTTTGCGCTGAAACAGGACGATTACGAAGTTGAGATGGCGTACAATGGTGAAGATGCACTTGAGATGATCAAGGGCAATGAATATTCACTTATAGTATTGGATGTCATGCTTCCTAAGATCAGCGGATTTGACGTATGTCAGCAGGTCAGGGAATTTTCGGATGTTCCGATAATCATGCTGACTGCAAAGGGCGATGATATGGATAAAATATTGGGTCTTGAGTACGGAGCTGATGATTATATAACAAAACCTTTCAATATCCTTGAAGTAAAGGCAAGAGTAAGAGCTCTTATAAGACGTTCTGAAAAGACAACGAGAAAAGAGGACACCTCAACTGTAATAGAAAAGGGCAGCCTCAAGCTTGATCTTGACGGACGCAGAACTTTCGTTAAAGATAAAGAAGTTAACCTTACAGCAAAGGAGTTTGATCTTCTCGAACTTCTTGCAAAGAATCCTAATAAAGTATATTCAAGAGTAGTTCTTCTGAACACTATCTGGGGCAAGGAATACCCGGGCGATGAGCGTACAGTAGACGTTCACGTAAGACGTCTCCGCGAAAAGATCGAAGAGTCCCCGAGCAATCCCCGCTACGTCCACACAAAATGGGGCGTAGGCTATTATTTCCAATCCTGATCACAAAGCCGGAACTGAGAAAAGTTCCGGCTTTTTATAGTTATTATAAACCTATAGGATTTTGTTTAGAGGCTTCGCCTGTTACGCTGTTCGCTTCAAAGTTCCTACGAGGAACGCTCTCGTTGGAAATAGATAAACCGAACAACGTAACAGGAAACAACAAAATCCTATAGATAGTCGTTCCGAAAATGTCCTCTTGTATGCGGCTATATCGGGATGATATAATTTTTTTGCTAAGAAGGGAGAAGAATTATGATTTTAATTACGGGAGCACGTGGATTTGTAGGACATAAGCTTATGGAATCAAGGGATGATGTTATTGCTGCGCCATCTCTTAGAAATATGTCAGAAGATGATATAAAAAGAATGGTAGATGAAAGTGAAGCAGATACGATAATTCATACTGCTGCAATGTCAGATATAGGTGACTGTGCAGCTGACCCGGAAGCCTCACATATTGCAAATGTGGAAATACCGGTATTACTTGCAAAAGCAGCACAAGGAAGAAAGCTCGTTTGTTTTAGCTCTGATCAGGTATACAGTGGACTTGAAGAAGATGGACCTTACGAGGAGGAAAATGTAAAACCTGCAAATATATATGCGGAGCATAAACTTGAAATGGAAAAACGAGTTCTCGATATTTTGCCGGAAGCTGTAATGCTTCGTGCAGAGTGGATGTTTGATGATTATCCGTCGAGACCTAATTATTACAGTCAGATCATGGCTGCTCAGGGAACAGTTTCATTTAGTTCTAAGCAATACAGGGGAATAACATATCTAAGAGAAGTGGCAGAAAATGTTGATAAGGTAATTAAACTTCCGGGAGGAGTATATAATTTTGGAAGCGAAACTAAAAGCTCCATGTACGAAATAACCTGCCGCTTTGTTGACGAGATGGGACTTGATCTCAAAGTAGAGGACGCACCTTCAAGACATAATTTATGGATGAATTGTTCCAGGGCTGCAAAATTTGGTGTTAAATTTAGTGAAGTGTATGATGGACTGATTCGCTGCGCAAGAGACAACTTAGCAAATAAAGCATTTTAAGGAGTAGCAGAAGCAATGAAATTATCAAATATACATCATATAGCAATTATAGTATCAGACTATCAGACATCGAAAGATTTTTACGTTAATAAGCTTGGATTCTCAGTCATTCGTGAAAATTACAGACCTGATAAAAAAGACTGGAAATTAGATCTTAAACTAAACGAAAATATCGAACTGGAAATATTTGCACCTGAAAATCCGCCTAAACGTCCTTCCTATCCGGAGGCATGCGGACTCAGGCATCTGGCATTTTATACAGAAAATATCGAAGAATCTATAGCTGAATTAAAAGATAAGGGAATTGAATGTGAACCTGTAAGAACCGATAGCTTTACCAATAAAAAAATGACATTCTTTCATGATCCTGATGGACTTCCACTCGAGCTTCATGAATGATTTTATAATTTATATGTTTTGGTGACTTAATTGCAGGAACCCGCATTTACTGTGGGTTACGTGTGATAACGTATAACAAGTGGCAAACAAGCTTGCTAAGTTCGAAAGAACCTCTCTAAGCAAACTTGTATGGTTCGTACTAAGCTCGAAAAAACCTCGCTAAGTACTCTACTCAAACAAGCCCGTGGCGCAGCCACATTTAAATGGCTTGTTTGCGGGATTTTTGAGGCTTTGCATCAAAAATCTATAATTTTTCTAAAAAACGGGAGTCTGCAGATTGTTCAGACTCCCGAAATTATTATCATAGAATATTGATCAGGTTTTATCTACATAAGAATGTACATCCACGCAATACAAAAGATTCTGGAAGAATTCTTCGGCAGTGATGAGAGTGAAATCATTGCTTTCACTTGAATCGTTCATGCTTACATCCACTTCATAGGGAACACCTTTAATATATACGCGGTTCCAGGTGTGATCCAGATCGGCATTTTTTACAATCTGACATGGTATGCTGCAGGCATCCATGAGAAGCTTGAAGGAATCAGCGTATCCTTCAGGTGTTGCTGAGCCGTTAGTCAGAGCGGAGTCGGCCGTACAGTTCGTAAAACTATAGTCGTAGGATAAATTTTTGATAAGATAATCATTACAGGCCTGAACTTTTTGGGCATCGGTCATTCCCGGTCTGATGATCTCAGATACAATCTGATCCGCCTTTTCTGCTGCCGCAGGAGTTGCTGCGAAAACGGGAACTGTGGTAATTGCAGCTATTAGAATGGTTGCTGTAATCGCTTTGAAAAAATTGTTCATATTCACCATCTCCCTTTCGAAAAAATGCGAGAAATTTGTATACAATTACTATTTTATCACCAGGATAGAGATAGAACAAGTTTTGCTTTTGATGCAAGATGAACTTGACGTTACTGTTCACAGGCAAACTGCGCACTCCGCTGCGCAGTTATGCCACAATAACTTTGACTGAACACTGGGTTTTGCCCATTGCCGTAGGCAATCTTAAATGGCAAAACCCGTTACTGGAGCACGCTGAAAGCGTGTGAACAGTAACAACTTGACAAAGAATTACAAAACAGTTAAGCTAAACAGGTTAAAATCTTAAATCCCAGAATATATTTTCAGGCGTGATTAAAATGTTAAAAACGATCATTTCTTTTATAATTCAGAAATCAAAAGTATTAAAAAGTTTAAAGTTTAGAATTCTTGCCATTGTCATGCTGGTGGGCGTATTTTCTATTATCGTGATGAGAGAGAGCATGCTTAATGATTACAGGAGCAGGGCTATTTCCAATCAGAAAAATAATACGGTTACCCAGTTCAGAATTCTTGCAAACCATTTGTCAAAGGTGAAATTCCTTGAAAACGAGGACGAGGCATATGTAGAAGAAGAACTTGATCTCTTTTCAAGTTTTTTTAACGGGCGGATCCTTATAATAGACAATAATTTTCAGGTGGTTGTTGATACTTACGATATGTCTGCCGGTAAGACGATGGTTGCGAAAGAGATAATCAACTGTGCTGAGACAGGAACTGTCATACAGAATTATGATAATGTGAATTCTTATATTGAACTTGCGGTTCCAATCTATAAAGCAGACGAAAAAACAATAGAAGGCGTAATATTCGCGAGCTCATCCACGAGTACAGTGGCTGATAATGTAGACGTACTCAGGCATAAAAACAATATACTGGTGGTTACACTGATAGCAGGAATATTTATTTTTGCAGTAGTGGCAGCATCAATACTGGTACACCCGTTTGATAAGATCACAAAAGTAATTGAATCAGTAGATTCGGGATTTGGCGTTACTGATGAGAAAATTCCGGATTATACCGAAACAGAATCGATCATGGATGCCTTTAATAAGCTCCTGAGCAGGATGAAAACACTTGATGATTCCAGACAGGAATTTGTTTCAAATGTCTCGCATGAATTAAAGACACCGCTTGCATCCATGAAAGTGCTGGCAGATTCCATAAGAATGGGAGATGACGTACCTGTTGAGACTTATAAGGAATTTATGGATGACATTGCGGACGAAGTTGACAGAGAGAATAAAATAATCAATGACTTACTGTCACTTGTAAAAATGGATAAAAAGGCAGGAAAGCCGAATATAAGCAATGTAAATCTGAATAATATGCTCACTCAGATGCTTAAGATGCTCACACCCCTTGCCGAAACAAATAATATCGAGCTGATCTTTGAAGATAATGACAAGCAGATCAATGCTGAGATAGATGAAACAAAGATGAATCTTGCAATAATGAATCTTGTTGAAAATGCCATTAAGTATAACAAGCCCGGAGGATGGGTCAGAGTTGAGGCAGATGCCGACTATCAGTTCTTTACAATAAAGGTATCAGACAGCGGAATAGGTATTCCGGCGGATTCAATAGAGCATATTTTTGAAAGATTTTACAGAGTAGATAAGTCTCATTCAAGGGAAATCGGAGGAACGGGACTTGGACTGGCTATTACAAGAACGGTAATACTGCTTCACAGAGGTGCCATAAAAGCGACAAGCAATGAAGGAGAGGGAACTGTATTTTTAGTCAGGATCCCGGTTAAATATGTGGAATGAATAATATATGGAAAAAAATAAATTTAATAGTTCTTTCCTTGGCGATTGGATCTTCAATTACAGCTTGCGGAAAATCCGATAAGGTCTCTTTGGAGAAAAAGGATGGGGATAAGGTTCAGGTTTATTTTGTAAATTCTGAGTATGATCAGGTATTGTCAGAAGAAGCAGGGCTTGAAAAGGAAGATCTTGATGTTGATAAACTATTAAAAAGACTTGAAAAAGGACCAAAAAGCGAGGGCTTGAAGGGAATACTTGGTACACAGACTGCTGTACTTGATTATTCGATGGATGAATCTTCCACGCTCAATCTGAATTTTGATAAATCCTACAAAAGTCTTGGAAAGGCAGAAGAGGTGCTTTTCAGGATGTCCCTTGTCAATACCTTTACCCAGCTGGATGATGTTTATTATCTTACAGTATCGGTTAATGGGCATCCTTTGAAACTAAATGACGGGACAGAAGTTGGTTCAATGTCTGAGCATACTTTTATAGAAAATGCCGGCAAGGAAATAAGCTCATACTCAAAAACAACACTGCATCTTTATTTTGCGAACAGCAGTGGAACAAAGCTCATAAGGACGGATAAAAGCCTGGTATATTCAAGCAATATAGCAATGGAAAAACTGGTGGTGGATAATCTGATCGCAGGACCGGATGACAACAGCGTTTATGCAACGATAGTTCCGGATACAAAAGTGAACAGCATAGCAGTGAGAGACGGCATATGTTACTGCGATCTGGATTCCTCAATAATAGACCAGGCGCTTAACGTTTCAGAAGAAGCTGTCTTTTACTCATTGGTAAATTCTCTTTGTGAGGTAAGGGGAGTTTCAAAGGTTCAGATATCCATAGACGGTGAGACGGAAAGAGTATTCAGAGACAAGATAGATCTGGACAGACCATATTCACGTTCGACAGAAATAGTTGAAAGGAAGTGAAAAAGTTCTGAAAAGACCACTTGCATGGATGGCTGTCATAGTCTTCGGGCTGGTGCGCTTATTATGCCTGCTGCATCCGCCTGAGATATATGACGCAGGAGACAGAGCCGGATATCCCTGCATAGTTGAGGGCAGGGTATCCGACAGATATTATAAAAACGATTCATTAGTAGTTCAAATTCAAAAAGTCCGTATAATTTCAAATCCCACGGACGATAAAAAATCCCAAAATAAAACTGAATATTTAAGAGGAGCACTTTGCTATACAGATATTTCTATTTCTGATAATAACCTTCCGTGTATTGGTCAGGCTTTAAGGATCAGAGGAAAGCTTTATTCATTTGAACGTTCCCGTAATCCCGGACAGTTTGATATGGCCTTTTACCGTGCGATACATGGAATAGATATAGCATTAATGGATGCAAAAATAGAAGAAAAAGGAAAATACTATAAATATTTCCCTGAAGTCTTAAAGCAAATACGGGAAAGAACAGCGGTCCTTTATGACACCTGCCTTTCAGAAGAGGATGCAGGAGTTATAAAAGCAATGCTCTTAGGTGAGAAAACGAGCCTTGACAGTGATATAAAAGATATTTACAAAAGAGCAGGGATATCACATATTCTTTCGATTTCTGCGTTGCATGTATCAATAATAGGTTTAGGATTTTACAGGCTTTTGCTCAGATTTAAGTTAAAAAGGATCATTGCCGTTATTTTGAGCTTTTTTATTATTTTATCTTATGCGGAGATGACAGGTGGATCGGCATCGGTCGTCAGAGCATCAATAATGCTTGGAACCTGCATTACGGCAGAATTAATAGGCAGAAGTTATGACCTGCTTTCAGCAATGTCATTTTCTATGATAATAATACTTTTGCTTCAGCCGATGCTTTGCATGGATGCAGGTTTTCTCCTGTCTTTCGGAGCTGTTACAGGAATTGCGCTTATGGGAAATATAAAAGTTCCAAAAGCCTTTTCGGCAGCATTCATGAGTCTTTCGGTCACTGTATTTACATTTCCGATAGTTCTTTATTTCTTTTATCAGATCCCTATATTTTCGGTTTTCTTAAATCTTATAATCGTGCCTCTTATGACGGTTCTCATGATAGCGGCTATTTTGCTTGCGTTTTGCTCCTGGACAGGGCTGCCGTTCGTTTTTATGCCGGCAGGGATATGTCATTTGATATTGATGATATACAAAATAACATCATCTTTCTTTGCAAGGGCTGATGGTTGCGTGCTGGTGGCAGGACGACCTGCAATATGGAGGATAGTTATTTATTACATGATCCTGCTCTTGTTTCTTTTTATTAAGGATAGGATTGAGGATAAGAAGAAAAAAAGAAGGTTAATGGCAGTTGGAATATTGCTGATGATGGGGGTTATTTTCTTTAATCCGAATACACGTTTTCGCTACATGATGCTGGATATAGGTCAGGGAGACTGTAATTTCATCAGAAGTCCGTCGGGGATTACTTACATGGTCGACTGCGGAAGTACTGATGAAAAAGAAATAGCTAAATATAAGGTGGTTCCGGCTCTTAAATCAATGGGAGTTTCAAAAATAAACATGGCATTTATGACACATTCTGATGCGGATCATATTAATGGATTCATAGAATTGTTGGAGATGGAAAACGGAGAGGGGTTAAGGATAGAGACGCTGGTCCTGCCGGATATTGCGGAGCCGGATGAAGCTTATACAAAGCTTGTAGAGCTTGCCCGGAAGAAAGGGACGGAGCTCAGAATTATAAAGAAAGGAGACAGGTTTAATGATGGAGAAATGACGGTGGAGTGTCTGAACCCGGCAGAAAAAGCGGTTACGGAGGATGCAAATTCTTATTCGACGGTTTTATCCGTAAGATACAGGGACTTTTCACTTCTTCTGACAGGAGATGTGCAGGGAGAAAATGAAAAGGCACTCGTAAATTCACTTAAGGGGAGTTATACGATCCTTAAGGTTGCACATCATGGCTCTAGAAATTCTTCACCGGAGGAAGTTTTAGATATTATAAAGCCACGATACGCATTTATTTCATGTGGCAGAAAAAATAAATATGGTCACCCGCATTCTGAAACAATTGAAAAGCTTGAAGAGAGGAGGGCAGATATTTATATAACAAAAGACGTCGGTGCGATAACTGCAGAAACAGACGGAAAACATATGAAAATCTACGAATATATAAGGAGTATTTAGGAAAAGTATGAAACGATTATTAACAAAAGACAGAATTAAGGCGGCAGCGGCATTGTCTGCTGCGACATTAATGATGACGATGAACCCTGTAAATGGTATGACAGAGACCTTAGACGGAATAAGCAGGTCAGAAAATTCCAGATCGGAAAATTCCTGTGATAAAACTGATTCTGAAAACTCAAAAGAAGAAAGCCGATCGGAAAATTCATCGGATTCAGAGAATAAAAAGGAAGAAAATCAGATCTTTATGACAGTAAGCAGAGATCAGGTCAGGTATACTAAGGGAAAGATCAAAGCCTCTATTGAGATTAATGACCGATTGAATAAAGGAAATTACAAGATTGAATATAAGAAAAACAATATGAAAATAGAGGCTGGAGAACTTAATGAGAGAAGTCTGGGCTTTGAGAAAGAAGGCAAAGGTAAAAGGTATGAGATAGAATTTCCGGAAAATGGAACTTATACGATAAAGGCTTCGGATAAAGACGGAATCGAGGTATCGGAGACTGTTGAAATAAACAGTATTATTAAAAGACAGGCAGCTAAGGCGACAGACAATTACAGCTATAAACCGGGAAATCTTATAGAAAAGAAAAAAATCTCTGAATTGAAATTTCCCTTGCAGGAGATTCAGGAAAATGCAGGAGTTATTTATATAGATGAGAAAGCAGCAATAACTGATAGATCAGAAAGTGCAGGTGAAGAAAAATTTTTGAGAAAAATGGAAGCTCAGGCAGAAGCAGATGAAGAAAGAGGATTTTTTACGAGTTTTAAGAAAAAAATACTGTCAGGATTCGGAGCGCTGATAGATGAGGATGCCGCCCGGTATATTGAAAAAATAATGGGACAGGTTGATGATAAGGAAGACGAAGACGCGGTTTATGATATCCTTTCTAAAAAACTCATATCCCCTAAGGCAGCAAAAGGAAGAATGAGGACAGCGGCAGCGGTTGGAGCATCGGTTTTTATGACAGGACTCTGTGCACTTTATTTTATCCAAAGGCGGACTAAATAAGGCTTCTGATTTCACCGATAATAAAAAGAGAAGCTTTAATATAAACGAGGAGGATCTGTCAGATGAGATTTAAGAAAATGGCATTGTTGGTGATGGCAATTGTTTTTGCGCTGATGCTTGCTGCAATAATATTTTTCGCAGTAAGAATGAATATAGAGCATAAGGCATATACAGATACGCTTGCATTGCTGGAAGAAAGTCAGAAAGATTATCGCGGACTCTCCGATGAACTTAAGGACGCAAAAAAGAAAATAGCTGCATTAGAAGGAACCGAGTATGTCGAAGAAGAGGAAGAAAGCCCGGCTGAAGGAGCAAATTCTAACTATTCGATAGCTGATATAGTAGCTTTCAACCTTTCTGATCAGCAGACGATAAAACTTCTGGCGGATCCGGATTCAAAAAAAGATCATTATGTTCAGGTCGGAGTGGTTCTTTCTCTTAACTCGACAGATGAAGATTATGAGACTTATTCTGCAACTCTGGCAACAAATGAAGGTCTTATAAAGGATATGGTCAATAAGGTGATCGGAGGATATACATATTCTGAAATAAGCGCAATGGAGGTCAAAGATGTGCAGGATGCGATCCTTAAAGAGCTCAAAAAAATGTATGATTCAGAGTTTATAGTAGGAGTATCTTTCAGCAGCTGGTATATCCAGTAAGACTTGACGGAAAGCCGAACCTGTGAGAAGATAAAGGGCATGGGACAGACAGCTGATGATATAAAAAACAGGACATTTAAGAGCAGCTATCTTCTTTATGGAGAGGAGAGTTATCTTAAAGGTCTTTATAAGAAACGTTTCAAATCAGCACTTGCTGCAGACGGAGACAACATGAATTTCACGGTGTTTTCCGGAAGTGCGATCGATACAAAGGAGCTTATCGATTTAGCCGATACAATGCCGTTTATGGTAGAGAAGAGGCTTATAATCGTTGAAGAAAGCGGATTTTTTAAGAAGTCGAACGAGGAACTGGCGGAATATTTAAAAAATGTTCCTGAAGAAACCTGTATCGTTTTCATTGAAAATGAAGTTGATAAGCGCGGAAAGATGTATAAAGCTGTATCGAAATATGGTTGTGCTGAGGAATTGAAGACACCGGAGGAAAGCCAGCTAAGAAAATGGGTGGCTGCTTCGTTTCAGAAAAACGGTAAAAAAATTCGCAGCTCGTCTGTGGATTTTTTTATTGCAAGAGTAGGAAACAGCATGTGTACTCTGGAATCTGAAATGGATAAGCTTGTTGCATATTGTGGAGAGCGAGAAGTTATAGAGGATTCCGATATAGAGGCAATCTGTTCAATACATCTTTCAAATACGGTCTTTGATCTGGTAGACGCAGTATCGGGAGGTCACAGGAAGAAGGCAATGGAACTTTACGGAGAAATGCTATCCGCAAAGGAACCTGCAATGAGAATTCTTTTTCTGATAGTCCGGGAATTTGCTGCACTGCTGGCAACCAAAGAGGTCAGCAGGACGACCAGAGACAGAAAGGCTATCGCAGCAGCTATAGGAAAGCCGTTCTTCACGGTTGGAAAGTACCAGGAGGCAGCGGCAAGATTTACGCCTGAAAGGCTTAGATCTGCTATAGAAAAGTGTGTTGAAATGGAAGAAGCCGTTAAGACCGGAAAAATTACGGATACACTCAGTGTTGAGCTGATAATAGCAGACCTGAGTCAGAGAGAGGCGGTGTAGAAGTTTTGAGAGACATACCCGTAAAAGGAGAGAAGTACAGGCATTTCAAGGGGGCAGAGTATGAAATAGTGGCGATTGCAAGACATTCCGAAACAATGGAAGAACTTGTTATATATTTTCCCGTAAAAAGTCCGGAAAAAATATTTGCCAGACCGCTGACTATGTTCATGAGTCAGGTTGACAGAGAAAAATATCCGGATGTAAAGCAGGAATACAGATTTGAAAAGATTGCTGATGCGCCTAAGGAATTAAAGAGCGCTCAAGAGGAAGATGACGGACTTGATACAGTTCCGCCCATGCTTCTGGAGTTTCTGGATGCAGAGACCTATGCAGAAAAACTTGTTATATTTGACAGAATGAGAGCGAGTATCACCGACGAGATCATAGATGCCATTGCGGTCTCGCTGGATACAGAGGT
The DNA here is from genome assembly GCA_030434875.1 of Lachnospiraceae bacterium C1.1. Lineage (NCBI taxonomy): Bacteria > Bacillati > Bacillota > Clostridia > Lachnospirales > Lachnospiraceae > Lachnospiraceae bacterium C1.1. The sequence goes on along the minus strand of JAUISW010000001.1, from coordinate 2,109,502 downwards.
TGACAAACTTCCGCTGGAGGAAAGATACAGACAGATAAAGGAAATTCTGCTTATGCAGGAATCTTATGAAACTACGAGGTTAAGGGGATAACTAATGAAGATTTTATCGTTTGCGGTACCGTGTTATAATTCAGCCGCATATATGAGACATTGCATTGATACATTACTGGCCGGAGGGGACGAGGTCGAGATACTTATAGTAGATGATGGATCTACAAAAGATAATACAGCAGAAATAGCAGATGAATATGAGAGAAAATATCCGGGAATCTGCAGGGCGATCCATCAGCCGAACGGAGGTCATGGAGAGGCTGTAAATACCGGAATAAGAAATGCGCAGGGTTTATATTTCAAGGTTGTGGATTCTGATGACTGGGTAGATCATGATGCTTATATGAAAGTACTTGAAACATTAAAGGAAATGATCTACGGTGAAACGACTCTTGATATGATGGTCTGCAATTTCGTATATGAAAAGCAGGGTGCAAAACGTAAAAAGGTAATGACATATCGTTTTGCTCTTCCTGTAGAGAAGATGGTTACCTGGGATAAGATAGGTATATTCCACAAGGGACAGTATCTTCTTATGCATTCTGTAATTTACAGAACCAAGCTTTTAAGAGATTCGGGAATGGTTCTTCCGTCACATACATTCTATGTTGATAATATTTTTGTTTTTGAACCGCTTCCGTATGTTAAGACAATTTACTACCTGAATGTCAACTTCTACCGTTACTTTATCGGAAGAGATGATCAATCCGTAAATGAGAAAGTAATGATAGGCAGGGTTGATCAGCAGATCAGAGTTAATAAGCTTATGATAGATTATTTCACCTCGATGAATATACCGGGAGGTAAGCTTAGAAGATATATGATCAGTTACCTTGATATTATGATGTGTGTATCATCGATAATGCTTATAAGAGCTGACAGTAAAGAAGCGCTTGAAAAGAAGCGCGACCTTTGGAAATACCTTAAGGAAAGAGATTTCTGGCTCTATTTAAAGATAAGAAACGGAATACTTGGAAGCAGTGTAAATCTTCCGGGTAAGCCCGGACGTAAGATATCGATTGGTGGTTATAAGCTGGTTCACTGGTTTGTTGGTTTTAACTAAACATAAAAAAATCCATTTTGAGTTTTAGCTCAAAATGGATTTTTTTTTATGCCTGATTTCTTCTGAATAAACTTCTCTGACTAACTTTGGATGATGTTGTGCGTTCTGCAATGCTGTTATAATCAACAACATAAATTGCAAAGTACATAAAGGTTGAAAGTGCAAATGCCGTTATAACATCAAATACTGAATGCTGCTTTAAGAACATTGTCGCAAGTATTATCGAAAAAGTAAGTATAAATGACGAGATAAGTACAGGTTTATTTTTCGAAAGCTTTTCCGAAGTACTTATTGCAAAGTAGCATCCGAGTGAATTATAAACATGAATGCTCGGAAAAATATTCGTTGGAGTATCTCTACTGTAAAGCTGAATAACAAGTCTCGTGAAAAAATTGTTGTGAGGGAATACTGTCGGTCTCAGTGTTGCACCGTTAGGATAAAAGGTTGATACCAAAAGGAAAACCGTCATTCCCGTTATCAGAAAAGCACAAAGCTTTTTATATTCGGATTTATTTGTAAAGATAAAATATATTACTGTTGCTGCAATATAAAAGAACCACAACAAATATGGAACTATAAAGTACTCACAAAAAGGAATTATATCATCAACAGCCATATGAATAATATGATATGAGTTTTTTACATTTTTCTCCAAAAACATAAACCATGGAATATAGATCAAAGTATAGGCTATGATTATCCATGCATGAGAGTAACGCTTGAAAAAATTTTTCATATAACTTTCTCCTGACATACATATGAATATCTGTCGATTTCCCAAAGATATGAATGATTTTATCATACATACCATTGAGGTTCAAGGAAATAGAGCGCACTTTTTAACATACAGTTAACATTTTATTAAAAAATCAGGGGCATATTTCTTTGTTAAAAAAATAATTATCGCTGGAGTGCCTTAACAAATAAATTGTGCTATGTTATAATCAATGAGTTGTCGCGTTAATGCGCAAAAGTAAAATATTTGAGCAGAATTTAAGGAGGAAGAGCATGTATTCATTGGACGAACTGCGTTCGGTCGATCCGGAAATCGCTGAGGCAATCGAGAAAGAACAGGAAAGACAGAATAGCCATATAGAACTGATCGCTTCAGAAAACTGGGTAAGCAAGGCTGTTATGGCTGCAATGGGAAGCCCGCTTACAAACAAATATGCAGAAGGATATCCGGGACATAGATATTATGGAGGATGCGGCTGTGTAGATGTTGTGGAAGATCTCGCAAGAGAGAGAGCAAAGAAACTCTTTGGATGTGAATATGTAAATGTTCAGCCTCATTCAGGAGCTCAGGCAAATATGGCAGTTTTCTTTGCTATGATGAAGCCGGGCGATACTTTTATGGGAATGAATCTTGACCAGGGCGGACATCTTTCACATGGTTCACCGGTTAACTTCTCAGGTTCATATTTCAACTGCGTACCTTATGGTGTAAATGATGACGGATTCATTGACTATGATGAAGTTTTAAGGATTGCAAAAGAGTGCAAGCCTAAGATGATCGTAGCAGGAGCTTCGGCTTATGCGCGTACTATTGATTTCAAGAAGTTCAGAGAGATAGCTGATGAAGTTGGTGCATACCTCATGGTAGATATGGCTCACATTGCAGGACTTGTAGCTACAGGATATCATCCTTCACCTATCGGAATTGCAGATGTAGTTACTACTACAACACATAAGACTTTAAGAGGTCCCAGAGGAGGACTTATTCTTTCAAGTGCTGAGGCAGCTGATAAATTTAAGTTTAATAAATGCGTATTCCCCGGAATCCAGGGCGGTCCGCTTATGCATGTTATCGCTGCAAAGGCAGTTTGCTTCAAGGAAGATCTTCAGCCTGAGTTCAAGACTTATGCAAAAAATATCATAGATAATGCACAGGCTCTTGCAAACGGCCTTATGAACCGTGGACTTTCAATAGTTTCCGGTGGAACAGACAATCATCTTATGCTTCTTAACCTTGAGCCTCAGGGACTTACAGGAAAAGAAGTTGAGGCTCTTCTTGATGAGGCTCATATTACAGCCAATAAGAATACCATTCCTAACGATCCTCAGAAACCGTTTGTAACTTCCGGAATCCGTCTCGGAACACCGGCAGTCAGCACCAGAGGCTTCAATACTGATGACTGTGATGAAGTTGCACGTGCAATTTCACTTATCGTTCTTGGCGGTAAGGATAAAGTTGCTGAGGCACGTGAGATTGTTAAGACTCTTACAGACAAATATCCGTTATACTAAAAAATAAAGTGTTATTTTTCTAACCTCTGTGCTATACTTTGTAATGGCGCAGAGGTTTTATTATATTTTGCAGCCTCTATATGTTTATTCGACAGGGGAGAGTTATGGTTTTTAGTTCGTTGATCTTTTTATTCAGGTTTTTACCTGTTTTTCTTTTAGTTTATTACCTGATTCCTTTTAAGTTCAAAAATCTGGCGCTTTTTGCCGGGAGTCTGGTTTTTTATGGATGGGGAGAGCCCAGATACCTTGTACTTGTAGTTCTTTCCATAATTATAAATTACGTCATAGCAAGGCTAATGTGTTCATATGAACAGGGTACTCTCCAGCGGAAGCTGATGTTTCTGCTGGCGATTTTTTATGATGTGGGAATGCTTTTCGTATTTAAATATCTTGGCTTTATCATGACGAGCATAAATGATTTTACGGGAGCGAATATATCTGTACCAACGATAACGCTTCCACTGGGAATCAGCTTCTATACTTTCCAGATAATGTCATATGTTATAGATGCTTACAGGGGTAAGTGCGAATGCGAGAATAATATATTGAATCTCGGAACTTATCTGGTAATGTTTCCACAGCTTATAGCAGGACCTATTGTAATATATGAAAAAGTGGCAGATGCACTTAAATCAAGAGAAATAACCGCAGAGCATATAGAGAATGGCTTTAAGACTTTTACATTGGGGCTTGGAGCGAAAGTAATATTTGCAAATACTCTTGGAAATATATGGAATGCTACAGACTCGGCGGGATATTCGAATATATCAACAGGATTTGCCTGGCTCGGAGCGATCGCCTATTCGCTTCAGTTATATTTTGATTTCAGCGGTTATTCATTAATGGCGATCGGACTTGGAGAAATGCTCGGATTTGAATTTCCGAAGAACTTTGACAATCCTTATATAGCCAGATCAGCTACGGAATTCTGGAGAAGATGGCACATGACCCTCACCGGATGGTTCAGGGAATATATTTATATTCCTCTAGGAGGAAACAGGGCAGGTGCAGTAAGAACATACCTCAATATGTTTGTTGTCTGGGCTATAACAGGTTTCTGGCATGGGGCAGGCTGGAATTTCATCATATGGGGTCTTTATTACTTTATCCTTCTTTCGATAGAAAGACTTTTTCTTAAGAAATTCCTGGATAAGTCACATGTTTTATCCAGAATATATACGCTTACAGTTGTAATAAGCGGATGGGTTATTTTTGCAGCAGAATCACTTGGAAAAGGAATAATTTATTTAAGCCAGATGTTTACATGGAATCCGGGAACAGATGCGCTTGAGTATATTGAGACATACTGGTACTTCCTTTTGGGAGCGATCATATTTTCAACGCCATTGTTTAGAAAATATTACGAGAACCACAAAAAAGGAGTACATGTTATGGTCGTACTCTTCCTTATATTCTGGCTTTCGGTAATATTATTGGTTGATTCGGTTTACAATCCATTCCTTTATTTCAGGTTCTGATACAGGATTGAAAACAGGGTTTTTTAGAGGTAGAAGCAGGTTTATTATGAAAAAGTGTCCGTTTTTTATTGTTATAATATTGACTGTTGCCTTAATGGCAATATTTGGTATTTTTGTGCAGTCCGGGCTTATATATGCAGAGGACAGCATGAAAGATGCCAATAACGAGAGCAAGACAATTGAAGTTGCTTCCGCAGTTCATGTTCTGAAAACATCGGTGATGAGTTCGCTTGGAATTGAGAATGAGGATTATCCTGACGTTGATGATATAATGATGTGGACTCCTCCGGATGGAGCTGTAAGCCGGAATACCGTGGAGGAAGAGGAAAGTGATATAGTAGAGGTTGCCGGCGGAGGAGAAGAGAATCCGCAGGAAATTGCTAAAGAAATAGCCTCTGACGAAGAATATGCAAATAATCCTGAGGGATTTGTTCAGGCAGAGGGAGATGGGGCTTCTGCCGTTGATTATGGAAGCTTTGTCACAGTTGGAGATGATTATTTTGAGTCCGGAGATGCCTGTTTTATCGGTGATTCGAGAATGCAGGGCTTCTGCCTTTATTCAGGACTTGAAAATATAGCTGCATTTGCACAGAAAAGTTATGCGATCTATACGGTATTCACAAAACCGATGTTTGATTCACCTACCGGAAAACTTACACTTTTGCAGGAAATGGAAGCGAACGCAGGCAAATATAAAAAGGTTTATGTCATGTTCGGAATAAACGAAATGGGATGGGCCGATGAAGAAAAGTTCGATCTTTGTTATTATCAGCTTATCGATATGATAAAGTATTATCAGCCGGAAGCTGTTATATACATCCACAGCGTAATACATGTAACAAAGGAAAAGGCTGATTCTTCTGACCGATTCACAAATGAGAGCATAGACAGGAGAAATGCCGGTATAAAAGAGGTAGCAGAGAATGAACATGTTGCATACCTCGACCTTAATTCTGTATTTAACGATGAGGAAGGTTATCTTCCTAAAGAATGTACATCTGACGGAGTTCATATTAAGGCTGATTATATGAACCTCTGGGTGGATTATCTGAAAACACATGCAATAGCAGTAGATTGATTTTATATATGGATTATAAAAAGGGCCATGATCTGACGGGATCATGACCCTTTTGCGTTAAATTGCTTTGCTTACGGCGCAGGCAAGCGAACCGGGACCGATATGACATGCTATAACAAGCGATAAGGGATTGATCGTAATGTCATAGTCAGGAAATTCTGCACGGAGATCTGCGGCAAATTCCTCGGCTGCGTCATAATTCATTGTGTGGGCGATAGCCAGATGAAATCCTTTGCCTGAATCATGTCCGCCAAAACGCTTTTCAATATCTTCTTTGATGGCATTTACCATAATCTTTTTTGCCGGCTTTATTCCACGGCATTTTGAAAAGGCGTCAAGCTTCTCGCCCTGGATCTGCAGAACCGGCTTCAGGTTCAGAACTTTTGCCAGCATTGCCGCAGCCGGAGTCACACGACCGCCTTTTTTTAAATAATCAAGTGTGTCGAGCATGATATATATGCTTGAGTCAAATTTTGAAGCTTCCAGTATTTCCTTTATCTCCTTAGCGCTTTTACCCTCTTCGGCAAGCTTAAGAGCATCGTATGCGGACTGACGCTGTGTTACGGAAATGCGTTGGTTATTTACGACCTGAACACGTCCATTATAATCCTCTGCATAAAGGTTTGCAGAAGCGCATGAACCTGAAAGACCGCTTGAGAGTGGGATATACACAAGTTCATCATAGCTTTTGAGTATTTCATCCCAAAGCCCTGTTACAGCCAATGCAGTAGGCTGTGAAGTGTGTACTTCTGCCTTTTCTGCAAGGAATCTGTAAAAATCTTCTGTTGTTAAGTTTACACCATCTAAATATTCACTGCCGTTTATAGTAAATGGGATCGGAATCACAAATATTCCGTCTTTCTTTCCCTCATCGGGCATGAGACCGCTTCCTGTATCGGTTACAATTGCCAGTTTATTCATAAATAAAACCTCCATAAAAAGGGGCATAAGCCCTGTAAAACAATATATTCTACCATATTAGTGACAGATAGGTCAAAATCGGAACAACGCAACAGGCTATAACCTAAACAAGAAAGTATTGATTTTACAACAATTAATGTGCGAAAAGATGCGTAAAATAAGCATTTAGTCAGATAATTATATAAATATTTAAAAATAGTGTTGACAATTTAGACAGCGAGTAGTATAGTATAAACATCAAAACACAAGAGGTTTTCAATTAAGGAACAAAAGGAGGTTCCTAAAGAGAAAAATGATAAAGAAAGGTGTTACAGTTCGGATTACATAAGATTGGAGGTACAGACCACCGGACAATGAAATTTCCAAGTCAACCTCTTAGTTAAGCGCTTAGTTCAAGAAGTACTATTCATCAAAATTTAATATGTAGTTGTTTCATCAGACAGCATAAAATGCGAAGTAGATATCTCAAGGCGGGACATAAGAATACATATCATATTATGGGTCTCGAGAGGAGACAAGGGTAATGTCCAACGTGAAGAAATGACTTGATTATCGAAAAGCAGATTGAGAGGTACGGTCCAATGGGATGTTCAGATGAATCAAATAGTTGAGGGAGTGTCGGAATTATCGATCGTGAACGATGCTCCCTTTAACATTTAGAATAATAGTTGAAGCGTGCGAAAGATCACACAGATAGGAGAGGGTTTAGGATTAAATAAATAAAAGGAGTGCAGTGCATTGGGGAATTAAAATGCACTGTGCTCCTTTTTTTATTTTCATGGATACTAGTTTTATTGGAATAATAAAATAAAAAAGCACTCTTAATTGAGTGCTTTGCGAGCGATAGACGGGATTCGAACCCGCGGTCTCCACCTTGGCAAGGTGGCGCTTTACCAGCTAAGCTACTATCGCATTTATATAACTGCCGGTTAAAACCGGTCAGCGCGGAGAAATGAAATTGTTAAGAGCGATAGACGGGATTCGAACCCGCGGTCTCCACCTTGGCAAGGTGGCGCTTTACCAGCTAAGCTACTATCGCATCGCTTGTCGTCTCTGTCAGACGCAAGTAATAATATACAGCAAATCTAAAAGGATGTCAACAACTTTTTTAATTTTTTTTTTTATCAGTTTTTTAATTTTTTTTATCAGTAAAACTTATAGATAAATAAGTAAAAAACGTGTTAAAGAATTAACAGTGGCTTTTCAAATTATTATTTTGCTTGTATTATTAATAGTACAGGAATTGAGGATGGTTATCATAAATATCCGCCCTGCAAATCAAAATATTAAGGAGAAGGTTATGAAAATTCTTGTAGTCAATTGCGGTAGTTCATCGCTTAAGTTTCAGCTTATTGAAACTGAATCAGAGAAAGTAATGGCAAAGGGTCTTTGCGAGCGTATAGGCTCAGATAAGGGACATTTTGTTTATAATCCGGCAGATGGTCAGAAGTCAGAGAGAGATGTTGCACTTCCGACACATGATGAGGCTGTAAAGGTTATCGTTGATACACTTACAGACCCTTCAGAGGGCGTTATAAAGTCACTTGCAGAGATCGATGCTGTAGGACATCGTTTTGTTCACGGCGGAGATAAGTTTACAAAGCCTACGGTTCTTAATGAGAAAAACCTTAAGGAACTCGAGGAGCTTAACAATCTTGCACCTCTTCACAATCCGGTATGCCTTATGGGTATCCGTGCCTGCCAGAAGGGAATGCCTGATACAAAGATGGTAGCTGTATTTGATACCGCATTCCATTCAACACTTCCTGAAGAGGCTTATCTTTTCGGAATTCCTTATAAATATTATGAGAAGTATAAGATCCGTCGTTATGGTTTCCACGGCATGAGCCATGAGTACGTTGCTATTGAGACAGCAAAAGAACTTGGCAAGGCAAAAGAGGATTGCAAGATCATCACCTGCCATATCGGAAACGGTGCATCAGTTACTGCTGTAAAGAACGGCAAGTCAGTTGATACTTCAATGGGATATACACCTCTTGACGGACTCATCATGGGAACAAGATGCGGTTCACTTGATCCGGAAGTTGTTCATGCTATGGCTCAGGCTGAAAACAAGAGCTATGATGAGATATTTGAGATATTAAACAAAAAATCAGGTGTTTACGGTCTTTCAGATGATTTTTCATCAGATATCAGAGACCTTACAGATGAGTATTTCAAGGGTAATGAGAAGGCTGTAAGAGCTCTCAATGCTTATACATACAGAATTGCTAAATATGTTGGAGCATATGCTGTTGCAATGGATGGCGTTGATGCTATCACATTCACAGCAGGTGTCGGTGAGCACAGCTATCTTATCCGTAAGCTTGTTTCAGAGAGACTTCACGTTATCGGTGCAGATGTTGATGATGAACTTAACAAGAATGCAGATGGTGTTGCAGTTATTTCAAAGCCTGATTCAAAGGTTAAGGTATATGTAATCCCTACAGACGAGGAAATGTCTATAGCACGTCAGACAGCTTCAGTCCTTTAATCTTAATAATTAAAAAGAGCGCAGATCAATCTGAGAAATATCAGGATCTGTGCTCTTTTATTTTTTATAAAGACGAAGGTGAATTTTTACCGAAGCCTTCACCCATGACTTCATGAGCCTCACAAACAATTATAAAAGCATCTTTATCTATATCGCTTACAAGCTCTTTTATGGCTGCAATCTCTCTGGATTTGAAAACGCACATGATAACTTTGGCGGGATTTCCGCTATATGCGCCTTTTCCGTCGAGTATGGTTACTCCGAAATCAAGATCCAGGAGACCTGCGGTGATCTCTTCTGACTTATCGCTTATGATATAGGCCATTTTTGCGGTATCTGAGCCGTAGATTATATTGTTCATGGCGACAGATGTTACATAGAGGGCGATAATTCCGTAAAGGGCGTTGTTAAAGCTGTGAAATGCCATTGTATAGTTAAGAATGACTATCAGATCGATCGCCAGTACAAAATTTCCTATAGGAATATGACGGTATTTGTACTTAAGAAGTCTTGCAAGAAGTTCACTGCCTCCGGTGGTCGAACCTGCGAGCATCATGATCCCGGCTGATACACCTACCATTACACCTCCGAAAAGAGAACAGAGGAGCGGATCTGAGGTCGGGAATCTGTAAAGGGAATCGATCAGGTCAATTATCAGGTATGAAACTACCATGGCATAAATTGACGAGGTCAGCAGATGCTTTCCTAAAAGTCTGACACCTATTACAAATAATGGGATATTCATTACTATGGACATTATACCTATGGGAATGACCGGAAAATAGTGGTTTATGATCTGGGCAATACCGGTAAATCCGCCGACCGAGAGGTTATTTGGTTCGTACCACCAGCAAAAAGCGATGGAATAAATAACTGCTCCGAGAGTGATTATCATATATTCCCGGAGCTTTCTTAGAAGTTTGTTTTTGTATTTCATGATCTTTGTCCTTGCATTATACTTGTATTCAACTGAGAATACCGTTGATTATAATATCATCAGAGCTTTTCCGTGACAAGATTTTTATGTTCACGACAATGAACAGATATGATATAATTAGCTTTGCTGATTTAATCAGCAAGAATCAGACAAGGAAGTTATAAAATGAATAAGACAGAAATCGCTGAGATAAAAAAACAATTTACTCCGGATAAATGTACCATAGAGCGTATCTGTACCTGTTACGTCGGTACTGAGAAAGAGAAAAAAATAGTTTCAAAGGATTCATTCCTTTCACTTCCTGAAGAAGAGATGCACAAGTATCTCGCATTTTTCAAGAAGATACTCACCGGAACAATAGGCAAGACGATAATGCCTCTTGAATTTCCTCTTGCAGAGGAAGCTGCCGGCGGAAGACAGGAATTTCTCATGCGTCTTCGTCAGAGCGAGCTGACTGATGAAGATCTGCTTGATGAGTTTTATAATAAAATAATAAATAACTATGATAATCCTGCAAAATACTGTATTCTTACAGTTTATGCATCTTATGATATTCCTGGAAAAGCAAGCGATGAGCTTGAAATGGATGATGCTTCGGATTATGTTTATAATTACATTCTCTGCTGTATATGCCCTGTTGAACTTTCAAAAGGTGAACTTGGCGTTGATGTAGAGAAGAACCGTATCGGTGAATTAAAGCAGGAATGGGTAGTTAAGGCTCCTGATAAGGGCTTTTTGTTCCCGGCTTTTAACGATCGCCAGACAGACATTCACGAGGTCCTTTATTATTCGAGAAAAAGTGAAGAAATAATGGAAGACTTCATAGCAGAAGTGTTTGGAGCAGAAGCTCCTCTGTCTGCCGGAAGTCAGAAGGAATCCTTCCGGAGTCTGGTATCAGAGACTATGGGAGATGATGGTGATATCGAAACCATGAAAAATATTCAGGAGTCGATCGCCGGAATAGTTGAGGAAAATCGTGAGAATCCTGATCCGGTAAGGCTTAAGGCACCGGAATTAAAAAAGATTTTCGCAGAAAGCGGAGCCAGTGAAGAAAAACTTGATCATTTTAATGAGCGTTTTGAGGATTTGGCAGGCGATGATGCGGAGATCGTTATAAGCAACATACAGGAAAAGAAGTTTTCTGTTAAAACACCGGATATAGAAATTCATGTGAGTCCTGAATATCTCGATAAACTCGAGGCAAAGGTTATCGACGGAAAGAAATGCCTCGTTATAGAAGTCGATGATAATGTAGAGGTTAACGGAGTTGCCGTGCATACAATCGCCAACAGGCTCGGCTAAGGACTTGAACGGAGGAAAAATTTGAGAATAGGTAAAGGCTACGACGTACATGCTCTCGTAGAGAACAGACGTCTTATAATCGGAGGAGTTGATATTCCGCATGAAAAGGGTCTCCTTGGACATTCGGATGCAGATGTGCTCCTTCATGCAGTAATGGATGCACTTCTTGGTGCGGCAGCACTTGGAGATATAGGAAAGCATTTTCCGGATAATGATCCGGCCTATGAGGGAGCTGATTCAATGCAGCTTTTAAGAAAAGTAGGAAAAATGCTTTCAGATAAGATGCTTTTTGTTGAGAATATCGATGCGACAATAATCGCACAGAGACCGAAGTTCAGACCTTATATAGATAAAATGACAGAAAATATTGCAGAGGCTCTTAAGATCGATATTTCACAGGTTAATGTCAAAGCTACGACAGAAGAGCATTTAGGCTTTACCGGAAGAGAAGAGGGAATTGCAGCCGAGGCTGTATGTCTTCTGGTAACACCAAAGGAAGTTTCTTATGATGTTATGGCAAATGGCTGCAGCGGCTGCTGCAGTAAGTGATATAAAGAATATTCTTTGCTCATTTAATTTTAGGAATGGGCATTAATTGCTGATTCGATATAAAAATATCGATGGGAGAATTCGATATGAAAAAGAAGAGGAAAAATCTTATAGACAGGGCTGTTGACTATGTGGTAGAGGAGATTCAGGTAGTAAAGGAGAGAGATCCGGCAATGCATTCTCCTTTTGAAGTATTTCTCTATGCGAGTTTCTGGGCTGTTCTCTGGTACAGGATTGCACATCGTTTTTATTTGAAAAAACACTATATAATTGCGAGATTTATCTCGCAGTATGCAAGAAACTCTACGGGAATAGAGATACATCCCGGAGCAAAGATAGGAAAAGGGTTTTTCATAGATCATGGTGCCGGGGTAATTATCGGAGAGACTACGGAAATTGGTGATAACGTAACGCTTTTCCAGGGAGTGACACTTGGAGGTACCGGTAAGGAGTGCGGAAAACGACATCCAACCATCAAGGACAATGTAATGATATCGACAGGTGCTAAAGTTCTTGGAAGCTTTACGGTTGGAGAGAATTCAAAGATCGGTGCCGGTTCGGTGGTGCTGAATGAAGTTCCGGCAAACTGTACGGTTGTCGGAGTTCCGGGAAGAGTTGTCAAATATCATAATGTTCACATTCCGAGAGAGGACATGGTTCAGACAGATCTGCCTGACCCTGTAACAGATGATATTACAGGATTGAAACATGCTAATTCCGAGATAACCAACAGACTTCTGGAACTCGAAAATACAGTCAGAAATCTTGAAAGAAAAGCAGGAGAAAAGGATAATGAGAATTTATAATACACTTACAAGAAGGAAGGAAGAATTCAAGCCCATAGAGGAAGGCAAAATAAGCATGTATGTCTGCGGACCTACAGTATATAACCTTATACATATAGGAAATGCCCGCCCGATGATAGTCTTTGATACTTTCAGACGTTATATGACTCATAAGGGATACGAGGTCAATTATGTGTCGAACTTCACGGATGTTGATGATAAGATAATAAAAAAGGCAAATGAAGAGCATCTTTCGACAGAAGAGATATCTGAGCGTTATATAGAGGAATGCAAAAAGGATATGGACGGCATGAATGTAATGCCGGCATGTACCCATCCTAAGGCTACAGAAGAAATCTCAGGTATGATAGAGATGATATCAAAGCTCATAGATGATGGTTATGCTTATGCAACTTCTGATGGAACCGTATATTTCAGGACAAAAAAATTCAAGGATTACGGAAAGCTTTCACATAAAAATCTGGATGACCTTGAGTCAGGACACCGTTCTGAGGGCCACACACTGAAGGTTGCCGGAACAGAGGAAAGAGAAGATGATTTCGATTTTGTTCTCTGGAAGCCTAAAAAAGAAGGAGAGCCTTTCTGGGTATCACCCTGGGGCGAGGGCAGACCGGGCTGGCATATTGAATGTTCGGTAATGGCTAAAAAATATCTTGGCGAGACTATCGATATCCATGCAGGCGGAGAGGATCTGATCTTCCCTCATCATGAAAACGAGATCGCACAGTCAGAGGCAGCAAACGGAAAGCCTTTTGCAAATTACTGGATGCATAATGGATTCTTAAATATTGATAATGTTAAGATGAGTAAATCCCTTGGTAATTTCTTCACGGTAAGGGATATTGCTGCAAAATACGACCTTAATGTGTTGAGGTTCTTTATGCTTACAGCTCAGTACAGAAGTCCTTTGAATTTCTCTGCTGATCTTATGGAGTCTGCAAAGAATGGACTTGAGAGGATCACAACTTCTGTGGAGCATTTGAAGTTTTTGCTTAAGAATGCTGCTGATGGAGCAATGTCAGAGGAAGAGACAAAGAAGAAAGCTGAAGCAGAGGGCTTCTCAAAGAAATTTGATGATGCAATGGATGACGATCTCAATACTGCAGATGCAATTTCAGCGATATTTGAGCTTGTAAAGTTTGTAAATACAAATGCTGATGAGAACAGTTCAGCTGAATATCTTAAGGCGCTCAAGGACGAGCTTATCGAGCTTACAGACATCCTGGGTGTTAAAGTTGAGAAAGAGGAAGAACTTCTTGATGCTGATATTGAGGCGCTTATAGAAGAACGTCAGGCTGCAAGAAAGAATAAAGATTTTAAGAGGGCTGATGAGATCAGAGATGAACTTGCGGCTAAGGGTATTATACTTGAGGATACGAGACAGGGCGTAAAATGGAAGAGAGCAGATTAAGGACTTATTCACCTCAGACACTGGCATTTTTAGGTGATGCCGTTTACTCTCTTTATATGAGAGAATATGTAGTATTAAATGCAAACTGCCCGGCACATAAGCTTCACAACAGAACCATAAAATATGTGTCGGCACCGGCTCAGGCAATGGCTATAGATGCCATTGAACCGGAGCTCAGCGAGGAAGAAAGAGATATCTACAGACGCGGTCTTAATACAAAGACTGCAAACAGTGCAAAAAACTCCAGTAAAGAGGAGTATCACAAGGCAACAGGATTCGAGTCACTTATAGGCTGGCTTCAGCTTAAGGGCGACGAGAAAAGAATTAAAGAACTTATAGAGAAAGCGATAGAAATAAATGGGAAGATTTGAAGAATCCGTTATAGAAGGAAGAAATGAAGTAATAGAAGCATTCCGTTCAGGAAAAACAATAGACAGGGTATTTATGGCTGACGGAAGCAATGACGGACCGATGCAGACTATCAGAAGAGAGGCAAAAAAGCACGATGTAAGAATTGATTTCGTGGATAAGAAGCGTCTCGATGAAATATCTGTTACACACAAGCACCAGGGTGTTATAGCCTATGCTGCAGCCTATGAATATGCAGAGCTTGAAGATATCCTTGAGGCTGCAAGACAAAAAGGTGAGCCGCCGTTTATAATCCTTCTTGATAATATTACGGATCCCCATAATCTTGGAGCTATAATCCGTACAGCAAACCAGGCAGGGGCACATGGAATCGTTATTCCTAAGAATCGTGCGGTCGGACTTACGGCTACTGTTGCAAAAACCTCTGCGGGAGCGATAAATTACACTCCGGTAGCAAAGGTTACAAATATTTCAAAAACAATTGATGAACTTAAAAAGCAGGGAATCTGGTTTGTATGTGCAGACATGGATGGTGATCTGATGTACAAGCAGGATCTTACAGGTCCTATAGGACTGGTCATCGGTTCTGAGGGTGAAGGTGTAAGCAGACTTGTTAAAGAAAAGTGTGATTTTATAACATCGATCCCGATGAAGGGAGATATAGATTCACTGAATGCGTCTGTGGCAGCGGGAATCTTATCCTATGAGATAGTTCGTCAGAGAATGGTTAAGGATGGCCTTGTTAAATGAGCGTTAAGCTTGAAGAAATGACTGATGAAGAGCTTTTGGAACTCCGCGATAAAGAGGATGGTGCGGCGGTCGAAGTCTTGATGGAACGCTATAAATACCTCGTAAAATTAAGAGCCAGATCGATCTACATCCTAGGCGGAGAAAAAGATGACCTGATGCAGGAAGGAATGATCGGACTTTTCAGAGCGATCAGGGATTTCGACAAAAACGCAAATGTGAAATTCCCAACCTTCGCCTCTCTGGTCATTACAAGACAGCTATACAGCGCGGTAAGGGCAGCGGGTCGAAAAAAGTTCTCGCCGCTGAATGATGCAATATCCCTTTCAGATGATGAAGACATGGGAGATACAGGTTTTGCACAGGCTTTTCAGGAAGAGGCAAATCCCGAGAATATATATCTTAATAAGGAAAAGATAAAATTTATCGGTGACTTTATAGACAGCGGTCTCAGTGAATTTGAAAAAAACGTATTCGAACTATACGTCAGCGGCATGAGCTATACAGAGATAGCAAAATTCCTTGGAAAAGATGATAAATCAACCGATAATGCAATTCAGAGAATTCGAAGCAAGATAAAAAAAATAATCGATAATGAAATAAATACTTGACAGAGACAATTAATTCTGATAAAATTCAATATTGTGTTCGGCACTACGAACACAGGAAGCTGGAATGGCTCAGGAGGTAGAGCGCATCATTGGTAGTGATGAGGTCCCGAGTTCGACTCTCGGTTCCAGCAGACGCAGAAAAACCCGAAAGTATCACATTTGTGGATACTTTCGGGTTTCTTTTATTGTCGGGAATGCTGTCAACAGTATCTATTTATCGAGAAAACGTCTGGAAATCAGGAGTTCTATATTGTTATCAGCTTCAGCATTCAGGAAGATCTTCCCGTTAATACGTTTAACGCTAACGCGTATTATGCCTGAAACACTCTTATATGAACACTCAAATTCATTCATGCTTTTGGGAAGAAAAGGCTCGACAAGAACTTTCTTAAAACCTTCCTTCAGGGGAATGATCCCTGCAATCCCGTTATAATACCATTCTATTATATGCCCCATCATATCATGACAGTGACTTCGGGGGTTTTTCTCCCAATATTCACCTAAAGTAGTGAGACCGTCTTTAACAAAAGCGTAGTAGCTTGGATGTTCATCCCTGACTATATATTCTGCCAGAATATCGTTCATTTCGTATTTGCGTGCTGTCTGGATAATATATGGCAGACCTATTTCACCGGAGGCCAAAGATCCTTTTTCAAGCAAAAGCCTTCTGAAGGCACTGACAACATCCTGCTCAGCTTCTGACGGTACAAGCCCGAAATATAAAGGCAGGGCTTCACATGCCAGTGTCATGACATTTTTATCTTTATGTTCAAAGCTTTTGTAGAAAAATTTTCCTTCCTTATCCTTTGTCAGGAGTCTGGAATTATAATTTTCTTTAATCTGCCGGGCAGAAGCTTCATATAATGACCGGTCTGAAGCAAGTCCGAGAATTTCGGCAAAATATGCAGCTGTCTTTAGATCAGCGTAGAGAAAAGCAGTTTCTATATTTTCTCTGGCAAATTCACCGTCGGGATTTCCCCAGTCACCGAGACCATGATTTATGAAACCATCCTCATTGATCCTGGTTTTCAGGTAGGACAGATACTTTTTGCAGGCATCATAGTTATCAGTAATTACGGATTTATCACCGTAGAAAAGGTAGTGCCACCTTACGCCCAAAATAAGTGCTGACCCCCATGGGATAATATCATAGAAGCTTCTCATCCCCGGAACCGGCAGGACATTTGGAATATAACAGGGGCATTGGGAAGGTATCAGGCCATCACCGGCAGGAATCTTATTACCATCATAATCAAAAAAGATGTCGTCTGAATTATGCTGTGAACTTCTCATATCCATGAAAAACTTTTTCCACAGAGAATCCGCTTTTTTCATGTACATTATTGATGGTGCCATCAGATGATTTGGTTCCTGCCAGGCAAAACGCTCAATGGTAGGGCAGTCGGTATGTACGCTGATCATATTTGCCTCGACCGACTTTTCAACAAGATCATATATCGCATTAAATCTCTCATTATCTGATTTGAAAAATCCGGATCTCTCCCAGACTGAAGAAACAGCATCGATCCTAAAAGCTTTAATCAGTGAGGAAGGATTGCTCTTTTCAACGGCAAAATATCTTCCCGCGAGGTATGTAAATTTCTGCCTGAAATTATTCCTTCCGTCCGGACCGATGATCAGGGTTACAACGGTATCGACTTTTGCCCAGCCTTTCATGAACTGATCAACATCTCCGTTTTCGTTAAGCTTTTCTGCCGGAAATATCTTAAAAATGTCGCCTGCATTGCCTGAAATACTGATATCAAGTATTCCGGAGCAGTTCTGTCCGATATCGTAGATATCACGGCCGTTTACAGAACCGATCTTTAGGGCATTGTAAGAATTAATGACCTTTACCGGATTCTGGAACTGTTCTATCATTCTGCCGCCGGGTACGTCTGATTTTTTTATATAGGAAGCGTTCTTCCATCCGGAATCGTCATAGCTGCTAAGGCACCAGTCAGCTTCAAAGCGTCTGCCATCCATGGTTTCAGAGCCGTAAACATTGCTCTGGGTTATGTAGTGGTCAAGTACCTTGAATTCATTATCGGCAAAAATATCCTCACTGCTGCCGTCTGAGTATTCAATAGAGAGCTTCATGGCAAACATGAGCTCGTTTGCAAAAGGTCTGTAAGGATTGGGATTTGGAGGCATAAAATCCGGAAAATGAAAGCTGTAATGTTCCGTATTCAGTAAAAACCAGCCGTTTCCGACTTCTGCCCCTATTACGTTTTCGCCTGTCCTTAAATCCCTGCTCACATCGAATGTTACATATTCTATTACTTTTCTGTAATCAGTCCAGCCCGGATCAAGCTCGTGGTCACCGATTTTTTTCCCGTTTATGGAAAAAACAAACTGACCGAGACCACAAACCCTGGCAACGGCTCTTTTTATAGCTTTATCAATAGTCAGTTTTTTTCTGAGATAAATAGGATTCTTACTGCCGGAGCCTATAAAATTTCCCAATTCGTTCATAGTATATTTAAGCCTTCTTTCTATTATGTAATTCGCTTATAACTTTATCGTTAATTTCATCATAATGGTATGTGATGCGGATAATGAAAAAGATTATGACAAGAAGTATTGTAGGTGCCCAGGCAAACAGCGTGAGTATGCCAATGTTTACAAGCGACGACTGTACAGCACCGGCAACGTATCCTGTGAGGGCTAAAACCCAGCCTACACTGGCAAGTGCAAGATCGGAACTTATTTTTTGTGAAAAGCTTGTTATTGCAGAGCCCATGCCGTCAATCCGCAGATTGGTCTTGTATTCTCCGTAATCAATTCCATCGGCGAAAAGCGTGCTCACAGGAACTGCAAGCAGTCCGGTAAAAATGCCTGCTATGAGAGTACCGGCGATCAAGAGTGGGATACTGCCGAATATACCGGCAATTCCCCTGACGGCGTATCCGGTGAACTGACCCCAGATACCAAGGTACATGCATTTTTTCTTTCCGAGACGTGCCATACAGGGACCGACCAAAAATACAATGCCTGCAAGGATGGGGAGGATGCTGACCAGATTTAAGGAGGTCGTGAGCATTGAATCACCCATGGTATATGTATAAAAATATGTCTGCGAGCACTGGTTCACCTGTGTGGCAAAATTCACGAGAACAGTCATCACCAGAGCCAATACAAGATATTTGTTGGAGAAAAAGAGCTTCATGGCCTTAGTGAAAGTTATCTTTTCACTTGAAAGGGCATTTCCGGAGTCTGCAACTGCTGTCACATATTCCTTTGAAAAGAAGAAACTATATAATAGACCAAGTGTAACAATGATACCATAAATTATAAAGACGATCCTCCAGGCAGATATATCCCCTCCGAAATGAAATATAAGGGGAAATGTGAACGATATACCGAGAATTGTAGTCCCAAGACCAAAGAACATACCGAAAGCAGCCATGGAGCTCCTTTCTTTCATATCCTGGGTCATGAGGGCAAGAAGAGAGCTCCTTGCTATGCCGACAATGGTGAAAAGACACGCCGTATAAAGATTATAGGTTAAGAAGGCATATACAAGCCTGACCATATCCGAACCGTTTTTTGGAATGAAAAATATAAGCGCAAGGGCAAGACCGGTAGGAACAGAGAGCCATAAAAGCCAGGGTCTTGCCTTTCCCCATTTTGTTCTGGTCTTGTCGATAAGGATGCCTGCCAGGATATCAGATATGCCGTCGAAAAGTTTAGAGATAAGGAACATCGTTCCGACTGCACCTGCTGCCATACCTATGTTATCCGTATAAAACATTGTAAGGAATGCTGCAAGGATAGAATTTGCAGCTTCCGGAAAATCCCCAAGACCGTAAGAGAGCTTTTCTGATAAAGTCAGCTTATGTCTGCTGCTTTTATTTTCATCAATATCTGATGAGTAAGAAATAGAATTAACGTGTTCCATAATTAGTGACCCTCCAATCTAAGAATCTGTGTAACTGTTCTTATTTTGCCCAATGACATTTGCTATATTGGATATGATAATTGTAAAGCGGAATAGCTGCCATATAGATTTACGACCAGAAAAAGTATCATTTACGACATGTGAAGATAGGATTATAATAAGACCTATGGAAAATTTTTTTGACGAAATCATAAAACTGAATAAAACAGAGGAAATGCTTAAAGAGCACTATTACAGCAGGAAATCAGGGAACAATGACTCCGGGCTTCTTGGAAAAGCTTTTTCAGTGCATCCGTCTGTGGAGATTGAACAGTTCATTACAGAAGAAACACTGATATCAGAGAATCTTGACTGTTCTTTTGTCAGGCATTTGCGCTACCTGCCGGAGTATAGCCATAAACATGAATTCTTTGAGCTTATATACCTTATCAATGGATCCTGTTCAAATATCTATGAAAAAAATGAACTTAAGATGACAAAGGGAGACATATGCATTTCCGCACCGAATTCCGTTCATACGGTAGGAGTTTTTGATGACGAAACGATACTTCTGAATATCATTATAAGAAAAACGACATTTGAAAGGACATTCCTGAGACTGATGGAGGAAGATGAGATAATGTCAGTTTTTTTCCGGCGTGCTCTTTATGATGGTGATGAAATACCGTACTTATATTTCAGGATGGATCCGGATGAAGAGCTTAAGGAAATTGTAAAAAAAGCATTCTTTGAATTTTCCAATACACACAGGTTCAGAAAACATATTTTAAATGCCTGCCTGTCGGAATTTTTCATAAAACTTTTAAGGAAACATGAGCATCAGCTGATAGTTCCCGCCTTTAAGCATATTGACAATTCGGATAATGTAATATACATCCTGCGTTATCTTCAGGAGCACTATGACACTGTGACATTAAAACAGCTTTCGGCTTTTTTTAACTATAGCGAAAGACAGATACAGCGTATCATCGAGAGAGCAACAGGAATGGGATTCCTTGAAAACATTCAGCTTCAGAGGATGAAAAAAGCAGAACAGTTATTAATAAATTCCAGGCTGTCCATAGATGAAATCTCAGAAAAAGTCGGATACCTTTCCACTAATAATTTCAGGCGCATATTTTCGAGAATGCATAAGATGACACCAAAGGAATACAGGAAAAAGCATTTACTTAGGGTTTCGTGTGATAAAAACATGGATAAAAATATATCTATGTGTTAATATTAATACGAAAAAATTGGAGAAAATGATTTATGGACAAAGAAAAGATAAATGGCTTTTTAGAAGCGGGAAGCGATATCTTAAGCCGTGTTGATGGGGCAGTCAAGACAGGAGATTACAGCAGTCTTAATTCCCAGATAAGGACAACACTTAAAAATACGATAGGAAATGATCCTACAGCATCGGAAACTGTGACAAAACAGGCTGACAGACGTTCGACCATGCAGCAGCAGATGGCTGAGACAATGAGAAAACAGCGTGAGCGTAATGCAGCAATGTCAATGTACAGCGGTAGATTAAAGAGAACGGACAGCGTATCTGTACCAAATGCAAAAAAACCTGAAGTTGTGAATTCTAAGAAAAAATTTGAAGCCACTCCTTTTGCAAGACGAAAGGTGAGTAAGCTTCAGGGTGTAGGAGAAATAGCTGTTGGAATCATAATTTCACTATTAACGATCATTTCTTCCTTGTGGATAGTTATAGCGGCAGCACTCGTTGGAGGCGGAACGGCATCAGGTGTGACAGGGATGATTCTGCTTCTCATATTGGTCTTTGCAGTTATTCTGATAGTCAGGGGAGCAATGAAAAATAAGCTTGCCAGACGATTCAACGAATATGCTGTTACAGTAGGAAATAAAGGATATATAACGGTAAAGGATCTCGGAAATGCCTCCGGACAGACCGAAAAAGAAACATTAAAAAGCCTTACTCAGATGAAAAAGGCCGGTTATCTGCCTTATGCGGAATTCGATGAGAGCAGAACGACAATGATGTTTACGGAAGAAGTTATTGATGAATATAAAATGAGCATGAAGGCAAGGCTGGAAGAGGAAAGACTAGAGCTTGCCAAAAGGGCTGCAGAAGAAAATCTTCCTACGGATACGCTTAATCTTATAGAAGAGGGCGAAACTTATATAAAGAAGGTAAGGGCTTATAATGACAGGATAGCTGACAGTGAAGAAATGTCAGATAAGCTTTACAGGATGGAAGATACGATGAAGAGAATATTTGAGAGGGTCAGGAAGAATCCTTCAAATACCGGCTATTTAAGAAAATTTATGTCATACTATCTTCCTACTACGGAGAAGCTTCTTGATGCATATATATCCTTAAGTGACAGCTCAGCGGGAAATGGAGAGAATGTTGTGCAGACAAAGGCAGAGATAGAAGAGACAATGGATACTCTATGTTCTGCATATGAAAATATTCTTGATGAGATGTTTGATGATATTGCGCTTGATATAAGTTCCGATATATCGGTAATGAAAACGATGATGCAGCAGGATGGGATCGCACCTGAAAGGGGATTTAAGGAAAATAACGATAATAAGTAAAATAATATTATAAGGAGAGCATAAAAATGGCAGACGATTTTAAGGATCTTGAAGTTAGTGCACCTACATTGAGCTTTGGAGCAGATATTCCACAGACTAAGGAAGAAATTGTTTTAAGCGTGGATGGAAGCGGTAAAGAGCTCAATCTGACAGAGGAGATGAAACAGAGGGCAAATCTTACGGCTGAGGAGCAGGCACAGGTTGATGCCTTTGCTGATCAGATAGATATTAAAAATACTCAGGCCATTCTTTCGTACGGAGCACAGACACAGACAAAGCTTTCATCTTTTTCAGAGAAGGCGCTTGAAAATGTCCGCACAAAAGACATGGGCGAAGTTGGTGGAATGATCACAGATCTCGTAGGTCAGCTTAAGGATTTTGAAGTTGCGGAAGATGAGAAGGGACCTTTCGCATTCTTTAAGAAAAGTGCAAATAAACTTGGAAATTTAAAGACAAAATATAATAAGGTAGAGGCAAATATCAATGTCATCACAACAGAGCTTGAAAAGCACCAGGTAACACTGATGAAGGATATTGATATCATGGATAAGATGTATGCCATGAACCTTAATTATTTCAAAGAGCTTACAATGTATATCCTTGCGGGTAAGAAAAAGCTCGAAGATGTGAGAAACGGCGAGCTTGTAGAACTTCAAAAAAAGGCTGAAACATCGGGACTGGCAGAGGATGTACAGTCCGCAAAGGATTTATCCGAGCTTTGTGACCGCTTTGAGAAAAAGATATACGATCTCGAACTTACAAGGACTATAGCTCTTCAGACCGGCCCGCAGATACGTATGGTTCAGAATTCCGATACAATAATGGTAGAGAAAATCCAGTCGACCATTGTTAATACCATTCCGCTTTGGAAAAATCAGATGGTAATTGCACTGGGAGTTGAGCATGCAGGTCAGGCGGCAAAGGCACAGAAAGAAGTCACGGATATGACCAATGAGCTGCTGAAAAAGAATGCGGATGCGCTCAAAATTGCAACTATTGAAACTGCAAAGGCTTCAGAACGCGGCATAGTGGATATTGAAACACTTAAACATACCAATGAGACCCTTATCTCCACACTTGATGAGGTTATGAAGGTTCAGACAGAAGGTAAGGAAAGACGCCGTGCAGCTGAACAGGAACTTGCAGGTATTGAGAACGAACTTAAAGAAAAAATGCTTCAGGCAAGCAGAAAGTAAGAAAAGTTTATCTGATAAAGCCCCGTGATCAAAGCGGGGCTTATATTTTTTGATGGCGGATATTGCATTTTTCAAAGAGCAGCTATTGAAAACTATCATATAAATAAGTAAAATATGACTTAGAGAGAACCTATAGGAGAGTTATTTTAAAAAATGGAAAAAACAAAGAATTTTATTGAGCAGGCAATTGACAAGGATTTGGCAGAGGGTGTCTACAGTACGGTTCATACCAGATTTCCCCCCGAACCTAACGGTTACCTGCATATCGGTCATGCGAAGTCGATCATCCTGAATTCAGGACTTGCTAAAGAGTATGGCGGAAAGTTTAACCTTCGTTTTGATGATACTAACCCGACAAAGGAAAAGTCGGAATTTGTTGATTCAATAAAGGCCGATGTTGAATGGCTTGGAGCAGAGTGGGAAGACAGACTTTTCTTCGCTTCAAACTATTTTGATCAGATGTATGAATATGCAGTAAAGCTTGTAAAAAAGGGAAAAGCATATGTATCGGATCTTTCTGCGGATGAGATAAGAGAGTACAGAGGTACACTTACCGAACCCGGAAAAGAGGATCCCTACAGTTCCAGATCTATAGAAGAAAATCTTCAGCTTTTCGAGGATATGAAAGCCGGAAAGTATGAAGATGGCTCAAAAGTATTAAGAGCGAGGATAGATATGTCATCGCCTAATATAAATATGCGCGATCCGATCATATACAGAATAGCTCATCTTACACACCAGAATACAGGAGATAAATGGTGCATTTATCCTATGTATGATTTCGCACATCCTCTTGAGGATGCGATCGAGGGAATAACACATTCGATCTGTACGCTTGAGTTTGAGGATCACAGACCTCTTTACAACTGGGTAGTTCAGGAGTGTGAATGCGAAAATCCTCCGAGACAGATAGAATTTGCAAAGCTTTATCTTAACCATGTTGTAACAGGCAAGAGATATATAAAGAAGCTTGTAGAGGATAAGGTTGTTGACGGATGGGATGATCCGAGACTTGTCTCAATAGCAGGACTTAGAAGAAGAGGATATACACCTGAGTCAATAAGGATGTTCGTTGAGCTCAGTGGAATCTCAAAATCACAGTCAACATCAGAGATGGATCTGCTTGAATACTGTGTAAGAGAAGATCTTAAGCCTAAGGCAAAAAGACTTATGGCAGTTCTGCATCCGCTTAAACTCATAATTGATAACTATCCGGAGGGACAGACCGAGATGCTCGATGCTGTAAATAATCCGGAGAATGAAGAGCTTGGAAGCCGTAAGATTCCATTTGGACGTGAACTTTATATTGAGCGTGAAGACTTTATGGAAGAGCCTCCGAAGAAATATTTCAGACTTTTCCCGGGAAATGAAGTCAGACTTATGCATGCTTATTTTGTTAAGTGCGTCGGCTTTGACAAGGATGAAAACGGAAATATTACGGCAGTTCATTGTACTTATGACCCTGAAACAAAGCAGGGAACAGGCTTTACAGGAAGAAAAGTTAAGGGAACAATACATTGGGTAAAGGCTGATACAGCTGTGAGGGTGACAGCAAGATTGTACAATAGCCTTATTGATGAAACTAAAGAAGTTTATGATGAAGAGGGAAACGTGAATGTTAACCCGAATTCTCTTGAACTTATAGATGATTGTTATGTAGAACCTGAACTTGCCGAAGCAAAGGCATATGACAGTTTTCAGTTCGTACGAAACGGATTTTTCACAGTTGATGCAAAGGATTCCAAAGAAGGAGCACCGGTATTTAACCGAATCGTTTCACTGAAGAGTTCATTTAAGCTTCCGGCAGCACAGTAAGCAAAAGCATTTGTAAAGGAGAAAACTTATGGGACTTTTTTCTGGGCTTGAAAAGATGGGAATGAACAATGTGTCTAAGGACAATCTCTTCACGGGAGCAAAAAAGGAAGAAGCTGCGTCGGGTAAAGCGGCGGCAGCAGCTGCACCGGTGCAGCCCAAAAAGAGAAATGAGATGGATTATCTCATTGATAAGACACATGAGTGTCCTGTCTGTTCGACTAAGTTTAAGAATAGGGGTGTAAAAGCAGGAAGAGTCAGGATGATAGGTCAGGATATTGATCTGAGACCTAAATATGAGCAGCTTGACCAGCTTAAATATGGTGTTCTGGTTTGTCCTAATTGTGGATATGCGGCAGTTGAAAGCTTCTTCAAGGGCATATATGACAGACAGAAGAAAATGATAGAAGACAGCATTCCTAAGCCTGTTACCTACAAAGAGCCTGAAGCGGAATACAGCTATGATGATGCACTCATGCGCTATCAGCTTGCTGTTGCCTGCAGTATGGCAAAACAGGCGAAGGATTCTGAGAAGGCTTATACCTGCCTTAGAATGGCATGGCTCTTAAGAGGAAAAGCCGAGGGACTTGATCAGTCTGCAGCTGATTATCAGGAACAGCTTAAAGCTTGCAAGGAAGATGAAAAAGAGGCAATTACGCTCGCATATGAGGGCTTTGTAGGAGCTCTTAAGATGGAAGACTTCCCTATAGCGGGAATGGATCAGCAGACACTTAATTATCTTTTGGCTGCACTTGCTTTCCAGCTGGATAAAAATGAAATTGCTGCAAGATTTGTATCAGCAGTTATTACAAGCGCTAATTCAAGTGCCCGTCTTAAGGATAAGGCACGTGATCTTAAGGATGCCATTGCAGCAAAGCTCAAAGGTGAAGAAGAATAAAATATATTCACGGGAATTGAGCTCTGGGGACGTTGTTTAGGTATCATTTTGCAAATTCAAAATGATACCTAAACAACGTCCCCAGAGCTCATTCCTATGTTAGATTAGCAAAAAATGTTCATAAAAATTTTATAGCTTTATCTGAGCCTGTAAATATACCTTTTCACAGCCTTGCACACTATAAAAAACTTGATTTTGAGTCCATGTGTTTTATAATTTAATTGTGAACAATTGCAGGCTATTATATTGCTGCAGTAATCCGGGATAATAATCGTACTTATGGGGCGGGGTGACAAATGGATAATACAAGGTTAGACTGCATGAAGATAGAGGAGCAGTTATGCTTCCCGCTTTATGCATGTTCGAAAGAAATAGTAAGAAAGTATAAGCCTTTTCTTGACGAATTGGGCCTGACTTATACGCAGTATATCACGATGATAGTTCTTTGGGAGAAGAAAGAGACGAATGTCAAGGAACTCGGAGAAAGACTCTACCTTGATTCCGGTACCTTAACGCCGTTATTGAAAAAACTTGAAAGCAAAGGATATATTACTAGAAAAAGATCTACAGCGGACGAGAGAAACCTTCTCGTAAAAATAACCGAAGAAGGTATGGGTTTGGGAGAAAAGGCTAAGGATATTCCGGAAAGGATATTGAAGGCTATTGGATTAGATCAGGAAGAAGTCAGTAAACTTCATGAAGTTACTTATGATATTTTAGAAAGGCTGAACTGATTTGGTAAACTGGGTCGGGCATCTTGCCTGACCCTTTTTTATAATCATTTAGAAATATGATTGCCTTCAAATCCGCTCTATAGGCGGATTTAAGATAAAAAAATCAATAATAAAAAAATTCATCGAAAAAAATTTAAAAAAGTACTTGCATTTTATAAAGAATGTGTGTATAATATCTTTTGTTGCAAGTCATTGGGCTATCGCCAAGCGGTAAGGCAACGGACTCTGACTCCGTCACTTCGAAGGTTCGAATCCTTCTAGCCCAGCTATAAAGAGCGGTGAATTAGTTTCTCCGCTCTTTTTTTATATTAATTTGGTTTTGCTAAAAGAAAGGCTTTAGGTTATTAATTTTTTATGATAAAGCTTGGAGAAATTCAGACACTTGGTATAGAAAGAAAAGTAGAATTCGGTGCTTATCTTTCAGCGCATAAAGGAGATGAGGAAGCAGTTCTTCTTCCGGGTAAACAGCTTCCGGAGGACGCAGAAGTTGGGGACGGCCTCGAGGTATTTGTTTACAGAGATTCAAAAGACAGGCTTATAGCAACTGTAAATACTCCGCTTATAACTGTTGGTGAGACGGCAGTGCTCAAGGTATGTCAGGTAAATAAGGTAGGAGCATTCCTTAATATGGGACTCGAGAGAGATCTGCTTCTTCCGTACCACGAACAGACTTATGAGGTTAAAGAGGGCGATGAAGTCCTTGTTACTATGTACATTGATAAAAGTAAGAGGCTTGCAGCCAGCATGAAGGTTTATGAATATCTCGACAAGGATTCGCCCTATAAGGTAAATGACGAGGTTGAGGGACTTGTTTATGAAATAAGCCGTAATTTCGGTGCCTTCGTGGCTGTAGACAGAAAATATTCCGGACTTATCCCTGCACGTGAATTTGCAGGAGAAGCAAAGTGCGGAGATATTGTTAAGGTAAGAGTTACAGGTGTTAAGGAAGATGGAAAGCTTGATCTTTCAATCAGGAAAAAGGCTTATCTTCAGATGAATGAAGATGCAGAGGCTTTACTTGAACTTATGAGAGAGAATCATGGACATCTTGATTTTACAGATAAGGCATCACCTGAACTTATAAAAGATGAATGTTCAATGAGTAAAAATGCATTCAAACGAGCTGTAGGACACCTTCTGAAAGAAGGGTTGATAACTATAGGTTCTGCAGGGATTGATATGAAGGAAAAGGAATAAAAAATAAGAAAAAGAAAGCTTTATTCAGGAGGACAAGAAATTGAAGGCAATCAGTACACCTAACGCACCGGCAGCAATCGGACCTTATTCACAGGCTATCGAGATCGGAGATACCATTTTTACTTCAGGGATCATACCGATAGTTCCGGAGACCGGTGAGATCGTTGGAGCATCTGTTGAGGCACAGGCGAACCAGGTATTTACAAATATGAGCAATCTTCTCAAAGATGCAGGAAGCTCAATGGAAAATGTGATTAAAACCACAGTGTTCATCAAGAACATGGATGATTTTAAGATAATCAACGAAGTATATGCAAATTATTTCACAGGCATCCTTCCTGCAAGGAGCTGCGTTGAAGTAAGCAAATTACCTAAGAACGTAAAGCTTGAAGTGGAAGCTATTGCGATAAAGACAGCAAAATAATATTAATAAGGAGGACTTTTAAATGAAAGTACAGAACATCACAGATATCGATAAGTTTTTTAAGGTTGTTGATAACTGCAAGGGTAAAGTAGAGCTTGTTACTGGCGAGGGAGACAGACTTAACCTTAAGTCAAAGCTTTCACAGTATGTATCAATGGCTAATATCTTTTCAGATGGCGTGATCAAGGAACTTGAGATCGTTGCTTATGAGCCTGATGATATCGACAAGCTTGTTAACTTTATGATGAATCAGTAAGATTGGAAAAAGATAGTTGATGATTTTAATGCAGGAACCCGCAGTAAATGCGGATTCCTGTAATAAAGTCATCAAAACATATCAATTATTGATTCTAATAGTGTTAAATGAAAGGAGATAGGATGAACCCGTTAAGATCGGGAATTTTGTATCTTTTCATTATTTTAAGCCTTATTTTAGGCAATCTTCTTCTTATGATAATGGAAATTTTCTTTCCGTGGGCTCAGCTTCCGGTAGAGATGGCTTTATCATTTGGAGAGGTTCTTATATTGATCCCTTTATTGTTGCTTACCGCATTTTTTAAGGTAGATATACGTGATACATTCAGAATAAAAAGGGTAAGAATACCAACTCTGATACTCGTTATTCCCTTTACGTTTATGCTCTATCCGATAATTGGCGCCTGCAATGCATTCACACTGATATTTACAGATAATGTAGTGGTGAGCGCATCGCAAACAATAAGGTCACTTCCATTTGCTGTGACGTTTTTTATAATGTCCTTATTCGGTCCTTTCACAGAGGAGATAACCTTTAGAGGGGCAGAATATGCGGGTCTTAAAAGCAATGGAAATATTCGTACAGCGATTCTGGTTCAGGCTTTAATGTTTGGCTTGATGCACTTGAATTTAAACCAGTTCTTGTACGCGTTTGTTATTGGAATTGCCTTTGGGGTTCTGTCTGAAGTGACTGGGAGTGTACTGCCGGGATTTTTTGCGCATGCGATCATAAATGGAACGTCTACAGTTTCTATTTATATTACAGAAAATATTGAAGCGTCTTCTGCACAGCTTAGCAAAACAGAAGCATTAGCAGCACTTCAGATATACTCTGTGGCAGCGGTTTTTACCACGACCATTGCGGTATTGCTGCTGTTTCTCATTGCCAGTTTTGAAAATGGCGGAAGAGAGAGACTTGTGCGTATATTAAGGCCTGTCAGACGTCACCGTGTGATGGCTGATGGAAACTATGTGGAAGCTCGAGCAGGAAAGGTTTTTTCAATTCCGGCTTTGGCAGGTATGACTCTTGCATCTGCCGTTGTAATAATGACATTGGTATTAGAATTATTAAAAAAATAAAATCCGGAGATTTGTAGTCTCCGGATTTTTTCATACTCTCATATCAATATTGCCGCCAACGGAAGGATTTACACTTCGCTCCATTGAAGCTGATTCAGCCATCATATCAGTTAAAGCAGTTCCCTGAGATTGAAAGTCATCAAGAGCCATGCTGAAAACTGCTGTAGAAACAGCATTTTGTGTCTGTATATTTGAAAGAGAAGTTGAAAGTGACGCGATATCCATATTGTGCACCTCCTTGGTAATAATAGCAAAAGTCACATCCGTGTGACCAGGCTTTTTTCAAATGGATGATTCATTCTTTTGAAGCTGATATAATTTGAAACTATAGCGATCAAAAGACATAGTTTTTATGTATACAATATTATAACCCATATCTTTGAATTTATCAAGCTCATATTCAAATCCATCTACTTCAAAATACCAGATATTTCCCTTTATTTCCTCAAAATTACTGCGGTCATATTTTTTCAGGCCAGGATAATAATATCTCATGCAGAGTTCTATCTGATAAGCTGTTTCATATATAATATAGCCGTCATCCGGAGAAAGATTCTCATCAAACCAGGCTGTCATATCATTTACAGAATTATCATACTCGCTGATAAACTGATTTCGATAATTTATGATACCGCTGACAAGGATTGTGACTGCTGTGAATATGACAAAGACTTTTTTATAAATCCCACTCAGATTTTTAAAAGTGTAATCTGCTGATAATGATACACCTAACCAGAAAACAGCAAGTGATGGAACCAGATAACGGGAAGTAAAGAAACTGCTGCCTGCTGCAAAAGAAACAGCGTATCCAAAAATCAATACGCAGAAAGGGGTGATAGAAAACACGAGTGGGCAGTAAAGCTGAAAGTCTTTTCTTATAAATCCTATAAATGCATTAATGAAAACAAAAAGAAAAATAATCATTAATAAGAGTGATAAAGGTGTATAATGTGTGACGAAGGGAAAACGCATATCACTCAGGAAGGATTTGAAATTCAGCGGAGACATTGAAAAGTAGCTGCTGGCATTTTTTATCTGATATACAGCAAGAATTAGGCAGGGCAGATAAAGGACAATAAAGACTGCAGCTGACAGTAAAAAGTATTTTATCTCTTTTGATCTTCTGATTAGCAAGTAGAGAAAAAGAAAGAACCAGAATACCGCTGTAGCTACAAGTGCAAAATGGTGGGCATAGCCTGAAAGAGCAGAAAAAACAGCAAATTTAATGAATGCAGATAAATTTCTGAACTTTATTATCTCACTGAAGGCAAGCGCTGAAGCAAAGCTGAAGAATAATCCCCAGCTGTAAGGTCTTATTTCGACGGCATAATAGTAAAAGTAAGGCATGGTTAAAAAGAATGCCGTAAAGATAAGAGAATCCCTGAATGAAAATATTTTTTTGATATTGAAGGATCCATAAAAAAGAACGGATACAGCAGCGAGCGCGGATGAGAACTTCATTGCCGGAGCAGAGTATCCGATCATCATAGTTATGAACTTGGTAAAAAAGTTGTAAAAAGGGGGCAGAGTATCGGCAGCAGTTGCAGCCCATACTTCTGAAAGATTTCCACGGATGAGGCTTGCAGTAAATGCCTCATCGACCCATAGATTATTGTTAAAGATAAGTGAAATATAGATCAATGATCCGAGGAGTGCGGAAAAGAAAAGTATAAGATTTTCTTTATTGATAATTTTTGATTCCTGCATGGTAAAATAGTCACTTTCGATAAATTTTCCTTATTATATCATAATGCCTGTTATCTTTAACAGAGGTTGAAAGATTAAGGCATGCTATGGTATACTTTTAAATACAATTATCAAAAAAAGCTTTTTTTAAGCAATGTTTTTGGAGATTTGCTGCAAAAATTCATTTGTTAGCTGATGAAGAGGGTTATATGAAGAGGTTATCTGTGATGGGGATACGGCTTAAGGACTACTCAGTACGAGAGTCTATGAGGCGTATTAATACATACCTGAATAATGATAAGTGTAATACGATCGATTTCGTTACACATGATCTGCTGCTGAATGCGGCCGGATCTGAAGAACTTAAAAAAGAGATAGAAAATATGGATATGACTCTTATGACAACAGCGGATATTCTTGTAGCCGGTGGAGTGGAGAGTTATTATCGTGAGCGTGAAATATTGTCGAATCTCTTCCTTAAGGCTCTTTTCAGAAAATTTGAAAAAGAAAAGAGAAAAATATATCTTGTATCTGAAAATGCAGATAAAATGGCAGTTCTTAAAGAAGGAATCGAGAGGTTCTCAACTGATCTTGAGATAGAGGGAGAATATATAACTGAAGAAAAGGTTGGAGGCGATGATGCTATCGTTAATGATATCAATAGTACGTTGCCGGAAGTTGTCCTGCTCAATCTTTCATCACCATCAGCAGAAAAATTTGTAACAGAGAACAGATCAAGGATGAACGTCAAGTTTGTCATGATCTTAAGAGACCAGTCACTTAAGACCACAGAGGATGGAAGGATAAAAAAAGGTGGTCTGGGTGGATTCTTTATAAGAAAGTTTTTTCATTCTGCTGTGGCAAACTATGAAAGATCAGCAGAAATAGATCAGTTAAAAAATAATAAATGAATCTCTTATATTTGCTTTTTGTAATAAATTTAGAATTAAAATTGTAATTTTGCATAAAAATAGTTTGAAATATCTTTATTATTTTGCTGTTTTGTATTAAAATGTTTAGTGGGAGTGTGCGACGCAAAAAAAATATTTGCGTCAGCATGCATATTGTTTTATATTTATACAGGGCGAGAAAACATGGAGAAGGAGCATAAAGAATGATTTCCAATCAAATACTTCAGAATACGATAGATGGTATGAAGAATATCACACGTATTGATATGTGCATAGCAGATACGGAAGGAAAAACTCTTGCCACTACCTTTGATAAAATTGATGCAGATGAACATTCAGTTATGGCATTTGTTTCATCACCGGCGGACAGCCAGGAAATACAGGAATATCAGTTTTTCAAGGTTTACGATGATGACGGACAGTTGGAGTATATCCTTATAGCAAAGGGAGGAAGTGATGATGCCTATATGGTAGGCAAGATCGCTGCATTCCAATTATCTAATCTTCTTGTGGCTTACAAAGAGAGATTTGATAAGGACAATTTTATCAAGAACCTGCTTCTTGATAACCTGCTTCTTGTTGATATATTTAATCGAGCAAAAAAACTCCACATCGAAACTGATGTGAGAAGAGTTGTTCTTATAGCTGAGACAAATTCGGAGAGCAACACAACGACTCTTGAAAAGATCAGAAATATCTTTTCATCGAGAGTAGCGGATTTTGTAACGGCTGTAGATGAGAAAAATGTTATAATCGTAAAAGAACTTACCGAGGGCAATGAACTTCAGGAGATAAATGCGGTGGCTGAGGAGATCATAGAAGCATTTCATGATGACAGCTCAGTTACAGTCAGGGTAGCCTACGGAACCATCGTAGATGAGATAAAGGATGTAAGCCGTTCATATAAAGAAGCTACGATGGCACTTGATGTTGGTAAGATATTCTTTGGAGAAAGAAGCGTCATTGCGTACAGTCAGCTTGGAATAGGCAGACTTATATATCAGTTGCCTATACCTCTTTGCAAGATGTTTATAAAGGAAATTTTTGGAGGAAAATCTCCCGATCAGTTTGATGAAGAAACACTTGCTACGATCGATAAATTCTTTGAGAACTCTCTTAACGTTTCTGAAACGTCGAGACAGCTCTTCATACATAGAAATACGCTCGTATACAGACTTGATAAGCTTCAGAAGCTTACAGGTCTTGACTTAAGAGTCTTTGAGGATGCGATCACCTTTAAGATAGCACTCATGGTTGCCAGATATATGAAGTATATGGAAAACTATGATTTCTGATACGATTCCTGAATAGGGAAAAATGATCGTTCTGATAGTACGGGAAATCAGACTCTTTGAGAAAAACCTGTACAGAGGAGAGGAGTTGCCGGTTTTTATAAGATCGGTTAGTTTTGCAAAAAAAATGCAGGGAATTTATTAAAGGGATATACTCTGCTTTTATGCGAGGAATGGAAAATCATCATGATCATACTGGAGGACGTGTGCAAGTCATATTCAAAGGGAGCTCCGGCTCTTAGTAATGTGAGTTTGCATATAGAAAAAGGCGAGTTTGTTTTTATTGTTGGAGACAGTGGTTCCGGAAAGTCTACGCTGATAAAGCTTTTGCTAAGGGAACTTTATCCGACAAGCGGCAGAATTTTTGTCAATAATACTGAAGTTACAAAATTGAGACATGGTCAGATTCCGAAGTACAGAAGAGGTATCGGAACAGTGTTTCAGGATTTCCGTCTCTTAAAAGACAGAAATGTATATGAAAATGTTGCATTTGCACAGCGTGTTATATCTGTACCGGGAAGCAAGATCCGAAAAAATGTTCCGAGCGTTCTTTCATTGGTTGGACTGGCTGAAAAATACAAGTCAAGACCAAAGGAGCTTTCAGGAGGAGAGCAACAGAGAGTAGCTCTTGCGAGGGCGATCATTAATAAGCCACCGCTTCTTCTTGCTGATGAGCCTACGGGAAATCTGGATCCTAAGAATTCCTGGGAGATCATGAAGCTTTTGGAACAGATTAATTATAAGGGCACAACAGTCCTTGTCGTAACCCATAACAGAGAGATAGTTAATGAAATGAGAAAGCGAGTGATCACAATGAAAAAAGGTGTGATCGTAAGCGATCAGAAAAAAGGTGGTTACATAGATGAGGATTAGTACATTTTTTTATTCACTGGGACAGGGATTAAAAAATATTGTTAGAAACAAGCTATTTTCCCTGGCAACGATAGCTACGATAGCAGCATGTGTTTTCATATTCGGGCTTTTCTATTCAATAGTCCTTAATTTTCAGAATATTGTCAGGCAGGCTCAGGCCGGTGTTGCGGTTACAGTATTCTTTGACGAAGGCACTTCGGATGAGAGGATTGCTGAGATTGGTGAAGAAATAAAGCTCAGGGGAGAAGTGTCCAAAGTGGTTTTTGTATCGGCTGAGGAAGCCTGGGAATCTTTCAAGAATGAGAATCTTGGAGAATACGTTGACAGCTTTGGAGACGATAATCCGCTGGAAAATGACGCTAATTATGAGATATATCTGAATGATGTTTCGATGCAGAATAACCTGGTTGATTATGTTGAAGATCTCGATGGAGTAAGAGAAGTTCACAAATCAGTTATAGTTGCATCGATGCTTACATCGGTTAATTCCCTTGTGGGGTACGTTTCTTTGGGAATTATATTTATTCTTTTAGCAGTTTCAATATTCCTTATAAGCAATACTGTTTCTCTCGGCATCACCGTAAGACGGGAAGAAATAGCAATAATGAAACTTATAGGAGCAACTGATTTTGTAGTCCGTGCACCTTTCGTTTTCGAAGGTATGATCTTAGGACTGGTAGGAGCAGCACTTCCGCTGCTTGCCATATACTTTGTATATGATAACATTGTTACTTACCTGTCTGAAAAGTTTATACTGCTGGATTCTTTACTTAAATTTTTAACAATTAACGAAATATTCGGTACACTCGCACCAATTTCACTTGGTCTCGGTATCGGAATAGGTTTTCTTGGCAGCTTTACCACAGCAAGAAAACATTTGAGGGTATAAAAAAATGGGGAAGCTTTTTAATGATCTTTTGAGAGATTTAAGGGCTTTCCTTTTTTAGATTTGGAGTAACAATATATTATGAAAAATAAAATCGGTTACGCATCAGGAGTTATCACAGGTCTGCTTGCAGCCTGCCTGATAGTATTTCTGGTGTTGGGGGTAAAAGGAGTAAAGGGTATATTAAGCGGAGGTACTTCAGCATCTTCTAATGATATCCTTTTGAACAGTGAAGTGACAGGAAAACTTAATTTCCTGAATGATATAATCGATGAGAAATATCTTGCTTACAGTGATGATCTTGGCGCTGTAGATAAAGCAGATGGTCTGTATAAGGGCTTGTTTGAATCACTTGGTGATCCGTATTCAGAATATTATACGGAGGAGGAGTATAAATCTTTATCGTCTACACTCAGCGGCTCGTTCGAGGGAATCGGAGCAGCAATAAGTGAAAACAAGGCTACAGGAGAGTTTGTGGTTCAGAGCCTTACGGAGGACTCTCCTGCAGAAAAATCAGGCGTACTCGTCGGAGATATTTTTTATACAGTCGATGGAAAAGAAGTCAGTGGCTGGACATTGAGTGAACTTGTTTCAAATGTTAGAGGTGAAAAAGGAACTACTGTAGAGATCGTCTTTTTGAGAGGCGAAAACAGGGAAGAAACAACAATAGATATTGTCAGGGATTCTATTAAGAATAAAACCGTTTCGGTCAATATGATAGATGATGAGACTGGATATATGATACTTGCTTCCTTTGAATCGGTAACGACGGATCAGTTTGATGAAGGACTTGCCGAACTCAGAAAAATGGGAATGAAGAAGATGATCCTGGATCTTCGTGGAAATCCCGGCGGAAATGTGGAAGTGTGCGTGCATATTGCAGATGAACTCTTGGGAGAGGGAACCATAGTCTATACCAAGGATAAAGAAGGGAAAGAGGACGTTAAGACTTCTGATGATAAACATAAGCTTGATATGCCTTTGGTAGTTTTAGTAGATGGAAGTTCTGCAAGTGCTTCAGAAATCCTTGCAGGTGCAATCAAAGATCTGGGGGCCGGAGTACTGGTTGGTAAAACAACATATGGAAAAGGTATAGTTCAGGATGTATATCCGCTTACGGATGGAAGTGCTATAAAGATAACCACAAGAAAATATTATACGCCAAGCGGAAATAATATCCAGGGAACAGGAATTGATCCGAATTATGATGTGGATTTTGATGCTGACAGATATATTTCTGAGGAATATGATTCCCAGCTGGAAAAGGCAAAAGAAGTTATTTCAAATATGAAATAAAAGATAATATCTAATGAATGAAAGGGTGGAGTGAAATGGACGAAATTATGGATATGCAGAATCTTGAAGCGGAATTTAAGGAACGCCTCGATAAGCATTATAATGAGATGAAATGGCTTTATGGAGAAATATATCATGGAGATGAAAAGGCGTTTGATTATTTTTGCAGAATGCTTCATGTATGCTATAAACAGCGTAAAGCGGAGCTTAAAAAGCGTGATAAAGAACGTATGGAAAGCGACAGATGGTATAAGGATGGATCGCTTACCGGCATGATGATGTATGTAAATGCATTTGCAGGTGATTTAAAAGGTGTTGAAGAACATCTTGACTATATAGAGGAATGTGGTGTAAATTATTTGCATCTTATGCCTTTACTGGAGAGCCCCGCAGGAAAAAGTGACGGTGGTTATGCCGTAGCTGATTTCAGAAAGGTACAGCCGGAACTCGGTACGATGAAAGATTTTGAACATCTTGCAGATAAATGTCATGAGAGAGGCATAAGCATTTGCCTTGATTTTGTCATGAATCATACGAGCGAAGATCATGAATGGGCCAGAAGAGCAAGAAATGGTGAAAAGGAATTTCAGGACAGATACTTCATGTTTGATAACTGGGACATACCGAATGAGTTTGAGAAAACTGTTCCGCAGGTATTTCCGCAGACTGCACCCGGAAACTTTACCTGGTATGATGATGTGAAAAAGGTCGTAATGACTACATTCTATCCATATCAGTGGGATCTTAACTATGCAAATCCCACGGTATTTAATGATATGGCAGAGAACATGTTTTATCTCATGAACCGCGGTGTAGATGTTATCAGACTGGATGCGGTTCCCTATATATGGAAAAAGCTTGGAACAACATGCAGAAATCTTGCAGAAGTACATACACTTGTAAGAATCATGCATATGGCGTGCGATATAGTAGCGCCGGGCACACTTCTTTTAGGTGAAGTTGTTATGGAGCCTTCAAAGGTTGTTCCTTATTTTGGAACAGTTGACAAGCCTGAGTGTCACATGCTCTATAATGTTACAACCATGGCATCTACCTGGAATACAGTTGCGACTCATGACGTAAGACTTCTTAAGCATCAGTTGGGACAGGTATTTGCACTGCCGAGACAGTATACCTTCCTCAACTATTTAAGATGTCATGACGATATAGGTTGGGGACTTGATTACGATTTTCTTAAACAGTTCGGAGTCGAAGAAGTTCAGCATAAGAAATTCGTCAATGATTATTTCACCGGACGTCGTGAAGGAAGTGATATGAGAGGCGAGCTCTATAATGATGATCCGAGACTTGGAGATGCAAGACTTTGCGGTACAACGGCATCGCTTTGCGGAGTTGAGGCTGCTGAGTATGAGAGAAATCCATACAAACTCGACAGATATCTGAGACTTGATGAGATGCTTCATGCCTACATGTTCACTCAGAGCGGAATTCCTGTTTTGTATTCGGGTGATGAGATCGCCCAGCTCAATGATTACGATTATCACAGGGATGAGCTTAAGTGGGATGACAGCAGATATATTCATCGTGGAAATATGAACTGGGATGATGTCAAGCTGAGAAGAAGCCCCAGAACAAGACAGGGTCGTATGTTCAAGTCTATAAAGAAACTTGAGAAGATCAGAGCTGAGCACAGGGTTTTTGATGGTGCAGCAGATGTATGGCTTGTTGAGACTTATAATGACTGCGTCCTTGGAATCGGAAGATATTATAAGGGCGAAAAGCTTATTGCATTATTTAATTTCTCTGATTATGATCAGACAGCATGGATCAATGAAAATGAGTGGTATACAGATCTTATGACAGGTGATTCCAGACCTGCAAGGGGTGTAGGAATTCCGGCATATGGTTTTGTATGGCTTCTGACAGAATTTCCGGATGCTGCAGAGGATGAAGTAGAAAATAAAGAGAAGAAAGCTCCTGTGAAAAAGGCAGCAGTAAAGAAAACTTCATCAAAGAAAGCGTCCGAAAAAAAGACTGCAGCAAATAAGGCAACGACAAAAAAGCCGGCAGTCAAAAAAACAACAGCTAAAAAAACAACGGCTAAAAAGGCAGAATCCGCAGTAACAGCTGAAGAAAAGACAGTTGCAAAATCAACGGATGAAAAGAAGACAGTTAGGAAAAGAACTAACTCAAAAAAAGTTAAAGAGAGTTAAAAGCAAGTTTCTGAATAGGAGATTGCGAAATGAGGTTAAAATGAAAGAAGAAAACACGAGACCGGTATATGTTGTGGGTCATAAGAACCCTGACACAGATTCAGTATGTTCTGCAATAGCATATGCAAGACTTAAGCATCTGCTTGATGGTGGGAATTACGAACCAAGAAGGGCAGGACATCTGAACGAAGAGACACAGTTTGTCCTTGATAGATTTAAGGTACCGGTACCTGCGATGCTTAAAGATGTGCGTACACAGGTTAAGGATATGGAAATCAGAAAGATCGATGGTGTTTCAAGGGAAGTATCCCTTAAAAAAGCATGGAATTTTATGAAAGACAATAATGTCGTAACACTGCCGGTCACAGTAAAAGATGAGCTTGAAGGTGTTATTTCCATGGGGGATATCGTAGGCTCATACATGGATATTTATGATTCAAATATTCTGACATTAGCACATACAAGCTATAAAAATATCGTAGAAACTCTGGATGGAAAAATGGTCCTCGGTGATATAGCTGAAGAGGCTGACGAAGGAAAAGTTGTTATCACAGCCGGAAATCCTGATGTCATGGAAGATTTGATAGAGGAAG
Source organism: Lachnospiraceae bacterium C1.1 (assembly GCA_030434875.1). Classification (NCBI taxonomy): domain Bacteria; kingdom Bacillati; phylum Bacillota; class Clostridia; order Lachnospirales; family Lachnospiraceae; species Lachnospiraceae bacterium C1.1. Next base: position 2,069,677 of record JAUISW010000001.1, on the reverse strand, counting down.
GCGATATTGTTATCCTTGGTAACCGCTATGAAATGCAGCTCTGTGCAATAGAGATGAATGCGGGTTGCCTTATAGTCTGTGAGGGTGCTGATATTGCCAAGACTATCGTGAAGCAGGCTGAAGAACATAATTGTAAGATCATCAGCACACCTCATGATACGTTTACTGTTGCAAGACTTATAAATCAGAGTCTTCCGATCAGCTACTTCATGAAAAGCTCAGAACTTGTAACATTTACTACCGAGGACTATATAGAAGATACCAGACAGGTAATGACACAGATCCATCACCGTTATTTCCCTGTTCTTGATCCGGATGGAAAGTATGTAGGAATGATCTCCAGACGAAATTTTCTCGGTGCAAAGAAGAAAAAGATCATACTTGTGGATCATAATGAAAGAAATCAGACTGTAAATGGTATAGAGGAAGCAGAACTTCTCGAGATCATTGACCACCACAGACTTGCAGCAGTAGAGACAATGGGACCTATTTATTTCAGAAACCAGCCTCTTGGAAGTACGGCTACGATCGTTTACATTATGTATTGCGAAAATGCCATCGAAATAGATAAACAGACAGCAGGTCTGCTTTGCTCGGCAATTCTTTCAGATACACTTGTTTACAGATCACCAACCTGTACAAACATTGATCGTGCTGCAGGAACTGCACTTTCCATTATTGCAGGTATCAATGTAGAAGAGTACGCAAGAGAGATGTTCCGTGCAGGAAGTAATCTTTCATCAAAAACTCCGGATGAGATCATTCATCAGGATTTCAAGCGCTTCACAGTCAATGACCAGACAATTGGTATAGGTCAGATAAACGCCATGACATCTGATGAGCTTGCTGAGATCAGAGACAGGATCTGGGATGATTTCAAAGAAGAGCGAGTAAATGGCGGCTTCGATATGCTTTTCTTCATGCTTACAGATATCTTAAATGAGTCATCTGAGATCATCTGCGAGGGAGATAAATCAGTATCTATCCTTGAAGAAGCTTTTCATGTAGAAAAGACGGAGAGAGGAACTGTAATACTTCCGGGAGTAGTTTCCAGAAAGAAACAGCTTCTTCCTGCAGTTGTAGAAGCTGTACAGCAGTAAAAATAAATCAAATAAAAAATAAAAGAAAAGTCCGACAGAATATATTCTCTGTCGGACTTTTCTTATTTCTGACTTATAAAACCATCATCATCTATAGAAACATTATCAGCTGAATATTCCCTCATATCTGAAAGAATTCTTTCATAATCTTGTGTGGTTCCCTTGATCATCTCCTCTGTAAAGCAGTCATGCTGACGACATGGAATAAACTGCAGAGATTCAATTTCCCTGTTATTGAGCTTTAATTCTATAAGGCAGTTATCCATGGTTTTTGAATTAAACCAGTAATTACCGAGACTGTATAGAACAGGAACATTGTTTATGTATTCAATTCCTTGAAGTACGTGAGGATGAGCACCGATTATGATATCTGCGCCGGCATCGGCAAAAGCAGTTGCAAGTTCAGTTTGTGAATATTCATATTCACTGACATTCTCACTGCCCCAATGGACGAAGGCAATACAGAAATCACTGTTTTCCTTTGCTTCCTTTATAACTGAAACTAGATTGTCAGCGGTCTGACAACGAAGAACACCTGCTGAACTTTCGGTAGCTTCCCTGGTATCAGGTGGGAGACTTCTCTCTATCTGGGTTGCGGCAACGATTGAAATTTTCGTTCCATTCATTGTGAAATATTTTGGCGTCATTGCCTCGGAGATGTTGTGTCCTGCACCGACATATTCGATACCGTTGCTGCTTAAGGTATCAAAAGTGTCGATAAGAGCTTCTTCGCCATAATCATAGGCGTGATTGTTGGCGAGACTTACTATATCAACACCGAGGAGAGTAAGGAATTCTGCAGTGGAAGGATCAGCGCGGAAAGTAAATTTTTTATTCTCTAAAGGTGCTCCGCCGTTAGAATATGGAAACTCGTTATTTATCATGCAGATATCGGCATTTCGCATTCTTTCAATAAGACTTTCGCTCAGACAGTCAAGGATCCCGTTGGCTCGTGAGCGAAGTGCGATCATATTTGTATAACGATCGTCAAAATCCATATCGCCTGCAAAACAGAGAGTTACTTCTCCAGCCTCCTCGGGAACAGTCTCAGTGGAGGCTGTTTCATCTGAAACAGTGCTTTCGGTCGAAGGCGCTTTGTCTTCTATGACAATGGTATTTTTATCGCCTTTGGCATTTTTATCAGTTTCGCTGTCATCCCAGGTAATAGCTGTGATCTCATCTGATCCTGTCTGGGTAGATTGAGATTCGCCCGCAGAATTGCCGCAGGCAGTCAAAATTATACCGGCAAAAAACAGGGACAATAATAATGTCTTTTTCATAAATCCTCCCTTAAAAATACTTAAAAAATGATATTGCATACAATAAAGAGCCAAAAATATGTTGATTAGGTGCTATACTATACATAGGGAATTTTGTATACAATATTTATATAAATTTAAGAAAAATCTACGTTTTATTATAGAAATGTTATAGATATTTAAGTATAACGCATATCAGGGGGAATTGAAAGATGAGGAAAGACAAATTTCTTGCGATGCTTATTGTCGCATTGCTGATCATACAGCCTATCAATTTATATGCGGGGGATATTTCATATAATTCAGAATCCGACGAAAAAAATGAAGAAGTGAAACTTTCGGTCTTGTCTTCGGAACTTTTTGAAGAGGCAATGCAGGTCGAGTCTATGTCTGATAGTGACTGTTTTGTAGAAAATCAGGTCTTTTGTCATGCAGAGTCTTTAGAGGAAGCAGAGAAGATAGCCGAACATTATGAAGCAGAGCTTATCAGCTATGATGAAAATATTGCAGTTCTTGAAATAGAAGGAGACATTGCATCTGTTTTGAGGGAAGAGGCAATGTCGCAAAGTCCCAATGCGCGTATTTATCCAAACTATATTATGAGAAGTGAAGAAACAAACGATCCGTTTTTTTCGAACCAGTGGTACCACAAGGTGATAAATGATACTGCGGCCTGGAATAAAAACGATGGAAGTGGTGTAATAGTCGGTGTAGTGGATACTGGCATAGATACCGATCATGAAGATCTGAAAAATAAGATTTATCTTGCTGACAAATGTGGCAGAGCTGCTACGGAGGAAGATGAGTACGGACATGGAACACATGTGGCTGGGATCATTGCATCAGAGGTAAATAATAATGTCGGCGGAGCCGGAGTAGCACCGGGAGTTGAGATATATTCCGTAAATGTTGGAAATCCTGCCAGCAGTACAGAATATATAACGACTTCATCATTTCTTTCGGGAATAAAGAAAGCAGTAAATGAAGGTGCTGATGTTGTGAATATAAGTCTGGGATTTGACTACACTCCTGACAGTTCAACACTTGAAGCTATGCAGGAGGTCTTTGACTATGCTTACGAAATGGGAACGACAGTTATAGCATCGGCGGGAAATACTGCTTCTTCAGAATATCATTATCCTGCAGCTTTGGAGCATGTGATATCTGTAGGTGCATCAACAAGAGACGGCGAACTTGCTTATTATTCGGCATACGGAGACTGGGTGGATATAGTTGCGCCCGGAAGTACGATCTATTCGACTGTTCCTGGTGGCGGATATGGATATAAGAGCGGAACATCAATGGCTGCTCCGATCGTGGCCGGTGCTGCAGCGCTCATATATGCTTCGGACAAGGATCTTAGGGATGCTGATGATTCATCTGCAGTTGATGAAGTTACTGAGAGGCTCCTCGCGGCTACAGATGGAAAAAAATATTATTATAGAAACGAGAGCAGAGCTGTTGATGGTGGCTGCATAGATTTTTCAAAACTCATTGATGGCAGTTCAAATACCGGTGTCAGCGATAATAATGAAGAAAATACTAATAACAGCGAAGAAAACAATACAAATAATAACGAAGAGATAAATAATAAAGAAGAACAAAATAATATTGAAAACAGTGAGGAATCTGAATCAGAGAATCGTGTTGTGACCGTGGAAATAACTAATGGCGGAGAAATGACCTATAACAGCTGCGTGAATTTTGGAGGAAGAAAGCTTAAAGTTCAGGATCTTGATCTTACCGTAAGTTATGACGGTATGGTTTACTCACTGAAAAAGGCAAAGATCATAAATGGAAAACATGCCGGAACAGCGACGGTGACGATAAAGAAATTAAATAATGCAGATAAGAAAACAAATGCCATCTTTAAGGGATTGACATTTTCGGTAGAAATAGAACCTATGACGGTTTCGTCTACAAATGTAAGCTGTAAAAAGGGAAAAGACGGAACTGTAAAGAAAGTATACGTAAACATAAACGGAAAAAATAAAAAAGTGAAAAAGACTATGTATAACTATGATTCCGGAAATGAAGCGATCACTTTCAGCGGAGACTTTGAGGGAAGCGTTGAATTATAGTTATTTGTAAGATGAGCCGATTTATCGTATACTTATACGTATATAAATAGAAGCTTATCATAATTAAATATAATTCGGAGGTTAAGAATGAAAAGAAGCTACAGATACAGTACTGCGCTTTTGATGATATTGACGGTACTTTTTTCTTCTATGCCTGTAATGGCCGAAAATACGAATGATATAACCGTATTGAAAGATGAAGTCAGTTCGGAAAGTTCGTTCGTTGAGGAAACAGAAGAAAAACTCGATGTGCAGAGCACGATCGCAAGATGCTCAGAAGAACTTGAGGGGCTCACTCCGGGTGAGGATTATGTAGAAAATGAGGCTATATGTTCGGCTAATTCAAAAGAAGAAGCCGAAAAGATAGCAGATTCCTATGATGCATCACTTTCATCATGGTCAGACGGAATAGCAGTACTTGAGTTTGACAAGGATATTAAAGATGCGTTGGATGAAGCTTCAGAGTCAGTAAGTGCAGAAAGGGTGATCTATCCTAATTATATAGTAAAAACGGCTGATTATGAATATGAAGGAAGCCTGTTGGAAGAAGAAAGTGTTGAAGATGAAGTTGAGGCTACGGCAAGTGTAAATGATCCAAAATATTCAAGCCAGTGGCATCATTCAAAGATAAACAGTGCATCTGCCTGGGATGTTACCTCGGGAAACGGCGTTAAAGTTGCTGTCATTGATAATGGATTTTACACAAGTCACGAGGATCTTGAAGATAATGTATATGAATGCTATAACGCTTCAGACGGAACTGAGGATGTCAGTCCTATCTCAGGCGACAATAAAAATCATGGTACACATGTTGCGGGAATAATAGCAGCGGAGATGGATAATGAAAAGGGTGGCTGCGGTGTAGCACCGAGCGTTTCCCTTTGTCTTATCAAAGCTGCTAATTCAAATGATACCATGACAATTGCAACTTTATGCAAAGGTCTTAATAAGGCTGTAGATTGGGATGTGGATGTAATTAATTTAAGTCTTGCGGCATCTGCTCCAACTCTTGAAGGCGTGAAGCTGATGCAGGATGCGATCGATTCAGCAAATGAATCCGGTGCAACAGTTGTATGTGCAGCCGGAAACAGCGGAAAAGATACAGAATCTTATCCGGCAGCATGTGAAGGAGTCATTGCGGTAGCGTCGATCACATCGGCCGGGGCACTTGCATCAAGTTCAAACTATGGTGACTGGGTTGATGTTGCAGCCCCTGGCCAGGGAATTTATTCCTGTTATATAGACAACAGCTATGGAACAATGAGCGGAACGTCAATGGCATCTCCAATGGTAGCGGGCGTGGCAGCGCTTATATATTCAAAAAATCCGTCACTTATAACAGCTAACAGCTCGAAGGCAGTAGAAGCAGTAACACAAAGAATACTTGCTTCAACGGATGGAAAAACCTACAGTTCATCTTCGGGATCTGTTACAGGCTGCATAGATGCGGCAGCGGCTGTAGGAGCTGTAACAGATACATCGCAGGCGTCGGATCCGGAATTTTATGTAAAGACAAGCAGCGGACTAATTAAAAGCGGAGGAAGCTGCTGGATCACGCCGGGAAAGGCGATAAGACTTACAATAGTCGATTCTAATGGTAAAAAGATAAAAGGTGCTATGGAAAAAACGGCATCAACTTTTTCTTCAACTAATACGTCAGAATTTACAATGAAGAAAAACAAACTTAAATGCCTGAAGACAGCAACATCATATGCAAAGAGCGGTGGAAGCTATTCAGATGCAGCAAAGACAGTAGTAACGGTTTCCTATAACAATTCAGTGGTCAAGGTTAAATTTGTTGCAGCTGAAAAGATAAAGAAAGGAGCCTGCTCCGGAGACAGCGGAAAGAAGAAAATAGAACTGAGCGTATCGACTGGAAGCAGTATCAGTCTTAACAGCGTAGCATCAATGTGCGGAGAAGAGGTTTATTACTACGGTAAGGGTGATAGCGTGGTAGGAAGCTCATACTCAATGGGTTATATCTTATCAATACCAAAAAAAGCTACAAAAAATAGCATGATAACCTATGACAGTGATGGAAATCCGGTATCTTTTACTCCGACCAAAAAAGGAAATTATACCTTTAAGGTAATATCTCCAACAGGAATAAAAAAGAAATTCAAGATCAAATTCAAGGTGTCATAATAATTTGGAAAACATGCTTAAAAGATAATCATATACGGCATATCAGGGGTATAAATGAGGAGGAACAGTAATGAGGAATAAATTGTTTGCAGTTTTGCTTTCACTATCTTTTCTTGCTTTAACTGTTAATTCATATTATGTAGAAGCTTCAGAGGAACAGACATCTCAGACTACGTTATCAGAAAATGCAGAAAAGGAAACTGTATCCGGGGATGCGTCAGCTAATGAAGATTCGGAAGAAATCTCTGAATCGTCTGAAGTGGAGACAAAAGCATCATATGTTACATATCCGGAAGCTGTTTCTTCAAATTATACCTTTGTTACAAAGGATTCAGCCTATAAAAGCGGAACATGGATGTTTATGATCCCGGGAAAAAGCATTACTTTTGATATAGGAAATGAGTCCGGAACAAAAATTAAGGGAGCAAGAAAATCTGTAACATGGACAATTTCCGGAAATTCTTCATTTACCGTAAAAAAGGGCAAACTTAAACTTGATAAAAACGTCAAGGCTGTAGGTCCCGGTGTATCTGCAAATGATGTAGCAACGGGAGTTTTATCAACTGAGTATAATGGAGAAAAAATTTATTTAGGAGTAGTAGCATTAACAAAGACAAAATATGTCGGATATCTTAAAAATGCGAAACTTACAACAACTGCTTCTGTTACGGGAAGAGTAGGATCAACATTTGATCTGCGAAATCTGAACTCAATGACAGGACAGGACATCATAGCAAGCTATAAAGTAGAAAAAAGCGGTGTCAAAAAGACATATCTTTATTTCGCCAAGCTTGAAGAACTGGCGCCTAAAATATCCTTAAATAAGAAGGGGCTAAGAAGCGCAGATGTTACATATGATGAGACCGGAAGTATAACTAAGATCAAACCGTTAGCTGCAGGAACCTATAAGATAACATATAAGTTACGGGATGGATCCGGTAAAAAATTCACAATGAAACTTATAGCAGAAAATTAAAAATAATCCTTGACATGACGGATAACTCTATGTTATATTTTCTAAGGTTTGTAAAAGCAAACCGGCCGAAGACAGCAGGTGCCGAAAGGCATAAGATGAAAACGCCTGCCGAGGATAAAAGAGTTATCGATAAGATTTCTAATCCCTGTCGCTTCGGCGACAGGGATATTTCTGTTTTATAGACGATGCCTCTTTCGGTCACTATTTTATAAGGAGGTAAAACTTAACATGGCAAAGGTTGAAATCAAAGCACCTGTAGTTGAAGAGATTTCTTCAAAAGTTAAGACTGCAAAATCAGCTCTTCTTGTAGACTATCGTGGTCTTACTGTTGAGCAGGATACTGAGCTCAGAAAGCAGCTTCGTGAGGCCGGTGTTACTTACAAGGTTTATAAGAACACCATGATGAAGCGTGCATTCGAGGGAACAGATTTTGCACAGCTTGATTCATTACTTGACGGACCTTCCGCTCTTGCACTTGCAGAGGATGATGTTACAGCTCCTGCAAGAATCGTATGTGAGTTCGCAAAGAAGGCTGACAAGCTTGAAGTAAAGGGTGCAGTAGTAGAAGGTAAATTCTACGATGTAGACGGAGTAAAGGAACTTTCCGCAATACCGTCAAGGGACGTACTTCTTTCAAGACTCCTTGGAAGCATGCAGTCACCTATCGCAAACTTCGCTCGCGTTATCAAGCAGATCGCAGAAAAGCAGGGTGAAGGCAGCGAAGCACCTGCAGCAGAGGCAGAAGCTCCTGCTGAGGCATAATCATTATTTGATTAAAAACAACTATTATTGTTATTATTAAAATTCTAAAATGGAGGAAATTACAATGACTAAGGAAGAAATCATTGAGGCTATTAAAGGTTTATCAGTTCTTGAGCTTAACGATCTCGTAAAAGCTTGTGAGGAAGAGTTCGGCGTTTCTGCATCAGCAGGCGTTGTTGTTGCAGCAGCAGGTGCTGGCGCAGGTGCAGCAGCTGAGGAGAAGACTGAGTTCAACGTAGAGCTTACAGAAGTAGGCCCTAACAAGGTTAAGGTTATCAAGGTTGTTCGTGAAGTTACCGGTCTTGGTCTTAAGGAAGCAAAGGATCTCGTTGACAATGCTCCTAAGATGCTCAAGGAAGGTGCTGATAAGGCAACTGCTGAAGATATCCAGAAGAAGATCGAAGAGCAGGGCGCAAAGGTTACTCTTAAGTAATTTGATCGCTTAACAAAATCTTGAAAAATTTATAAAGATTTTCTTGACATTATAGAAAGCCTATGTTATCATGTAGAATGCTTTATCATGGTGACATGGGCTTTTTGCGCCCTTAAGAACCATGAGTCACACGTAAAACAGCACAAAGAACGGGGTGAAACGTTAAATGGAAAAAAACAGAATACGTCCGGTTTACAGCGGTCAGAGCATGCGTATGAGTTTCCAGAGACAGAATGACGTTATTGAGATGCCAAATCTTATTGACGTTCAGAAGTCCTCTTATGATTGGTTTATTCAGGAGGGCCTCAGGGAAGCTTTTGCTGATATTTCTCCTATTACGGATTACAGCGGAAACTTAAGCATGGACTTTGTCGACTATGACTTCGTTAAGGAAGAGGCAAAGTATTCTATAGAGGAATGTAAAGCCCGTGACGCAACGTACGCAGCACCGCTTAAGGTGAAGGTTCGTCTGCGTTACTCGGAAAATGCAGAAACAGATATTAAAGAGCATGAAATATTCATGGGCGATCTTCCGATAATGACCGATACCGGTACATTCGTTATCAATGGAGCAGAGCGAGTAATTGTCAGCCAGTTAGTTCGTTCCCCCGGTATTTATTATGGAATAGATCACGATAAGCTTGGTAAAAAGCTTTATTCATGTACCGTAATTCCTAACCGTGGTGCATGGCTTGAGTATGAGACCGATGCGAACGACATTTTCTATGTACGTGTTGACCGTACAAGAAAGGTTCCGATCACGGTTCTTATTCGTGCGCTTGGAATTGGATCAAACGAAGAAATACTTGATTATTTCGGAGACGAGCCGAAGATCGTTGCTTCATTTGCAAAAGATACATCAGAAAATGAAGTACAGGGTCTCCTTGAACTTTATAAGAAGATAAGACCGGGTGAGCCTCTTGCAGAAGAGAGCGCACGTTCTCTTATCACAGGTATGTTCTTTGACTCAAGACGTTATGATCTTGCAAAGGTTGGACGTTATAAGTTTAATAAGAAGCTTATGCTCAGAAACCGTATTGCAGGACATACTCTTGCGGAAGATGTTATCGATCCTTCAACAGGTGATGTGGTTGAATACAATGGTGAAAAGATCGTTGCAGGAACAGAGATCACCAGAGAAATGGCTGATGCCATCCAGAACAGTGGTGCTCCTTATGTTATGATCCAGTCTGAGGAAAGAAATGTAAAAGTTCTTTCTAATATGATGGTTGATATAAACGAGTACATCGAGTTCCCTGAAGGAAAGACAGAGAAGGATTACGGTCTTACAAGACTTGTATATTTCCCTGTTCTTCGTGAGATTATGGAAGAAAACGATACAAACGAGGATATGCTCGCAGCTGTAAAGAAGCGCATAGCTGAGCTTGTACCGAAGCATATAACAAAGGATGATATTTTTGCATCCATTAACTACAATATCCATCTTGAATATGGTATCGGAAACAAGGATGATATCGATCACCTTGGAAACAGACGTATCAGAGCAGTTGGAGAACTTCTTCAGAACCAGTACAGGATCGGACTTTCAAGACTTGAGAGAGTAGTAAGAGAGCGTATGACAACTCAGGATATTACTACTATCACACCTCAGCAGCTTATAAATATCAAGCCCGTTACTGCAGCAGTTAAGGAGTTCTTTGGTTCATCACAGCTTTCACAGTTCATGGATCAGAATAACCCGCTTTCTGAGCTTACTCATAAGAGACGTCTTTCAGCTCTTGGTCCCGGTGGTCTTTCACGAGACAGAGCCGGAATGGAAGTTCGAGATATCCACTATTCTCACTATGGACGTATGTGCCCTGTAGAGACACCCGAAGGTCCTAATATCGGACTTATCAACTCCCTTGCATGTTTCGCACGTATAAATGAGTATGGTTTTGTTGAGTCTCCTTACAGAAAGGTTGACCTTTCAGATCCTGAGAATCCTCGTGTTACTGATGAAGTTGTATATATGACAGCTGATGAAGAGGATAATTATCACGTAGCTCAGGCTTCTGAAAAACTTGATGAGGAAGGACATTTTGTTAATAAGATGGTATCAGGTCGTTTCCGCGATCAGACACAGGAGTGGGAGAGAAGCATGTTCGAGTACATGGACGTATCTCCACGCCAGGTATTCTCTATCGCTACAACACTGGTTCCTTTCCTTCAGAATGATGACCCTACGCGTGCCCTCATGGGATCCAACATGCAGCGTCAGGCAGTTCCGCTTCTTGTTACCGAGGCTCCGGCTGTTGGTACAGGTATGGAGTACAAGGCTGCAGTTGACTCAGGTGACTGCGTAGTTGCTAAAAAGGCCGGAACGATTACACGTTCAGAGTCCAACAGGATCATGATGGACAATGATGACGGAACAAAAGATGAATATCATCTTATTAAGTTTATGCGTTCCAACCAGTCTAACTGCTACAATCAGAGGCCTATAGTATTCAAGGGCGATCACGTTGAGGCAGGACAGGTTATCGCAGATGGTCCTTCAACTCAGAATGGTGAGCTTTCACTTGGTAAGAATCCTCTTATCGGATTCATGTCATGGGAAGGTTACAACTACGAGGATGCTGTTCTTCTTTCAGAGAAGCTTGTTCAGACTGACGCTTATACATCTATCCACATGGAAGAGTATGAGTCAGAAGCACGTGAAACAAAGCTCGGACCTGAAGAGATCACAAGAGATATTCCGGGTGTTGGCGAAGAGGCTCTCAAGGATCTTGATGAGAGAGGAATCATCCGTATCGGTGCAGAGGTTCGTGCCGGTGATATTCTTGTAGGTAAGGTTACTCCTAAGGGAGAGACAGAGCTTACAGCAGAAGAAAGACTTTTAAGAGCCATCTTCGGAGAAAAAGCTCACGAAGTAAGAGATACTTCTCTTAAGGTACCTCATGGTGAATATGGAATAATCGTTGATACCAAGGTGTTCACACGTGAAAACGGAGATGAGCTTTCACCTGGTGTAAACGAAGCAGTTCGTATATATATAGCTCAGAAACGTAAGATTCAGGTTGGTGATAAGATGGCCGGCCGTCATGGTAACAAGGGTGTAGTTTCAAGAGTACTTCCTGTTGAAGATATGCCTTACCTTCCTAACGGAAGACCACTTGACATCGTGCTTAACCCTCTGGGTGTGCCTTCCCGAATGAATATCGGACAGGTCCTTGAGATCCACCTTTCTCTTGCTGCTGAAGCACTTGGCTTTAACATTGCAACACCGGTATTTGACGGTGCTAACGAGACAGATATCGAGGATATGCTCGAGCTTGCTAATGACTATGTAAACCTTGAATGGGAAGAGTTTGAAGCAAAATATAAAGATATCGTTCTTCCTGATGTTATGAAGTATCTCTCAGATAACAGAGATCACAGAAACCTCTGGAAGGGTGTACCTATCAGCAGAGATGGTAAGGTAAGACTCCGTGACGGACGTACAGGAGAATATTTTGATTCACCTGTTACAGTTGGACACATGCACTACCTCAAACTCCATCACCTTGTTGATGATAAGATCCATGCACGTTCAACAGGCCCTTACTCACTGGTTACACAGCAGCCTCTCGGCGGTAAGGCACAGTTCGGCGGACAGAGATTCGGAGAAATGGAAGTTTGGGCCCTCGAGGCTTATGGAGCAGCTTATACTCTCCAGGAAGTTCTTACGGTTAAGTCTGATGATGTCATCGGACGTGTTAAGACTTATGAAGCTATCATTAAGGGTGAAAATATTCCTGATCCTGGAGTACCTGAGTCATTCAAGGTTCTCCTTAAGGAGCTTCAGTCCCTTGGACTTGATGTGCGTGTCCTTCGTGAAGACGGATCAGAAGTTGAGATCGCGGAGAATGTTGATTATGGCGAAACTGATATGCGCTCAATCCTTAACGATGAGAGAGACATTAAGCCAAACGAGAATTATCAGAGCCATGGTTATCAGATAAAAGAGCAGGATGAGTCAGGAGAACTCGTTGATGTAGCTGATGAGGAAGAGTTAAATGATTCCTTTGAAGATAACTTTGATGAGTCTGCAGATGAATTTGATCCTGTAGAGCAGTAATCTGCAAAAAAATGTATATCTGATAAAAGATATGATCGTAAATTCCTGCAGCAGCAAAATACTGCTGCAGGTTAACAATAATTGACGTTTAGAAAGGAAAAATACATGCCAGAGATGAATAAACAGTCTGATTCCTATCAGCCGTTGACTTTCGATGCTATCCGTATCGGACTCGCATCACCTGAAAAAATTTTGGAGTGGTCACACGGTGAGGTACAAAAGCCCGAAACGATCAATTACAGAACGTTAAAGCCTGAAAAGGACGGACTTTTCTGTGAGAAGATTTTCGGACCTAGCAAAGACTGGGAGTGTCACTGCGGTAAATATAAGAAAATCCGTTATAAGGGCATAGTCTGTGACCGATGCGGAGTTGAAGTAACAAAATCTTCCGTAAGACGTGAAAGAATGGGTCATATCAAGCTTGCAGCCCCTGTTTCACACATTTGGTATTTTAAAGGTATTCCAAGCCGTATGGGCTTAATACTTGATCTTTCACCTCGTGTGCTTGAAAAAGTTCTCTACTTTGCATCATATATAGTTACAGACCCTAAAGATACAGATCTCGAGTACAGACAGGTACTTTCCGAGAAAGAGTATTCAGATGCTGTAGCTCAGTATGGTTATGGTTCATTTGAAGCAGGAATGGGAGCAGAGTCGATCAAGAAGCTCCTGCTTGACGTAGATCTTGATAAAGAATCAGTAGAACTCAGAGATGAACTTGAGACAGCTTCAGGTCAGAAGAGAGCACGTATAATAAAGAGACTTGACGTTATCGAAGCATTCCGCGAGTCCGGAAACCAGCCTTCATGGATGGTACTTGACGTTATACCTGTAATCCCGCCCGATATCCGTCCTATGGTACAGTTGGACGGTGGCAGATTTGCAACATCAGATCTTAACGATCTTTATAGAAGAATCATTAACAGAAACAATCGTCTTGACCGACTTCTTAAGCTTGGTGCTCCTGATATCATCGTTCGTAACGAGAAGAGAATGCTTCAGGAAGCAGTAGATGCCCTTATTGATAATGGTCGTCGCGGAAGACCTGTTACAGGTCCTGGAAGCCGTCCTCTTAAGTCTCTTTCAGACATGCTTAAAGGTAAGGGTGGACGTTTCAGACAGAACCTTCTCGGAAAGCGAGTTGACTATTCCGGACGTTCTGTTATCGTCGTTGGACCAGAGCTTAAGATCTGGCAGTGTGGTCTGCCTAAGGAAATGGCAATCGAGCTCTTTAAGCCTTTTGTTATGAAAGAGCTTGTTGCAAACGGTGCGTCACATAATATTAAAAATGCCAAGAAAATGGTAGAAAAGCTCGAGCCCGAGGTTTGGGATGTACTCGAGGATGTTATCAAAGAGCATCCTGTAATGCTGAACCGTGCTCCTACGCTTCACAGACTTGGTATTCAGGCATTTGAGCCTGTACTTGTCGAAGGTAAGGCTATAAAGCTTCATCCGCTTGCATGTACAGCGTTCAACGCAGACTTTGATGGTGACCAGATGGCTGTGCATCTTCCTCTTTCAGTTGAAGCACAGGCAGAGTGCCGTTTCCTCATGCTCTCACCTAATAACCTTCTTAAGCCTTCAGACGGTGGTCCTGTAACAGTTCCTACACAGGATATGGTACTTGGAATCTACTATCTGACACAGCTCAGAGAAGAAGACAATGGTGATGATGTTGTTTATGAGCTTGACGAGAATGGAGAAGTAAAGAGCGAGAACGGAAAGCCTATAATAGCTGCTACATTTGCTGAGTTCCTTCAGGAAGAAAAGCATCTTTCAATTGAAGAGCTTGAGAGCAGATGGCAGAAAGATAAGGACGAAGTTCCTGAGTATCTTGACGGAAGTAAGAACTGGCCCAGACTTAAGGTAGTTCTTAAAGAGTTCAAGGACGTAGCTGAAGCAATCCAGGCATACGTAAATCACGATATAACACTTCAGAGACGTATACTCGTAAGAGTTAGCAAAGAAATCAACGGTGAAACAGTATCCGGAGTAATAAGTACATCACTCGGACGCTGCCTCTTCAACGAAATCCTTCCTCAGGATCTTGGATTCGTTGACAGAAAGAAGCCGGAACACGCTCTTGACCTTGAAGTAGACTTCCTCGTTGGTAAGAAACAGCTTAAGAAGATCATTGTAAATATTATCAACAACCATGGTGCTATTAAGACAGCTGAGGCTCTTGATCATATCAAGGCTATGGGATACCATTACTCAACTATTGCATCCATGAGTGTTTCCATCTCCGATATGACAGTTCCGGCATCAAAGCCGCAGCTTATTGAAGAGGCTCAGAACACAGTTGATAAGATCTCGAGAAACTATAAGCGTGGACTTATCACTAACGAAGAGCGTTACAACGAAGTTATAGAGACCTGGAAGGAAATGGATGACCAGCTCACACATGACCTTCTTTCAGGTTTGGATAAATACAATAACATTTACATGATGGCTGATTCCGGAGCCCGTGGATCTGATAAGCAGATCAAACAGCTTGCCGGAATGCGTGGACTTATGGCAGATACGACCGGTCATACGATCGAGCTTCCTATCAAGTCAAACTTCCGTGAAGGTCTTAACGTTCTGGAGTACTTCATGAGTGCGCACGGAGCCAGAAAGGGACTTTCTGATACGGCTCTTCGTACAGCCGATTCAGGATACCTTACCAGACGAATGGTTGACGTATCACAGGAACTTATCATCAGAGAGCATGACTGTATCGAGGGAACCAACAGAGAGATCCCCGGAATGGTAGTAAGTGCATTCATGGATGGTAAGGAAGAGATCGAAGATCTTGAGTCCAGAATCACAGGAAGATATTCCTGCGAAGCAATCTATGACCATGACGGAAACAAGATCGTCGGTGTTAACCAGATGATCACACCTAAGAGAGCACACCAGATCGTAACTATCGGTGAGAAGAATGGTGCACCTGTAGAGGAAGTAAAGATCAGAACAGTCCTTACATGCCGCTGCAAGAACGGTGTATGTTCCAAGTGCTATGGTGCAAACATGGCAACCGGTGAGTCAGTACAGGTCGGTGAAACAGTTGGTATCATTGCCGCTCAGTCAATCGGTGAGCCTGGTACACAGCTTACAATGAGAACGTTCCATACCGGTGGTGTCGCTGGTTCCGATATCACACAGGGTCTTCCCCGTGTAGAGGAGCTTTTTGAGGCACGTAAGCCTAAGGGACTTGCAATCATTGCAGAGTTTGCCGGAAAAGTAGAAGTCAGAGATACAAAGAAGAAGAGGGAAGTTATTGTCACAAATGAATCTACAGGCGAGACAAAAGCTTATCTTATTCCTTATGGATCAAGAATTAAGGCTGTTGACGGAACAACTATTGAAGCCGGAGATGAGATCACAGAAGGTTCGATCAATCCTCATGACCTTATGAAGATCAAGGGACTCAGAGCTGTTCAGGATTATCTCCTTCGTGAAGTACAGCGAGTTTACCGTCTGCAGGGTGTTGAGATCAACGATAAACATATTGAAGTTATCGTACACCAGATGCTTAAGAAGGTAGAGATCGAGGATTCCGGAGATTCAGATGTTCTTCCCGGAACAAGACTTGATTCACTTGACCTTGACGATATCAATGAAGCACTCGAGGCTGAAGGAAAGACACCTGCCAAGGCAGAGCAGATCATCCTCGGTATCACAAAGGCTTCACTTGCAACAGATTCGTTCCTATCTGCAGCATCATTTCAGGAGACCACAAAGGTTCTTACAGATGCCGCTATCAAGGGTAAGGTAGACCACCTTGTGGGTCTTAAGGAAAACGTTATCATTGGTAAGCTTATCCCTGCCGGTACGGGAATGAGACGTTATAGAAACATCAAGCTTTCTACAGACGCAGAATTAGAAGAGTCTGTTGAAGATCTGGTAGGAACAGAGGAAGCAGCATCAGATATAATAGATGTTGATGAGACTTCTGCAGAATAAGAAAGTTTATAAAAATTTTCTTGACATAAAAAAATAACTGATTTATACTAATTTAGCGTGCGTCACCTAAGGGTGGTTGCACGCTAAAAAAATCTTAAAAAGAAAGAGGTGAAACTGAATGCCAACATTTAACCAGTTAGTTAAAAAGGGAAGGCAGACTTCAGTAAAGAAGTCAAAGTCCCCTGCTCTTCAGAAGGGATTCAATTCTTTACAGAAGAAGGCTACAGGTACACTTTCCCCGCAGAAGCGTGGTGTGTGCACAGCTGTTAAGACTGCAACTCCTAAAAAACCTAACTCAGCGCTCAGAAAGATTGCCCGTGTACGTCTTTCAAACGGAATCGAAGTAACAAGCTACATTCCGGGTGAAGGTCACAACCTTCAGGAGCACAGCGTTGTTCTGATTCGTGGCGGCCGTGTTAAGGATCTTCCTGGTACAAGATACCACATCATCCGTGGAACACTGGATACTGCAGGCGTAGCAAACAGAATGCAGGCTCGTTCCAAGTATGGTGCAAAGAGACCTAAGGCTGCAAAGAAATAATTAAACACGGATCATACGGTAGTGTTGGATATAGTTTCTCTAAGATTATATACAGCACGAACATGGACAATGTATAAGAAATTCCATGAGTACCGTTGAGCCAAATGACTCAAATTAGGAGGGAAGAAACGTGCCACGTAAAGGACATATTGTTAAAAGAGACGTTCTTGCGGATCCTATGTACAATAACAAAGTGGTAACCAAGCTTATCAACAACATCATGCTTGATGGTAAGAAGGGTATCGCTCAGAAGATTGTATACGGCGCATTCGCAAAGGTCGAAGAAGAGGCTGGAAAGCCGGCTCTCGAAGTTTTCGAGACAGCCATGAATAACATCATGCCGGCATTAGAAGTTAAAGCTAGACGTATCGGTGGTGCTACATATCAGGTACCTATCGAGGTTAGACCTGACAGACGTCAGGCTCTTGGCCTTCGTTGGCTTACACAGTTTTCAAGAACTAGATCCGAGAAGACTATGGTTGAGAGACTTGCAAAAGAAATCCTTGATGCTGCAAACAACACCGGCGCTTCTGTAAAGCGTAAGGAAGAAATGCATAGAATGGCTGAGGCTAATAAGGCATTTGCACATTATCGTTTCTAATGTTTTTGATAACCGCTTGTTTCGTTTTTGATTAAGGAGGATAAATCCTTGGCTAACAGTAAGGAAAGAGAGTACCCTCTTGAGAGAACCAGAAACATCGGTATTATGGCGCACATCGATGCAGGAAAGACTACACTTACAGAGCGTATTCTTTTCTACACCGGTGTAAACTATAAGATCGGTGAGACTCATGATGGTACCGCTACAATGGACTGGATGGCTCAGGAGCAGGAGCGTGGTATAACCATTACTTCAGCTGCTACAACATGCCACTGGACATTGGAAGAAAATGCAAAACCCAAGGCTGGTGCAAAAGAGCATCGTATCAACATCATTGATACACCAGGACACGTTGACTTCACAGTAGAGGTTGAGCGTTCACTTCGTGTACTTGATGGTGCTGTCGGCGTATTCGCTGCAAAGAGCGGTGTTGAGCCTCAGTCTGAAAACGTTTGGCGTCAGGCAGACGGATTCAACGTTCCCAGAATGGCATTTATCAACAAGATGGATGCTATGGGTGCTGATTACTACGGATCTGTTGAGCAGATTAGAAACAGACTTGGTGCCAATGCGATCATGATCACATTACCTATCGGCAAGGAAGAAAACTTTGTCGGTATCGTAGATGTTCTTGAGAACAAAGCTTACTACTATGATGATGCTCAGGGAACTGATGTAGAGATCAAAGACATACCTGAAGATATGGCTGATGATGTTGAACTCTATCGTACAGAGACCATTGAGAAGATCTGTGAGCTTGATGATGATCTTATGGAGCAGTATCTTGAAGATAAGGTTCCTTCACTTGACGAGATGAAGGCTGCTCTTAGAAAAGCTACATGTGAGTGTAGAGCCGTACCTGTATATGCAGGTTCAGCATATAAAAATAAGGGTGTACAGAAGCTCCTTGACGGTGTCATCGAGTACATGCCTGCACCTACAGACATCCCGGATGCTGAGGGAACCGACCTTGAAGGTAACCCTATTACAGTTCCTTCATCTGATGATGCTCCGTTTGCAGCACTTGCATTCAAGATCATGACTGATCCGTTTGTAGGTAAGCTTGCTTACTTCAGAGTATACTCAGGTACACTGAAGTCCGGTTCTTACGTTCTTAACTCTACAAAGGGTAAGAAAGAGCGTGTAGGCCGTATCCTTCAGATGCATGCTAATAAGAGAAACGAACTTGATGAGGTATTCTCAGGTGATATCGCTGCAGCAGTAGGTTTCAAGCTTACTACAACCGGTGATACGATCTGCGATGAGTCTCATCCTGTAATCCTTGAGTCAATGGAGTTCCCTGATCCCGTTATCGAGCTTGCTATCGAGCCTAAGACAAAGGCAGGACAGGACAAACTTGGACAGGCTCTTGCAAAACTTGCAGAAGAAGATCCTACATTCCGCGCACATACTAATGAAGAAACAGGCCAGACAATTATCGCAGGAATGGGTGAGCTCCACCTTGAGATCATCGTAGACAGACTTCTTCGTGAGTTCAACGTTGAAGCTAACGTTGGTGCTCCTCAGGTTGCTTACAAGGAAGCTATCACCAAGAAGGTTGATATCGAATCCAAGTATGTTAAGCAGTCCGGTGGTCGTGGTCAGTATGGACACTGTAAGGTTATATTCGAGCCTATGGATCCTAATGCTGAGAACGAGTACGAGTTCGAGAATAAGGTAGTCGGTGGTGCTATTCCTAAGGAATACATCCCTGCTGTTGATGAGGGTATTCAGGAAGCTATGAAGACCGGTATCCTCGGCGGATTCCCTGTAACAGGTGTTAAGGCAACATGTTATGATGGTTCATACCATGAAGTCGACTCTTCAGAAATGGCATTCCACATTTCCGGTTCAATGGCAATGAAAGATGCTATGCAGAAGGGCGGCGCAGTTCTTCTTGAGCCTATCATGAAGGTTGAAGTAACAATGCCTGAAGAGTACATGGGAGATATCATCGGTGACCTTAACTCCAGAAGAGGAAGAATCGAAGGTATGGAAGACATCGGAGGCGGAAAGATGGTTAAGGCTTTCGTTCCCCTTGCAGAGATGTTCGGATATGCTACAGATCTTCGTTCAAGAACTCAGGGTCGTGGTAACTACTCAATGTTCTTCGAGAAGTATGAGCAGGTACCGAAGAATGTATCAGACAAGGTACTTTCAAACAAAAAATAATTGATTTTATCTTAGTAAAAGCTGTACTGTATGCACAATGAGTGTATACAGCAGCTTTGCTATAAAAATACTTGAAAAAATAACACTTATGAAATATAATAACAATTAGTGTGTTATTTCTTTTCGTGCGTAAAACGCAAATTTAAGGAGGATATTAACAAATGGCAAAGGCACATTTTGAGAGAACTAAGCCCCATGTAAACATCGGAACCATTGGCCACGTTGACCATGGTAAGACAACTCTTACAGCTGCTATCACAAGCGTACTTGCTGAAAGAGTTGAAGGTAACGCAAAGGTTGACTTCGAGAACATCGATAAGGCTCCTGAAGAGAGAGAAAGAGGAATCACCATCTCTACAGCTCACGTTGAGTATGAGACAGAGAATCGTCACTATGCTCACGTTGACTGCCCTGGCCACGCTGACTATGTAAAGAACATGATCACCGGTGCAGCTCAGATGGACGGCGCAATCCTTGTTGTTGCTGCTACTGACGGTGTTATGGCTCAGACCAAAGAGCACGTTCTTCTTGCTCGTCAGGTTGGTGTTCCTTACATCGTTGTATTCCTTAACAAGTGCGATATGGTTGATGATCCTGAACTTATCGAGCTCGTTGAGATGGAGATCAGAGACCTCCTTACAGAGTACGACTTCCCGGGCGATGATACACCTATCATCCAGGGTTCAGCTCTTAAGGCTCTTGAGGATCCTAACGGTGAATGGGGCGACAAGATCCTTGAGCTCATGAAGGCTGTTGATGAGTATATTCCTACACCTCAGAGACCTACAGACAAGCCTTTCCTTATGCCTGTCGAGGACGTATTCACAATCACAGGTCGTGGAACTGTTGCTACAGGCCGTGTAGAGCGTGGTACAATTCACCTTAACGACGAAGTTGAAATCGTTGGTATCCGTGAGGAAGTTAAGAAGACTGTTGTAACCGGTATCGAGATGTTCCGTAAGCTTCTTGATGAAGGTCAGGCTGGTGATAACATCGGTGCTCTCCTTCGTGGTGTTGATCGTAAAGACATTGAAAGAGGTCAGGTTCTTGCAAAGCCCGGCACAGTAACATGCCACACAAACTTCACTGCACAGGTTTACGTTCTTACAAAGGATGAAGGTGGACGTCATACTCCTTTCTTCAATAACTATCGTCCTCAGTTCTATTTCAGAACAACTGACGTTACTGGTGTTATCAACCTTCCTGAAGGAACAGAGATGTGCATGCCTGGTGATAACGTAGAGATGACAATCGAGCTCATCCATCCTATCGCTATGGAGCAGGGTCTTACATTCGCTATCCGTGAGGGTGGTAGAACAGTAGGATCAGGAAGAGTTGCTTCTATCATTAAGTAATTTAAACTGATTTTCAGTTTTACTTTATAGAACTTCGCAAAGCCGCTTGCGGCGCGGGTTCGCATATCTGAATAGATATTTGTCCAAGCATAAATTAAGGGCTGATTCCTTCGGGAGTCAGCTCTTTTTTGTTGTAAATAATTACTGTAACCTAGGTTAATAAGAACATGATTACATTTTTTTTTGTACATGAGCTTAAATTCTTTTATAAATGTAAAAATTTGATTAATTTATGCTAAAATACTCAGGTAGCAATTATTTAGCTATAATAAATGATAAATAGCTGAGAGGGAGAGAAAAATGAATTTAAGGACAGTGAGAAGATTAGGGGTTCTGTTAATGACGGTAAGTTTACTGGCAACGGGATGTGGAGCAAAAAAAGCTGATAAAACCCAAGGCGCAGGTCAGGCGCCAACAGAACAGGCAGTAGAAACTACTGCATCTGAAGCAAAAGAAAGCGAAGCAGCAAAAACAGATAATACTGCTGAGAAGGCGACAGAGGAAAATACTGATAACAGCAGCACTGCTGATGCTGAAAAGACAGAGGAAAACAATGCTGAGGCGGCAGAGCTTTCGTATTGGACAGAAGGTTCACCGGCAGCAGAGTCAATAAAACAGTATGTAGAGGAGACTACAGACGAGTCATCAGATAAATTCATACCTGTCGAGGACAGAATAGCAGTATTCGATATGGACGGAACAATAATTGGTGAGCTCTATCCATCATATTTTGAGTATATGATGTTCATACACAGAGCATTATATGATGAGAATTATGAGGCACCTGCGGATATGAAAAAATTCGCTGTGGCTTTGGAAGAGGGAATAAAAACAGGAAAACTTCCGGAAAACAATGAGCGTCTGCATGCTAAATATGCCGGACAGTCCTATGCAGGAATGACGATCGATGAATTAAAAGCCTATACAAAAGAATTTATGAATTCAGAAGCTGAGGGATTCGAGAACCTGACACGCGGAGAGGCATTTTATAAGCCCATGGTATCTTTGGTTTCATACCTTGATGCTCATGATTTCCAGTGCTATATAGTCAGTGGATCAGACAGAACGATCTGCCGTGCAATAATCGATGAAAAGCTCCCTATACCTGAGAACAGGGTTATCGGAATGAGCTACACAATGGTTGCAACAGGTCAGGAAGACACAGATGGTCTCGATTACGTCTATACAAAAGATGACGAGGTTGTTCTAGGCGGAGACCTTATCATCAAGACGATCAAAATGAATAAAGTAAGTGAGATTGCTTTGGAAATCGGTAAGGTTCCAGTTTTATCATTTGGAAATAGCTCCGGTGACATTTCAATGGCTCAGTACACAGTAAATAACAAAGATTATGAGTCAAAGGCTTACATGGTTCTGGCGGACGATACAGTTCGTGAGGTAGGCAATGTTGAAAAGGCAGAGTCAATGAAGACAACCTGCGAAGAGCTTGGCTTCGAGACCATCTCAATGAAAGATGATTTCGCCGAGATATATGGCGATGACGTAACAAGAGTTACTGAAACAGAAACTGAAGCTGCTGAAGAAACTGAGGCTGCTGAAAGCGAAGAAGCAACAGAGGAATCAACAGAGGCAGAAGAGGAAGAATTAGAAAAAGCTGCATAAATCAATATAAAAATCTGTCGTGGAATTTAATCCGCGGCAGATTTTTTTGATATTAAAAAATAGAATTAAAATGTGTATGCTTTGGTGACGTTATTGAAGGAGCATGTTGCAAATGAGGAATTACTGTAATTTATAGTTCAAAAAATATATATAGTTAATCTATAAATAGCTTTAATGGAACGTTGATAATTTCATACTTTACATCGGCAATCTAACATGATATTATATCTAGGCATTTCAAATCATGATTAGATTCCGGCGTTCGCCAATTTTCCCATGATCATAAGGTAATCGATGTGTAATAGAATTGTTTGAAACTTTCCTAGCTCTATTCGCAACTCTGATCTAAGCATGAATTGAGTGCAAATAAATAGATTTGAGGTGAATAAATGACAGAAGAAAAGAAAGAGAACCCTATGGAATCGTCGACACCATATGATGATGCATTCAGGACAATGGAGACAAAATGTGATGATCTACTGATTCCATTTGTAAATCATATATTTGGTGAAAAATATGATAAAAGAGCGGTTATCAAAAGACTACGAAATGAAGAATTCATAGAACACAAGAATGGTTCATTGGAAAAGAAGATAACTGACTCCAGTTTTGAAATCATATTTGATGAAATGATCAAGAAATATCACATCGAATGCGAAAACAGCAGATATGATGGATCAATTCTTATAAGAATATTCGAGTATGATTCACAGATAGCCAGAACAGATGTTGAGGGAGATCTATATAAGGTCATATTTGATTTCCCAAACACGGGACTTTTGTTGTTAAGAAAATCTGAGCGTACTCCAGAGAATGCTCTTATAGAATTAAAAATGCCAGATGGAAATGCTGCGTCATATAAAGTGCCATTTTTAAGGATATGGGACTATAGCATAGATGAGATTTTTGAATACAGGCTTTATATGTTAATCCCATTTTATATATTCAAATATGAAAATGAATTGGATACGATCGATGGAAATACTCAGGAACTTTCCAATCTGCTTGAGGAATATAAGAAGATACGTGCAAGACTAGATAAGGAAAATGAGAAAGGCAACTTGTCGGCGATATCACTTAGTGTTATCATAAAATTGACACACAGAGTTGCGTATAATCTTACTATGAAACGTAAAAATATTCAGAAGAAGGTTGGTGATCTTATGGGTGGACATGTGATAGATTTGCCGGAGTTCAGGATTTATGATAATGGAAAAGCGGATGGAAAAGCTGAGGGAAAAGCTGAAGAAAGAACTGAAGGAATACGAATTTTCATCGAAGATAAGCTAGAGGATGGAATTCCGGAAGAAACAATAGTTGAAAAGCTCAAAAAGAGATATGATCTGCCGGAAGAAAAAGCCAAAGAGTATATCGAGCGGTATAGATCAGCTGGTGAAGCGAATTAAGAGGCCGATGGGGCAGTTTTACTTGACAATCAATAGATACAAAATGGATAAAGAGGATGTTCGATTCGTTGGAATTGAATGTCCTTTTTTATTGGATATAAAGATTCTTTTGACCAAAAAAATATTTGGATCAGCGTAAAAGGATACCATTTATTATGGTAAAAATATATATGGTACGAAAAAATAATGCGAAAAAGTCTAATGATAATGGTCAAATCTACCGATATATAAAATAATAAGAAACTAGATTATAGACTGCACACTTTGGTCAAAATATCATACATGGGCTAAATTTACTTGTATGCGATTGGACATAGTGCTAAAATTATCTTAATAATTAGAAAATTTCTATAAAAAAGCTTCGCAAAAGAAAAATTCTGCGAAAAATTGTTTATACTAACTCATACAATGAAATCTAACGGCATTAACAGATGGAAGTAAATAATTATGCAAGGGGAGCATGATTATTTACTGGTGATATTGGTGTTAGTGCAAAAAAGGGCTAAATGGCAAAGTCCTCACACCTTATGGTGATCGAAAATTCATCTTTTTTGAATATTAAGAAACATTTGATGCAATATGCGTTGAGTAACGATTTTGCATTAGTGTGGTCATAATGATGGGAAAAGCTGCATATCATATGATATGCGGAATGGCGAAGCTTGCTTAAAAAGGGGGAGAATATGTGGTATGTGATTCAGGTAAAGAGCGGTGAGGAACAGAAACTAAAGTTTCTGATAGAAAGCAGACTTGACAGAAAATACTATAGGAGCTGCATCATACCAGTTTATGAAAGTGTCAGGCGGAGAAAAGAAAAGTGTTTGATCATGTTATGTAGGCTTTTGCCAGGATATATTTTGATAGATACAGATGAACCGATAGAAGTTCAAAAAGTATTGAATAAAATTCCGGATTTTGCAGAAATTCTTGGAACTAGAGAAAATAAAGAGTCTGAGAAAACCTTTATACCGATTGGTAAAGAAGATGAAGAATTCTTGAAAAGCATTCTTGATGATGGTGTCATGCATGTGAGCTATGTTCACCTGTCAAAAACAAATCGCATAGATAAAGTTATCGGACCGTTGAAAAATTATTATAAATATATAACAAAGATGGAATATAGACATCGTTATGCAACTATAGAAGCAGAGATATTTGGAAAGAAAAGAATAATAAACTTTGGACTATGGGGCGATGGGGATCCACGTCTGCCATGGCTGGAGGAAAAAAAGAAAGATTTAAGAGAGCCATTAGCGGATAATAGCTATCAATTCGATAATGATCTGCTTATACATGTAGGCGATAAGATCATGTATCCGGAAGTCTACGGCGACAGGATCTTTACAGTAGATTACATAAATCAGTCTAGTAAAATAATCCATTCAACAATAAGTATGTTTGGATGTGAAAGAAAGATTGAAATGTTTGCAGAGGATGTTAAGAAGATAAGTTAATAAAAATTTACGGATGGATTTTATAAACAATTTTAAGGAAAACAGATTAAACTTGAATATAGATTTCTGAACATTGAAAATTTCATACTTTACATCGGCAATCTAACATGATATTATATCTAGGCATTTCAAATTATGTGATTAGATTCCGGCGTTCGCCAATTTTCCCATGATCATAAGGTAATCGATGTGTAATAGAATTGTTTGAAACTTTTTCTAGCTCTATTCGCAACTCTGATCTAAGCATGAATTGAGTGCAAATAAATAGATTTGAGGTGAATAAATGTCAGAAGAAAAGAAAGAGAACCCTATGGAATCGTCGACACCGTATGATGATGCATTCAGGACAATGGAAACAAAATGTGATGATCTGCTGATTCCATTTGTAAATCATATATTTGGAGAAAAATATGATAAAAGAGCGATTATCAAAAGACTACGAAATGAAGAATTCATAGAACACAAGAATGGATCAATGGAAAAGAAGATAACTGATTCCAGTTTTGAAATCATATTTGATGAAATGATCAAGAAATATCACATTGAATGCGAAAGCAGCAGGTATGATGGATCAATTCTTATAAGGATATTCGAGTATGATTCACAGATAGCCAGAACAGATGTTGAGGGAGACTTATATAAGGTCATATTTGATTTTCCAAATACAGGACTTTTGCTGTTAAGAAAAACTGAACGCACTCCAGAGAATGCTCTTATAGAATTAAAAATGCCAGATGGAAATGCTGCGTCATATAAAGTGCCATTTTTAAGGATATGGGACTATAGCATAGATGAAATATTTGAACACAGGCTTTATATGTTAATCCCATTTTATATATTCAAATATGAAAATGAATTGGATACGATCGATGGAAATACCCAGGAACTTTCCAATCTGCTTGAGGAATATAAGAAGATACGCGCAAGACTAGATAAGGAAAATGAGAACGGCAACTTGTCGGCGATATCACTTAGTGTTATCATAAAATTGACACACAGAGTTGCGTATAATCTTACTATGAAACGAAAAAATATTCAGAAGAAGGTTGGTGATCTTATGGGTGGACATGTGATAGATTTGCCGGAGTTCAAGATTTATGATAATGGAAAAGCAGATGGAATAGCTGAAGGAAAAGCTGAAGGAATACGTATTTTCATCGAAGATAAGCTAGAGGATGGAATTCCGGAAGAAACAATAGTTGAAAAGCTCAAGAAGAGATACGATCTACCGAAAGAAAAAGCAAAAGAGTATATCGAACGGTATAGGTCAGCTGTTGAAGTAAATAAATAAGAGAACGTTAGACTTCCGATGTAAGGTATGAAATTTATCTTACATCGGG
This sequence comes from Lachnospiraceae bacterium C1.1, assembly GCA_030434875.1. Classification (NCBI taxonomy): domain Bacteria; kingdom Bacillati; phylum Bacillota; class Clostridia; order Lachnospirales; family Lachnospiraceae; species Lachnospiraceae bacterium C1.1. Next base: position 2,042,421 of record JAUISW010000001.1, on the reverse strand, counting down.
AGTTTTTATTTTAAGTAATGTTGCAGGGAAGGTCATGTATATATGCATGGCCTTTTTAGGTGCTTCGTTAATAGTGATAGGCAGTGCGTCCAGAGAGGACGCTGCTCTTGCCTGAGCAGAAGCCAACATATGCGTATGCGTTAGGGTGAGTGTACGGATGTTGTGGCGGCGTCGGAGGGAGCCATTCATGTTACACAATTATTAAGCGTTGACTAGAAAGAATAACACAGCTATCTAAAGAAAACCCAGACATGGTGTTCACGTCTATCGGGCATTTTATAAACGTAGATATGTTGAGAAACTGCCATGAAAAGATGGATAAGGACAAGGTAGTAGGAATCGATGGAATTACCAAAGAAGAATACAGCCAGAGGTTGGATGAGAACCTTGCAGAGCTGATAGAAAGGATGAAAAAGAAATCCTATCATCCTAAACCAGCAAGGCGGGTGGAGATACCAAAAGACAACGGGAAGACCAGACCGCTTAGTATATATTGCTATGAGGACAAGCTCGTGCAGGAGGCACTTAAGAGGGTGCTGGAGGCAGTATTTGGGCCACATTTTTATAATGAGATGATGGGATTTCGCCCCAATAGGGGATGCCATGATGCACTGAGGCTATTGAACAGTCAGATTTATTGTAAAACTAGCTGGATATTAGACGCAGATATTAAATAAATCAAGTGCTTATTGGCTATTACCATTACTATGGTGTAGTTGGAAATTATGACAGAGTAATAGCGTTTAGATGGAATGTCTTGAAGAGCCTGTTCTATTGGCTTAATAGACGCAGCCAAAAGAAGAGCTATACTTGGAAAGGTTTTTACGACATGGTGGACAAAGTTCATCCTGTAGTCAGACCTAAAACGTCATATGTATACATTTAGATAGATGGGTCAAGTAATTCCGTAAGGAGCCGGATGCGGGAAAGCCGCATGTCCGGATCTGAGAGGGGCTTGGGAGAATAATCTCCCTTGTCTACTCAACCCAATGGTAAACTTGCTTTTTTGGGGGAATGTAAATATGGAGCAAGAACATCAGTTAAAAGATGCAGAAAATAAGTTGTTTGAAAAGTATATAAAAAATGCATATCTAAAGAAAAATATGGCAGATGTAAATATGCAAGGGGAGCTATATGAAAAATTATTAACTAAAAATTTGGAAGAGACTGCGGTAAAAGAGCTATATGACCTTACAATGATAGAGTTGGACAATCAGTATAGTAGAAAAAATCAGATTGAAATAAGATTTGGATTTTTAATTACTTTATGGGGAATAATACTCAAGATTTTTCATGAGTCTGGGGCAAGTAAAGAACTAATGGGAATTTTTGCTGTGCAAAATGTAAATTATAAGTCAGTGTTTGCAATTATTGCGGTTGCAGCTGCTTTTATTTCGCTAATATTTGTTGCACTTGGAATATTAACAAGAAAATATAACAGAGTAGGTCTAATTGATGACAAAGAGTCCAATTTCAACTGCGCAATAGATGATAAAAAACTTTTTTATGTAGGGATGCTTGTTGGGGTTACAGCAGTATTTGAGGGAAATGAGAAGATTATCAATAATAAAGCAAAAAAATTCAATTATGCTTTAAATGCAACATGTATTTTTTTAGTAAGCACTATTGTATTGATAATGTGATTCTAAGTTAAGGCATGACTAATTATAGGGTGATATTAAAGGTGGATATTTATATTTAGGCAATGAACTTTAGTTTTGGGAGAAAACGATATCTGCGAAGGCGATGAATTTTGGGATGAAGAGGAAGAAGATACGGGGTTGTCTGCGATAAGGTCAATTCATGGTATTTATAATATGGATGATACTGAACATAATGTTCATGTGATTGCTGTGAAACTTATGGAATAGAGGCTTTATTTGATTGTGATTGACTCTGTTTTTTATCATAAGGTGAGTGACATAGGATGGATGGGTGAGTAGCGTGATGTTTCATTGAGGGAGTTGAAAAGGAGAAGGATAACTTCGATGCATACTAATTTAAGTGAATTACTTATATTTGTAAATGACAGTATTCGTAGTTCTTTGATTAGAATTAACGATAATGGAAAAAATACATTGTTCGTTATAGATGACGAAAAGCATTTAAAAGGAATTATTACTGATGGTGACATAAGAAGACTTTTGATTGATGGCGTAAAACTGAGCCAGCCGATATCAAACTACTACAATAGAAATTGTGTCTATGGCTATTACAATTCACGAAAAAGTGAATTGAATAAACTGTTTAGGGAAGGAATACATTTAGTACCACTTATAGATGAAGAGTTCAAGGTTGTAGATTATATTGAGTTTCAGAATGATTTTCATATACCAGTTGCAGAACCATACCTAAATGGAAATGAATATAGGTATTTGACAGATGTCCTTACGTCAACATGGATTTCAAGTAAAGGGGCGTATATTGATAGATTCGAAAAACAGTTTGCAGATTATGTGGGTTGTCAATATGGAGTGGCTACTTGTAATGGGACTGTTGCCCTTCATCTTGCCTTGACTGCCATGGGTATCAGTCAAGGAGATGAAGTAATAGTTCCTAATCTTACTTTTGCAGCTACTATAAATTCTGTTTTGTTCTGTGGTGCCACTCCGGTTTTGGTTGATGTGGAAGAGGATAGCTGGTGCATATCAACAGAAGAAATTAGAAAGGCTATAACTTCTAAGACAAAGGCTATAGTACCAGTGCATATATATGGACAACCTTGTAATATGGAGACGATAAATGAGATTGCAAGGGATAATGGTTTGTTTGTAGTAGAGGATTGTGCAGAAGCGCATGGTGCTGAATTTGATGGGCGCAAGGTAGGATCCATAGGCGATGTAGGATGTTTTTCTTTTTTTGGTAATAAAGTTATTACCACGGGAGAGGGAGGAATATGCGTAACAAATGATAAAAATGTTTATGAAAAAATGAAGATACTGCGAGATCATGGTATGTCCAAATCAAAGAGATATTATCATGAGGTTGTGGGCTTTAATTATAGAATGACAAATATGCAAGCAGCAATAGGTTGTGCACAGCTAGAGCAAATTGAATCTATATTAGACTGGAGGAGAAAACTCGAGGACAAATACTTTGAGAAAATGGGGACAATACCATTAGTGAAATTGCAAAATAGATCTATTGATAAGACGAAGAAGATACCATGGCTCATATCGATATTAGTTCCAGAAGAAAAAAGAAGTTTTATTACCGAAAAGCTGCTTTATTATGGAATTGAGACACGTGATTTCTTTATTACATTAAGTGATATGAAGATATATCAGAAATATAAGTTTTCTGACACTAATAGTAAAAAGTTGTCTCGTTGTGGGATTAACCTTCCAACAAATAATAAAGTCGATGATAATGTGATTGAATTGATTACAAAAATTATTCGTGAAGTTATAGATAGCAGAGGATAATAAGCTCTTTTCCGTATAAGAGTTGAAATTTTAAGTTGTAATAGAGATATTCCATAGAGAGTGAGTTTGAATGGGCATTGAAAAATTGGCGGTAATACCAGCAAGGAGTGGCTCAAAAGGATTAAGAGATAAAAATATATTGGAATTGTGCGGAAAGCCATTAATGGCATACAGTATTATGGCTGCATTAGAATCTGGTTGTTTTTCTACTGTTATGGTTTCCACTGATAGTGAAGTGTATGCAGAAATTGCAAGAAAATATGGTGCAGAAATCCCTTTCTTAAGAAGCAAAAATAATTCATCCGATAAATCCGACAAATGGGATGTTGTAAACGAGGTACTTGATAAATATAGCAAGAGGGGTTTTTCTTTTGAAGATGTGTGTGTGCTTCAGCCAACATCGCCACTGAGAAACGCAGATGATATAAGAAGAGCTTATGATGTCATGGAAAGATGGAATGCAGATGCTGTTGTAAGTGTGTGTGAATGTTTACATCCACCGATGTGGAGTTCGCAATTAGGCGAAAATGGAAACATGAATGGCTTTGACAGACCTGAAATGTATAAATCAAGGCAAGAATTGGGAAATTATTATCAACTTAATGGGGCAATATTTATAGCAAAAACTAGTATTGTTAAACGTGGTGGAAGGATATACGAAAGTGGATGTTATGCATATGTTATGGATAAAGATAGAAGTATTGATATAGATTCTGAATTGGATTTTAAACTGGCAGGGCTACTTATGGAACAAGACGTCAATGTGTGAAATATATGTTAGTACAGGTGCTTTTAAAAGCAGGAATTTAAGGGATGTTTTAAAATTAGCTAAGAATGCAAAATTGCATTACATTGAACTAGCACCAGGGTTGAAGCATGATGAGGATATATCTTATTTGATTAAGAATAATGCAGATGTTTTTTCGTTTTTAGTTCATAACTATTTCCCAGCACCGAAAGAAGACTTTACACTTAATTTGGCTTCTACTAATTCGTCAGTCATAAATAGAAGCATGGATATGTGTAAAGGCAATATAGAATTATGTTATAGTCTTGGAATCCCTTATTATTCTATTCACTGTGGTTTCTGTTTTGATACAGATGGAGAACATTTAGGCAAGTCATCACAGGTTGGTTTGGACTGTGTTCCTGTAGAAGTGGCTAAGGATGTATTTATAAGCAATTTGAAAGAGTTGTGTGATTATGCAAAACAATATGATATTAAAATAACAATAGAAAATAATGTATTAGCTGGATTTGCTTCTGATAAAAAGAATATTATGTTGGGGGTTACTTCTGAAGACATTAAGGAGATATTAGAAAGATGTAGCAGAAGCAATTTACAGTTACTGTTAGATTTGGGTCATGCAAAAGTTTCAAGTAAATCATTGAATTTTAACCTTCTTCAAATGGTTGATGATTTAAAAGAGTATATTATGGAAGTTCATATAAGCGATAATGATGGAATTAATGACTTGAACTTGCCAATCAAACAAGATTCTTATGATTTGCTTAGGTGTTTAGAATTGCTGAAGAATAAAATTTGGACGATAGAAGCTTATAATTTGGAAATAAAGGAAATAGAGGAGCAGATAGCATTACTTTCAAAATCAAAGGAGAGTCGCAATGAATAAAAAAGATGTAATAAACTTGTATCATTTACCTAAGGAAGTAAAGTATTGTAAGAAATGTACTATGTCAAATCAAAGACCACGTATTACATTTGATGAGGAGGGTGTTTGTAGTGCTTGTAGGTTCGCTGAAAAAAAGAAAAATGACATTGACTGGAATGAACGAAGAATTGAGCTTGAAAAGCTTTGTGATAAATATAGAAGTAACGATGGCTCATATGATGTTATAGTACCATGTTCTGGTGGAAAAGATGGAAGTTTTGTTGCTCACCAATTAAAGCATGTATATAAAATGCACCCGCTGTGTGTTACTTGGGCCTCTTTGGTCGACTCAGCTCCAGGAAAAAAGAATTTAGAGCATTTTATTGAGGCTGGATTTGATCATTTACTTGCATCTCCTAATCAGAAAGTAAAAAGAATCCTTACAAAGCTATCATTTGAGCTGATGGGAGATCCATTTCAGCCATTCATTTATGGTCAATATAATTATCCCCTGACAGTAAGTGTTAATTATAATATTCCTCTTATTATGTATGGCGAGAATGGTGAGGTTGAATATGGAGGGAGCATGAAGACAGCGGACTCTCCAACTAGAACAGTAGAAGATCAATCAGCAATGTACTTTTCAAGTATTCCACCCGAAAAATACTTGGAATACGGATTGACAAAAGAGAATTTATATCCATACTTGGCTCCGCCAATGGAGAAGATACGTGCAATTGGCACACAGGTTCATTTTATGTCATATTATGTAAAATGGGATCCAAGGAAGAATTACGAATATTGTGTTAAAAATACGGGATTTCAACCGGCACCTGAAAGATCAATAGGGACATACACAAATTTTGCATCGTTGGATGACGAGATAGATGGATTCCATTATTGGTTAAGTTATATAAAATTTGGAATAGGTAGGGCAATATCTGACACGGCTCATGAAATTAGAGATGGATACATGTCAAGAGATGAAGGTGTGGAGTTAGTTAGAAAGTATGATGGAGAATTTCCTGAAAAGTACTTTAATACATTTCTTGATTATTGCGATATAACAGAAGAACAGTTTTGGGATATAATCGATTCTTGGAGATCGGATCATATTTGGGAGAAAAAAGAAGGTAAATGGATTTTAAGGCATCCGATCGAATAATCCGTTGGAGGATCAAATGCATTTTAATGAAAACATAAAAATTGATAATTATATATTGAGTAATAATAATCCGGTCTTTATAGTTGGTGAAGCTGGCGTAAATCATAACGGCAGCATAGAAAATGCAAAAAAATTGGTTGATATTGCATGTAGGGCGAAAGTAGATGCAGTTAAGTTTCAAATGTTTAAATCTGAAAATCTGGTATTAAGTAATGTTGATAAAGCACCTTATCAAAAGAAGTCTACTGATAAAATGCAGTCGCAATATGATATGTTAAAAAAGTTGGAACTTTGCGAAGATGAATATGTAGAAGTATTCAATTATGCCAGAAACCAAGGGATTATTCCATTGTGTACTCCTTTTGATGATTATAGCTTAGATTTCTTAGATAAATTAAACGTATCTGCATTCAAAGTGGCGGCTACTGATTTAACAAATATTCATTTTTTGAGAAAGATAGCTAAAAAGGGTAGACCAATTATTCTTTCTGCTGGTATGTGCTACTTAGAAGAAGTTAGAGTGGCATTGGAGGCTATTTATCCATTTAATAGAGATGTCATTCTTCTACAGTGTACTGCTAACTATCCATTAGAGAATAATGAGGTGAATCTAAACGTAATTGATACTTTCAAACAGGAGTTTGATATTATAGTTGGATACTCCGATCATTCAAAAGGGATAGGCGCAGCACCATATGCTGTTGCTAAAGGAGCAAAGTTTATTGAAAAACATTTTACAATTGATAAGGAGTCGGCAGGACCTGACCACAAGGCATCCGTAACGCCGGATGAACTTAGGGAACTTGTTATAGAAATTAGAAAGGTTGAACAGTATTTAGGAAATCATATTAAAACCCCTACTCTCTCGGAAAGCTTTACCCGTAAATCCTTGCAAAAATGTCTCGTTACAAATTGTAAAATAAGAAAAGGTGAATATTTCTCAAAGAACAACGTGACTGCAAAAAGGACAGGGGGAGAAGGCATTAGTGCATTATATTTCGATTATATAATGGGGAAAATAGTAAATCGAGATTACGATGAAAATGAAATAATTGATATGTTATAACTTGAAATTAGTGATGGTGGATTATGAGTATTGCAATAATTGGATGTGGAGGTCATGCTCGTAGCATCGCAGATACAATTTTACATAATAATGAAGAAAAACTATGTTTCTTTGATGATGCGGCTGAAGAAAATGAATTCATATTTAAAAAATATCCTGTATATAAGATGGATGAACTAAATGATGACTTTGACGAATATTTTATTGCAATAGGAGATAACATTCGCAGGAAAGAGTTGTATGAAGAAGGAATTATTGATTTAACAAGAGCGAAAACAGTGATTCATAAGGATAGTTATCAAGGAGTAAACTCTGAGGTTTTGAGTGGATCGGCTATATTGTCGGGTGCTCATATCGGGGCAGATGCTAGAATTGGTAGAGGATGTATTATTAATACTAATGCCGTGATAGAACATGAGGTTTGGATTGGTGATTATAGCCATGTTAGCGTGAATGCGACTATTTGTGGTAGAGCTAGAATTGGGAATTGCGTATTTATAGGAGCAGGCGCAGTAGTAATAGACAAAGTTAAGATTTGCGATGACGTTATTGTAGGAGCTGGTGCAGTTGTTACATCGAACATTACAGAAAAGGGAACTTACATTGGAGTCCCCGCTAGAATGTTAGTAGAGTAGGAGCTTTCTTTATTTAAATAAGGGAGGAGAGCCAATTTAAGAGGTTTTGAAGGCATTATGAGTGATATTTATTTGGGTAGCTTGGCAAATGTTATAGATGAAAACGGAATTCTTTGGATGTCTGAATATTTGTTCAATAGTTTGTTTGCATATGATATAAAAGCCGGAGAGATAAGTTATAAAGGAATCTTTAAAAACGAGGACAAAAATATTCTATATCAACATAACAATGCGTTTAATTACACAGATAGGATTATTTTTACACCTTTGTTAGGTTCTTCAATAGGAATTTATACAAAATCAAAGGGAACGTTTGATTCAATAAGTGTGCCTAAAGTTGATAGTAATGAGGAGTTTTTTCAGGCATGTAGATTGAATGAAAATATATTTTTTGCATCAAATAAAGGACAAATGTTCAGGTATAATGTAGTAAATAATCATTTAGTTGCTGACATAGAATTAGCAGAAGAGATGGCTAAATCGTTTGATTTAACGCATTCATCAATTTCGCAGTGTGATGTGGGTTTTGTGGTAGTAGATAATAATAAGATATTTCTTGTGAATGTTGTAGAGCTATCAATAAAGATGATTCTTGATTGGTCTTCAAAGCAGTATGTTTTAGGAGAAGCATACCTTTTTGATAACTATTTGTGGATTACATTAAAAAATAATCAGATGATTTTTTTATATGATCAAAAAAACAATGAGGTTACTAGTTATTATCCAGAAAATGAATCTTGGCTATTAGGAAGAAATATAAATCCCTATTCGTTGTTGAAAAAGTATAATGGCCATGTTTTGATTAGCAATTTCTACTGTAATCATATTTCTTATATTGATAAAAAAAATAAGCTTATAAAGTTTATTCCAAATTTACAATCGTATAAAGTTCTTGAAAAAAACGGATATGGACCGGTTTACTACGCTATGCATGAATATGATGGAGATTTATATTTTATTCCTACCCGTGGAAACGTTTTGCTTAAGGTAAATAGAAGTATGGAAATCATATACTCACAAGAGCTACTCTTTAACTCTAAGGATTTCAAGGAATTGGAGATCATTAGGTGGGAAAGACTTAAACGTGAGGCTAAAAATGGAGTAGTTAAGGAACAGGCACTGGTTTGTTTGGAAGATTTTGTAAAAGAAATTGTAGAGGGATAATATGCAATATGTTAGTTCTTTCATACATTCATACGAAAAAAAAATGATAGAAGTTAATGAATCTTATTGGCCTAAGAAAAAGACAAATAATACAGGAAAATTTATTATTGTTTTTCATGATCTTCCAGGTGGATTCAGTTCAAACACAAGGGAAAATGTGATAGCAAGAGGTTTGCAAGAAAAATACAACTTACCGGTTGTGACAATTCAATATATTGATAATCGTAAAGAATGCGATCTTTTAGACCGGTCGTTTGGATTTACTACAATTGATTTTAATGATTACATGATAGATGAAACAGATAAAATATTAAATCAGGAAGATGAGAAAGAACTGTATAAACAAAAAAGATATGTATTTAATTTGATGTATAAAGGGATTCCATATGGCGAAGCATTATTTGACCATATCATTAGAAAGAAAAGAGGGTGTTCGTTGACTTGGGACGACGTAGACTGGAATGAATTCATGACATCAAAGAGACTAGCTTTGCGATTGATAGATGGTGCTATTAGTTTTTTCAATGTGTATGAACCAGAATATATCATAGTTTCGGAAGGCGATTATTTAAAAGCTGTGATTATTAGAGTGGCACAGAAGTATGGTTCAAAAGTGATATCTTTGAATCCTGATTATTTTAATGCATTATTTATGATATCAAGCGACAAGACATGGCTGCATGATTTTAAGTTCCAAGATATGATGGATGATTGTATTAATGAGTATGTTTCAAATACAAATGTATCGGATGAATTGTTTTTAATGAGAGGAGAAAAAAAACTTGAAATAGAAGATAATGGAAGACTAAAAGTTTTTATTCTTCTTCATTCATTTGCTGATGCACCAAGAAGCACAACACTTATGTATGTATATGATGATTATGTTGATTGGTTTGTAGATACAATAAACAAAATTAAGTCTATTAAAAACGTCGATTGGTTCATTAAAGATCATCCTATGTCGATATTTTTTGGACAGAAGGAATTTGTGTCGGAAGTTATGGAAAAAGTAGAGGGAGATAATATACATATTTGTGATAAGGATGTGGATGGAGATGTAATAAGAAAAATAGCTGATTGTGTGGTGACTTGTGCTGGTGATGCCGGGATAGAATATTGGGCATATGGAATTCCAACTATATCACTTGCAAGAACTCATTATTCTAAACACGGAATATCATATGTAATGAAGAGTAAGGATGAATACTATTATCATCTTGAAAATATTGAAAAACTAGCCAAACCAAGTGATGAATCAATAAAAGAGGCAAAATTAAGAATGTCTGCATTCAAGAGAATAATGGCATCCAGTGATTCCTTTGGTTCGATATATTGCAAGAATAGGGATGAAGAGATAAAGAGGTACAGGGAAGGAGATATGTACCACTTTGATGTAAGATATGAGTTTACGGTTGATTATATTAGTCTTTTGCAGCATGATCAATTGAAAAATAGCAGTCAGTTTTTATTGAATAAAATGTTCGAGGTGACATGATGGACAATAATGAACGAAGAATAGAAGCCATGGAGGTGGAAAGAAGATTCTTACTTGACTGGATAAGATTTAATGTCACCGATGATAAAATATATAATTTTTTCACAAACCATTGTATTGAGAAAGTAATACTGTATGGGATGGGAGATTTGGGATGGTTTGTGTATGAATTACTTAAAAGAAATAACATCACGGTTCTTTGTGGTATAGATCGAAAGCCTACCTGTGGAAGAATGGAGCTTAGTGTTAAAAAAGTAGAAGAGGCTCTTAATATATTTGATGATTATGATGCGATAATAATTTCATCTATTTATTATTGCAATGATATATATAATACATTGGTTGAGAGGGAAGTAAAACAAGAAAAAATTATAGGTGTTGAGGACATTGTATATTGGTGTTCAAGAAGAATCCAATCAACCTGAACTTATGAAAAAGAGTTATAGTGGATGGAAATAACAGTAATTGAGGATGAATATGGATACACTATATGATGTTACGATTATTATACCCGTTTATAACACAAGTAGATGGCTTGATGAATGTTTAAGTAGCGTTATCGCTCAAAGTTTAAGAAATATCCAAATTATTTGTATAAATGATTGTTCTACAGATGATTCACTGAGAATTATAGAAGACTATGTAAAAAAAGATGATAGAGTTAGTCTTATTAATCGTTTGATAAATGGAGGTCAAGCAGTAGGGAGAAATCAGGGACTAGCGCAAGCACAAGGGAGATATATATTTTTTTTAGACTCAGATGATGCTATTAAAGGCGTTGATATGTTATCAACACTAGTACATCTAGCTGATAAAAGCAATCTGGATGCTATAGTATTTGATTCTGAATATATGGCGGATGATGAAAAAATGTTGAGCGAATTCAGACCAGACAATGAGTCTTTGATGAGCATGGATTCTGATAGGATTTTATCTGGTCAGGAAGCGTTCAATCAAATTATGTCAGACATGCAGATACCATGCCAACCAGGAAGGTGGTTTTGGAAAAAGGATTTTTTGAGAGAGAATAGTCTTATTTTTCCAGAAGATAGTTCCCCACATGAGGATGTATATTTTTATTTTAGTGCGGTTCTTCATATTAATCGCATGATATATATTCGAAACAAGTTTCATTTAAGAAGGTATAGAGTGGGGTCTGTAATGACAGAACTTAGTGACAAGAGTCGTATTCGAGACTTCAAATCATATTATGTTGTTTTGGACAAATGCTTATCTTTCTTGCATAATTCAAATCGAAAATTGTGGGACGAGAAAACTGAAAAAAATATACAAGAATTCATTAATGTTATTAATGGAAATATGTTGCATTCCTTCAAATGCATGAGTACAGTGGATAGAAATAAAGTAGTATTTGATGACTATAAGTATGAGGTTAGTTATAATCTTTTCTTGCCGCAAATGGGGAGAAAAAAATACTTTCTAAATGAAACAACAATTGAGTATATCAAAGATAAAAATATTTATATATATGGAGCTGGTGAATGTGGAAAACGAATTCTATCCATTCTTATATCAAACGATGTTAGATTGAATAGGATCAGGTTTGTTGTTAGCAAAATAGAAGATAATACGCCTCGTATAATTAGAGGTGTAAATATTTACGAAGTTGATAATATCGTCATTGAAGAAAAGGATTGTGTTATTGTTGCTGTAAAAAAACAATCTCAAAAAGAAATAACAGATTATCTAGAATCAAGAAACGTTAATTATATTATTCCTTCAATTGGCTATGATGTTATCGAAGAATAAACTTTGGTTAAGGGTTATGGAATATGGATAGAACTCCAATATTATTATTAACATATAACCGTCCGCATGAGTTTGCGATGACTATAGAATCTCTTTCATGTTGTAATCATTCAAATGAGTATGAAATACATGTCAATATAGATGCACCTAACATATTTAAGAGTGACGATTCATCTAAACAGGTACAGATAAGGGAAACAATAGAAAGATACAAAAAAAAATTTAAAAATATTTATGTGAAAGAACATAAATATCATAAAGGACTTGCGAATTCTGTCATTGAAAGTGTATCTGCGCTTCTAAAAAAGCACCATCAGGTGATTGTGATAGAGGATGATTTTTTATTATCCTCTGACTGCCTTGATTATTTAGAAGAGGCCCTTGCATATTACGAAGACAAGCCTAATATTTGGTCAGTAACAGCTTTTTCATCTCCTTTTACTTCGTTGAAATACTACAAGAAAGATACCTATCTGAGTTATCGTCCCTGCAGTTGGGTTTGGGGGACATGGGCTGATCGTTGGAGCGGTATCGACTGGGGCATTCTCTATTATATACAAAATGGAATTGATTACAAAAACCAACTAAATTTCACAAGGGGAGGATATGATCTTCCAGAAGGAATGCGAAGGCAAGTACTGGGGTTGACGGATTCCTGGGCTATTAGATGGGGGTATGCAGCGTCAAAAAGAGATATGAAGACTGTTTATCCGACATTAAATAGGGTTGCACACATTGGCTTTAATGGAACGCATGTAAGAGAGAGTTTCCCCCAGATGGAATTAAAAGAAGAGTATGAAAAATGTGTATTTAGCCTTGATTATAGTAAGAGAATAATAAGTGAGCAAAGGAATTTCTATGGTTTCTCGTATAATCAATGGAGAAAAGACTATTCAAATGGAAAATACAGAAATCTTGATAAATATGAGGGACTATTCCATGTGTTGCTTATGTGGAAGAAGATTAATTTAAAAGGTCACAATATATCTGAATATTTTAGTAATAGAGATTATCATTCGATAGCGATATACGGGATGGGAAGAATCGGATTGTTATTACAAGCCGAATTGGAGAATTCAGCTGTTGAGGTTAGCTACTTTATAGATAGGGAAAAAAACAGTAATGCAATAAAAACATATAAACCTAATGATGATCTTCCGTTTTCTGATTGTGTTGTCGTTACAATAGTGGAGGAGGCTGCACTAATCAGAGACTATCTGTATAAAAAAGGTGTTAAGAATTTAAAAACTATTTTGGAGGTATTGAGGGATGTTTGATGGCTTATATGAAACAATTCAATCTTTACCTGAAGAAAATCGTATATATTTATACGGTTGTGGGAAATATGGATTGGCAGTATATGAATTGTTGAAGCAAAAGCACATTGAACATAGAGTGGCTGCATTTCTTGTAACAAATACGTCTGAGGTTGAAAATAATTGCTATGGGAAAGATATTCTCTCAATAGATTCAATAAAGGATAATGATAAAAACGCAGTGATTTTTCTGACGCTGAATGAGGAGTATCAAGCTGCTATAATTCCAATTCTCCAGAAAAAGGAATTATTCTATTATACATTTAATGATAATAAACTGAAAACCATTTCGAATGAAGTGAACAGGATAACGGATGACTTCTTTAATGAGTTTGGTGTATCCTTCTCAAATGAAAAGGGTAGAGATAGTATTCTCGTTATCAAATTAGACGGCATAGGTGATGTTGTGCTTTGTACTCCTTTTTTGAAATTACTGAGAAAGCACTTTCCGGATTCAGAGATTTCGATGATTGTTTCACCTAGCGTATATAAATTAATGAATGACTGTCCATATATAGATTGCCTATATGTTTTTGATTCATCCGATTATGTCAAGTATCCATTACATGAAAAGGCTGATAGGATTAAGAGATATGTAGAATCACTTGGAAGATTATATGAATTGGCTATTATTCCAAGAATGGATGTCGATTACTATGGAGCTTCCCTGATTGCATATTTTAGTGGCGCTTCTGAAAGAGTGACATATTCTGAGTGCGCTACAAAACAAAAGGAAATGGAGAATCAGGGATACGATAGGCTGTTTAGTAAAGTCATAGTTCCAGATGGAGTAAGACATGAGAGCTTAAGAAATATATCAATATTAGAAGCGTTGGGCGTTCGCTTGACGGAAGATGAGAAAAAAACACATTGCGAAGTATGGGAAAATGACTCGTCGAATAAAGCAATCTGTGCAATGGTGCCATTTGTTAACAGAAGCGGAAAGCATGTAGTTTTTGGAATGTCCGCAGCAGACAAAAAAAGAGAATGGCCTTGGAATAATTTTTTAAGATTGGCATATATGATTCTTAGTGAGTATCCGAATGTTGATGTTATATTGTGTGGCAAGCTGAGTAATAATGATGAAATTGAGCAATGCATTAATGACAACGGAACAAATACAAGAATATTTAACATGATAAATAGGACTTCTATACCAGATATTGTATCAATAATGAAAAAGACTGATGTATATATTGGAAATGATACTGGTATGATGCATATAGCCGCTGCATGTGATAATAGAATTATAGAATTAAGTTGTCATCCTAAGGTTGGAGATGCAAATAGTGAGAATAGTCCAAAGAGATTCGGCGCATGGATGACTGAAAACATTATCCTTTCACCAATTGAAGGGTTGGATGGGTGTAATGAAAAGTGTATAGAGAAACACGCGCATTGCATAAAGCAGATTACAGTTGAAGATGTGTATGATGCATTTAAGAAGTTTTGGAAGGGATGACATATGAATTTAGCAGTTGTTGGATCAGGCCATGTTGCAAACTTTTTGCTTGGATTTCCTACACGTTCTGGAGTTGAAGTGTCTTATATTTGTGATAATAACTCGAAAAAGTGGGGAGATGAATTATTAGGATATAAAATCTATCCGGTTGAGCATTTGTTAGAATCTCCAGTTGAAAGAGTTATTGTTGCGGTAAAAGATGATAAATCAATAATCGACCAACTTTTGAATATGAAATTCGATCCCAAAATCATTGTTTCTTTTAAGGAAGACAGGCTGATATATGGTGATTCAAATGTTGATGACTTGTTTATTATTTCTCGAAGAAGGCTGGAAGATGATGTAGACATGATTATTAAAAACTTACTGGAAATTAAAGAAATGATTGGTCATGTTGAATGCCGTCAGTTGGATAGCATAGATCAGATTAGTAAGTCAGAATTTAGAATTTTTTCCCAAAACCGTGAAGATGGAATCATACAGTACCTTATTAAAAACATGAGAATTTCTGAAAAAAAGTTTGTAGAATTTGGAGTTCAGAATTATATCGAATCTAATACACGCTTTTTGCTTTGTAATGACAATTGGGTTGGCTTGGTAATTGATGGGAATCGCGAGAATATAGATTATATAAAATCTGATGAAATATACATGAAATATAATCTTACTGCAGTTCATAGATTCATTACTGCAGAAAACATTAATTCAATTATTTCTGATGCAGGGTATGCTGGTAAGATTGGTATTCTATCAATAGATATAGATGGTAATGATTACTGGGTATGGAAAGAAATAAATGTAATAGACCCGGATATTGTTATATGTGAGTACAATCCGAGGTTTGGGAAGGATGAGGCCGTTACAATTCCGTATGATCCAGAGTGGACACGTTTTAAGGTGAGTTATACGGGTGCCTATTTTGGGGCGTCAATTCGTGCATTAACAGAATTAGGTAACACAAAAGGATACGCTTTAGTTGCTTCTGATAGTCATGGAGCCAATCTGTTCTTTGTTAAGAAAGAATTACTGAATGATCGGGTAAAAGAGGTGACTGTGGAACAGGCGTATGTAAAAAATAATTATAGAGATACAAGAGATAAGAATGGTTTATTAGACTACTTGTCATTTGAAAAAGTTGTGGAAAAAATACATGACTTACCATTAGTTCATGTATAGTTTTTGTGTAACAATATACATTGGTTGTGAGGCGAGTATACATTGAAGACAGAAAAAATAATATTATTTGGTGCGAGTAAAGTTACAAAAAAAATATTAAATTATGAGCCAAGAGAAAATGTAGATGTTTTGTTTATATGTGATAATAATTCCAGCTTATGGGGAGAAACTATATCCGGGATTGAAATAGTATCACCAGAAAGAATAAAAAGCGTGATTTTTGATAGAATCATATTGTGTTTTATTAATGGGACATTTCTTTGCGATGTATATGATCAAGTATTGGATATGGGCATCGATAAAGAAAAAATCATATTATCTCATTCGGCAGATACATTAGGATATGTTAAAAGTCCACTTGAAGAATTCTTTATTATTCCATCAAAAACTGGTACATCGTTTGTCAGACAACCGGCAATTATAAAAGAGGTTTATGAAGGTGAGACAAAGAGATGCAATGAGAGAAGAAGTAGAGAAGGATTCTTTGAGAAGTATTGCAATGGTGAAGGGCTTGACATTGGCTATGGTTCTGACCCGATTATGCCAAGTGTTTATGGATGGGATATTGAAAATGGTGATGCACAATACTTAAACGGAGTGTCAGACGAAAGCTTGGATTATGTGTATTCTTCTCATTGCCTTGAGCATTTGTGGGATGTAAGGCTGGCAATAAAGAATTGGTTTCGAGTGATAAAAAGAGGGGGACATTTAATAATTGCAGTCCCGCATAGGGATTTGTATGAGAAAAAAAAGACCCTTCCTTCACGATGGAATGGAGATCATAAGCACATGTTTCTTATTGGAAGAGCAGAATCCCCTGATACATTAGATATTGTGGAAGAAGTTCGTGAAGGATTGATGAACTTCGACTATGACATAGAATATGTAAAAACCTGTAAAGAGGGATACGAAGACTTGGGTGAGAGAATTCATAGTAAGGGAGAATACCAAATCGAGATGGTGATTAGGAAAAAATGACTTATATGAAACAAAGAAGACTCTTAAGGAAGTGAACCTGGCATCAGTAGAGAAAATGGAGGATGCATAGTGGTAAAACAGATTAATGCTAAGAAAATTCTAATTGCCGGTGATGCCATGTTAGATGTATATCGTTTCGGAATAGTTAGCAGGATTTCTCCAGAAGCCCCGGTTCCGGTTTTTTTAGAAACAAATCGCAAAAAATGTGTGCCTGGTGGAGCTGCAAATGTTGCTGTAAATATTTCTGTTTTTAATGTAGAAATAGATATATTTTGTGGAATTGGGCCAGATGAAAGTGGTACTTGCTTAAAAGAGTTATTACGAAATAATGGCGTTGGTATATCATTGGTTGTCGAGTTGCCTGATCGTCAAACAACGAGAAAATGCAGGTATATAGCACAGAATAATCAACAGATTATGCGTACCGATTCCGAAGATATCAGTGAAATATCTGATGCTTACTTAGAGAAGTGGTTAGATACTATAGAAAGTGGCATAGATGAATATGGATTAGTATTGATCTCAGATTATAAAAAAGGATTTATTACTGAAAGTATTTCCCAACGGCTGATAAATATATGCAGGGGCAAGGATATTCCTGTACTTGTTGATGTAAAAGATCGTAACTTAAGAAAATATAAAAATGCAACACTTATTAAACCAAATCGTGGGGAACTGCATGAACTTTCCGGATTGCCGGTAAGTACAGTTGAGGAAGTTGCTAAGGCAAGTAGAACACTTTGTAAAATGACTGCTTGTAAGTATGTTCTTACAACGTTAGGTTCTGAAGGAATGATTCTTGTTGATGAGAATCAAATTATTAAATCAATAAAGGGTGATGCACGTGAGGTATATGATGTAACTGGAGCTGGGGATACATCTATTGCTTATCTTGCGGTATCGATATTACAGGGGAAATCCATTGAAGATGCAATGCATATTGCGAATATTGCCGCAGGAATACAGGTGGGTAAAGTTGGAACAAGCATTGTTAAGCCAGAAGAAGTCGAACTAGCAATGCAAAAGAATTGGCTTGTAAAGAAGACTGTATTTACTAATGGATGCTTTGATATTCTTCATTCTGGTCATATCGAGTTTTTGAATAAGGCTAGGGCACTTGGTGATAGACTTATTGTAGGAATTAATTCTGATGAATCTGTAAGAAGGTTAAAGGGTGATGAGCGACCAATAAACACATTAGAAGATAGAATGGCAGTATTGAAGGCTCTTTCATGCGTGGATGAGGTTCTTCCGTTTAATGAGGACACCCCTCTTGAATTGATAAGAAAAATACATCCAGATATTCTTGTTAAAGGCGGAGATTATGAATTGCACAATATTGTAGGTGCAGATGATGTTTTAGCATATGGTGGTGAAGTCAAGATAATTGACTATAAGCAAGGAAAATCAACAACAACTATAATTTCAAAAATAAAAAGTGGAAATGAATCGTAGCATTATTAAAACACGAATACAGGACAGTATTGATATCAAGTCCTTGATATTAGGCGACGATGAGATAATAGATAAAATATTGTCTTCAGCGAGACTAATAAGAAGTTCTTTGTCATCTGGCGGAAAGGTACTGTTTTGCGGCAATGGCGGATCTGCCTCAGACTCTCTTCATCTTACAGCTGAGATTGTAGGTCGATTTCAAAAAGAACGTTCCGGACTTGCTGCAATTTCTTTGAATGCTGATGTTGCGTCTATGACCGCGATAGCGAATGATTACGGATATGATACCGTTTTTTCACGTGCTGTGGAGGGGTTGATGAATCCGGAGGACGTGATTGTTGGAATAAGCACTTCAGGAAATTCAGAAAATGTGTATCAGGCAATATTGAAGGCAAAAGAAATTGGTGGGAAGAGCATCGGACTACTTGGAAAGACAGGTGGAAAGATAAAGGACATTTTGGATGTCGCTATTGTTGTCCCGAGTGATTGCACTGCAAGAATACAAGAATCACATATTATGATTGGTCACATTATCTGTGAATTGATTGAAGAGGACTACTAATGGGTAAGTCAGCAGTATTTCTTGATAGAGATGGAACAATAAATATAGATTATGGATACGTTTTTCGTAAAGATAAATTTGTATATATAGATGGTGTAGTCAATGGGCTGAAAAAACTAAATGAATTAGGATATGTTCTTGTGATTATTTCTAACCAATCCGGTATAGCTCGCGGTATGTATTCAGAGGATGACTATAAAAATCTTACATCATGGATGATAGAGGATCTTGCTAACAATGGAGTGAATATAGAAAGGACATATTATTGTCCCCATCTCAAGGAAGGTTCTGTGAAGAAATATGCCATAGATTGTAATTGTCGAAAACCTAAAACAGAGTTATTTTATAGGGCAAAAAACGAACTAAATTTGGATTTCAAAGGAAGCTATGCTATTGGAGATAGATTGCGAGATTTATCTATATGTGATGAAACTAGTGTTAAAGGAATACTAATTGGAGATAATGTTAAGGAAGACTCGTATCCTTATGTGCGTGCGAAAACATGGGATGAGGTTTTGGAGATAATAATGAATGACAGTTTGGCTGTTAAGTAAAGATAGATAAAGAGAATGAAGATTTCAATAATTACCGTAACCTATAATTGTTCCTCTTCAATAGAAAGAACGATTCAGTCTGTAATATCACAGGCATATGAAAACAAAGAATATATAATTGTAGACGGGAATTCCAATGACGGAACGAGGGAAATAATAGAAAGATATAAAGATGATATCTCATTATTCATCTCCGAATCAGATAATGGCATTTACGATGCCATGAACAAAGGCTTAAGTCATGCTACTGGCGATTATGTAATCTTCATAAATGGCGATGATTGTTTTGCTGACGATAATGCTTTATCAAGGATTGCTCCTTATTGCAATGGGGATAACATCGTTATAGGTCGTGAGTACTGTGGCTCCAGACTGTCAGAGGTTGTTGATTTAAATACCGTCAAATCAAAATATTATGACATTTTTTATCCACATCAGGCAACATTTGTTCCATTAAATATGTTCAGAAAATATGGTTTTTATGATGAGACGTACAGAACTTCAGCGGATTTTGAATGGATTTGCAGGGCAATGTATGCCGGGTCGAAGATAGACTGGGTCGATGAAATAGTATCTAAATACAGTATTGGTGGACGGAGTTCGTTGATTGGATGTGTTCAGGATGAGTATAATATTGCAAAAAAATACATGCTACTGAACGGAGAAGAAAAATTGATTCCGGATATGACAAGCAAAGTTATAAAGAAAGCACAAAATACTTTATTTAGGATGATAGTATCCGATGAGCAATTCTATGATTGCTTAAAACAAATAATAGAAAGAAAAATAGAAGGAGGTTTCCCGGTAAGAATATGGGGGGCTGGCTTTTTGGGAACAATATATTTTAGGCTGTTTAAAAGATTGGGAGTGAATGTTGATCTAATTATAGACAGCAAATGTGACAAAGTCACTTTTATGGGAATTCCCATAGTGAAGTATGAGAATAGTTATATTAATAATGTTTTTATAGCCACAGAAGAATATGAGGACGAGATTACGTCTTTCCTTAATGATGAAGGGTTTGGGGAAGACACTGGCTATATTACACATTCAAGAATGGTTAATGAAGTTATATGCGCTGTAGGTGCAAGCTACAGATCAATAGAAGAATTTGAGAAGGCGACAGGATTGTCAATTACGAGGGTTAAATAATGTCAATTCCAAAAAAGATACATTATTGTTGGCTTAGTGGAGAGCCGTTTCCAGATGATATAGATAGATGCATTCAATCTTGGCATAAATTTATGCCAGATTATGAATTCAAACTTTGGGATCAGAAAAACTCTGATATTCAAAGCCATCCATATGTTTTGGAGGCTGTAATGTGTAAAAAATATGCTTTTGCAAGTGACTTTATTAGGCTTTGGGCTTTGTACGAGTTTGGAGGAATCTACTTAGATTCTGATTTGGAGGTTCTGAAATCATTTAATCCATTATTATCAGAAAAGGCTTTTACTGGATTTGAAGTTGGTGGAAGAGTTGCCGCTTGGATATTTGGGAGCGAAAGACATAATCCTATGATTGGTGAACTATTATCATATTACGATAATAGAACTTTTGTACTGGAAAACGGTTGCATGGATATGACACCGAATACTGTTCCTGTCACGAGAACTTTTGCAGAAAAAGGGCTTAAGGATAAAGATGTCACCCAGTATTTAGACGATATTACTGTGTTTTCATCGGATTATTTTTCACCTTTTAACCCTTGGACTAAGGAAAGGATATTTACCGATAATTCATATGCAATGCATCTGTTCAAGGGTGCGTGGATGAATGATGACAGCAATATGAGGTTTTTATCAGATATAAGCAAGAACCTTGAAAAAATAAGGAATTCTCATTTGAATGTATCAACAGTAAACATTTATGGGGCCGGACTCGTAGCCCATCTTCTACTTAATGCCATTAGAAAGACGACAACTGATATTAATATTAAGACTTTTATAGTGTCTGATGTATCGGTTACGTTTAGCGAGATTGATGATATTCCTGTAAGAAGCGCAGGTGATATTAGGATAGACAGAAGTATTCCTGTTATAGTAGCAACTATGCCGAAGGATTATGACGACATAAAAGAAAAACTTGTAAGAGAAAACTATAATAGCATTATTACTTTAGTATAGAAATACCAGCAAAACATCTTTGGAGGAAAAAGAAAATGCGTTCACCAAAAGATATGCAAATTATCTTAATAGATATTACAAATGCCTGTACAGAGAGGTGCTCTAACTGTACTCGTTTCTGTGGAAACCATAAAAAGAATTTCTTTATGGATGTGGACACGTTTAAGCGTGCTGTTGATTCTATGCAAGGCTTTGAGGGATTGGTTGCTCTTATTGGTGGAGAGCCTACATTGCATCCGAAATTCGAGGAATTTGCTCAATACCTCCAAAGTGTTTATGGGAAGAATCCAAAAGCAGATAGGTTGGCTTATCCACAGAAAGATTTTATTAAGGAACTTTTGCATGAGGAGTTTGATAATCATAAGCTTCATGAATACGAGGATGGTCATAAAACATTTGAGCGAACAGGCCCCGGAATTTACTCTAACATGAGTCCGACATACAGAAAGTATCAGGAATTGTGTGCAGATACATTTCATGTGCAGTTCTTAAATGATCACATCAATCCGTCATACCATCAGCCGGGACTCGTCTCACGTAAGGATTTAGGGATTCCGGATGACGAGTGGATTAAGCTCCGTGATAATTGTTGGTTACAGGGCGCATGGAGTGCCACTATTACTCCGAAGGGCGCTTTCTTCTGTGAGGTTGCAGCTGCATTAGATATGCTTTTTGATGGGCCAGGAGGCTGGCCGATTGAGCCTGGATGGTGGAAAAGGGAACCTTCAGAATTTGGAAATCAGCTGCAATGGTGTGAATTATGTGGCTTTGCACTTTCTACATTTATGAGAGAATCTTCTGATGAGATTGACGATGTGTCAACAACTCTTTATAAAAAATTGAAGGAAGTTGATTCTCCGAGGTTGAAAGCTGGTAAGACGCATTTATTAGAAATCAAAGATGGACAGATTGTCGAAAGCAGTAAGGCATCTGGTAAGCGTTTTTCTGCCACACAGAAATATGTGGAACACTATGAAGATCGGTTTAATGCAGATAGTTCACTATTGTTTGAACATGAGTTTGAGGTTTATGAAGGGAAGGATAAGTCAGAGAATGAAACTTTTGGAGTATTCCTGAACCGTTGCATTAGCTCTTCTAAAGGATGGATTCTCTTATATAAGGATGTGGAATTGAAGGAGTACACTGAGAACATAAATCAACTTATGAAGGAGTGTATCTTGAATCCAGGTACTCTTCATATTGGTGATGGATTCTATTTCTTACATAAGAATGCGCTGTCTATTAAACATTATGGGTATGACAGGATAGCGCAACTTAAGGATTACCGTGATTTGAAGGATGTTTGGGAAGAAACAAAAATCGTTAATATAGGTGATACGTTACTGGCATGGAAGAGAGATACTATTGTTGCAGGTAGGAAGTACGTCATCTGGGGGATGGGCGTTGCAGGAAGCTTTCTTTCTGATGCTGTGAACTGCTCGGGTGGTAAAGTTGCCTTTGTTGTTGATAAAGATCCTGTAAAGCAGGGAACTGATTTTTATGGTGCAAAGGCTTATGAGCCTGATTACATAAAGAATCATATGGATGAGTTTGATTACCTTTTAATTGGTCATTATTCAAGATTTGATGAGCTTAAGGCCGAAGCTCTTGAGATTGGAGTACCGGAAGAGAAGATTATCATGCCTTATGAGGTGTGAGGAAATTATCTTTCTCATCCCTCATAATCCTTGGTTTCGCCGGGGAGTTCATACCCTTTGTGGTGGTAAAGAACTGTTTTGGTTCCATTCGGGGTGTTTTTCTCTTTGTAGAGTAGCGTCCACTTCGCCTGATATTTGGTGAAGTCATTATTTCCTTTAGGAAAGATTGATTTGCAAAACCGTTCGGAATCAGTGTCAGGAGTTCTTTTGTCCACAAAGAGATATACGTCTGAGCTGAAATCGTCAGTTACAGGATAATCCGTGTTAGCTAGTAGATAATCAGCTGAAATGTGTGAGTGGAAGAAAAGACGCTGTGGATTAAAACGGAAAACTGTGCTGTTGTCATCAAGCAGCTGCTCTAATACAGCGGCACAGGCGACACGATAAGACAGTTCATCTGTCCAATGTTTTGAAGAAGCAATGCGGTGCCTGTATTTGGGGTCTGTGAGAAGATCATCAAATATTTTGCCTCTGTTGCGGTTATCGATACGGTCGAGGAGATAATGAAGCCCCATAAGATGATAACAATCTTCTTTTTCGATTGTTATGGTAAACGTAGCGATTTTGCCAGCTCGTCCGAGATGGATTTGGTATTTTGATCCGATTAAGTTGTCGAATGCCTGTACGCAGGCGAGTAATGTTTCTGGTGTCATAAGGGTGGTTTATAAAACATGGTTTATCAGTTGCGTTGTTTTTCTCGGGGGTTCGAGCAGTTCAAAAAGATTAAATAGTTCAAACAGTTCAAACCGGAATATGTGAAGATAAAAATAGGCTCCTCTGTCGCCAGAAGAGCCCATGGTGTTTTCGTCGCCAGTTTTTGGGAACCACCAAACCATCCGTAAGCTCCACAATGCAACGCGTACTGGCACGGCACATTGTATCAACACTTGAACAGACACTCTCTGTTGCCTGTTATTGTGAATTTCATTGTAAGAGATCGGAGAGAATTTGTCAAGATGGGTACAAGGTTACGGATATGGAGATAGGGTCATATACCAGAAGTATATAGAGGCAAAAAAGTTAAGGGGATTATTCACAATGGTAACAGACGAAGTAAAAAAATATAAATCTTACGTGATCTACGGCGCACAGGTAATAGCTGTAGGTGCAAGAGAAGCTATAGCACATCTCACCGGGATACAGCCTATATCTTTCGCGGTGGGTAAGCCTGCTGGCAAGACTTGGTTTCCGAATGGGAATCCTGAGGAGATTGACGGGATAAAGGTTGTTCCCATTGAGACAGTGCCTACTGATACGTTTATAGTCTTGGGAGTCACAGAACTAATTCAGCAAGAGGCGATACCGTACTTGGATTCTCATGGATATAAGAATTACTACGCTCTGACACAGCATGAAGAACATCTGTTGATGTCGGAGTATTATAGGAGTGTGGGGTTGTTTCCGGTAATCGATGATTTAAGGCATGAAATTTCGCAAAATAATAATTTTGCGATGTACGAGGTAAGAAATGACAAGGACAAGCCCTTATCTTTTCACCCGGATCTATATCCATACGAGATTCCCATTCAAGCCGGAGCGGCACTGGCAGAGAAGTCGATAGCAGAGGTAAAGGACGATATAGGTCTTAACATTTCAAATAAAAACCGCATGTATTGTGAGATGTCCGCCGTGTATTGGATTTGGAAAAACACAAAGCATGATTGGATTGGTATAGAACATTACAGACGTCATTTGCTGGTGAAGCCTGAGATGCTGACAGATGATATTGATGCGATTATGCCGCTACCATACATCTGTTATCCAAATGAAATGGCACAGTTTCTGAGATTTACGACCGAGGATGTTAAGGATGCATTGTTCAGAGCGTTAGAGACTTTACATCCTGAGGCGTTTGAGGAGTATAAAGCTATCCTTTATGGGAAGTACCAGTACACTTATGACCTGGTTTGTGCAAGGAATAGTGTATTCGATGATTATTGCTCATGGTTCTTCGAGATAACAGAGTTTATGGAAGAGAATTATTCTAAAGAAGTACCTGCATTGGTTGAAACGAGAGCGTTTTCCTATGTGGCTGAGGTGTTGACGAATCTGTATTTCATGTACCATCAGAAGGATTTGAGAATTCGGCATGTGGAGAAGGCGATTTATACGTGATGATTCCATGTCATATTTCATCATGTGGGAGAGAAAATAAAATTATGAAGGGATTTGGAGAGATTAGATGAGAATTGCAGTTGTAGGGACGGGCTACGTTGGTCTGGTCACAGGAACGTGTTTTGCCGAGATGGGTAACACTGTCTGGTGCGTGGATGTAAATGAAGAAAAGATAGAGAAACTTAAGAAAGTGATCATTCCTATATATGAGCCGGGACTAAGTGAGATGGTTGAACGAAATTATACAGCGAATTCTCTCCATTTCACCACAGATATAGCAGAAGCATTAGAGGATAGTAATATTGTTTTCATTGCCGTGGGAACTCCAATGGGGGAAGATGGTAGTGCAGATCTTCAGTATGTACTTTCAGTCGCGAAATCTATTGGCATCCACATGAAACGCCATATGTATGTGGTTGATAAGTCTACAGTTCCTGTCGGGACAAGTGAGAAGGTCAGAGCTGCGATTCAGGAAGAACTTGATAAGCGTAGCAGTTCTCTAACTTTTGATGTGATTTCTAACCCGGAATTCCTAAAAGAAGGATCTGCAATTGCAGACTGCATGAAGCCGGATCGGGTGGTTATCGGTGTGGATAGTGAACGTGCTGAATCTGCCATGCGTGAGCTCTACAAGCCTTATTTCATGAATAATGACAATCTGATCTTTATGGATATCCCATCTGCAGAGATGACAAAGTATGCTGCAAATTCTATGCTGGCAACTAAGATATCTTTTATGAACGAAATTTCCAATATTTGTGAAAGAGTTGGAGCAGATGTAAATAAGGTCAGACGAGGAATCGGTAGCGACCGTCGTATTGGCTTTTCATTCATCTACCCTGGCTGTGGCTATGGCGGTTCTTGTTTTCCTAAAGATGTGCAGGCATTGATAAAAACTGCAGAAGATTTCGGTTACAAATCTAAGCTCCTAGAATCTGTAGAAGATGTTAATCATGCTCAGAAGGAAGTGCTGGTAGAGAAAGTTAAGAAGCGTTTTGGTGATGACTTATCAGACTATACCTTCGCCACTTGGGGACTTGCTTTCAAACCTGACACAGACGATATGAGGGAATCTCCGGCGATAACGATAATCAATTCTTTAACTGAAGCTGGTGCGAAGATTAGAGCTTATGATCCTAAGGCTACACGAGAAGCTAAGGAATGTTACTTGAAAGGGAATGAAAAAATCACATACGTTGACTCTAAGTACGAGGCGTTGAAAGATTCCGATGCTCTGATCCTTATCACTGAATGGAAGGAGTTTAGAAGTCCGGATTTTTATGAGATAGCGAGGTTACTCAAGAATCCGGTCATATTTGACGGACGAAACCAGTATGATAGTAAGAGAGTCGTTGAGTATGGTATCGAATATCATCAAATTGGAGTGAGAGCTTTGTCGGCAGCGGAGGTGAAGGTATGAGCAGCATGAACAGTTCTAAGCGAATATTAGTAACCGGAGGTGCTGGGTTCATCGGTAGTCACCTTTGTAAAAGGTTGGTGGAGGAAGGCAATGACGTTATCTGCCTGGATAACTTTTTTACAGGTTCTAAACGAAACATTGAAAAACTCCTCGATTATCACAACTTCGAGTTAATCCGCCATGATGTGACTGAGCCGATACTATTGGAGGTTGACCAGATTTATAATCTCGCATGTCCTGCAAGTCCGGTGCATTATCAGTATAATCCGGTGAAGACCATCAAGACTTCCGTTATGGGTGCAATCAATATGCTGGGCTTGGCGAAGAGGGTGAGAGCAAGAATACTGCAGGCGAGTACCAGCGAAGTTTATGGCAATCCAAGCGTTCATCCACAGCCGGAAGAATACTGGGGAAATGTTAATCCCATCGGTATTCGTTCCTGCTATGATGAAGGGAAACGTGTAGCTGAGACCTTGTTCTTTGATTACCACAGGCAAAATGGTGTTGATATTAAAGTGATTCGTATTTTTAATACCTATGGTCCGAACATGAATACGCATGATGGGCGAGTGGTAAGTAATTTCATTGTGCAGGCGTTAAAGGGTGAGGATATTACGATCTACGGTGATGGAACTCAGACAAGAAGTTTCTGTTATGTGGATGACCTGGTAGAAGGCATGATTCGCATGATGAATAGCAGAGATGGTTTCACGGGACCTGTGAATCTCGGCAATCCTGGAGAGTTTACGATGCTGGAACTGGCTGAGAAGGTGATCGGTCTGACGGGGAGCAAGAGCGATATTATCCATAAAAAACTTCCGGCTGATGATCCTACACAGCGTAAGCCGGTAATAGAATTGGCGAAGAAAGAGCTGGACTGGGAACCAACCATAGCTTTGGACGAAGGGCTTAAGAAGACGATTGAGTATTTTAGGCGGGTGGTGTGATTATTGCACATGGCTTTTTTCGATACTCTTCCAGACCGAAAATCTAACCAACGCCACAACCAGCTCCGACCGCTACATCGGCTGCATGGCCGGAAAGCTGGAAACGCTGTATTTTATCAAAAACTCTGATAAGTTCGGCGGCAAGCTGAATATTGTTCACACGGTTTGTAAGCTGTATATACAGTGGTAAAAAGATGATTTTAAGGGCAGTTACTGTAGGAGATGATTCCGCGGTAGCTGCCCTTTGTTGTTTCATACGGTCGTGGCTTTGTGGTTTTTTACATATTCGTTCATTTGTGTTTGGAATTGGTCAACGGGCATTCCAGATTTTTCAGCGGCACGCTCCAAGGTTAAGTCGCCATCTTGAACTAACGTGAAATAAATTGTGCGTGTGGCATTATCAACTGCTGTGTTGACTTTTTCATCTATCTCTGGTTCAAATATATTCATCCATGCATTTCTCATTGTTGAATCCCTCCGTTTTACATTCTCGACAATTTCCCTGTTCATATCGGACAGTTTATCCAAATATTCCTTCAAAAACTGTCGGATAACCGGGTCAGTCTCTTTATCCGCCATTTCCACAATCAGCTTTATATCATCGTCAGCAGGCTTCTTGCTTATCGTTCTAAAAAAAGCATATTCATCTCCTTCAAGTTCTGTGGAAACGATAATCTGAATGGGGAAATGGTCGTCCCAATTCTCGATTGTGTATATCCCTTTTGCGGGTCCGTCTACAGAACCGTCTACAACCTTTGCGCCACGATCTTCTAAATCCTTAAACAGCCTTACAGGCTTTGCAGCACGGACAAGTGTGAGTGTAATCTCATTGTCTGGCACTCTGTCGCGGTTGATGTACAAACATGCGTATCCTACAACTTTCCACAGGACAAATATTGAAAGTTCATCATCGGGAGATTTAAACTCGATGATGTTGTACTTGTGGAAGAAACTGAAAACTTCCAGCCCGAGGTCCACAATGCTGTCCTCTTTCACCACAATGAAATCGGCTATTGGAGGCATCGCTCCTAATTTGACTTCTGGGAGTACCATCACTCGGTCTTTTCTGAACCTGTAGAGAAGGATGTTCAGAAGGGTATAGAACCATGAGTGCCAATCGTTCTGTGGTGGATTGGTAAGCGCATCAATCTGTTTCTGTTGTTTCTTGATTATCGCTACCAGATCATCACGGGAGAGAGCCGAGTAGTTAATGTTTTCTACATCGGTGGCAATCTCCGCAGAGCTTTCTACAGCATCGCTTTCTAAATCAGTATTTATATCGGTTGTTATCTTATCCAAGGATTCATACCTCATTTGAATTTATATATATTAAACCAACTCTATGATACCACGCAAGAACTTGGATTTCAAGAGATTGTGAGAAAAAGTTTCGTGGAGATAGCCGCAACCCATTCTACGCCTATCAGATTGGGTTGCGGCGAGTTCAAGGATAGGCAGCAGAAATTATAGGGCTGTGGGAAAGGACTCGCTTAAAACGAACGAGAAGTGTTTTATATGATTTTCGGATCAATAAGAGAAAATGGCTTGGCCATGGGTCAGTGCAGAAAATATATCAGGTTGAGGCAAAAATGATCAGTCACTTACCAGCACCAGAGTTGATTAAATCTGTCGGTGTGTTAGAACAGTATCCGGATTATGATGAATGGGACGAGGATGACGAAGATTTTTTAGGTGACGAGTGTTAATTTCTTAGTAAGTTAAGAATCGGGATGAGCCGGTGTTTCCTGTGGTGGAGAGAAGGCTTTAATCTTGACATCAGAGTGGCAAAATGCTATCATTTTGCTAACAGGAGGTGATTGTTTATGAAGCAGGCGGTCACAAGGGTAGAAGATAAAGAATATGATTTATTTCAGGAAACAGCAGCAAACATAGGAACTACGACGGCTGATGCTTTACGTATGTTCATATATGCTTTTAATGATTACCATGGCTTTCCATATCCGGTTCAGAGCCGCAGGATGAAGGTAGAACCTTTTGAGACAGAGAAGGAAGCCACTGAATTTGCAACAGATCTTGCTATGGAGATGATGGAATAACTGCTTTGAAAAGCTTTCTGAGTATCTTTTTATTGTTTATGAAGATATGGTTAATACAGTCAAGGGTAACCATTGTATAGGTCCAAAGGAAGCCGTACTTGTACTTATCACTCATATGTCAAAACACATGAGATAGTCTGGAAGGGTTCTTCAGCTGATGAAATAGTCAGTCATATCCAGTCTGAGCATTGTCTTAATAAGAAAGCCGCTAAAGACATAGCACCTATGTATCTTGAGCTTTTCAATGATGAGAACAAGAAATCATGGAAGGAAGCGAGATGGATAGGATGCGAGGCTTACTTTTTCTGTCAAGGATAAAAAGAAATTCTATGTCCATCTGGCTTCTGAGCTTAAGAAAAATCCGTTTTTGTCAGATGATGATATATATGGAATTCTTGTTAAACAGATTTATGACGATCTGGATAATGATATGAGGGAGTATTGTGATGCCGATGATTACTGTGAGCCATTATGGGAAGAGTTTGTGGGCGAAGGGAAATACGAATCAGAGGCTAAATGGAAGTTATGGGGATTAGAGAGTGTTGAATTTACTGGTTCTGGAGATATAGATTTTGAGACGTGAGGTTAGGCTGAGTATTTGTTCATCAGCCACTTACTGCTGATGATCCTACACAGCGTAAGCCGGTAATAGAATTGGCGAAGAAAGAGCTGGGCTGGGAACCAACCATAGCTTTGGACGAAGGGCTTAAGAAGACGATTGAGTATTTCAAGACGGTGGTGTGATGCAGTTCAGAAGCAATGTCATTTAATTACGTATATGAAAACACTTAAATGACATTGCGAGTGAACAGTAACCCCTGGTTTCATCCGCAATAGCGTAATAAACCAATTTTGCACTTATACCATAGTTGTTGTATGGTTTCATTGGTGTCCTTGTTACAGTATTTGGAAAAATCATCTATGTTCGGGATAGTCGATTTTGAATCGAATAATCTCCAGGCTATAAAGCTACTGAGGAAGTTGTCGTTTGGGATATATATATTCGAATTAATACCTAAATAAGGAAGTATAAGGTTAATTTCTTTTTCGAATACTTCATGTAGAGCATCGAGTGTGTTAGGGTAGAAATTGATGACATTATCGATTACTTCCGGAGAATAAATATTATAATAATCCAAAAGAAGTAATTCTTCTGATGGAATTTTAACAGGATTTTTTTGTGATCTTAGGATGTAGGAAGAAGTTAATATAGCTAATTTTATTTCTTCAATATCCATCTTCGAATTCCTGATAGAATCCCATGATTTTTTGGGAATCTGATAAATATTCATTTGTAACGCTGTTATCAGACATTGCACCGGCTCAAATTTTAGTTTTACATTGTTGGTAGTAATATGAAAATTACTTATAAAATTATAGCTGTTAAGCTGATTGAATAGTGCACTATTAGGCATCAAATATGTCAAGTCGTAATTTTCTTTTTTAGCGTTCTCTGGTGAGCATCCAAAGGAACGGTTGAATTTTGACTTGAATTGTTTTATGTTAAATACGCTGATCCTTTCTGTTAGTGGAAAACATCCATTATTAACCCAATACTCATATGCACACAAAAGTCTTTTGCGCTTAATATAGCTTATAAGAGTCGTTTTGTATTTGGATATGAAGAGTGTGTCAAGTCGTTCAATAGAATAGTTAAATTCTTCCTCAAGCAGAAATAATATTTCTGAAACGTTCTTTTTCAGGTATACATATTTATCTATCGTATCAATAACCAATTCGAATTTAAAATCATTATCCATCTTATTTTTCCTCGTATTTCATCAAGTGATACCGAGATCATATCATATTTAATGTTACGTTTTCGGTTGAGTTTTAGACCTCAAAAAGATGTAAGCGTAATGTATGCTCCCGGATTTCCAAGTTCATGATTTTCCTTCATAATGGTGTCGATCTCCATATGCACTAACTTAAGATGAAAGCATCTGCATGCGCCGCTTTACGCGTTTCTCCACCCCTAACCTGTTCGATGCATCTTCCCAGACCACGCCTAATGGCTCATTACTGTACATCAGCAAGAGCTTCATAAACTTCGTCTCTCTCCAAATACTCCTCGAATGATTCTTCTGTAGGGGAAAAAGAAACCCTGCCTATTATTTTCTCCATCAGCAGCGCAATCATCAGCTTTCCGTTTAACCATGCAAAAATGCTTTCTTCGGTTTTCTTTGGTAGCTCTCCATAATTCAATATGCTTTTCAAACGCTTAAAATATAATTCAACCTGCCACCGATATCGGTAGGCATCCAGAACCTCAGTTGTAGTTACAGAATCCGGAAGAGAGGTTATTACCACTATGTATTCATTAAATGCTTTTGTTTCATCAGATATAACAAATTGTCGTTTTGTTTCTCTTTTATGTAGCCTCTTTTGCGTCTTTTTTAGAGCATCAGGATCCTTCTTACTGAAACAGATCCTTATAGGCAATAAACCGTTATCTTTCGTTTTTGCAAAACAATGATAATCCCCAGTCTCCATATCAGCCATATGTTCATAGAGATTAATCTTATTTCCGTTTTCATCGCACAAACTTAAGCCATTTGCACGCAAACGCAGAATATAATCTGCATTGCACTTATTGCAGTGGAGAATGCTGTTTGCCGTTCCATAAGCACGGTCTGCAAGCACCAAATCACCTTCGCTCAGAGAAAAGTTCGAAAGCTTTTCGCCTACTTTATTCGTCGTTATATTGTACAAAGCTGCATGCATTTTCTTGATATCAAGTGCAAAGTGCAGTCTGTATGTTCTTGCAGACCTTCCTTTCTCAACTACATCTGAAGCATCTATGGCTAAAACCCGAAACCCTGCAATAGAATTAGGCAGATCATATGATATAAGACCCTCTGATACCACTTTATCTATTATCCATTTGAACCATTCGTTGCAATTCTTAAAACGTTTCATAAAAGCGACATCACTGATATCGCCAATTTCGGCCAAAGTTGATATTGTACTTATTTCCACAAGAGAGCATCCCGTCATAAGATGGAACAAGTCTAGCATCATAAGATCATCCGGGTTCTTAATATCCCTTTTACGTACTATAGCGCCAGTCTCAAAGCAGGCCTCTTCATAGCCTTCCGGCATTTCTCTGATAATACTAGCTATACCTGGTGCCCAATCCATATACCCATCACCTCCATTATGGGTATATTGTAACACATCACCAACTGAATTCCAAGTTTAAGTTAGTGCATATGGTGTCGATCTCCAATCTGCTGCATTGGCAGGTTGAGAAATTTTACTTTCATATTGTCGATACATTGGATAAATTCAATTCCAATGCACTCAGGAAGGAGATTCGATGCCCAAAGCTCTTTTTAAGTCCGACGATGAATGGTTCGAAGTGATTCAAAGATGTCGTACAAGTGGAATGACCGACAAAGATTGGTGCGAGGCTTATTCATATATCCTGTGGAAGTTTTCGTACCGTCTACCAGGATGATAACTACAGGGAACTTCCTGAATTTGCAAAACGCTGCATTGAGGAATTCAGTGCTGATTATGTGCGCCTGCGTCCATATGATCCGTGGGGCGGTGAAGGCATGAAGAAATGGATGATGGACGTGCGTAATGTTTATCATCCTAGACACGAGGATTTCCTTGAAGTAATATTGACAATATCATTCGTTGTATTCATAATCATATTGGGGTGGGTCATAAAGTCATTCATCCACTGGCAAGCAAGCTTGTCATGGATGATGACTTTTGACCCTGACATCATTTAATCAGGCGTAAAGAAGATGAAAAAACATAAAATTTCTTACGAAGAACTGCTTCAGAACAGGATATTTAAGGATTACAGAGAGGAGTATGAATATGTAATACAACTGATAAATGATAAGAAAGTTTCACCCATAAAAAACTCAGGAACGAATGGGAAAAGACCGGCAATGTATAAATATTTCTGGTTATTAGAAAGTGATTCTGATTATTCATATTTGATCTCAGAGCTTCAGTATAGCCTTCATCCAAATATAAATCCGGAATATTACCTGAGTTATCCTGCAGTATATGAATATGAAAGGGATTTTGTTATAGCTTTAAGTGATTATTTCACCAGGAATAAAGCAGACTTGAACGTTATGATATCTGAAAATGAACGAAGTTATGCTATCTGGCATTTGGAAAAATTCCTTTCAGGAAAGACCCATAATGTAAACGGACATGATGTTTCAGCGGCTCTATTACTAAAACATTGCGGACTTAAAAAAGAGGATTTAAAAGTATATCATACAATGGAGCCGTTGGCATATTATTCATATAGTAAGGAAACACCTCAAAATATTCTTATATTAGAAAATCTTGATCCTTTTTATAGTATTCGAATGAAAATGATGTCGGGTGAAAATAATATACTGGGAACAGATTTTTCAACGTTGATATATGGTTCGGGTAAAAAGGTTTCAAGTGTTTTTTCAGGGTTTGAACTTTTCGCTGAGGATTATTTGAAAGATAAGAGAAACAATTTTTTTTATTTTGGTGATCTTGATTATGAGGGTATAATTATATTCGAGAGTCTTAGGGAGCGAATGAAGGGGATAATAAATATTGAACCATTCAGGGCGGCTTATGAAGAATTAATAAAAGATTATGACAAAGCGTTGCTGCCACAGACAAAAGATTTACAGAATAAGAACATTGGAAATGAATTCTGGAAATATTTTGATTTTGATCAAAAAAGCAGAATGCTGGATATACTTGAAAGTGGCAGGTATATTCCTCAGGAAAAACTTTCGATTTTGGATTATACCCGATAAGTCCAGTCTCAAAGCATAAACGGGTGAGTGTTTACACACGGATTCATTTATGTTTTAGAGATGAAAATCGGATTAAATATATGATCTTGCTGGTGAACCAATGTCATTAAGTTGATTTTGCTGCATAAATTGTCCTTTAAATGCAATCAAAAATTGATTTCAACGCTTAACTTAATGACATTGGCTGGTGAACAATATCAGATTAAGGATAAACTATGCAGTATGATTTCTTAAATCACTTCACAAAACGAATGAAAAGTGTTGGTCTGTACGCTATTCTTATTCGAAACATTATATCAAAAACCAGTTGGAATGATTTTGGTTTTGAGACAGATGAAGAGAGAATAAATATTGTATTTTCTGTTCTGCTGTTTATAATGGAACGATCATTGATAGAAGATGACTGCACAATCGACGATATTTCGTCTTTTGTAGATGATATAAATAACAGTTACTACAAAAAACCCCTAAAATACGAAGACTGTATACAACTGACCGATTTTATTGTTAATGTGATCCTGTCAAATGAGGGACGTCAGATGACTTTTGCGGGATATGATTATAAAGAGTCTGAGTATAAAACAATACATATAAGGTATGTTGGAAATAAACCTTTTTATAATGAATTTAATGTCAGACGAACTTCCTACATGCTTACAGATGATGGATATGCGCTCTTGCTTTCCACATTTGAAGTTGAGAAAAATCTTCAGATTCCTATACAGGAAATGATTTTTAAGATGCATCTTGAAAAACAAAGTTACGATAAAGCTGTGGATAATATTAAAACAATATTCCAAACGATCAGGATGCAGTATCAGAAAATTCAAAATGATATGTACAGGATAAGAAAAAATGCGTTGGAATATTCTGTAGATGAATATAGGACTACATTAGAAGAGAATCTGGCAACGATTGAGGAAACAAAGGGGAAATTTCAAAAATATAAGGATCTTATAAAGCAGAGAATTGAAGAATATGAAGAAAATGAAATCAGACTGGCGGAACTTTCAGAGGAAGATACAGAAAAACTAAAAAATTTAAGAACCATCGGCGAGTATCTTGGTATGGTCATTGAAGAACATCAAAAAATATTAAGCAGACATATGGATTTAAAGGAACTGTATACCAAAGAACTCGAAAGCCTGTCACAGGTTGCTTTGATAAAGAGATTTTCATTACGTACAGATGTTTATGATAAGATATTGGAATATCCGGAAGCACTTGGAAATCTAGAAACTTTATTTGCTCCTCTTTTACGAAGAGACCTTGATAAAATATACAATGCATCCTATTCATTTAAGCCGCATAAAATACTAAGGCGTAAAAATGAAGATAAAATTACAGAAGATATAGACTTTGATGAAGAAGAATGGAAGGCGGAGCAGGAACGTATCCGTAACGAAAAGAAAAAACTGTATGAGGAATCACTCTCATTTATAATAGAAAAGCTTGTAAATGATGATTTTGTTGACTTAATGGAGATAAAGGCAATTACAGATCAGTCAGAAAAGGCAAAAAAACGTCTTATTCCAAATATTGAAATATTTAAGGAAATTATGGTTGAATTGATCAGAGCCAGGCATATAGATATAAGGGCATTACAGGAGGAGCGAAAGAATGTTATTCATAGCAGTGCAGAGATTTTTGAGCTAAACTATATGATTTTAGAAATCCTGGAGAAAATGGATATCGATCATAAGATAAAGGAAATTTTTATAGATAAAGCCGGAGACGAAATGATCGTGTTTGAAAATGTGAAAGATTCAGCTGGAAATCAGTTAAATATAAGATGTTCAAATATCAAATTTACTTTGAAAGTGTTTCCCGTAGCCAACAGAATGCACGCTAGCGTGCGATTCTGATTGGATACGTGGAAACCTGCCCTGTATGAGCGTGAAGGCTGATAAGCCGGAACGCGAATACAGGGTGAGAATTGCGGTAGCAGCAAAGCTGCGGAGCAATTCACTTTCAGACACTGTGGCGCATAGCGCGTAGCCATGCGTAGGACTTATGTATGTGCAGCAAAAAATTTTAATGAGTGACATTGATTAATAAGAGGTTCAAATAAATGGCATATGAATACGAAGAAATCAGGATAAGTCAGGAAATATTTTATTCTCTGTTAAAAAATCATTCTCTTGAAGAAGAGAGAGAACCTTTATTATATAATTCATATCTGGAAAACGAACGAATACAGAACCTTGTGAAAAGTCAGGGAGAAGCAGCTGACAGCCTGATCGAAAGATATGGAAATGTAATTTACCTCATTCCAAAAGAAGATAATATTTATCTGGGTTTTTCAAAGACAGAACTCAAACAGAAACTATGCAAGTCACAGGCAACAGATAAGGACTATTTTTTATCACAGTTTGTTATACTTGTTTTACTGATGGAATTTTATGATGGAAGAGGGGCGAGCAGCAGAGTAAGACATTATATAAGACTTGGGGAATTTCAAAACATAATTTCAGAACGACTCAGGGAAGGATGCGAAAGATATGATGAGGATGAACAGGAAAGAAAAGAAATTGCATTTTTTTCTATGATGGAAGCTTATGAATCGCTTAAATCAGATGAAAACGGGAGTAGAAAAAAGACAACTAAAGAAGGCTTTCTATATAACATATTGAAATTTCTTGAAAGTCAGGGACTCATTGACTATATCGAAAGAGATGAAATGATCATTACAACAAAAAAACTGGATAACCTGATGGACTGGAATATATTAAATCAAAGTAATTATAAAAGAGTTTCAAGATTATTTGAAATTAATGATGAGGTATAGCTGATGGGAACAATAAATGCGATACGCATTATAAACCTTAATTATAATAATAATTCTATACGTGTCAATGACGAGACCATGAACTTAAATGGAGAGAGCACACTGATCTCACTGCATAATGGCGGTGGTAAATCAGTGCTGGTTCAAATGCTGACTGCTGCTTTCGTTCATTCAAAATATAGAAATGCAAAGGACAGACCGTTTGAGAGTTATTTTACAACAGCAAGACCGACAATAGTACTTATTGAGTGGCTGCTGGATGGTAGTGGGAATAAGGTTATCACAGGATATATGGTTAGGCAAAATCAGGAAAATGATGAAGAAAACCAGAATTCACTTGATCTGATGACCATTATAGGTGAATATAATGAAAGCTCTATCTATGACATTAAAAATATGCCTGTGGTGGAAAAAAACAAAAAGGAAATAGTCTTAAAAAGCTATACTGAATGCAAAAATCTATTTGAGAACCTTAAAAGGGATTATAATAAAAAATTTTATTGCTACGATATGAATTATCAGTCCCAGGCAAGACAATATTTCGATAAACTTAAGGAATATAAAGTTGACTACAGGGAATGGGAACATATTATAAAGAAGATTAATGAGAAGGAATCAGGACTCTCGGATCTTTTTGCAGACTGCAAAACTGAAACAGGACTTGTTGATAAATGGTTTCTTGACACTGTTGAGAAAAAACTTGATCCGGAAAAGGAAAAGATAAAAAATTTCAGGGATATAATCGGCAAATATTCCCGTCAGTATCGAGATAACGAATCTAAAATAAAACAGCGTGATCATATAGAGCTTTTTAAGGAAAATGTTATTTTAGATGATGAGGCTGTATCTGTAAAAACTTTAACCCGGGAATATGCAGATAAGATTTCCGAAAGGGAGCAGCATAAGAGTAAAATAGCTGACTTTAGAAATATAATGATTGAATTGGAAAACAGTTCAAAAATCAGGGAAAAAAGAACAAGTGAGGAGATAGAAGAAAAAGAGGCACAGATACAGGATGTAGTTTATGAAAAATATTCATTTGAGTTGTATGAAGCAGAAAAAAATATTCAACTGAAGCTGCATGAACGGGAACAGATTGCTATAGAGTCAGAAGCCTTTAAGAAAAAACTGAATGAGATCAGAAAAGAAATATGCATTCTGGAATGTGCAAAGAAATATGAACTACTTTCAGATGAAACGGCAGCTTTTGAAGAAAAGAATGCTAAAATCAGATTTTTTCATTTAGAAAATGAAGATAAAGTTCCAAGGCTGAAGAAGCTTGGAGCAGCGCTTTATCACTATTACAAAGACAGGCTGAAAGAATCAAATGAACAGAAGGAGAAAAATGCAGAAGAAATAGAAAAAGCAGGAAAAACGCTTTCCGAAGCATCGAAAACACTTGAGGAAGTAGCTCAGAAACTGATAGAAAGCTCAGGACATCTGGGAGAGCTGAATTTTGAAATAAACAGTTTCTCAAATGAAGAGGATAATTTCAATCAAGAGTATTCCGGAAAGTTCAGCAGAAATGTTCTGGGTTTGTATGAAGAAGGAATATTTGAAATAGAGAATGATGTCACAAGCAGAAAAATTAAAGATAAAAGACAGGATGTTAATAAGCTTTCAGCCGGGATAGATGAACTTACACGAAAGAGGGATTTTCTGTCAAAAGAAAAAATCGATCTGGAACGTGAGAGAAGTACCTTAGAGCAGAGACTGATAGAACAGGAAGAAAAGATTAAAATACTTGATGATGAACTTCAGGAACGGAAGAATATTGTAAGAATACTGCAGCTGCAGATTGAAGATATCTTTGATTCAGAATCAATAAAGGATGGTCTGTACAGAAAGATATCGGAAACAGAAGTGAGCATCCATGATCTGACAATGAAAAAAAGGGAGTTAGACAGGGAGATATACTGCCTTGGAAATGGCAATCCTGTTGACTTGCCGGAGCAATTGGTAAAGGGCATAGAGGATTTAGGAATTCGACCGGTATATGGGATGGAATGGCTTTTGCGTAATAATAATTCAGTTGAGGTAAACAGGGAACTTGTACGCACCAATCCTTTTCTTCCCTATTCAATAATTATAACCTCTGCTGAACTGAATAGATTAAAGAATTCATCAGGAAATCTATACAGCTCAATTCCGCTTCCTATTATCCTGAGAGCAGATATTGAAAAAGGCGATTTTAATATTGAAAATAAGATAATCTCCTTTGATAAATTAAGTTTCTATATTAATTTTGATGAGAGGCTGGTTGACGAAGCGGAACTAAAGAAATTAATAGAGGAAAAGAAGGAAAAACTTTTTGAAATTGACAGAAAGCTTTCTGTAAGAACTGCGGAAAGAGAAAATTACTATTCACAAAGAGGAATAATAGAAAACCAGAGATTAACAGAAGGTATATATAACGCTGCACTTTCAGCTAGAGACATGTTAAAAGAAAATCTTGATGGCAATTCAGTCAGAATTTCTGATAATCTTCTGAATATTACTGAGACAGAGGAAAAACTGGTAAAAAACAATGAATCCCTGAAAATTGTGTCAGAAGAGCTGGATAAACTTATCAGATATAGCAGTGCGCTGTCAAAATATGGAGAAAAATACAGGAAATATGCGGATGCCATTGATGAAAGAGCTAAGTTAAATATAGCTATCGAAAAGCTTAAGAATCGTGAGATGCTTGCAAATAATACAAAAAACAGCTGTTATACGTTAATTTCTGAACTGAGGAGCAGTTCGCATGACATTGAGCTGAGAATAAAAGAACTCACAAAGGAAATTGCACTTTTTAAGGTATATAGTGAAGATCAGACGGACATTTCAATTATTTCAAATGAGGAACTGGTAAAAACAGGTTCTGAATATGATGCATTAAAGGATAAATTTACAGGTGAGATATCAGAGCTTGAGAATGATATAAAACGTATTGGGAAAAGAATTGAATCAATAAAAAAAGATCTTCAAAAAACAGCACTGCTGAATGGAATATCGGAAGATGATTATATAGATAAGTCTTATGATGAATTTCGTGAAGACAGCTTAAAGTTAAAGGAAAAGGAAGCTGATGAAAAATTAAACAGAAGCATTGCACTCTATAATGCATGTAATAATAAGTTGTCTGCAATGGAAGAAAATGAGAAGAATATTCTCCATAACATGAAAAAAGATACGGATAAAGATAAGCCTAAAAATATAAATGAAATAGGAGAAAGAGATTTTGACTCAAGGAAGAATATTCTCGAACATCAGAAAAAATATCTTACGGAACAACTATCATCACTGTCAGAAAAAAGACTGACTTATATGAGTATTCTGGAAAATATGGAGGAGTACAGCGATTTCCAGCGTCTGGGAGATTATAAATGGGAAAAGGATTTCAGTATCCTTAACCGGGACGGGCTTACAGATATAATGTCAGATCTGAGGAAAAATCTAAATAGAATCAATCTGGAAATTCAGAAGAACAGGAATGCCGTTTCTGACAGAATTAATGAAATCATAAATCTGAATGAGCTTTCAGAGGAACAGTATCATAAGCCGTTGCTGTCAATGCTTAAAATGCTGGATGCTCCGGAAGATATCCTCCGGCAGATAGATATTACGATAAACGCATTTGATACTCTTATGGAAAAACTTATGGTAGATATAAGTATTGTTGAACGCGAACGTGATGAGATCATTGCACAGATTGCAAGCTACATGGAAGAAATTAATGAAGGACTGTCAAAAATCGATAGTAATTCTACCATAAATGTTCAGGGAAAAAGTCTGAAAATGCTGCAGATAAACGTTCCTTCATGGGCAGAAGGAAGTGGTATGTATCTTTTGAGGATAGGAGACTTCCTGGATGATATCTGCAAAAACGTAGTAAATATTCTTAACAGTAATGAAAATCCGGAAAATGAGCTTAGCAGTAAGATAAATGTAAATAAGCTTTATGATGCGGTCGTGGGAATAAGCAATGTAGGCATACAGATCTATAAGATAGAGAAACAGAGAGTATATCCGATAAGCTGGAATGATGCAGCAAAAAATTCCGGAGGTGAAGGATTTCTGTCAACATTTGTCATCTTATCAAGTCTTTTATATTATATCAGAAGAGATGAGAATGACCTTTTTGCAGATAAAAATGAAGGAAAGGTCTTATTGATGGACAATCCGTTTGCGCAGACAAATGCTGAGCATCTGCTGAAACCTTTGATGGACATTGCAAAGAAAAACAATACACAGCTTATATGCCTTTCGGGATTGGGTGGGGAGTCTATATACGGTCGTTTTGATAACATTTATGTATTGAATCTGGTGGAATCAAAACTTAATGGCAACCGGCAGTATCTCAACTTTGAACATAAACGTGGAGCAGAGCCTGTAAATGTCAGCAGTGCTCAGGTAGAAGTCTATGAGCAGATGACATTATTCTAATGTAACTGTTCAGGCACCCTGAACAGTTACCGTTTATTGTAACTGTTCAAGTACCCTGAACAGTTACGCCGCCCCGAGGCCTATCGGCATGGAAAGTTCGGGGCGGCACTTGCTGCTTTGGATTAATGGGCAGTCGCTCAGCAGCAAGTGCTTCGCGCTGCTGAATAGTTACCGTTTATTCTATATGATGTTATGCCGGATTTTTTTTAATCTTTCCATGGCAGGAAGGTATTTTCCTGATTTTTCATAATAACTTGCGGCTGTTGTGACATTTCCTAAAACTTCGTGGATCACTCCCATATTATAGAAGGCCTTATACGAATTTGTACCTTCAACGGAGGCATTCGGAAAATGGGTAGCCTTCTCAAATTCACTTAATGCTGGTTCAAATAATCCATTGTTCATATATATAAGCCCCATTAAAAATGGAAAGTCAGAACGGGTCGCAAAACTATCATAAACAGATTGCAGACCTAATGCTTCATCGGCTTTGCCGGAATCCAGAAGAGCATAGCCGTAATCCTCAACCATTTCCTGAACAAATACCAGGGAAGGGTCAAGGTCGAAAGACAGACCTTCGGCAAGATACTTAACTGCCGAGAAGCTGTCTTTCATGGCGCGGTAGCATTTAGCTATTTGATAACAGTTATATGCAGAAACGCCTTTTTCTGAGCGTTCACGAAGAAGCAGGTTAAGATATTTTTCAGCTTTTTCTTTCCTTAAAGAGTCGGACTCATAGCCTGAGTGATAGAAGAAGAGCGGAAGGTCGATGTAGCTGTAAATTAATGACGGGGAAAGGGGACGCAGTGTTTCATGAATGCTTCCTTCGAATGAAAAGTAACGTCTGTCGTAAAAACGGGTAACACGTTCATTAATAAAATCCTTTTCTCCGTTGGAACTGCTGCTGAATATGCTTCTTAGTGAACATGTACCGAGGCATATGGGATGCCTTTTTATTAATCCGATCATTTTTTCAATATCAAATTTCTCAAGAAATTCGTCGCAATCTACAGAAAGGATTAAATCATTTGAAGCAAGGGAAGCAGAATAATTTTTGGCGGCTGAAAAATCATTTACCCATTTAAAGAATTCAAGCCTGTCAGCGTAGTCAGAGGCAAGTTTTGCGGTATCGTCATCAGAACCTGTATCAGTTACGACAATTTCACATCCGAGCTGACGAAGGGCTTTTAAGCAGCGTACAATATTTTTTTCTTCATTTTTAGCAATTATACAGGCTGTAATTGGCAGATTCATTTATTGGCTCCTATATTTTTAATATTTCAGGGAGTATTTTTTTATAGTCAAAATTTTCACGGCATTTATTCATTCCATTTACTGCAATTTTTTTACGTTCTTCATCATGTGAGAGAAACCAGCCGCATTTATCATGAAGCTCCTCCGCAGTAGAATAAAAAATTACATCTTCACCATTAATGAAATGCTCTGCTATCTCTTCTCTGAAATCGGTAATGAGAAATCCGCCGGCAGCAAGTATATCGAGGACTCTTAGAGGAATGCCGCTGATAATGCTTCTAAGTGTGATATTTAGGTTTATCCGGCTGCGATGGAAGACCCGGGGCATTTTATTCATATAATCGGCAAGACCAAGATTTGGAACATTTTCTATCGGTTTTGCGTCGGAAGTAGAATATAAAACAGTATTATAGGATTTACCAAGAAAGGTAAGGATTTTCCTGCGGTCAATAACGGTAACCTTTCTTCTCAGAATATCCCGGATGATCTGGTCATAGTCCATGTTGTAGTTACCGGATTTCTCAAATCTGATATAATTATGCAGTTCCCTTAAGATAAAATCAGGGAAAATTTTTTCATCTGAAAAAAGGTCAATGCCAAAGATTTTTGACTGTGTATTAATCAAGGTCTCGATATATTCCTTTAGCTGTTCCGGAAGATAAGATATCTGGTCGTAGAAATTGAACTCGTTATCATAAAGGTTACCGAGAAAACTGATATCATGTTCGTAAATGACAGGGCTGCCTTTATCAAGC
The DNA here is from genome assembly GCA_030434875.1 of Lachnospiraceae bacterium C1.1. Taxonomy (NCBI): domain Bacteria; kingdom Bacillati; phylum Bacillota; class Clostridia; order Lachnospirales; family Lachnospiraceae; species Lachnospiraceae bacterium C1.1. Next base: position 1,998,262 of record JAUISW010000001.1, on the reverse strand, counting down.
TCGAGGCAGAATTCATTAAGCCGTGCAGAATTTACAGCAAGAGGGCAATGGTGGATGGTATTTATACCTGTTTCCCTAAGCCTCCTGCATAGAACTCTGTCAAACAGATAAATATGGTTAACACTATTATTTATCGTTATAGAATTCAGTGGAAGGTGCGGACAGTCATACACCCATGAGATATAGGGAACAGACAGACTGTCACAGATTCTGGAGATAATGGGAAAATAATTGAAACTGAATACACAATCATATCCTCTGCCCAGTTCAGCTGTCATTTTTTCCTCAAAGCTGTCGTCGAAATCAGTGTTGGATAAGGGAAAATGAACAGCTTTAACATCATTGCCCAGCTCTTTTAATGCATGCTGGCAATCCTCTCCATTAAATTCATCCCAGAAGAAATATAAAATCTTCAAATCATTCGCCCCTAATAATATCTGTTAATGTCTGATCAACCTGTTATAAAGATAATTATACTTAAAAAAGAGGGACTTTAACAGTATTTGAAAGTTCTAAAGATAAAACAAAAGAATGAATACATAAAAAACTCTTAAATATTGATAAAAAAAGTCGATATATAATGTGACAAGAATCTTTATGCATGGCTTACGGTGTGCGCCTGTAATGCGCTGCAAGGATGTCATACTTGTACAGCACGGAGACGGTCAGGAAACTGCAAGTCTGCCTGCCAGAGGGGGAACCGGAAATAATGGCTGTAACTTTTTCAAAGGAATTTTTTCAACAGGAAACGAGGAGAGGCTTTACGATCAATGAGGTTATGAAGCGTGTCTGGGCTGCTCATCTGGATCTGATATCAGATATAACGGAAATATGCAGCAAAAATTCTATCAGTATTTTTGCAGCTTATGGAACTCTGCTTGGAGCAGTAAGGGAGAGGGGATTTATACCCTGGGATGATGATGTTGATATGGGAATTGTCGGAAATGAATATGTTAGATTTTTAGACATTATTTCAAGAGAATATCCGGACAAATACAGGCTCTTAAATCCATATACGAGAACCTGGTACAGGATGAACTTTACCAGACTGATTTTTAACCACGATCTTTCCTTTGAACGTGATTTCCTGAAAAAAAATTACGGATGTCCGTTTATGAAAGGACTTGATATTTATCCATATTACTATATACCCAGAAATAAAGAGGAAGAGGATTTCATTATCATGATGCTGAAAAAGACCGATCAGGCGATCGGGCTAAGCAGAAAAAATGAGATGAATCCACCTGATAATGAGACCAATGAGCAGCTTGCGGTAAAGCTGATAGAATTGCAGAAGGAAACAGGATATATATTTAATTCGGACAGACCGATAGGAAATCAGCTGGAGATACTCTATGATCAGATATGCAGGCTGACAGAAGAAGGAAATGCTGATTTTGTAACCAGATATGATGAGTACATTAATGATAGAAATAAGAAATTTCCGAAGGAATATTTTAAGTTTACGCTAAGCATACCGTTTGAAAATAATGTAATGAAAGTGCCGCTTGGATTTGACAGAGTGCTGAAGGCAAGGTTCGGTGAGGATTATATAATGCCAAGACACGAGAAGGCTGCACATGATTATCCTTATTTCAGGAAGCAGCTGGATGAGAAAAGGTACAGGGAGGCACAGAGCAGATATTTGGAAAAATCCGGTTTCAGGGGGAAATATATAGAAAAGGCATCTGAAAAAAAGAATGTCATATATCATTCATCATTAAAAGAAATGCTTATTCATGCAGATTCTGCTGCAGGAAAAATCAGAAGCATCCTGAATTTTTTTGAAGAGAAGGATTCGGATTTTAATAACGTGTGGATACCGGATCTGATAATTAACAATAATGAATATGCATTTGATCTCATTGCTCCAAATCTGCTAAAGGAATATGGTTCAATGATAGAAGAGCATATTTCAAAAAACAGAAATATAGCTTATATAAATGAAGACGTGGAAAAATTAATCTCATTTGCGGATATCTACTTCGGTGATGAGGGAGAACTGGCGGAAAAATTCAGGGAATCCGGCAAGGAAGTGGTCATACAGAATTATGAAAATCCTGTAAATGAGATTGCAGAACTGTATAGAGTCAGCCTTACAGATAACGATGACAGAGCTACAGAAAAAAATGTTGTGGAAAAGACAGAAATACTAAAACCGGAAGTTATAGATAAGAAAAAAACAGTAATTTATTTAACGTCAGAAAGCGTTTTATTTGAATATGGCAGACCGGCAGTAGAAAAAATCAGAAAGGTTCTCAATATATTTAAGGAAAACCGGGAAAAAATAGAACTTCTATGGCATCCATGCGCGATAAAAGGTGATATAAGGGATGCATATGCACCGGAACTTATTCATGAATATGAGCAGTTAAGGAGTGAATTTGTTAAGGAAGGATGGGGAAGAATTATTGAGGATGATGATGCGTCTAAGATAATCAAAACGGCAGATGCTGTATATGGAGATGCCTCCTATCTGATGATGTCTGCACTTGAAGCAGGAAAGCCGGTGATGCTCCAGAATATTGATATTGTATAGAAAAAGCAGGTAATGCATTTTGTTATACTCGTTAACGGAATTAAATTCCGTTAACGGTATAACATTTATAACGAGTATAAATACATTGCGTTTGGGCAGTAACAGAAGATATATGGAAAGGTGTTTATAAATGAAAACTATTTTATATTATACTGATCTAATGCCTTTTTTAAGCAATCCTGCCAAGGCGGTTGCCAAAGTTAAAAAAAATTTTGAAATCTTCCAGGAAAATAAAGACCAGATAGGACTGATATGGCATCCTTACAGGAGAACAGAGGAGTTCCTGATACTCAATAATTGTGAATGTCTGGAAGAATATAGAAAGCTTAAAGAAAACTTTATGGACAAAAATATCGGAAGCTTTGATGAAAGTAATGACGGGAAAAAACTGGCTGACATGTGCGATGCTTATTATGGTGACTATTCGGATATAACATATTATTTTACGGAGAATAAAAAACCGGTAATGATCCAGAATATAGATATACAATAGGTGGAGTATGAGGTTTGATAATTCTTATTATGAAGATGAGGTCAGGGAAGGCTTCTACATACCGGGGATGATTAAAAGGTCATGGGCTTCGCAATTGGAAATCCTTGAAAAAGTCGGAGAGGTTTGCGAAAAATACGGTATAAGGTGGTTTGCCGACTGCGGAACCCTGATAGGCGCAGTGCGGCATCACGGGTTTATACCATGGGATGATGATCTGGACATATGCATGTTGAAGGAGGATTATGATAAATTTCTTGCTGTTGTAGATATGGAGCTTCCAGAGGATTATAAAATATTAAATATCTACAGGGAAAAGGAGTATAGAAATTTTCTTACCCGTATAGTGAACCATGACGTGATTGATATGAGTGGAAATTTTCTCGAAAAAAATCATGGTTTTCCGTATACGTCAGGAATAGATATATTTCCGCTGCATAATCTTTATAATGATGAAGAAAGGGAAAATACCAGGCAGAATAAGGCGAACAGGGTGTGGACTCTTTTTGAGGAATTTGGAAAAAGGGCAGGCGCATCTCTGGGGGAGATAAGTGATCTTTTGGATCAGGCAGAAATTATAAGCGGGATCAGCGCAGACAGAAATGTTCCTTTTGACAATGCTCTCTATAAAATAATGGATTCATTATATTCAAAGACCGATGATGAGGAAACGGAGAATGTTGCACTGATACCTTTTTGGATCAGGGAAAAAAATCATAAATTTCCTAAATTTCTGTTTGACTATTCTATATACATGCCCTTTGAAAATGGTTCGATACCTGTACCCGCCGGATATGAGGAGCTTTTGAGGCTGGAATATGGAAACTGGGAAAAAGCAGAAAGACGTGGGGGACTTCATAATTATCCTTATTACATAGATCAGGAAAAGCGATTGGAAAAACATGAAGGCGGGTCAGTACCATATCTCTACCGGTTTAGTCCAAAAGACATTGACAGGGACGAGTCTTTTATAGAGGATGAAAATCTGGAAATATTATCAGGGATGGAGAGTGTTCGCAACCTGGTAAAAAAAGTATGGTCTGATAATGGCTGTACGGAATTATTAGAGAAATTTCAGATGCTTGCGATCCGTATGGGGGAAAGAATCGAAAAAGAATATGGTGAAGCAGGTGCTGAGCTGGTTGAACAGCTTGAACAGCTTTGTGAAGAAATATTTGAACTGAATGAAAAAATCATTGATGGAAACCGGGATGATATAGGAGAAAAACTTGCAGGACTGAGATACAGGCTTGATGTTATAAGAAATATTTATGACCGTATAAAGGGACGGGAAAGTATTTTTATTATTTCAAGATTTTCTGAATGGAAGGAAATAGAAAAATTCTGTAAAAAATATATCAGAGAGAACCCAAATACGTATCTGATGCCCGTTCCATATTATAAAAAGGACTGGTATGGAAGTTACTATGATGAGAAAAGTGAATATTATGAAATAGAACCGGATGCGGAGAAATCAGGGATTCGAGTCCTGAATTATAAAAGCTATGATTTTAAGAAAAAGAATCCTAAAATCTTCATTACGGATCCGCTGGATGGATTTCACTCTGCTATAAGTATAAATCCTTTTTTCTATGCTTCGAATTTAAGAAAGTATACAGATAATTTATCATATATAGATATAAACAAGGCAGACCTGCCGGTCAGCGGAGATGAGAGAGGAAGCAAAAACGTCGGGAGATTTATTATAAGCCCCGGTGTTATAATGTCGGATTTTATCTATCTGAAAGATGAGAACTGGAAAAAGCTGTATCTGGAATTGCTGTCAGAAACAGATAAGACGATCGACAGGGAATATTGGGAAGAAAAAATAAGGATTTATAAAGGTCTGAGGGATGATTCAGAATTACAAAGAAATGAGACTTCCCTGAAGGCAAAAGAAAAAAATCTGATATTTTATACATCAGCTTCCGTATTTTATGTATATGGTGAGAAGGCAGTCAGAAAACTTGAAAAAGTTATTGATACATTTAACGAAAACAGGGAACAGTTAAGAATATACTGGATTACAGACAGGACATTTGAGGATAATTTGAAAAGAATCTGTGGGAATGTATATGAGGATTATAAAAAAATAAAAAGTAAATTTATTGACAGTGATATCGGAAACTTTTTTATTGCAGAAGAAGGAAATCTTCCGGAAAAAGCTGATGCGTATTACGGGTCAGGCGGATATTTCATGAATATTTTTGCGGGAAAAGGGATACCGATAATGCTTTGGGATGTAAATATTTAAAGTAAACGCAATAAACGGTCACGAAGGTGGGGCTAATGGAGAAAAAATTTGCTTGTGTCATTCCTACAGTCGCTGATGACTATGGAAGGACGAAAATCCATTACTTGAGTTTTTTCAGGCTGCTGCCAGTTAACAGGCTTATTTTTATAGGTCCTGCAGAATTGAAAGTGGAAATAAAGAAAGATATTGAAAATGGATTTTACAAAGATAATAAGATTGATCATATTGAGGAAAATGATCTTGTAGAGTTTTCACAGATAAAAAAGATTTATGAGGAGCTGAGGGCTGAAACTAATCAGAAGAATCCTTCGTCTGTGAACTGGTATTATCAGCAGTTCTTAAAAATGGCATATAGTGGAAGATGCAGCGATGACTATTATCTGTGCTGGGATTCGGATACGATTCCGGTAAGAAAGATAGAAATGTTCAGTCAGGACGGGACTCCATATCTGGATTATAAGACAGAATTTCAAAACAGTTATTTTAAGACAATAGAGAGACTTTTCGGTTTTGGTAAGGTGATCGAAAAAAGCTTCATATCCGAGCATATGCTTTTCAATAAAATCCTTATGCGCGAAATGATCGGAGATATAGAAAAAAGCAACATTAGTGGGAAGAACTGCTGGGAAAAAATAATGTATTCCATGGGCGCTGATAACCTTGTATGTGGTTTTTCAGAATTTGAAACCTATGGAAGCTGGGTGGCGATGAATCATACATCAGAGTATAAGCTCAGAAGCTGGAACAGTTTCAGAAATTTAAGTTTTTTCATAGATATAAAAGATCTTACCAGGGAAGATATTGATTATCTGGCAGCGGATTATCATGCAGTGACTTTTGAAAAATATCAGAAAACAGAGCCGTATTTTACAGAGCTTTTCAGGAATAAACGCTATAGGGAAAAATTATCTCCAAAGCAGTTTTATACAGCTATTCTGGAAACAGGTGTTATGGGAGAATATTCAGATGGGGTCATAAAGCATGATGGGATGGAAGCTCCTGTATAGTCTATAAATCAGAAGCAGGGCAAAATATACGACAGAAAGCGCATTGGGGGAAAAATGCAATTTGAGAGGGATTTCTTTAAGGCTGAGATTAAGACGGGTTTTTTAGTTTCGGAATCGATGAAAAAGGTTTGGGCATCCTCAATAGAATGTCTTATGGATATAGCGGAAGTATGCAGGAATGAAAATTTAAGGTGGTTTGCAATGTTTGGCACACTGCTCGGGGCGGTCAGACATCATGGATTTATCCCGTGGGATGATGATATCGATATCGCCCTTTTCAGGAAAGATTATGAGTATCTGAGAAATAATGCAAAAAGGCTTCTTCCTTCAAACTATGAGGTTCTGGACTCATCAAAAAAATATGTAAAAGGACTGGATATTCTGAGGATATGCAATACAGATGATGTGTGTGTGGAACATTCATTTTTACAGAAATATCATGGATGTCCTTATCTGATCGGGATAGACATATATCCGATAGATAACTGTCCGGAAAATAAAGAACTTGATCAGAGTATATGTGATATCCTGAACCTCATTGCAAGAGTGATAACGATAGATGAAGAAATTGAGAATCCCGTAGAGGATGATATAGCTGAAAGATATGAGATAATCGAGCTTTTGGCAAATGTATCCGGAAAAGCCTTTTCTTCTGATAGAGATGCTCTCCATATGGAACTTATGCAATATTATGATGAAATCAGCCAGTTTGCCAATGGTCAGGATACAGAAGAGTGCACGATATACAGAAATCACAGATTTTCGGCAGATGCAGTATATTCAAAAAAAATCTTTGAAAAGACAGTCAGACTTCCTTTTGAAAATTCTATAATTGATGCTCCGGCCGGGTTTGATGATGCTTTAAAAAAAATGTATGGCAATTATCTAAGCCTTGTGAAGTCAGGAGTATCCGGTCACGCATATGGATTTGAGGATCAGGAGGAAAGACTGTATGAGACTTTTGGCTATTTGATCTGATTATTGGGAGGTGGCAGGGATGCAGATTATCAATGTACGTCCGGAGCAGACAGAAAATGGTGACCTTACAGTAAGCTTTCCGTCTGGTCTTCCGATAGCATATTGTGGAAGGGGTTCTTATATAGATGAGCTTAAGGTCTGGACAATGTCATCTGAAGATGAGACGAATGAAACAATGCTGATCTACATAGGAAGATATTGTTCCATTGCCAATAATGTTCAGATATATTGTGATTTCAATCATGATTATAAAAGTGTTTATCAGGGACTGATCCCTGAATACAGAAATAATGCAGAAGGGGCTTCCGTGAGAGAGAGAAACGGACAGAACTATAGGTTTAGCAGCAGGAAGGGAATGACAGTCATAGGTAATGATGTCTGGATTGGAAATGATGTAACTATAATTTCAGATGTGATCATTGGCAATGGTGCAGTAATAGGAGCCGGAAGTGTGGTAACATCGGACATACCTGCATATACTATATGGGCAGGCAACCCGGCAAGACAGATCAGAGAAAGGTTCCCTAAAGAAATTTCTGCAAGGCTTCAGGATATCCAGTGGTGGAATTTCCCTGGAAACAGACTGGCTGAAATAAGGGAGGACATGCAGGGGAATGTAGAGGAATTTGTGAAGAAATATGCCGCCGATTCAGATAAAGATGAAAAGACTAAAAATAGAAATGACAAAATTATTATAACTGTTTTTATAGATGCATCCACAGATTATTCTACTTTTGGAAATGTAATAGAAGAGTATGCTTTTAAGCTTGCTGATAAAAATACAGTGCTTAATCTTGTATATAATGAGAATTTGGAAACGGATAAGAGGCTTCTGCCATATTTGATCTCGCTGATTGACGAATTGAAGTGTAATTCTATTTCTCTTGTGGGAATCGGGGCTGATGCAGACAGGGAGATAATCCGTCAGTCGGACTATTTTGTACTAGGCAGAGATGTTGATAATATTGAGAGGATATCCCATGCCATGAGATATGGGGTTAGAATGATATCCGGGGTTAATATTCCGATTTTTACAGACAGTATGATCAGGGAAATTATTAAAAACTGAATTCAACAAAAAGCTGAAAGGAACAGCATCATATAATGGAAAAAATGAAATTATATGTAATATCCAGTCATGTTGATAAAGCACTAAAGGAAGACATACCAGGGTCAAAATATGAGATCACTATTCAGGCAGGAGCAGCACTTACTGATAAAAGAATTGCACCAGTAAATGACCATGATGATTTTGCTGAATCTATCTCTGACAGAAATATGAGGTATTGTGAAGCAACAGCTATGTATTGGATATATAAACATCTGGATGAAACAGAATATATCGGGATTTCACATTACCGTAGGAGATTGAAGCTGGATGATGCTGAATTAGAAAGATGTATGGATGAACATGCAGATCTGATAACATCTAAAAGCATGAAGTTAAATAAATCGATACGGGATCATTATTGTGAACTTCATTATGGCTGGGATTGGAAACTTTTTATGGACATCCTGCAAAAGTCAGATCCGGAGTATTTTACTTTTTACGAAGAGGAATTAAATTCATGTTATATTCATGCAGGTAATGTAAATATTTACCACAGGGAATTATATACAGAATTTTGTGAATGGGCTTTTCCTATATTAGAGGAATTTTATAGAAGCAGTTATGAAAAAACTGATATATATCAGAAGAGGGATGTAGGATTCATTTCAGAAAGAATGGCACATTTATTTATAAAGAAGATGGAAAGGCAAGGAAAGAAAATTTTAGAATTTCCATTGGTTGAATATAAATCTGATGTCTGGAATCCGGCAAATGCCTGTGATTATGGAAATGTAGAAGATATTTTATCCAACTGTAACAGGCTTTATAGAATGAAAAAGATAAAGGAATGTTCACATGTTGTTGCGCTGAGCATGAAAAAAGGTTGTGTAACGGATCAGAGAATGAAAAATGTATCTGAGGTTATTGCAGCTGCACTTATTGAAAAAACAAAGCTGCCTGAAACATTACACGAATATCTTCCTGAAAACCTGCGAAGCGATTTATTTTCTCTTATTCAGACCTGGTCCGAGTTTAAGGAAATTGTTAAGAAGCTTTTAGAAGCTGAAAACGAGGAATCAACAGAAAAGTTCAAGAGATATATCTTATCTACAAATTTTAGTGAAATAGCAGTAGATGTAGCGATTAAAGCTGTATTAAATCCGGATGACAGGATAGAGTTTACTATTTAGGATGTTGCTTATAAGAAGGAAAAAATTCAATGTAGTATATGTAAAGTTTTTTGAGAGTTATAGTTATGAAATGGATTTTCCCGATCAGGATATATTAAACTATGTTCATTGGAAAAAAGTTGGATATGCTGAAAAAAATAAATATAATTTTGGAGCTAGAAGCGGACATAAAAAGGGATGGGTATATGAGGATGTTAAAGAGAAAGTAGCAATTGTTCATTTTACGGAAGACAAGCCATGGACAAATGGAGACTTTCATTATGATATAGAAAAATTATGGTGGGAATATGCGAAAAAAAGCACTTTTTATAATCAATTATCTTTTGATTTTATTACAGATTCCATGACAAATAATGATATGGAAACGTATGTTAAAGAGCTTAAGGATTGTAATGCTGAACTTCTGGACATGATAGAAAATACTATAAATTCAGTTGGAGTAAAATAACATTATAAAAATACCAATTATATTCCTAGGGGAATTTGATCTTTATGAATATTTATATTTTGTCACCTGAAAATACTATAAGTGGTGGACCGGAGCTTTCCCATCAGTTTTGCGAGGCAATTAACAGATTAACAGATAATAAAGGTTATATATGCTATGTGTGTCTTAGTTATCCTTATGGGATATCCACTAAAGCATCAGTACCTGAAGCATATAAGACTTATAATGTGGAATTTTGTCAGAATCTGGAAGAAATAGACAGGGATGAGAATGTGGTTGTTTTTCCGGAAGGTCTTACACATAGTATGCAATATTTTAAGAAAGCAAAAAAAATTTTATGGTGGATGAGTGTAGATAATTATATTGAATCCACACATGAGTCAAATCTTGATGATATTGAACAAAATGTATTTATGCATTTATTTCAGTCATATTATTCAATGGATTATGTAAAAAAGGTTTTACCAAAAGCTGATGGAATGTATCTTTCCGATTATATTAATGAAGAGCATGGAAAATTTTTATATCCGGCTGAGTTCAGGCAGAATATTGCATTTTATAATCCTGCAAAAGGATATGAGGAAATCAGGCCTCTTATTGATAGAGCAGATTGGATAAGATGGATACCACTTGTAAATCTTGATCTTTATCATATGGTTTTATTGTTACAGTCAGGAAAAATATATGTAGATTTTGGAAGTCATCCCGGAAAGGATAGAATTCCAAGAGAAGCTGCGGCGAATGGCTGCTGTGTGATCACTAATCAAAAAGGTTCAGCAGCATTTTATGAAGATTTGCCTATCCCTCAAAAGTATAAATTTGAGAATCCGCGTGATAACCTGGAAAGTATAAATGATTTAATGCATGAAATATGCAGTAATTTCTCAAAATATCAGGAAGATTTTTCTGATTATAGGAATTTGATCTTGGGTGAAAAACGAAAATTTGAAAAGGATGTTAAGATATTTGCTAATCATCTTTTAGAGAGGCAATGAATTTCTTTTTGATGGTAATTGCTCTGCATAGGTATAATGAGGAATGCAGATTTTAGGATATTTGAATTTTATGGTGGACAACAGATTTGAAAAAATATTAATCGTAATGGGAACAAGAACAGAGACGATTAAAATGTCTAACAATCTGGAAAAATTTGAGTAGAATGAAATGATGTGCGCTGTAGGAAATTAATTGGGGTAATGTTTATAGAATTAAGACAAAGGGGATAATAATATTGCAGAAGAAAGTTTCAGTAATTATACCATGTTATAATGTTGATGGATTTTTGAATCACTGTTGGGAATCTCTACATAATCAAACCATAGGTATAGAGAATATGGAGTGCATATTTGTAAATGATGCTTCTAATGACAATGAGTTAACACTAAACAAACTAAAGGATATAGAAAAAAAATATCCTGACTCAGTTCTCGCTGTAAATTTAGATAAAAATGTTGGTCCGGGAGGGGCACGAAATATCGGTTTGGAATATGCATCGGGAAAGTATATTCAGTTTTTAGATGCTGATGATGAACTTAGATTAGATGCATGTGAAAAATTATATAATTTAGCTGAAAGATATAGCAGTGATCTTATCCAATTTAATCATTTATATGTATTGGGGAAAGAAAGAAGATCAAGTAACAATTCTAGAATAAGTAAAACATATCACATAAAGAACAGAGAGGAAAGAATCCCCTTTTTGACTGCATCAAAAGTTACTTATGGATGTACAAATAAGTTTTATAAAAAAGAATTGATTGATAGGGTTGGTTCAAAGTTTCCAGAAAAATTGAGATATGAAGAACCTCTTTTTGTATACCCAATTTTTTTATATGTAAAATCGATTACCTTATTGAACGAAGCCTTGTATATATATAAATTTAGGGATGGTTCGATGGTCACTTCACAATTGGGGAAAAAACTTCTAGACCATGCACAGGTTCAGCTCATGTTGTTAGAAGATTGCATGAAAAGGGAAAATTATAATGACTATAAAGAGATAATAGAAATTTATTTTTTATGGTCATTTTATTGTGAAACAATTGCTTTTTCCGCGGAATATAGTGATAGTTTTTTACCTGTTGATTTTTATAAATATATGCAGAAAATTTGTAAAACCTTTTTTCCTGATTGGCGGAGCAATCAGTATATAAACCTGATTCCAAATGGTGGAATCAGGATGTTGGATGGTCTTGACATTGAATTTGATTTACAATACGAGCTTGATAAGTATATAGCAGGGATGAAGGGGATGATATAAAAATATAGATGTTTTGATTAATGAAAAATTTTACAAATTATTTTAATTACAGCTTCCTTATAGTTGTATTCTTTATTTATACGTTTGTAGCCTGCCAATAATACATTCAATCGAGCATCTTCGTGGGTCAGGAAAAATTTGCATATTTCTCGCATTTCGTCAAAATTGTGGTAACAGAAAATTTCTTTACCATTTTCAAATAATTCATCTAGTTCAGGTTGATAATTCGTTAAAATAAAACCACCAGCACCCATTATGTCAAATACTCTTAGTGGAACACCGGATGAAATACTGTGAATGGATATCGACAGGTTTATTTTGGAAAGGTTGTATGCCTTTGGTAAGGTGTCTTCGTAATAAAGCCATGGAAGATACTGTATACCGGCAATCCAATCTTTTTCATCAGCACCTGAACCGTACCATCTGGGATTAAGGTCACGGATCCGCTCAAGCATGAGTCTGCGTTCTGTGTAGGCAATAGCATGGGTCAGGATTACTTCTTCAAAATATTGTCTGTTAGACATTCCGAGGACATCCTGTGGAATTTCATCAGAGAGTTTGACCATTTCATTGATGAGTTCCTCAGACATGCTATTTCTGATCCGGTCTTTTCCATCCCAGATATCTATGGCATTATATGCAATACGGTTAAGTTCATTCTGGAATTTTAAGGGGAGATGATCTCGGTAATAGGCAAACCTGCCATCTGCATATTGTCCACCTACAAATGAAATATCACAGGAATAGTTTGATTCATCATCAGAGGTGATATTTAATTGCCCCATTCGTGAAACATTGGCAGCAAGGGGCAGGTAAAACATATTTTTCAGTCCTCTGTTTTTCTGAATTTCTATATCCTTTTTATCGAAATGAAAAAAATAATTGACGTCATTAAAAGCTTCTTTGCTGTAGAGTGATTGAAGTGGGACGTCATACAGCCATGATGCATAGGGAATTCCTTTTTGCTGACAGGCATTGGATACAGATGGGGAAAAATTCATTGTAAAAACAAGGTCAGCATGATAGCCGTCAAGATAATCTGTCAGGAATCTAATCACATTATCATCAAAATCAAGTGTTTTGCAGTCTATGCTTAATGATCTGCATTCATGACCGGCGTCAGAAGCGCCCCATGCGAGATCATTTAAGGCCAGATCCTTGGTTCTTACAAGTAGACATTTCATCGCAGCTACCTTCCTAAATTCTGTCAGATTGTAAAATAAAACGTAATTGATAGATTAATTATAAATTGTAACTATATGCGAATTCAAGTTGTTTATTCAAAAATACAATAAATGCGTCCTAATCCTTTATACTCATTGGTAATTTAGCATAAAATATTATATAATTAACGTGTTCCCAATGTGATTAATCAATATGGATCAATAAATAATAACTGACATTAGGAGGTGTAGGAATGAAACTTGTAACAAGGAATTTTGGAGAAATAGAAATCGAAGACACAAAGATAGTTAATTTCCCCAAGGGAATTGTAGGTTTTCCGAATTTACAGAATTTTACTTTGATAAATGACAGTGAAAAGGAGAACAGTCCTATAAAATGGTTTCAGTCAATTGAGGAGCCTCAGTTTGCCATGCCGGTTATTGATCCGCTGCTGGTAAAAGCAGATTTTAACCCTGAAGTTGATAATGATAAGGTATCGCTTATCGGAGAGTGGGAAAGTGAGGATATTCTTGTCCTTGTTACTATAACCGTACCTCATGATATAGAGAAGATGACGGTTAATTTAAAAGGACCTTTTATTATCAATACAAAGACTATGAAAGCAGTACAGACCATAATCGAGGATGATGACTATGATATTAAATTTCCCATATATGGGATATTGAAAAAGATGAAGGAAGAAGCCGGGAAATAAGGGGAGGTGTAAGATTATGCTTACATTATCGAGGAGAAAAAATGAAGCGATAGTTATTGATAACAATATAGAGATAAATGTCCTGGAAATCAGGGGGGATCAGGTAAAAATCGGAATTTCAGCTCCGAAAGAAATAGCGATATACCGCAAGGAAGTCTACAAACAGATAGAAGAGGAGAACCGTAAGTCTGTAGATACAGAGACTCTAAATAAATTAAATGAACTTATCTGAAGATCAGAGGGAAAATATGGAAGTGTCTTTTAACTTTGGAGAAGATTTTTTTCTGGAGGAAAAAAGGGGGGACTTTAAGGTATCTTCCCTAATGAAAAGGTGTTGGGCAGCGGGAATGCAGACAATAGCTGATATGTCCAAAGTATGTGAAAGGCATAATATCCAATGGTTCGCCTTTTGTGGGACTTTGCTTGGCGGAGTGAGGCATCACGGCTTTATTCCGTGGGATGATGATGTGGATATAGCAATGAAACGTGCGGACTACATGAGGTTTCTGCAGTATGCGCCCTATGAACTGCCATCTTTTTATACGGTGGAAACCTATGATGAGTATGATTACAATGACATGCAGAATTATGTTGCAGATTATGATGGAATTACAAGGATCAATACCTCACGTCTCCCAGACTTTAATCCTGAACACATGAACTATTTTCATGGTTTTCCATATCCTTCCGGGATCGATCTCTATCCTCTTGATTACATTTCTGATAATCCGGAAGAGGACAGCATAATGAAAGAACTTCATAAGCTTCTTAATTATATACGTCTGAAAATAAAAGAAAAGGCAGATGAGAACCATAACCTTGATTTTCTGAGGTGGGAAAATATTGAAGAGGATGTCAAGGAAAAAGTATATGAAATCGAAGAGCTGCTGGGACAGGAAATGGATAAAAACGGAGATATCCTGATACAGCTTGATATGCTGTTGGACGCAGTGAGTTCTATGTTTGCAGGAACAGGTTCAGACAGGCTTGCCTTTTTAAGGCATTATATATATAAAGATGGGAATTTTGTGTTCAGAGAAAAATGGTTTGAAAAGCAGGTAAAAATTCCTTTTGAAAGTGGGGTTATTTACGCTCCGGATGGATTTGATGAGGTTTTGAAGGTTAATTATGGAGCGAATTATATGATACCTTCTACGGTAAGCGTGCATGAATATCCGTATTATAAAAAATGGGAAGCCAGGGTAAAGGAATATGCGGAAAGTAATCCGGAGATTTCTGAAATAATGTCTGCATATTATTATCCGGATATAGAGGACAGGGGATTAAATGGACAAAGAGCTATATGATGCATACATAGTGACAACTGCATCTGATATGGAAAGGGTAAAGCCTCTTCAGGACAGAATGATAAGATACCTTCCTGTGAGGTATGTTTATTTCGTTGGCAGTGAAGAGGTAGGAAAACTGATAGAAAAGGAAGCGGAAGAGGGGGATATTGGGGAAGAGGCGCTGAAAAAGGTGCGTTTTCTTGATGAGAATGAGATATTGCCTTTTGAAGAGGCCGCTTGTGTAATGGAGGAATGTATGCAGGAACTGCTGAATGGGGATCCCATACCGCGAGGTGCAGTCGGATGGTATTATCAGCAGTTCCTTAAATATCTGATAGCTTATAGGACGGACAATGAGTATTATCTCGTGTGGGATGGTGATACAGTTCCGTGTAAAGAATTTTCAATGTTCTCAGAAAATGGAATTCCGTATCTGGATACAAAGCATGAATTTCATGAAATGTATTTTGAAGAACTGGGCAGGCTTATACCTGGCATGCAGAAAATTTTTGAGCAGTCATTTGTTGCTGAACACATGCTTTTTAAGACTGATATTGTAAAAAAACTTATCAGTAAGATAGAGGCTAATGATGATATAAAGGGTAGAAGTTTCTGGGAAAAGATATTTTATTCGTTGTCAGCGTATGAACTTAATGGTACTGCCTTCAGTGAATATGAAACTTATGGAACTTATATCGCATATACGGATATGTTTGCATACAGAATGAGGGAGTGGCATTCGTTCAGATATGGATCAATGTTTTTTGATATAAATAAAATTTCAGAATCTGATCTGGAATGGCTTGGACATGATTTTTTTGCTATTTCATTTGAGAAAAATCAGGCACCGAGAGAGGATACAAGAGGGATATTTGATAATCCGGAATATCAGAAGAAATTATCTGCAAAGCAGATATTACTGATCGCACAAAGGGAATTTGATGAGGGAGCCTTGAAGGAAAAGTGGGACTGATTATCCGTTAGTGGAAATGTTAAAAATTTATAAAAAAGATTATTTTTTTATGATTTACTCAATATTTTCTTTTAATATCCGATATAACTGTTAGACATATTAGAATGGGATTATAAGGATGTAATCCTTTTGAAACACATGGAGGTGAAAGGTGATGAGTGGTTAATTATGATAATTGGAATGGCAATCTTAATATAAGTTTTTTAGAGAGGAGATCAAAATATGGCTAACAGGATAACGGGACTTAACTCCGGGTTAGATACTGAGACCCTGATAACCGCTCTCACAAGCCGTTATCAGACAAAAGTAGATACACTCAAGGGAAATCAGAAGAAACTTTCATGGAAACAGGATAAGTGGAAAGAACTGAATAAAGAGATAATGTCTTTTTATAACAGTTCCACTTTTTCAGAGCTCCGATATACCTCAGGTTATAATAGTAAAACAACTAGTGTGAGTGATTCGAGCGTGGCAACGGTCACAACATCTTCAAATGCGATAAATACGACTCAGACATTGTCTGTAAGCTCTCTTGCGAAGGCAGGATATCTTACAGGAGGCAGTATTACTAATGCCACATCGGACACAGCACCGTCTACAACAGGTTCTTTTTATGTAAAGGTTGGGGACGATGTAACTAAAATAGATATAGAGAGTGCTGATACAATGTCCTCTATAGCGAGCAAATTAAACAATGTGAACGGTATAACCGCTAGCTTTGATGAAAATAACCATCGGTTTTATATTGGCTCAAGTAAGATGGGAGATGCTGGAAACTTTGAGATTTATAGCGGTTATGACAGTAGCACAGGCACCACAAGCGGTGAGGGTGATGATAGTGCAATTTTAGTTGCATTGGGGCTTAATTACAATACAGATAGCGGAACCTATGATGGCAAGAAGATTGACGGCACAGATGCCCAAATTACTCTTAACGGTGCATCATATAAATCTTCAAATAACAGTTTTGAAATCAATGGACTGGCAATTACTGTTAATCAGACCACAGATAGCAATGTTACTCTTTCTACTACGACAGATACAAGTGGAATATATGATAACATTAAGAAATTCCTTAAAGAGTATAATACATTGATAAATAAGATGGATGCTCTGTATAATGCGGATTCTGCTGACAGCTACAAGATGCTTACCGATGAACAGAAGGATGCTATGAGCGATTCCGAGATAGAGGATTGGGAGAACAAGATTAAATCTGCTCTTCTAAGGAAAGATACCAGCCTTTACGATACCAGTCAGGCAATGAAGATGGCTATGGCTTCATCATTTACAGTCAATGGCAAGGAATTGTCACTTTCATACTTTGGAATAGATACTCTTGGATATTTTGAGGCAGAGGAAAATGAAAGATATGCTTATCACATTGCCGGAGACTCTGATGACGAGTATACATCTTCTAAAGATGATGTATTGAAGACCATGATCCAGACGGATCCTGATACTGTATCTAGTTTCTTCATGCAGCTTACAAGGAATCTTTCCACAAAGATGTATGATCAGATGAAGGGAACACAGTATAAATCAGCCTTTACTGTTTATGAGGACAAGCTGATGGCAAGTAATTACAGCTCCTATAATACTAAAATATCAGAAGCTGAGGACGAACTGACTGCAAAACAGGACTATTATTATAATAAGTTTGCAGCAATGGAGACAGCACTAAGCAAGATAAATTCAAATTCATCTGCTTTTGCAAGTCTTATTGGAGGAACTTATTCAAGTGTTTGATAGGGGGATAGGATGAGCGATTCATGTCTGGAAAAGACTATAGCAAATTTTGAAGATAAGATTCTGGCCTTGGAAAAAGTAGGAAGACTGAACAGGGATTTAAGAGATAATTTTTCTGATGATGGGACTTTTGATGAGAAGAGATATGATGTGATCATGGCAGATAAAGCTGATCTGATCGAAAGGATAGCATCATTGAATGAAGAGTCTGACAGACTGTATGAGTCATTTTCAAGTGAGCTGAAAACAGGAATGATACAGTCAGAGAAGGGAATATCCAATCTTCGGGAGAAAATAGAAAAATTAAATTTTCTTACAAAAGAGACAGAGAATGATGAGAAGGAAATAAAGAATCTTATGGAAAGATTTTTTTCTGCTGAAAGGGAAAAAATCAAGGCTGCCCATAAAAATTCAGGAGCTGCTATAAATTATTACCAGACAATGAGTGCATCAAAAAACGTCCAGTCCATGTTTTATGACAGCAGAAGTAGTGTATGAAAAATAATACAAAAAAAGTATACATTTAAGCTAAAGTATTTTCAAAAGAGTCCGATATATAAATTGTAAAAATTAAAACCGGTTCACAAAACGCCAGCATAAGGAAATTTACGAACCGGTAAAATGCAAACGAGTGGCAAGGATGCCACCGGTAAATTCAAGGAGGAAACAAATATGGTAGTACAACACAACATCGCAGCAATGAACGCAAACAGAAATCTCGGCATCACAGTTGGTAATCAGCAGAAGTCCAGTGAGAAGCTTTCATCAGGATATAAGATTAACCGTGCAGCAGATGATGCAGCAGGATTGGCTATATCCGAGAAGATGAGACGTCAGATCAGAGGTCTTACACAGGCTTCAGCTAATGCTCAGGATGGTATCTCAGCAGTACAGACAGCTGAAGGTGCTATAGCTGAAATTCAGAACATGCTCCAGAGAATGAATGAGCTTTCTGTAAAGGCATCAACAGACACACTTACAAGTGCAGACAGAAGCTATATCCAGATGGAGATGACAGCACTTTCATCTGAAATCACACGTACAGCATCTGTAACAGAATTTAATAACCAGAAGCTCCTTGATGGTACATTCACAGGAAAGAGCCTTCAGGTTGGTGCTGAGAGTACCTCTGATAACCAGATCAAGGTTAGCATAAGCAATCTTTCCGCAACAAGTCTTAGTGTTAACACTGGAAAAATTAAAGTTACCGGTAATTCAGGTGTAAACGCTAGATCTGCTATCCAGAACATTAAGAGCGCACTTGTTGCAGTATCAAAGATGAGAGCTTCACTCGGTGCTATCCAGAACAGACTTGAGTACACGATTAAGAGCGTTGACAATACAGTTGAGAATACTCAGTCAGCTGAAAGCACGATCCGCGATACAGATATGGCAGCAGAGATGGTTAGATATTCGAATAATAACATTCTTGCACAGGCTGGTCAGTCGATGCTGGCTCAGGCTAATCAGCTCAATCAGGGTGTTCTTTCAATTCTCGGCTAATCATCGTAAAGTTAAAAGAGATCTGTTTGAAGACTACAGCTACCAGAAAGGGGGATGCGAAAGCATCCCCTTTTTGTGTGCCTGATTTTATACGATGTAATCTTTTTAGGAATGTTATAATAGTTTATAGTAAATGCAATATCTTTTTTGGGGGATGATCAGGGTGAGGTCTTTACTTCAATTTCCACTTGAATGGTTTCATAGTGAGATAAGGGACGGTTTTTATGTTGACGGTCTCATGAAATGCTGTTGGGCTGCAGGTATGGAAGTATTTAAGGAGGTTGAAAGGGTTTGCAGCCGGCATGGATTGAAGATATTTGCTGACTGTGGAACACTATTAGGAGCAGTGCGTCATGGGGGCTTTATCCCATGGGATGATGACCTTGACTTTGCAATGCTAAGGGACGATTATATGAAATTCAGGGAATATGCAAAAGAAGAACTTCCTGATGGATATATTGTGGCGGACTATCATGAGCTGGAAAATGATCTGCTTATCACATGGGTAGCTAACGGCCAGGCTATACATACAGAAGAAGAATGGCTTCAAAAATACCATGGTTTTCCATATCCCGCAAGCATAGACATTTTTCCGCTTGATTATATTTCGCCTGATAAAGAAGAAGAGGATATAAGAAAAATTGTTGCAAAGGCAGTTTATGACAGTGGATCGGCAGAAAAAGATGAAAATACCACGGCAGAAGATCTGGAGGAGGTCATCAGGGAAGTAGAGGAACTTACAGGAGCAGAAATTGATCGGAATTGCTCGATCAGAGTGCAGATGTATGAACTGGCAGAACAGTTATACTCGCTCTATGGACGTGACGGAGCAGAAGAAGTTGCTTTAATGTATTATTGGACAAAGGATAACAGCCATAAGTATGATATCCGGCTTTTTGACAACATTATCAGAATACCTTTTGAAAATCTGGAGATACCTGTACCTGCAAGGTATGATGAGGTACTAAAGATAGAATATGGCGATTATATGCGCATTGTCCGTGGGCAGGCAGCTCACAATTATCCGGCCTATTCGGCATATGAAACGCAGTTGGAAAACTTAATTGACAGCGGAAGGATTCCTTACAGATTTTATTATGATAAAAAATCAGAATTAAAAAGAAAAATAGATGCTGAAGCGAAAACGGATATGACAGACAGGAAGAAAAAGGTTCTTTTTATACCTTTTAATGCTGAGAGCTGGAATGAGCTGGATCATATCTGGGAAAAACTAAATTCTGATAATAGTAATGAAGTGTCTGTCATGCCGGTTCCATGGTTCGACAGATTTGCATTTGGGAAAAATTATGAGGCTCATTACGATATGGAAAAACTGCCGGAAAAGCTTCATATTGTTGACTATAAAGAATATAATCTCGAGAAAGAGCATCCGGATCTGATATATTTCCAGAATCCCAATGACTTTTATGATTATACGGTTATGGTACACCCTGATTATCACTCAGACAAATTAAAAATGTGTACAGAAAAACTTGTATGTGTTCCATACATCATTCCAAAAGAAATAATAGCTTCAGATAAAACTGCGTTGAAGACACTTGAATACCTTGTGCGGAAACCCGGGATAATGAATGCGGATCTGGTGATAGTTCCTTCAGAAAATTTAAGAATATGTTATATAGAGGAGCTTGTCAGATTTGCAGGGGAAAACAGCAGGTATATATGGGAAGAAAAAATACAAGCCATTGAGGATTGTAAGGAACCATGCGCTGTACCCGAAAAAGAAATTGATGAAGCATTAAAAGAAAAAATAGGCAATAGAAAAGCTGTTCTTTACTATATAAGCATTAGTTCCATTCTTGCTAATGAGGACAGGTTTTTAAGAAAAATCCGTGATGTTTTTTCAATATTTATGCAAAGCAGCGACAAAATAACGCTTATTTGGTATCCTGATCCCATGATCAGAAAATCGCTTCCGGAAATGAGACCTCAACTATGGGAAGAATACAGTCAGCTTGTTGAGGAATACAGCAGGCTGGATTTTGTTATAAATGATGAAAATATTAATAGCAATACGGCAGTAGTGATGGCAGATGCTTATTATGGAGATCCCGGACCATATGTTGAGGAATGCAGGCGATTGGGGAAACCGGTTATGATAGAAGACTGCTCAATAGTCAGCGGTGATTAAAAAAGTCATTTATGAACAGCTTCTAAACTTTGAAAACACTTTTTGTCTTGAAATCATGAAAGCCGGAAAACCGTTCTGAGTATTTTTTCAACACCAATTGCCCAGGTATAGCAGCTGCTTACCTTTTTATATCCGTTTGCAGCTATTTTCAGCCGTTCATCATCATGCCGAAGATAGTAATCAACGAGAGAAGGTATTTCATCAAGGCTTTTATAGACGATTAAATCCTTTCCGGCTTCAAAAAGATCATCTATTTCGGGCTGATAATTGGTCAGGCAGAAACTGCACATGGATAAGATATCAAAAACCCTGAGAGGAACTCCTGATGGAATAGAACGAAGAGTTGAGGACATATTTATCTTGGTAAGGAAATACGCTTTTGGCAATTCGCTTTCATAGTCCAGAGAGGGATAGGAATTGAGACCTTCCAAGTCACTATATGCAGTTTGTGTATAATGGCGTATATTATATGGTATAAGACTTTTCAGCATCTGTACACGTTCGAGGAAGGATATATGATAAGATATCACTGTCTCATAGTAAAGCTGTTCATCAATTTCAGGCTTATTTATAGTATGGCTTCTAAAATCTGACAGGAGAGTATCTGTAAATGATTCATGAATCCTGTTTCGGCCATCCCATATTCCAAAAGTATCTTTCTTTATTTGTGAAAGATGTTGGCGGTCATTTTCAGGCAGGACTTTCATGTAATCATTAAATTTATCATCCCACCCTTTATGCTGGATATTTCCAATGAAGGACAGATCAGATCCGAATCTTTCTTCATCCTCTGAACTGATAGTTATGAGGCTGGAACGTGTAAGATTTGCAGCAAGAGGAAGATGGTATACGTTTGCCATCCCTTTGCGTATTAAAAAATCTGTCTGAAATTTATCAAAAGAAAAAATAAAATTGCAATTATTAAATATACTGGCATGGTGTAAAGAGGTTAGCGGCATATCATAAGTCCATGCAGCGTATGGTATTGAAAGTTTATCACATACGTTGGAAACCGTTGGAGAATAATTTTGAGATATAAGCAGATCAGTTGGGGATTCCTTTACAAATGTTATAAGTTTTTCATAATCCTCAGGAGAGTCTGATGTGCAGTGTTCAATATCATAAACACGGCAGTTTAGTCCCAGTTCTAAAATGCCCCATAATAAATTGTGTATTCCCATATCATTAAAACCAACATAGACAATATTAATTGAATGAATATCTGAAATAATTGACATATATGTGACCTTTCATGAACTTATGATTGAAGTAAATACAGTATACAATTGCGCTTGGTATATTTACAAAGATTATAACATATATTTTTCCGACAAAGAGGGGGAATTGGATGAAAATAAATGAAATTGCTTTTATAGTCTGTTACAATGATGAGTTTTTAATGGGTGAATGTAAAAAATATATTGAAAGATTATATCTGCCGGAGAGTTACAGCATTGATATTATTACAGTGGCAGAAGCCCCCTCAATGTGTGCCGGATACAATGCGGCGATGAAGTCATCTGATGCATGGATAAAAGTATATCTGCATCAGGATACATTTATTGTTAACAGATATTTCATTTTTAATATAGTTGAAATTTTTAATAGTGATAAAAATATAGGTATAATTGGCATTACCGGGACAGACGCACTTCCTGACTCTGCAATCTGGTGGAGAGGTGAGGTGAAGGGAAAGTTTCCCTTTACGAAGGAAGAGTACATTGATGAAAGGATAGGGGAAAATTATAATCTGTCAGAAGCTGTCGCTGTGGATGGATTTTTAATAGCAACATCAAAAAATGTCGAGTGGAGAGAGGATATATTTGATGGATTCGACTTCTATGATATTTCACAGTGTCTGGAATACAGAAGAAGGGGATATAGGGTTGTTGTTGCAGAGCAGCGGTTGCCATGGTGCATACATGCAGATGGTTTTTTTCTTGATCTGGATAATTATGCTTATGCAAGGAAAATTTTTTTTGAGGAATATAAAAAAGAAGAATATTACTTGAATGACAGCCATGTCCTGATGAATGATTCTATGGAAATAGAAGCTTTATTAAGGGATTACAAACTAAAAAAAGAAAAATTTGATAGATATCAAACAATATTTCTTGGAGAAATTTCGGATGCATTAAAAAATAACGAATATGAAAAAATAATGAGCCTGTATGTGGAGTCAGCAAGTAATATAACAGAAAATGAAGGGATGCTTATGGCGATTCCAGCAGATTATCTGAGATTTATGGTTATAATGGATGCGTATCAAAAAGAGTCAATGGCTGGAATAAGGCTGTTTTTGGCAAATACAGAGAGCTTTAGTGAACTTATGGGAAAATTCAGGAAAGTCGAGATATATTTAAGACGGCTTGAATATGATTTCGATAATGATGCATATAATGAAACATTTGATTTCATACACAATGAAAATATATCTCAATATGCAATATCAGAAATTATGAATTCTGCTGTTGCACAGTTGGGAAATCTCGACAGGATAAAAAAAATTATCAAAGAGCGAACAGGCTATGATTGTAATATTATTTGTGAATAAAAACCTGCGCAAATCATTTTTTTGATAGTCCTTTTATAATTTTTATAAATTCAGAAGCTTTATGATCCCAGGTATCAGTCAGTATTGATTTTTGATAAGCTTTTTCTGCAATATCAGACTGTATGGGCATTGCACGATGAATTTTATCCGGCAGCTCATTAAGCTTGTGAAAATCATAAAAAATAATTTCGGAGCCAGACAGATATTTTTCTGCAAGTTGAGTTGACCTGTCAGATATTATTACAGCATGATTTAAGGCACTGTTAGATATGCGCTCTGTATATCCGTCTTTGTGACCAGACATTACATTTATTGAAAATTTGCTTTTGGCAATTTCTGTAATGCTATCGTTGAATGGTACAGCTTTATGTATTATAAGAGAATAATTCTCCTTGTCGGGGAAATTATTCCAGCTTTCACCCCAGACATTAATAGAAAAACCGGCCTGAAGAAGTGATAATAATACATTTTTTCTATATACTGCCATTACCATATCCGGAATGAATGCCAGTTTAGACATAATTGCAGAAAATTGTTCATCTGAAAAATACAGCTTGTTTTTTAAGCAGATATTGTAGAAATTTTCGCTATCCGTAAGCTCAGGATGCATAGCGATTTCATTACTGTAAGCATTTGCAAGATAATGAAGATGACTATCAAGAGCCATAAATTTTCGTGTGAATATTTCACCATTAGGAAATGAGCCCATAAAAGATATGTCATATATTTTTGATCCATTATAGAAAACTTCTTTTCCGGCAGGACTCATTAAAAAAACACCGGATATTTTTGAGTAGTATTTTTTTATATATTTAATATAATTTCGGTCATGCGTGAGAATATAGAGGCTATCAGGAGCGTTTCTAT
The DNA here is from genome assembly GCA_030434875.1 of Lachnospiraceae bacterium C1.1. Classification (NCBI taxonomy): domain Bacteria; kingdom Bacillati; phylum Bacillota; class Clostridia; order Lachnospirales; family Lachnospiraceae; species Lachnospiraceae bacterium C1.1. Next base: position 1,973,079 of record JAUISW010000001.1, on the reverse strand, counting down.
TTAGTTCATATAAAGATTGTGGATGATCGAGGGAAAAATAAAATTTTGGGCATTTGAATAAGTCGCTATACCGTATGTCGTAATCTTCAATATAGGAATGATAAAAGGAAGTTTCAAATGAAAAAAGTGCATCAAAATTTCTGCTTGAAAGGTCAAGAAGTTCTTTTCCGGTGAATCTTTCTGTATCAAGATATGTTACAGAAACTCCTTTTTTTATAAGTGCGGCACCAAATTCAAATTCCATGCTTCGTTCTGCTGAATAACAGATATTTTTGGGGAGTAATAAAATAAGAATATTCATGATGAGTACCTTTCCAAAACCAAGAAGCTTTCTATTAAAATGATTATAACATAAAAATGACAATCGTCGCTATTCATATCGACTATGTGACAAGGGAGCGGTTAAATGAATATAAAAGAAAAAAGCATTTGCGTAATTACAGGTAGTGATTATTGTTACGGAACTGTTGATGCAATGTCTAAAGAATTTGCCAGGGCATTACAAGAAAACGGCTGTAATATAACGACTCTGTCATATGAAGAGCTTCTTCCGTTTGTGAATGGATATGATGAAAAATTTGACTATGATGTTGTTATAGAAGTAATGGGAAATTTTTATGAATTTCAAAAAGAAAAACTAGAAAATACATTAAAGTTCAGTGTAATAACTGATTCGATGTTTTGTTTAACTAAATTTGAATATTTTAAGAAGCTTAATAATATTTTTATTTTGAATTGTGATGAAAAAGAGAGAGATTACATAAATCAAACAATGCCTTTTACAAAAGCGTTTCATTTCCCGTTAGGTGGAAAATCTGGAAATATTGCTTTGGAAGCCATAAGTTCAAATAATGATATCTGTTTGATAAAAAAAGAGTTTGACTTGACTTTCATTGGTAGTTTTATGGACTATAGAGAGCATTTGGAAAGGCTGAAAGAATTGCCACCGGAATTACAGGAACTTGGATTGGATTATTTTGATTTAATGATGGAAAATTATAATCTTGACGCATCAAATGCTCTTAGGAAACTTTTGAACCAGGTGGGTTTAGATATAACAGAAGATGATTTTTGGAAATTAGGTGGTACTTTATCGAATGTAGAGTTAGCAGTTGCCTCATATTATAGAGAAAAAACAATTGCTGATCTGCTAAAGGGCGGGATACAGGTAGATGTATTTTCTGCTGATTGGAATAAATCAAAATTATCAGAGTATCATAACCTGAAAATTCATGATAGCATTTCACATGATGAAATGCTTGATATAATAGCAAAAAGCAAAATCTCTCTTAATGTTATGAAGTGGCATAAAGGCGGCATGACGGAACGTATATCAAATATAATGTTTAATGGAGCTGTCTGTGCAACTGATGTATCAAGTTATTTAATTAGAAATTTTTCAGATATGGATGATATATTGATGTTTGATCTGAAAGATACAGAGCATCTCTTAAAGAATGTTTATAAAATTCTTTCAGATGATTCTTTTCGTACAAGAATCGTTAAGAATGCTTTCAGCAAAATTTCTGAGAATTATAGTTGGAACAGCTGTGCAAGAAGATTTATTGATATTGCAGATGAGATTATAAAAGAAAAAACGGGGGATATATGGATGAAGAAAAAAGATCCGATTCCAGAGTTGCAGAATCGGTAAGCGTTATAATCCCGACTTATAATAGAAAGGGGATACTCGCACATGCAGTTGATTCGGTTTTGGCTCAGACATATAAAAAGCTGGAATTGATAATTGTCGATGACGGTTCTGATGATGGTACAGAGGAATATGTAAGATCGATTTCTGACAGTCGGGTTATTTACATAAAAGGAGAACATAGAGGTGCAGGAGCTGCCAGAAACACAGGAGTGAAGCATTCCAGATTCAACCTTATAGCTTTTTGTGATTCTGACAGTGAATGGCATCCTGACAAATTAGAAATACAATTAGAATACATGAAAAAATATCCGGAAAGCGGATTAATCTACTGCAGATATCAAAGTCTTAATAAAGATGGAAGTGTCAGGACTTTTTTTCCTGATGATTCTATTTCTGAAATCGAATGCAGCGGAAATTATCTTTATCAGCACTTGCTTGTACATAATCTTGTGGGTACGCCTACTATGCTGATCAGAAAAGAAATATTTGAAAGGACTGGAGGATTTGATGAGAGTCTTGGCATTCTCGAAGATTACGAACTGACACTTAGGATAGCCTCAATAACTGACATACAATGCTGTTATAAAATACTTGTGGATGATTATTATTCTGAGGGCAGTATTTCATCGAATCTTCAGGAGTATTTCAAGGTCAGATGCATGCTGATAGCAAGGTATTCAACGGAATTACACAAGTATGGAACTTTTAACACTATAGTAAAGCACGTACTTGAACGGGCAGCAGGTTTGGGAGTATTAAAGGATGTAAGTGAAATGCTGACCGATTTGATGCGGGATAAGATTAATAAATTGGATTAAAGATGATCGATTTTCTGGGGGATTTATGAATGTGGGAGTTTTAATAATAATTTTGTCCTGTAATGAAATTGAGAAGACAAAACTGTGTCTTGAAAGCATTCGCTGCGCAGTAGAATATAGCTATTGTCATATCATAATAGCTGATAATGATTCATCCGATGGTACTGTGGAATGGGCTGTGGAACAAAAGGATGTGACGGTATATGAAATCAGGGATGAAATAATGCCATGGGGAAAGGTGATCAATTCCATAATAGAGGATTATGGTTCTGACCAGCATGTTATGATCATAGAGGCAAGGAGTGTGCTTGTGCCCGGTGCGCTAACGGGAATGCTTTCAGTATTAGATGAACGAAGCGCCGTTATATGTCCGATCAACTTTTCTGGTGATATACTGACTATACCGGATAATGTTATAGAAAGCTATGATGACGCATTGAAAGATGTCAGGGAAAAAGGTAATAGTCAGGAAAGTGGAAGAGCTATGGAATTGCATACAGCAGCAGCCCTATTTCATAAGAACATTTTTGAAAAAGTTGGAAAATTTGATGAGAGACTTTTCACGCTTAAGTATATCTATAAGGACTTTAGTATAAGGATGCTGCAGGACGAATTTGAAATCAGAGTGGCAAAAAACTGTTTTGTGTATGAAATCGAGGAGGAGATAATTTATACGTCTTTGCTTGAAGCTGACAGACTGCTCATGAAATTAAAATATGGAATGAATTACTTTAATATGATCTCTAATGGCTTGATAGTAAGGCATTTACTTGATAACGTGTCAAGGGATGGTATTAAAAGACCTAGGATACTTGAAATAGGATGTGACCTTGGGGCGACTCTTTTTGCCATAGGAGAAAAAATAAGTGATTCAGAATTATATGGAATTGAATTAAATGGTGCTGCTGCAAAAATTGCGAGAAATGTTGCAGATGTTCTTGAATATGATGTAGAAAAAGAAAAACTTGAATACGAGGATGAATTTTTTGACTATATGATATTTGGAGATGTATTGGAACATTTGCATAATCCGGAAAAGACATTGGGTTATTTAAAAAGATTTTTGAAAGATAATGGGAAAATAATAGCGTCTATTCCAAATCTTATGCATATTTCAGTAATAAAAGAATTATTGAAGGGGAATTTTGAATATACTGATTGTGGATTATTAGACAGAACACACATACATTTATTTACATATAATGAAATTGTTAAAATGCTTGACCGGCTGGGATTTAAGAAATATGATATATTGTCAAAAAATGAAGAAATTAATGAAAACGATAAAGAACTGATCAGATCTTTACTTGTATTGCAGCCTGAGGCAAAAGAATTTATGTACAGTAGTTTTCAGTATTTAGTAATTGCATGCAAGTGATCAGAAAAAGATAGTGCAAGATTTTAATTTCATGTCATTGTATAGGATAATTTGCCATGATAAAAAAGATAATGTATATAGCAAATTCAAATCTGACGTGGATAGATATACCGATCAGCTTAAAAGAAATGGGCAGGTGGGAGATTGTTTCAGAAAATGTAACATTCCATGTCAAAGCATATAGTGATGAAGGGGTAAAAGAGAGCAGACATCTCATCAGAAAAAATAATCCTGACTGTATAATTTCATGTGATTTTTCAAGAAATATTGCCAGGGCGGCATATGAAGAAAGTATTCCTTATCTATCATGGGTTTACGATTGTCCTCAGGAGGCATTATATTCGATTCAGGCATTTTATCCGACTAATTATATATTTTTATTTGATAGAATGCAATGTGAGCACCTGATGAAAATCGGATTGAGAAATATTTTCCATATGCCATTAGCAATAAATCCGACAAGAATCACTGAAGCTCTGAGTAATATAAATAAAAAGGAGCCTGATACGGATATATGTTTCGTAGGAAGTCTTTACGATATGACCGATAATGAGATACTTTTATCAAATTTATCGGGGACTGCAAAAGAACGATGGGATGATATTGCAGGATCATTCATGTTCAGATGGGATGGAGATATAAATTTTTCCGGAATATTGCCGGATGATTTTATAATTCTTTTTGATGATTATAATACTGAAGACAATAAAAGTGCTATTCCTTTTATGAAGAGGGGTTATAAATATGAGGCTAATATTCTCGCAAGGTACATAGCACACAGGGAAAGAATAAGAGTATTAAATGATCTGTCAAAAAAATATGAGCTGGCTTTCTATACAAGAGATCATAATCTCGAAAAACTGGATAGTTCAGTAAATATCAGGGATGGAGTAAGCTACGAGAGCGGGGATCTATTCAGGATATATAACAGGAGCAGGATAAATATAAATATTTCACTGCATTGTATAGAAACCGGCCTGCCACAAAGAATATTTGATGTTATGGGGGCAGGTGGATTTATGCTCAGTAATTATCAAAGTGAAATTGAAGATTTATTTTTGATAGGGGAAGAAATTGAAACATTTAAGAATATAGAAGAACTTAATGAAAAGACTGAATATTATCTAAGGAATGAAAAAGAACGGGAGAAAATAGCGGCTAATGGGCAGGAAAAGGTTCTGAAACTCCATAGCTATAAAAACAGATTTAATGAGATAATACCAATGATCGAAAAGTCAGAAACGAAAAAAAAACAAAGTTACAGTATCAGATCTGAAGAAAAAATGGCGGTAAGCGTAATCATTCCAACATATAACAGATTATCTACTTTGCCAAGGGCTGTCCGGTCAGTTTTGGAGCAGAGTTACAAGAATTTAGAGCTTATTATTGTTGATGATGGTTCTGATGATGGCACGGATGAGTATGTGAAAACCATAACTGACAGTCGTGTTGTTTATATAAAAGGAGAGCATAAAGGGGCAGGTGCAGCAAGGAATACAGGTGTAAGGAAGTCAAAATATGAACTGATTGCTTTTTGCGATTCGGATTGTGAGTGGAAACGTGATAAATTAACAAAGCAGATAGAACTGATGGAAAAAAATGATGGCTGTGTCATGGTATATTCCCGGTTTGCTACAATTAATCCTGACGGCAGTAATGGAATGATCATACCTGTAGATGATATTCCAGAATGTGAGTGCAGTGGGTATTATTTATATCAGCACTTATTAGTCCATAACCTGATAGGCACTCCTACCATGCTTATAAAAAAAGAGGTGTTTGAAAGAGTTGGAGGCTTTGACGAAAGCCTGCCTGCTCTGGAGGATTATGATCTGGCACTGAAAATAGCTGAAAAACATGATGTAAGATGCTGTTATGAAATTCTTGTTAATGATTATCCATCTGTAGGCAGTCTGTCTTCAAATGTATCTGCATATTTTACGGTCAGATGCATGCTGATCGCCAAATATGTAACAGAATTAAAAAAGTATGGTACTTTTGATACAATTGTAAATTATATCCTGGAAAGGGCAGCAAAACATGGTATTCAGCAGCAGGTTGGGGAAATGCTGATAAGAATGCTGGAAAGAAGAATAGAGAAATAAACTGTGGTTATAGAGGTGGCTTAGATGGCGTTAAAAATAGGCGTGGGAAAGTCTGATTTTGCAGATTTAAGGGAATCAGGAAATTATTATGTTGATAAGACGGAATTGATATATGAGCTGGTAAATAATAATGATAATAAGGTTACGTTATTTACCAGACCGAGAAGATTTGGAAAGACGCTCATGATGAGCATGATGGAGAATTTCTTTAATATCAGAAAGGATAGTAAAGCAGTTTTTGAAGGACTTGCCATCAGTGAACACAAAGAGTTTTGTAAAAAATGGATGAATCAGTATCCTGTTATTTTCCTTTCATTAAAAGATGTTGAGTCAGAGGATTATGATGGGGCATATAGGATGTTAAAATCCTGTATAGCAGATTTGTGCAAAAAATTAGCTGATATTGAAAATGTGAAGAATGTAAATCAAGCCGATAGAGATATATTTCAAAGACTGATGTTTCAAAGAGCAGAACAATCAGACATAAAGAATTCCATTAAAATATTAATGAGAATGATGAACGCGGTTTATGGGAAAAAAGTCATACTTTTGATAGACGAATATGATGTCCCGTTGGCAAGGGCAAGTGAAAAGGATACTCCGGAGAATAGATATTATTCCCGGATGCTTGACCTTATCAGGGGAATCATGAGCACATCGCTTAAAGACAATGAATTTTTAGAGTTCGCAGTGATAACAGGATGTCTGCGCATAGCAAAGGAAAGCATATTTACAGGAACGAATAATTTTGTCTCGTATTCGATAATAGATAACAGATTCAGCAGTTATTTTGGATTTTCGGAAAACGAAGTCCGGGAAATGCTGGATAAGTTTCGACTGACAGATAAAGCAGCCTTGATAAAAGAGTGGTACGACGGATATCTTATTGGTAAGGATCATATGTACTGTCCGTGGGATGTCGTGAATTATGTGGCTGATCTGTCAAACGATAATGATGCACAACCAAAGAATTATTGGAAAAATACAAGTCATAACGGGATACTGCTGAACTTTGTAAAGCGTACTGAATTTGATGTAACGGAAAAATTTGAAGCTCTGATGAACGGGGAATGTATTATGCAGAACATATCTGACGAACTGACCTATGACAGCCTGCAGTCATCCGAGGATAATCTGTGGAGTGTGCTTCTGATGACAGGATATATTACAAAAGCTGACGCAGAAGAGACAGGTGAAATGGTTTCGTTAAGAATCCCAAACCGGGAGATACTTTCAATATTCAGAGATACAGTGGTACGTTATTTTGAAGATACAGTAAATACTGATACCATAAGGAATCTTATAAGAGCATTATGGGATAAGGATGAAAAGGATTCAGGTAAAATATTATCAGATCTTCTATGGGAGACTATAAGCTATAATGATTATCATGAAGATTACTACCATGCCTTTTTAACGGGAGTATTTGTTGGAAGAGGATACAGTGTAGATTCCAATAAGGAAAAGGGACTTGGAAGACCGGATATTCTGCTGAAAGACAGGAAAAACAGGCGGGCTATCATAATAGAGACAAAAAAATCTGTCAGGGAGACTGATATGGAAAAAGACTGTGAAGAGGCTGTCAGACAGATAGAGAGGCAGAGGTATGCAGAGGGTCTGAATGGATACAACCAGATACTCTGCTATGGAATCGCTTTCTATAAAAAAGAGGTAAAAATAAAACTGATGGTAACTGTTCAGGGTACCTGAACAGTTACATTTTCAGATGCTGGCTAAAAATGATGCAGAAATGAGGGGGATTGTCAATGAAGCTTGTTTTCTTAAATGGTGGACTTGCGAACCAGACATTCCAATATGTTTTTTTCAGGATTGGCCAATTAAGGCATCCTGATGAGGAATGGATTCTGGATGACTCCTTTTTTTCGTGAATGATGTCCATAATGGCTATGAGATTGACAGGTTTTTTGGCGTAAGACCAAGGCTTATAAGTAATTACTTTGATAATGATGTGTGGGAATACATGCTTGGATTAAAAAGGGAGGGAAAAAGTATTCCGCAGATTTTTATGGATAATGGAGAGGAGATGATTAAAATTCTGGAGGCGGATTATTCATCTTCCTGGAATCCTTTTGATGGAAAAACACTGGTGATCGATGAAGCTGACAGAATGAATTTAAATCTTTTAGATCTGAAGGGGAATATTTATTATCACGGTTACTGGATACATAAGTATTGGATGAACAGATTGGAAGAGGCAGGAGAAAGGTTGGAGTTCAAGCCTGCTGACGACAGAAAGAACTTAGAGATATTTAAGATGATAAATGAGACAGAGTCATGCGCCATACATATAAGACGTGGGGATTATGTTGATTTAGGACTGGTACCGGATAATTCAGCGATAAAGTTCATGACTGGGCAGATGATCGAAAAATTTCCCCAAACCTGCCTTTTTGTATTTTCTGATGATATTGACTGGTGCAGAAAAAATGAAAAAAATCTGGGATTTGACAGGTTCAATGATATATATTATGTCTCAAATAATCATGGAAACAATGCATATAAAGATGCATGGCTTATGTCAAACTGCAGGTATATGATCTTATCAAACAGCGCATTTTGCTATCTGTCCGCATTGCTGAATAAGAAACTCAGATTTTGCATTAATCCTAACAGAAACCGGCCATTGATTGATAACGGGGGAACAAAATGGTAGTTATTGATAACAGCAAGTACGAAGAAGCGGTTGAAGTACTCGGAGACAGAATAGATGAGGCAAGGATCAGATTAAGTAAAGAAGTTTTTATGGAAGCCGCGATGCTTATTAATTATTTTCCGTATCTGGTCGTTGTGGATGGAACCGGAAATGATCTGTTCACTTTGAGATGGGAGGCAACATCATATGTTCATTCATACAAATATACAGGGGAACTGGATCTGTGGTTCCTGAACAGGTATGATACATTGATTCTGCGGGACTGCAATGAATGCTCGGCAGAATTATGTCTGGCCGCGCTGAATCAATGGAATGGAAAAAAGATTGTTTTTGTGGGTGAAAACTGGAAATATATCATTGACCTGCTGCCTGAAATGGAGGGAAAAGAGTGTATATGGGAAGATGAATTGTCTGACAGGAATGCAGCAGATTATTTCTTTTCCGAAAAATATCTCGATATCAGAATAGGACATCCGCATCAGGAGCCTATGGACAGATATTATAAAAATATAATGACCTATGATGAAGTGATGACATTCACTTTTTTATTTACCAACAGGCGGGAATTAGGTGAAAAAAATCCGGATAAGCGTTTTTTTATCATTGATGCAGGTTACGAAAATTTAGGCCTTTTTACGATTTTCAATAAGGCAGTTTCGCTGGCACTGTATGCGAAAAAAAAGGGATTTATTCCGGTTTTCCGTCTGACGATAGAATGGGGGATAAAGAGCATATATCAGAATTTTGCAGGGGATGATATATGGGGGAAATTTTTCAACCAGTCAGAGGGATATGAGCTGGATGAGGTAATGGAAAGTAAAAATGTTTATTTTCCTCCTATTCTTCTCTATAATGCAAGCATAATGCAGACCATTATGGACAGATACAGTGAAGGGACAAAGCTTGAATGGCATAACGGGATTTATAATCCTGGCATATGCAGATATATTGAGGAAAAAAGCAGAATATTTCTGCCTTTTCCGGATAAAACTCTTGGTGTGCTTGCGAGAGGAACAGATTTTGTGAACACACATCTCCATAATCATGCTATTCATGCGTCAATGGAATGTGTAGGGGATAAGATTGACGAACTCATGAAAGAATGGAAGCTGGACTATGTTTTTATCGCAACTGAGGATTTAGACTATTTTGAATATTATAAGGAACGTTTTGGTGATAAAGCCTTTTTTACAGACCAGGAGAGGTATAAAATCCGCCCCGGAGACCTGCTTGCAAATATGCACAGGAGGAATCCTGACAGAGCTGATGGCTGGCAGCTTGGGGCAGATTATATCCTGGCGGTTTATCTGCTTTCCAGATGCAATTCATTTCTTGCTTCCGGAGGATGCAGCGGGGTAGCAGAAGCAAGAAAAATGAATCAGGGAAAATGGAAAAATGAATTCGTTTTTGATTTAGGAACCAACTGAACACTGAAGCATGTATGATATACGGTCCTCATAGCGGAAGTTTTCAGAGGCTTTTCTGAATCCGGCCTGGGCGATAGACTGCCTTATTTCGCTATGCTTAAGGTAAAAATCTGCTTTTTCAAGAGCGTCCTCCATGCTTTCATACATGACAACCTCTTCGCCATCCATGAAATTTTCAGCAAGCTCTGCCTGCCAGTTGGAGAGAATAAATGAGGCTGAGCCTATGATGTCAAGGGCACGAAGGGGTATACCTGACTGGGTGGCCTTTAACGCAGGGCAGAGATTGATGCTGCTTGATTTGAAAACTGCAGGCATTTCTTCGCTGTATGACAGCGTTCCATGAACCCTGACTTTTTTGGATAGAAGCTCATTTTCCGTTATGTCTTCGCCTGTATACAGGTGAACATCATATTTTGAAGAAAGCATATTAAGGAGGCTTATACGTTCTATATGTGTTATATGGCTTGCCATGGAATATGAAAGCTGCGCGGCAGTAAGGCTCAGATTTTTTAATCTTCCAGCACGGGAGTTATAAGCCTGATTAATTGAATTTATAAGTTCAGGAGTTAAAGAGTTACTGATAAAATATGAGCCATAGATGTTCAGCTGGGAAGTTATGAGGGCATCGCAATATCCCTGTTCATAAGGATCCATTTCTGATCTCAGAATGGGATAGGTGGAACTATATAGTTTTCCGACAAAAGAAATGTCAGACTGAAACCTCGGTTCTGCTGAAATTTTTGAAAGACGTTCACAATTTACAGCAAGGGGAAGATGATGGAAATTATCATAGCCTGATTTCCGGAAATTTTCAGCCTCTGTCCGGTCAAATAAAAAGACATTTGTGTTTGGAAGATCAAAATATTCATGAGAGGACAGGTTAAGAGGACTGTCATAACTCCATGCGATATAGGGAAGGTTGCTCTCATAGGCTATTTTGCCTATAATAGGGATCAGATTAGTAGAAAATACGGCATCATAAGAGGATTCGTTAAGCTCTTGTCTCATAAGCCTTTCAAATTCTTCATTATGGTATTTTCCAGTGTCGCCGTTTGGGAAAATGTATTTAATATTTTTACAGTTAATATTCATTTTGTTCAGTGTATATATTATATCGGGTTGTATAAATGAACCTATATCAATAAGGAGTATATTCATGGGATATTTTTCCTTTCTGAGGGGCGATTCACTTTCAGCCATGTATGAAGGCTTAGGAACTGGTAACTGTTCTGATAGCCTGAACCAATGTCATGATGTTGGGGTCAAAAGGTATTTTGCCCCCAACTGATGCCCACGCATTGCTCCATTGCTTCGCAATTCACGCAATGCTACAATCATTCGGAATCCGCTTGTTTACTGCGTAAACGGCTACTTCCTCATGATTGGGCGGGTCAACAAGTCATGCAGCAGATCATGCAAGCATGACTGCTGTATGACCTTTTGACCCTGGCATCATGTCATTAAGTTAAGCTTTGAAAACACTTTTTGACCGCATTTAAAAGACGCTTTATGCGGCAAAAAGTTTTTCAAATGACTTAAGCTAATGACATTGTACCCTGAACAGTTACACCTTGATTACATTATAACAACAAAAATTATCTTTAAACGGTCTTTTTTACATGCAAATGACCAGGCAATGTATAGAGGGGATCTAAAATGAAAATCTTATTTTATAGATATAGAAATATTTGTGAAAGTGAGATTGCGGTAACATTTTCTGAACTGGGAATAGAGTCAGTAGAATTAATGATGGAGGCAAATGACCTTAATGAGCTTACCAGAATTAAGGAATCGATAGAAAGCCATAATCCGGATTGTATTTTTTCTATTGATTTTTTTCCGCTGATCTCTGATATCTGTAATATTTATCATATACGTTATGTTTCATGGATTGTGGACTGTCCGGTAATGGAACTTTTTTTTAAGCAGATATCAAATAAATGGAACAGGGTATTTATCTTTGACAGGGCGCAGTATGAGGATGTGAAGGAGTTTAATCCGGAGAATATTTTTTATTTTCCATTGGCAGCTGGAACAAATAAAAATAAAAAAATTTTTGATAATCTGAGTGCCACGGATTCTGCTAAATTTTCACATGATATTTCTTTTGTGGGTTCTTTGTATACTGAAAAGTGTTTCTATGACAACAAAAGGGGATTAAATCCTCATGACGAGGGCTACCTTGAGGGGATAATGAAGGCACAGGAAAGAATATATGGTGCGTGGATAATTGATGATCTTTTAGATGACAGAATTGTAAGGGAATTCAAGGAACATCATCTTTCATTTTATGAACTGGATGGAGAGTCGTATCTGACTGATAAAATTACAATGTCACAGCTGTACATTGGAAGTAAGATATCTGCAATGGAACGGGTTGATACGATGAAGGCGCTTTCGGACAGATTTACAGTGAATCTTTATACGATGAGCGATACATCGGAATTAAAAAAAATAAAAAATATGGGACCGGCAAATTCTGTTACAGAAATGCCGCTGATTTTCAGAAATTCCAAGATCAATCTGAATATTACATCAAAATCTATACGTACAGGACTTCCGCAGAGAATTTTTGATATAATGAGCTCCGGTGGATTTGTATTGTCAAATTATCAGGAAGAGATAGGAGAGCTTTTTGAGATAGGAAATGAGATCGCAGTATATGAATCTATTGATGATCTTATATATAAATCTGATTATTATTTAAATCACGATAAGGAAAGAAAAGAAATTGCCGAGGCCGGATTTAAGGCTTTGGAGGAAAGGTACAGTTATCAATTGAGGATACCTCAGATGATAATTAAAGCATTTGAAAAATGAAAAAAGCTATAGTTAGCGGGGCAGCGGGCTTCGCAGGAGCAAATTTAGTCGAGCATCTGATAGAGCATGGTTATTTTGTATATGCGCTCGTAAGAGAGGGCTCGGCACATAATGACAGATTTAATAAATTTTCGGATGATGTTATAAAGCTGGTTGATTGTGACATGAATTCCTATGATCTGCTTCCGGCAAGGATAAGAGAGGAATGTGATATTTTCTTTCATCTGGCATGGGCAGGGGGAAGAAATGAGTTTGAAGAGCAGAATGCAAATATTAAAGCTAGTCTGATGGCATTGAGCTCTGCCTCGAGGCTTAGCTGCAAACGATTTGTCGCAACAGGATCTCAGGCAGAATATGGTGTAAAAAAAGAACTCATCACAGAAGATATGATGGCGGATCCTTTCTCTGCCTATGGTGCAGCAAAGATTTCAGCCTGTTATCTGACGAGATTTCGTGCGGAACAGATTGGGATTGAATGGGTATGGGGACGGATATTCAGCCTTTATGGAAAATATGAACCTAAGGGCAGGCTCCTTCCGGATATCATTGATAAGCTTAAGGCAAAGGAAATTCCTCATATAAGTGCCGCAACGCAGAATTGGGATTATCTCGATGCCGGAGATGCAGCGGAGGCGATAATTGCACTCGGAGAAAAGGGACGTAACGGTGAGATTTATAATATTGCAAACGGAGATTATCATCCGCTTAAATATTTTATGGAGATGCTCCGCGCACAGTATGCTCCGGATATCCTTATAGACTATGGTGAACCGCCGATACCATATGTGTCGCTCATGCCCTCTGTACAGAAGATTCGAAACGACACAGGCTGGAAGGCGGAGGTCGATTTTATGGATTCAGTACTCAGAAATTATTAAATATTTCAGGAGGTGAGAAAAATGCCGATAGTTGCTGCTTTTATGCTTCCGCATCCGCCTATAATCTTATCTGAGATAGGCAGAGGCGAAGAGGAGAAAATAGCTTTAACGAGACAGTCATATGAAAGAGTCGCAGATGAGATTGCAGAGCTTGCGCCTGAGACTATCATAATCTCAAGTCCTCATACAGTGATGTATGGAGATTACTTTCATATTTCACCCGGAGAGGGAGCAGAGGGTGATATGTCGGCATTTAACGCCGGAGAAGTGAAGTTTAGGGAAAAGTATGATACTGAACTTGTGGAGGCTATAACTGCGGAGGCTCTTTCTTATTCAGACAAGGCAGATGAGGAGAAAGAGGATTTTGATGTTTTTCCGGCAGGAACTCTTGGCGAAAAGGATAAAAAGCTGGATCATGGAACAATGATCCCGTTATATTTTATAAGGCAAAAATATAATGATTTTAAGATAGTGAGGATAGGTCTGTCGGGATTGCCGTTATCAACGCATTATGAGATGGGAAAGTTGATAAAGAAGGCGGTTGAAAAGACAGGACGAAGGGTTGTCTACATTGGCAGCGGTGATCTGTCGCATAAAATGAAGGCTGAGGGACCGTATGGTTATGCAGCTGAAGGACCTCTTTATGATGAGAGGATAATGAAGGTATGTTCATCGGCAAATTTTGGAGAGCTTTTTGATTTTGACGAAAATTTTCTCGACAGGGCAGCGGAATGCGGACACCGTTCTTTTCTCATGATGGCCGGGGCATTGGATGGACTTTCTGTAAAAGCGGAAGAACTTTCACATGAGGCAACCTTTGGAGTTGGATATGGTATCTGCAGGTTTGAGATCGGTGAAGCTGATGAGGAGAGACATTTCCTTAAGAAGTGGAGAGAGGTTCGAAAACAGAAAATTATGGAAAAAAGAAATAAAGAGGACGCATATGTGCGTCTTGCCAGGTTTTCACTGGAGAGCTTTATAAGGAAAGGTGTGCAGGTTAAGCAGAAGGATATAGATGAAAGGCTCATGAATGAGCTTCCCTCTGAGATATTTTCTGATAAAGCCGGAGCTTTTGTTTCTATTCACAAGGAAGGACTTTTAAGGGGCTGTATCGGAACCATTATGCCTACCTGTGAATGTCTTGCGGATGAGATAATGCAAAATGCCATAAGTGCGGCTGTTAAGGATCCGAGATTTCCAAAGATCAGGGAAAATGAGCTGCCGCTTTTGGAAATAAATGTTGATGTACTGGGAGAACCTGAGCCTATTGATGGCCCGGATATGCTGGACGTAAAGAAATATGGGGTGATCGTGACCGCCGGTTATAGGAGAGGACTTCTGCTTCCGGATCTGGAGGGGGTCGATACAGTAGAGCAGCAGATTGAAATAGCCTGCAATAAGGCAGGAATAGGAATTTATGAGGATTACAGCCTTGAAAGATTTGAGGTCGTAAGACATATCTGAATGTGGGGTGATCTGATGCCAAGATGCGATGTATGTCATAATCATTGTGAATTGGAAGAGGGGCAGACCGGTATCTGCCGAGCCAGAAAATATGAAAATGGTGAATTCGTTGATGTGAATTATGGTTTTTTGACATCAATGGCATTAGATCCAATAGAGAAAAAACCTTTGAGAAGATTTTTTCCGGGATCGATTGTTCTTTCTGTCGGAAGCTATGGCTGCAATCTTCGTTGTCCTTTCTGCCAGAATCATGAAATTTCCTATGGATTTGGAAAAGAATATGATGGAGGAGTTAAATATTTTGCTCCGGATGAACTTGTGGAGATAGCGGAGAAATATCGTGATCAGGGAAATATAGGGATTGCATTTACTTATAACGAGCCGCTCATCGGCTATGAATATATTGTAGATACGTCTTTGAAAGTGCATAAAAGAGGAATGAAGACAGTGCTCGTTTCAAACGGCTCTGTTTCGGAACGGATTACGGATATGGTTCTTCCGCATATAGATGCTGCAAATATAGACTTAAAGGCTTTTACGGATGAATTTTATGAAAAGACTCTTTCAGGAAATCGCCGAATGGTAATGGATTTTATATCAAAGGCGGCAGGCATCTGCCATCTGGAGGTTACGACCTTAATTATTCCGGGTCTTAATGACAGTGATGATGAAATGCTCGAATTATCGGAATGGCTTTCAAATCTTGATAATGGCAGTGGAGCAGAAAAGATTGCCCTCCACATCAGCAGATATTTCCCGCAATTTAAGATGGATATCCCTGCAACCGATGTTGAAAAAATCTACCATCTTGCCGAACTCGCTAGAAAAAATCTTAGGTTCGTTTATACGGGAAACTGCTGACAAAACTATAGTTTATTAAAGATCCGAGAATACTTTAATAGTGTTTTTGTAGGTTTCGATCATGGAGTTCATGCCGATGGTGGCGATGTCGTGGAAGTAGACATTGCCATCATTTTTTGCAATCGCATCACGGACAGCATCACCGGCATATTTTGCAGCATAGGTATAGAAGTTGATCTTCCTGACGCCCTCTCTTATGCAGGCCTTGAAATCATCATCACTTATTCCGGATCCGCCGTGCATTACGATGGGACGTTTGCATTTAGCCTTGATATGTCCTATCCTCTCAATATCAAGTTTCGGAGCTGTGAGATAAATTCCGTGTACAGTTCCGAAAGAGCAGGCAAGGGCATCGATATCTGTATCGTTTACGAAACGTTCAGCATCCTCAGGTTCAGTGTAACAGCTCTTAAGTTCTGCCTCGTCATTTCCCATGCTTCCGATTTCTGCTTCAACGGAAACATCGTATTTATGTGCAATTTCAACAACGGCTCTTGTATTTGCGGCATTTTCCTCATAAGGAAGTGCCGATCCGTCATACATAACACCTGTGAAGCCTAAGTCTATTGCATTGCAGATCTCTTCGAAATTCTCACCGTGATCTAGGTGAACACAGATCGGAACGCTCGAGCGGTCAGCCATACTGACCATTATAGGACCTATGACATCAAGGCTTATATATTCTTTGTGGGCTGCGTTTGCGAACTGGATTATGATCGGCTGTCCTAGGCTTTCGGCTGCATCAATAACTGCGCGGAGACCTTCGAGCCCCGTCACATTAAAGGCACCAACGGCGATTTTTTTAGCTTCTGCGATATCAAGAATTGTTTTTAAGCTGACTAACATAGTATATTACCTCCATTTTTTATTTCCTTAACAGATCAAGTTTTTCCCATCCGTTTTCTATTTTTTTCTCAAGTTCATCTATAGGAAGAAGACCTGAAAGTGAATCATAAGCAGTAAGATTCATAGCACCTGTGGCTGCTGCATTATGCAGACATTGTTCAGGGCTGCGTCCGATGCTTATGCTGTAAAGAAAGGCTGCTATGGACGTATCGCCGGCACCGGTGCCTGAACAGATCCTGTCAGGAACATAGCTTTTTTCGAATATAGACAGATCTGCCCAACTGCTGTCAAAAACAGATGAAAGAGATTTTAAGTTATCTTTTGATCTGGTTTTAAGATACATTCCCGGAGCACCGCATTTTAAGAGAATCATCTTGCAGCCAAGTGACAGAGCTTTATCGGAAAGAGGAATAATATCATTTTCCAATGAAAGATAGCGGCAGATATCATCGTTTCCGGAACGTTTTTTGATTTCTTCGTATTTATTACGATCCAGTAAAAAGAGAAGCTCTTCAAAACTGGGAGTAAAAATATCTACATAGGGCAGAACTTTCTCAAAGATCAGAGGCCAGTTTTGCCTGCCGGACTTTGATAACGGATCGACCATGGCTATATCCATGCTTGTTATAATGCCCATTGATTTAAGCTTCTTAAAAAGACTGACGAGCTCATCACCGTCATTTTTATAAAAGCATTTCATCAGCGTTGGATAGCCAAAATGAAATATGGACAGATCTCTTAAAGCATCAAAATTTATATCTTTTGTTGAGAATTCATTATTGGCACCCGGATCTGCAAGAAATACCCTGTCATTGCCGGGAACTGCCAGTGCAATTGTATAAGAAGTTGAAGATCCGTCTGAAATAACGATGTTTGAAATATCAGCGGAATTTTTACAGTATTGTTCCAGGACAAGACCGCCAAAGGAATCATTTCCTATTTTAGTCAGAAGCAAGGTCTCAGCACCGAATTTATGAAGTGCGAGACCGGTATTTGAAACTGATCCGCCTACTGCGATGGTCGGCTGGCCGACTTCTATTAATTTACCGGGGATAAGAACTTCTGAAAGAGGATACGTCTGCCCTGTATCCGGAAATGTAGGAGTTATATCCAAAGAAACATAGCCTGCAGCAGCAATTTTCATATGCGATTCTCCTTTTGTTCAATATTTCTATTAATTATATGATCTGAATTTAAATTATATAAGTTTTTGTTTTTAGATTTCGCATCTTACGCCGTTCCTTGTTCCGCGTATTTTGCGGAACTAGTACCGCTGCGATTTTTCACTTGAAGCGAGAGCGTCCCTCGTTGGAAACATATAAGCCGAACAACGCAACAGGTGAAATCCTAAAAAACAAAAAACTTATACAATATGCATTTAAATATCAGAATTCGTAAAAATAATTTTAATATATTGTTTACAAAAAATTCAATTGACATTTGTCACATGGTTAAAATGACTAAATACACGTGAAAAAAATCAAAAACGTTGTTAAAATTATGGATGTAACGAGATGGGAGTTATAAAAACTTCCGTCAGGCTTTATAAAAGGGAGGTAAATTTAATGAAAAGAAAGTTAATCGCAGCAATTTTGACAGTTGCCATGGTTGGCACACTTACAGCATGTGGTTCAACAGGAACACCTGCAGCAAGTGAAGCTCCTGCAGCAAGCGAGGCAGCTGCATCAGAAGCAGCACCCGCAGCAAGCGAGCCGGCAGCTGAAACAGAAGCAGCAAGCGAAGCAGCAGGAACTGAGGCAGCAGGAACTGAGACAGCTCAGACAGAGTATGATACAACCAACAAGACAGGCAAAAAACTTAAGTTTGGTTATACATGCATGGATGGTACAAATCCTTTCTTCGTAACTATCCAGAACGAGATGAAGGAAAAGATCGAGGCTAACGGCGATGAGCTCGTTATCACAGATCCCGGTAATGATGTATCAAAGCAGATCTCACAGGTTGAGGATATGCTTTCACAGGAACTTGACGGATTGTTCATGAACCCTGTTGATGCTGAAGGTATCGCACCTGCACTTGATGAAGCCAAGACAGCAGGCGTTCCTATGGTTGGTTTCGATACACAGGTTGCAGATATGTCTTATCTTGTTTCTTATACAGGATCAGATAACTACAACGCAGGTAAGGTAGTTGGTGAGGATCTCGTTGCTAAATGTCCTGATGGCGGTGACATCATCGTTCTTGATTCTCCTACAATGCAGTCAGTAGTTGATCGTACAAACGGATTCCTTGATGCTATTGAAGGACATGGTTTCAATATCGTTGCTCAGCAGGATGCTAAGGGTAATCTTGAGGAAGCTATGGGCATCGCAGAAGATTTACTTCAGGCTCATCCTGATGTAGTTGCTATCTTCGGTGGAAATGATCCTACAGCTCTTGGAGCACTTGCAGCAGCAAATGCAGCAGGCATCACAGACTGCAAGATCTACGGCGTTGACGGATCACCTGATATCAAGGCTGAGCTTGCTTCCGGTGAGTCTCTTATAGCAGGTACCGGTGCACAGTCTCCTGTATCTATCGCTGATAAGGCAGTTGAGATCATGTACAAGGTTATGAATGGTGAAACTGTTGAGGATACATATCCTGTTGATACATTCCTTATCACTGCAGATAACGTTGCTGATTACGGCACAGATGGATGGCAGTAATTTTAGTTTGGATTTTAGAGGGTAGTATTTTAATTAAGGGGGTGCTGACAGAATTGAGCGGCATCCCCTTATTATAAGAAGTTGCTCTGCCTGTATATTACAGGAGGGTAGGGAATTGTTCTTTTGAAATGAACGGTTCCTAAGAGAACCAGAGGAGGTATATAGGTGGAAAACAAAAAAGTGATCTTAAGAATGAAAAATATCACCAAGACCTTTCCGGGTGTTAAAGCTCTTGATAATGTCAGTCTGGAGCTTGAGGAAGGTGAAGTTCATGCTTTGCTTGGAGAAAATGGTGCAGGAAAATCCACACTTATAAAGGTATTGGGCGGAATTTATCACGCAGACAGCGGTGAGATAGAAATTAACGGAAATAATGTAAAGATAGACAGCGTACAGGCTGCGGAAAAGAACGGAGTTGCCATTATACATCAGGAACTTGTGCTTGTTCCTTATATGACTGTAGCAGAGAATATCTTCCTCGGAAGAGAGCTTGGAAAGGGTATCGCAGTAGACTTAAAAGCTCAGGAAAGGGAAGCTCAGAAGGTCTTAGATGAGCTTGGAATGAATATTCATGCGGGTTCTCTTGTAAAGGATCTTTCTATAGCACAGCAGCAGATGGTTGAGATAACCAAGGCTGTTTCAGCACATTCGAAAATACTTGTTATGGATGAGCCGACATCATCTATAGCAGAAAAGGAAGTTGATAACTTATTCAAGATCATGAGAGATCTGACATCTCATGGTGTAGGAATTATTTATATCTCTCATAAGATGAGTGAACTTCAGGATATCTGTGACAGAGTCACGATCATGAGAGACGGTCAGAGTGTTGATACAAAGGTTGTAAAAGAAACGTCCAGAGATGAGCTGATCGCATTAATGGTAGGAAGACAGCTTACACAATACTATGAAAGAGATTTCCAGAAACAGGGAGAAGAGCTTTTAAGAGTAGAGGCACTTTCGGACGGAGACAGAGTCAAGAATGTTTCGTTTACTCTTCATAAGGGCGAGATAATCGGATTTTCAGGACTGGTTGGTGCCGGAAGATCTGAGACAATGGCAGCATTGTTCGGGCTTACAAAGCTTGAGAAGGGTGAAGTATATATAAATGGGAAGAAAACAGAGATAAAGAATCCAAAGGATGCAATGGCTAAGGGAATAGCTTTTGTACCGGAGAACCGTAAGGAAGAGGGACTTTATCTCATACAGGATGTCAGATACAACTCCACGATCGAGGTATTGGAACAGTTTATATCACATCTGAATGTTGACAGTAAGAAAGAAGGGGCGATCACTCAGAAATTCATAGATATGATGAGAACCAAGACACCGTCCCAGGCTCAGATAATAGGAAATCTTTCGGGTGGAAATCAGCAGAAGGTAATGATAGGACGCTGGCTCGCCACAGATCCGAAGATTCTTATCCTTGATGAGCCTACAAGAGGAATTGACGTAGGTGCAAAATCCGAGATCTATGCGATAATGAATGAACTTGTAAAGAACGGTGTTTCGATAATAATGATCTCCTCAGAATTGCCGGAGATTATAAATATGAGCGACAGAATTTATGTAATGGCTGACGGTGAAGTAAAGGGATGCCTGGATCATACAGAAGTATCTCAGGAATCCATAATGAATCTTGCGGCTATCTGATAAGGGGAGGTTTAATAAGATGAATGAAAAAAAGAAGGATATTTCAAACAGTGCATTAAAAAGATTTTTCTCGGAAAATCTCGGTATTCTGGCAGCTTTGGTAGTGCTTTGTATTTTCCTTGGAGTTTTCCCGGGAACAAGCCAGTATTTCGTTACTGTAAAGAACTTATTTAACGTATTGAGACAGATCTCAACAAATCTGCTGCTTGCATGTGGAATGACGATGGTTATCATCCTTGGAGGTATCGATCTTTCGGTTGGTTCCATTATAGCTTTGTCAGGTGTACTCGCAGCAGGCTGTGTATCAAGATATGGAATGTCAATTCCGGCAGCTTTTGCGGTAGGAGTTCTCATTGGTATCGTATTTGGTCTTTTTAATGGTTTTGTTATTTCAAAGACAACTATTCCTCCTTTCATTGTTACACTGGCTACAATGAATATTGCAAGAGGTCTTGCAGGTGTTTATACAGGTGGTTCTCCTGTTAGAGTTGTTTCCAAGGAATGGCAGTGGGTAGGTGCAGGATATGTTGCAGGAATTCCGGTTCCGGTAATCATCATGATCTTAGTATTTATAATCTCGATACTTATTCTTAACAGGACAAAGATGGGACGTTATATCTACGCAGTCGGCGGAAACCCGCTGGCAGCAAGATTTTCCGGTATTGATGTAAGTCAGGTTAAATTCCTTGTTTACACATATTCAGGAATTATGGCAGGTATAGCAGGTATCATCCTTGCATCCAGAATGTATTCCGGACAGCCAACAGCAGGTGAAGGCGCAGAAATGGATGCCATCGCAGCAGTAGTAGTCGGTGGTACATCAATGGCCGGTGGTTCCGGTAAACTCAGCGGTACTTTGATCGGTGCTCTTATCATTGGTATCCTGAATAACGGACTTAACCTTATGAATGTCAATTCTTTCTGGCAGACAGTTGTCAAGGGCGTAGTTATCCTCCTCGCCGTAATGATCGACTTCTTCAGAAACAGAAGTAAGGCAAAATAATTAAGTGAAATTATGGAAGGCTCCCGAATTCTCACAAAGATTCGGGAGCTTTTTCTTTAAGTATTTAAAAAAGCACATGAGATGGCTTATAATATAAAAGGAATCTAATTTTAATCAATTATAATGAGAAAAATAATGCAAAGGATCGATCGGATGAAAGTTAAATCAAAACCTGCGATCATAATAGCTTTATCAATGATAGTTCTTCTGATAATGGGATTTCTGCTGGGAAGCCGGATTGCGGATTCTGCAATAGACAGGCCGGTGGTTTTCGGCGCAACATATATGACTATGAATAATCCATACTTCTCTTCATTGAATGAAAGCATACGTGAAGTTGTGGAATCGCATGGAGATGTACTTCTGACCAGAGATCCGGCTCAGGATCAGGAGAGGCAGAACCGTGAGATACATGAGATGATAGACGAGGGAATGACCGTTCTTTTCGCAAATGCAGCGGATTCTGATAAAATATCATCGGCACTGGAGGAATGTAAAGAAAGAGGAGTAGCTGTTTTTGTTGTGGATACAGAGGTTAAGGATACCACGAATGTCATTTCAACAATACAGTCAGACCAGTTTGAAGCGGGAAGACTTGTGGCAAAGGATATGAAGAAGAGGTGCCCGGAGGGAGCCAGGATCGTAGCTCTTTACCACGAAACGATACAGTCGACAGAGGACAGGCTTTTAGGATTTGAAGCTGAGATCAAGAATGACGACAGGTATAAGATCGTCATGAAAATAGGAAACACCTCGGAAATTGAGGTGGCAAACAGGGAAATGAACCTTTTGCTGAAAAATTTCAGGGATTTTGATGTCGTTTTTGGAAATAATGACCCTTCGGCACTGGGAGCACTTGCAGCCCTCGACAGATACAATATGATAGATAAGGGGATCATGGTATATGGAATAGATGGTTCACCTGATGCAAAACGCATGATCTTGGACGGAAAGATGCAGGGAACGGCGGCACAGTATCCTATTTTAATGGGAAAGACGGCCGCGGAGACGGCTTATGCTTATCTGAACGGAGAAAATGTTCAAAAGAACATATATATAAAAGTTTCCATGATGAACAGTGAGAATCTGAATGAAAACAATGCGAGAGGGTGGCAGTAATGGGAGCAGGTAAAATACCTGAAAAACTGAATATAATGATGGCGATCATGTTTTTTCTCCTTTCTGTCGGAGCTGTTTTTTATGCAGCTTTTTTCAGGATCAGCCTTCAGAGGATTGTTATCCATCATAATGCCAGGGCTTTTTTGAATGATATCGGGGAAGTTCCGCATAATCTGAACTTTGCGCTGATCATGGTCAGTGTATGTTCCTGCGCGTTGGGAGCTTCATGGATCATCAGGAATCTGTCGATGAGCAGAAGGACGCATTTCCTGCTTTTAACTCTTGATTTTTTTATATGTCTTTATATAACTTCGCTGTTGGATTTTAATTATAACGGTATTTTTTTGTGGGCGTTTGCCAATATTCTTATTTATACAAAACACTACGGACACTGGTATCTGATGACAGGATTTGGTGTGGTGGTTTATCTGGTCACCGGTGTATCGGCGGTCAGGATGTATAAAAAAATCTGGCAGATAGGAAATTTTATCGAAACGTATCCTGATGAGATGCAGGGGGCATTGACGACTCTTTTTGCGGTCATTAATGCGGCATCGATCATCCTTTTCTTTATTTTTTGTATAATGCTCATAGCTCATAAACAGGAAACCATTGACAATATAAATGAGCTTTATGTAAAGCTTAGCGTAGCAAATACGAGGCTTAAAGATGCGAATGCCAGATATGAAGATCTGATGGCTGAGAATGCCAAAATGGCTAAAGTTGTTGAGAGAAACAGGATCGCAAGAGAGGTTCATGATACGATAGGTCATACACTTACGGGAATTGCGGCGGGGCTTGATGCCTGTGTGGCACTTTCATCTGATGCACCTGACAGTTTGAAAAAACAGCTGAAGCTTTTATCAGAAGTGAGCAGACAGGGACTTGTGGATGTAAGAAAATCCGTGAGTCAGTTAAGACCTGATAATATCGAAAGACAGAGTCTTTTAAGTGCTATAAGGGAGCTTATAGCGAAGACAAAAGAACTTACAAATGTTGAGATCCGTTTCGAATGTACTATAATCAGCCTCAGTTTGGAGGAGGATGAGGAAAATGCTATATACCGCATAGTCCAGGAAGGGATGACCAATGCGATAAGGCATGGGATGGCGACAAAGATCAAAATCGAAATGCAGAGATATGATGAAGGAATACATATCCTGATATCTGATAATGGAAAGGGATGCAGCGGAATAGAAGAGGGATTCGGACTCAGACATATGAGGGAGAGAGTCCAGATGCTTGGTGGAAGTATAGAATTCAGGAGTAATGAAGGATTTGAAATTGAAACTGATATACCTATAAGAACCGGAGGGAAAGTATGATAAAGGTTTTGATAGCTGATGATCAGCAGCTGATAAGGGAAAGCTTAAAAATCGTTTTGGACAGTGTCGAAGATATAGAAGTCATCGCAACTGCAGGCGACGGCGATGAAGCATTTAAGATGGCCGGAGATAAAAAGCCGGATGTGATCTTAATGGATGTCAGAATGCCTAAAATGGATGGCGTTCAGTGTACAAAGAAGATCAAGGAAGAATTTCCTGATATAAAAGTTATAATCCTTACGACTTTTGATGATGATGAATATGTTTATGATGCTCTTAAATTCGGTGCCAGCGGATATCTTCTCAAAGGAATAAGCACTGACGATCTTGCAAATGCCATAAGGACCGTTTATCAGGGACAGGCAATGCTGAATCCTGATGTGGCTGCAAAAGTACTTAAGTTTTTCTCGATGGTAACGCAGGAGGAGAAAAACATTTCTGTAAATGAAAACTTTGTAAAAGACCTTAACGAAAATGAATGGAAGATAATAGAAGAGGTGGCAAAGGGGAAAAGCAATAAAGAAATCGCGGAGGATCTATGTCTTTCGGGCGGAACGGTGAGAAATTATCTTTCCGGTGTCCTTGAAAAGCTTGAATTGAGAGACAGAACGCAGCTTGCAATCTGGGCATTACAGAGAAAGTCGGTACATTGACGATATGAATAGATATTTAAAAAGTGTGGGACTGGCTGTAATAATAGTGCTCTTTGTAGTTGTAGTAGGAAGTTTTGGTATAGAAAAGAGGACTAAAAAAGAACTTCGACTGGCGATGTTTGGAGGCAGCAACTGGGATGTTGCTGCTCAGGACAGCTATGAAGTTATGGAGGATATAGTCAGTCTTTTTGAAAAAGAAAATCCTGAAATTGATATAAAATATGAAACAGGAGTTCTTAAGGATGACTATTCTGAATGGCTTAGCGAGAAGATTTTATCAGATGAAGCTCCGGATCTCATGTTTATTGTAAAGTCTGACTTTAATAAATTTGTAGATTTGGACATACTTCAGGAACTTGATGAATATATAAAAGATGACAGTGAGTTTGATGAAAAGAAAATCTACGCATCTGTCATGGAGACCGGAAAGATCAACGGAAAACAGTACGGTCTTCCCGTTGAGGCAATGCCGTATCTGATGTTTGTGAATAAGACGCTCTTATCGGAAGAAGGCATAGAAGTACCGTCGGATGATTACACCTTTGAAGATCTCTATAAAATATGCAGCAGGGTTACAAAAGATACGGATGATGACGGGATAATAGACCGTTTCGGGATATATAAATACAGCTGGAGAGATGCGGCAGCGGCTAATAATGCCAGTGTTTTCAGTGAAGACGGAAAGACATGTAACTTTACCTCTGATGAGATAAAAGAAGCAATTACATTTATGAATTCGCTGGAGCTTTTGAATAATGGACAGACAGTTACGCAGGAGGATTTTGACGAGGGGAAGGTTGCTTTTATGCCGCTGACACTCGCAGAATACCGTACCTATAAGACTTATCCATATAAAATAAAGAAGTATTCGGATTTTCGGTGGGACTGTATTCCGATGCCTAGGGGAAGCGCGGGAGATAATAAATCAAGGATTGATGCGCTGAACATTGCAATGAGCAGCCGGAGCATGAACAAGGATCTTGCCTGGAAATTCATGAAATTTCTTTCTTCTGATGAAAAAGTACAGAAAAAAATATATGAAAAAACCTCTTCGGCATCTGTAATGCCTTCGGTAATGGAGTCGAATATGGAGGAGGCAATACTGGAAGATGAGGAAAATGAGTCAGAATGGCTGGTTCATTCTGAAATGATCGGATCTACTCTTAAGAATGGCAGCGCCGAGATGAGATTTGACGCTTATGAAGGCGCAATGTCACTCGCAGACAGTGAGATAAACAGGATAATATCCAATGGACTCGAGACAGATATAGAGGGTTCGCTTAAGAATCTGCAGGCAGAAATAAGCGAATATTTGAAGCATTTTTGAGAAAAATAAAAAAATAATAAAAATCTATTGACAAGGATCGGAAATGAGTGTTATACTACAATAGTTTTGTGGCTCTGAAAAAGAGAAACAAATTAAAAGGAGCTTTAGCTCAGTTGGTTAGAGCAACCGGCTCATAACCGGTCGGTCCTGGGTTCGAGTCCCCGAAGCTCCACTAAAATTTCAGCCTTGAAATAATGCAGATGCGTTGTTTCAAGGCTGTTTTCGTTTTAAACTTTTTTAATTGATCTGACGCTGATCAGGTAGCTTTTTCAAGCTTGAGCTCGTCCTGCTCAATGATAGAAACTACACCGTAGTGCTCATCCTCGCCACCCTCGATAGTGAGGCATGGACGATTTCCAAAATCCTCGATCGTCATTTTAACCCTGGTTCCGATATCAACGAGTTCGCCATTTCTGTAGAGCGCGGTTTCTTTTTTCTTATTGTTGTAGAATTTGATCTGAATACCGGGCCTGATAGCAACATAAACTGTGTCGCATACGCCCCTTCCGTATTCGACACCATCGATAATGGCAAAGGTATCCATATCAGTGGTAAGAACAAGGTTAGCTCTTTTTCTATATTGCATAATAACAGCTCCTTTCAAGTTGATCTCACGATTATTTTGGTAATATTATAGCAAAAAAAAATAGATAAATCATCATTTGCTGACAAAATGAATAAAAAAATACAGTTAAAAGACAATAAGGGGCTATAAAGATAGAATTTTTCGGATAGATTGACGCTTATATTCTTTTGGCGTTATAATATATTTCTGTATGGACTTAATTAGATGAGAAGTCCGACGGAAATGAGGAATATATGATAAAAAGTATGACAGGCTTCGGCCGTGCCGAAATTATTGAGAATGACAGAAGATATACGGTTGAGGTAAAAACCGTAAACCATCGTTATCTTGAGGCTAATATCAAGATACCAAAGGCACTTTCACTCTTCGAGTCATCTATCCGCGGAATACTTAAAGAGTATCTTGAGCGTGGAAAGGTTGATATGTTCATCACCTTTGAAGATAATTCGGTAAGCACTGCAAGGGTTAAATACAACAGCAGCATAGCACATGAATATGCTGAACATTTGAAGGAAATGAGCCGTGAATTCGGTCTCGACAATGATATGAGAATATCTTCGCTTGCACGTTTTCCTGATGTTTTTACAATGGAAGATGGAAAAATTGATGAGGATATACTCTGGCAGGGACTTGAAAAGACTGTAAGACAGGCTTTGACCCAGGTGGTTGAGACCAGAACAGAGGAAGGAAAAAATCTTCAGAAGGATATCGTGGGCAAACTTGATGATATGCTTAAAGATGTAGAGTATATCGAAAAGAGAGCTCCGGGCGTTGTGGCTGAGTACAGGGAAAAGCTTCGTGCCAAGGTTCAGGATATGCTTAAGGATGCAGAGGTTGATGAGGCAAGGATAGTTACCGAGGTTACTATTTTTGCAGATAAGATCTGTGTAGACGAGGAAGTTGTAAGGCTCAGAAGTCATATCGACACAATGAAGAAGACGATCCTTAACGGCGGTAATATAGGAAGAAAGCTTGACTTTATAGCACAGGAAATGAACCGTGAGGCAAATACCACACTTTCAAAGGCTAATGACCTTGCTACAAGTGATGCTGCGATAGAACTTAAAACATCCATCGAGAAAATAAGGGAGCAGATACAGAATATTGAATAATCTTATAAATGTGGGATTTGGAAATATTGTCAACGCGGAAAAGATCATAGCCATAATTATGAGTGATTCAGCTCCGGCAAAAAGGCTTATGCAGACCTCGAGAAAAGAGGGAACAGCCATAGATGCTACTCATGGACGCAAGGTTCAGTCCTGCCTGATAATGGAAGGCGGAAGGGTAGTGCTTTCAGCTTTGACACCGGAGACACTTGTAGAGCGTTTTAAGTGTAAGGAGAAATAAAAATTGGAATCTAAAGGTATACTTGTCGTTGTTTCAGGCTTTGCCGGGGCAGGCAAGGGAACACTGATGAAAAAGCTTTTGTCGAATTACGATAACTATGCTTTATCAGTATCGGCAACCTCCCGTCAGCCGAGACCCGGTGAAGAGGAAGGCGTAAGTTATTTTTATAAAACAAAGGAAGAATTTGAAGGCATGATCGAAAAAGGAGAACTTTTAGAGCATGCCTGCTATGTTGGAAACTATTACGGAACACCTAAAAAATTCGTTGAAGAGAAACTTGATGCCGGTAAAGACGTTGTTCTTGAAATAGAGATCCAGGGTGCGATGCAGATAAAGAAAAAGTTTCCGGAGGCACTTCTTCTTTTTGTTATGCCGCCGAGTGCAGAGATTCTTAAAAACAGACTTGTCGGTCGCGGTACCGAGACGGCTGAAGTTATCGATAAGCGCATGAAACGTGCTGCAGAAGAATCCGAAGGCATAGAAAATTATGACTTTATAGTTATAAATGACGATATTGAAAAATGCACGGAATCTATGCATAATATAATACAGGCAGCAAAGTTCATGCCTTTAAGACAGAAAAATTTCATTGAGGAAATTCAGAGAGAACTTAAGGAAATCTGATAAGAACGCAGAACAGGCAATTAATAATTTAGATTTTATATACAGGAGGAATTAACTATGTTACATCCATCATATGCAGACCTTATGGAAGTTGTAAACTCAGATGCAGGCGAGGGTGAAGCACCTATCGTCAGCAGCCGTTATTCAATAGTGCTTGCAACAAGCAAGAGAGCACGTCAGCTTAGTGACGGTGCAACACCTTTACTTATGCCAAATGGCAGAAAACCCCTTTCACTTGCAGTTGATGAACTTTGGAAGGGAAAGATCCACATTCTTAATAAGGATGAGAACGAAGAATAATTAATGCAGCTTGAAAAAAGAGGAATCTGATATCATTAAGAGAAATTTAGAAATGAAAATACTTTTTATATCGCTTGGATGCGACAAGAACCTCGTTGACTCTGAGCAAATGATAGCCCTTCTTGCAGAGAAGGGCTATGAATTTACTGACAATGATATGGAGGCCGATATTATTGTCATAAATTCATGCGCATTTATTAAAGATGCAAAGGAAGAGAGTATCAATGCCATCATTGATGCCGGCGCACTTAAGGAAAACGGGAAGCTTAAATGCCTGGTTGTTGCAGGATGTCTGGCTGAAAGATATACAGAGGACATTAAAAGAGAACTTCCGGAAGTAGACGTTATCATTGGTACGACTGCTTTTGATAAGATTGTTGATGCGGTCGACAAGGCACTTGCCGGTAAGGAAGAAGTTCTCGTAGAGAAAGAAAGCATTGACAAGCTTACCTATGTCGCAGGAAAAAGAACTGTGACGACTCCGGGAAACTATGAGTTCTTAAAGATTGCCGAGGGCTGTAATAAAAGATGTACCTATTGTGCAATTCCCGGTATCAGAGGAAATTACAGAAGTGTTCCGATGGAGAAGCTTGTATCTGACGCAGAGGCATTGGCTGAGCGTGGCGTAAAGGAGCTTGTTATCGTTGCGCAGGAAACAACAGTCTACGGCATAGATATCTATGGAAAGAAAATGCTTCCGGAGCTTTTGAGAAAACTTTGCAGAATAGATGGTTTTGAATGGATACGAATTCTTTACTGTTATCCCGAAGAAATAAATGATGAGCTTATCGAGGTTATGAAGACTGAGCCGAAGATATGCAATTATTTAGACCTGCCGATCCAGCATGCGTCAGATAAAATTCTTAAGGCGATGGGTCGCAGGACTTCAAATGCTGAACTTGTAGAACTTGTGACAAAGCTCAGAAAAGAGATTCCTGATATAGTTCTCAGGACAACTCTTATAACAGGCTTCCCGGGAGAAACAGAAGCAGATCATTCAGAAATGCTTGAGTTCGTTGAAAAAATGAAATTCGACAGACTGGGTGTATTTACATATTCACCGGAAGAAAATACGCCGGCGGAGAAATTCCCGGATCAGCTGGATGAAGATACAAAAGAAAAAAGACGTAATGAGATCATGGAGCTCCAGCAGGATATTTCATATAAAAAAACACATGAGATGATAGGAAGAAGCCTGGACTGCATGATAGAAGGTAAGATACCTGAAGAACATGTATATGTCGGCAGAACTTACAGAGATACGCCGGGTGTGGACGGCATGATATTTGTCGATGAAAATGGCGCAGGAGACCTTATGACAGGAGATTTTATAAAGGTAAAGGTAACTGCTGCCGATGAATACGACTTGATCGGAGAAAGAGAGTAGGAAAATGAATTTACCAAATAAGCTTACGGTTTTGAGAGTAATACTTATTCCTTTTTTTGTAGCTATCCTTTTGACGAATTGCCTTGGAGATGCTTCCAAATGGGCGGCTCTCGGTATATTTATCGTTGCGAGCCTTACGGATATGCTTGACGGAAAAATTGCAAGGAAATATAATCTTGTGACTAATTTCGGAAAGTTCATGGATCCCCTGGCTGATAAAATGCTGGTTTGTTCGGCACTTATCTGCCTCACGGAAATGGGAAAACTTCCGGCATGGATGACTATCATAATCGTAGCCAGAGATTTTGTAATAAGCGGATTTAGACTTGTAGCAGCAGAAACAGGCAAGGTGATCGCTGCCAATTACTGGGGAAAATTTAAGACAGCTTCCCAGATGGTGATGATCTGCCTGGTAATAGCTGATATTCAGATCCCGGCTGTACAGATCGTTACAGAGGCATTTAAGTATATTGCAGTCCTTCTGACTATAATATCTTTGGTAGTTTATCTGGTTGAGAATAAAGATGTAATGAAGGACGCATCATGAGTGATAATATATCTATAGAAGAAGAGCTTGTTTCAAAGCTTAAAAATTGTGGATTCCACCTGAGCGCAGCAGAAAGCTGCACAGGTGGAATGCTTATTTCAGGAATAATAGGAGTTTCCGGTGCATCGGATGTTATAGAAGAAAGTTATATCACATATTCTGACCGGGTAAAGCACAAGCTTCTGGGTGTTAGTGAAGAAACGTTAAAGAAGTATACTGCAGTGAGTGCAGAGACCGCGGATGAAATGCTTACAGGATGCGCAGAAAGAAGCGGGTCAGAATGTGTCATATCCGTTACGGGATATGCAGGACCATCCTCAGGAGATGACGGAACACCTGCCGGTACGGTTTATATAGGATGTAAAGTTTTGGACTCTAAAGAGGTTGAAAAATACCATTTCGATGGCGACAGACAGTCAGTCAGAGAACAGGCTTCCAAAGAGGCAGTAAAAAAGATGATAAAAATGCTTGACACATATAAGCATGAGTGATATTCTATTCAAGTACGTTAACAAAGCAGAGGTTTCACTCTCACCTTGCGACAACATGAGGTTAGTCAGCAAGCGTTAATACTTTACTAAGGATTAATGGGACAGTGATGCTTTTTGCACGCTGTTCTTTTTTATTGGACACAGCGAAAAAAAGGATTTTTTGCCGCGAAGGCGGGGAGGTATAAGGCTATTAGCGACTTATATATCAATGAGCAGATCAGAGACAGAGAAGTCAGACTGATTGGAGAAGATGGTGAACAGCTTGGTGTAATGCCGGTAAGAGAGGCGCTTGAGAAAGCAAGAGAAGCAGAGCTTGATCTTGTAAAGATCGCTCCTAATGCAAAGCCGCCTGTATGCAAGATAGTTGATTACGGTAAGTACAAATATGAACAGGCTCGCCGTGAGAAGGATGCAAGGAAAAAGCAGAGAATCATCGATGTCAAGGAAATCCGACTTTCACCTAATATTGACACGAATGATCTGAATACTAAAGCTAACGCTGCAAGAAAATTCCTTTCAAAGGGCGACAGAGTCAAGGTTACATTACGATTCAGAGGACGTGAGATGGCACATATGAGCGCCAGCAAACATATTCTGGACGATTTTGCAGAAAGCCTGGCTGATGTAGCAGTTGTAGAGAAGTCTGCAAAGGTTGAAGGCAGAACTATGACTATTCAGCTGGCAGAGAAAAAGTAATGCTGATAATGATAGCAGGATAACAGGAGGATTTTAATCATGCCAAAGATGAAGACCAACAGGTCAGCAGCAAAACGTTTCAAGGTTACAGGAACAGGAAAACTTAAGAGATTTAAGGCTTATAAGCGTCATATCCTTACGAAGAAGTCTGCAAAGACTAAGAGAAATCTTAGACATGCAGCAATGACAGATGCAACTAACGTAAAGACAATGAAGAAAATCATGCCTTATTTATAATTGACAGACTTAAAGTAAGGAGGAAAAAGACATGGCAAGAATCAAAGGCGGTTTAAACGCAAAGAAAAAGCATAAGAGAGTTCTTAAACTCGCTAAAGGATATAGAGGAGCAAGATCAAAACAGTACAGAGTTGCAAAGCAGTCTGTAATGAGAGCTCTTACATCTTCATTTGCAGGACGTAAGCAGAAGAAGAGAGATTTCAGATCACTCTGGATCACACGTATCAATGCAGCAGCTCGTGCAAACGGACTTACATACAGCCAGCTTATGCACGGTCTTAAGGTTGCAGGTATCGACATCAACAGAAAGATGCTTTCTGAGATGGCTGTTAACGATGCAGCTGGATTTACAACACTTGCTGAGCTTGCAAAGGCTAAGGCTTGAGTTTGAGTCAGAAATAAGTTGACAAGAAAGACTTAAAATTATATAATTATTTCTGTTGCGGCGATAAATCCGCAGCAGAAATAGTGAGCAGGAGTGGCGGAATTGGCAGACGCGCAGGCTTCAGGTGCCTGTGATGGCAACATTGTGTGGGTTCAAGTCCCATCTCCTGCATATATTTCAAAAGACATCAGCTTAAGCTGATGTCTTTTTTCTATATATACAGGAGCGTGACTTTCACCCAGCTTGCTAGCGCAAGCGTGGGTTTCCCGGCGGAGCCGGGACTAGGCACGCAAAAGCGTGCCGTCGCAGTCCCATCTGCGCGTGACTTTCACTCAGCTTGCTAACGCAAGCGTGGGTTTCCCGGTGGAGCCGGGACTAGCCGTGCAAGGCACGGCGTCGCAGTCCCATCTAAAGCGTGACTTTCACCCGGATTGCCATAGAAGGACATGAATAAAGCCCGTAAACTTTGCGTTTACGGGCTTTTGAATTACATATTTCCAATGAGATCGGTGAACTCCATCTGGCCTGAGGAGTCTTCTGAGTAGTAGTCGTTGAAGCTGTCGTCTTCCATAACTGAAAGAGCGGGAGATGACATATCTTCTGCAATGGAAGATGCCTCTGCAGGAACTTCACTATTTTCAATATTAGAATCTTCTGTGCTTGAAACTGCTGTCTGGGCAAGCTCGGGATGAGCGTAAGCCTCCTCTGCAAGTTCAGCGTTGTAATCCTCGATCGCTGATATCTTAGCATATTTGCCGCACACGTCACAGAAGGCTGCAAGACCATTAATGGTGATGCATTCATGACGCGGAAGTCTGTAAGATATGAGGTGTTCGTGAGCGGTATAGGTTGCTTCCGGGTTATTGCAAGGACCGCAGACGAATTTTCCTCTTAATGATGGTACTTTAAGCATAAATAATTATCCCCCTATTAAGCGATAAAACTTTAATATAATATAACAGCTGTACAATATAGTACAGCTGTTCGACTTTGTCAACACTAAAAAATTGTACAATGTAAAAAGAAAATTGTCAAGCCGACTTTAGACTTTTATTTCGTCCAATGTTTTACGGTAGGCAGGAATAAAGTCTTTCAGGAAGAGCTCGACTTCTTCAAGGTCTAGCTTATGGAGTGACTGGAGAGTGGATTTTTCTGCCTGTGCAAACTCCATATTTCCGGCTTTTTTCTCATTTAAGCATTTTATATAGGCAGAGAGTTTATCGGCTCCTTTTACAAGCTTTTTCTCATATGAATATTCATCACCCGGCATCATTAATTCTTTATAGGAATCTTTTAAATAGTCCGGTAAGAGGGATATAAGGCGCTCGCAGGCATTTTTTTCAATATCTTTATATGCATTTGCTATTTCGTCATTGAAGTATTTTACAGGTGTCGGCATATCTCCGGTGAGGATTTCACTTGCATCATGATATATTCCGAAGAGAGCGGCCTTCTCTGCGTTAAGTGTTTTTCCGAGTTTTTTGTTTCCAATAGTAGCTAAGGCGTGGGAGAGCATTGCAACCTCAAGAGAATGCTCACTGAGGTTCTCATTATCGGAATTTCGCATAAGTGCCCAGCGGTCTATCCAGCGAAGACGGTATAAGATTGCAAAAAAAGCATAGTCCATTTTTATCACCTTTATTTTATAGAAATTATGAAAAAACTTTTTGCCCCGGTTTATCGGGACAAAAAGTTTTTATTTATCAGTCATCTATTGTTCCATCGATTGAGTTGTAGTAGCTAAGGATCTTTCTGATCTTTTCGGTAGGAGTCTGAACCATTTCCATTGACACATCATGATTTGAGAAATCAATGATGGAGGCAAGGAATTTTGACATATCCGCCTGGAGGTAATAAGGTCTCTCCAGAAGTTCCGGAATAGTATAGGTAAGGTTTGTGGTGATGATCTTGTCGAAGATTCCCTCTTCATAGGCATCATCAAAGGCCTCAAGACCATCGGTGAAGATACCGAATGTACAGCATACGAATACGCGTCTTGCATTCATCTTTTTGAGCTGTTTAGCGGTATCGATCATGCTTCCGCCGGAAGAGATCATATCATCAACGATGATAACATCTTTTCCTTCTACGTTATCACCTAAAAATTCGTGTGCAACGATAGGGTTCTTACCATTTACAACCTGGGTATAATCACGTCTCTTATAAAACATACCTGTATCAACACCGAGAACGTTGGCAAAATAAACGGCTCTGTTAAGAGCTCCTTCATCGGGTGAAATAACAAGTGTATGATCTTTGTCGATCTTCATATCTCCGATGTTTGCAAGGAGAGTACGAAGGAACTGGTAAAAGGGAGTAAAATTATCAAAACCGCAAAGAGGTGCGGAGTTTTGTACAGAAGGATCATGCGCGTCAAAGGTTATAACCCTGTGAACGCCCATTTTATAAAGCTCTTCAAGCATATTTGCGCAGTCAAGCGATTCACGGCTGCTCTTTTTGTGCTGACGGCTTTCGTACATGAAAGGCATTATTACAGTAATTCTGTGAGCTTTGCCTGCAGTTGCGGCAATGACTCTCTTAAGGTCCTGATAGTGATCATCCGGGGAATAAGAATTTTTATATCCGTGAAGATCATAGGTGAGGGAATTGTTAAGAACATCGAGGATGATATAGACATCCTTTCCTCTGATGGTCTCGTTCAGGACAGCTTTGCCTTCGCCGCTTCCAAATCTTGGAACGGAAAAATTAATTGTGTAGTTGTCCATTGTGTAGCCTTCAAAAGCGGGGGAATCGTGATGAGGCTGGTTGATCTCGTGCCTGAATTCTACAAGATAGTCGTTAACTTTTTCGCCTAAATCTTTAAGGCTGTCCATAACGATGATCTTTAAAGGAGCAGCAGGCATCTTATTTTCGAGGTATTGATTAATTTTCATCTTAAAAACACTCCTCTGGGGAAATTGTAATTATTAAATCGCAACTTATATCCTACCAAATCGAATAAATAGATTCAAGTATTTGATTAAAGTTTAACATTATATTAAAATGAAATAAAAGATAACACGTCTTCTTTAGAGAAATTGAGGTGACGAATTATGAAGGCAGAATTGGACTATGATCAGTGGCTGGATTGGTTTATTGTTGATCACAAACTCAATATTCAGGAGGTCATCCTGGAAGAAATCCTTGACGGACAGCCTTATAAGGTAAAAATGGTTGATTTTCTAAATAAGACACGCGGCATGAATGATCTCGTAAAACAGGCGATGAGAGAGGGCATGTCAAAATGTATTTATACGGATAAGAGCGTGAGCAAATATTTAAAGAAGGCCTGCGAGGAACTTATAGTAGACGGAAAACTTACATTATGAATCGACTTGAATTAGAAAAACTAAGGATAGAAAAGCCCTCCGCGGAAATAGCGGCAGAGGCCAAGCTTAGATGGGATTCTATTGCGAAGCCTCTGGACGGTATGGGAGACTTTGAAGAGATATTCTGCAAAATAGCTGCCATCCGTGGTACGACCGATATTGATATAAGAAAAAAGGCCGTAATGGTAATGGCTGCAGATAACGGTGTGGTACGGCAGGGAATTAGCCAGTCGGGGCAGGAGGTTACACGGATATGTGCTGTCAATATGACGGAGGGAACAACCTCTGTCTGTTCAATGGCTGATGCTGTTGGAGCTGAGGTCATAACGACAGATGTCGGTATTGCCGGAGAGCCTATTGGAGATATAAGCAGTTTCAGGGTAAAGTCCGGGACAGAGGATTTTACAGAGAGACCGGCAATGACAGAGGAGGAGTGCCTGAAGGCTGTTTCAGTTGGAATAGAACGGGTCAGAGCTGCCTCGGAAAAGGGCTTTGGACTTATCGCCACAGGTGAGATCGGAATAGGAAATACCTGCACGAGCAGTGCAATGACGGCAGCTTTCCTGGGACTTGATGCAGAAGAAGTTACAGGAAGAGGAGCCGGACTTGATGATGAAAGACTTAAAC
This sequence comes from Lachnospiraceae bacterium C1.1, assembly GCA_030434875.1. Lineage (NCBI taxonomy): Bacteria > Bacillati > Bacillota > Clostridia > Lachnospirales > Lachnospiraceae > Lachnospiraceae bacterium C1.1. The sequence goes on along the minus strand of JAUISW010000001.1, from coordinate 1,935,846 downwards.
GAAAGATCAGGATAATCAACAATGCTATAAAAAACTATGGCCTGGGAAAAGACTCGGATCCTATCGAAATCATGAGGACTGTCGGAGGCCTTGATATCGCTGCGCTTGCCGGAGTCTGTATAGGCGGGGCAGTCTACAGGATACCTGTTATACTGGACGGAGTGATCTCTGCTGCGGCAGCATTGGCTGCAGACAGGATGGTAAAGGGTGTAAGAGATTATCTTATCGCATCACATAAAAGTCGTGAAGGCGCAGCAACTATGCTGCTTAGGGAATTATCACTTAAGCCTGTGATAGATGCCTCTATGGCACTTGGTGAGGGGACTGGTGCCGTTATGATGATGGGACTTTTAGATATCGCGGCTGCGGTTTACATGAATAAGCGGCAGTTTAAGGATATAAAGATAGAGCAATATAAAAGATACGAAAAAAAATAACAGGAAAGTAAAAATGAAAATCATCAGATCGATTTTTATCGCATTCGCGATGTATTCGAGAATTCCTATGCCAAAAACGGAATGGAATACAGAAAATATGAAATATTCTATCGCCTTTTTCCCACTTGTAGGCGTACCTATAGCGGCGCTGATCTATGCATGGCATATGCTGGCGGAACATTTTGGAAAGATCATACCGAATACAGCTGAGGCACTTGTGGCTTTTATAATTCCTATAATAATAAGCGGAGGGATTCATCTGGATGGTTTTATAGACTGTTCAGATGCACTTTCATCACATCTTGATAAAAAAAGAAAACTGGAAATAATGGCAGACCCGCATACGGGAGCATTTGCAATCATAAAGTTTATCAGCTACGCATGTCTTTTTCTTGCAGCATATATTATTGCGGACAATAGCCGGACAGAGATTGGAATTCTGGCGCTTGGTTTCGTTCTTTCCAGAGTACTCTCGGCAATGGGCGTTGCCTTTTTTAAGTGTGCAAAAAATGACGGACTTCTTTTTAAATTTGCGGATAATACAGCTCTTAATGTTACAAAGGCAATAGTTTCGGTTGAATTTATTCTTTGCGAGACTGCGATGATACATATAAATCCGTTGGGGGCTTTTGCAGCACTTTTTCTTAATGCAATCTTATTTATTTATTATTATAAAATGACAGCCAAAGAGTTCGGGGGGATCACAGGTGATACCTGCGGCTGGTTTTCAAGCTGCTCAGAACTTGCAACTGCATGGGGAGCAGCTATAGGACTTATAATTACGAAAGGCATCATGAAAATATGATTTTGGTTATAGGTGGCGTATGTCAGGGAAAGACTGAGTACGTAAGGACAAATTTTCCTGACAGGACGATTTTTGATGATTTTGAGGACTGGTTCAGAAGGACGATGAAAGAGGGAGAAAAGCCGGAGGACGAGGTCGAAAAATATATGAAAGAGTATCCGGATGCGGTGATCATTTCAGATGAGGTCGGATGCGGTATTGTTCCAATGGAAGCCTTTGAAAGGGAATACAGGGAAAGGCTTGGAAGATGCCTTACAAAAATCGCGGCAGGATCAGAAAGGGTTATCAGACTCTACTGCGGGATTGCGACGGTGATAAAATGATATATCTGCATTTAACAGCCTTTATTTTTGGCTTCATACTTGATCTTATCCTGGGCGATCCTCATTACCCGTTTCATCCGATAGTTCTGATCGGACGAATGATATCTTTTTTTGAAAAAATCCTTTATCCAAAGAAAAGATCGGAGAGAAAAGAATACATAAGCGGAGTGGTAGTTTTTTTTCTTGTTGTTTTTATAAGTTCGGGGATAAGTTTTCTTATTACTGCCTTTTTTTACCATATGACAATGTCAGCAGGAGTGCTTGCTGAGGCAGTTCTCACCTGGCAATGCCTTGCGATGAAGAGCCTTAAGAGCGAAAGCAGCAAGGTAGAAAAGGCAATTAATAATGATGATACAGAGGCAGCAAGAAAAGCTGTATCTATGATAGTTGGCAGGGATACGGAAAGACTTGACAGAGAGGGGATAATTAAGGCTGCGGTCGAAACTGTGGCTGAAAACTCGTCTGATGGGGTAATCGCTCCAATGATCTTTCTCGCAATTGCAGGACCTGTGGGAGGATTTTTTTATAAATCCGTAAATACCATGGATTCTATGATCGGATATAAAAATGACAGATACATTTATTTCGGAAGGTTTGCAGCTAAGGCAGATGATCTTTTGAATTTTATACCATCGAGAATTACAGCCTTATTACTGATAGTTGTCAGCAGATTTGCCGATGAGGAAACAGATGCAGCGAGGGCGTATAAGATCTGGAAAAGGGACAGGCTGAATCATGCGAGCCCGAATTCGGCGCAGGGAGAGGCTGCTGTTGCCGGCGCACTTGGTATAAGGCTTGCAGGAGACGCATATTATTTTGGAAAGCTTTATAAAAAACCCTTTATCGGTGATGATATAAGAAAAATAGAAGCAGAGGATATTTCGAGAACCAACAGACTCATGTATTCAGCTTCGATATTATGTTTTTTTATATGCATTCTTCTGATGCTTTTATCAAATATTATAGTAGATTTATGGTGAAAAAATATGCATGGCGGTGATATATACAGAAATGATGTGGAGCTTGATTTTTCGGTAAATATAAATCCTTTTGGGATAGCCGAGAATGTAAAGGCGGCTGCATTAAATGCTATGGAAAGGGCAGAGAATTATCCGGATATAAATTGTGGAGAGTTAAGGACTGCCCTTGCGGAAAAACTTGATATCAGTAAAGAGAGCATCATATTTGGAAATGGGGCATCAGAACTTTTTAATGCCCTGCTTCTGGCATTGAGACCGGAAAAAACAATAGTTGCCGAACCTTCGTTTACAGGATACAGAAGGGCGGTAAAGGCTGCAGGATCCGCTCTTAAGGTATATTATCTTTCAGCTGAAAATGATTTTAGTTTGGATGAGGCTTTCCTTGAAGAACTGGATAGGGACATTGACTTTATTATACTTGCGAATCCGAATAATCCTACGGGAAAGATGATAGATCCTGAATTGCTGGAAAGGATAATAAAAAAGGCGGGAGAAAACGGAACCAAGATTCTCCTTGATGAATGTTTTATGACTCTTTCCGGAAAAAACAGGACAGACAGCCTTTTAAGAAGGACGGAAGAATTTCCAAATCTCTGGCTTGTAAGATCATTTACAAAGACCTTTGCCATACCGGGTCTGAGGCTTGGATATATGATATCTTCTGATAAGGCGCTAATAGATAAAGTTTCACTCTGTCTTGGAGAATGGAATGTATCAGTGGTTGCGCAGGAGGCAGGACTGGCGGCACTTGAGGCAGACGATTATCTGAAAAAGACGATCGAATTTATTTCATCGGAACGACTCTGGTTCGTTGATGAATTGAAAAAAATTGGTTACAATGTAATAGATTCAGAGGCGGATTTTATAATGTTCAGAGCCGACAAGGGATTGGACAGAAAACTTCTTGGATATAAGATCCTTATCAGAAACTGTGAGGATTATCCGGGACTTGATGAGAGCTGGTACAGGATCGCCGTAAAAAAACATGAAGATAATCTGAGGCTTCTTAAAATAATGAGCGGAAAGAAGACAGGATGAGGAGCGGATTTACGACCGGAAGTGCTGCAACGGCGGCATCTGCTGCAGCAGCCTATATGCTGCTTAGCGGAAAAATAAAAGAAGAGATAACGATATTGACACCAGCCGGAATTGATTACAGGGCAGACATCCTTGAAATAGAAAGAGAGGATAATTCTGTAACTTGTGCTGTAAGGAAGGATGGCGGAGACGATCCGGATATTACGAACGGAAGCCTTATTTTTTCAACTGTAGAGATAATTAATGAGGACAGTGATAAGGCGGAGGTAGAAATTGATGGAGGCATTGGTGTCGGAAGGGTTACTAAAAAGGGTCTTGACCGTGCGCCCGGTGAAGCTGCGATCAATTCGGTTCCGAGAAAAATGATAGAAACGGAAGTCCTGAAAATAGCTGAGGAGTTTGATTTCAGAGGGAAATTCAAGGTCACGATATCGGTACCCGACGGAGAAGAACTTGCCCGTAAGACCTTTAATCCAAGGCTTGGAATAGTAGGAGGCATTTCTATACTTGGAACCAGCGGGATAGTAAAGCCTATGAGTCTGGAGGCAATAAAAGAGACGATAAGAACGGAACTCTCCGTTAAAAAAGCCGAAGGCAGAAAGATAGCCGTTATGACTCCCGGAAATTATGGAAAGGCATTTCTTAGGGAAAAATTTAATTATAATATTGACGATGCCGTACAGACCGCAAATTTCATCGGAGACAGCCTTGATATGGCTGTTGATGCCGGCTTTGAGACATTTTTGATAATAGGTGCCCTGGGAAAGCTTGTAAAGCTGGCAGGGGGCATAATGAACACCCACTCAAGAGAAGCTGACTGCAGGATGGAGATCCTTTCTGCAGCGGCATTAAGATCAGGAGCGAGTGCGGATGAGGCAAGGGAGATACTGTCATCAGTAACGACCGAGGATGCCATGACTATCATAGAAAAATATGGATACAGGGATAAACTAATGAAGGACATCATGTTCAGAGCTGAGGATGCACTTAAAAGGCGCTCGGGAGGCAGGATCAGAACGGAAATAATGATCTACTCCAACAGTTTCGGACTTTTGGGAGAGAGCAGTGCTGCAGAGGAATATCTCGAGAAATCCATGGAATTTACAAATGAATAAGAAGAGGGAATGATAAATGCTTACATTTGTGGGGGCAGGACCCGGAGCAGTGGACCTTATAACGGTAAGGGGTGCTGAAAAAATAAAGGAAGCGGATACGATCATATATGCAGGTTCATTGGTAAATCCTGAAATACTGACTAAATACGCCAAAAAAAATGCTGAAATATATGACAGTTCGAGATTAACCCTCGAAGAGGTCATGGAAATAGTGAAAAAAGCCGATAAAGAAGGTAAGAATATAGTCCGGCTACACACAGGGGAACCAAGTATTTACGGTGCCGTAAAAGAGCAGATGGATGAACTCGAAAAGCTTGGGATAAAATATGAATCGGTGCCGGGGGTAAGCGCCTGTTTTGGGGCAGCCGCTTCTTTGAATATGGAATTTACACTTCCGGATATATCCCAGAGCCTGATAATCACAAGAATGGAAGGAAGAACTCCGGTACCGGAGGGAGAATCGATAGAGAGCTTTGCAGCACATCGTGCATCTATGGCAATATATCTTTCTTCATCGATGCTTGATAAGCTTTCGGAAAGGCTTATAAATGGAGGATATGATCCGTCGACTCCGGCTGCAGTGGTATATAAGGCAAGCTGGGAAGATGAAAGAAAGATAATCTGTGATGTAGGATCGATCGCAGAGGCAGCAAGGAAAATAGGGGCAGAAAGAATGGCTGTCATACTTGTGGGCGATGCTGTGAAAGGGGCAAAATACAGCCGCTCAAAGCTTTATGATCCGGAATTTGAGACGGGATTCAGAAAAAACAATACAGGGGAAAAATGATGAAAGCAGACATCATATGCTTTACGGAACGGGGATTGATCCTTGCTGAAAGAATAAAGAAATCTTTCGGGGAGGGGATCGAAGTTTATTATAAATTCAGACTGGAAGGAAGGGAAATTCCGGAAACTGTAAAACTGGTCAGAGAACCACTTACGGAATGGGCAGCGGAAAGATTTAATAACGGTACGGCATTGATTTTCATTGGAGCATGCGGTATCGCTGTGAGATCGATAGCGCCGTCTGTAAGGGATAAAATGAAAGATATCCCGGTAGTCGTCATGGATGAGGCGGGAAGACATGTGATACCGATCCTTTCGGCACATTATGGCGGAGGAAGCGAACTGGCGGCAGAGATATCTTCAATAGTTGGCGGCGAGACAATAATTACCACGGCTACGGATCTTAATGAACTTTTTGCAGCAGATGTTTTTGCGAGAAAAAACAATCTGGCAATTTCTTCAAAGGAAGGCGTAAAGAAGGTCTCGGCAAAGATACTCAGGGGAGATGAGATATCTTTCAGAATAGAGGGGGGAAAGTTCTTATCAAAACTCCCTAAAGAAGTAAAGAATATAAAAAAAGGCAATTCGGATATTTTAATTTCGCCATACAGGGATAATCCTGTAGCCGGACACAGCCTAAAGCTGGTTCCGAGGGTGGTTTATGCCGGAATAGGCTGCATGAAGGACAAGCCCATGGAGGAAATTGCCGAGCTTTTTGACAGGACATTGTCTGAGCTCAATATAGATTCTTCTGCAATACATGGAGTTGCTACCATAGATCTTAAGGCAAACGAAAAGGGCTTAAGAGAATTTGTGCGGGATAGAAATTATTCATTTCAGTCTTTTTCTGCAGATGTCTTAAAAAAACTCAGAGGAAATTTTACGGCTTCGGCATTTGTTGCCAAAACAGTCGGAATTGATAATGTATGCGAGAGAGCATGTATGGCCGCAGCTGGAAAAGGTGCATCACTCATATGCAAAAAGAAGGCATGGAATGGTGTTACGGTCGCATTTGCCATATCTAAATGGAGTGTTTTCTTTTAATGAATAAAACTATTTTTATCATAGGAACGGGTCCCGGAAAAAAAAGCCTGATGACGGGAGAGGCGCTGAATGCTCTGAATATTTCAGATACTATAGTGGGATACCCTGTTTATACAAAACTTTTAAAAAAGGATTTTCCGGATAAAAAATATATAGAAACGCCGATGGGCTCTGAAATAGAGCGTTGCCGGCTCTGCTTTGAAGAGGCTGAGACTGGCAGGAAAACGGCGATGATATCGAGCGGCGATGCAGGAGTTTATGGGATGGCCTCGCTTATGTATGAGATCGGAGAGGAATATCCGGATACTGAGCTTATTGTCTGTCCCGGTCTTACTGCAGCCATCAGTGGTGCGGCAGTTCTCGGAGCACCGCTTTCAAATGATTTTGCGGTAGTTTCATTAAGTGATATCCTGACTCCGGCTGAAAAAATCGAGAAAAGGCTTAGGGCTGCAGCAGAGGGTGATTTTACTATTGTACTTTATAATCCCATGAGCAGAAAAAGACCTGAACATTTAAAAAAGGCATGTGACATTCTTCTCGAATATATAGAAAAGGATAGGGTCTGCGGCTGGGTCGAAAATATCGGAAGAGAAGGGGAAAAGAAGGAATACCTTACACTCGGAGAGCTTAGGGATGCTTCAGTTACTATGTTTACCACGGTTTTTATAGGCTCTTCCGAAACGGTTATGAAAAATGGTGTGATGCTGACTAAGAGAGGCTATGAGAGGAAAAAATGAAGAAAAGAATACTCATGTTTTCCGGAAATTCGGAGGCAGATCATTTAGTCAGGAGACTTTGTGAGGCAGGAGCAGACCTTACGGTTTCTGTTGCGACTGATACCGGAGCAGAAGTTCTTAAGGAAAAAATATCGCGGGACGGGTCAGAGGGACGACTTCCTTTTATAAAAAGCGGCAGAATGGATAAGGATGAGATCTGCGAATATATAAAGTCAGGAAAATTTGATTTTATTATAGACGGAACACATCCTTTTGCTGAGGAGGCGAGCAGAAATATAGCTGCGGCTGCCGAAGAATGCGGTATAGAAATTTCAAGGCTCAGACGTGAAAAATCTGATGATGATAAGGGTTATGACGATATAAGGTATTTTGAAAATTTTGAGGACTGCGCAGCTTTCTTAAAAAAGACTGAAGGAAATATCTTTCTTGCAACAGGTTCTAAAACCCTGGATATTTTCACTTCTAATATTGATGATAAGAAGAGAATATATTTAAGGGTCATTCCTACGGAAGAGTCCATAAAAAAGGCAAAAGAATCCGGAATTGAAAATTCACATATTCTGGCTATGCAGGGCGTTTTTTCTAAAGAATTAAATAAGGCATTGATGAGAGAATTTAACTGCAGGATACTTGTGACAAAAGACAGTGGGAAAACCGGTGGTTTTGAAGAAAAGATTGGGGCTGCAAGGGAATGCGGAATGACATCTCTTGTGATAAGGAGACCTGATGAAGCGGGGTCACTGACGGAAGATGAGATTTTTAACTTCCTTAAAGATAAATATGAATTAAAAAAAGAAGAAAAAAAGATCGAGCGAAGGATAGTCCTTGCAGGAATAGGGATGGGCAGCAGAAATCTTATCAGTGAAGAGACGCAGAGACTGTTAAAGGAAGCTGATACGATCATTGCATCTTCTTCAAGGATCATAAATCCGATTTTATTTGGAAATGAACGGAGTGGCAGGAAGATTTATACAGAATATGATCCGTTAAAAATTGCAGATATCATTGAGGATGATGCAAGATCAGAAAGAACTGCTCAAGGATACAGATCCACAATAGCAGTAGTATTTTCGGGGGATAGCGGTTTTTACAGCGGAGCAGAGAAAACAGCTGCAGAACTCAAAAAAAGAGGTATGGAATTTGAAATCTATCCCGGAATATCAAGTATATCTGCTCTTTCGGCGAAGAGTGGAATCAGTTGGCAGGATGCTCATATTTTAAGCATTCATGGCAGAAAAGCAGATGTTACGGCAGCGGTAAGAGAACATAAAAAAGTTTTTCTTCTCTTAAACGATGCATCAGAGCTTAAGACAATTGCTGAGGAGCTTCTTGATGCGGGGCTGATCTTCACAAAGATCACGGCGGGTATCAATATGGGCTCCGAAACTGAAAAGATCATAAGCTTTGAGGCATCGGAGGCCGGAGGAATCTCTGAAAAAGGCATATGCTGCTGCTTTATAGAAAACAAAGCCTGTGCAGGCAGGAGACTGACACCGGGTATTAAGGATGATGCTTTTGTCAGGGGAGATGTGCCCATGACAAAGGAAGAGATCCGTATCATGTCAATCTGCAGGATGAAGCTTAAGTCAGATGCTGTGGTATGGGATATCGGAGCCGGAACAGGTTCGGTCACGATAGAATCAGCGCTTTTGAGCCCGGATATAAAGGTCTATGCAATAGAGAGAAATCCGGACGCAATAGATCTCATTAATGAAAATATCAGAAAGGCAAACCTTTCAAATGTTTCGGTGATCGAGGGTGAAGCACCGGAAGTTCTTGAAGGACTTGAAGCACCGGATGCGGTTTTTATAGGCGGAAGCGGCGGAAATTTAAGAAAGATACTGAAATTCATAATGCACTTAGAAAAACACATACAAATCGTGCTAAACTGTGTTACGATTGAAACAGTAGGAGAAATTAACGCCACGCTGAAGGCTCTTCCTCATGAGGATGAGGATATGGCTATGATTCAGGTGACACGTTCTGTGAAAGCAGGTGATCATCATATCTTAAAGAGTCTAAATCCAGTGTATATAATTTCATTTAAAATATAATATTTGATAAAGGGGGATAAAAATGCATTTTCCAAGAGTTATGATTGCTGCACCGAGGAGCGGCTCAGGAAAGACATTGATCACATGTCTTGTTCTCAAATCACTTTTGCGTGAAAAACTGAGAATCTCATCTTTTAAATGCGGACCGGATTATATAGATCCGATGTTTCATAAAAGGGTTTTAGGTATTCCATCAAAAAATCTTGATACTTTCTTTACAGATGTAAAGAAGACCAGAAAGCTTTTTATGGAGAATGCGTCCAAAAGTGATATTTCAGTTATTGAAGGAGCCATGGGTCTTTATGACGGCATAGGCGGAACGAGTGAAAAGGCTTCAGCCTATGATGTTGCGAGGGCACTTCATTGTCCGATAATAATGGTATGTGATGTAAAGGGCATGGGCGGAATGTCTCTTACAGCACAGATACGAGGTTTCCTTGATTATGACAGGGACAGGCTTATTTCGGCGATCATCCTGAACGGGATAAATATCGGAAGCTACGAACATGTTTCAAAGCATATAGAAAGAGAACTAAATATACCTGTAATAGGATATATTCCTTTCAATAAAGACCTTAAGTTTGATTCCAGACATTTAGGTCTGATAATGCCGGATGAAATTAATAATCTTAATGTAACGCTTGAACTTGCTGCTGCAAGATTCAGACAGACGGTGGATTTCACTAAGATTCTTGAAATTGCCGATATGGCGATCGACGTTGAATGGGAGAGGTTAAGACATCAGATAAGTCAGGAACCGCCGGTAAATATTGCTATAGCATCTGATGAAGCATTCAGGTTTTATTATGAGGATAACCTCGATATTTTGAGGGATTTCGGTGCGAATCTGGTTCCTTTTTCGCCTATTCATGATGAGAAGCTGCCGGATGATGTCCATGGAATACTTCTTTATGGCGGCTATCCGGAGATTTATGCCAAAGAACTCAGTGAGAATGTGAGCATGCGCCAGTCGATCCTGGCAGCTGTAAATTCAGGAATGCCTTCAATAGCAGAGTGCGGCGGCTTCATGTATCTGGGAGCCAGTATCGAGGCACAGGATGGAATTGCCTATCCTATGGTGGGTGCTGTCAATACGAAGTTTTATAACAGCGGCAAGCTGGTGCGTTTCGGATATATGAGTGTTACAGAGAAGAGCACATCTTTTCTTGGAAATGGAAAAGCGATAAGAGGGCATGAATTTCATTATTATACATGCAATGAAAACGGTGAAGACTGCATAGCCTATAAGCCGATAAGAGGAAAGACGTGGGACTGCATATTTGTTGGTGACAATAACTGGTGGGGATGGCCGCACCTTTATTACTCATCATGTGCAACCTATGCAGCTAATTTTATCCGCAAGTGCAAGAGGCATGCAGCGGGAGGAGGACAGTTTGCAGAACGGCAGCAGGTTCTTTGAGAACAGGGAATGTGAGTATTTTCCCTGTCACAAACTTGAGGGGGATTTTAACTGTCTCTTCTGTTATTGCCCGTTGTATTTTTTGGACAACTGTCCGGGAAATCACAATTTTATCGAAAAAGAAAATGGAAGGATTAAGAATTGTATAGAATGTGATTTTCCACACAGACCGGAAAATTACGACATAATCATGAAGATTCTAAAAAAAGCATGTATTAAAAATTAAAAGTTATAAAAAATGTCCCGAAAACGGCTAATGAACTGAACATAGAACATTGTATAAGTTGTTTTATTTCAATGCTCTATGTTATACTGAAATCAGTAAAAAAAGCTCATAAGTATTGATTTTGTGCGATTTATTAGATGGTTGATTTGACCGCATTCAGTTAATTGATCGCCGCAAAAATGTATTGGATTTTAGAGAGGAAATAATTTGGTATGCGGCGAACACTGTGATTCGAATCAGGGATGAATATCTTATCACAATGTCTGTATCGGTTGGATGGCAGCTTTGTTGGTTACTGTTTAATAGTTTAAATCAGCTCATGAATATGACAGCTTGTAGAAGGGATTCTATATGAAATTTACCAGACTGAGTGATACGGATATCAGGTGCGTCATGAGCGAGCAGGAGCTTTTTGACAACGGTCTTAATCTTGATGATATTATGGCAAAGACTGACGAGACAAAAAGATTTTTTCGCCAGCTCATGGATAGGGCAGCGCTTAAGCTTGGAATAGAACATGGAAATGGAATCCATATGGCTTCAGCGCAGATCAGTGTACTTGAAGACAGGAGCATATCGATAGTTTTTCATGAGGCAAATCTTGAGGAAGCGCTTGAACACGTAACAGGAGGAGATCCTGAAAAGGCACGGTCTCTGAAAAACAGGATTGCTGAGGAGGTCAAAGCGCAGAAGGACAGTATGCCCGAGCTTCCTTTGGCTATGAAGCGAGAATTACTTGATATGATGGAAGAGCAGCTTAAAAATGGCGGAGAAGGCTCGACGGAAGCATTGAGTGAGATAAGACAGCTTAGGGCAGAACTTGATGCCCAGGAGCAGAATCAGAGTATTATTGCAGAACTCAAAGCAGCAATGAAGAAATCCTTCGTTGTACGATTTGAGAAACTCGAAGAAGGCAGGATATATGCAAAGAACTGTTCTTCTGTAAGCAGGATCAACAGTACACTTTATAAGTTCAGTGAGGATGAGGCTTTCTATCTTATGATCCAGCATGATGTAATGCCGGACAGGATTTATGAAGGAATCAGAACACTCGCTTATGATTTTGGAGATGTTGTAACGCTTAAGGCAGCTGCTAAGCAGTATCTTGTTGAAAACAGTGAAGTATTGATTGAAAATAATGCAGTGGAAGTTTTAAGAGAATTATGAAAATTTTTCATATGAAACCGGTGGTGAGCGGAGAAGAGATAATTCTCCGCTCAATCGGGTGTCAGAAATCAGATCCCTCATATAAGGAGTTTGAAAATGCATTCAGGGAAGTGAAAGGGGAAACTTTTGAAAGGCTTGATCCGGCAGCGGCGGTGAGTTTTGGCAGGATTCCGGAGGATTTTCCTAAATCGATGCGTTTTTACGGAAGAGATCTTTTCTTTTTTTGTATTACAGTCGGAGGGGCTGTAACAGAACTTTCAGACAAATATATGTCAAGGGGTGAATTTGTTAAGGGCATGATTGTCGATGGTATTGCCGACAACTGCCTTTTTTCTTGCGAAAAAATTGTCTTGCATGAAATTGAAAAGTATGCAAGAGACAATGATTTCGGAATAGAAGGTCTTTATGATGCTCCTGATATGATAGAAGGAAAAATGCAGAAGGTCATTGCATCTGTACTAAAGGCAGAGAAAAATCTGGGAGTCAGGGTAACGGAAAGTTATATGATGTCACCTGTTAAGACATATGCTGCGGTTATGCCGACGGTAAAGGATCCGTCTGTTATGAAAATATATCATAATTGTGCCGAATGTGATAAAAAAGATTGCAGTTACAGATCATCGGGAGGAGATTAAGGAATGCCGTTTAAGCTTAAGATAATCCGAAAATCCGGAGTTAAGATGATAGACGCCGAAAAAGGGGATAATCTTCTTGAAATTTTAAGAGATAATCAGCTGGAAATAGATTCTCCCTGCGGAGGAAACGGAAGGTGCGGAAAATGTAGGCTTAAGTTTAATGGAAAAGAAAGTCTGGCCTGCAGGACTTTTGTTGAAGGGGATGCAGAGGTAGAGCTCATTGGCGGAGAGGAAAAATATACTAATGAGCACGATATGTCAGCGGTTTCTGACAGTGATATAAGAGAAGGGGATATTTTTGCGGCTGCGATTGATATAGGAACAACCACCATATCGGCAGAGCTTCTATGTTTACGAAATATGCATTCTGTTGCAAGAGAATCCTGTATGAATCATCAGAAAGCTTTTGGCGGGGATGTGATCTCGAGGATCGATGCTGCTGTCGGAGGAAGGGCGGCAAGTCTTCGGGCAGCTGTACAGAAGGATATTATTGACCTTTTAAGGAAGATGCTCTTTAATCTTTCAGTAAAAGAAGGAGCTCTTAAAGAAATTGTGATATCTGCTAATACAACTATGATCCATCTCCTTATGGGACTTGATCTTTCGGGAATGGCATCATCACCTTTTAAACCTGAAAGGCTTGAATTCGCACCCCTTAAATTTGCTGAGGTATTTGGCAGGGTAGGATCTTTTGATGCCAAAGTTATCATAATTCCGGGATTATCGGCATTTATAGGCGGCGATATCATATCCGGAATATATGCTCTTAAAATTCATGAAAAAGACGAAAAGATCGGATTTATAGATCTTGGAACAAATGCTGAGATGGCTGTAGGAAACAGGAAGAGGATATATCTGGCAAGTGCGGCGGCAGGACCTGCGTTTGAAGGCGGTAATATATCAATGGGAATGGCCGGGGTTGAAGGAGCCATATCAGATGTCAGGATTGATAAAAAAAGCGGCAGGGTCAGAATAAAAACCATTGCTGATTCTCTTCCTAGGGGAATATGCGGAACAGGTATCATATCGGCAATAGCGGAAATGTTCAAAACCGGCATTATCTTAGAAAACGGGAGTCTTAAAGATGAGTATATTAAAGGCGGATTTACCCTGGCAGAAACCGATTTAAGACGCATAAAGATAAGCCAGGAGGATATTCACAATCTGATGCTGGCAAAGGCTGCAGCTGCAGCAGGATTTGAGACTATAATCTCTGAGGCGGGGAGCTCTTTCGATGAGATATCTTCTTTATATATGGCCGGCAGTTTTGCAGAATATTTAAAAATTGAAGATGCGGCAGAAATTTCACTTATTCCCCGTGAGCTTAGGGCAAAGACCCTGACTGTCGGAAACAGCTCGCTTAAGGGCGCTTTAAGATATATCAGAAATCCCGGAAAGGCAGATGAGGATATTAAAAAAATCCTTTCTATATGTGTAGTTGCAGAGCTTTCAGAGATTGAGAGATTTGAAAAGAGTTTTATAGACAACATGTGTTTTTTTAGCTATAATGAATGACTATGGGTGATTTGAAAAATAAGCTGAATATAAATTTAATAAAAGCAACAGCGTTTTTTACAATACTGGCTGTTTTGATGATCGCCGCATCTTTGGCTGTAAAGCCTAGGTACGGCGAAGTTTATGATATATCAAAGACAAACAGAAAGCATATTGACCTTAAGGATGAAAAAACGGATATTGATGTTGTTTTTTCGGGAGACAGCGTTGTATACAGATCAATATCTCCTTTGCAGATATTTACGGACTATGGATTTACATCATATGATCTGAGCGACAGTGCGCTCAGACTTTGCGATGCCGTTTCGATGGTAGAGACAAGTTTCGATGATCATGCGCCGCGCCTTGTAGTGCTTGAGACAAACTCGCTCTTTACTGACTCTGTACCGCACAAAGACAAGTATGCAATTCCTACGAATTTTATTGAAAATCTGTTTCCGATATTACATTATCATGTCTTTTATAAAACCTGGCTTCCTGATTTTTCTCCGGAAAAGCCAACGGCCGATGAACATAAGAGATTAAAGGGATTTGAATACTCAGATTCTGTAATTCCCTATGATAATGATCCGGATTATATGGACAGGGGTCCTTCAAAGGAAAATATGAGCAGAGAGTCACTGAAGTATTTGAATGAACTCTATGCTTTTACAAAAGAAAACAATACGGATTTTCTATTAATAAGTGTACCGAGGCCCGTTGGCTGGAATAATGCAAGACATGATGCAGTTGCTGAATGGGCTCGTGAAAATTCAGTTCCGTATATTGATCTGAATAAAGAAGATATTGGATTTGACTGGAATCTCGACACCATGGATGGGGGAGATCATATGAGTTTCGAGGGTTCGAAGAAGGTCAGCAATTATCTTGGAAAATATATCATGGAAAACTATTCCATGGATGATCACAGGGGAGACTCAAAGTATGAAGATTGGAATAACAGTTATAGAGAGGCAGGGATTTATTGATGTTTGATGCTGAAATTATGAATGATTTGAGCCGTTGGTGGGGAGATCTGTCATATTCAGTATGGATGTATTTTGCACTTTTTCTTCCGCTTACGGTTCTTATTTATCAGCTGGTGCCGCAGCAGAAAAGGAAGTTTGTATTATTGGGAGCCAGTTGGATATTTTTTGCATCACTCAGTAAATGGCTCCTGCTCATAAATATCGCGGAATCTGTTTTTACCTGGAAGATGGGACTTCTTATTGAAAAAATAAATAAGGATAAGACCATTAAGAGAAAAGAGCGGGCAAAAAAGCGGATGAAGACGCTTGTGACCGGAATTGTTTTATTGCTGCTGGTGCTCGTAGGATTTAAGTATCTTGATTTTATAGGTCTTAATATAGTAAGGGTTTCAGAGCTTGTCAGACATCCCGTCAATTGGAAAATGCTTAATCTTGCTGCACCGCTTGGAATATCCTACTATACACTCATGGCGATATCTTATCTGACTGATATTTCGAGAGAAGATATAAAGGCAGATGAAAGTCTCTTTAATATTGCACTTTATCTTTCATTTTTCCCGAAGATAGTTGAGGGACCAATTACCAGATATGGAGAGGATTCAAAGGCTCTTTTTGCAGGAAATGATATTAAATACCAGGACCTTGCGGAGGGTTATCAGAGGATTCTCTGGGGACTTTTTAAGAAACTGGTCATTGCCGATCAGCTTGCGCCATCTATAAGCGCACTTTACGAAGGTACTTATACGGACGGAGGAGTTGCGCTATATGCAGCTTTCGCATTTACTATTCAGGAATATATGGATTTTTCGGGATCCATTGATATTGTAATAGGAAGTGCAAGACTTTTTGGAGTTAGAATGGCGGAGAATTTTACCCAGCCTTTCTTCGCAAAGAATGCTTCAGATTTCTGGCACAGATGGCACATTACACTTGGTACATTCTTCAGGGATTATATCTTTTATCCCGTATCATTGGCAAAGCCGATAATGAAGTTTACCAAGAAGGTCAAGGTTGTAGCCGGTCAGGGAGTGGCACACTTTACGGCTCCGACGATCGCGCTTTTCCTTGTATGGCTTTCTAACGGTATCTGGCATGGACCGAGATGGACTTATATATTCTATGGAATGTATTATTTTGTGCTTATATTTATAGAGAATATTTTAGAGGAGCCATTCCTTGCCTTGCTTGCAAAACTCAAGCTTAAGGAAGAATCTGCCCCGGTAAGGATATTCAGATTTATAAAACTCTTTTTCATAATCATAATAGGAGAGATGTTCTTCAGGGCACAGACTCTGGAGGTCGGAATAGATATGTTTAAGAGTATATTTACGAATCTCAGATTTGATATGCTGATAGCAAATCTCGGAAATCTGAATATGGATTTCTATGCTTATGTTTCTGTATATGGCGGATTACTGGTCGTTATTGCAGTAAGTGTAATGAAAGAAATGCATTTTCCTATCAGAAAGAAGCTTGAGAGTCTGCCTATACCGGTAAGATTTGCATTCTGGTATATATGCATTTTTGTGATCATAATATTTGGTGCCTATGGAACCGGATATTCTTCGGAGGATCTGATATATGCGCAATTTTAATAAAAATGTCCTGGAATGGCTTGAGGAAGCTGCTGAAGCTTATCCGGACAGAGTTGTATATGAAGATGAAAATGAAAAAATTACTTTTGCAGAGCTGAGAAATGAAGCAAAACGTGTAGGATCAGGAATAATAAGAGAAAACCTGCCGGAAGGTCCTGTTGCGGTCATGATGGAAAGATCCGTTCATACAATAGCGGTATTTCTTGGAGTGGTTTATGCCGGAAGGGCATATGCTCCCATAGAGGCAAAGGATCCATTGAGCAGACGTGAACGCATACTGTCAACGCTTGGAAACCCTGCGTTAATAACCGATGACAGGGATCTTCTGATTGAAAACTGCAGAACCTTAAATTCATCAGTACTTATTAAAAATGAAATTGATGAAAATGCTATTAAAAATGTTAAAGACAGGCTGACAGAAAATGATCCTTTATATATAATATTTACATCGGGATCCAGTGGAAATCCCAAGGGAGTAATAACCTCACACAGGTCTCTTATCTGTTATATCAACTCTTACAGAGATGTTATGGGAATCGACGAGACTGATGTGCTGGCATCCCAGTCACAGCTTGATTATATTGCAGCAATAAGAGATATATATCTTCCGCTTCTTACAGGGGCGAGGACATTTCTCCTGCCTAAGGAGTATTTCATGCAGCCTGATGTGCTTTTTGACAGTATGAACAGGCATGGAGTAACGGCGGCCGGCTGGAGCAGCTCTGCCGTCACTGTGATCACAAAGCTTGGTGCGTTTAAGGATTGCGAGCTCAAGGGATTTAAGAAACTTTGCTTTTCGGGCTCTGTAATGCCGGGAAAGGTGCTTGCTCTCTGGCAGGAAAACCTTCCGGAATGCAGATTTGTAAACCAGTACGGACCGACAGAAGCAACGGCTTCATGCACTTACTATGTCGTCGATCATAAGGTTTCTGAGGATGAGGTTCTTCCCATAGGAAAGGCTTATGATGATTACAGGGTATTTCTTCTTTCAGAGAATGGCAAGGCTGTCCCTCAGGGCGAATATGGAGAAATATGTGTATCGGGTCCATGTGTGACTCTTGGCTACTATAATGATGCAGAAAGAACGGCAGCTGCTTTTGTGCAGAATCCGCTGAACAGTGCATATAGAGAGATAATTTATAAGACCGGAGATATAGGAAGGTTCAGGGAGGATGGAGAACTTGAATTCCATGGACGTTCCGACAGGCAGATTAAGCATATGGGACACCGTGTCGAGCTTGATGAAATAGAAGCGGCAGCAATGGAGATAAAAGGTGTTTCAGAATGTGCAGCTCTCTATGACAGTAAAAAGGAGAATCTCTGGCTCCTATATACAGGGGAGACCGCAAGTCGTGAGATAGCGGTACAGCTTAAAGGAATGCTTCCCTTGTTTATGGTACCAAGAAAAATAAAGCAATTAGAATCGCTGGCAAAACTTCCTAACGGAAAAACAGATATAAAAACTTTGGAAAAGGAAACATTTGGAGGAATCAGAAAATGAAAGAAAGAATTATTGAAATCTTAAGCAATGTAAGAGCTGATGTTGATTTTGAGAAGGAGACAGAACTCGTAAGCGGAAATATTCTCGAATCTTTCGATATTGTTGATATTGTATCAGAGCTTGATGATGAATTTGATATTGAGATCGGTCCTAAGGAACTCAAGGCAGAAAACTTTGATTCTGTAGATGCCATACAGGCTCTTGTAGAGCGTCTTATGGGAGATGAATAAATTGACTCCGAGATATGTATTCAGTGCGGAAAGATTTGCGGAAAGGGTAAATTATATTGCAGAAATGCTTCCGGGAATACAGCTTGTATATTCAATGAAGGCTAATCCTTTTTTGCTGCACTGCCTTCCTGATAAAATTGAAATGGTGGAAGTATGCTCTCCGGGTGAACTTTCGATATGTGAAGAATTATCGGTTCCGGGCAGGAATATACTTTATTCCGGAGTAGTTAAAGGATATGAAGACAGTGTGAGAGCCTTAAAAGAAGGCGCACGTTATCTTACAGCGGAAAGCATAGGTCAGTTTGATATTGTAAATAAGGCAGCAAAGGATACAGGAATATCCGCAAAGGTTCTTTTGAGAATATCATCCGGAAATCAGTTCGGCATGTGCAAAGAAGATCTCTTCTCTTTGATAGAGAGGGAAAAGGATAATCCATTGCTGAATATAGTGGGTATCCATCTTTTTTCAGGAACATCCAAGAGAAGGGTAAAGGCGGTTGAAAAGGATCTTAATCTGTTGGAAGAGATTTTGACAGAAGCCGGGAACCGCTTTAATTTCAGAGCTGAGATAGTAGAATATGGTCCCGGGCTTGGCGTTGATTATTTTGAGGAAACAGCTGAGAAATCTGAAACTACCGAAAGATCAACTCTTGAGGAGGCAGCTCCCTATCTTATGGAATTTGCCGCGAAATACCCGCTCAGTATAGAGATGGGAAGATTTATGGCTGCTGTCAGTGGTTTTTACGAGACTACAGTGGCGGATATTAAAACTACTGAGGGTGTGAATTATGCCATGTTGGATGGCGGTATTCATCAGCTTAATTATTACGGGCAGAACATGGCGATGAAGATACCTGTCATATTGCAGACTCCTGATCGGCCCGATTCAGAGAAAAAGACATATTGCCTTTGCGGAAGTCTTTGTACTACTGCGGATGTCCTTGTCAGAGAGGTTGAGCTTAAGGAACTTTCAGTCGGAGATGTGCTGAGGTTTGAAAGAAGCGGGGCTTATTCGGTAACTGAAGCACCGGCACTCTTTTTATCAAGGGATATGCCGGAAATTTATATAGAATCTAAGGGCGAAGAAAAACTGCTAAGAGAGAAAAAATCCTCATATCTTATTAATTTCTGATAATAAGCCAGAGTGATTTATTGTTAAATACGTATCTGCCTCTGCCCTGGGGTAGGATTTATATGGCAAAATATCACTTGCCATATAATGAATTACATGATAAAATAATGAAGCTGTTTGTGGCAGTTTATGCATACAGACAGAATCGATCAAGTTTATTAAAAAAAGATAGAACCGCGGGTTAGAAATCTACGGGAGAAAGGAAAAACAAAATGAGAGAAGAAATCCAGCCTAAGTATTATGAAGCAAAGGTTACATGCAACTGTGGCAACACATTTATAACAGGTTCAACCAAGCCGGAAATCCGTGTTGAAATTTGCTCAAAATGCCATCCGTTCTATACAGGACAGCAGAAGGCAACACGTGCTGACGGACGTATCGATAAGTTCAACAGAAAGTATGGTATGAATAACTAATCCGATTTCTGTTATGGATGCGCGGCGTGCAGTGCCGAAGATCAGACGACTGTGTATCCCATGCACAAAGACGCCGCTTGGAGACCATCTCCAGCGGCGTTTATATGTTTTAAACAGAAGGGAAAATTAATGAGTAAAAATAATTCATGTTCGGCTAAATATTCAGGAATAGGCGGACAGGCTGTTATGGAAGGCGTTATGATGAGAAACGGTGATAAATATGCCGTTGCTGTCAGAAAGCCGAATAAGGAACTGGCTGTAGTGTCAGATGAATATAAAGGAATCGGTCCGAAGGCGGTCTATAAGATACCTTTTGTACGTGGTGTTTTCAGTTTTCTGGATTCACTTGTACTTGGTATGAAGACACTTAATATTTCTTCGGATTTCTATATGGAAGATGAGGAAGGAAAAAAAGAGGAAAAGACGGCTGCAGATTCTGCAATAAGCGGAATAATAATGGTTGTTTCCATGATCTTTGCGATAGGAATGTTCATGGTACTCCCGTATTTTGCATCGCTTTTCTTTAAGAAATATATTGAAAATGCGCATATTCTTGCCCTTGTAGAAGGACTTATAAGAATGGCGATCTTTGTTTTGTATATTCTTGGGATATCCCTTATGGAAGATATTAAGAGAGTATTTATGTATCATGGAGCAGAGCATAAGTGCATTAACTGCCTTGAAACAGGAAATCCTCTGACAGTTGAAAATGTCAGGGCTGCATCAAGGGAACACAGAAGATGCGGTACAAGCTTTTTGCTTTATGTAATGTTTATTTCAATAATATTCTTTGCATTGATACAGACAGACAGCAGGATCATGAAGGTTGTCATGAGAATTGTCCTTATACCGGTCATTGCGGGAGTTTCATTTGAATTTATCCGTCTTGCAGGTAAGAGCAATAATCCATTTGTGAGAGCACTTTCTGTACCCGGACTTATGATGCAGAAACTTACTACATCAGAGCCGGATGATGAAATGATAAAGGTTGGAATAGCTTCAGTTGAGGCAATTTTTGACTGGAAAAAATATTTGAACGAAAATTTTAATCTTGAATTAGATGAAGGATCAGAGAAGAGAGAAGAAAATTTGTCAGAGGGTTTGAGAGCAGAGTCATGAATTATACGGAAGCGTATTTGTATGGAAAAAATAAATTAGAAGAGGCCGGTATTACTGATATTGATGCGGATTGCAGACTTCTGCTTGATTATGCGACCGGACGTACGCTTACCTTTATACTTGCACATGGTGAAGAGGAAATGCCTGAGCAGGAAGAGGAAAGATTCAGGGAAGTTATTGAAAAAAGAGCAGGAAGATATCCGCTGCAGCTGATAACGGGAAAAACAGACTTTATGGGTCTGGAATTTGAGGTCAGCGAAGACGTACTTATTCCGAGAATAGATACGGAATTCCTTGTGGAAGAGGCAATGGCAGAGGTAGAGGACGGAGCATCAGTGCTTGATCTTTGTACAGGATCCGGCTGTGTGCTTTTGTCGCTTATGAAATATAAAAACAATATAAAGGGAATAGGTACAGATATATCGGAAAAAGCCCTTGAACTTGCCGGTAGGAATGCCTGGAAGCTTGGAATCGGAGCTGAATTTATAAAAAGCGACCTCTTTGAGAATGTTAGCGGTGAGTTTGATTATATCCTTTCTAACCCGCCATATATCAAAAAGAATGTGATTGATGGTCTTATGGATGAAGTCAGGCTTTATGAGCCGCACAACGCTTTAGACGGTGGAGAAGACGGACTTGATTTTTACAGGATCATTGCCGCAGAAGGCAAGAAATACCTTACAAGAGAAGGTAAGGTATTCGTTGAAATAGGATATGATCAGGGCGAAGAAGTAAAGAAGATATTTGAAGATGAAGGCTATATCAATGTTGATGTGGTCAGAGATTTTGCAGGAAATGAAAGGGTCGTTAAATGTTCGAAAAACTGGAAGACACCTTGATGAAATATGAGGAGATCGACCGTCTTCTAATCGATCCGCATGTTGCCGAAGACACAAGGCGCTTTATGGAGCTCATGAAAGAAAGAAGTGCTCTCACGCCTATAGTTGAAGCATATACAGAATATAAAAAGAACGAAGAAGCTATCAGTGATGCTGACGAGATCCTTGAAAATGAGTCGGACAGCGAACTGAGAGCGTTGGCAAAAGACGAACTGAACGAGGCAAAGAAACGCAGGGAAGAGCTTACACATGAGATCAGGCTTTTATTGATCCCTAAAGATGCGGATGATGACAGAAGCGTTATCGTTGAGATCCGTGCAGGCGCCGGCGGTGACGAGGCGGCTCTCTTTGCGGCTGAGCTTTACAGAATGTATGTCAGATATTCTGAGAAAAATGGTTATAAAGTTGAAACAACAGATGTTGATTCCATTGGAATTGGCGGAATGAAATATGTGAGCTTTATGGTCAAGGGTGCCGGCGCATACGCACATTTGAAGTATGAAAGCGGCGTTCACAGAGTGCAAAGGGTTCCGGCAACGGAATCCGGTGGACGAATACATACATCAACCGTAACGGTTGCGATAATGCCGGAAGCAAGTGAAGTGGAAGTGAATATTGATCCTAAGGATTGCCGGATAGATATTTTCAGAGCATCTGGAAATGGTGGCCAGTGCGTTAATACAACTGATTCAGCCATAAGACTTACACATATTCCTACAGGAATAGTTATTTCCTGTCAGGATGAAAAATCACAGCTTCAGAATAAGGCAAAGGCATTTGAGGTTCTTCGTGCCAAGCTCTACTTTTTGGAAAAAATGCGGCTTCATGAAGAAGAGGCATCTCTTAGAAAAAGTCAGGTAGGTACAGGAGACCGTTCTGAAAAGATTAGAACCTATAACTTTCCTCAGTCAAGACTTACGGATCATCGTATAAATATGACGATATATTCCCTTGATAAATTTATGGAGGGGGATATAGATGAAGTTGTAGAAGCCCTGACAGCGGCAGAGCAGGCTGAGAAGCTTGCTGAGCTGGATGAAGAGTGAAAATCTTAAAAGATTATATAAATAGGAGCATGTAATGAAAAAAGTCCTGATCTTGTCGCTGCTTTTATCAATTGCAGCAGGAGCTTTGATGCTTGGAGGATGCAGCTTCAAAAGCGCTGATAATGGTGTAAAGGAAGCCTTTCAGCTCATAAAGACGGGAGATTATGAGAAGGCTATGGCAAAGCTTGAGACTGCTGAGAAGAATGGCGAGGATGCCGAATTGGTTCTCAGAGGCAAGGGTATTGCCAGCATGGGTCTTTCGGATTATGAAGCTGCTGTAAAATATCTGGAGGATGCTCTTTCGGAGTCAGACGGAAGGATTACAGATCTTGAGTATGATATTTCGGAATATCTTGCAGTGGCACAGTACAGAAATGGTGATAAAGAAGGTGCTGTTGACACATGTAATGCAATTCTTAACCTGGATGATAAAAAATCTGATGTTTATTATCTTAGGGGGAAGGCCGAGCTTGGCCTTGGAAATAAAGAAGATGCAATAACGGATTTTAATGCTGCAGTGAAGGCAGATTCTAAAAATCCGGATCTTTATATAAATATCTACGAAGCGCTTAGAAGCATGGGATTTGAGGAAGAAGGAAATTCTTACCTGAAATCTGCAATGGAACTCACAACTCTGAACAATTATCAGAAGGGCAGACTTTATTTCTGGCGCGGAGAATATGACAGTGCCCGTGACTGCCTTGAAACCGCTCAGAAAGAGGGCGGACAGAATGAAGTTATCCTTTATCTCGGAAGAACATATGAGGCTCTTGGAGATACTTCATATGCAGCACAGCTTTACAGAAATTATATAAAAGAAAATCCGGGTGATGCAGGCATATGTAATCAGCTCGGAATCTGTGAGATGACAAACGGCAATTATGAAGAGGCATTAGAGGCATTCGAACAGGGTATAGCTGCTAATGACAATGAGACAATGCAGTCCCTTAAATATAACGAAATCGTTGCCCATGAATATCTTTCAAATTTCAAAAAAGCAGCCGTTTTGATGGAAACATATCTGAAGACATATCCGGATGATGATAATGCAAAAAGAGAAAACGCATTCCTGTCCACAAGATAGGGTATTAGTAATAAAGTTCCCCGGATAGATTTTTGAAATATCTGAGTTAAAATAAACATGTCAAAAACTTAAACTGAAGAATGGAGATTCGAAAATGATAAGCAGACTTGTTAAAAAGATAGTTGCTCTGAATGCACCTGTAGTAGTAGGACTTGATCCTAACCTTAGTTTTATTCCGGATTTCATAGTTAAAAAATCATTTGATAAATATGGTGAAAGTCTGGAAGGCGCAGCTGATGCAATATGGGAGTTTAATAAGGGTATAGTTGATGCAACTTATGATCTTATCCCTGCGGTCAAACCTCAGATAGCAATGTATGAACAGTTTGGAATCCCTGGTCTTTCAGCATTTAAGAAGACAGTTGATTACTGTCATGAAAAGGGGCTTCTGGTCATAGGAGACGTAAAAAGAGGAGATATCGGTTCCACATCACTTTCTTATGCAAAGGCTCATATCGGTAAAATAGCTGTAGGATCAAAAGAACTTGATCCGTTTGGCGAGGACTTCTGCACAGTTAATCCTTATCTTGGCTCAGATGGCATCAAGCCTTTTGTTGATGAATGTGAGGCAGCTGACAGAGGAATATTTGTACTTGTAAAGACTTCTAATCCATCAAGCGGAGAGTTTCAGGACAGACTTATAGATGGCAGACCACTCTACGAACATGTAGCAGATAAAGTTAATGAGTGGGGAGCTCTTTCAATGGATGGAGATTACAGTAATGTAGGCTGTGTGGTAGGAGCTACTTATCCTGAAATGGGCGCGGAGTTGAGAAAACTTATGCCAAAGGCGTATATACTTGTACCAGGTTATGGAGCACAGGGCGGTAAGGCTGAGGATCTTAAAGGATTTTTCAATTCAGACGGACTTGGAGCAATAGTAAATTCTTCAAGAGGAATTATTGCAGCCTGGAAAAAAGAGGAGTATGCTAAGTTCGGAGCAGAAAATTATGCTGATGCTTCGAGAGAAGCAGTTAAGGACATGATAGCTGATATTAATAAGGCATTATAAGGAAAGGCGTGGAAAAATGGAAAGATATAAAGAAGAGTTTATTGAATTTATGCTGGAGTGCAACGTTCTTAAGTTTGGAGATTTTACAACAAAGAGCGGAAGAAAAACACCTTTCTTTATCAATACAGGTTTTTACAGAAGCGGCAGCCAGCTTATCAAGCTTGGACAGTATTATGCAAAAGCAATTGAGAGCAAATTCGGAAAGGATTTTGATATACTTTTCGGACCTGCATATAAGGGTATTCCGCTTAGTGTTGCAGCATCAATGGCTATGATGACAGAGTACGGAGCAGATATACGTTATTGCTCTAACCGTAAGGAAGTTAAAGATCACGGAGATACGGGAATCCTTCTTGGCAGCCCTATTTCAGATGGTGACAGGCTGGTTATCATTGAAGATGTTACTACAGCAGGAACCTCTATAGCAGAAACCCTTCCGATAATCAGGGCACAGGGAAATGTTGATGTTTTGGGACTTTGTGTTTCGGTAGACAGAGAAGAGAGAGGAAGCGGAGAAAAATCTGCACTTGCTGAGATAGAAGAAAAATATTCTCTTAAAACGACCTCTATCGTAAAGATGTCTGATGTGATAGAATATTTAATGAATAATGAAGTCAATGGTAAAAAAGTTATAGATGATAAACTTAAGGCAGCCATTGATGCTTATTATGAGCAGTATGGAGTAAAATAAGGATTTGATCCGATAAAAGGGGAAAATACCATGAATAATGATAATGAAAAAATCTATAGTTCTATGAAGTTTTCCGCAGCTGTGAATATTACGCTTGGTATTATTATGATAGTTGCCGGAATTACAGGTGGAATTCTTTTGTTGATAAGCGGAGGACGGCTTTTCAGCAATAAGTCAAAGATTCTTTTTTAGGAGAAACTTTCAGTGTTCAGATTTGGAAAGAGACGCTATTTATTTACATCGAGCAAGCCTTCCGAGAAGGGGATACTTTCTTCGATCCTCGGAGGACTCTCGCTTTTGATGTTCGTTCCGGTTATACAATCAGTATTGAAGGCAGGGGGAATCACAGGCAGTCGAATGGGTGCCATTGGTTTTGTGTCCTGCCTTTTTAGCGTGGCAGGAATTGCAGTTGGCGTAATAAGCCTTATGGAGAAAGATACCTATAGATTTTTTCCAAGGCTTGGTTTTATAGTTTCGCTGCTGATGTTTATTATTTGGGGAGGCATATTATATGCAGGCTTTATATTCGGATGATGAAAAAAGCTTTTATATGGAACGCCTTGAACTCAGTAACGGAAGAATAAAAGAGATATCTGCAGAAAATATTTTGCAGGAACCTTTCGGACGTTATTTCAGGGATGAGGCGGAATTTATAAATAATCCTGCTTATGATTACGGTGCCGTTGATAAATATGAAAAGAGCTGGCTTAATCCTGTATATGCAGTAAATGAAATGGGCAGGGAAAAGGGTCGTATGCTTTCTTTCCTGGCGTATGAACTTTTTTCTTTGATGGCATATAAGGCAGAGGGCAAGATATACGATGAACTTATATTAAAGGAACTGTTCATAGAAGTATATAATCTGTTTACGTCTGCAAAGGAAGAAGAAAATGGTCTTCCGGAGGACGGATCAGTTCATAGTGCTTTGTATTCGTTTATAAGTGATTATTCGGATCATACAGTTCGTGAACGTATAGTTGAGCAGCTTGATCCTGATAGAAGCTTTGCAAGAGATATTATTATGGAGTCGGATCTTACTGATCTTTCATATCTTGATCGATTTGGAGAATATATAGATGAAGATGTTAAGGGCGTTGCAAGGCATTTACTGACTTTCACTGATGCTGAGATAAAGGCAATGGCTGATACATTTACAGAAGGATTCAGAATAGGCTTTATAAATACGGGTAAGGATCTTTCAAAGAAAAAGACTGTATCTATCAGATATAAGCTGGGATTTGAGAGAATAGTTAGAGCTGCTGTAGAGAATTTTGAAGCGATGGGTCTTAAAACCACGATATACAGGCGTGCCTTGAATGCAGGAAGCAGAAGCGGCATGTCGCTTGTAGGTTTCTATGGCGGACGCATCAATAAGCAGATGGAATTTGATCATAGGGAAGACAATGCGCTCTTTCTTGATAAGGCATATATAACGAGAAAACTCGAAGTCATGAGGACAAGCTATGAGGAATTAAAGGACAAGGCTGCTGTTTTTGCAGGTCCGGCCGTAATGGATATTTATGGTGAGGAGCCGTTTCTTCCTGAAAGTCATCCCGAGGCTTATGAGCTGAGTGAAGAGCAGCAGAAGCTCAGTATAAATTTGATGGCTAAGACCGGAAGCCTTGTAAACGAATATATCAGAGGTGATGAAAGAAGCTTTACTATCATTTCATATCCTGTTCCGTCTATCGGTAAAGATTTTAAGGCAATCTTTGATGAAACCGTTAAGTTGAATACGCTTGATTATGAAAAATACAAGCTGATGCAGCAGAGGATAATAGACGTTCTTGAAAATGGCAGCAAGGTAGAAGTAAAGGGAAGAGGCAATAATAAGACGGACATTACAGTTGCGCTTCATAAACTTGAGGACAGGAAAAAACAGACAGTTTTTGAAAACTGTGTTGCAGATGTAAATATTCCTGTCGGTGAAGTATTTACATCACCAAAGCTCAACGGAACAAATGGTACTCTTTTCGTATCAGAGGTTTATCTTAACGGCTTAAGATATGAAAATCTTGAATTTAAGTTTGAAAATGGATTTGTAAAAGACTATAACTGTACAAATTTTGACAGTGAAGATAAAAATAAGAAGTATATCAAAGATAATATACTGCACCATTATGACAGTCTTCCATTGGGAGAATTTGCTGTGGGAACAAATACCACAGCATACGCAATGGCAAGAAGATATAATATTTTTTCTAAACTTGAGATCCTTATAGCGGAAAAAACCGGACCGCACTTTGCGTTGGGAGATACCTGCTACAGCAGGGCTGAGGATATAAAAGTCTTTAACCCCGACGGAAGAGAGATTATCTCCAAAGATAATGAATCTACTCTTAAAAGGAAGACGGATAGCGATTTCAGATATTTTGAATGCCATACAGATGTGACCATACCTTATGAGGAGTTGGGAACAATTACAGCTGTTGATGAGGAAGGCAACAGATATCCGATCATAAAAGACGGAAGATTTGTTGTGGAGGGGACGGAAGAACTTAATGAACCCCTGGATAAATTAAGCTTATAAATTATAGTAGTTTTCTATCAGAAATCTGCACCATTGCAGGTTTTATTCGGAAATATAGATCATGCGGGAAACAGGCTTATGACAAAGTCATATAGTAGAGGCTTGTTTACGGTATTTTTGGAATTGTTTCAAAAATACAGACTTAATAGACAGGAGAGAAAAAATGGCAAAAGTAGGAATTGTAATGGGCTCTGATTCAGACCTTGCGGTTATGTCAAAGGCAGCGGGTGTACTGGAAGAACTGGGAATTGACTATGAGATGAATATTATTTCGGCTCACAGAGAACCGGATATATTTTTCAAATGGGCATCCGAAGCTGAGGGAAAGGGCATAAAGGTTATTATTGCCGGTGCAGGTATGGCAGCTCATCTTCCGGGAATGTGTGCGGCGATTTTTCCGCTTCCGGTTATCGGAATCCCGATGTATTCAAAGTCACTCGGGGGAAATGATGCGCTTTATTCTATATTGCAGATGCCTTCGGGAATTCCTGTCGCTACAGTTGCGATAGACGGAGCTAAGAATGCAGCTCTGCTTGCAGCTAAAATACTGGCTGTTTCTGATGATGAATTACTAGCTAAGCTTAAAGCATATACAGAGAACTTAAAAGACGAAGTTCAGAAAAAAGATGAAAAGCTTAAAGAAATTGGTTACAAGGCGTACTTAGGTTAAGGAGGAAAGAAATGGATTACAAGAGTGCTGGAGTTGATGTCGAGGCTGGATACAAGGCTGTAGAGCTTATGAAAAAATACGTTGGGGAAACGACCCGTCCTGAAGTACTTGGTGGACTGGGAGGATTCTCAGGTGCTTTTTCACTTAAAAATTTTATGACAATGAAAAAGCCTACGCTTGTATCAGGTACAGACGGCGTTGGAACCAAGCTTAAGCTTGCATTTATAATGGATAAACATGATACAGTAGGTATTGACTGCGTTGCAATGTGCGTTAATGATATTGCATGCGCAGGCGGAGAACCTCTTTTCTTCCTTGATTATATCGCATGCGGCAAAAATGTACCGGAGAAGATCGCAACTATCGTAAAGGGTGTTGCTGAGGGATGCAAACAGAGCAATGCTTCACTTATCGGTGGAGAGACAGCTGAAATGCCCGGTTTTTATCCTGTAGACGAATATGATCTTGCCGGCTTTGCAGTAGGTATCGTTGATGAGGAAAATCTCATTGACGGAAGTGCTATAAAGGCAGGTGATACACTCGTAGGTATCGCTTCCTCAGGTGTACATTCAAACGGATTTTCACTTGTACGTAAGGTCTTTGAGATGACAGAGGCAAATCTTTCAAGACATATTGATTCTCTTGGAACAACTCTTGGAGATGCGCTTTTAAGACCTACAAAAATTTATGTACGTGCCCTTCGTGAGGTTAAGAATGCAGGCATAAATATCAAGGGCTGCAGCCATATCACAGGTGGTGGTTTCTATGAGAATATTCCGAGAATGCTTCCTGAAGGAATCGAAGCAAGGGTAAAGAAGGGCTCTTATGACATCCCGCCTATTTTTAAGCTGCTTGCACATGATGGTGGAATCGAAGAGCATATGATGTATAATACCTACAATATGGGAATAGGAATGCTTCTTGCCGTTGCAGCTGAAGATGCTGACAAGACAGTTGCTGCTATAGAAAAAGCCGGTGAAAAGGCGTTCATAATCGGTGAGACTGCTTCTGCAGACAAGAAGGGAGTAGTTTTATGCTGAGAATAGCAGTTATGGTGTCAGGTGGAGGAACGAACCTTCAGGCCATAATTGATGCTGTAGCAGACGGTACGATCACTAATACAGAGATCGTTCGTGTTATAAGCAATAAGGCAGATGCTTATGCTCTCACAAGAGCGCGTGAGGCTGGTATAGAGGCAGTGAGTGTTGTTAAAAAGGATTGTGTTGATACCGACGATTTTAATCATAAGCTTCTTGCAGCGCTTGATGAGGCAGCCCCTGATCTTGTAGTTCTGGCAGGTTTTCTTGTGGTGCTTCCGCCGGAGCTCGTAAATAAATATAAAAATAAAATTATAAATATACATCCTTCGCTTATCCCTTCATTCTGCGGTAAGGGCTGCTATGGACTCAAGGTTCATGAGGAGGCACTTAAACGCGGAGTTAAAGTTACGGGAGCTACAGTTCATTTTGTAGATGAGGGATGCGACAGTGGCCCCATCATAGTTCAGAAGGCTGTTGAAATACAGGATAATGATACTCCGGAGGTTTTACAGAGACGTGTTATGGAGGAGGCAGAGTGGAAAATTCTGCCTCACGCGATCGACCTGATAGCAAATGGAAGAGTTTCAGTTGTGGACAGAAAGGTGGAAATAAAATGAATGTACTTATAGTCGGAAGCGGCGGAAGAGAACATGCTATAGCCGCTGCTGTTGCTAAAAGTGAAAAGGCAGAAAAAATTTATTGCATTCCGGGTAACGCAGGTATTGCAGAAATTGCAGAATGTGTCGATATAAAAGTGATGGAGTTTGACCGCATCGTAAAATTTGCAAAAAATCACGATATTGATCTTACAATAGTCGGACCGGATGATCCTCTTGTTGGCGGTCTTGTAGATGAACTTGAAGCTGAGGGACTCCGTGCTTTTGGTCCGAGAAAAAATGCTGCAATTCTTGAGGGCTCTAAGGCTTTCTCAAAAGACCTCATGAAAAAATATAATATTCCTACAGCTGCCTATGAAGTATTCACAGATGCTGCTTCCGCACTGGAGTATCTTAACAGTGCGAAACTTCCGATAGTACTTAAGGCAGACGGACTTGCGCTGGGAAAAGGTGTTCTTATATGCAATACACTTGATGAAGCCAGAAATGGTATCAAGGAGATCATGCTGGATAAAAAATTCGGAACAGCAGGAAATAAAGTTGTTATCGAAGAGTTCATGACCGGACGTGAAGTTTCGGTTCTTACATATTGCGATGGAAAGACTGTTAAGGTAATGTCCAGTGCCCAGGATCATAAGAGGGCAGGAGACGGAGATACAGGTCTCAATACCGGCGGAATGGGAACTTTTTCACCTTCACCTTTTTATACGAAGAAAGTTGCTGATTTCTGCAAGAAGAATATTTTCCAGCCTACAGTAGATGCAATGAGAGCAGAAGGCAGAGAATTCAAAGGTGTAATTTTCTTTGGACTTATGCTGACTGAGGACGGACCTAAGGTTCTTGAATATAATGCACGTTTTGGAGATCCTGAAGCTCAGGTAGTGCTTCCTAGGATGAAAAATGATATTATAGAAGTGATGGAAGCATGTATAGACGGCAAGCTTGGAAAAATCAAACTTGAGTTTGAAGACAATGCAGCTGTTTGTGTAGTATTAGCCTCTGAAGGATACCCTGTTTCATATACCAAGGGTCATGTTATAGAAGGACTTGATAAGTTTAAGGCAGAAGAAGGCTATTACTGTTTCCATGCAGGTACCAGAAAGAGTTCAAAGGGAATTGTTACAAACGGAGGCAGAGTACTTGGCGTTACAGCAAAGGGACCGAATTTAAGACAGGCAAGAGCAAATGCATACGAGGCAGTTAACTGGGTTAACTTTGAAAATAAGTACTTCCGCAAAGATATTGGTAAGGCTATTGATGAAGCTTGATTGACATATTGTGCGAGGAGGGGTAGATATGAATGCTGACGATCTCTTTAATGATTATTACCACAAACCTGAAAAGTGTGATGATTGTGAAGTGATGCTGAATTTTTCCGGATTAGGGGAATATACATGTCCCAAATGCGGAAAAAAGTATTATGATGATTATGGAATCGTCAGAAATTACCTCGACCAGCACAGGCAGGCCACGGTAACACAGATATCGATTGATACCGGTGTAAAAGAAAATGAGGTTACTAGGATGCTTCGGGAAGAAAGACTCGAAGTGTCAAGTGACTCGAAATCATTCTTAAACTGTGAGGCTTGCGGAAAACCGATAAGAAGCGGCAGATATTGTCCTGAGTGTGC
Organism: Lachnospiraceae bacterium C1.1; assembly: GCA_030434875.1. Lineage (NCBI taxonomy): Bacteria > Bacillati > Bacillota > Clostridia > Lachnospirales > Lachnospiraceae > Lachnospiraceae bacterium C1.1. The sequence goes on along the minus strand of JAUISW010000001.1, from coordinate 1,903,443 downwards.
TAAGATAGCTAAGGCAGCCAAGGAAAAGAAAAAGAAGGAAAGAGATTTCCTTGACAGGAAAGAACTTATCCATGGTCTTGGCAAAGCAATGTCAGAGGATGATGGTAAAAGAAGATTTAATAGATAGTAGTTTTACCGGGACCGGATACATATGTCTGGAGGCAGTATTTGGTTCTTAAGTAAAAATATTTAATTAAGTGAGAGGATATCATGAAGAAAACATCAGCTCTTAAGAAGGCAGCGTTGTCGTTTTTGACGGCAGTCTTCATTATGAATTCTGCGTTTGGAACGGCTGTATATGCAGAAGAGGCTGCAGAGGATGCGGCAGCTGCAGAAGAAACGGCAGCAGAAGGTGAAACAGAAGGCGAGGAGTCGGCAGAGGGAAGCGAAGGCGAAACAACATCTGATGGTGTTACGCCAAGTTCCATAGCAACGAATATCGACGGAAAATTTCTTGCGCTTACATTTCCGGACAGTGAAGTTCCCACGGGATTCAGTACTTTCACGGTTGATTACTCGGGTGAAACTGTAGAACTGGCACAGAGGGTGACTAAAAGTGCAACTCTAGGTGCAGAGGGACTTACGGTAACTCTTGCGTATCTTACTGACGCAGACGGATCTAACGGAGAATTTTATTTATGTGATACAACAAATAATGCCACGATGTCGGATATGATCAAAATTGACGGCATGAATGGTCATTATATAATTGTTCTTGATCCGGGCGATAATGTTGTAGGTCCTGACGGTTTTAAGAAAAAAGACTTAAAATGGGGTTCTAAGGCTGCAACAGCATGGTCTTTACCGGATGAAGTCTCAACTGAAGAAGAATCTGAGGATTCAGAAGACTCTGAGGATAAAGATAAAGAGGATTCAAAGGATGAAGAAAAATCGGATGAAGAGGCTTCACTTTTCAACCTTCAGACAGTTTATGCAGCAGATG